>NZ_BAAHXW010000002.1:0-1315286 GCF_054657875.1 Halanaerocella petrolearia
TATTTTCAGAATTAGTTTCTCTTCTCTCTACCCAACTATCTTGATTAAAGACAAGACTATCTGAATCATCTACTAGTGACCAACCAGATCTAGATAATAATCCTTGGTCTAATTCTATCTGACCATCAACTTGATCTAAAGTACGAACTGTACCACCTAGATTATCTTTATTTTTATCTCCATAATGCCAGACTTGATCTAACTTCTTTAATTCAATTCGTAATGACTCTGATGAAAACCCTTCCATGCTTGTTATATAAGTCAATACTAAGTCCTCAGTCTCAACCTCTACCCTATCTTCTGTCTCAGTAACCTGAAATTCAGGTACAGGTTGATTGCGATACCAAAAAGTCTGACTTGGTTGATCCTCAAAGTTATTATCAATAGCATACTCTATCCTAATCAACTGAGAAGTCAAGACTGTAAAGCGATAACCTTCTCCTTTAATAATTGCCTCTTCTTTAGCCTCTGGTTCAAAATTAATCTGAAACTGTTCCTTAAGTTGGCCCATATTATAATTCCTCCTCCTTTATATTTTATAATAAATAATAATTATTTTAAATAGGTAGTGATTTATTCTAACTAATCCATTATAACCACTTCTTAAACCAGCTACTAGGTTTATCTGCAGAAACTTCATGTCCTCCTGGAAGAATATCCTTACCCAATTTCTCTTCACTATCTAATAGTTTATATATTTGATTTATCTGGTCATAAGCAGTTAATGTTCCTTTAATAGGAAAAATATTATCTTCTTCTCCAGATTGAATCAACAACGGTCTAGGAGCAATCATTCCAATAATATCAGCCAATTCAGCATGTCTTAATATCCCTGGGATATAATTGTCGATGCAATGTTCTATAGACATAATACTATCCTTAAAAGTATTAGTATAACCAGCTATTACAGCTACCTTAAATTCTGTCATCAAAAGCAGTAGTAAAAGAATCCAGGTAACCCTCCGCCAGAAAAACCCATACAACCCGATTCTTTCTTTATCAACCTCATTTCTAGTTAAAAAGATAATCAATACTACGCCTAATATCCATTATCCTCATAGCAGCCAGGGTTTTATTAAACATTAACAGATACGTAGCCATTTGAATAACAAGAAGATTCCTCTAGGGCTTTATCTTCATCCTTCTTTAATCTTCTATCTCCAAAACCAATAAGTTCAGGAGCAATAACTAAAAAACCTTGTTTTACTAAATCTAAAGCAAAATTATTATGACAACCTGAATCACCTTTATTTTCTTCCCCTTCTGGAGTTAATCCAACAAGTTCCTTATTACCATATCCATGACCATGACAAGCTACTATAGATGGGTATTTGTTTCTATTATTCTTTGGTATTAATACATAAGCTGAAGTCTTTAAATATTTATCTACATTAAAGATAACTTGTTGTTGTCTATATAAACCATACTCTTTTTCTTCAACTAATTCTACATTAAGAGCAGTATCCTTAACTGAAATTCCACCTAAGTCCTGAATAATTACTTCTCTAAGTTCAGTTCGCCACTGAGACCATTCAACTTTATCTTGACAATTAAAACTATATTCAGGTGTATTACTTTGATATAATTCCTGAAAATATTGATCTAGATTAAAATGCATCTATATCCCCCCTATTTAACTAAATAAAATTTCATTTCACCTACCTAAAAATTATATTTAAATAATAAGAGAAAGGAGCACCGATTAAAGGTACTCCTTTTTACTCATTAAATAAATCCTAATTTAATAATAAATTAATCTATAGGAATCTTAATCTTATCTCCTGGATAAATTAAATCAGGAGTTTCTATCTGATTTAATTTAACTAATTCAGGCCACCATAGACCATAGTCAATAGCAATTTGACTTAAGCTATCTCCAGCTTTTACTGTATAGACTTTATATTCTGTAGTAATTGAGCCTTCTCTATTTAATTTATTTGGTGCAATAAATCTAAGAAAATCACCCCAAAGTATATTACCTTCTTCATCTCTTTGAATTGGAGTTTTAGGTTCTAAGCTCACAAAATTGTCTTCTGTAAGTTCTATACCTGCTTTATTCTTAGAAACAGAACCATTAAACATAAAGTTCTTATTCGACCTCAGATCTTCTGGATAATTATCTGCTGGTATATCCTTTGTGTTAAATGAAATAAATTCATTAATCTCAAAATCAGGAGTTATTCCTTCATAAGTTGTGAAGTCTAAGTTGCCTCTCTTATTATTAAATCCAATACTATTAACAACAGTTACACCTGGGTTGCTATTACTTGTAAAACCAACAGCACCGTTACCAAAGGCTACACTATTTTTGACAATATGAGGTACGTGAACTCCTTCTCCACCAAGCTTAAATCCATTCTTATCACCATTCCCAACTGTACCATCAGTTAAAGTGCCATTATTATAGGCAATAGAATCTTCTATAGTAACAGAACCTATAGCACCAGTTCCTACTTTGGTATACAGATCCCAACCATCATCAATATTATTGTGAGCAATACATCCTTTAAATACATTACCTACACCTGACGTAAGTTTTGCAGCAAAACCATCACCATTATTGTCAGATGGATCACGATTATCAAATGACGTGCAATTGAGAATAAGATTATAGGAAGGCCATTTAGATTTGTCAGTTTCAGATGTATCTGTCCGGCTTATCTGTAGACCTGTGTCCCCATTTTCATAAAATCTACATTCTTCAATAATATTGTGATTTCCACCTACAACAAACCCTTTTGTATTCGGGGCTGAACCAGTAAAGTCTATACCTTTTACATGCCAGTAATCACCACTTAAAATAACACCTTTAGACTTCTTAGCAAAGTCTATAACTGGATCTGCATCTGGTGCTGCCACAAGATGCTTTTTGGTTTCAGCAGTACCATCATTATATTTCTTAATCTCAAGTTTTGAATTACGTGCATATCTGCCATCAAGCACTATTATCTTTTGACCTTCACGTACAAATGAGATTGCAGTATCTAAATCAAGAGGATTACCTTTTGTTCCTGATCCCTGACTTGTACCAGTTGGTGAAACATAAATATCATTATTCTTCCTATAAGTCTTCATTTCAACAGTAAAGTTCTTAACTAATTTATCATAAGAAGTTAGGTGTTGTGTATCATCTGGTAAGAATATAACACTAAAGTTAGTTTTACTGTTTTTATTAATTTTTGTAGGGATTGAAAGCTTTTTATCAGCCTTAACTACTTTGTTGCGAACTGTTATCTGTTGTCCTTGTTTAATAGTAGCTGTGCCGTTAACATTAGACTCTATTAAGATTCTATAATCAGATTTTGAAGTTTTGTCTAAAGATAAGAATTTCAAATTAGGTTTGATAGGTTCTTTAGAAGGCTTTATCTGTGGAGCATCAGTTTTGGCTGCAGAAACATTGAAATCTATATTACTTACTTCAATATGTCCAACACGAGCAGCAAAGAAACCTACGTATATCTTTGAATCTTGAACATTTAGTAGATCAGGCTTAAATACTACTGCTTTTTTATCATTATTTAATCTTCCAATGTAACCACTATTTATTTTTTCAAGTGTTAATCTATATTCCTGGACAGGATAGGTATTACTTGTTTTAGGTCTTTCTTTCTTAATCATAGTACCTTGATAGCCATTACTTCCTTTTCCATTAGATGCTTTTACACCTGTTCTCATGAAAAGTTGCGTTCCAATAGGGTCTTTAGTTCCTCCACTAAAACCACCTACCCCTACAATATTAGAGGCAAATACACTAGTATCACCAAATTCTCCGATGGCATCTCTAGCCATAATACCAAATGATTCTTGACCATCATGTGGAGTCTTTGCATATTCAATTACTTTAACAGCAGCTGATAATACAAAATTATCTTTCTCAGCATCAATTTCTGTATAATAAAAACTTATACCGTCATGATCAGTTGCAACTTTACCACCGCCATTTATAGAAGCAATCTCAATAGTATCATCTTCTTTTATCTTTATGAAATTATCCGATTCACTTGCTGATTGACCAAATCTTGTAACATTCCACTTATAGTCTTCTTTTTCTCTGACAGTTACTTCAAATATAGTAGGTTTAATATTATTATTTGTAGGAATAACTTTGATAGGGTAAGTTCCAACCTTGGTATTATCTAATTCAGATGTATCAAGTTGATAATTATTTTCAGATAATCTTTCTTTATCTAAATTATCATATACTTTGGATACTTCTAATCCTGTCTCTTCAAACTCTTCTCCAATATGCAATGTTGTATCTGGATAATTAGTTACTTTAATACCAGTTAATTCTCTTTCTTTAACAGTTAGTTCTAATGATGATTTCTTTCCTTTATGTGAAATAACAACTTCTTTTTTTCCAGGATTTGCAGTATCAAGAGAAGATACTGAGTATTGATCTTTCATAAGTCTTATTTTATTTCCATCATCATACTTAGCATAAATAGTCATACCATCAAGATCTAATTCATCATTAATAAAATACAATCTTGTTTCTGGTAATTTACTAATTTCTAATCCAGTAATTTTAGCATCTTTAACATTAACATCAAAAGTAGTATTAACTTTAGGGTTTTTGATTGAAGTTACAGTAACTGTCTTATCTCCTTTAGTATTGAATTTATAACCTGTTTCGTCAACTCCTTTTCCATCAACATAAAATTTATATTCCTTATCTGTAAGTTCTTCTACTTTATATCCATTATTATATTCAGCTAGTATACTTAATCCTTCAGGATCAAAAGTATCACCTTTATAATAATCAGTTTTTGCAGGAAAATATTTTATTTTCAAATCTGTATAAGCTAAAGAATTTATTGTTAAATCAGTAGTTGTAGTTGCTCCATTATAATTTACTTTAATTTCGTTGGTTCCTGATTCACTACTATCAAATCCAGTTACAATATAATCGTCCTGTGAAAGAACTTCCTTACTACCATCAGAATAGGCTGCTGTTACTTTTAAATCAGTTAAATCTAAACTTTGACCTACTAAATATTCAGTCTTCATCTTACTTTCATCTACTTGTAAATTCTCTACTTTTCTCTGGTCTATACTAATATTAATATCACTAAAAGTTACTGTTGTATTTCTGGCTGTATAAAGACCTGCAAATAATCTACCAGTTGTAAAGCCATCAAAATTATTAATTATCATAGGCTCTTCATTACCAAACTTTAATACATATATATCACCAGATTTTTTGATACTTATCTCATAAATACTACCTGAGCTAGGTATAGCATCATTTATTAATTTACCTAACTTTGTTTGACCTTCTGCTGTTCTATAAAAGCCTATTTTAGGAGTATTCTTCTTAATATCAAGCGGGCCAACTGCTAAAGCATAACCAATATCCTGCTTATTACTTTCATTATAAAGTACCTTATCACGCAGCATTAAACCAAAAGATACTTGATTGTTCATAGCAAAAGATTCAACTTTAGCTGTTGCCATCAATTCAAAGTTAGCATCAGCAGGTACTTCTTTAAAGTAATAAGCTATTCCTTCTGACTTGCTTTCAATCTTACCTCTGCTATTAGAACTTCTTAACTTTACACGTCCAGCACCATCTTCTGTAATCTCAAAGTTTTCTCTAGTTATCTTATTCTGACCACCAATATTACCGAAGATACTTCCCTGCCAATCACTTGAAATCTCAATCAGTTGATCCTCAGCCAAAACTGTAAATGACATCACTGAAAATAGCAATACCAAAGCCAGCAAAGGTACTGAAAACAACTTACCTCTCTTCATCAAAAAGCCCCCCCTTGTAATATTTTTACAAGTCCTATCAGCAGCATCTTAGCTACAAATTATCACCTCCTCATAAAATTTAAAATATATGTTGGGAAATGAATATTACACCAGTTAAGGTAAAAGCACTTAATAATGTAGTCGTTAATACTACTTGAGAGGCAAAATCTGGTTCGTTATCAAACTCTACCGCAATTAAAGCGGTACTTACAGCTGAAGGAACTGAAGAAGAAATAAGTAATACTTGAGCCATTACACCATCAATCCCCAAGACTAAGATTAGCAGATAAGCTAAGATTGGCCCACCTATTAACCTAACTAAAGTTGTTAAATAGACATCTAAATTTTTAAAATCATATTTAGTTAAAGACAACTGAACCCCTAGAGCTAACAACGCTACAGGAACTAAACCATTCTTCATATAATTAACTGCTGGCCATAGAAAGAATTGAGTAAAATCATAGGGAATAGACTTTAATATTACTGCTACTAAAATTGCATAAGCAGGGGGCATACATAAAATCTTTTTAATTGTCTCTTTATAATGCATCTGACCTCGTCCTGCATTATAAAAGCCAAGAGTATTAGTAAATAAACTCTGGACTAATAAGACCATAATCTGAATTGATACTGCGTAGGATGAATGGGAAGAATCAGCAAATACTAATGTAATTAATGGTAAAGCAAAATTGCCCGAATTATAAAACATAACTGAATTTTTAACTGCATTAGTCTGTGACATACTATAGCCTTTGAGTCTAGCAATGAAACTACTTACTGCCATTAAAACTCCTAAAAAGATTACTGCATATAGAATAACCTTTAATAAATCAGTATCTATCTCTGTTTCATATATCTTAACAAGTGTTAAGGCAGGTACAAAAACATAAAAGTTTAACTTACTAAGAGAATCTATATCTAAATTAAACTTCTTTGACAATAAATATCCTAAAGAAATAATTAAAAAGATTGGAGCTATATTATTAAATAATATAAACAGAAAGATCTTCACTTCTAATCCTCCTCAACTATGTACCAAATACAGAACAAAATAGATCAATCTACTTAATGACCTCATCATTCAGATACTTATTCCAGATATTTTCAAACCAACTATCATCAGTTGGAATATCTTTGACTTGCTCCCAGTAGAAATCACAATCTCCACCCTGATAGACAACTCTCTGAATCTCCTGATCTAAATCTGAATTATCTAGACTAAATCGAAACTTTTCAGCTAGATTATCTATTGGCAAATCTCCTTCTTGATCATAAACTAAATAAGAGCCACGACTTTTACCATCTTGTTCTATATAATCTCTCATAGCTGAAAGGTATACATATTGAGTAATTAATAGATCATAGTTCTGAAAAGCAGATCCTAATTCTTTAATTGAGGAGAGTTTAGTCTCTGTTACTAGCGACTTTAATTGATTTTTAGCTTCTGTAGCCCCTTTTTTAGCTGATTTAAGAGAACGAATATGAGCTCCATTTCTAGTCATTCGCTCTCCAATTTCTTGTTTAATATCTAATACAGTACTATCTGATGCTCTATTTTTAGTAAATTCTGTTCCTAACTCTAATTTATCTTTAATCTGATCTCTAGTAGTCTTAAGAAAGTCTTCTATAGATATAGGCTGTTCCTGATAACGATTTACAATGAATTGAGCTGCTCTAGTACTTCCTACTTGGCCTGAATTTAAAGCACTTCCGCCTGGTCTATATACTCCATGACTGCCATTTACTTCACCAACTGGAAAGAAGTGAGCCAGATTACTCTCCCACCATAGATTACCATGGAGTCCACCATTATTATGCTGAGCACAGACAGCAATCTCTAAGTATCCTTGAGTTATATCAATTCCATTATCTTGATATAACTCAATAGCAGGTTGGTTCATCTGGGCCAACCTTTCAATTGGAGTACCAAATAAAGCATTAGAGTTCTTCAAATAATCATAACTATCTGATCCTAATAGTGAAAAATCTAGTTGTCCATCTTGATTACTGGCCCAACTTGAATTTTGAGTAAAATCAAGCCAGACTCGTCTTCCTTTAATTACAGTTTCATTATAGACAAGAAGATCAATTAGAGAAGAACTATAATCATTAACTTTTTTTGGATCAAAAGGCCACTGATAACCTTTTAAAAATATAGCATCTAGCATCTTACCTGGATCTTCAAAATACTCCTTTAAAAATTCTTGTTCATCATTACCATCTTGATCAGTTGAAATATAACGAGGTAACACCTGCTGATAGGTTCCAGATAAATTCCAGCGAAATTTAATTGATGCAATCCCATACTGCCATTCAGTTAAATTTTTCCCTATTGCTCCTGCTTCCAGAGCCAAACCAGTTGCTCCTGTCTGGCTTTTAGGATAGACAGAAGTCTCATACATTCCTGCTGGAGCACCAGTAGCATAAATAATATTAGTACAATTAAATAATACATATCTTTCATTTTTATCTTCTAAATTATTTAGATTTAAAGTTAATAAACCAACAGTTCTACTTTTGTCTTTATCAGTCAAAATACCAATTACTTGATAGCCAGCAAAGATAGGAATATCCTTCTGCATTACTTGCCTTTCTAATTTTTCAGTCATATATTTAGAGGTTAAAGGGCCGGCTGATGTTGCTCGTTGGCGAGGATCATGATCAGTCTTGTATCCTATATACTCACCAAATTGATTATGAGGAAAAGGAACACCAATATCAACTAAATGATAGAAGGATTGAGTAGATAAAGCTGCTTCGACTAAAGCAAGATCTCCATCCATACTGCCTCCATTGTAGAGAGTTCTAGCCATTTTATAAACTGAATCTGACTCTTCTCCAGCTAAAGTTAACTTATAATACGTCTGTTTATCTGAACCAGTATTTCTTGAAGTGCCCATATTCATCCCTTCTGTTACAATAGCAATATCTTCTTGACCAAGAGTATAAAGCCGGTCAGCAGCATTAAAACCAGCTGCTCCAGAACCTACCACTACTGTATTAAGTGAATAAGTATCTATTGTAATATCATTAAATTTAATTTCAGATTTCTTCACTTTCTCACCCCTAACTAATCCCTAGACTAATAATAACTACTATCTTGCATATTAAGATTACTTACATTAGAAATATCTAATATTGCTTTCTCTTGTGTGTCAACATTTATATTATTTAAGGTAAGTTCATTTATATCTTTAGCTATTAAGCCCTGTTTGCCAGTAATATCTATCTTCTCTAATATAATGTTATCCAGTGATTTCTCTGGCAAACCATATAATCCAACTCCTAAATTAACATTATTACACTTAATATTTGTCAATTTAATATTTTGACAGTCAGGTGGCAGCTCAGTTTTAGGAGGGATTGTAGTAGATTGATAATACATATTTACTACTATAGCCTGTTTGCGAATATTAGAGATTGTTATATTATCACAGAAAATATTTTCTACATATCCTCCTCTGCCTCGCATGGACTTGATTCTTATTCCTCTATCTCCACCGTTAAAGGTACAATCATGAACATAAACATTTCGCACTCCACCTGACATCTCACTGCCAATAACTACTCCTCCATGTCCTTCCTTTGCTTTACAATTTCTAATTAATAAATTTTCACATGGTCTATTAACTCGTCGACCATCTTCATTTATCCCTGATTTAATTGCTATACAGTCATCTCCTGTTTTAAAATCACAATCTTCAATTAATATATTTTTACATGAATCAGGATTTATCCCATCGGTATTAGGACCGGTAGTCTTAATTTTAACATCTCTAATAATCATATTTTCACAATAAACAGGATGTATAGTCCACATTGGCCCATCTTTAATAGTAATACCTTCTACCAGAATATTTTGGCTGTTTATTGGCTGGATAAATTGTGGCCTTAAACCTTCTTCTCTTCCAAAAACTCTTTCTTCTACTGGAATGCCATTATATTCAGCATTATAAAGTTCTTCAGCAGCATTATGCTGGGTCTGTTTCCATGACCACCAAGCCTGGCCATTACCTTCTAATCTACCTTTTCCAGTTATAGCAACATTCTTACAATCTGGTGCATAAATAAGTGGAGAATAGTTATAACATTCATTTCCTTCCCAACGCGTAAAAACAACTGGTAGATAATAATCAAATTGATCACTAAATCGAACTATAGCCCCTTCTTCTAATTTAAGATGAATATTACTTTTTAGATGAATAGGACCAGTAAGCCAGACTCCTTCTGGAACAGTAATTGTTCCTCCACCTGCTTTAGAACAGGCATTTATTGCTTTTTTGAATACCTCAGTATTTAAATCTTCTCCACCTTCACTTCCTCCAAAATCTTTTAAATTATAATTTCTATCTGGAAAGGAAGGTCTAGAAACTTCAAAATCTTCTCTAAAATCATTCTTATCCATGTTATCTCTCCTATACCTTTAATGTTTAATTCTCTCACGAGTTTCTTCTATAATCTGAATAAAGTTTTCAGCCTTTTCTGTTAAGACTTGATACTCTTCTTTCGCAATAGCTTCTTTATCAAGTAAAGCACTACCTGCCCCTACAGCCTCTACTCCTGCTTCAATAAAATCAGCTACATTATCTAAATTAACTCCTCCTGTAGGCATTATTGGGACATGGCCTAAAGGGCCTTTAACACTCTTAATATACCTTGATCCCATAGTTCCAGCTGGAAATAATTTCACTAAATCTGCCCCAGCCTGATAAGCATTAATAATTTCAGTTGGAGTTAGTACTCCTGGAATAACCACCTTACCATATCGCTTACAAACCTCAATCATTTCCTGATTTAAAGTCGGGCCAAAAACAAATTCTGCTCCAGCTAAAATAGCAGATCTGGCTGTTTCTCCATCTAATACTGTACCAGCTCCTACAAGTGCATCAGTCTCTTCTAATTCAGCTGATAATTCTGCTATCATTTCTAAAGCATCTGGATTATCTAAAGTAATCTCAAAAGCTTTAATTCCTCCTGCTTGTAGAGCCTCAACAATTTTAATCATCTGTTCTAACTTAGTACCTCTTAGAACTGCCACAACTCCGCTTTCAGTAATCTTCTCTAAAGTCTGGACTTTATTCATTTATTTAGCCTCCTACTACCTATTAATTACTTCTTTTTCTTCAGTAAATATTTTAATTTCTTCCATAGTCGGTAATCCTTCTACATCACCACGTACAGTAACAGCATAAGCACCTACTGCATTAGCTAACTCAGTAGACTCTTTTAGATCATAGCCTTTTAATTGTCCAGCAATAAAGCCAGCAGCAAAGCCATCTCCTGCTCCTACAGTATCAACTACATTATCTACCGGATAACCTACAACCTTTTTAAAACTATTATCATCAGCCACCAATGCCCCGTCAGACCCTAGTTTTACTACTACAATCTCTGCTCCTAAATCTAATATTTCTCTAGCAATCTCCGCTGGATCATCTGTTCCTAACAGAACCTCTCCCTCTTCTATACCTGGTAATACAATATCGGCTTTACCCATTAAATCTAGTATAACTTTCTTCATTCTATCTCTAAACCATAATTTTAGCCGTAAATTAGGATCAAAGGAGATCTTAACTTGATTTTCTTTAGCAATCTCAATTGCTTGTAGTACAGTTTGATAACAGGATTCACTTAAAGCTGGAGTAATCCCTGTCAGATGCAGATATTCTGCTTGAGAAATATACTCTTCACTTAAATCCTTAGCTTCCATTTTACTAGCTGCTGACCCATGCCGATAATAATAGACATTACTTTCTCCTATCTCTCTTCTTTCTTTGAACATTAAACCAGTTGGATGACTTTCAGTCAGCTGTACCTGAGAGGTATCAACTCCTTCGCCTTGAATAAAAGATTTAATATAATCTCCATGAGGGTCAGCGCCTAATTTACTAATCCAACCAGCCTGATGACCTAACCTACTTAAGCCAATAGCAAAATTACTCTCTGCTCCACCTAATTGTTTCTTATAATCATAAATATATTTTAATTTCCCCTTCTGCTCAGGGTTCATTAGTGCCATAGTCTCACCTAAAGTTACCACTTCTAGCATCCTTTTCACTCCTTAAATTAAAGAAACTGAGTTTTTATTAGCTCTATAACCCAAACGACAAGAGATTTCTCTTCCTATATCCACCATGGTTTCTCTTAAATCAGATATTTTTTCATGAGTCATTCTGCTCTTTGGCCCACAAATACTGATTGCTGCTATAACCTCATCTCTATAATTAAAAATTGGAGTAGCTACACAACGAATTTCTGATTTATATTCTGAATCATCTATAGCATAATTTCTGGCCTTAATCAGATCTAATTCATTTATAAGATCTTGTACTTCTGTAATTGTATTACTAGTGAATTTAATCAAGTTTGATTTAATTATATCTTTTATTTTATCTTGGGATAAATTAGCCAGTATTGCCTTGCCTGCTGCTGTACAATGCATAGGACTTCTATGACCGATTGGTAAATTGATTTTAATATTTTTAGAATCTTCTCTTTTATCAATATAAACAATTTCATCTTTATCTGGAATAACTAAATTGACTCGTTCCCCACTGATTTTGACTAATTTTTTAAGATAAGATTTAGTATATTCGCTAATTTTAAAGTCATTAAATATCTTACTTCCTAATTCAAAAATCTTTAATCCTAATTTATAATTGTTGTTCTTTTTATCCTTCTCAACCAACCCTTTATAAACTAATGTCGATAATAATCTATGGACTGAACTCTTATGAATATCTAATCTATTTCCTAGCTCAGTCACTCCTAATCCTTCTTCATATTTAGCCAATTCTTCTAAAATATTAATAGATCGATCAACTGATTTAACTAAATTTGAAGGTTGTTTCCTCATCTCTACCACTCCTAAATGATTGAGAAACCTATTAATATACTCATGATTTTTTGTTTTATAAAGTAACACCAGTTTTAAATATTGCAATCTCTCGATAATCATTTTCTTCATTTTTGGTCTTCTTTTGTTTCGATGCCACATCGATTATATAATCAAAGAATTGATCTGCTAATTCATCTATTCCAATTCCTTCTATTAGTTGGCCCGCATTATAATCAATCCAGTTCTTCTTTTTTTGATATAGATCACTATTAGTCGATATCTTTACTGTTGGAACTGGACTGCCTAATGGCGTACCTCGACCAGTAGTAAACAGAGTTAAATGAGCTCCTGCTGCAGCCAAAGCAGTAGTAGCTACAATATCATTACCTGGACTCTCTAATAAGTTCAATCCTTCTTCTGTTACCTCTTCACCATAAAAGAAGACATCTCTTACTAACCCTGTACCACCTTTTTGGGTACATCCTAGCGACTTTTCTTCTAAAGTAGTAATTCCTCCTTTCTTATTACCTGGCGAAGGATTTTCATATATTTCTTGACCATTGGCCAAGAAATAGTCTTTAAACCCGTTAATTAAATCCACCACTTTATTAAAAGTATCCTCATCCTGAGCTCGATTCATTAAGATTGTCTCTGCTCCAAACATCTCTGGGACTTCGGTAAGAATTGTAGTTCCACCACAAGCCACTAATCTATCAGATATTCTCCCCACTAAAGGATTGGCTGTAATCCCAGAAAAACTATCTGACCCACCACATTTTAAACCAATCTTTAATTTTGAAACTGGAATTTCTATTGGTGCAAAATCTTTAGCATACTCTACTAATTCATCTATTAAATCCATTCCTGTCTTCATTTCATCTTCAACATCTTGAAAATTCATAAATCTAACTCGATCTTCATTATAATTACCAATAAATTCTTTAAAATCACTAATTAAATTATTTTCACAACCTAAACCTACCACCAATACCCCAGCAGCATTAGGATGGTTTACTAAACCAGCTAAAATTTGTTGTGTATTCTCTAAATCATCTCCCAACTGAGAACAACCATAAGGATGGGTAAAAGAATGTATTCCATCAATCCTCCCTACTTCTATTTCAGTACTATACTTATCTTCTGCTAAAGAAGTCAATTTTTCCACAGGTTGATTGATACAACCTACTGTATTAATAATCCAAACTTCATTTCTAATTCCAACTTTACCATTAGTCCGCTTATAACCTAAAAAGTGAGGAACAGAATTATTATCTATCTCTACTAAACTTTTATCTTGGGGATTATACTCATAATCCAATTTTCCTTCTAAACCAGTCTTTAGATTATGCGTATGAACCCAATCTCCCTGTTCAATATCTTCAGTTGCAATTCCAATAGGAGAGCCATATCTAATTATCTCAGCCCCCTGCTTTATATCTGCTAAGGCTATTTTATGTCCTACAGGTATATCATCTTGAGCCTTGAATTCAAAGGTATCTAAATTAATAGTTTCCTCATTATTAATCTTACTTAAGCTGATTCCAATATTATCCTTAGGATTTATTTTTAATAAGTTAGCTTTCATCTTTATTCTCCTTTGCAAATAGCATTAAATAATTACCTATTAAAATTTAACTAACTCATCAATCTTAGTTGCTTTCTCTTTCTCAATAGATCTTCTAGCTGCAATTCCAGTTAAGATAGACATTGCCCCATCTCTTCCACCAGCCTGTCTGCCAAGTGGATCGTCTTCATTATCAGCAAGGAAGATATCTTTAAGCAATCTAATATCTCCTCCACCATGACCACCTTCTTCTACCTCAACATCTACCTCATAGGATTCATCAAAGAGAGGAAATACTTCTAAATGAATATTATTATCTGGTGTTCTTCTCTCCAACTTACCATCATGCCCACTAATATATGAGGCTTCAACAACATCCTGTTCAATTCGCCCTTCTGTTCCTACAAAAGCAACTTTATATCCCTCATAAGGAGCATAATTATTTAATGAATAACTTAATAAAGCAGAATTATCGTATTTTACTGTCAAGGCTCTTGTATCCCAAATATTAATCTCTGGCGAGAAGACACATCTATCACGGAAATAACCATCTTCTTCTTCTGCTACAAGATAAAGTCCAGTAAGTTTGTCTGAAGAACTCATATCTAAATAAAAACCACACTCATCTGCTATATCACATGTCTTACACCTTAAACGATATTGATAAGTTTCAGGTTTATAAAATCTCTGTTCCCCAAAGGCAAAAACTTCTTGCGGATCAGCATCTAACCACCAATTTACTAAATCAAAATGATGTGTCGCTTTATGCACCCATAAAGAACCTGAATTTCTCTTTTCTCCATGCCATCGACGATAGTAATCTGCTCCATGAGTAGTATCAAGATACCAATGAAATTCTACAAGTGTTATATCTCCAATTACTCCATCCTGTATTAACTCTTTAATCTTAGAACGATAAGGAGAATAACGATAATTAAAAGTGACTGTTAAATCATTACCTGTCTCTTCTATTGTATCCATTATCTCTTGACACTTCTCTTCATTAGTTGTCATTGGCTTTTCAGTAATTACTTTTAATCCTTCTTTTAATCCTTTAATAATATATTCGTGATGATGAGAGTCTTTAGTAGTGACGACAACTCCTTCAATATTCTCATTAGTAATCATTTCATCAAACTGATAAGGCTTATAAGTAGGCAAATCTAATTCTAAAGTCTTGTTAACATAATCCATACGAGTTTGGTTTAAATCCATTAAAGCTACTAACTCATTTTCGCTACTAATCTCTTCATTCTCAACTAGTGCTTCATAATACATAACTGATCTTGACCCTGTCCCAATAATAGCATATCTCATCCAAATTCCTCCCAATTAGAATTTATATAATCAATCCTAAAAGAGTCATATCTGATAAATTAAAGCTATCTTATTGATTAAAAAATAAACTTGCAGGACGATTATAACTAACATTAGCTACTAAATCAGTTGCTACTGAATAAGGTATCTGTCCTTTGTTAACCATCTTTCCTACTACATTACATAAAGTTCTTCTAAACATTTCCGTTCTGGAGCTATAAGACATTAATTTTCTAGAGTCTGTTACCATACCAGCATGATTAGCCAGTAAATCTACAGTAGACATATACTTTAATTGCTCCTCCATACCATAAGGACTATCTGTCAGCCACCAAGGAGCTCCTAAACTAATATTAGGAAAGGCACGAGCAATAGTTGCTACTGTAGACCAGTGAGTTGACTCCATAGTATAAAGTACAATCTTTAAGCTTTCATCAAATTGATTTACAAAGTATCTAATATTCTCTGCAATCTCAATATTACTAGTAGAAATATCTCCACCAGAGTCTGCCCCTAACATCTCATACAAACCATCTCGATAATCTCTAACAGCACCAATATGTAGCTGAGTTACCCAATTACTAGCCTCATTCATTTCTCCAAACTTCACTAGCATAAATGCTTTATAATCTTTAATATCTTCTGCAGTCAATTGTTGACTACTAAAAGCTTTTTTATAAATAGCACTAGCTCTATCATACTCTACATGGTAAGAAATAGGTTCTACAATCCCATGGTCACTGGCTACACATCCCATTTCCGCAAAGTAGTCATGTGATTTCTGTAAAGCAGCTAATAAGCCCTCAAAAGTAGTAATCTCTTCATCTGTTGCATTACCTAATTTCTCAACTGATTCTTGCCAAATTTCTTGCTCTATATTCATAATCTTATCTGGACGCCAAGTAGGTAAGATACTGATTCCTTCTATCTCTCTTTGAGCCTGTTTATGAGCTTTTAACTTTGACCATGGTTCATCTGTTGTACACATAATTTTTACATTCATATCTTTAAGAAGTCGCTGCGGTTTCATATTATCCTGTTGTAATTGAACTAAAGTCTCTTCCCAAATCATCTCTGCTGTATGTTCAGAGATAGTCTCTTCAATACCAAATCTTCTTTTTAAGTCCAAATGAATCCATTCATAAGTAGGATTACCGGCAAATTGAGGAAATACTTTGGCTAAGGCTAACCATTTCTCTTTATTAGAGGCGTTACCAGTTATTTTTTCTTCTGGTACTCCTCGTTTTCTCATTAGTTCCCAGACATAATGATCTGTAGCTGCTTCTACTTCCCAAATATCATTCCAACCTTCATTCTCTAATATTTCCTTCACATCTCCGTGATTATGAGCATCTACTATTGGTAGATTTTTGACCTGTTCATAAAGTTTCTTAGCTGTACTAGTCTCTAATAGATAGTTCTCGTCTAAAAAAGCCATGGTTTACCTCCTAATCAGAATTTTAGTTATAATATTTCTTTTAAAGAATCAACTAGCCCCTGTTCTTGAATCTGGGCCAAATGCTCTGTTACTTTAGCTGTTAATCCTGATAACTCATTTAAGTCTCTTTCCCAGAATTCTTGATTAGCCAATACTCTCTTGACTAATCCGTCTAATTCAAATTCTCCCACTTCATAGTCACTCCATAAACCACTGAAAAACTCTAATACTTCTTTATCATCTTGAATTAAATATTCTTCTCCTTCTCTATTAGCCACTAACTTATTATCTCTAATCTCTGTCCCATGATAGAAAGCAATTAAGGCAGCTAAAGCAAAAACTAGTCTAATTGGTAGTTCATTATTCTCTTCAATATATTTAACTAACGATGGTAAAACTCTAGTCTTAAATTTGGAAGTGGAATTCAAAGAAATATCCAACCACTTATGATCTATATAAGGATTCTTAAATCTTTCAAAAATTTTATTAGCAAATCCTTCTAGTTCTTCTTCATCAAAATCCAAAGTAGGAATAATATCTTCAAACACCACTTGCCTAATAAACTCTCCTACTAGTTGATCATTCATTGCATCTCTTACTAGATCAATACCTGCTAAATAAGAGACTGGTACTGTAGATGTATGTGCTCCATTTAATATTCTTACCTTTCTAGTTCGATAAGGAGTTAGATCATCAACCCATTTAACATTTAAACCTGCTTTATGGAATGGTAGCTTTTCTTTTAATTTCTTATCACCTTCTATTATCCACAGGTGAAAGATCTCTCCTGTATCTAGATTTTGGTCATGATATCCTAATGCTGTCTCTAACTCTTCAATCTCATTATGTGGATAACCTGTCACTATCCTATCTACCAAAGTATTTAAGAAGTGATTTGCTTTATTTATCCAGTCTATAAATTCGTCTGATAAGTTCCAGTCTTTAGCCAGTTGAATAATGATCTCTTTGAGTTTATCACCATTACGATCAATCAACTCTACTGGTACAATTACCATCCCCTTATCATAATCACCATCAAAATACTTAAAGCGGCGGTATAAATAAGCAGCTAACTTTCCTGGGTAAGAATCTGGTGGGGTATCAGTTAACTGATCATCTTCAGAGTAAGCAATACCTGCTTCTGTTGTATTAGAAACAACAAATTCAATCTCTGGATTCTCTGCTAACTTCAATACTTCTTCCCATTGAGTATATGATTCTAAACCTCTACTTAATGAAGTCATTATCTCTTTTTTATTTACTTCTTTCCCATCTTCTATCCCTCTTAAATAAAGGGTATATAAACTATCCTGTTGATTTAAATTACTGACTCTTCCTTGCGATATAGGTTGAACAATAACCGACTTTCCTTTAAAAACTCCTTGCTTATTCATCTCATGAAACATCCAGTCTACAAAAGCCCTTAGAAAGTTACCTTCACCAATCTGTAATACCTTCTCTGGATACTCTAAAATTTCTTCTGAGAAATCAGCCACTTCAGTTCCTAATAATTCTTTATTTAATAAATCCTTATCTAATAGCGGTAACTTTTTATCAGTCATATATTTCCCTCACTTTCAAGCTGAATTAATAATCAGTCTTTATCAATCTTAATTTTTACTTATTAAATCATTCAAAATTTTATAATCAATTCTTGCTTTTTCAATCAAGGGTCTACAATGAGTTTCAATTGTTATAATCCCTTGATAGTCATCCTCATATAAAGCTTTAATCTGCCCTTCCCAATTTACATCTCCTATATCAGCTGTACAACATTTATAGCCATCACTTAGTACTACTGCATCTTTAAAATGGACATTACCAATATAATCCTTGATTACTTCATACTCATCAGGATAAGGAGTAACTGCTGTTCGAATTGAATTTCCAGGGTCCCAGTTTAATTTAAAATTAGGACTATCAACTGTTTCTAAAATATAACGAGTATTTTCTGCTGTATCTGCCCACCAGCCTGGTTCATTTTCTAACCAGATCTCAAAGTCCTCTTCCTCAGCTTTAGTCACTAAATCATTCATATATTTAATCACTTGATTTATATCTTCTGGTTGATCACTTTCAGCTCTTCTGATTCCAAAAATAATAATCTTATTTACTCCTAAACGATTACCTAATTGAAAAGTATCTTCTAATAATTCTTCTCTATGATATTCAATCTTAGGGTCAGATAGTGGTACTTTGAAAATTCCAGGTGATAAAGCAGTAATGTCAACATTATATTTATCAATTAGTGTTTCTAACTTACTTATTTCTTCCTCAGTTAGATTAGGAACTCTCTTATCTTTACTCCATAACCTTCTTAATTCAAACTTATTAATTCCTAACTCTGTGCCAACTTTAAAAGCCTCTTCTAAATCTAAGCTAATTTCATCAGTAACAGCAGCAATTTCCATTATAATCCTCCTTATTTAATCATTCTTATCAGTAGCTATTAACTCTTGATAGAAAGGCAAATATACTTCCTGATCTCTAATAACACATCCACATTTCTTCTTAGCTGCCTTCAATTCGGCACATTTGCTACAAGTTATACATACTTTTTCTGGATCCAAACTATTATCAAATAATATATCATGAGCAAAATCAGGATAAGCAAAAGCCTGACGTCCAAAACCAATCACTTTGGCCCAACCTTTTTCTATCATTCCAGCAGCTATATAAGGGGCCAACTCTCTTAACCAGCTAAAACCTGTCCCTACCACTACACTATCCTTAATTTCTTGTTGAATCATTTTAGTCAAATAAAGTAATCTATAGACTCCCTGTAAAGGATGCTCTGGAGGTTGCTGTCTTCCTTGGTCATAAGGCCTATTCATATAAGGCTTAAGATAAGGAGTACTTGCTGTAACATTAAATAAATCAACACCTAACTCTGATAATTCTCTTACCAACTGTCTTGACTCATCTAAATCCATATTCCCTTCTTCATCAGTAGCCCAACCATAAGGGTAAGGTATAGCATCAAAAACATTCAGTCTAACTGACAGATCTATATCTACCTCTTTATTAATCTCTTTTATCACATTTTTCAGAAAACGAGTTCTATTTTCATAACTTCCACCATATTTTCCTTCTCTAGTATGAGCCGCTAACATTTCAGATAATAAGTAGCGATGACAACTCTTAATATCCACTGCATCAAAACCAGCTTCTTTAGCTAGTTTAGCAGCTGTTATATAATCTTCTTTTAATCTTTCTATTTCTCTATCAGATAAAATATGGCAATCGTTTTCCGAGCCTGTAATATTATCTAAATACTTATCATGAAATAAAATAGTTTTGTTATCTCCAAACCTACCTGAATGGGTCAATTGTAAGACTAAATAAGGATTAGAATCTTCTGATGAATGATTTTCTCGCGCTTCCTCTCTAGTTATCTGTACTAAATCAGAAAAAGATTCAACTGTAGTTTCATTAATAAAAAGCTGATGTTTATTTGCTCTACCTTGATCATTAATAGCTACTGCTTCAAACCAAATCAATCCTGCTCCACCTCTAGCAAACCTTTTATATCGCCTCTTAGTCAGTTCACTAGGAGTTCCATCTTGGTTGGCATCAGAACCTTCCATAGGGTGAATAGCTAATCTATTGGATAGTACAGAAGTAGCATTTAAAGTCACACTCTCTTTTAAAGAATCTAACTCTTCATTTACTGGTATATCCAGCTTAAATTTAGTTATATCTTTTTTTAAATCTTCCAAAGAATTATAATTAAACTTATTCACTTTAATCATCTCCTCCAAACCATCTAGATTAACTAAAAGGATTAAATCTATTATAATCTTCTACATTAAACCAGTTAGTTCTTGTAGTCCATTCTACATCTAAATCAGATAATAATTTACGTTCTTGAAAAGCTTGGTCCATAATATCATCTATATCCTCTAAAACTGTTTTAAATTCTCCCTTCTCTGTTTCAAACTCTTCTACATAACTTTCAGGAATAGATCTAATCCGCTTAGCAGAATCATAGGCACCATTGATAGCTACTACAAAATTTCTTGTATTGTCTGGAGTTGAATAAAGTTCTTCAATATCTTTTTTATGTTTCTTAGCAGCAATTCTAAACACTTCAAGTTTAGGGTTAATACCTTCATTATCAAATTCTATTTCTTCTCCACTATTTAAGACGATTTTAGTAGTTTCATCAAAATGCCAAAATGCTCTTCCTTTAGTACCTACAATTTCTATATAAGGATCACGTTTTTCTTTAGGAGCATGTGTTACATAAAAATACACTTTAGTCCCTGACTCTGTTTCTACTTCCATACAAGAAGTATCATCAGCTTCTATATAAGTATGAGCTCTATATAATTCTGCTCTAACCCGCTTTGGTTTAGCTGAATCATTCATCTCTTTACCAGTCAGAAACAACATGTTGTTTAAATAATGGGCAAAAGCATTATGCATTGGCCCGTCTAAAACTACATTACCATTACAAATACTTCTACCTGCCCATTCATTACGATTATAATAAGATTTAAATCTTGGCCAAAAACCTTTACAGGCTATATTCTTAATCTCTCCTAGTTTACCATCAAGTATATATCTCTTTAATTTTCTAATTGTATGTGAATGAATAAATTGAAATCCAATTGAACAGAATTTATCTGTTTTTTGTGCAGTCTTAATGATTTGATCTACCTCTTCTACAGTAGGAGCAGGTGGTTTCTCTAACAAAACATTATATCCGGCTTCCATTCCTTTAATAGCCATCTCTGCATGGCTAGGAATTGAAACTGGAAGTCCCACTACATCAACACAACCACTACCTTTTTTAAGTAGCTGATCATATGAACTGAAAACTTTTATTCCTTGATTTCTCAACTCTCTTGCTTTGTCAGCATTATTAATCTGATCTGTGATAACCACAGCTGTTAGCTTGATAAGCTCTTCCTGTTCTAATCTCTTAATATTTCTAATATAACTATCAGCAAAATTTCTGACTCCTACTACTGCAAATCCAACTTTGGACATAAATTACTCCTCCTTATATAATTTATAAAGTTCTAATCTTTCACTTTAAAACTCAAAATGCTACTACCCTTTCAATCCAGAAGATGATACACCTTCGACTAAATAATCCTGTAAGAAGATAAAGATTATAATTGTCGGTAAAATTGATAATACTGTCATAGCAAACATAGCGCCCCAATTAGTAACAGCATTCGGATCAGAGAACATTTTTAAAGCTATGGATACTGGATATTTAGCTACATCCTGTAAGTAAAGTAATGGTGTCATAAAGTCATTCCATGACCAATAAAATCTAAATATTCCTGCTGTAACCAAAACTGGTTTTAAATTAGGTAATATAATCTTAAAGAATATACCAAACTTACTACATCCATCTATTTTAGCTGCTTCATCTAACTCTTTAGGAATTCCTCTTACGAACTGCACCATCAAGAAGGTAAAGAATGGTACTGGAAGCATTTGAGGAAGTATTACAGGTAAATATGAACCTACCCAGCCCCAATTATTAAACATAATATACTGTGGAATTCTTAATACTTGCATCGGTACCAACACAGTAGCAATCATTATGGCAAACCAAATTTTCTGTCCCACAAATTTAGTTCTTGTAAAACCATAAGCAGAAAAAGATGCTAAAAGAAGTTGGCCCGCTGTAGCTAAACCAGAGATGAAAAATGAATTTTTAAAGAAGGTAGCAAAAGAATACCCTCCAAAACCTTTCCATCCTTCTAAGTAATTACTAAAATGTACCTTATCAGGAATCAATGTCGCACTTAATGCATTTCCTGGTCCTTTCAATGAACCAGCCAACATCCAGATAAGAGGATACATCATTGCAAAACAGAATAAACCAACAAATAACTGAAATAATATAGCTTTTAACTTCTTTTTTTGACTAAAAGAAAGTTGCATCACTTTATTCCCCTTTCGATTGATAATAAACCCATTTATTAGATGTTTTAAAGATAATAATTGTAGCAATAGTTAATATAACTAATATTATCCATGCTAAAGCAGAACCATATCCTAAATGACCGTAACTAATACCTTTCCTAAAGATATACATTGCATATACTAATGTTTTATTTAAAGGTCCACCTTGAGTAATAACATAAGCTTGAGTAAATACCATAAACATTTTAACCATTTGCATCAGCAGATTGAAGAATATAACTGGAGTCAATAAAGGTAATGTCACTTTACAAAACTGTTGCCATTTATTAGCTCCATCAATTTTAGCTGCATCATATAGATCCTTAGGAATCTGCTTTAACCCAGCCAAAAAGATAATCATTGGTGAACCAAACTGCCATGCTGCCAAAACAATTAACGTCCAGATAGCAGCATCTGGATGTCCTATCCAGGAGATGCGTTCACTCATTAACCCTAATGAGATTAATATATCATTGAAAGCTCCATCAGAGGCAAATAACTGTCTCCATACTACAGATATTGCTACACTACCTCCTAAGATCGAAGGAATATAATAGGCAGCTCGATAAAAATTAGTCATTGGTCTCTCTTTTCTAAATACCATAGCTAAAGCCAAAGCACAAGTAAGTCTTAGTGGAACAGCAAAAATCACATAAAAGAAAGTAACTTTAAGAGATAACCAAAACTTTTGATCTGATGTGAAGATTTCTATATAATTTTTGAGCCCAACCCAACTAGGATCACCAACTATATTATACTCAGTAAAAGAATAATATAATGAACTCAACACAGGATATAATATAAAAGCTAAAAAACCAATCAGCCATGGTGAAATAAAAGTATAACCTATTAGATTCTGTTTCCACCACTTTTTACTATTAATCTTACCATCTAAACTGGTAACACTATCTAATGCCTCAAATTTACTCTTCAACTCTTTTCCCTCCTTAAATAATTAATCAAATCATAAGCTAGTGAGCATAAAGTTCACTAGCTTATGAAATAGATTACTACTATTACATGTTACTCTAAAATATCAGTTGCTTTCCTTCTAAATTCTTTTGCTCCCTCTTCTGGCGTAATTTGCTTATAAATAACTTTCCAATAGACTTCTTCATAAGCCTTAACTACTTCCTGATATGCAGGTGGTTGTGGAGGAAGTACAGAACCAGAGTTTTTAGCTGCTTTATCAACAAAGTCAAATACTGCTTTATCATATTTATCTGCTTCTGCTTTCACTGCTGCTTTCACTTTACTTTCAACTGGAGTTCCTCTACCTGTCCCTAATACTTTACCAGCTTCAGTATTATGGAACCAGAAATTAAGAAATTTCATTACTTCTTCTGGATGTTTTGTATTCTTACTTACTGTAAGTAACATAGCTGGTTTTAAGAATCTACCTTCTTGAACTTGATCTTCAGCTTTAGGATAAAGGAATGGAGTTAGCATTTTACCAGCACCAGTTGATATTGCACTAAGCTGATTACTCCAGAAGTTTGTTGCAGCTGCAGCCTTCTGTTTAGTAACTAAATCTTCTTCAATTGCACGGGCGGATTCCTGTCTCTGTGATGGATTCTGTACAGCACCTGATTCAATAAGATCTAAATCCATCTTCATAAAGTCTACAAATAACTGATCATCTTCATATCCTAAACCTTTTCCATCTTCAGCAAAAAACTCTGCTCCATGCTGTCTTAAATAAACTGTAAAACCAGTAGCATCTTGTTGAGCTGTTGGTGTTGCAGCTCCAAAAATTCCTAATTCATCATGAACTTTCTCAAGCTTTTCTGCTCGATCTTGCCAAGTATCATCTGCAGTTGGATACTCAACTCCTGCTTTATCAAATAATTCTTTATCATAATAACCTGCAGGTGCATTAACTCCTGTGGCCATTCCCATCTGCTTACCATAAACTTGGCCCATTTCTAGATAAGCATCATCAATATTACTAACATCTAAAGTACCATCTTCTATATAAGGAGTTAAATCTAATAATTGATCATTTTCAACATATCCACTGATATACTTACGAACATGTTGAATAACATCAGGTAAATTACCTCCTGCTGCTTGAGCATTCATCTTATCCCAGTATCCACTCCAACCTGTATACTCGGGCTGAACTTCAATATTAGGATATTTTTCTTCAAACATCTCTATAACTTTTAATGTTTTATCATGTCTGCTCTGAGAACCCCACCAACCAAAACGAATAGTCACTTTCTCATCTTCCTGGCCTTCATCATCTCCACCAAAGATCCACCAAGCTCCTGCAGTTGCTGACAAAGATAGTACCAGTACAAGGGTTATAACTAACAGAAAACCTTTTTTTCTAAACATTTAATCACCTCTTTAGTTTTATTAAAATTAAATTAACTTTTAAACTTATTGTCTTTTTATAACCAATCAATTCTTTATCATCCTAACCTAGTATTTATCCCTCCTTTTCGAGAAGATATTTAATGATATAGTATAAAATTATAATCTTATTTTTATCATATATAAATAAAAGCCTGCTAAATCTACAGAATTGAATATAATATAGATTTAAGCAGGCTTATACACTTATAAGATAATCCTACTTTTATTAAATTTTAATAGTAAATCTTTTATATAAATATTTTGCTTATGGAAATTGTTTTCCACAGGTTAAAAAATATTATAGTTACTTATATAACTTATACTTTCACTTATATTACAAAATCCCTTTTATCAATTATAAATGTGTCTCATTTATAGATTAAATTGAATGATCAGGAGTATATTAAAAGAAAACTACTATATTTTTTATACTGAAAAAATGATTATTATATAGATAGTAATATCTTACTTTTCTTCGGAAAATGTTTTCCGAAGAAATAAGATATAATTTTCAATTCATCCACTTATATTATAAAATATATTATATTAATTATCAACATTTATTTGAATATAAAACAATTTTTAGTAACAATGATATTTTTTAGTCTAAATCTTTAACAGATAATCTTTCAATTAAATTAACTTGGACATCAATTTCATTACCAAAAATTATATTTTCATTGTTTTGCAAAGAATCGATTATATAATTTCCAATCTGAACTCCTAGTCTATAAATTGGCAAAGAGATCGTAGTCAATGGTGGGTAAGAATATTTAGCATCAGGAATATTGTCAATTCCAACTACTGAGATTTCTTCAGGTATCTCTATCCCTTGATTTTTTAATTCCCACATTAAACCTAAAGCTGTTTCATCATTAGAGGCTACAGCAGCCGTTATATTATTATCCTTTCTAATATTTAATAATTTTAAAGCTGCTTTTCTCCCTCCTTCAAAAGTAAAATCTCCTTCTAGTATAAATTCTTTGTTAGGTTTTATATTCCTAGATACTAATGCACTTTTATATCCTTTAAGCCTCTCTCTAGTAGTACTTAATATTTTAGGTCCATCTATATAAGCTATCTTCTTATGACCTTTATTTAATACATAGTCAGTAATTGTCTGTGTAGCAAGTTGATTACCAAGTTCAATATTCTTTATATTGAAAGGATGGGAAGTCACACCAACTATAACACTTCCTTGATTCTTTAAATCTTGGATATATCCTTCCATCTGTTCTTTATATTTAGAATCTATAAGGTTACCTCCTGCAAAAACTATTGCATCGGCTCTATTAGCTTTTAACATATTTACTGCATGTAATTCTTTATCCACATCTCGACTAGTATTATAAATATTTATAATGTAATCATAATCAAAAATAACCTCTTCAATTCCTTTAACCATTTGAGCAAAATAAGCATCACATATGTCATGTACAATAACTCCAATTATCCGAGATTTATTACTCTTTAATCCTTGAGCTATACGATTGGGCTCAAAATTTAATTTTTCTATAGCTTCTTCAACTTTAGCTCTTGTTTCATCACTTACAGGATGATCACTATTATTTATTACACGCGAAACTGTTGTAGGTGAACAGTTGGCTAAATTAGCAACATCCTTAATGGTAATTTCTTTGCTCATTCTTACACACCCTTTTATTCTTTTGTTGGAAATCGTTTTCCAATCCAGTTATAGAATACTAAATTAATCTGTAATAGTCAAGTTTAATCCTTTATTTCTTTGATTTAATGTTAATATTATCTTCAAATTATTATCTAATACTATTTCTCTAAGCAATTAATAATTGTAATTTTATAAAAAGATAAACCGTTGGAAAGACCAACGATTTATCTTAAAAGCTTTCTCTACCTAATTCATCTATATACTCAATAGCTTCGATAACCATTTCTGTAGTCACTTTAAAAGGCATATTCTCCATATCTTCTGCGCCAGCAGCAGCTTGAGCAACTTTCTGTAATTCCTCTTGGCTAAGGGGAGCAATTTCTGATAACTTAATAGGAACTCCACATTCTTTAGCTAATTTGATTTCTGATAATACTTCATCTCGACTTCGACTCTCTAAAGCTAACAAACAAAGATTACCAAAACCAACTAAAAATCCATGTCCTATATCTTGGGTTTTAGCTAAATTAGTAAAGCCAAAGAAGATTGAATGAGAGGCTGCTCCTCGACACTCCTCTCCACCTAAAATAGAAGACATTCCGGCATAAAAGATAATGGCATCAATTACATACTCTAAATCTTGATTTAATTTTTTCTCTTCTACAGCTTGCTTGGCCTCAGGGCCAAATTCCTTAATTACATTATAACATATCTTACCATTATCTATTCCACCTTCAGTCCAACTAGTAGTAGGAATTTGACTAGTTGTAGCTCGTAACTCATACCACTTAGCTAATGTATCTCCCATTCCTGCAAATAACCACTTAGCTGGTGCCTCTAAAATAATATCAATATCTACAAATACTGCTCTCGGACAAACTGATTTAGAACTATTGGCTAAATGGACTCCTTTCTGATTATAAATAATAGACAAGGGAGTAAAAGCAGCACAGGTAGCCGCTATAGTAGGCACAGTAACACAAGGTAAATTAGTCTGATAAGCAACTGCTTTTCCTGTATCTAGTGACTTTCCTCCTCCAACTGAAATAATCAATTCAGCCTCTTCTTCTCTAATCTGATCACTTAATTTATCTATATTATCCCAAGTACATTCTCCTCCGTACCATTCTATTCCTACAACCTCTAAATCAGTTTCTTTTAAACTGGCTAAAATCTCTTCTTGAGCAGCCTGCAAAGCTTTTTTTCCACCAATTATAATTACTTTTTGAGCTTGCTGCTGGCAGAAATCCCCTAATTCTTCTAGAACTCCTTGACCTCTTTTATAGACAGCAGGAATTCTTAAATCAGTTTGCATTTTCTCACCTTCTTTCAGAGTAAGATTAAAATTATATTATTCCATATAACCACCTTGCATTGGAGAAGTAGCTAACTTAGCATACTGAGCCAATACGCCTTTCTTAGCACCTACATCTGGCTTAGTCCAGTCTTCTTTTCTAGCTGCTAATACTTTCTCAATCTCAGGGGCTGATTTCTCTTCTCCAGCAACTCCTACAATCTCTAATTTTCGCTCTGGGATATTAATTTTAATCAAATCCCCATCTTCTACTAAAGCAATTGGCCCTCCAGCTGCAGCTTCAGGAGAAACATGACCAATAGCTGGTCCTCTAGTTGCACCTGAATAACGGCCATCTGTAATTAGAGCAGTACTAGATACTAACTCTGGATCAGAAGCAATTGCCTCTGTAGTATAGAACATCTCAGGCATACCAGTACCCTTTGGCCCTTCATAACGAATAAAGATTACATCACCTGGTTCCATCTTCTGATTAAGAATTGCATCTCTTGCCTCTTCTTCACAGTCAAAGACACGAGCCGGGCCAACATGATCATGCATCTCTTCGGCCACTGCAGAATGTTTAACTACAGCACCTTCAGGAGCTAAATTACCCTCTAATACAGCCACTGCACCTTCATCAGAAATTGGTTCTTCTCTAGACACTAAAACATCATCTATTTCAACAGAGTAATTATCTTTAAATTTAGCCCTACAGTTCTCAATAAACCCTTTTTCCTTTAAATCCTCTAGATTCTCACCTATAGTCTTACCTGTAACTGTCATCTGATCAAGATGTAATAAGTCTTTAATCTCTTCCATTACTGCTGGTACTCCTCCAGCATACCATAAAGCCTCACAAGCATGTTCTCCACTAGGAATCACATTAGCTAAATAAGGAGTGCGGCGATGAATCTCATCAAATAATTCTGGTTCAATCTCAATATCTGCTTCATAAGCTATAGCCGGAATATGTAATAGAGCATTTGTAGAGCCAGCTACTGCTGCATGAAGAGTAATTGCATTCTCAAAGGCCTTCTTAGTCAAGATATCACTTGACTTAATATCCTCTTTAACTAAATCTAAGATCTGCTCTCCAGCACGCTGGGCAAAATCATCAAGAATCTGATCCTTAGTTGGAGCCAACGCCGAACCAGGTAAAGCCAAACCTAAAGCCTCAGCAACTACCTGCATAGTATTAGCAGTACCCATAAACTGACAAGAACCACAACTTGGGCAGGCCTCATTCTGATACTCAGTAAATTCTTCTTCTGTAATCTCTCCTCGCTCTAGCTGAGCAGCATAGGTACCTATCTTCTCTAAAGTTAAACCTTCTTTACCAGGACTCATAGTTCCGCCAGGCACATGAATCATTGGCATATCTACTCTAGCTGCAGCCATTAGATGAGCTGGAATAGCTTTATCACAAGAAGAAGTAAATACAACTCCATCATAAGGATGCCCCAAAGCATGAATCTCAACCATATTAGCAATCATCTCTCGTGAAACAAGAGAATAGTTCATTCCATCATGGCCTTGAGCTACACCATCACATATATCAGTTACTGTAAATTCAGCCGGCTTAGCTCCTACATTATCTACTCCATTAGCTATTTCATCAACTACTCTATCTAAATGAAAACTACCTGGATGGCTTGGCCCGTAAGTACTATCGACTAGAATTTGGGCTTTAGATAAATCATCTCTATCCCAGCCTGCAGCCAATCGTAAAGGATCAATTTCAACTCCTACTTCTCTTAGTTTCTGACTCTTTAGCATATTTATCTCCTCCATTTCTTAATTTAAGTTTTAGCTTTAGATTAAGTTTGAGTCAACCAAACTATTTTTTAATCTTACTTAAGATTAAACTTAAACTCAGACTTAATCTCAATCTTACTACCACTCAGCAACTGTTCCATCTTTATGTCTCCAGACAGGATTCTTCCAATTATGTCCTTGTTCAGCCATTTTATGAACATGTTGCTCATCAATTTTAATCCCTAACCCTGGACCTTGGAGAATATCTACGTAACCATCTCGGTAGTCAAATACCGATGGGTCAACTAAATAATCTAATATATCACTGCCTTGATTATAATGAATTCCTAAACTCTGCTCTTGGATATAGGCATTATGGGCTGTGGCATCTACCTGTAAACAGGATGCTAAAGCAATTGGCCCTAATGGGCAGTGAAAAGCTACTGCTACATCATATGCCTCGGCCATAGCAGCGATCTTCTTACACTCTGTAATCCCTCCAGCATGAGAAAGATCAGGTTGGATAACATCCACATACCCATTAGCCAGTAGATCTTTAAAGTCCCAACGAGAGAACATTCTCTCTCCTGTTGCAATTGGAATCTTAGTCTGTTTAGCAATCTCTTCTAAGTTTTCATTATTCTGTGGTAGTACTGGCTCTTCAATAAACATTGGTTTATAAGTTTCTAGTTCCTTAGCTAATACCTTAGCCATTGGCTTATGTACCCGGCCATGAAAATCAACTCCAATACCGAAATCATCTCCTACACTCTCTCTAATAGCTGCTACTCTATCTACTACTTCTGCTACTTTCTTATTAGAATCAATATATTGTAACTCTTCAGTTGCATTCATCTTAATAGCAGTAAATCCTGCTTCTGCTCTTTCTTTAGCTGCCTTTCCTACATCACTTGGTCTATCTCCACCAATCCAAGAGTAAACTCTAATTGAATCTCGACAAGCTCCACCTAATAGTTCATGGACAGGAGCATCATAATATTTCCCTTTAATATCCCAAAGTGCCTGATCAATTCCAGCAATAGCACTCATTAAAATTGGCCCGCCACGATAAAAACCAGAGCGATATAAAACTTGCCAGTGATCTTCTATCCTAAGAGGGTCTTTTCCAATTAAATACTCACTTAACTCTTCTACAGCGGCTCTTACTGTATGAGCCCTTCCTTCAACTACTGGCTCCCCCCAGCCACTAATCCCTTTATCAGTTTCAACTTTTAAAAATAACCATCTTGGAGGAACAATAAAGGTTTCTAGCTTAGTAATTTTCATCTCTATCACCACTTTTAAATTTTTTAATCCCTAAGCTAACGATTCTCTAGTCTCCACTACAATTTGAGTTAATTGTTTAGCCTTTTCAGTTATGACTTCATAATTCTCATTTGCTATAGCTTCTTTATCCATTAAAGCGCCTCCAGCTCCAAGAGCTACTACTCCCGCTTCAATAAAATCAGCAGCATTATCTAAACTGACTCCTCCAGTAGGCATCATTGGAATATGATCCAAAGGACCTTTGACACTCTTAATATATTTAGGGCCCATAACTCCTGCTGGAAATACCTTTACTAAGTCTGCTCCAGCTTGATAGGCATCAACAATCTCAGTTGGCGTCATCACTCCTGGAACTACTACTTTTCCATAGCGATTACAGACTTTAATTACATCTTGATTTAAGTTAGGGGCAAAAACAAATTCAGCTCCTGCTAAAATAGCAGATCTAGCTGTTTCACCATCTAGCACTGTTCCAGCTCCTACAATTGCTTCTGTATCCTTTACTTTCTCTGATACTTCTTCAATTAGATCTATAGCTCCAGGAGAATTTAGAGTTATTTCTAAAGCTTTTACTCCTCCCTCTAATAGAGCATCAACAATATTAATTACTTTATCAGTTTCCATACCTCTAATGACTGCTACAACTCCACTATCAACAATTGTTTGTAGTTTTTCTTGTTTTTCCATTTTTATCCCTCCACTACTATCTAGTAATAGCGTCTTTTTGCCCAGTAAATACTTTAATTTCTTCTCTGGTAGGCAGTCCTTCTACATCACCAGTAACTGTAGTAGCAAAAGCTCCTACTGCATTAGCTATCTTAGTAGATCCTACTAAACCTTTCCCTCTCAATTGACCTGAAATAAATCCAGCTGCAAAACCATCTCCTGCTCCAATTGGATCTACAACTCTCTCTACTTGATAACCTGCCACCTTCTCCTTATTCTCTTTATTGGCTACTAAAGCACCATCAGCACCTAATTTAACTACTACAGTTTCAGCACCTAAATCTAGAATTTGATGGGCTATTTCTATTGGATCATCTGTTCCAAATAAGATTTCTCCTTCTTCTAGTCCAGGTAATATAATATCTGATTTCTTAAATAAATCTAATATAACCTCCCGCATTTTTTCTTTATCCCATAATTTCAAACGTAAGTTAGGATCTAAAGAAACTTTAACATTATTCTTACTAGCTATTTCAATTGCTTTTAAAATTGTTTTATAACAGGAGTCACTTAATGCTGGAGTAATTCCTGTTAAATGTAGATATTTAGCTTGAGCAATATAATCTTCTGATAAATCCTCTGGTTTCATCTTACTAGCAGCTGAGCCATGTCTATAATAGTAAACATTGCTTTCTCCTAATTCTCTTCTATCTTTAAACATCAAGCCAGTAGGAGCTTCAGAGGTAAACTTGACCTGAGAAGTATCTACACCCTCACCTCTAATAAAAGATTTCACATACTTACCATGTGGGTCTTCACCTAATTTACTAAACCAACCTACCTGATGACCTAGTCTAGATAAGCCAATAGCAAAATTACTTTCTGCTCCTCCCAATTTCTTCTTATAATCATAAATATATTTTAAGTTTCCTGTTTCTACAGGATTCATCATTACCATAGTCTCTCCAAGGGTAACTACATCTAGCATAACTTTCCCTCCTTAACCAGACTTATTATATTTCTTATCAATAAACTTAATATGAGATTTCTTGTAATTATCCTTTATTAAGTATCACAATCTCCTTTCAATTTATCTAAAGAAAAGTTTTGTTTCTGTATAAAAAACTATGTTTTGAATGTATGGCAAAAAATTTAATGATTTTATTTATACTGTAGTGGAAATAAAAGAAAGATTCTATTGTAAGCTATTTACAATGAATCTTCCTATTAACCTGTCACCATATTAGGAATAAACATTACTAATTGTGGGAAAAGAATTAATAAGATTAATATAGATAATACTGTAAATAAGAATGGTAAAATAGACTTAACTAACTCTTCCATACTTACATCTCCAACACCACAAGCCACATAAAGCACTGTACCTACTGGTGGAGTAATTAATCCTATTCCTAAGTTAATACACATAATCACACCAAAATAAACTGGACTAATACCAAGCTGTTCAACTACTGGTAATAAAATTGGAGCCAAAATCAATAAAGCTGGAGTTAGATCCATTACACAACCAACAACTAATAATAATACATTAATGATCAAAAGAACTACTGTTTTGGAACTAGCAATACTAGTAATTAAAGCAGCCAACTTATATGGTACTCTTGCTGTAGTTAACAACCAAGCTGTTACCATTGCCATTCCACATAAAAATAATACAGTTGCTGTAACTCTAGCTGTCTTTAACAATAGATTAGGAATATCAGAAATCTTAATTTCTTTATAAACACCAATTGCTAACACTAAAGCTAAAACTACTGCAATAGCCCCTGCTTCTGTAGCAGTAAAGATTCCTCCTAGAATCCCTCCTACAATTAATAATGGTAAAGATAATGCCAAACTTGCTTCTTTAAAAGAGGAAATAACCTCTGAAAGATCAAATCCTTTTTCTTTTCTATCAACTATACAAGATTCTGCATTATTATAACTACCAGCTTCTAGACAACCATACCCATTCTTTTTAGTTGTGATATAAGTAGTTAACATTAAGCCAGATCCTACTAAAATCCCCGGAACAATTCCTGCTAAGAATATCTGAGCAATTGAGGTGTTAGTTGTAATTCCATATAGGATAAATGGAATACTTGGAGGAATAATAATTCCAATTACAGCCGATGCAGCAGTAATACCAGATGAATAATCAGCTGGGTAATTCTCTTCTACCATAGGAGGAATCAATAAACCTCCAATTGCAGCTGTATCTGCAATAGCCGAACCAGATATACCACCAAAAAACATACTAGCTAAAATATTAACATGTCCTAACCCACCAGTAATAAATCCAACCAATGAATCAGCAAACTTAACTAATCTTTTAGCAATTCCTCCAGTATTCATTATCTCACCTACAAACATAAAGAAAGGAATTGCTAATAATGGAAAACTATTAACTCCAGATATTACTTTCTTGGTCAAAATTACAAAATCAAAGTCCATAACTGACATAATTACTAGATTAGACAGTCCTAAACTAAATGCAACGGGAATTCCCATAAATACAAATAGGAATAAAGTCCCCAAAAATAACCATAACATATATTGCACCTCCTAGATTCTATATTTTATCTTTTATTTGTAACTTTCTTATCCTGATTAAGTTGATTAGTAGCTAATTCTTCCTTATTAGTTTCATCAGATTTATTATTCTTAAAGCAGTTTATCAAATTTTCAATTCTTACTTTCAACTTGCCTAAAGCAAGGCAGAACATAAAAGTTGCAGTAATAGGAATGATCAAATAGACCTTACTCATTGGAATTTCTAAAGCAGGAGAGGTATTACTAGTAAATTGTACAACAGTAATCCCTGTCTTAACTAATATACCAATTACAAATAGAACAGCTAAATCTCCAATTACTCTAACTATATGACTGACTTTCTCTGGTAATGCATCTACTACAAAATCTAAACCAATATGTTCATCCTTCTCATAAGCCAATACTGCACCTAAAAATGTTAGCCAGATAAATAAAAATCTTGCTGCTTCTGCTCCCCAACCTAAAGAATCATTTAATACATACCGAGAAAATACATTCATATTAACAATAACCATAATAATCAATGTAATTGCCATTACAAAATACTTATATAGATCATATATCTTTTTAAACACTTAAATTCACCTCCTTTATTTTAATATAAGGGAGGAGAACCCCCCTTATATTCTAACTTGCTATCTTAAAGTTACTTCTGTTGCTGAAATTCTTCAACTTCTTGTAATACTGCTTCAACAAAGTCAGCACCAATTTCATCTTTATACTTATTGTATACTGGCTGTACTGCTTCTTTGAATGCTTTCTTCTGTTCAGGTGAAAGGATAGTTACATTCATCTTCTCTTTCAACTTAGCAATATATTCTTCATTCTTGCTGCGAGTTAACTTTCTTTCATAATCTTTAACTTCAACTGCTGCCTCTTTAACAACTTTCTGTAAGTCAGTAGGTAGCTTATCATAGAACTTCTTAGACATTAATAATACAAATGGAGAGTAAACATGACCAGTATTAGTTACATAATCTTGAACTTCATAGAAGTTTTGTAGATAGATTGTACCCCATGGATTCTCTTGGCCATCTACAACACCTTGTTGCATAGCAGAGAATAACTCACCAAAGGCCATTGGAGTTGGATTAGCTCCCATCTCTCTCCATGCATCTAAGTGGATTTGATTCTCCATAGTTCTTACCTTTAACCCTTTAAGATCTTCTGGAGTCTTAACAGGACGTTTACTATTAGTTAAGTGACGATATCCATTTTCCCAGTAAGCTAATCCTATCATACCATGATTAGAAATTTTACCAAGAATCTCTTGACCAAGCTCACCATCTAATACATAATCTGCTGCTTCATTACTTGGGAATAAGAATGGTAAATCAAAGATTTTAAACTCTGGTACAAATCCAGAAATTGGAGCACTAGAAGGACAAGTAACTTCTTGAGTTCCCATCTGTAGTGCTTCCATCATTTCACGATCATCGCCAAGTTGGCTTGAATGATATAACTCAACTTCAAGTTGACCATCACTTCTCTTTTCTACTAACTCTTTCCACTTTTCTAATGCTTTATACTGAATCGACTTATCATTTAATCCAATACCAGCCCGAATGGTATACGTCTTCTGCTCTTTAGCCTTATCATCATCTCCACCGAAGATCCACCAAGCACTTGCATCTCCAGAAGCAAAGAAGACTGAACCAGCCAATAAAACAAAGACTAAAACAACTGATGTAAGTTTCTTATTAAACATTTACATTCCCCCTTTTAGTTTAAATAACCCAGATAATATAAAAAGCCTACTTCCCCTATATTTAAAATTAAATATAGGTTCTAGTAGGCTTGTAAAATTATAGTCTTATTCTACTATTTTTATATTATGTTTTTAATTACAAAACTGAGTTTTGGCAAATGGGTAAAATTTTTAGTCGCTTACTTTTTTCTCACCTCCTTATAAAGACTGAGAAAAAACATAGCATTATTTTTATAAGCTTATTGTGAAAATATCGTATTATAAAACTATGTTTTAATATTAAAGTAATAAAAAATGATACTCTTGTTAAATTATTACTTGTTTCTAATTAAAAAACATTGTTTTATATTATTTACATTTATATTATATGATGGTAGATAACTTTTGTCAAGGATTTCTAATTTTATTTTTTATTGATGACTAGGACTATAGCCTAACCGATAGGATATCTGTAATCCAGTCTCTTTAACCTTCTCTGCCAATTCAGAAATCCTTTCCTTAGTAACTCTCATAGTTGGCCCAGAAATACTAACTGCAGCTACTACTTCACCATTATAATCAAAAATTGGTGCTGCTATACATCTAATCCCTAATTCATTTTCTATTTCATCTATTGCATATCCTCTTTCTTTAATTACCTTTAAATGTTTTTTAAACTCTTGTGGATCAGTAATTGTATTCTCTGTATATCTAGGCATTCCTTTTTTTCTAACTATCCTATCTATCTCTTCTTCATCTAAATAAGCAGCCATTGCTTTACCAACACTTGTAGAATGAACTGGACCTCTAGCTCCTACCTGAGAAACCATAGTAATTGTTTCTGGACTCTTTACTTTATCAACATATAAGACTTCTCCCTGATCTAGAGTAACTAAATGTACTGTTTCATTAGTCTGGCTAACTAACTCTTCTAGATATGATTTAGCATACTTTCTAACTTCTAAATCATTGAATATTCTACTCCCTAATTCAAATAGTTTTAATCCCAACTTATATTTTCCAGTTTCTTGATCTTGTTCAACTAGACCCCTATAAACTAAAGTAGACAATAACCTATGCACTGAACTCTTATGAACATCCAGTCTATTACCTAGCTCTGTCACCCCTAATCCATCTTCATATTTAGCTAATTCTTCTAAAATATTAATTGACCTATTTACAGATTTAACTAAATTATTTGGTTTCTTTCTCATATTTACTTCTCCTTTCTAATAACAAAACCTTGTTTTATATTATTATTCCCCTTTAGATGAAAATCCTGCAAGTATTCCAAAAAAACTAGACTTAATATAAAAAAGGCCAGGAGAAAATCCCCCCTGACCTTGAAACATATTATTTTAATTCTAGTCAATAATCATCTAATGAGATGAGTCAAGATTTTTAATCATATCTCTTTCTCTTTCGTGAAGAGGGAATCTTCAATTCCTTTCTATACTTAGCTACAGTACGCCGTGAAATATCTATTTCTTTATCCTCTAATTTATCTTTTAACTTTCTATCACTTAAAGGTTTCGTTGAATCTTCATTAGCTACTAGATCTTTAATATGCTCTTTTATGCTAACTGCTGATAAGCCTCCACTTCCAGTATCAAATAGAAACTTCATCGGAAATAAACCATGTGGTGTTTGAATATATTTATTACTGGTAGCTCGACTTACTGTTGATTCATGCATCTCAATTCGATTAGCTACTTGTTCCATAGTCATCGGCTTAAGATATTTTATGCCTTGGGCCAAAAAATCCTGCTGTAAAGATATAATCTCTTCAACTATACTATATACTGTCTGTCTTCTCTGCTCAATACTCTTGATTAACCATAAAGCTGAATCCAATTTATCTGATAAATAATCTTTACTTTGATGGTCAGAACCTTGTTCTAATAGTTTTAGATAGTAGCTATTAATATGCAGAGTAGGAAAACTAGACTGATTAAGAATAATTACATAATCACTTGCCGTTTCTTTAATGATAATATCTGGTTCAATATAATTATTTCCTTCTTTCTGCTCAAACCTTTCAGCTGGCAGAGGCGTTAATGACTTAATTAAGTCTACTAGTTGTTGTACTATAGTAACTTCAACCTTAAGACCTTGAGCAATCTTTCTTATCTGATTCTTATCTAATTCTTGTTGATAATGGGTGATTATTTGTTGGGCCAACTTAATTCGCTGCTGATTATTATGCTCCTTTAACTTATCTAACTGTAATAAAAGTGATTCTTGAATATTTTCAGTAGCAATTCCTGCTGGATCAAAACCTTTTACCTTAGCCAAAACTTTTTTTACCTTCTCTTTACTCACTTCTAATCTACTAGCCACTCTATCTAGTTCAGTAAAAAAACCTGACTTATCTAAGCTACCAATAATCTCTTTTCCTATTCTTTTTTCTTCTTCATTAGCTACTACTAAGTATAACTGCTCTTCTAGATGTTCTTCTAAAGTCAACTCTTTAGTCACAAAGTTTTCATAGTTAAACTCCTCTTCCGAATTGTCAGCTCCATAATTACCTGTCATTGACCTATATTGGTCTTCTAATTCTAACAATGGATTATCTAACATTTCATCTTCTAGATAATCCTTTAGTTCTAAGGTTGAAAACTGTAATAGTTTTATAGCTTGTCTTAACTTAGGGGTCATAGTCAATTTCTGTTTCTGCTGTTGTTCTTGCTGTAGATCAGCTATATAATCTAATTTCATAACTTACCCCGCCTTTTTAGTTGCTTTACCATTAGTTTATAAAAAAAAAGCCAACTACTCAAGAAGGAGTAGTTGGCCAATAGATTATATTTAGGGGAATTGTTAATTAAATTAGCTAAATTTAACTTATAACTGTTGACTTAAAAACTCTTCGATCTCTTCGGCAGTAGAATAAGTTAGTGCCTCTTGAGCAATCTCTTCTGCCTCTTCTAAAGTTAAGTTACGAATAGTATCTTTAACTTCAGGAATTGTAACAGCACTCATACTAAATTCATCTAAACCTACTCCTAATAAATAAGGAGCTAATCGCTTATCTCCTGCCATCTCTCCGCACATTCCAGCCCAGTTACCTTCATTATGAGCAGCTTCAACTACTCGCTTAATCAATCTTAATAAAGCTGGATGGAATGGTTGATATAAATGAGAAATATTTTCGTTCATTCTATCAGTAGCAGTCGTATACTGAATCAAGTCATTAGTACCAATACTAAAGAAGTCAGTCTCTTTAGCTAGAATATCTGCTGCCATAGCAGCTGCTGGTACCTCAATCATCATACCTACTTCTAGATCTTCATCAAACTCAACACCGTCTTCTTTTAGCTCAGCTTTAACTTCTTCTAAAATCTCATTAGCCGCACGTAATTGTTCAACTGCAGAGATCATTGGATACATAATCTTAACTTGACCATAAGCACTGGCTCGTAAGATGGCTCTTAGCTGAGTCTTGAAGATATCTGTCTGATCTAAACAGATTCTAATAGCTCGATAACCTAAGAATGGATTCATTTCATCAGGTAAGTCTAAATAAGATAACTCCTTATCTCCACCAATATCTAAAGTTCTGATTACAATTGGCCCATCCATCTCTTGAGCTACTTCTTTATAAGCTGCAAACTGTTCTTCTTCAGTTGGTAAAGAATCTCGATCCATATATAAGAACTCACTACGATATAGACCGATTCCTTCAGCACCTTTATCAAGAGCACCTGCTACATCATTTGGAGTACCAATATTAGCTACTAACTCTACCTGATGACCATCTTCAGTTTTAGCCGGCTTTTCTTTTAATTGAGCTAATCGCTTTTTACGCTCTTCATGTTCCTTAGCCATCTCTTGATATTTAGTTAACTCATCTTCAGTTGGCTCTACAATTACTGTACCATTAATTCCATCAACAATAATCTCCATACCATTTTCAACTTCATCTAAGATATCACTAGCTCCCACTACAGCTGGCAGTTCTAAAGATCGAGCCATAATTGCAGTGTGAGAAGTTCTACCACCTATCTTAGTAGCAAAACCAAGTACCTTATCCTTATCAACTTGAGCTGTATCAAATGGAGTTAAGTCTTCAGCAACTAAAATAACTTCTCTATCCAACTGGGCTAAAGATACACTCTCAACACCTAGTAAGTTTCTTAAAATTCGAGTTCCTACATCTCGAATATCACTAGCTCTCTCTCTCATGTACTCATCATCCATATTAGCAAACATAGTAGCAAATTGTTCTACTGTCTCTTCTAGAGCTGCTTCAGCATTAACTTCTTTTGTCTCAATCTTATTTTCTACAGCAGAAATTAATTCTGGATCTTCTACTACCATTAAATGAGCTTGAAAGATCTCTGCTTTATCTGCTCCCATATCTTCTTTTACTTTTTCTTTAATAGCCTGTAATTGTTCTTTAGATTCTTGAATAGCTTGAGCAAATCTTTCTTTTTCTGCTTCAATATCTTTAATATTTACTTCTTCATATGACAGATCTTCTTCTTCTAATAACATAACTTCACCAGTTACAATTCCTGGAGAAGCAGCTACTCCTGTTAATTCTTGGCTCATTTAATATTCCTCCTTATTTATTCTCCGAATCCATCTTCAATTAATTCTACAATTGCTGCTACAGCATCTTCAGCATCTGCTCCATCAGCTTTAATAGTAACCTGTGTACTTTGATTAACACCTAAGCTCATAATTCCCATAATACTTTTAGCATTTACTTCTTGCTCATCCTTTGCAATCTTTACATCAGCATCAAATTTTTCTGCCTCTTTAACAAGCATAGAAACTGGTCGAGCATGAATCCCTGTTTCATTATTTACTGTTACCTGTTGTTCTAACATTATATATTTCCCTCCATTATCTTAATTTATTTTTTATTGGTCTGCACCTAATTATTAATGCAATTAAGATGCCAAACCTATGAGAAAGATTAAAATAAAGTGATATAACTAAAAAAATGGATTAATTTAAAGTTTTAGTTAATTATATTCATTAAATCAACATTTATCAACTATTATACTCTATAACTACAAAATATAAACTGTATAACTCATTATTAGGTAATAATTAATTTTTCTTTTTTCTATTAGTTGATAATTTTTATCAAGCCACTTGTTCTTTTTTACCAGGTCTAATCTACTAGTCCATATTTACGGGCTTTATTAGCTACTGTCTTATGAGTAATACCTAGTACCTTCCCAGAAGCATTAAAGCTACCATACTTTTCTAGGGCCAACTTAATAATCTCTTTTTCATATTCTTCTAATGAAGCCAATTCTCCGTCTTCTGTTAAATTAACTAATGATTGGTTATGATTGTAACTTTCCTTAATATAATTAGGTAAATTATTTATAGTCAACTTCTTAGTATCTGTAAAGTTTATAGCACGTTCAATAATATTCTGTAATTCACGTATATTACCTGGCCAAGAATAATCAGCTAATACCTCTAAAGCCTCTTGAGAGATACTATCAACTGGCTTGTCCAACTTAGCTGATATTTTTTCTAAAAAGTGATCGACTAACAAAGGAATATCTTCTTTCCTGGCCTGTAAAGAAGGTAAAATAATAGGAATTACATTTAATCTATAATATAAGTCTTCCCTAAAGGTTCTTTCCTTGATCATCTCTTCTAAATCACGATTAGTAGCAGTAATGACTCTAATATCAACATCTATTCTCTCAGTCCCGCCTACCCGCTCAAAAACCCTTTCTTGTAATATCCTTAATAGTTTAACCTGTAATTCAACTGATAATTCACCAATTTCATCTAAAAAGATTGTTCCACCGTCTGCTAACTCAAACTTACCAATCTTACGTTGATGAGCACCTGTAAAAGCACCTTTTTCATGGCCAAATAATTCACTTTCAATTAAATTAGGAGGAATAGCAGCACAATTAACTCGAATAAAAGGTCCATCTTTACGTTTGCTAGCATAATGAATTGCCTCAGCTACTAACTCTTTTCCAGTTCCACTTTCCCCTCTAATTAGAACTGTAGAGTTGGTCTCAGCTGCTTTAGAAGCTTTAACTAAAGTTTCCCTTAGTTCATCACTCTTACCAATAATTCGCTGAAAAGGTTGATCTAACTGTTTTTCTCGTTTTAACTCTTGTTCTAAATATTCTGCCTTAGCTGATAGCTCTTTAAGGCGTTGGGCCAACATCTCTACTTCAGTCTTCTTTTTAGAGACAATAACAGCACCTTCTATCTTGCCTTCAACCTGAATCGGATAAATATTAGAGATAATAACTAACTGCTCATTCTTTTTAGTAACTACTCCTGTCTTACTCTCTCCTGTCTCTAATACCTGCCGGTAACTTTGATTATCACTAATTTTCTCTATCTGTTCACCTATTACTTTTTGAGAGTTAATATTTAACATTTTAGCATAAGTAGAGTTAATATAATCAATCTTTTCTTCTCTATCAACAACACAGATTCCATCTTGTACAGACTCTAAAATCAGATTTAATCTTTCTTTTAAAGCCTTAACTTCCTTTAACTCACCAGATAGTTTCTCTAAAGTAGATATATCTTGAAAGACTGCTATAGCTCCTACTACTTGATTATCAGAAATAATTGGAGTTCTATTAGTAATAATTGTAGCTTGATTAATCTGCTGACGTTGTCCTACTTCTTGTTCACCAGTCTCTAATACTCTCTTTAAACCTGAATTAACGATTACTGAAGTTACTTCTTCTCCAATTACCTGATTAGCCAATAAGCCTGTAATCCTTTCAGCAACTGGATTAAAACTAGTAATTAATCCTTGTTGATCAACAATAATGACTCCATTAGCAATATTATTAAAGACCTTATCCATAGCAGTTGTAGTCTGCTGCAATAATTCATCAACCTCATCTTTAGTCTGACTATCTTCTAAATTAAACTCTCCCTCTAAAAAATCAACAAATTCACGAATTGACTGGTTGGCATTCTCTCCTTTACTAACAGCAATAATATCATCTTGATAAGCAATATTGGAAGAAGTTACAGAAATAAGACTAGTTGCTGGTAATAAATTATCTTCACTAGGGCCAACAAATAGCTTATCCCCATACTCTCTCTTTAATCTATTGGTTTCTTGAACAATCATTGCTGCTACCCGAGCATGTAACCCCTTTCTATGACTAAAGGTTAGACATTCTTGTTCTATCACTACTGAAATCCTCCTTAGAATTTAATTGATAATAATATATTATAGTAATTAAAAGAGGACACTCCTAATGAGTGCCCAAGAAAAATTTAAAGTTCTGGAATCGGTGGCAATTGTAGCTTATGTCCATTCCGAGCAGCTAAACTATCTACTATTTCTTTTACCTCTGATCTAGCTTCTCCAGTTAAAATATAGTTATCTACTTCTTCATATGTAATACCTAACTCATCTTCATCAGTCTGTCCTTCCCATAAACCTGCTGAAGGAGCCTTAGTAATAATTTTTTTAGGAATATCAAGCTCTTTAGCAACTTCTCTCACTTCTGATTTTACTAAATTACCTAATGGAGCAAGATCAATTCCACCATCACCATACTTAGTAAAGTATCCTAATTTCAGTTCACTACGATTATCAGTTCCCACTACTAGACTATTACGCTGACTAGCATAATAATAAAGAGTAGTCATTCGTAATCTAGGTTTCATATTAGCTACAGCTAAATTCTCACTATCCTCTATTCCAATAGTCTCTTGTAATTGATCAAAAGTATCACTTAAATCAATTACCTGATAAGGAATATCAAACTTCTCTGCTACCTTTTTAGCATCTTCAGCATCTTGTGGATTACTATAACAAGGCATAATTAATCCTAATACGTTATCAGGAAAAGCCTTTTTACATAACACACTAGTTACTGCAGAATCAATTCCACCACTTAATCCTACAACTGCACCTTCACATCCTGCATCTGTAACTTGTTCTTCAATCCATGCTGCTAATTTCTTACTCACTTCTGTATAGTCCCTATCCAACATATTATCCCCCAGCTCCTCTCCGAATCTCTTGTCTCATTTATTACTTTATTATAACACAACTGGATAGGATAGTTAAAGCAATTGACGATTTATAATTTATAATTTATAATCGAGAGCTTAAAATTACCCTTATAAAATATTTGTCTATAGGATACTTTGGTCTTAGCTTTAACTTTCAATTATACACTATCAACTAAATAAAGGGACTTTTGGCCCAATCAAGTAATGGATAGGTAGGAAGAGTTGCATTAGAATCGAGCTCATAGGGGAAATCAAAAGAATTATGCAACTTAATTTCTATAGGTTTCTCATCAGCAAAGATAAAATCAATCCTATCTGATTTTTTAAATACTTCGTAATTCGACTTATCAACCTCTAAAGCTATCTCACGTTCCTCTGCCTCAGCAGGAAAATGAAGTTTATATTCTACCATAATGATCATAAATTTATCTTCTAGATTAACAGCTTCTAAAAAGGCAATGGGTTTAGCTATTCCATCAGGATATTCTAAACTATTAGGTTGGGGTAATATACAGTCTAATAAAACACCATGTTCTTTAGGAGTTAAATTATTTAGTATCTCAGCTGCTCTTTGATAATCTATCTGTTTACTATCATCTTTGGTCTGGTCAATATATGATTTGCTCATATTTATTCCCCCTTTTCTAAATAGAATACTACAATTCATACAATAATATTAGAATTAGGCAAGTAATTTCGCAATATGGCTAACCATATTATATAATATACCATTATCGAGATATTTCTGCAGTTTACAGTTTACAATTTACAGTGTACAGTTAAGGTCAAAACTAATAAAAATCTAAGATGTATCTTTACTAAAAATAATTTTATTATATTTAAATGGTTTTGATTTTAAATAAGAAAAACAATGCGATTTCTTATTAAAAATAGTAGTTAATATATAAATTAAGAGTATTGAATATTATCTAGTGCTTTTTTTATAGTAGGAAGCATAACTTGTTTTTCAAAGGGATCTTTTGGTAGCTTTTATAGCCCTAGATAAAAGCTACTCGGAAAAAGGCTGACAAGCCTTTCCGAAATAGCTTTTGAATTTAATTTTTTAAGCTACTTTTTAATAAAAAGTAACGCATTATCTCGATATTACTTCAATAAAAATAAAAAAGCCACCTAAAAAATAGGTGACTGAAAAATGATTTAATTTCTAACTCATATCAAATTCTAAATCTAGATCTTCCTCTTCTGAATCTTCTTCAACTACTACTTCTTCCACCTCTGATTTTAAAGCATTCACCATTAGAGCAGTAATTGCTACTCCAACAGCAATTGCCACAATAAACATTAATCTATTATCTATTACTGGTAATACGATTAAACCACCATGAGGGGCATGATCTCCTACTCCGCTTAACATAGCTATTACTGAGCCTACAGCAGAACCTGTGACAATGGAAGGAATAACTTTAATTGGATCAGCTGCCGCAAAAGGAATTGCTCCTTCAGTAATTCCTATCAATCCCATAAAGAAGGCTCCTTTACCTGCTTGTCTTTCTTGCTCAGTATATTTATTAGGAGCTAATGTAGTTGCTAAAGCCATACCTAATGGGGGAATAGCAATTGCTGCTGCAATAGGACCCATTACTGTATAGACACCTTGTTCAATTAATCCTGTCCCAAATAAGAAGGCTGTTTTATTTATTGGCCCGCCCATATCAAAAGCAATCATAGCTCCTAATATAATTCCAAATATCACTTGGCTTCCGTCACTCATAGCTTGTAACCAACCTTTAAGTCCAGCCATAAAGTTACTAATAGGAAGACCAATTACATACTGCATCAAACTCCCAACAATGATTGTAGATAATAGCGGAATCACAAAAATGGGCATTACAGGTTTTAAAACTTCTGGCACAGACCAATTTTTAATCCAGTTAGCAACATAACCAGCAATAATACCAGCAGCAATCCCACCTAAAAACCCTGCTCCAATCTGTCCTGCTAAATAACCTCCAATCATACCTGGTACTAATCCAGGACGATCAGCAATTGAATAAGCAATATAACCTGCTAAAACTGGAACCATCATTGTAAATCCTGCTGAACCTAAATTCAATAGATTCTTTAATGCTGGATTTGTTACATTGGCCCCTTTACCTGCTTCAACTCCACTTAACATAATCGAAAAGGCAATCAATACTCCACCAGCAACTACAAAAGGAATCATATGACTAACACCTGTCATTAAGTGTCCTCTAATCTCTTTTAACTTTTCCTTCATAAAACATCCCCCCTAAGTTTATAAGTTTTAATTATATGACCTACAATCTGCTTTACATATTTAATAGTTTCATATAATAAATTTAATTTCTACTTTATCCCTTTAATTTGATTAATTTCTGATTCAGAATATCCTTTAGATCTTAACTCAGTCTTTAATTCATTTAAATCCTTAATATAGGATTTAATTAATTTACAATCTCCTTTAATTGTATACTCTCCTAAAGAAGCTGGTAACAATACAGTTTCTCCTGATCCTAAACTAATTTCTCCCTCTGAATATATTAATTTAGCTCTTCCTTCTAATCCCATTAGTACATAAAATCTGCTACCATCTGTCCTAGCAATATACTGCTTATCAATATCTAGAGTCTCTGTAATAAAATAAGAACAAGCAACTAAAATTTCCCTTCTTATACCTTGGCTCTCAATTTCCAAACCTGTTACCTTAGTTTGTAGTTTAGAACCAAAGTCAATTACATCTAAAGCAGAATCTATATGCAAGTCTCTTGATTTACCATCTTGATCAGTTCGATTCCAATCATAAACTCGATAAGTAGTATCTGAATTCTGTTGTATTTCCGCCAATAAAACCCCTTCTTTAATAGTATGAACTAATCCCACAGGAATATAAAATACATCGCCAGTTTCTACATTAATCTCATATAACTTATCTTCTAATTCTCCTCTTTCAATTGCAGTAGCGAATTCATCTTTAGTTACTTCAGGATGCAGTCCATAAACCAACTTAGCATCTTCTTGAGCATCAATTACATACCACATTTCTGTTTTGCCTAGCTCACCATTTTCATGTTCAAAAGCATAACTATCATCAGGATGCACCTGCACTGATAACTTATCATTAACATCTAGTAATTTAATTAACAAAGGAAACTTTTCAAAATATTCAGATTTCGCTTCTGTTCCTAAAACTTTCTCTCCTTCTTCCTTAATTACTTCCATTAATTCTTTACCCGCAAATTTTCCATTTGCAACTTTACTACTCCCATTCTTATGGGCAGCAATTTCCCAGCTTTCACCTATAGTATTACTAGATACATCACGATCAAATTTCTCGATCAAACTTGTCCCGCCCCATATCTTTTCTTTGTAAATAGATTTGAATTTTAATGGATACATATTTAATTCCTCCATCATATTATTTAATTTCAATTAACTAATATCAAACTTCAAACTCTAAGTCTAATTCTTCTGATTCCTCTGATCCATTTACTTCTTCTGTTGAATCTAATTTTTTAAGAAAATTAACCATAAGAGCTGTAGCAAAAGCACCTAATAAAGTAGCAATTATATACTTTATTCTTCCTTCAACTACTGGAAGAACTATCCAACCGCCCCACGGAGCATGATTGATAACTCCCATAAGAAAAGCCGATACATTTCCAATTATTCCTCCTACTACAATAGAAGGAATAACTCTAATTGGGTCAGCTGCAGCAAATGGGATCGCTCCTTCTGTTATTCCAATTGACCCCATAATAATAGCTGCTTTACCTGATTCTTTTTCTGCATTCGTATAATTGTTTGGAGAAATAAAGGTAGCAACTCCCATTCCAATTGGAGGTGTACAAATAGCAACCCCGACTCCTCCCATTAAATATGGATGTTCTTTTACAAGGGTTTGAGCAAATAAAGTAGCAACCTTATTTATAGGCCCCCCCATATCAAAAGCAGTCATACCACCTAAGATTGTTCCCAAAGTAGCCTTTGAAGTTCCCTGCATAGAACTAAGCCAAGATTCTAAAGCCTTCATCATACCTGCTATTGGTTGGCCAATAACCCAAATAACAATTCCACTAACAATAAATGTACCAAATAATGGATAAATGAAGATTGTCTTGACCGATTGAAAATCCTTAGGCACTTTTATTTTCTTCAATAAGTTAACAACATATCCAGCAATAAATCCTACAATCATTGCACCTAAGAAACCCATCTTATATTGATTAGCTAGGTGTGCTCCTATCATACCTGGAGCTAGACCTGGTCTGTCTGCAATAGAATAAGCAATATATCCACCTAAAACTGGAATAAATAACGAAAATCCAGCTATACCCATATCTGCTATATCTTTTAATACTCCTGATTCTGGCACTGCTCCTTCACCTAATAACATAACAGAAAGAGATAATAATACTCCTCCGGCAACAATAAATGGGATCATATGACTTGTTCCTGTTAAAAGGTGCTTTTTCATATCCGATAATACCTTCTTCATAATTAGTCCCCCTTATATTAGTTAAGTTATATAAAAATTGAAACCCTCTCCTCTCATGGAGTATAATAGTTTTGTTCATTCACTATAACCTCTAGAAAGGAGAGAGTCCTATGAATCACAATAAAACACATTATTTTATTTGAAATTCTATTCCTCGAAATTTTGAATTATCTTGTCTATAATCTGATCTGAATGTTTAATTGCCTTCTGTACTTCGAGTTTCAATTTAGGTTTTCCTTCAAATCTTTCTGGCTTAGAAATGTTAATATCTGAAGCTATAATAACTGCTACTGCTTCTTCTACATCCTGTTCAGTAATCTCATTCTCAATTCCTACAGAACCTTGTGTTTCTACCTTAATATTAACTCCTTTTTCCTCAGCACTTTTCTCTAATGATTCAGCTGCTAAATAGGTATGAGCTACCCCTGTAGGACAAGCTGTAACTGCTAGAATTTTCATCATTATCACTCCTCTTATAATTATTTAAACATCTTAGTTAAGATTTGATTGACTTCTTTTTTTGTATCAGCTGTCATTAAGTTCTTCTTAAATTCATCATTTAATAGATTCCTAGATAAAGTAGCTAGAATCTTTAAGTGACCATCTGATTTACTTTCTTCTGGAATAGCCAGTAGAAAGACTAATTTTACAGACTGATCATCAATCGCCTCCCAGCTAACTCCTTCCTTTAACCTAGCAAAAGCAATTGTAGGTTCCTTAACACTATTTGACTTGCCATGAGGGATTGCAATTTCATTTCCAATTCCAGTACTAGCCTTTTCTTCTCTCTCTAATAAAGTTTTATAATAATCATCTAAGGATTCAAGATTACCAGTCTCATTAATTAGCTCAGCTAAAGATTTAATTATCTCTTCTTTAGTTTGTCCTTTTAAACCAAACTCAATTAAATTTTCATTGATTAATTCACCCATTTTAATCACCCTTCTGTTGATATAATTTCTTTTATTTTCTTCTTGCTTTGAGTTTCTTTTAATTTTTTCAAAATTTCTTGATTATCAATAATTCTGTGAAAATGATTAAAGAAGACTTTAGATTCTTGATTTTTGAGAGCCAACATAAAGACAACCTCAACTTTCTCAGTTCCCCAATCAATTGACTGCTCTAAAGTAGCAATAGCTATTTGAGAATCTAAAACATAATCTTCTTTACCATGTGGGATAGCCACTTTATTTCCTACCCCTGTTGAAGTCATCTCTTCTCTATCTAAAGCTGATTGAATAAATTCTGGTTTTACTTTTTCTTCTTTCAATAATTTATTACTTAAAAAATCAATAACTTCTTCTTTAGTAGATAAATCTAAATCAATAAATATTAGTTCATTTCTGAATAAAGTATTAATACCTTGTTCTTTTGAATCTAAGTTAAACTTTTGTTTCTGTTTATCTTGTAAAATATAATTAACCTTATCTTTAATTAAATTAATATCATTCTTAGTCACTAGAGGACTTACTTGTACTACTGGTTGAGATAAATCTGCTAATGGAATAGTACTGATGATAATATCTACCTGGGCCAAATCTCTATTCTTTAGCTCATGTGCTGCTACCATATCAATTATTTCTAATCCTGATAGACTCTTAGCTAATCTACTAGCTACCAATTGTGAAGTTCCAATTCCACTACCACAGACAATAATGGCCTTTAGCTCTTTACTAACTCTTTCTAAAGCAGCACCTAAGTGTAAAGCAATATAACCTATTTCTTCCTCATTAACTTTAATTCCTAAGTGGCGTTCAAATACTATACTTGTAGCCCAAGCAGCTCCAAATACACTAGGATAATCAGCTTTTATCCTGTCTAATAATGGATTTCTTAAATTCATTCCATACTTCAAACGATTAATAGCAGGTCTTAAGTGTAAAACCAACCCAACTAGCAATTGATCATCGCCTGTCAACTCTACATCTAATACTTCCTCTGTTATAGAGATAATTTCTTGTGCAATTCTTATTACTTTAGGGTCGGCATTATCTAAAACATCAGTTATATTCGTAGTCTGGATATTCTGTTGTAATTTGGCCCCTAAGATATGAAGAGAAATATAACCTATCTCTGCTATTGGAAGTTCTATATTCAATTTCTGTTCTAATTTTTCCGCTATAAACTCTGCTACTTTAAATTCTTCTTTTTCTTGTAAGTTACTTAACTGTCCTTTATCCATCTTAATATCTTTATCTTTAGTTAACCTCTCTACACTAATAGCTATATGGGTTATCAATCCTACAAGAGCCTCATCTGTAAATAAAAATTCTAATTCAGATTCTGCCTCTTTTAAGATTTTTTCAATCTGTCTAAAGTTAATATTATTAAATAACCCCTTTAACTGCTGATATGTCTGACTATCTATTCTACTATCTAACTCTATACTTGTTTCTTCTTCTAGAATTTCTTTTAACTCTTGATCATCTTTAAGTTCAGCTAATAAATCGGCTACTGCTTTACGCCAATTCTTCTCAGTACCTTTGACTTCAATACCATAATTTCTTCTTCGTTCTAATGATAAATTATATTGGGCTAACCAATCTGTAACTTTTTCTATATCTTTATATATAGTTGCTCTACTTACATATAGCTCTTCAGCTAATGACTGAATTGTATATTTGTAATCTGTTTGTAATAAACATTTCAAAATATATTTATGTCTCCTAACTGGAGATAAAGACTCTTGAAAGTCACTAACTTCAAATAATTTTCTCTCTAATGCTGCTTTCTGAATATCATCACCCTCTAACCAAACTCCAACTCTGGGTCTTTTTATTAATTCAACCTCTCTTTCTTCCAAACACTGTTCTAACTTATTTAAATCACTTCTAATTGTTCTAGTAGATACATCAAATTCTGTTGCTAATTCTTTAATAACTATTGATTCTTCTCTATTAAGCAATATCCTTAATATTTTTCCACTTCTTTTATTAGGTAACTTCATTATTCCTCCCACCTCATAACTTGATAGCAGTGTGGAAATCAACTAACCATCTCTATCATCTACACCTACATCATATCACATAACCCCTTGAAATCATAGGCTTTATAAGCAACAATAGTTTCCGGTTTAATCCGGAAATAGATTACAAATAAAAAACCACCTAGAATTAACTAGGTGGTTTATAGGTGTAGTTACTTTTAATTTTTTAATTAAGCTGTAGCAGTCTTTTCTTCAGATTCAGTTACATTATCTTTTAGAGTACTAACCAATATTGCTGTTACTACTGCACCAGCAATAATTGATGCACCATACATTAATACATTACTTACTGCACCAGGAATAGCTAGCACAAAGATACCACCATGCGGTGCTTGTAGAGTTGCCTTGAATAACATAGATAAAGCACCAGTTACAGCAGAACCAGCCATAATTGATGGAATAATCTTAATTGGATCAGCTGCTGCAAAAGGAATAGCTCCCTCGGTAATAAAGGAAATTCCTAATGCTGCTGCCGCTTTACCAGCCTCTTTTTGTTGCTCATCAAACTTATTAGGAGCAATGAAAGTAGCTAATGCAAGTCCTAATGGTGGAACCATTCCTGCTCCCATTACAGCAGCCATAATCATAGGGCCTGTACTTGCTTCAGAAGCTATTAAACCAGTAGCAAATGCATAAGCAGCTTTATTAACTGGGCCACCCATATCAAAGGCCATCATAGCTCCTAAAATAACTCCTAATAAAACTCGATTAGTACCTGTCATACCTTCTAACCAAGCTTTTAGACCATCCATAATAGACTTAACTGGTCCACCAATTACAAATATCATTAATAGGCCAACAGTCAAGGTTGATAATAATGGTAAGATTAAAACTGGTTTTAAGCCTTGAAAGGAGGCAGGCAATTTAATATTATCTTTAAGAAACTTAGTAACATAACCAGCTAAGAAACCAGCAATTATACCGCCTAAGAAACCAGCACCAGTCTTAGAAGCCAACATACCACCAATCATACCAGGAGCCAAACCAGGCTTATCAGCAATAGAGCTAGAAATGAAACCCGCCAGAATTGGAACCATTAAAGCAAAAGCTGAGCCTCCACCGATTGTCATTAGAGCTGAAGCCAATGTACCTTCTTGTTCGAAAGCTTTAATTCCAAAAGCAAAAGATAAAGCAATTGCTAGACCACCAGCTACTACAAATGGAATCATTCGTGAGACACCATTCATTAAGTGCTTATAAACGCCTGTTCTTTCAGAACTACGATCCGACTTATGTTCTTTCACATCAGATACAAGATCTTGTTCTGATGCATCAAAATTATCCGCTTTAGTTAAAGCTTCATCAATTAATCCTTCAGCATCATCAATTGCATCTCCTACTCCTACTGATACAACTGGTCTACCTTTAAATCTAGCAGTCTCTACATCTGTATCAGCAGCTACAATGATTGCTTCTGCTTCTTGAATGTCCTGACTTGTCAGTTCATTTTCTACCCCTTCAGCCCCTCTAGTCTCAACTTTAATGTCAAGGTCTTTCTTCTTGGCTGCCTCTTCTAAAGCTTCAGCTGCCATAAAAGTATGAGCTATACCAGTAGGACAAGAAGTTACAGCTAATATCTTTTTCATACTTTTCCCTCCTCAAATTTTTTAATTATTCATGCTCTTCTACTACTTCTAGTAATTCTTCTTTAGTTTCAGCTCCCAACAGTTCTTGTCTAAAATCTTCATGCATCAACTTACGAGATAAGTTAGATAATACTTTAAGATGATCAGCAGAACCACCTTTAGGTACTGCAATCATAAAGAAGATCTTTGCTGGCTTATCATCACGACTTTTAAAATCAACTCCTTCCCTAGATTTAGCAAAGACAAGAGAAGGTTCAGTTACTACATCATCTTGACCATGAGGAATAGCTACTCCATTACCAACACCAGTAGATCCCTTCTCTTCTCTTTCTAGAATAGTCTGGTAAAACTCTTTATTAGAAGTTACTTTACCTGCTTGATCTAATAGATCAACCATCTCTTGTAATACATCATCTTTAGTCTGAGATTCTAAATCTAATTTAATTAAATCTTGAGTTAATAAACTACTAATTTTCATCTTTATTCCTCCTCTTTAGTGCTATTATAATCTATTAATATTTACTTTATCTAATAAATTATTAATTTCTTCTTTCTTACATAATTGAGTTCCCGCTTGGGTCACACTATTAGCACTAGCTGCTGTAGCATATCTAATTGCCTCTTTGATTGACTCCCCTTGACTTAACTTAACTGCTAAAGCTCCTACTAAAGTATCTCCAGCACCTATAGTACTTGCCACTTCCACTTTAGGAGGCTTTACTTGAATAACACTCTGCTCACTGATTACTAGTGATCCATCTCCACCTAAAGAAATTACTACAACTTCAACACCTTGTTGTTGTAGTTTTTGACCAGCCTCTATTACTTCAGTTGTAGAATCTAAACTCTTTTCCATTAGTGTCTCCAACTCTTCTATATTAGGTTTAACTAAATATGGCTTAGCCTTAAGCCCTTCAAACAAAGGCTGACCTGATGTATCTAAAATCACTTTACTTTCTGTCTGCTTAATCATGTTAATTAATTCAGCATATATATCATCTGGAGTACCAGGAGGTAAACTACCAGTTAAAACTACAAAATCATCAGCTCCAACGATCTCTAATAGATTATCTTCTAACTTATTTAAGTCTTCTTGTTTAACTTGAGTACCTGGCTCATTAATTTCTGTTTCTTCATCAGTAGCAATATCAATCATCTTCATATTAGTTCTAGTTTCTCCATCTAACCAAGTAAACTGATGTTTAATATCTAACTCATCTAAGCAATTAGCAATAAATTGACCGCTACTGCCACCTAAAAAGCCTAGAGCAACTGTTTCTTCTTCTAACTCAGCTACTACTCTAGAAACATTAATCCCTTTACCACCAGGGTCTTGTCTTACCTTATCTATTCGATTCAATTTACCTAGTTTAAAATTGGCCAGATGTACTGTCTTATCTAAAGCAGGATTTAGAGTAACAGTTATAATCATTATTTCACCTCCCCTGCCAATTGAATATCAGTTACAGTTGCAAACTTATTTAATATTTCTCTATCTATCTCGGTATTGGTTATAATTTTACTTACGTTAGCAATATCTAACACTTTAACTAAAGTAACCTGTTCAAATTTACTTTTGTCAGCTAGGACAATTACTTCTTTTGCCTTACTAGCCATCTTACCTTTAACATTTGCTTCTACCAAGTCTGGAGTAGTTACACCAGTTTCTAAATCAATACCATTGGCCCCTAAGAATACTTTATCTGCATGTAGATGTTGGAGATAATTCTCAGTAGCCGGGCCAACTAAAGCCAAAGTATTCTTCTTTAAATTTCCTCCAGGTAGAATAACTTCATGAGAACTATCAGCCAATTCTAAAGCAATATTGACTCCATTAGTAACAATTGTTAAATCTTGATGTTCAGTCAAAGATTTAGCCATTTCAGTTGTAGTCGTTCCAGCATCCAAAATAATAGTATCTCCATCATCAACTAATTCTGCTGCTTTCTTACCAATCAATGATTTAGCTTGTGTATGCTCATGCTCCTTTTCCATAAAAGAAGGTTCAAGATTTGAATCTTCTTTAGCAACTGCTCCTCCATGAGTTCTTGCAATTAGCTCTCTATCTTCTAGTTTCTTTAAATCACGTCGAATTGTTGAACCTGAAACCTCAAATTTATCACATAATTCTTTTACTTTTACTGAGTTATCATGATTGATCAAATCTAATATCTTAGTTCTTCTCTCCTCAGCTAACATTTTTATCACCTCTGATTATTTACTTATAATCTTATACAAATTGTGAATGTTTTTTAACCCTTTGATTATAATTGATTAATAATTTTATTTTTAATGCTTATTCATTGTCTTATATTGATTGTTTATGATTATCTCTGTTCATTTATGATTATATTTGGTTTGTGTTAAAAAGTCAAGAAAAAATTTAAAAAATGATATTAGTATTCATAAACACATCTCTAAGTTTACCCTTAGTTCACTCAGCTTATACTTCCACCAAGTTTATTAAACTTTCAATTTTTTCTATTATTTCATACCTAAAGTTCCATCTCTACTCCACAATAAACCTCGGCAATTATTGACCATTACACCTTAGAATGGTGAAAAACTCTTATCTATTCATCTATAATTTATAAGGTATACATAACAAAAGAGGCATTGCTTAAGCAATGCCTCTTTCAGTAAATCAATCTAATATTTGATATTTATCTTAGTTCATTATATTCAATAGTTTCGTTATTAGGTCCTTTAGTATTAATGAATCGAACACCTTTACCATGGAAAGCAGAGATTCCATCAATCTTATCTCCTATCATCTTATAACCTAAATCTTTTACTGAAGAGTGGGCCTTTTCAATATCTACCACATCAAGCGCATAGTGATCAATGTGACCATTACCACGATTACGTACCTGTTCTAATAACTTCTCATCATTAAAATGATAGCTCTCTATTACAACGTCATCTTGTTTTAAAAATGCTACATCAAGTTTTCCTTCAGGACGCTCAATTTTAACCTTTGAATCAACTTTAAATCCTAACTTCTTATAATAATTGATTGTTTCCTCTAAATCAATTGTAGGTATTCCAATATGTTGTAATCCAGTAACATTTTCTGCAATACTCATATCAGAGTTTGTATCTGATTCAGAACTATTTAAAATTTCACAAAATTCAACCTTTTCATCATTAGGTCCTCTAATAGTAAAGAATTTAGCACCATTTTCATGGAAAGCAGAGATACCGTCAATCTTACCACCTAAAGCTTCATAACCTAAATCTTTTACTGAAGCATAAGCCTGTTTAATATTTACAACATCAAGTGCAATATGGTCAATATGACCATCCTCACGATTACGCATCTTATTTAAATATTCCTCATTATTAAAATGAAAAGCCTCTATTACAAAACCATCTTGTTCTAAAAATGCTACATCAAGCTTTCCTTCAGGACGATTAATTTTAGTCTTGAAGGCAACTTTAAATCCTAACTTCTTATAAAAGTTGATTGTCTTGTCTAAATCAATTGCAGGTATTCCCATATGTTGCATCCCAGTAATATTCTCTGCAATATCATCAACTTCACCCTTTGGTTTAGCAGCAGATTTATTTACATTGTTACATCCTACCATTAAACTTAAGCCCATAACCACCAACAACAATAACATTAACTTCTTCTTTCTGAAAATTGCCATTTTAACATCCCCCTCACTAAATATTTTATAAGTATTTACTAAGGTATTACTACCTTAATTATCTAAATTAAAATTATAATTTTATCAAAAAACTAAAGCATTTGATACTAGCAATTTTATATAAGCAAATACTTTAAAATATCATCTCTGATAATAAATCAATTATCTTATTTGACTTATATGACAAAATAACTTATGTAAGTTACTAGATAACACTGAAATAATATTGTTATGGTTAGTAATAATAATCAAATTCTAATATAAATCCTTAAATAGAATTTATTTTCTTTATTAGAATCATTTTGTAATCAATGATTATAATTGATTATTATTTTTCTTATTGTTGATCATTTATTACACTAAGTGATTGTTTATGATTATCTCTGTTCATTTATGATTATATTTGATTTAGATTAAAAAGTCAAGAAAAAATTTAAAGCCGCAGCTATATAGCTACGGCAACTATAAATCTACTTAGATTCAAAAGTATGGCAGTTAGTCATTTCATACTCATTAGCACTAGTTCCTCCACCATCAACATTAACCTCAATAGCAGAAGCAGTACAATGTTCCTTCTTCCAGTACTTGCAGTTATTAACAGTACATTTTACATTGTCTAATGTCATCTAAACTCCCCCCTCATTAATGGTTCTAACTTTATTATTTGAAACAGGAAGAACGAATATGCAGCCAAAGTTTACTAGTTGATTGATATAAAGTAGCACTTTCGTGCCATAGCTATCTGTCACCTATTAAAATAACAATTTTTATAGGGTTTAAATTGGCTAATAGAACCCCACGTGACTTATAATTAGAAATCTTCACATTTATATAATTACTTGAATACCATATATCAGACTTATATGGAGGTGATTAGATGGATAATCAGAATCAGTGCAGATATCCTCTTGATCTTGACTTAGCTGAAGCTTACATCCCTTTTCAGGAGTATAATCGACGTTATAGTCCTAAAGAAGGATTGATGAAAGGTACTATCTTCCCTGAACTTTATAGACCCTATCGTAAGAAAAGATAACTTTAAAGGAGGTGAAATGATGGCTAGAGAGCAATTACCTAGAGAACAATTAGCGATGCTTAAGCGTATTATGGCCTTAGAGTTTACTGCAATTGAATTCAATCTCTATCTCAATACTCATCCTGATGATAGAAGAGCTTTTAGAGATCATAATGAAACAGTTAGAGAATTAATGGAGCTAAGAATGAAATACCAAGATGAGTATGGGCCAATAGTTGCCATGCATCCTACTGAATATCCATGGCGCTATATAGAAACTGCTTGGCCTTGGGAAATCGATTATTAGTAATCAATAACTGGTAGTGAGTAGTTAGAAAGAGAAGAGTTAAATTAAAATTAATTATTAAATACCTACTACTCACTACTTAATTAACTAAAAAAGGAGGAGAATCTATGTGGATTTATGAGAAAAAGCTTGAATATCCTGTTGAAGTAGCTAGAACTGATTTAGAAATGGCTAAATATCTTTTTGCCCAATATGGCGGACCAGATAGTGAGTTATCTGCTGGATTACGCTACTTAAGCCAGAGATATACTATGCCTACTGATGAAGCAAAGGCTACTCTAACTGACATTGGTACAGAGGAGTTGGCCCATTGGGAAATAATTGCTACTTTAATCTATAAGTTAACTGAAGGTGTTTCTGTACAAAGATTACGTGATGCAGGTATTGGTGCCCACTACACTCAACATGGTAGAGCTATATATCCTCATGATGCAGCAGGAGTTCCTTGGACAGCATCCTTTATGCAGTCTATGGAAGATCCAATTGCTAGTTTACATGATGATCTAGCAGCTGAACAGAAAGCACGAGCAACATATGAAAATCTGATTGACCTCAGTAATGACCCTGGAGTAATTGATACACTCAGTTTCTTAAGAGAAAGAGAGGTAGTCCATTTTCAACGCTTTGGAGAAACACTTGATATTGTACGTGACTACCTTGAAAATGAAGATTAAAAAGAAGGGTCCTGCCTATTTGGCAGGACCCTTTCACATATAAGTTTAAAATATAACACCATGAATCAAACTTGAAGAATAGATACCAATTATAGCTCCAATTACTATATCCGAAGGATAATGAACCCCTAAATAAGCTCGAGATATTCCTACAGTAGTAGCTAAAAATTGACTAATAAAGCTTAAATCAGGGAAGTTAAATCCAATAGTAACTGCAAGAGAAAAAATAGCTGTTGTATGCCCAGAGGGAAAAGAATATTGACAAAAAGGTGCATTGACCAGTTTAACCTGTTCTAGAATTTTATAAGGTCGTTTTCGATTAACTATCCTCTTTATAATCTGTACTACGATACCACTAATTAAGACTGATAGTAAAACTTCACTACCTACTTGTTGTAGAGAACTACTCCCAAAAAAGAATAAGAATACTCCAAAAGTAAGAGTAAATACTGCACCACCTAAATGCGTAATCCAAGGCATAACCCAATTTAAAAATTCGCATCTTATTTTATGATGCAAGAAATAGAATAGTCTAACATCTTGATTAATAACTTCTTCTATTAATTTCATCACCTTGAATCATTCCTTACTATTTTATTTACTTCATTATATTATACTATACACTAATTTACAATTAAAACCCTTTTTACTACAAAAAAAGCGTGCCTAGAGCACGCTTACTTATCTAACTCAACTATTCTTCTACCTCCTGCTATCTTCCTACGCCAAAATCTACGCTCTAAAGTACCAACCTCTACATTTCTATCTTGTAAAATATGAATAAACTCATGATCATTAATCATGACTCCTGAATGAGTGACTATGTCATCTAGCAATTTAAAATAGACTAAATCTAGAACTTGTAAATCTTCAAATGGAACTGACCGCCCTATTTGCAATAGACCTCTTAAATATCTGTCTGGATCTTTTTTATACCAATCTTCTGGAATCGAACTTCCATCTCCAGTAGGAACATCAATTCCAAACTCTTGGTAAACAAAAATTACTAATCCTAAACAGTCAAGGCCTCGTAAAGATCTACCATTATGCTTATAAGGAATATTACGATACTTTCTAACCACCTTTTCCATCTTCTCTTTTACTTCAGTTACTTTTTCTACCATAATCTCACTCCCTATACCACAGTATATGTGGTAAGAACCAGTTAGTGAGGATTAATTGGATTTAGAGAAAATCTCTCCTAATTTTAATTTATTCTTAACAAATTTAGATTTACTATCCAAATATTCTGCTAGCTTAAATCTAAAATCAACTTTTAACTCTTTCTTAACTTGTTTTTGTTTGCTCTTGATGCCAACCTTTCTTTTAGGAATTTCATCCACTGAATCAACAAAGCATAATGGAGGAAATAAGACACACCACCAGTTCTCTCCTCTTCCCTCTCCAATTACAACTCTTAAAGCTTTGTAGTCTCCTGATGCTAAAGTAATATCACCATAACTTCGCATCGGAAAATTATATTCCCCTAATTTTAAATCAACTTGATAATTCTTACCAGCTTGTCTAACTTTATGTTGAGCTATCCTAGTCAACTCCTTTAAATTAGTTTTAACCTTTATTTCTGCTTGACTTATATCAGTTACCCCAGTGAATAATTTCTTACCTGATTTTACTAAAGCATCTCTTACCTGTCGTTTCAAATGCTGATCTGCTAAAGAATTACTATTAGCAATTACATGAAGTCTTAATAAATTATCAGGATTATAGCTTTGATCCTGTAATACAAAAGCCGTTTTATTAACTAATAATAATAGACAGATCAAAGTGAGACTAGTTCCTATGATAATTGTTACTCTGCGCATCTTATATCCTCCTCAATTTCTACTGATTTCCTTAGTTTCTGTAACGCTTTCTTTTGAATTCTAGAAATCTGGGCTTGAGAAACACCAACTTTTTCTGCTATCTCAGATTGAGTCTTTCCTTCATAGAATTTCAATTTAATAATAAACTGTTCTCTTGCTGTTAAATCCTGCAAAGCCTCTCTAACATTAAGCCCTTCAATCCAATCTAAATCTTCATTATCTGATAGTTGATCTAATAATAATAAACTATCTCCTTCTTCTTGGAATACAGGTTTGAATAGAGATACAGGATTCTTAACTGCTTCTAAAGAATGAACTATCTTCTCTCTGGAAACATCCATTCTATCTGCTATCTCCTCTAAAGTAGGCTCGCCGCCTTTCTCATTTCTTAATTCTTCCTTTAGTTTAAGTGCTTGATAAGCTATCTTTCTTAAAGAACGACTGACTCTTACTCTTTTATTATCTCTAATATGCCGCTTAACTTCTCCAATAATCATTGGTACAGCATATGTAGAAAATTTAACTCCTCGTTCAATATCAAAATTATCAACTGCCTTAATCAGACCAACACATCCAACCTGAAACAGATCATCTATTCCATAATTATTACTTCTAAATCTCTGTAATACACTTAAAACTAATCTCAAATTACCATTGATAATATCTTGTCTAGCCTCGTGATTACCAGCTTCTAATTCCTTGAATAGCCTCATCATCTCTTCATTAGATAAAACTGGCAAATCACTTGTTTCAAAACCTGCTAACTCTACCCGTTTCATCAAACCACCCCTTTTCCATTTATTACTATTAATAGCATTGACAGTAATAACTGAGGTTATACATATAAAATACATTTTTTACTAAATTAATATTTAATTTTAAAAAACATAAATAGTATAACTTCCTATCTAATAGTAAAATATAGAATATAAGGACTAGTTATGGAGTGGTAAAATGAAAGAAATATCTAATCTACAGTTTATACTAACAATAATTATCTTTACTTTAGGCAGTTCAATCTTATTTCCCCTAGGAATTGGGGCCAAAAAAGATGCTTATTTTGTTATCTTAGTCTCTATGGTAATAGGGATTATATTAGTTCTCTTATATACTAGAATAAATTCAATAGCCCCTGATAAAACATTTATTCAGATTCTACAACAGGTTTTTGGTAAATATTTAGGTTGGTTATTAGGCAGTATTTATTCTATTTTCTTTCTCTATTTAGCAACTAGAAATATCAGAGATTTAGCAGAGCAAATTATACAAAATCTATTACCTAAAAGTAACATGTTAATTATCAGTTTATTAACTGTTATTTTAGCTATCTATGCTACTTATCAAAACCTACATACTATTACTAGAATATCACTAATTATTGGCCCATATATTCTAATAAACTTAACACTAACGAATATCTACCTGATATTCGTTGCTGGTAGAGTTACTAAACTAGTACCATATCTTAGTAAAGGCTTTATGCCCATTCTAAAAGAAGTTTTTACAAAGATGTTAGCCTTTCCACTGGCGGAATTAGCAATCTTTATGATGATAATTCCGAAAATAGATACTAGCCTAACTAAAGTTAAAAAATCTTTTATAATAGCTGTAATTATTGCTTTTTTAACTTTGACTATGAATACTATTTCTATGCTTTCGATATTAGGCCCTAAATTAGCCGAAAAAACTACCTTCCCACTGATCAAAAGTGGCGAACTAGGACAATTTAGCATCATAAATTTTGATTTCTTAATTGCTTCAATCAGTACTTTGGCTTTAATGATGAAGATATTCCTATCAGTCTATGCAGGAGTAAAAGGAACTTCTCAGCTCTTTAATATCTCATATCATAAACTAACACTTATACTTCCTATACCATTAATCTACTTAACTAAAATAGTAGCTAAAGGATATCCTCAGCATATTGAACTTGGCTTAGGTCCTTCACTTACAATTAATAATATAGTTGGTATATTTCTTCCTATCATAACTCTAGTTGTCTACTATTTAAAGAAACCATTCCAAAAAAGCAAGTAAGCAATTAGCTTAAGCTAATTGCTTACTTTATTAGACTAATAATTGATTAAATATATAATCATATAGTGGCTTAAATAAACCCTTTAAGAACAAAGTTGGGTTGGGCAGAGAAAGCTCCAGCAAAATCCCATAACTATAAACCATTCCTACCAACATTAATAATGAATAAACAACTAAATCCTTCCAGGCCCTATTGTTAACTAAATCCTTTACCTGCCAATAAATCATAATGATAAAAAAGAAGGTAACTGGCACTAGTTTAAACATTCTTCGGTTCCTTTCCTATTCTTCTAAGATTGGCTTAGAAATAACTCCTAATCTCTTAATTGTAACATTAACTTTAATATCTGTCTTAACCGTAGGAAAGATTTGATCCCAATTCTTTTTAAGCTGTTGCCATTTATCAGGTTCATTACGATAGACTGCACCACTATAACCAAAAACATCAGCTTTATAATCTCGTTGGGCTTTTTCTAAAGCTGCTTCAATTGAATCTTTTATCTCTTCAGATATCATCTTCTGAGCTTTTATAATGTTTTTGGACTTTGTTAAATCAAGACTTGTCTTCTGCTCAGTAATTGCTGCTGCTGCTTTAACTTCTAACTTAAATTTAACTCTATCTCCTATTACTTCTGGTTTTAAACTAGATTGGGCATTTATAATATCAACTGATAACTGTTCTTCTCTATTCTTATTGGTATCTACTACTAGAGTACCTTCTTTCATCTCTCCTGTAATCCAAAGATAACCTCTAGACTGTTCTTTAGTAAACCAACCCTGTAATTTACCATCTTTAAAGATAGCCATAGTATCAACAGCAACTATTCTCTTATCATTTTCTGATAATTGTTTTACTAAATCTTCCTGTTTATAAGTACCTTCTGGAGAAATAAAAGGCTCATAGTAGGTTACTCTAGCTGTTACTTCATCTAATTTTTTATCAGCCAATCTCATTAACATATCTTTAAGATTAAGAGCATAAGCGTTAGACCAGTCTTTTGCATTTTCTAGAATTCCTATTATCTCTTGGGCCAATGACCCTTGAAAGCGAGGTGCAATCTCCATTATATTATCCGCTCTATCTTTAGTCACTAAAACCCAGCTATTATATCTAATCTCTTGATTACGAGCAAAAAAGTCAATTACTTCTCTTAAGCCTTCTCGGGCTACCTCTTCTCCAATCAATATTAAATTACTATGAAACCAGACCAGACTCTTAGAGGTTCTAGCTCGTAAATTCTTACTGGCTTGCATAACAGTATCTCCAGTAGCAGTTACTACCCAGACCTGAGTTTCAGCCTGACCACCACCAGCTCTTTGAGGGCTGACTATTTGAACAGAAATTTCATAATTTCCTGTCTTTTTACTTCTATCTATCGATGTTAAGTTGACAATTCCTAACTGGTCTACCTCTCTCTTTCCTGCACAACCAACTAAATTAATCAATACACAGCTTAATAAAACTATAGCTTTAATTTTCTTATTCATCATTCTCATCCTTTGTAGGTGGTGCTGGCTTAGCATTTGGCTTAATTCGTTCTTCATCCTCTTTAGTAATATAAGTAGGACGCTTATTCTTCATCCATTCTGGTACCTTTAATATAGTATCCTTCATACCTGACCAATTAAGAGGAGTTACAGGAGATAAATAAGGGACACCAAAAGAACGTAGACTGGCTAAATGAATCAATAGACCTAAGACAGCAAAAGTAATTCCAAACATACCTAGACTACCGGCTAAAAACATAATTGGAAATCTAATCAATCTAATAGCAATTCCCATATTATAAGCCGGAATAATAAAGGAAGCTATCCCTGTTAGAGCAACTACAATAACCATTGCTTGAGATACCAGACCAGCTTGAACAGCTGATTCTCCAACTACTAAAGCACCTACAATACTAACTGCCTGTCCAACAGGTCTAGGCAATCTCAAACCTGCCTCACGCAAGGCTTCAAAACTGACTTCCATCAACAGGGCCTCAATAATAGCAGGAAAAGGAACACCAGATCGTGAAGCAGCAATATTAATCAATAAAGGGGTTGGAATCATCTCCTGGTGGTATGTAGTAATGGCTATATAGATAGAAGGCCCTAACATAGCAACAAAAAAGGCTATTAATCGTAGAGTTCGAATAGCAGTTGGAAATAAAAACCTTTCATAATAGTCTTCATTTGACTGTAAAAAATGAATAAATACTGAGGGAACAACTAAAACATAAGGAGTACCATCAATAATAATAATTACTCGCCCCTCATTTAAAGCAGCAGCAGTTCCATCAGGACGTTCTGTATAACTCATCTGGGGAAAAGGAGATGTAGGATCATCTTCGATTAGCTGCTCTATATTACCACTTTCATTGATCATATCAATATCTATATTTTTAACTCGTTGTCGTACCTCAGCTACTAAGTCAGCTGGAGCAACCCCCTTAAGATAAGAGATTACTACATCTGTCTTACTAACTCTGCCTAGCTTAAAGCTTTCAAACTTTAGATCAGGGGTCTTAATCCTTCTGCGAAGTACACTCATATTAGTATTAAAGTCTTCTACAAAACCTTCCCTAGGACCACGTACAACTGTCTCAGTATTGGGATCAGTTACATCTCTAGCCTCTTTAGCTTGAATACTCAAGGATAAACTAACAGCGTAATTGTCAAGAAATAAGATAGCCTGGCCTGTTAATAAATCTTCTAAGAGATTATCAAACTTTTTTCTCTCAGTTACCTCACCTAGACTGAGTAAAGAATTCTTAATATGATCTTTTAAATCAACTTGAGCTGAACTATCCTCTAAGTCATCATTACGTGAGATAATCATTAGATCGCGTAGAATAACATTATTTATTGCCGTCTTCTCTACTATACCACCTATATATACTAAGGCTGCATCATGACTACCAACTTTAAATTTTTTGGTTACTATATCACTTACTTTATCAAAAACACCTTCAATATAAGCTAGGTTAAGTTCTAGGTTCTTCTCTACAGACCTATTATTAATGTCTTCATCACTGATATACTTCTCTTTTAAGTCAGATAGATCTTTTTCTTTCTTTTCTTCTAAAGTCAATGGTTTCTTTTTCTTCATTAGCTACCTCCTTTCCCTTTTATTAAAGCAACTAAATATAATAAACTAGGAACTAATAATTGAACTGAAGCTATAATCAATGAATAAGTAGTCTCTACATAAATCTGAAAATCAACAATTCCTTTAAAACTAATATGACTTAAGACTATTATTAGTATTGCTAAAGGAATACTAAAGTGATTTTTATGGTTTAGATTAAATAGACTGACTAAAGAGGCTCTACAGATCCAAAAAAAAGCAGTTGCTTGAATTAAAATCAGTCCTATCCAAATAACTAATAAGAATATCTCTTGCCTTAAAATCATTCCTCCTGCTTCAATAAATCTAGTCAACATATAAGGAGGAAATAAGAAACGGGAACTTAGATCTACCCCATAAATTGATATACTGGCAATTACAAAGCCAATTATAAGTTGAAAACCAACAAATAAACCTATATTAATTGTCTTACTTAACTTAAAGGATTTGTCTGTTAAATTCCCAAAGAATAGAATTATTACAACCTGACCTAAAAAGACAATAGGCATCAAACTACCTTGCAAAATACTAGTCATATCTTCTTCTAATAATGGAAATACCCTACTAAAATCAATTTCAGTAACCAACCCAAAACCTACAAAAACAGTTACCAAGATAACTGTTATAAAAATAATATCACTGACTCTAAAAATAACCTCTGCTCCTAAATTTACTGCATAAACTACTAAAGAAATCATAGCAAGCTTAAAGAAGAAAGGAGGAAACTCCTGATAGACCATAATAGTCATTAAAAGTTGAAACTGTTCTAATACATAAACAACTACTAAAAAAGAATAAAGAAAGAAAACTAAAGCAACTATCTTACCTAAAAAACTTCCCATAATATCTGAACTAAATTCTAATATATTCTGATCTGGATACAGTTTAATCAACTGCAAGGAAATAAATGTAATTACTAAAGCAACTAGATATCCAATTGTTGTAGCTAACCAAGCATCCTGTTTAGCATATCTAATAGCTATAAATAAGACCTGAATATGTGCAGTAGGAATCAAAATATTTATCAGTAGAACAGCTAGCTGACCTTTAGAAATCTGGAACATAATAGGCCTCTCCTTATATGTACTCTATTCCTTCTATTTAGTTATTCTTTATTTTATCCAGTGTACTATCTTTTATCCAAAAAAGAAAAAAGCCCGGAATTATCCGGGATTATTAACTAACTATTATCTTTTTTACAGTACTGATAGATTAATTGATCTAATTCTTGACTTATTTTTATAATCTCTTCTTGATTAAATTCAGCCTCCTCTTTCATTGCCTGATGCAATTTCAAACGCAACTTCTCAATTCTCTCCTTTAATTTCTTTTGTTCATCAGCTAGAAGCACCTCCCATATTTTTTTACATCATTACCTTTGATTTCAACTATAAATTATAGATTATATACTGTCAACTATTAGTATAACTAAAACTACCATTTTCTCTTTCCTTAAAGAAATCGGCATAGGATAAGTTAAATAATTCATCTAATCTATCTGATAAATCAATCTGTTCCTTAATCAATTTACCATATACCCCTGAACCATCTACATCTCCTTGGAAGATAGCTCCCTGTAACTTATTATCCTGTAAGATTAATTTTTGATAGCTATTCTTATCCTGTCTAATTTCAACTTCATACTCAGCACTATCTACTTCAACTAAACCATAAGTAATAGTAGAGAGACCATGGAAACGCATTGAGTTTTGATAAGCAAAATTATCTGTTATCTTCTTGGTTATTCCAGCCATATTATAAGCAGCCGTCTCACCTTGCTTAACTGCTAAAGGCCAGATAGGAGTTAGAGATAGTTCATCACTAAACATCTCATGAGATTGGCAAACATCTCCAGCAGCATAGATATCAGCTACACTAGTCTGTTGATATTCATCAACTACAATTCCTTGCTCTACTTTAAGATTAGTATTCTCTATTAATTCTATATTAGGCTTAACTCCAGTAGCAACTACAATTAATTGTGAATCAATTATCTGACCATTACCTAATTTTAATCCTGCTACCTGCCCTTCTTTAGTTATAACTTCACTAGCTTGAGCATTAGTTATAATCTCTATTCCTTCTTCTTTTAATCTATCACTATATCTAGTTGCTGCTTTTTGGTCAAGTTGACGAGGTAAAATTCTATCGTCCATCTCTACAACAGAAACCTCAACTCCTGTTTCATGTAAACCAACTGCCGCATCCAAACCTACTAAACCAGCTCCAATGACAACTGCCTGATCAATATTCTCAGATTCCTCTTTAATTCTTTGGGCATCATCCAAATTACGTAATCCAACTACAGGATTTCCTTGTTTAAGGTTTTTTATTGGTGGCAAGATAGGGTGTGAACCAGTAGCTACTAATAATCTATCATATGAATATTTAGAATTGTCAGATAATAAAACAGATTTCTCAGTTTCATCAACAGCTACCACTTCTCCCCCTTGTATCCAGTTGATATTATTAATCTCAAAAAAGTTTTCTGGTATAAATCTTAGATCTTCATTATTTCGCTCTCCACTAATCAAATGATGTAGCATACAGCGAGAGTAGACCTGTTTATCTTTAGAAATAACAGTAATCTCTGCCTCTGTATCTAACTTACGTAATTTCTTAGCTGCACTAATTCCAGCAGCACTGGCTCCAATAATTAAGTAATTCATTAGGCCGATTCCTCCTTTACCTCAATTACTTCAATTGCTCCTGTAGGACACTGACTAATACAAGCAGGTTCCTCTTCATTTTGGCACAAGTCACACTTGAAGGCTACATTCCTAGTCTTATCTTTAAAGACCATTCCATAAGCACAACTCATAACACACATCCAACAACCAGCACACTGCTCTTGGTCAATATCTACAATACCAGTCTCAGGATCTTTAGTTAAAGCTCCAGACATACAAGCCTGCACACAATCAGGATCATCACAGTGACGACAGAAGAGTGGTGAGTTTTGTTGACTTCTATTTTTTTGCTCTATAACATTAGCACTTTGCAAATTAATATCTGTCACATCTAAGCTATCAATATCTGTATCATCATTTTTAGCCATACAGGCTAAAACACAGTTTTTACAGGCTTCACATAGATCCCGATCAATATAGATTCGCTTCATTTATAATCCTCCTCAGTATTAATATAAAATCCTAACTTTATATCGGTCGTGAGTCATGGGCTGTAAGTCATGGGCAATTCTTACAAAGAATCCAAAGGACTCCTGGGAAGTCAATATCAAAACAATAAGTCTAATTTAATCTCCTTCTTGTTGTTAAGCTCCCAATCCCTAAGCATTCTATAGTCATCCTTGTGACAATAAATTCACTGTAGCTTGAAATCTAATAAATTTTTAATTTAGCCCATAGCTCACAGCACACAACTAACAACTGGATCCTAAAATGCTACTCTATATCAATTCTATTAATTTAAGAGTTCTAAACCTCCGCTTTAATCTAAAATTAGGCTGACTTCTCTTTTTCTAATCCTAAACCTTCTCTTCTATCTACAATAATCTCTTCTAATTTATCGGCTGTACTTTCTACCTCACCATCAATAATCAACTGTCCCCCAGTAATCTCCGGTAAGTCCTTAGTCAATGTATCTACTATTAAATCACTACCAGTTACAAATGGAGGTAAAGCTAAGTGTAATGGTAAACCTAAAGCTAAACCAAAAGCACCATCAGCTAAAGCCTGTTCCTCTAACCATTGCGGAGCTGATAAAACAACAGGTAACTCTGGCAAATCAACATTTAGAGCGTCTGCTAGTTCTACTGCTACTTGTTCTACCCGACCAATTGATAGACACGGGCCAAAATTAAGTACTGGTGGAATACCTAACTCTTTACAGACTGCTTTTAAGTTATCTCCAGCAAGTTCTGCCGCACTAGGAGATACTAAACCACAGTTCTCTAATCCACCTGTTGTACAACCAGCAGACAATACTAATATATCCCGTTTAATTAATTCTTTAGTTAATTCCACTGTAAAGACATCATGTCCTTGAGCAGTCAGGTTAGAACAACCTACCACACCAGCTACTCCTTTTATCTTACCTTCAGCAATTAAATCAAGTAATGGTTGATAGTTCCCACCTAAGAAGTTACGTAATGATTTTTCACTAACTCCAGTAACTACATCATCATATCCATGGTCCTTAGGAATATCAATCTCTACTTCCCCTCTTCTAGATGCGTAACTTTCTACAGCTTTATCCATGATCTTTTCTGTAATATCTTCAGCTTTTTCAGGCGCAAAATCAATCATTTCAGCCTTCTTCTTCTTAGCTACATCATCAATAGCTATCATATCCACATCATATTTTTCAGCTGCATCTTCTAAACCTGGAATTGTACAGTTGAATTCAGATACAACTAAATCAATTCCTCCAGTAGCTAATAAAGCTTCACTTGTAAAGTTGTTACCTGCATGACCAGCAAATACTTCATTATAGTGATTACTTCTAACCTGTAAATCTTGCCCAACACAAGTACAGCCTACAATCTTAAATCCTTTAGCTCCTATCTTTTTGGCCAACTTAGTAGCTTCTTCAGTAACTAAAGCATCTTGTAAGTGAGCAATCATACTATGTTGATGGCCAGTTACTACAATATTGATATAATCTTCATCAACAACTTTAAAACCTACTTGATCTTGGCCAATCTCTGGCTCTCCCAACATAACATCATTTAATAGGTTAGTTAAATGAAGTCCATAAAGACCTGTAGAAATTCCTAAGTTTAAGACATGCATTAACATATCAACTGGATCACTTGATAAATTAGTACTAGTCTTTACTGTAGCATCAAATACCTCAGACTTGGCTCCACCTGGCATAATACCTAACTCTTTCCACTTTTCTACCCTTGGTTCATAGCCTAACTTCTCAACTAACTCCATCTCTTCAAATCTTGGTTTATATAAATCGGCTAAGACTTTATCTGCTACCTTAACTGCTTTTTCGTTAACGTCATCTTCTTTAACCTCTAACTTATCAGCTAAATCATCTAAAGAATCTAGCCCTTTTAACTCAGTAGCATAATTTCCTTCTCCAACCTCTTTTAGATTACGAGCAGTAGTCTCTACCACATGTAAATAACAGCCTGCTCCTGCAGCTACATGACGTAAAAAGTTACGTGCTACTATTGTATCAGCATCTGCTCCACAAACCCCTTTAGGTGAATTAGGAGTAATTCGACAAGGCCCATTAGAACATAGACGACAACAGACTCCTTTCTTACCAAACCCACACTTAGTCGACTGTTTAGGCTCCCGATTAAAAGAAGTCTCCAACTCTGGCTTACTATCTAAAAAGTCACATAATCCACAATCAGCTGATGTACATCTTTCCATTATTTATTCCTCCCTATTTTTAATTATACTTAATTGGTATACTTTAGATCAAAAAATATATTATCAACTTTAAAGTAAAACTTAATTGATATAAAGTAACACTTTCGTGCCACAGCTATCTGTCGTCTGCTATGTGCAGATGGCCTTTATCACGAAGAGTTTCTATGAAACTCGTAGGATGAGCTAAATCAAGTTCAAAATCATAAGTACATATCAAACCCTTGAAATGCAGTTATTGTAAGAATTTAGTTTTTGAATTTAAAGGTTTTGAACTGGCTAATAGCACACAGCAGATAGCTCACGACTGTGTCACCTGTGGTGACACAATATATCAATATAGTCTCATCCAAAGATAAATATACTAAAAAGGTATACTTTAACTTAAAAAAATTACTTTTCTAACAAATCAGCAAAAGTATAACTATCTAATTTATCTATTAAAGTCTGTTGAATATCAAATAAAGCAGCGTGAATAGTACAATTATTATCTTCATCTTTATTACATTCTAGTGGATCAATTAAACAACGGTTTATATGAATTGGCCCTTCGACAGCTTCAACTACCTCTCGAAGAGTAATTTTTGCTGGATCTTTCACCAAAGCATAGCCACCATTCTTACCTCGATATGACTCTAACATATCAGTCTGGGCCAACTTCCGAAAGATCTTCAACAAAAATCGTTTCGGAACATTCTCTGCTTCAGAAATAGTCTGGGCATCAACTCGAACTTCAACTCCTTGTTTAACTAAGTATAATATTGCCCGAAAAGCATAATCACTAGCTTGACTTAATCTCATTCTTGCCCTCCTGTCTGTAACTTCTACCTCATATCTTGCACTTATAATTATACTGATTTGGTATATTTATGTCAACTATAAAAAATAATCAATATTGATTCTTATTATCTTTCTGATTGTTAAATGTAAGTAATTTTTTATTAGTGAGATATTATTTATATGATTTGTCACTAAAAGTGACATAGCCGTCTGTTTTGAGTCGTGTGCTGTGTGCTAATTAAAAACAGTTTCATTCAAAATCCAAACCCTATAAAAATTTTTATTTTAATAGGTGTGAGTTGTTTTGTGGCTTTGATTTTGAACTGGCTCACGACTCACAGCACATAGCTGATAGCTATGACACGAAAGTGCCTTTTACAATTTAAATTGATAATCTAACTATTTAATAGTATTATAATATTGGACTATTAGTAAAGGAGGAATATTATGGATATTCAATTCAATGCATTAGAAATTCTAAGAATGGCCATGGATATTGAAGAACAAGGAAGAAAGTTTTACCAAAGATGTCTAGAAGTCAATACTGAACCCGAAGTTAAAGAGTTATTTGCTCAATTAAGAGATGATGAAGAAAAGCATTATCAGTACTTCAAAGATTTATTAGCTAATTTTGATGAACAAGATAAGTCTATGACTAGAGATTATTTATATGATGAAGAAGTTAATGGTTACTTAAGGTCTTTAGTTGATACCAAAGTATTTCCAGCAGATGAAAAGGTCACAGATGAGATCGCTCATAACTTAGAGGAAACTCTTAAAGTAGGCATTGCAGCAGAAAAGAATTCTCTATTACTTTACCAAGAATTAATCCAGATTGAAGAAGATTCTCAAACAATTAAAGCATTAGAAAAATTAATTTTAGAAGAAAAACGACATCTAATTAAACTACAGACAATGCAAGGATAGCATTAAAAAAGCCCTCACTGATAACTGATAGTGAGGGCTCTAATCTAATCTAATTCTATATCTAGAATTTTTGTAAAAGAGTTTAGTCCAGAGAATAATTGAACTACAGTTACTAATTCTAATAATTCCTCTTCTTCAAAATGTAACTCTGTAAAGTCTGATTCTTGTAATTCATATTCTTTAGCAAGAGCTTTATCTATAAACTTTAATACTCTAGCTTCTATCTCAGTTAGATGGTCATAATCCCCCCCTTTTACCTTATCTAATATTTCAACTGGATAGCCTATCTGTTGTAAACTTTGATAATGTTTATCAATACAATAATCAGCCTGATTTAAGATAGAAACCCTAAGAGCAACTAGTTTCTTTAGCTTTCTAGGCAGTAAGTCATCCTTCATAACTGCCTCCATCAATTCCCAAGTAGCTCTTAAAGTATCAGGTTTATGACCTAAAGTCCGAAATAGATTAGGCACACTTCCTACTTTATCCTCAATCTTAGTAAATACATCTTTAGTTATATTCATTGCCTCATCTTCTTCAATAGTACTGACTCTGTCAGCAGTAGATACAGGCATTACAATCACCCCTAACCTTAGGCTATCCTAAATAGGAGCTTTAAATTCTATTGTTAATATTTACTGAGTTTCAGAAAGCTACCCTGCAAAAAAATAAAAGATCTAGGCAAATTGCCTAGATCTTTCTTCCGGTTACAAAGTTAATTTATTATAATTTAATTACATTCTCAGCTTGTAGACCTTTATCAGTTTCTACAATATCAAACTTAACTTCTGCACCTTCTTCTAAATCTTTGAATCCATTTTGTGCAATAGAAGAGAAGTGAACGAATACATCATCTCCATCTTCTTGCTCAATAAATCCATATCCTTTTTCCGTATCGAACCACTTAACAGAACCAGTATTAGTTGGTTCAGCAACTTCATTAGTTCCTTCAGCAGTTTCTTCAGTTACCTCTTCAACTTTTTCTTCATCTACAAGACCTGCTTCTGCAAAAGCGTTACCTAAGTTATTAACCATCTTTGAATCCCTCCACACTATGTTGATTTTACACTGTTCTTAATAATATCATTCAACCTTAGTTTTGTCAAACACTAATTCCTTTTTTTGCAATTTAATCAAGCTTCAATAAAAACTGGTACTTGCTTTATTATTTTTCTATTTCTTTTTTAATTAAACTACTGCAATCCAAAAGTAGGAGCCTAAATTCCTACTTTTAGGTGATGTAATTAAGAATTAAAACCTATATAATAAACAACGAGGAATAATTTAACAAATAAAGAAATATAAGATTAAGATCAAATTTAATCTTATTACATTGAGGTGAATTAAATGATAGAAATCTATTTAGTCGATGACCATCCTTTTGTCTTAGAAGGATTAAAAACTTACCTTAATACTCAACAAGAAATTAAAGTTATTGGATACGCTAATAAAGGTCAACAAGCATTAACTGAAATAAAAAATTTAGAACCAACAGTAGCTATTATTGACTTACATTTACCGGACATTAGTGGTATTAAATTAATTAAAAAAATACAAGAAAATAAACTTAATACTAAAGTAATTGTTTTATCTAGTTTCTGTGCTGATGATGAAGTAATAGCAGCTATTGATGCCGGAGCTTTAAGTTATCTGATGAAAGATTCTCCTCCACAAAAATTAGCTAAAGCTATTCGTGCTGCTGAGAATAATGAGCCCGTTTTACACCCTAGAATTTCTAAGAAGTTAATGCAAAGAGTTAGTAATAACCAACCAGTTATCGAGCCTTTAACCCCTAGAGAAAAAGAAGTATTAGCTGAACTAACTGATGGAAAATCAAATAAACAAATTGGCAATGCTTTATTTATTTCTACTAAAACTGTAAAGACTCATATCAGTAATATATTAAGAAAACTTGAAGTTAAAGATAGAACTCAGGCTGCCATCAAAGCTATTAAAAATAATTTAATAGATAGGTGATTAACATGCTAAAAAAAGAAGATAACTTCCTTGAAGTTGCTCAAGAAAGTTCAATAATTGGAATTGGAATTTCATTAACTTTTATGTTTTCATTTCAAGGATTAGTCACAAATATCAAAGTTTGGGGCGCGTATATCTTATTTGGGGGAATAGTAGGTTTTTTTATTGGTTTAGCTAATACTAGTTTAGACAAAATCTTTAATAAATTACCTGATTCCTCATTATATATTATTCTAAAATTAATAATAGTATATACAGTTAGTGACATAACCTTCTATCTTGTAGGATTAATATTCTTTACTTTATTGTCTATTTCTACAGACTATTTATTATATACTAGTTTAGCAGTAGGAATCCCATCAGTAATGATTAATCTCTTTTATACTTTTATGGCAGAAAAGGAGACTAAACTACAATTAGAAAAGGAAAATAAAAAATTAGCTGTTATAGAAGAAAGAAATCGCATTGCTAGAGAGCTGCATGATTCAGTATCTCAAAACTTATTTGGAATTAGTCTCAATCTTAATACTCTAGAACACTTAATTGCTGAAAACCCAGAAAAATCACAAGAGATCACTTATCAATTACAAGAAATGGTACAAGAGATACAGACAGAGATGCGGTTAATGATTTATGAATTAAAACCCTTAACCTTTCAAGAACGAGACTTTTTTGCAGCTATTGAAAATCTGGCTAACTTATTTCAAAAACGTTATAATTTAGATATTAATTTGAAAACTTCAGGAGATGAAAATCATCTAACTAGGAAAGAAAAACTTAATATATACCGAATAATCCAAGAGATATTAAATAATATAATCCAACATGCTCAAGCTAACCAAGTACAAATAAACCTGATTGCCACTAACAATCTAGAATTAACAATTACAGATGATGGAGTTGGCTTTAATCCAGAACAGATTAGTACTAATAATCAATTTGGAATTAAGGGTATGAAAGAAAGAGTCAAACAGATAAATGGGCACCTTAATATTGACTCTACTCTAGAAAAAGGGACTACTATAGAATTAAAAATAGATAATCTCAAGAATTAATTATGGATTAGTCCTTAAGTAGGAGATTATCTCCTGCATATTTCTATTTTAAATAATACTTTTGCCAGATGTTAAATTTAGCTATTTTCGATATTATATACTTAACAGCATCAAACAAGGAGGAATCAAGATGAAGAGAATTAAAACTGCTTTTTTATTTCTACTCTGTGGTTTATTACTGCTTACTGTAAATGTTCATGCCAGTAAGCTAGAAGAAGGTAAAGAATTGTTCTTTAAAGGTAGAGAAAGTTTTTACAATAATGAAGAAGATATTTCTAGTTCTCTAACACTTTTAAAACAAAGCAAACAGCAATTTGCTAACCTAAATAATGAATTTAATAAGTATTATTGGCAGGCCCAATCTGAATTTGTAATTGCTGAAATCTATGAAACCAAAAAAGAAAAGAAGAAAGCTCTTCTTAGTTTCAACAATAGTGAGCAGTTAGTTAAGAAAGCTTTAAAAGAAAAAAAGACCAGTGAGGGACTTCGCTTGTTAGCCGACACTTATATGCGCCAAATAAACTATAAAGGGATTTTCTACTCTATGACTTATGGGCCAAAAGCTATGGAACTACTTGAAAAATCAATTCAATTAAATAATAAAAATTATACAGCTTATAATTCTTTAGGAACCTATTATATCAATGCACCTAAAATTGGTGGCGGAGATATAAATAAAGCAATCAAAGCATTAACTACAGCATTAAATAGTAATAACCAATTCGATAACTTTATCTCCTATCACTGGCTAAGTATAGCCTATAATAAGCAAGATAAAGAAGGTAAGGCACTTAAATATGTTAACAAAGCACTTGAAATTTATCCTAATAGCTTATGGGCCAAAAATACTTTACAACAGATTAAACAAGATTAAAACCAATCTAAAAAAGATTATCTCATATAGCCTTTATTTACTACTAAATCCCAGGAGCCTCCTGGGATTTAGTGATTTAAAATCTGTATTAACTTTTAATTTTATAACCAATTTTAAAGAGATGACTGACTAACCATAGTAAAGCAATAAACAGACTAGTTACAACTGATACAGAGAAGATAGGGCTTACATCTGAAACTCCTAAGAAGGCATATCTAGTCATATCTACCATATAAAAGACAGGATTAAATAATGAAACCTTACTCCAAATACCAGGTAATCTCTTAACTGAATAAAAGACACCACTTAAGAATGTTAAAGGCGTAATAAAGAAGTTAGAAAAGATAGAAACATGGTCAAACTTCTCTGCCCATAGCCCAGCAATAATCCCTAATAGAGAGAAGATTCCTGCTACTAATAATACAAAGATAATCAGTAATCCTACTGAATAGACTACCCCTCCATAAAAGAAAATAGAAATAAAATAAATGACTATACCAACTGCTACTCCTCGAGCAATACCTCCAATCATCAAACCTAGAGTCAACTCTAGATAAGAAAACGGAGCTAGTAATAGATCAACAATTGAACCATTATACTTAGCTACAATCAGTGATGACGATGTATTAGCAAAAGAATTCCTGATTAAGCTCATCATAATTAAACCAGGCACAATAAAGCTGATATATTCAACATCATAACCTGCTACTGCTTTACTCTTAAAGGAGTAAGAAAATATAATTAAATACAGACTAGTAGAGATTAAAGGAGCAAAAACAGTCTGGATCGCTACTTTAGAAAAACGCATTATCTCTCGTTTAACTAAAGAGAAAAAAGAGGTTAAATTATTCACCTTCTTCACCTCCTAAGTTAGTCAACTGTATAAAGACATCTTCTAATTGAGCACTTGTAATTTCCATATCTTCAATTTCTACATCTAATTCCTCTAACCAGCTTAATAATTCAGCCAATTCAGCCCGCTCAACCTCTAATTCTAGTTCTCTATCTTCTAAATCAAACTCTAATTCGTATTTGTTTAATTGCTTAATCTCTGAACTAGTTTCATTAAATTTAACTTTGACTACCTTCTTATCAATCTGATTAATTAGATTCTCTTTAGTATCGACAGCTACTACTTCTCCTTGATCTAAAATTGCTATTCGATCACATAAAGTTTCTGCTTCTTCTAAATAATGAGTCGTTAAAATAATAGTTTTTCCCTGCCGATTAAGTTTCTGAACATAATCCCATAGTGATTTTCTTAACTCTACATCTACTCCTGCTGTAGGTTCATCTAACACAATAACTTCAGGATCATGAATTAAAGCCTTAGCTATTAGTAACCGTCGTTTCATACCTCCTGATAAGCTACGAGGTTTAACATTCTCTTTATCTTTTAAATCCAGAGCATCTAGAATCTCATTAATTCGATCATCATTATTCTTGATTCCAAAGTAACCAGATTGAATCTCTAGTGTCTCCCGTACAGTAAAGTAAGGATCAAAAGATATTTCCTGTGGTACAATACCTAAGCTCTTCTTTGTCTGTAGATGATCTTCAATTACATCAGCACCTAAGACTGTTACTGAGCCTAAATCTTGTTTAACAAGACCAGCTAAGATACCAATTAGAGTACTCTTGCCAGCTCCATTTGGCCCTAATAAGCCAAAGAATTCTCCTTCTTCAATCGTTAAATTAATATCACTAAGAGCCTGTAAATCACCATAACTCTTATGTATATTACTAAATTCAATAGCTGTTGTCATTCTAATTCCTCCTTCACCTATCTATAATAATTGTTAATTAAAAAATAATCAAGCTTGTCTTTAAAAGTAACATAATATCGAGATAAAAAAATACCCTGTTAGATAAAATACCTAACAAGGCAGTTTATAAGAAACTATTCAACTTCAAGAAAGACACTTAATCGTTCATCAGAAACTTCTTGGGCTACATTCCAGCCTCTAATTTGATATCTACCTGCTTGAATTTGTTGGCCGTTATCATCTTCTCGCTCCCAGGTTACATTATATACTACTGCTTCTTCAGGATCTAAACTAATAGTTCTAGTTACCTGAGGAAAGACTTGACCTTGAGACCAAGTCCAGACTCTTTGACCATCTCTATAAGCCTCAAAATCATAACGTTGACCTGAGCTATAGTTTAACTCAATAGGTGAATTACCAATATTAACTTTAACTAGGGTTAATTCAATCGTCTCACCTGCTTGGTAAATAGCCTGATCAGTAAATAAAATAAACAATAACCCATTAACAACCTCATAATCAAAGTTCTTTGGTCTAATCTCTACTCTATCTCCATCAGGTACAACTAGTTTCTGTCCAACTTCTAGATAATTAGGATTTTCTATATCATTTAGTTCAACTAGCCTCTGCACAGTAGTTCCAAAGCGTTGAGCAATCTTATATAAGGTATCACCTGACTTAACACGATAAATCATATTTTTCCTCCTTTCTCATCTATATTCTATTCTTCTACTTAAAATTGAGTGAATAATATATTTGACTATCTCTGACCTTAAAGTTATATGAAAGAAGAGGATAATTATATTAGAAGAGAAAGAAAATACAGAATATGAAAATGAAATCATAGATATCGAATAAATAATAAAAGCCCCCTATAATAGGGGGCTTTTATCTATATCTGTTCTACATCTTGTGGTCGATTAAAGACACGCTGACTCAACTTATCATCAAGCATAAAGATTCCCTGACTATCTTCTCCTAATCTCTGTACCTTATTTAAGATTTCTTCAATAGTAGCCTCTTCTTCTACTTGTTCGTCAACAAACCAATCTAGAAAACTAATAGTCGAATATTCACGTTCATCTTGTGCTAAATCCATTAATTTATAGATCCGCTTAGTTACTTCTTGTTCATGTTCTAGAGCTTCTTCAAATACTTCTGCAATAGATGAAAAATCATTCTGTGGTTCAGAAATAGCGTCTACTTTAGCTCTACCACCTTTTTCATTAATAAAACTAAAGAATTTCTCAGCATGAAATCGCTCTTCTTCAGCCTGTACCCAAAAGAAATGTGCAAATCCATCCAGATCTTGATCTTTAAAATAGGCTGCCATAGCTAAATAATAATGAGCAGATAAAAACTCAAAATTCATCTGCTTGTTTAAAGCATCTAATAAATTTTCTGAAATCATTGTTCTACCTCCTTATGTAAGTCATTAATCTTATCTAAATTAATGCTATACAAAAAATTGGCTTTAAATTATAGTTAATTCAGACTTAATGATGGTATGGTTCACCTTTCATGATTTTAAAAGCTCGATATAACTGCTCTAATAAGATTAACCTAATCATTTCATGGGTAAAAGTCATATGAGAAAAAGTTAAAACATAATCTGCTTCTTCTCTTATTTTATTATGTAGCCCCAAAGTCCCACCAATAATAAATTCAATACTGCTATAACCTTGTACTTGTAAGTTGCTAATTGATTTGGCTAATCCTTCTGAGCTCATTGGTTTGCCATGAGGATCTAAAGCAATAGTATAAGCTCGATTATTAATCTCTTTAATAATCTTATCTGCTTCTTTTTCTTTAATCTGTTCCATTTCTGATGAACTTAAATTACCTTTGATTCGTTCAGCTTTGACTTCAGTAATTTCTAAATCAGAATGGCGTTGTAATCTAGTTTTAAAATCATCAATTCCTTGTTGTACATAATTTTCTTTAATTTTACCTACTGCTATAATCCGTGACTTCATATAATATGACCTCCTAAAACTATGGCCTTTTACCTAATTCAATAGTTATTTCTTTCTTATCTTGATTGCGATAAACTATTAATCTAATTTTATCACTTACTTCATATTTCTTCAAGATATCTCTAAACTGAGACATACTAGTAATTGCTTGCCCATTTAATTTAGTAATAATATCTCCAGCTTCTAAATTTCCTTCTGCTGCAGGACTATTCTCAATTATCCGGTATATATATATGCCTTCTTCACGCTGTAAATTATACTCTTTAGCTAACTGAGTAGTTACATTTCCTCCCTGAATACCTATCCAAGGTCTAATAATTTTACCATGGGCAATCAACTCTTTAGTAATTTCTTGCACAGTATCAATAGGAATAGCAAAACCTATTCCTTGAGCTTGCTCAATAATTGCTGTATTAATACCAATTACTTCTCCTTGGCTATTTAATAAAGCCCCACCACTATTACCAGGATTAATAGCTGCATCTGTCTGAATCATATCAGTTAACTCTGTATGCTCTAAAAGTGGTACCTTACGACCTAAAGCACTAATAACTCCAGTAGTTACAGTCTTAGAAAAGCCATAAGGGTTTCCAATAGCAATTGTTAACTGACCTACTTGTAACTCCTTAGCACTTCCAAATTCAACTGTCGGTAACTTTTTACCTTGAGGATCAATTTTAATCACTGCTAAGTCAGTTGCAGGGTCACGTCCAATAACTTTGCCTTGATACTCGCGCTTATCTTCAGGCAAAAAAACACTAATCTGATCAACTCCATCAATGACATGATTATTAGTTATAATATATCCTTCAGTATTAATTATCACTCCGGATCCTTGGCCCCTAACCTTTTGTTTAGTCTGCCAAGCAAAAAAATCAGATACCACTTCTTCTTGTTCAGTTGTAATCTTAACAATAGCCGGGCCAACTTCCTCAACTACAGAAATTACTGCTTCTTCCTTACTCAATTTATTACCTTGAACTTCCATAGCTGAATCTTTATCTTGAGGAGTAACATCTTCTTTCTTCTGTGGTTGAGTCTGTTGTATCTGATCTCCACCAGCCAAAAAATAAATCAAGCTACCTCCTAATAACAAGACTATCAGAGCCAATAATAAATATGATTTAAAACTTGACTGTTCTTTATTATCAAATAGAGAGTCCATTTTCTCCCTCCTTATTTAAGGCAATAAATTATGAGTTATGAGCTATGTGCTGTGTGTCATGAGCTAAATCAAAACTATTACATTCAAAAACTAACTCTCATAAAGTTTCTTATTTTAAGAATTTAAACTATTATAGTTTTGATTTTGAATTAACTCATAGCTCAAAGCTCATAGCACACGACTAAATACTATATACGTCAGATACCTGCTCTTGAGTAGCAAAGTCTAACTCTATATCTGTTCCTAACTCTAAACCATCTTCAATTAGCATATTTTTAATTGTTAAAAAAGCCAGTTCAGGTATGTTATTATCTTGGCTTAAATGCGCCAAGACTATACGACTGGCCTGACTCTTAGCCAGATCAACTACTAAATCAGCAGCATCATCATTAGATAGATGTCCTTCTTGGCCCATTACTCGTTTCTTTAGCGACCAGGGATAAGGGCCAATCTTCAACATCTCTAAGTCATGATTGGCCTCTAAGACGACTAAATTAGCATCATTAATCTCTGCCCTAACTTCATCAGTTACTACCCCCATATCAGTAGCTATAGCCACTTTATTATCTTGATAAGTGACTGTATATCCTACTGGTTCCTGAGCATCATGAGAAATAGTAAAGGGTTTAATCTGTAGCTTACCAATCGTAAAACCTTCTCTGACTACTAACTTTTTCTGCCGCGAATTTAACTTGCCTAATTTTTCCTCCCCTACTTGCCAAGTTCCTTCAGTAGCATAAATAGGCACTTTACATCTTCTGGCTACTACACCTGCTCCACTAATATGGTCACTATGTTCATGGGTCAATAAGATGGCATCTAAATCATTAATATCTAGATCAATCTGCTTTAAACGCCTATTAAGCTCTTTACCACTTAATCCAGCATCTATTAAAATTTTTCTATCTTTATTACCAATATAAATTGCATTACCTGAACTACCACTTGCTAATGTACATAACTGAAAACTAATTTAAATCTCCTCCTTTAAACTAAAATCTCTATTTCTTTACAGGATTGAGCGCCGAAATCAAGAATGATAAACTATATAAGAGTATAATCTCTACTAGAGGAGGTACGATATGAACTTTCAAAAATTCATTAAGAAAGCATCAAGACAGATTGAAATGGACCTAACTAGTTATAAACAGAAAAGGGTAGAACGTCGCACTAATAATTTAATGAAAAAACATAATCTAACTGACTACCAAGACTGCTTTAATAAACTGAAGAATGAAATTAGCTTTCGTCGTCAATTTCTAGAACATATGACTATTAACACTACTGAATTCTTCCGTAATCCTGATAACTATAAATATCTACAAGAAGAAATTTTACCTCAGCTACTAGATAAACACAATCGGATTAAGATCTGGAGTGCTGCATCATCAATTGGTTGTGAAGCCTATACAGTAGCTATTATTCTTGATCAATTAGGTATCGACCCAAATCGCTATCAGATAAAAGCAACTGATATTGACTTAGGTGCTTTATCCAAAGCACGCCAAGGAGAGTATAAAGCTAATAATCTTAAGAAAGTTGATTCAGCAATTATTAATAAGTATTTTACTAAAGAAGATAATATCTACAAAATTAATCCTAAAATAAAGAAACAAGTCAAGTTTAAAAAGTTAAATCTATTAGAAGATAAATACGATAGTAATATCAACTTAATTCTTTGCCGTAATGTCTTTATTTATTTTACCAAAGAAATCAAAGAAAAGCTAACGAAAAATCTAAGTCAAGCTTTAAGCAATGATGGCATCTTATTTTTAGGAAATACAGAATATCTATTACAACCTAATAAGTATAACCTTGATAAATTACATGCATCTTTTTATCAGAAGAAATAATTTAAGTCTTGAGTTATCAGTAGTGAGTCGTGAGCTAATTCAAAATCAAAACCAAAAATATAAATCAAACCAGCTAAAAATTATAACAAAAAGAGGAGGTTGCCCTCCTCTCTATCTCTAACTTTTCTGGTATTCTTTTAATCTAGCTACCAATTTCTTAGGAATCTGTGCTTTAACCTCAATACCTTGGTTGTCATACTCCTTTTCTAATACTCGCCCTTCTTGATAAATTTTATCTAACCAATTAGCTGCTTGATAAGGTAGTTTAAGATTAACTTTCTCCATTTCTTCAGCAAAAAAGGATGAAACTTTATCTAATAGTTCTTCCTTTCCTTCTCCTGTAACTGCAGACATTACTATACTATTAGGATAATCTCGTTGTAATAATTCTAACTTACTATCCGCCACTAAATCTGATTTATTAAAGACAGTGATTATATCTTTATCTAAGACACCTAAATCTTCTAATACACCATGTACCACTTTAATTCTTTCCTCTAGATTAGGATGGCTACTATCAACAATATGTAGCAACAACTCTGCTTCTTCTATCTCTTCTAAAGTTGCTTTAAAAGCAGCTACAAGATGATGGGGGAGTTTCTTAATAAATCCTACAGTATCACTGACTATCACACGCCGTCCAATTGGTAGTTCAATCTGGCGTAAAGTTGAATCTAAAGTAGCAAACAGTTTATCTTGAGCCTCTACATTAGCTTCTGTAAGCAGATTCATTAAAGTCGACTTTCCTGCATTAGTATAACCAACTAATGAAACTACTGGATGCCTTCTATTTTCACGTCTAAGTTGACGATTCTTCTTTACTTTCTTTAAATTATCCTTTAATCTATGAATCCGCTTTCTAATTCTTCGCCGATCAATCTCTAGTTTAGTTTCACCTGACCCTCTAGTTCCAATGCCACCTCCTAGTCGAGACATTTCGGCTCCTCGACCAGTTAATCTAGGCAATAGATATTCAAGTTGAGCTAATTCAACCTGTAATTTACCTTCTTTAGTATTAGCATGCCTAGCAAATATATCTAAAATCAACTGGGCTCTATCAATTACTTTAACCTCTAGAGCCTCTTCAAGATTACTATGCTGAGCTGGAGTCAACTCATCATCAAAAATGACTACATTAGCCTGTTTAGCCAATAATTCTTGTTTCAGTTGGGCCAACTTGCCTTGTCTAATATAATAAGTTGGATCAGTTCTTCCTGAGGTAGTTGTTATTTTAGTAGCTAAGTCAACTCCTGCTGTTATAGTTAAATTAGTTAATTCATCTAGACTATCCTGGCTACTACCAACTAAGATAGCCCTCTCTTTACCCTGCTGTACCTGGTATGTTTCTACCTGACTTAATTCTGATTCTAACTTGGATATATAGTCTAGATAATCAAAATAGAATAACTCATTTAGTTTAAAATCTTCTTCAGTTACTCCTATTAGCCTGCCTTCTTCTACTTGTGGCCAAGCTACTTTAGCTGCCTCAGTCTCTAAATTCAAATAAGATATATTATCTAGCCTATACTGCAAGACTAATTCCGATCTCTCTGCTATTCTGCCTCTACTACTAACTACTAAAACCCGCAGGCCAGCCAGACGTTTCTTACTTCTCCGGCGCCTGATTCCTGTAATCAAATCAGTTTCTAGACTACCTAATTGATAGTCTAAAAGTTGGCCTTTTCGATTGAATAATAAATTCACTTGCTCGCTTTCAACATTAGGTAGTTCTGCTAGTAGTTGTTGGGTAACTATTCTTCCTTCTTCTATTCTAAGTTCTAAATCATCTAATCTATCAATTGGTTATCTCCTCCAATACCATATCTATTCAGATAAATAATAAGTTAAACTGATTAAGCCAATAGATAAATCTTCATTTCTCACCTTTATATCTTCAGGAACATCTAATCTAGTTGGAGCAAAGTTCCAGATAGATTCTACTCCAGCTTCAATTAATCGTTCAGCAATCTCTTGTGCTCCTTCCTCTGGTACAGCAATAATTCCAATCTTAATATCTTTCTCTGTAACTAATTCTTCTAACTCATTTACTGAATTAATTGTTACTTCTCCTAATTGGTTTCCAACCTTTTCTTCAGCAATATCTAAAACATAATTGATCTTAAGTCCTAAATTTCTAAAACCACCATAGTTTACTAAGGCTTGCCCTAAGTTACCTGCACCTACTAATACTATTTCCCAATCATTATTTAAACCTAAAATCTTTTCTAAGTTATTCAATAAAACTGAAACTTCATATCCAACACCACGTCTACCAAACTCACCATAATAGGATAAATCTTTTCTTACTTGCGTAGAAGGTATTCCCAACATATCACCTAAGTCTTTAGAAGAAATTACATCTACATCTTGATCTCTTAATTTCTGTAAACATCGATAATAAAGCGGTAACCTTTCTACAGTTGTAGCTGGAGTTCTAATATCTTTCACTTCGATCATTCCTTTCTATTATCTATAATCATTTTATTTTTTGTAATCTATATGATTATTAGTCAATTTCTTGACTATACCCTAACTTTATTATAATCTTAAAATTAACCATGGTCAAATTAAAAGGAGGAAGCATAATGAATTCAAGCTATTTAGATCCTATTGCTTTTAGATTAGGACCTTTAAGTGTCCACTGGTATGGTATTATTATGGCTTCAGCAGTCTTACTTGGATTAATCTTAGCTACTAGAGAATCCAATAGAAGAAATCTAGACCCAGAGCTAATGTTAGATCTGGTCATTTGGGCTATTCCTACAGCTATTCTTGGGGCACGTACTTACTATGTTATCTTTAAGTGGGACTATTATAGTCAATACCCTCAAGAAATAATTGCCATTTGGCATGGTGGATTAGCTATTCATGGTGCTTTAATTGGTGCTCTACTAGCTGGTATTATCTTTGCTTATATAAAAGGTATCTACTTTTGGACTTTAGCTGATATAGCAGCACCAAGTCTAATTTTGGGACAAGCTATTGGTCGCTGGGGCAATTTTATGAATCAAGAAGCTCATGGCGGGCCAACTTCTCGCAGATTCTTAGAAAGTCTCTATTTGCCTGACTGGATTATAGAGCAGATGAATATTAATGGTATCTATTATCATCCTACTTTTTTATATGAATCTATCTGGAATTTATTAATCTTTCTCTTCTTAACACTTTATTGGAAGAAACAAGATTTCTTAAAACCTGGTGAAGTATTCTTAACTTATATTAGCCTCTACTCAGTTGGGCGTTACTTTATTGAAGGAATGAGAACAGATAGTTTAATGTTAGGTTCTCTACAGGTAGCTAAATTTGCAAGTATATCTATTATCTTAATCTCTATTACAATTGCTAGTTATAATCATTATGTAAGAGATTAAAATATATTAGTCTATTACTCACAACTAAGAAGGAGGATATCATGAAAGACTATCTCACTGATATACCTGGAATAAAAGTTGGTCATGCTCATAGTAAGAAAGGAATGACAGGATGTACTGTTATCTTATCTGAAGATGGAGCTACAGCTGGAGTAAGTGTTAAAGGATCTGCACCTGGTACTAGAGAAACTTCTCTATTAGATCCTATTAATACAGTAGAAGAAGTACATTCTATCTTATTGACTGGAGGAAGTGCCTTTGGGTTAGCTGCTGCTGATGGGGTTATGGCTGCTCTAGAAGACGAAGGAATCGGCTTTGATGTAGGAGTTACTAAAGTTCCTATTGTTCCAGCAGCTGTCTTATTCGACTTAGAAGTTGGTAATCCTAACATCCGTCCCGATGCTAAAATGGGCCAACTAGCTCTTAAAAATGCTACTAAAGCAGAAACAAGATTAGGTAAAGTAGGGGCTGGAATGGGATGTAAAGTAGGTAAGTTACTAGGAATAGAACAAGCCAGTTCTAGTGGTCTAGGTAGTGCTAGCCTACAATTAAATGAAGATACCTATATAGCAGCTATTGTAGCAGTCAATGCCTTTGGAGACATTTTAGATCAAGAAGGAAGAATTATTGCTGGCTGCAAAGATGAAGCTGGTAACTTTATTGATACCTATCAGGCATTGCAAGATAAAGAAGAAGTAGAGGGCTTTGGTAAAAATACTACCATTGGAGTAGTAGCTACTAATGCCCACTTAACTAAAATAGAGGCTACTAAGTTAGCTCAAGTAGCCCATAATGGTTATGCTCAACATATTCGACCAGTCCATACTATGTTAGATGGAGATACTATCTTTGCTATGAGTACTGGTAATCAGAAAGTTGATATCAATTTATTATCTACAGCAGCCAGCCAAGTAATGGGCCAAGCGATTATAAGAGCAATTGACAATGTATAATTTAGAGTTAAATCAAATAATAAATAATACTTAATAAAGAAGAGTTATATTTATTCATTATTCTCTATTCACTATTATTTAATAGATTTTAACTATCAATTTTAAATTCTATATTCTCAATTATTACTTTACTCATGACTCACAACTCATAACTCACGACTCTTTAACCTCGTGACACCGGCGACAACGTGCTTCATACTGTTCGTCTGCTCCTACCACTACTACTGGATCATTTATACTAGCTGGCTCGCCATCAATTAATCGTTGATTTCTAGTAGCAGGATTAGAACATTTAACACAGACAGCATGTAACTTAGTAATATATTCAGCCCGAGCCATTAACTCTGGAACTGGCTTAAAGCCTCGCCCAGCAAAATCAGTATCTAAACCAGCAATAATTACTCTTATGCCTTGATCTGATAAGTTATCTGCCACAGAAACTAATTCTTCAGAAAAAAACTGTCCTTCATCAATAGCTACTACATCTAAAGTCTCTCTTTCTTTCTTTTCTTTAACTTTCTCTCTAATTCCAGCTACATCATCTACAATCTGGGCCTCAATAGTAATTCCATTATGGCTAGCCACTTCAGTATCACTATATCGATTATCAATACTTGGTTTAAAGACTAGAACTTCTTGTTCAGCAATCATAGACCGTTCTACTCTCCGAATCAATTCACTACTTTTGCCTGAAAACATTACACCACTAATTACTTCTAACCAACCTGTTTCTACACTTCCATAATAGCCATGCACTTATAAAACTCCTTTCGCAAAACTAATTATTTCAGATTTACACCTCTATTATTATAAAATTATCTAGAGCAAAAAACAAGATTAAATATTGATACTCAATACTGTGAATAAATATAAGTAGGTACTTTTTTAGCAAATAAGTTAACATTATTCTCTCTCTGACTAGCAAAGAAAAATGCTGCTATAACATCAGCTTTTAAGTTACTTATTTCAGTTAATAACTTTCCTATTTCATCTGAATCAGGTTGGCGAAAACTAACTAACAATAACTTTTCATCAGATTTAATTCGATTATAATGCCAAGTATCATCCTGTAATACACTAAACTTCTTTCTTAAACTACTAGCTATTAAATAAGTAAATAGATAATCATCTTCTCCTGTAGTAACTATTCCATCTATCTGTTTAGGATTAAGCTCTTCTGTTATATAATTAACCATCAATTGACTATATTCTTCTAATTCAATTGTTGTCCCTTTCAGTTCTTCATAACTACTATTCTTAAACCCTTTGGTCAAATATCTATCTGTAAAGTAGGCTAAATGTTCTTTAACCTGTTTGTAACCTGAATTATATAACTTATCCTTATCTAAATCTGATAGAGAGAAATCAACCACGTTGTAACCTAAGGTAGGAATAGGAACTACATAAGAATCAGACAACTCAATTTGGCGTCGTTCATTAACTGTCATAATCATCTCTATTAAATTAGTTAAATATTTTATTAAGTTATCAAGCTTACTAGGTTGGTAAGGTCTTTCATCTATTAACATTAATCCTAAAGTTGGTCGCTCTGATTTGGCAAATACCTGTAAAGGAAAATTATTCATCACCCCTCCATCAATATATAAGTTAGATTGATACCGATAAGGAATATAAAATATTGGAATACTCATTGACATTCTAACTGCTTTAGCTACTAAAAAATCAGGACTATTAGCTTTAGAAAAGACTTTGGCCCTTCTATAGGTAGCATTAGAAACTATAATCTTTACTTCCATAGGTAGATCCCTAAAGGTAAATATTTCTTTAGCAGAAAGTCTATCTTTTATCCAATTGAAGAAATTATCTCCTTTATATAACCCAAATTGTTTTATCAATCTTATTAAAGAAAAACTATCCTTAAAGTATGTTAAATCCTGTTGATAAACTAACTCTTTTAATTCATCAATACTATATCCTGCTCCATATAATGCAGCTATGATAGCACCAGCAGAACTACCAGCAATACTTACTACTTCAGTCTCTGCTTCTTCTAAAGCCTTTAACCCACCTAAGTGAGCTATTCCTTTGACTCCACCGCCACTCATAGATAGATTAATCTTCATTTTTATTACCTCCCTTTAAGCTATCTACCTAAAAAATCAAATAATGTTAATATAGTATATCACTTTCAGTGACACAGCTGTCAGCTATCTGCTATGAGCTATGAGCTATGAGCTAAATCAAGTTCAAAATCATAAACACGTCTTAAGCCTTTAAAACATAGGTTTTGGATTCCTATGAGTCCTATGAACTCTCCGTGAAGATCTACTGATAGCATACAGTAGACGACAGATAGCTGCAGCACGAAAGTGCCACTTTATATCAATAATCCATTAGCCTTATAATAAATTATGATAGCCAAGTAACTTTAGTTACTCCTCAAAAAACAAAATTTCCTAGCCTAAAATAGACTAGGAAATTTCTATATCATTATTTTGTAAAGTATTCTACTCCTGCCTTAAATATCTGTTGCTCTTTGTCACCTATTATATTCTTAGATACATTTGTTCCAATTCTTTCTGAATGTCCCATCTTACCTAATACACGACCATCAGGGCTTGTAATACCTTCAATAGCATGCACCGAACCATTAGGGTTGAAAGTTATATCAGATGTTGGATTCCCGCCAAAATCTACATACTGTGTTGCTACTTGTCCATTAGCAAGTAACTGATCTACCATTTCTTCATTGGCTACAAAACGACCTTCTCCATGAGACATAGGTATTGAGTGCATATCTCCTACATCTACATTAGACAACCATGGGGATTTATTAGACACTATTCTTGTCTTGGTAGCACATGAAATATGCCGTCCGATTTCATTATAAGTTAACGTTGGAGCTTCTTCTGTTAGCTCTCTTATTTCTCCATATGGTACTAGGCCTAATTTAATTAAAGCTTGGAAACCATTACAGATACCTATCATTAAACCGTCTCTGTTATTTAATAAATCCATTACTGCTTCTTTTATCTTAGGATTTCTAAAGACTGTTGCTATAAACTTACCTGCACCTTCAGGCTCATCTCCAGCACTAAATCCTCCTACTAAGGCTACTATTTGTGACTCTTTTATTGCTTCTGCCATAGCATCAATTGAATCTTCAATTTGCTCTGGAGTTAAGTTCTTAAAGATTAATGTTTCTACCTCTGCTCCTGCTTGCTCAAACTGTTTTGCTGTATCATATTCACAATTCGTTCCAGGGAAGACAGGTATTAAGACCTTTGGTTTTTCTACTTTGTTCTTACAAACAGGTTCATCTGCTTCTTTGTGTGGTTTAAATTCAAACTCTTCTGTTCCTTCTGTCTTAGTTTTATATACATCTTCTAGTGGTTCTTCCCAAACTTTAATAGCTTTATCAATAGATACTTGTACATCATCTACCGTAATTACTTCTTCAGCAGTTGTTCTACCTAATATTTCATAATTCACTTCCCCAAATAATTCTGCTAAATCTTCTTCTTCTTTTATTTCTAAGACTATTGAACCATAATCAGGACTAAATAAAAGATTATCTTCTAATTTGTCCTGGAATGTAATACCTATCTTATTTCCTAGAGACATCTTAGTTACTGCTTCTGCTATACCACCTAATGTTACTGCTCGCGCCGATAAAACCTTACCTTCTTTTATTAATTCATTTATTCTATCATAAGCTAATTTTAACTTATCAAAATCAGGTAATTCAGATTCATCTCTTTCTAAAGGTACATATACTACCTTACTATCAGTACTTTTAAACTCTGGAGAGATTACATTATTGACATCTACTGTATCTACTGCAAAGGATACTAAAGTAGGTGGCACATCAAGTTCATGAAATGTTCCTGACATACTATCTTTACCACCTATTGCAGGTAATCCAAATCCTTTTTGAGCCTGATAGGCACCTAATAAAGCACTAAATGGTTTACCCCATCTTTTATAATCTTCTCTCAAACTTTCAAAATACTCTTGGAAAGTAAATCTTATCTTATCATACTCTCCACCAGTTGCTACTACTTTTGCCACTGATTCGATTACTGCATATAAAGCTCCATGGAAAGGACTCCAAGTTGCTAGTTTAGAATCATAACCGTGGCTCATAATTGTTCCTGTATTTGTATCCCCTTCTAAAGTAGGTATCTTAGCTACCATACTTTGGGTTGGGGTTAACTGATATTTACCACCATAAGGCATCAATACACTACCTGCTCCTACTGTACTATCAAACTTTTCCACTAATCCTTTTTGACTACAGACATTGATATCTGATAGATTCTCAAACCATTTTTCTTTTAAGTCTGACTCTTCAGATAATCTTCTTTTAGGAGCCTCGGTGAAGTAACTTTCTTCTTCAGGTTCTGTAACTACTACTTTTGTTTCTTGAGTTGCACCATTAGTGTCTAAGAAGTCTCTACTTAGATTAATTATATCATCGCCATTCCAATTCATAATTAATCTACCATGGTCTTTTACCTCTGCAACTACTGTTGCTTCTAAATTCTCTCTTCTTGCTAGTTCTTTAAAATCTTCTACATTTTCTTTATCTACTACTACTGCCATTCTTTCTTGAGATTCAGAAATTGCTAATTCCGTTCCATCTAATCCCTCATATTTCTTTGGTACAGCATTTAAATCAACTTCTAAAGCATCAGCAAGTTCACCAATTGCTACTGATACTCCACCAGCACCAAAGTCATTACTTTTCTTAATCATCTGGCTGGCCTCAGAATTTCTAAACAAACGTTGAATCTTTCTTTCAGTTGGTGGGTTACCCTTTTGTACTTCTGCTCCACAATCCTCAATCGATTCTTTAGTATGCTCTTTTGATGAACCTGTGGCACCACCACAACCATCTCGTCCTGTTCTGCCACCTACTAAAATAACAATATCTCCTGGCTGGGCATCTCCTCTAACTACATCTTCTTTAGGACTTGCTGCTACTACTGCACCTATTTCCATATGCTTAGCTAAATATCTTTCATCATAAATTTCCTCTACCTGTCCTGTTGCTACTCCTATTTGATTACCATATGAGCTATATCCATCAGAAGCTTCTTGAGCTATCTTTCTTTGTGGCAACTTACCAGAAATTGTATCTTCTATATCTACTCTTGGATCTCCACTTCCTGAAATACGCATTGCTTGATACACATAAGAGCGTCCTGCTAGTGGATCTCTGATACAACCACCTAAACAAGTTGCTGCTCCACCAAAAGGTTCAATCTCTGTCGGGTGGTTATGGGTTTCATTCTTAAACATTACTAGCCATTCTTCTTCTTCTCCGTCCACATCTACAGGTACAATTATACTAGAAGCATTTACTTCATCAGACACTTCTAAATCATCTAATTTACCTTCTCTTCTTAATTCTTTCATACCCATTAATGCTATATCCATTAAACATACATCTTTATTATCAGAAGAATATACTTTTTTTCGACCTGCTAAATATTCTTCATAAGCACTTTCTACAGGCTTAGTATATTTGTTTTCTTCTATTTCTACATCCTCTATACTTGTTAGGAATGTTGTATGGCGACAGTGGTCAGACCAATAAGTGTCTAATACCTTGATTTCAGTTATTGTGGGATCTCTTTTTTCTGTATCTCTAAAGTATTTTTGCGTATGAAGTAAATCTTCTTTACTCATAGCTAATCCTAATTCTTCTAATAATTCTTCTATACCTGCTTCGTCTTGTTCTATAAATCCTTCTATTCTATCAACTTCTGTTGGAAGATTATACTCTAATTCTAATGTATCTGGTTTCTCTAAATCAGCTTCTCTTGAATCTACTGGATTTATATAATAGTCTTTTATTTCTGCTATATCTCCTTCTCTTAGACTACCTTGTAACACTATTATCCTAGCTGTTCTGACTATAGGCTTTTCATCATTATTCAATATTTGCATACATTGCTCTGCCGAATCTGCTCTTTGGTCATATTGCCCTGGTAAATACTCTACTCCAAAAGCTATTTCATTATCTGATAATTCTAAATTTTTCTCATATAAGTTATCTACTGGAGGTTCTGATAATATTGTATGACAGGCCTGATTATATGCTTCTTTAGACATTCCTTCAATATCATATCTATTAACTATTCTTAAATCTTCTAAATTTTCTAATTGAAGATTCTGTCTTAAGTCTTCTAATAATTCTTTACCTTCTACGTTATAGCCTTTTTTCTTTTCTACATATACTCTTCTTATTTCAGGCATAGTGGAGCCTCCTTTATTTTTTGAACCTGTATTTACTTATATAGTTACCTAATTTTGAAATAGAACTTAATTAATATAGTGTGTCACTAAAAGTGAATATTAACTTTAAATTAAATGCTGTCAATTATTTTCTTACTTTGTACACTTATATTATAGTATGTTATAATTAAGTAGTAAAATTAATAGTTCTTATACTATTAATAAGGAGGGCTTATTAATGAATATTAATTATGAACTGTATAAAGTTTTTTACTATGTTGCCACCTATTTGAGTTTTTCCAAAGCTGCTGATAAGCTTTTTATTTCTCAATCAGCTGTTAGCCAATCTATCAAGTCTCTAGAAGATAAATTAGATACTTCTTTATTTATTAGAAACACTAAACAAGTTACTCTTACTAAAGAAGGAGAACTATTATATAAACATATCAAACCTGCCTTTAATCTCATTAAAAATGGGGAGAAAAACATTCAAGAAATCAACTCTTTCAAAAAAGGAGAAATACATATTGGGGCCAATGATACAATCTGCAAATATTTCTTATTACCCTATCTAAAAAAATTTCATGAACTTTATCCTCAAATTCATATTCAAATCACAAATAGAACTTCAGCCAAATGCGTTGAATTATTAAAAGAAGGGGCAGTCGATTTAATAATTACTAACCTACCTAATAATCAAATCACTGATGTTATGAAGATTAATGAGATTTTTAGTTTTAATGATATTTTTATTGGAGGAGTTGAATATAATAACCTTAATAATCAAGAATTACCTCTTACTATTTTATCCAAACATCCTTTACTTATGCTTGAAAAGAATACTACCACTCGTAAATTTTTTGATGAATTAATGAGTAAATTTAAAATAGAACTAAAACCTGAAGTTGAATTAGGAAGTGTTGATCTATTAATTGAAATGGCTAGAATAGGACTAGGAATCTCCTTTGTTCCTGCTTATTGTCTTGATAATGATAAATCAGATATTTTTAAATTGAATATAAAAGAAGAACTACCTAATAGAAGATTAGGAGTTGTTACTAATAAAAACATTCCCTTCTCAATAGCTAGCAAAAAATTCATGGAGTTAATTATTCAGGAAAAAGAAGGAAAATAATAAATTATTACAGAATAAATACAATATATAAGTGTCAGAAATATAAAAAAGGAGGTAATTTATGAGATTACAAGAAGTAATCAATAATAATTATAATAAACTAAATGATAGCGATCTGCATATTTTAGAATATATCTTAAACAATAAACAAGAATGTAGTGATCTCGGAATTAATGATTTGGCCCAAAAATGCAACGTCTCTAGGACAACTATCTTTCGTTTAGCCAAAAAATTAGGATTTAAAGGTTATAGCGAATTTAAATTCCATTTAAAATGGGAAGAGAAAGAAACTGATCAAGGAGAAAGTGATTATATTACATCTCTCCATAAAGATATAGATAAAACGATTAAACTCTCAAAAGAAAAGAACTTCACTGAAATTTGTAAATTACTCTATGATGCCCAAAGAATCTTTATTTATAGTACAGGTACAGCCCAAACAGCTGTTGCTCGCGAATTAAAACGTACCTTCTTAGTAGCCTATAAACATTTTCATATTATTGAAAGCTATCGTGAATTTGAGGTTGTTCTACCCAGTATAACCAAAGACGATGTAGTCTTATTCATTTCCCTATCTGGTAATACCACTTCTTTTCAAAGCTGTATTAATGAAATATCAATGAAAGGAATTCCTTCAATTTCAATTACTAGTCTTAGTAATAATCAACTCTCTCACATGACAGACCATAATCTCTATGTAGCAGCTTCTCCTGTTAAGTATAACAATAGTAATATTTATCCTTTTTCATCTTTTTTTATTCTAATTGAACGGTTATTTGGAGAATATATTAAATATCAAAAAGAACAAGAGGAATAAAAAATCGCCTACCGGCGATCCAGCTATCGACTATTTGCTATCTGCTTTGAGCTAAAAGATTAAAAAATTATTACCATTCTCTAAAAATATAATTTCCTTTAAATATTCAATGGTAGAGTTTTATATATAAAAGAAAGGCTAGGATTAATCCTAGCCTTTCTTTTTATTTATCCTAATTTAATTTTGGCCAATAATCTTCATTTGCTTCAACCAAATCATCTAAGATATCTTTAGCAACTTTTGCACTTGGCACTGTCTTAGATAGAGTAATTGCTTGCCATAATTTCTGGTAAGATCCTTCTATCCATGCTTCTACTACTAATTTTTCAACTGATACTTGTTGTTCCATTAATCCTTTCTGGAACTGTGGAATCTCTCCTATTGAAAGTGGCTCTGGTCCTTCACTACCTACTAAGCAAGGAATTTCTACCATAGCTGTTGGATCAAAGTTTTCAATTGCTCCTTTATTTTCTACTATCATTAACATTCTTTCTTTTGTGTTATAAGCAATAGCTCGAGCCAAATCTACAATATAAGAAGCATGTTCATCAATCTCAAACTCGCAATCTTCAGTGGATTGATTTTCAATTATCTTTTCAGCTTCACTAAAGACAAAATCTTCTCGTCCATTCATTACTTCATTAGCTCGTGTATACTCTTTATCAGAATGATCTACTACATAATCAGGGAATAGATAATATTTTAAATAGGTATTTGGTAAAGTAGTTGGATCTACCTCATATACATCTCTTGCTTTAAGGAAGGTATCATTCCAACTCTCATCATCATGTTGTAGATCACCATTTTGAGTAGTATAACCATACTCAGCAACATGTTCTTTAATCTGAGGCATTAAATCATTACCTTCTTGATCTGTAATACTTGACCACCAACCAAAGTGATTTAAGCCATAATAACGGACATTCATCTCTTTACGAGAATCTAATCCAGCAATCTCAGCCATGCGAGTTTCAATTCCTACTGGCATATCACAGATATTTAGTACTTTAGAATCAGGACGTAATCTACGAGTTGCTTCTGCTACAATTGCAGCTGGATTTGAATAATTTAGCATCCAAGCATCTGGAGAATATTCTTCCATATAATCTATAATCTCTAAAATCCCACCAATTGATCTCATTCCATAAGCAATTCCACCTGGCCCACATGTCTCTTGGCCTACCACATCATGCTTAAGTGGAATCTTCTCATCTAATTCTCGCATTTGATATTTTCCAACTCGAATATGAGCCATTACAAAATCAACATCTGTAAAGGCTTCTTCAGGATCTGTTGTTGCCAAAAATTCAATCTCTGGAGCCTTTTCTTCTAAAATAATTTTGCAAGCTTGGGCAATAGTATCTTGACGTTCTTTATCATTATCATAAAACTTAAGCTTTCTAATCGGAAATTTATCTAAGTTATCTAATAACATCAACACAATTCCTGGAGTAAATGTACTCCCTCCACCAGCAATCACTACAGAAAATTCATCTTGATTCATTATAATCTCCTCCTTAAATTATATAAATTATTTATACTAATTCACATTCTAATACCAAGTCTTGACAACTAACTTTTGTATCACTAATCTGAGAAAAATCCTCAACTTTATCTTGATAATTTGTAACTACTACAGGAGTTACAATTTCTTTGTTATTTTCTTCTATAAAATCAATATCAAAGTTTAATAGATGATCCCCTACTTCTACTGAATCACCATTATTAATCATTACTTCAAAGCCTTCTCCTTCTAAATCAACTGTATCTAAACCTACATGGATTAAAAGTTCTAATCCTTCTGGAGTTTTAATTCCAATAGCATGCTTAGTAGGAAACACTTTTTTTATCTCACCCTTTACTGGAGAGACTAACTTTCCCTTTTTAGGAATAACAGCAAAACCATCACCTAACATCTTTTGAGAAAAAGTTGGATCAGGAACCTCTGTAAGATCTATAATATCTCCATTTAAAGGCGAAAATACTTCTGCAATTTCTGATTGAGAATTAAATAATTCTTTAAACATAATTCCTACCTCCTTAAAGAAAATAATTAATTTAATTTTGGCCAATAATCTTCATTTACTTCAACCAAATCATCTAAGATATCTTTAGCAACTTTTGCACTTGGCACTGTCTTAGATAGAGTAATTGCTTGCCATAATTTCTGGTAAGATCCTTCTATCCATGCTTCTACTACTAATTTTTCAACTGATACTTGTTGTTCCATTAATCCTTTCTGGAACTGTGGAATCTCTCCTATTGAAAGTGGCTCTGGTCCTTCACTACCTACTAAGCAAGGAATTTCTACCATAGCTGTTGGATCAAAGTTTTCAATTGCTCCTTTATTTTCTACTATCATTAACATTCTTTCTTTTGTGTTATAAGCAATAGCTCGAGCCAAATCTACAATATAAGAAGCATGTTCATCAATCTCAAACTCGCAATCTTCAGTGGATTGATTTTCAATTATCTTTTCAGCTTCACTAAAGACAAAATCTTCTCGTCCATTCATTACTTCATTGGCTCGTGTATACTCTTTATCAGAATGATCTACTACATAATCAGGGAATAGATAATATTTTAAATAGGTATTTGGTAAAGTAGTTGGATCTACCTCATATACATCTCTTGCTTTAAGGAAGGTATCATTCCAACTCTCATCATCATGTTGTAGATCACCATTTTGAGTAGTATAACCATACTCAGCAACATGTTCTTTAATCTGAGGCATTAAATCATTACCTTCTTGATCTGTAATACTTGACCACCAACCAAAGTGATTTAAGCCATAATAACGGACATTCATCTCTTTACGAGAATCTAATCCAGCAATCTCAGCCATGCGAGTTTCAATTCCTACTGGCATATCACAGATATTTAGTACTTTAGAATCAGGACGTAATCTACGAGTTGCTTCTGCTACAATTGCAGCTGGATTTGAATAATTTAGCATCCAAGCATCTGGAGAATATTCTTCCATATAATCTATAATCTCTAAAATCCCACCAATTGATCTCATTCCATAAGCAATTCCACCTGGCCCACATGTCTCTTGGCCTACCACATCATGCTTAAGTGGAATCTTCTCATCTAATTCTCGCATTTGATATTTTCCAACTCGAATATGAGCCATTACAAAATCAACATCTGTAAAGGCTTCTTCAGGATCTGTTGTTGCCAAAAATTCAATCTCTGGAGCCTTTTCTTCTAAAATAATTTTGCAAGCTTGGGCAATAGTATCTTGACGTTCTTTATCATTATCATAAAACTTAAGCTTTCTAATCGGAAACTTATCTAAGTTATCTAATAACATCAACACAATTCCTGGAGTAAATGTACTCCCTCCACCAGCAATCACTACAGAAAATTTATCTTCGTTCATTATAATCTCCTCCTTAAATTTTTAAATATATATTTATATCTGCCATTTGTAATTCTTATGTAATGCATTACTTATATAATGTAGTTCTTATATTTACAAATGGCAGTAAATTAACTCAACTAAACAATTATATTATTAACTTATAATCTTATAATATTATTCCGTTATATCATTATAAACTTATATAAATATCAACTTGTAGCTTTTATTTTAAAATTAAATAATTATATAATTAAACACTTATATCTTCATTATCAAGTAATGTTTCAAATTTATCTCGTACTTGGGAAACAGATAAACCAACTATTACCTGAATTGCAGTTCCATTTCTAACTACTCCCTTGGCTCCAGCTTCTCTAAATGCACTATCATCTAATAACTTAGTTTCATCTTTTACAGAAACACGAAGACGAGTTGCACAATTTGTAACATCTGCGATATTCTCACTACCACCTAATGCTTCTAAAAAGGCAGCTGCTTTACTATCTCGTGAATCTACATTAGTTGCTGCTGCTTGTGAATCTTGACCTTCTTTCTGTTCCTTATAATCTTCCTTAGTATAAAGCTCCGTTTCTCCATCTCCTTCTTCTCGTCCTGGAGTAGCAAGATTAAACTTCAAGATAGCATAACGGAAGACAAAGAAATAAATTGCAGTTCCACACAAACCAATAATAATCTGAGTAACATAAGCACCTGAATGATATTTAAAGAGTGGTAGCCAGTTTTGAGCAAACCATTCAATCAATCCTCCACCAAAGTTTCCTACAATTCCAAAAGCATAGGTTGTTGCTGCTAAAGTTGCTGCTAAAACTGCATGAACAGCAAATAAAACTGGAGCAATAAATAAGAAAGTAAATTCAAGTGGTTCGGTAATTCCTGCCATAATTGCTGTTAATGTAGCAGGGATCAATAAACCGGCAATCTCTTTCTTCTTATCAGATTTAGCAGTTGTATATAAAGCTAGAGCAATACCAGGTGCACCAAATACCTTAGACATTCCATGCAACGCAAATCCACCTTCTGGGAACATAGATTTCAATGATTGGGCAGTAGTCGAAAATTCAGTTAAGTTTTGTGCCCAAGCAGAATAAATTCCACCTTCTACTACGGCTGGTCCAAAAATAAATGGTCCATAAATAAAGTGGTGTAATCCAGTTGGAATCAAAATCCGCTCTAAGAAAGAGTATAACCAGACTCCAATCACACCAGAGCTAGCTAAAAATCCTTGTAAAGATGAAATTCCTCCTTGAACTTTTGGCCATAAGAAACAAGTTGCTAAGGCCACAGGAAGCATAACAAAGAATCCAATAATTGCAACAAAGGATGAGCCTTGGAAAATACCTATATATTCAGGTAATTCTGTATCAAAATATTTATTATGAAGATAAACTACAATCCCTGAAATTAAAATAGCTCCAATCATTCCTGTATTCAAAGTTTTAATCCCTGCAATCTCAGCTAAACCAAAACTATCACTAGCGCTAACAGAAAAATCAACTCCAAAACTAGGCCCCCATAAAGAAAGCATAGCACTAACAAAGTAATTAAATGTTAAATAAGATAACAAAGATTCTAGACAAGCTCGGGCTTCTGCTTTCTTCGCTAAAGCTACAGGTAACCCTACCACAAATAAAAGTGGTAACTGACGAAATACAGTCCATGCCCCTTCTTGAATAATAAACCATGCCTGATGCCATAGTCCACCTGACTGAGCTATAGCCCCCATAATCTCTTGATTCATAAATAAAATTGCTAAACCAACCATTATACCAGCAAAGGGAAATAATAAAACTGGTACAAACATTGCTGCCCCAAAACGTTGAATTTTTTCTTTCATCCATTATCACTCCTTGTTTAAGTTTTTGAGTTATTTAGAGTTAATGAAAGTGTTTTCATTAACTCTAGTTTTATAATAGCAGACAAAATAATTCTTTACAATAGAACTCAGCCATTCCGTTCCTAATTACCTATCTCGTGAAATTTCACAATTGTTGTGAAATTTTCACATGCATAATTTCCTATATAATAAAAAACCAGCCATAAAGGCTGGTTAATTCACTATCTCATATTTTAATGTCTAAAATGTCTTCTTCCTGTAAAGACCATAGCAATTCCTGCTTCATTCGCAGCTTCAATGACTTGTTCATCTCTAATTGAGCCACCTGGTTGAATAACTGCTTTAATTCCTTTGGCGGCTGCTTCTTCAATAGCATCTGGGAATGGGAAGAAGGCATCTGAAGCTACAACTCCACCCTTTTGTCGACCATCAGCTTTACGACCAGCAATAATCATAGAATCAACTCGACTCATCTGACCAGCACCAACTCCAACTACCATCTCATCTTTAGCCATCACAATAGCATTTGATTTAACATGCTTAACAACTTTCCAGCTAAATAATAGATCTTTTAGTTGTTCTTCAGTCGGTTTAACATCTGTAACTACTTCTAATTCACTCTCATCTATCTCTACAATATCTCGCTCTTGAACTAATAAACCACCAGTTACTTTCTTTAGATTGTATCCTGGCTGCTCTCGATCAATATATAAATCACCTGTTTCTAACAGTCGAACACTATCCCATCTACCTTTAAGAATCTCAAGTGCTTCTTGAGTAAATGTAGGAGCAATTACTACTTCAATAAACTTATCTTCATCTGCTATCTCATCTGCTACATCTGCTGTCACTTTACGATTGAGAGCAACAATACTACCAAAAGCAGATAATGGATCTCCAGCATGAGCTTTTTTATAAGCATCAAGTAAGTTATCACTTTGAGCCATACCACATGGATTAGCATGTTTGATTACTGCAGCAGCAGGTTGATCTGGAAATTCTTTTACTAATTCTAAAGCTCCATTAGTATCATTAATATTATTAAATGATAAATCTTTGCCATGTAACTGCTTAGCTGTAGTAATAGATGGTTCGTTAGATTCTTGTTCCTTATAGAAGGCAGCATCTTGATGTGGATTTTCTCCGTATCTTAGATCAGATTTTTTAGTATAAGCATCTAACATAGTCTCTGGAAGTTGCTCTTCATTTACTAATCCACCTAAATATTTCTGAATTAAACTATCATATTTAGCAGTATGCTCAAAAGCTTTATGGGCCAACTCCATTCTTTTACTATCGCTTAGAGTCCCCTTATTTGCTTGCAACTGCTCCAAAATAGAATCATAATCAGTTGGGTCAACAACTACTCCGACATCATTAAAGTTTTTAGCAGCAGAACGAATCATAGTTGGCCCGCCAATATCTATATTCTCTACTGCCTCTTCTAAAGTTACATCATCTTGAGCAATTGTCTCCGCAAAAGGATATAAGTTACAAACAATTAAATCAATTGGTTTAATCCCTTGGTCCTCAATCTCCTTCATATGGTCTTTATTATCTCTTACTGCTAAAATGCCACCATGAACAGCTGGATGTAAAGTCTTTACCCGTCCATTCATCATCTCTGGATAATCCGTTACATCACTAATTTCTACTACTTCTATTCCAGCTTCTTTAATTTTTTTAGCAGTCCCACCAGTAGAAATTATAGTTACTCCTAGCTCACTTAATCCTCTAGCAAAATCAACAATTCCTTCTTTATTAGAAACACTTAATAAAGCTTGCCGAATATTAGCCATTTTTTCACCCCTTGTTTTTTATTAGTTTACAGTTTACAATTAACAGTTGACAGTTAAAATTCTAAATCAAACACAAAGCTTTATTTTGATCTTGAGGCTTAACTGAAACTCAAACTTAAGCTTAAACTATACTTCTATTCTTTATTAATTTGACTTTACTCACACCCACACTCATTCCTCACATTTAATTATCTTCTCACTTTACTTCTTTATCCCTTTAACATAATAAAATATTTATATTAATCCCTCTAGTTTCTCATTATTTATCATCTATTATTTATAATTATTAATTCCCAATTTTCAATTATAAATTACTCTTTAATTGTAACTTTCCCATCTTTAATCTCTAATTTTCCTTCAGCATACAATCTAATTGCTTCTGGATAAATCTTGTGTTCTTCTTGTAGAATCCGATTAGCTAAAGTTTCTTCTGTATCCTCATCTTTAACTGGAACTGTAGCCTGTAGAATTATTGGTCCTGTATCCATTCCTTCATCAGCAAAATGAACAGTACAACCTGCTACTTTAACCCCATAATCTAAGGCTTGTTGTTGAGCATGAAGTCCTTTAAATGCTGGTAATAACGAAGGGTGAATATTCATTATTTTATTCTTGTATTGTCTAATAAAATAAGGACTTAATAAACGCATAAAGCCGGCCATAACTACTAACTCCACATCATATTCTTCTAAAGTATCAACCATAGCCTGTTCAAAATCTTCAGTAGTTTCATATTGTTGCGGATTAACATAAAAGCCTTCAATTCCATACTTTTCAGCTCTATCTAAAGCCGTAACTTCTTCATTATCACTAATTACTACCTTAATCTCTGCTGGTAGTTGGCCCGTCTTAATACTATCAATAATAGATTGTAGGTTAGTTCCTCTTCCTGATGCCAAAACTCCTACTTTTAACATTTCAACACCTCACCTTTAACAGTGTACAGTTTACAGTGTATAGTCTACAGTTGAATTCAAACCCTATAATTCTCTGTTTATGAAATTTAATTTCTTTAACTGTCAACTATCAACCATCAACTGTCAACTAATTTCTACTTTATTCTCTCCTTCTTTAACTTCTCCAATTAAATGAGCATCTTCTCCTAATTTATTGGCTCTTTTAATAACTTCTTCAGCTTCATCTTCTGACACAACTAATACCATGCCGATTCCCATATTAAAAGTCCGATACATTTCTTTTTCTTTTATATCTCCTATATCTTGCATTAATTTAAATATAGAATGTGTTACCCAACTATCTTTATTAATTACTGCTTTAGTATCTTCAGGTAAAATTCGAGGTAAATTCTCAATTAATCCACCACCAGTAATATGAGCAATTCCATTAACTTGATACTGATCTAAAATTTCTAAAACTGGTTTAGCATAAATTCGAGTCGGCTTTAATAATTCTTCTCCTAAAGTTGTTTCTAATTCATCTAATTCATCATCAACATCATAACCTGCTACATCAAAGAAGACTTTACGAGCTAACGTATAACCATTACTATGGATACCATTAGAAGTTAGTCCTATAATCTTATCTCCTGGATTAATATCTTCTCCAGTAATAATCTTATCTTTATCTACTATTCCTACAACAAATCCAGCTAAATCATACTCTCCAGCAGAATAGAAATCAGGCATCTCTGCTGTTTCACCACCGATTAAAGCACAACCTGCCTGCTTACAACCAGTTGTAATTCCTTTAACGACTTCAGCAACGCTATCTGGTTCTAATTTACCAGTAGCTAAATAATCTAAAAAGAATAATGGTCTAGCTCCTTGGGCCAAAATATCATTAACAGACATAGCTACCAGATCAATACCTACCGTACTGTGTTGGCCTGTCATAAAGGCAACCTTTAACTTAGTTCCTACTCCATCTGTTCCTGAAACAAATACCGGTTTATTATAATCACTTAAATCTGGAGCAAATAAGGCTCCAAAACTACCTAACCCTGTTAACACTCCAGAAGTAAAAGTATCTTCTACATCTTCTTTTAACTTATCTACTGCTTCTTCTCCTGCTTCAATATCCACACCAGCATCTTTGTAAGTTAAACCCATTACTTCCCCTCCTACTTCTTTTATTTACAATTAGCTATAACTTAAAGTGGCACTTCGTGCCACGGCTATGATATACTCACACTCAACACTCCAAACTAAACTTACCTGCTCCTTCTCCTAATGGATAATCTCCATCAAAACAGGCTGTACAGAAACCATAACCATTAGCTTCAATAGAATTGAGCAGTCCTTCTTTACTTACATAAGTTAAAGAATCAGCTCCAATATGATCACAGATTTCTTCTACACTATTTTCTGCTGCAATTAACTCTTGTCGTCTAGATGTATCTAGACCATAATAACATGGATAAGCTACTGGAGGAGAAGATATTACTAAATGGACTTCTTTGGCTCCTGTCTCTTTCATCATCCTAATAATCTGTTTACTAGTTGTCCCTCTAACTATTGAATCATCAACTAGAATTATTCGTTTTCCTTCAATGATATCTCGAATTGGATTTAACTTTATTCTAACTTTCAAATCTCTAATTTCTTGAGTAGGTTGAATAAAGGTCCGTCCCACATATCTATTTCTTAAGATTCCTTTTTCATAAGGAATTCCAGATTCTTCAGCAAATCCTAAAGCTGATGGAATCCCAGAGCTAGGTACAGGTACTACAAGATCAGCTTCTATATCTGTCTCTCTAGCTAATTGACGACCTATTTCTTTTCGAGCCAGTTGAACATTCTGTCCGCCGATTACACTATCAGGTCGAGCAAAATATATAAACTCAAAAACACAGAAATTATAAGGAGTCCGTTCACCATAGTATTTACTTTCAATTCCTTCGTCATTAATTAGAACAATTTCACCTGGTTCAATATCTCTAACATGTTCTGCCCCAATAATATCAAAAGCACAAGTTTCTGAAGCAACAACATAACTACTTCCTATTTTTCCTATTGATAATGGCCTAAACCCATGTGGATCTCTAGCAGCAACTAGACTATCCTCTGTCATTGCGACTAAACTAAAAGCACCTTTTACCTTCTGTAAACTATGAGTTAAAGCCTCAACAATATCATCTTTAAAAGACCTAGCTGCTAAATGAGCAATTACCTCAGTATCAAGTGTGGAATGAAAAATAGAACCACGCTCTTCTAAATTTCTTCTCAGTTTTAAGCCATTAACTAGATTTCCATTATGGGCTAAAGCTAATTCTCCTTTAATCGAATTAGTTACTAAAGGTTGAGCATTAGATAATAGACTAGAACCTGTTGTAGAATAGCGAACATGTCCTACAGCACTTTGACCAGTTAACTCTTCTAATATCTCTTCATCGAAGACATTAGTTACTAAATCCATTCCTCTATGATTTGTAAATTCACCTTTATCATTGACACAGATGCCTGCACTTTCTTGCCCTCTATGCTGAAGAGCATGTAACCCTAAATAGGTTAAATTGGCTACATCAACTTTATCATCTGCAGCAGCATAAACTCCAAATACACCACACTCTTCTTCCATCTTATCCATTAGCTCTTCACTCTGACAGGAATGATTTTTTGCCATATTTGCTTCATCCCTTTCTATTTAATTATTAGTGGCACTTTGTACCACGATGTAGATGATCTTTATCACGAAGAGTTTCTATGAAACTCGTAGGATCAGCTGAATCAAATTCAAACTATAGACATATCTGAACCCCTTAGAATATAGAGATTATAATGCTTTAGTTTTTGAACTTAAATATTTTGAATTGACTGATAGCTGTGTCACTTTTAGTGATACAATATATCAATTCTAACTCTAACTTCTACAATTAACTACTCTTCTAGTCTCCTTACAACTTCATGATAAGCACCTTCAACTTGACCTAAATCTCGTCGGAAACGATCTTTATCTAATTTCTTTTCTGTCTCACTATCCCAAAAACGACAAGTATCTGGTGAAATTTCATCTCCAAGGTGGATATTACCTTCACTATCCACTCCAAATTCTAACTTGAAATCAACTAGATCAATTCCTTTATCTGCAAGAAAATCAACTAGAATTTGATTTATTTTAAAAGCTAAATCGCTAATCTCATCTAGTTGCTCTTTTGTTGCTAAATCTTCAGTATAAATATGATATCGATTAATCATTGGATCTCCTAAATCATCGTCTTTATAATAAAACTCCAAAACTGGTTTATCTAATTTAGTCCCTTCTTCTAATCCTAATCTTTCTGCTAAACTACCAGCTGCTATATTCCTCATTACTACTTCTACTAAAATAATATCTAACTTTTTAACTAAAACATCTGTTTTATTTAGTTTTTCTATTAAATGAGTTGGAATTCCCTTCTCTTCTAACAATTCAAAGAAAATAGTTGAAATTTTAGCATTTAACTCTCCTTTGTCAGCTATTTGACCTTTTTTCTGTCCATCAAAAGCAGTAGCATCATCTTTATATTCAACTATTACTTTATCACTATCATTAGTACTATAAACTTTTTTAGCTTTTCCTTCATACATCATTTCTGCCTTTTCCATTTAATTTCCCTCCCAGATTATTAATTGGTAATTTAAATTTGAAGTATGGGCTTAATAGCCCGCTACTCTACTTTATTTTATCCTTACAAGTTTTAACGAAATATTCGTCTATAAACCGACTTTTACTCTGCAGGCAATTCAATATCTAATTGCTACTTCAATCTTTTACAAATTTTTCGGTTTTCTCTACCAGTTCTACCGAACTCTCCGTAAATAAACCGTAACTTATTATATTAAGTTAGTTTTATATTTAGTTCGTTACTCCAATATTCAACGACCTGCTCTGTCTTTTTCACTGAAGTTCCTATATACTGCTCAGGATTAGTTAATAGTTTACGTTGCTTTTTATTAAACTGCTCCCAATAAGGCTGCAATTCTTCTTTGACCTGCACTAATTCTCTTAAATTATTTCCTGTCTCTTCTGCTTCTAAAGTCAGCTTTCTTACAGCTTCATGAGCATCAGGATGACCATAAGATGCCAATAAAATATAAAGCGGCTCAGCTACTACCAGTTCTTTATTCTGATCAAAATTCTTCTTCATATTATCATGATCAACAACTAGCTTGTTACCTACTCTAATTAAACGATTAATAGATGATAATAGACCGACTATAATCTCAGGAATAAATCGACTAGAAGCTGAATTAGTTAAATCACGTTGGTGTTCTGAAATTTGATCTTGGTAAGCAGTCATCATACGAGGCATAAATTCCTTCCACATACTTTTAACATTCTCATAATTAATTGGATTCCGTTTGTGAGGCATAGTTGAAGAGCCAACTTGGTCTTCACCAAAGTGTTCTCCTACTTCACCAATCTCTGAGCGCTGTAAATGACGCATATCATCACTAAAATTAGCTATAACTCCAAAACAGGAAGTTAACGAGTGAACAAAATCAGTTATATACTCTGGTTCAACAATCTGAGTAGAATGAGTACTAGCTTCTAAATCTAACTCTGCTAAAACATCTGCTTCAAAAGTTTCTGGTTCCTCAAAGAAAAGGTGACTAGCATTATAAGCTCCTACAGCTCCTGCTATCTTTCCTCTTAGCTGTTTACTACTCTCTTCAATAGCTTGAATTCTATTTCCTAGTCTACTTACATATTCAGCTACAGCAAAACCAAAAGTAATTGGAACTGCATGTTGGCCATGAGTTCTACCAACCTGAACTGTTTCTTTTTCTCTTAGTGAAATTTCCATTAGTAGTTTTTCTAACTTCTTTAAGGTAGGTAAGATTAATTCTTCAGTAGTTTCTTTATAGCGTAAAGAATTAGCAGTATCAACAATATCAAAGGAAGTTGTAGTAAAATGAACATAAGGTTTAGCTTCATCACTAACTTTATTCTGAATACAATTTACTAAAGCTCGAATATTGTGTTTTGTCTTTTTTTCTTCCTTATATACTTCTTCTGGATTTATTTCTTCAGCAGCCTTTTCTACTTCAGTTGCTACTTTCTGAGAACAAATTCCACGTTTAGCTAAAGCTTTAACCAAAGCTACCTCTACAGCAGCTTGATATTTAACTTTTGCTTCTTCTGATAAATAAGTTGAATAATCCTTAAATTCATCTCGTAAAGAATATCTATGGTCTAAGGGACTAATATTTTTAAAAATATTACGATTTATCATCTTATTCCTCCCTAATTATTGATATAAAGTGGCATTTTATCACTTTATATCAGTTTATAGTTTACGGTTTACAGTTTACAGTTAAAACCATAAAATCAATTCCTTTTAAACTATTAATATAATATATAAAGCATTCTAGAAACTTTGAATCTTGTTTTGATTTTCCTACCATGTTAGTGTAAACCACTGTACACCGTACACTGTATACTGTCAACTATTGATATAAAACGTAGCTTTCTATCAATCAAGCTCTACTTTATAGCTAATAAAAAACAACTTAACTTACTACTTAAAATGAAAAGACCTAGATAGACCACCTTGTAACTACAAGGAAAGTCTATCTAGGTCTACTATTCCCTAAATAGTTCCTTCATAGTCAACAGTTTATGGCCGTTGGTAGAAACGTGTAGCCTTATCCTACACATATATGAAGCAAGCTAATCTTCGGCTTATTGCAATTGTCACTCTTATAATAACAACTTATAGTCTTTTTATCAAGAATAAAACGAATATTATTAATATATATAACTTTAATTTTCGTTATTTAAGATTGTTGAGCTAAATATTCCTGATGGCCTAACTCTTCTAATTCTGTAGCTGTCTCTTTTACACTACTCGCCAACTCTGCTTTATACCGTTTATGCTTATCTCTTAATTCTTGATTCTTAATACCTAACATCTGAATAGCCAATAATCCTGCATTTTGGGCTCCATTGATACCTACTGTAGCCACTGGTACTCCTCCTGGCATTTGAACAATAGAATACAGAGAATCCACTCCACTCAACTTAGACGTCTTAATTGGTACTCCAATGACTGGTAGTGAAGTATGAGAGGCTGTCATGCCTGGTAGATGAGCTGCTCCACCTGCTCCAGCAATAATTACATCAATACCTTTTTCTTCTGCACTTTCTGCATATTCAGAGACTCGATCAGGTGTTCTATGAGCAGATACTACTGTAATTTCATAAGGAATATTAAACTCTTCTAAAATATTCGCTGCATCCTTCATAACTGGTAAATCCGAATCACTACCCATAATAACTCCAACTTTAGGTTGCATAAATTAATTCCTCCCGGTTTATAGTTTACAGTTTACGGTTTACAGTGTACAGTTAAAAACCTATCTAACTATTAAATCTGAGCTTTAGTTTAAGCAAATTTATCATAAAATAGTTATTAAACTTAAAGAAATGAAACCACTAAAATATAATAATTCATTGTTTACTCAGCCTTATACTTAATCTTAAACTCAATATATTTAGGTTTATCCTTTATTCATTATTATTTTTTATTTAATTGTCAATTACTCTGCCCTTCTATTATAACTAATTCACTTGCCTCTAGGGCAACTTGACTTGCCTGATCTACTGTATCTGCTGTAACTGTTAAATGACCCATTTTCCTACCAGGTCTCGATACTTTCTTCCCATAAACATGCAATTTAAGATTATGGAGTTTTAATACTTCTTCTGTTCCTACTACATTTGCTTCACCTTTACTTCTTTGACCAAGAAGATTTCTCATGACCGTTGGATTTACTAAATCTGTATTTCCTAAAGGAAGACCTACAATGGCTCGAATATGGTTAGCAAATTGAGAAGTAACAGTTCCTTCAATAGAATAATGACCTGAATTATGAGGTCGCGGAGCTATTTCATTAATTAATACTCTATTATCCTCTGTTACAAACATCTCTATACAGAAAATACCGAAACCAGAGAATATATCCATAACTTTTTCGCCTAAATTAAGAGCTTCTTCTTTAATATTATCAGAAATATCAGCTGGTACCTTAGTTTCAATTAAAATACTTTCTTGATGAGCATTCTCACCTATAGGATAAGTGATTGTTTCTCCTTTAGTACTACGACAAACTAATACTGAAACCTCTTTACTAAAGGGGACAAATTCTTCTACCATCAACAAATTATCTCCTGCTCCTAAGGCTTGATAAGCCCCTTCAATCCCTTCTTCATCTTTTATTAGCGCATTACCTTTACCGTCATAACCTCCTGTACAACTTTTTAACATTATAGGATAATCAAACTTAGCCGCTGCTTTTTTAATATCTTCTTTACTAGATACTCTTATAAAATCTGGTACAGGAATACCTTCTGCTTTTAATAATTGTTTTTGATCATATTTATTTTGAATAATTTCTAGGCTTTTAGGAGTTGGATATATGTTATAACCTTCTGTTTCTAACCCTTTTAAAGTGTCTACTTCAATATGCTCAAATTCATAAGTTACAATATCTGATTTTTCGGCCAATTCTCTAATAGCATCCTGGTCATCAAATTCAGCTACAATATGCTCATCAGCAATACTATCTGCTGGACAATGACTAGTAGGGTCTAAAATAATAACCTCAAAATCCATTTTTTTAGCTTCTAAGATCATCATCTTACCCAATTGGCCACCACCGATAATTCCGATTATCTGCTTTGTCTTACTTTTAGACATATTAACACCTCCAGTTTCGTATTTACTTTAATCTAGATCTAAGCTTAAGTCTGAGTCTGAGTTTAAGAAAATAATTAGACCTTATTTCTTACTGAAACTTAATCTCAGACTTAAACTCACTACTCACTACTCATTACTCATGACTTAAAGCTTTATTCCCAATATCAGTTCGATAATGTGCCTCTTCAAAATCAATCTCTTCTATTCCCTGATATGCTTTATCAATAGTCTCTTTATAGCTATCACCAAGAGCAGTTACACCTAAAACCCTTCCTCCAGCAGTTACTAATTTATTATTATCTAAATCAGTTCCAGCTTGATAGACAATAATATCCTCACCATTAGCTGCTTCTTTAATTCCTGTAATCTCCTTACCAGTATCATAATCTATTGGATAACCACCAGAAGCCATAATTACACAGACTGCTGTTTTAGTTGACCAGTCAATAGTTGTTTCAGTAAGTTCTTCATCAATAATTGTTTCTGCTATTTCTACTAAATCAGTTTCTAATAATGGTAGAACAGCTTGAGCTTCTGGATCACCAAATCGTACATTATATTCTAATACTTTAGCTTCATTATCTTCAATCATTAATCCAGTATATAAAACTCCTTTATACTTAATACCTTCTTTTTGTAAAGCGTCTATAGTAGGAACTAAAATTTCTTTTTTAACTTGCTCTAATAATTTATCAGTTACTACTGGTGCTGGAGCATAAGCACCCATTCCTCCAGTATTTGGCCCCTCATCTCCATCATAAGCCTGTTTATGATCTTGGGAAGGTACCATTGGGATAATAGTATCTCCATCAGTAAAAGCCAAAACAGTTGCCTCTTCCCCTGTCAGAAACTCTTCAACAACGATTCTACTACCTGCTCTTCCAAACTTCTCATCAACCATAATTGTCTCTACAGCCTCTATAGCTTCTTTTTTAGTCTCTGCTACAACAACCCCTTTACCTGCTGCCAATCCTTCAGCCTTAACTACAATAGGAGCTCCTTCTTTTTCAATATAGGCAATTGCTTTTTTAGGATCAGTAAAACTTTCATACTTAGCCGTAGGAATATCATACTTCTTCATTAGATTTTTAGAGAATACCTTACTTCCTTCTAATTGAGCTGCTGCTTTAGTTGGCCCGAAAATATTTAGTCCTACTTTTTCAAATGCATTAACAATTCCAGCCACTAAAGGAGCTTCTGGGCCAACAAAAGTCAAATCAATTTCCTTCTTTTGAGCAAAATTAACTAATTCATTAATATTTGTAGTTTCAATCTCAATATTTGTAGCTAATTCTGCTGTGCCCGCATTACCTGAAGCTACAAAAATCTCTTCTACCTTAGAGCTCTGCTTTAATTTCCAAACTAATGTGTGTTCCCTTCCACCACTACCAACTACTAATATCTTCATCTAATCCCTCCATTTTTAGTTTGCAGTTGCAAGCTATGAGTCATGTGTAAGACACTTAAAAATTAGATTTTTAATATATCAGACAGTAAAGTTACTTTTACCAATAGTCTAACAAACAAAAAAGCCCAGACAGGTAAGCTCTACTAAACTAAGAGTAGAACCTACCCGCCTGGGCTTTTCTCCCTTCGGTGTATAAAATATCTGTACCGCTTGGACCTAACAGCTGTTATAGCTACGGAACCCTAGGTACACTTCCCTCATAGTCAGGTAGTTTACGGCAACCTGGTAGAAACTTGTGAGCCAGATTCTCACACTTATATGAGGTATTCGATTAAATCTCTATTTTACATGATAATCTTAACAGATAAAGTCAATTTCGTCAACATAAACTAAAATTTATTCTTTGAATTCTTTTATCTTAGTCGTTACTAATTTCCCTTTAACTTCTATTACAGTTTTAGCTTCTTGCTTAATAGCCTGTTCTAGATCTTCAACTGCTTTTTTTAACTCTTTAATATCTTTTTTATTCTTACTTTTTACTTTTAACTTAGGTATAAGATCCTTTAATTTTTCAACATCAGATAACTGCTTTTCCTTACTAATTCCTAACCAGCTTGCATAAATAATTCTTCTAGTATAGGCTACAATCTTTTTTTTGGCCCCTACTTTAGCATCATACATCTCATATAATCTTGCTAAGTTTAAACTAAACTCATTAGCCTGCCATAAGGAAGACAATAACTCTTTACTTTTAGTTACTTCCGTTAGGCTATTTAATTCCTGTTCTACTTTGTGCAACTTCTTAGCTGCTAAGGTGCTTTCTCCTTCATAGCGATTCCACTTACGATGTAATTCATCAATTTGACCTTCTATTCCCTTCCATTTAGAGAACTCAACATTATTTTTTTTATCTTCAACTTTATTCTTATTTTCTTTATCTTTATGCTTCGCATCTTCCTGTTGCTGCTTTTGTTCTTTAAATTTCTCTTTTTCCTCTTTATCTCTCTTTTTAGAATAAAATCTTTCCATACTATCAATTGTCTGCTCAATTGTTAAACCTACATTAACAAAAGAAAGTGGGATTTTGTTTTCTTTCTTTTTTGGCTTGCTCTGTAACTTACTACAGCCTACTAATAAAAATAAACTTAACACTAAGATAACTGAAAGAAGTTTATGACTAACTTTCATCTTCTGCCTCCTAGTTACTATTTATATATATATTTAACTAAATCAATTATTTTAATTCTTATTCCAAAAAACAAAATAGACCAACATGAAGTTGGTCTAGAAAAAACTATTTAATTACAGTTTTAAGACCTTGCGCCGTAAATATACCTTTAATCTTATCTAATGTTTCTTTATTAGGAGGCTCAACTCCATCTAATTCATAATCTAGTTCTAACTCTTTCCACTTATGAACTCCTAATTGATGATAAGGTAATAATTCAATCTTCTCTAATTCTTTTAAAGTACCTAATTTTTTAGCTAATCTTTCTACTTCTTCTAAGTCATCAGTCCAACCTGGTACAATTACATGGCGCACCCAAAATGACTGTTCTTGACCTTCTAGAAAATCAACTAATTTCAATGTTTGTTGGTTACTTACTCCAGTTAACTCTTGATGTTTTTCTTCAACTAACTGCTTAATATCAAGTAATACTAAATCAAGATAAGGTAAAAGTTTTTTAAAATCATCTATCTCTACATAACCTGAAGTGTCTAAAGCAGTATGAAGACCTTCTTCTTTACAACGACGTAATAATTTTAAAGTAAAGTCTAACTGTAAAACAGGCTCACCACCTGAAATAGTTACCCCTCCATCACCTCGATCAATATATGGTTTACATTTGATAATTTTATCTACCACTTTATCGACACCCATTTTTTGCCCTTCTTTTAGATGCCAAGTATCAGGATTATGACAATACTTACAACGTAGAGGACAACCCTGTGTAAATACTACATAACGAATCCCTGGACCATCTTGAGTTCCAAAGCTTTCTAAAGAGTGAATATAACCTGTAGTCATTATTTTACCTCCTCTTATAAAAATACATTATTTAGAATTTATACTTACCAATTAAGTAAAACATTATCGAGATATTGTTTCACTTTTTAATAAAAAGTTAACTAAAAAAATTGAATTCAAAGACGGTTTCGGAACGGCCTATCGGCCTTCTTCCGAGTACCTTTTGTCAAAATACACCCCAAGAGTACTTCTTCATTTCATTCAGAGCGCAATTAGTAGTCTTTATCATTAATTCAATAATTTTAATCAGCTATATAGTTTAACAATAAATGAATTGAAGTAACTGACTATTTTTCATTTACATCTGATAAAACTACTAAAAAGGTACAAAAATATTTTTTAGAAAAACAAGTTATGCTTCCTACTGTTAAAAGATTACTAGATTATCTTTAACACTTTTAATTCATATATTATACTACTAATTTTAATAAAAAGTCGCATTGTTTTTCTTATTTAAAATCAAAACCTTTTAAAAATAACAAAATTATTTTTAGTAAAGATACATCTTAGATTTTTACTGATTTTGACCTTAACTGTACACTGTAAATTGTAAACTGTAAACTGCAGAAATATCTCGATTAAATAAAACAACCAGAGGAATTATCCCCTGGTTGAATTAGTTAACTTATCACTACATTTGATTGTGGAAAGTACGTGCAATAACTTCCTGCTGTTGCTCTGGAGTTAACCGAATAAAGTTAACAGCATAACCAGAAACTCTAATTGTTAACTGCGGATATTTTTCAGGGTGCTCAACAGCATCTTCTAAAGTCTCTCTCTGTAGAACATTAACATTCAAATGGTGAGCACCTTGAGCAAAGTAACCATCTAAGACAGAAGTTAAGTTATCTGCCTGTTGATTATCACCTGAACCTAAAGCTTTAGGCACAATAGAGAATGTATTAGAGATACCATCCTGACAATAATCATAAGGTAACTTAGCTACAGAATTTAAGGATGCCATTGCTCCAGAACTATCACGACCATGCATTGGGTTGGCCCCTGGTGCAAATGGTTCTCCTGCTTTACGTCCATCAGGAGTAGCACCTGTCTTCTTACCATATACAACATTAGAAGTAATAGTTAGAATAGACATAGAGTGCTCAGCATCACGATATAATTCATGTTCTTCTAATTTAGTCATAAATCGTTTCACAACATCAACTGCTAACTCATCAACTCGGTCATCATCATTCCCAAATTTAGGGAAGTCTCCTTCAATTTCAAAGTCAGTAATAATACCATCGTCATTCTTAATTGGCTTAACTGTAGCATACTTAATAGCACTTAAAGAGTCAGCAATAATTGATAATCCTGCTACTCCAAAGCCCATAATACGATCTACATCTGTATCATGTAAAGCCATCTGAACTCTCTCATAAGCATACTTATCATGCATATAGTGAATAATATTCAAAGCACCTACATACTTCTCAACTAACCAATCTAAGAAAGTATCAAATTTATCCATTACCTCATCAAATTCTAAAATGTCGCCTTCATAAGGAGTAAATTCCGGGCCAACTTGTACACCAGACTTTTCGTCTCGGCCACCATTTAAAGAGTAAAGTAATGTCTTCGGTAAGTTACACCGAGCTCCAAAGAACTGCATCTCTTTACCAGTTCTCATAGCAGATACACAGCAAGCAATAGAGTAGTCATCACCGAAGTTCTCACGCATTAAGTCATCATTTTCATACTGAATAGAACTTGTATCTCGAGATACCTTAGCAGAAAATTCTTTGAAACCTTCTGGTAAGTTCTCAGACCATAATACTGTTAAATTAGGCTCTGGTGCTGGTCCTAAGTTATAAAGTGTATTCAATAATCTAAAGCTTGTTTTAGATACTAATGGTCGACCATCAATACCCATTCCACCAACTACAATAGTAATCCACATTGGATCACCACTAAATAGCTCATTATAAGCAGGTGTTCTTAATTGACGAGCCATTCTTAACTTAATTACAAAATCATCAATTAATTCTTGTGCTTTTGTTTCAGTCAAGTTACCAGTTTCGATATCTTGCTTAATATAGATATCAAAGAACTCAGCCACTCGGCCAAAAGACATTGCCGCACCATTATTCTCTTGAATAGAAGCTAAATATCCCATATAAGTCCATTGAATAGCTTCTTGTGCATTTTCAGCTGGTCGGCCTAGCTCTAATCCATAAGATTCACCTAATTCTTTTAACTTTTTTAAAGCTCTAATCTGTTCACTTACCTCTTCACGTAACCGAATATGATCTTCTGTCATTCGTGTAGGTAAATGAGCAATATCTTGCTTCTTATCTGCAATTAAGTGATCAATACCATATAAAGCAATTCGACGGTAGTCACCAATAATTCGTCCTCGACCATAAGCATCAGGCAATCCAGTAATTACACCAGATCGACGAATCTCTCTTAATTCTGGTGTATAAGCATCATATACACCATCATTATGTGTCTTACGATACTTAGTAAAGATCTCATCAATCTCTTCATCAACTTCATATCCATAAGCTTCAGCAGCTTGACGAGCCATTCGAATACCACCATAAGTGTTTAACGTTCTTTTTAATGGCTCATCACTCTGTAAGCCAACAATCTTTTCTAAATCTTTATCAATATAACCTGGGTCATAAGCATTAATATCAGATACAGTTTCAGCATCTACATCTAAAACACCATCATTCTCAATCTCTTTCCATAATAACTCACTACACTCTTCCCATAACTTTTCCGTTCTATCAGTTGGTCCGGCTAAGAAAGAATCATCTCCTGTATAAGGTTCATAATTCTGTTGCACAAAGTCTCTAACATCAATTTCTCTTTCCCATTTACCAGACTTAAAGTTTAATTTACTCATCTATAATCCTCCTTATTGGGTTATATATATTATAAAATAGTTGTAATTGAAAATAATAATCTTTACTGTTTGAATCTCTTGTACTTATAATAACATACCCTTTATTAACCGTCAATTAAATTAACTGCTTATTGAAAACAGAGAATTTTCATACAATTTGTAAGATTAGGTAGCATATATAAACCACAAAAACCCGCCTGGATAACATAACTGCTATCCAGGCGGGCGATTTATTGTCAGGATTATACTCCCCCATAGTTAATTCCATGTTGTTCCGCCAGTCATATAATCCTATCTATTCTATTTTACTAATTTTATAATATCAGCTTAATAAATAGTTGTCAATATCAATTATCCTAATAAATTATCTAAAACCATTGTTTCTGAACGCTTTGGTCCTACAGATAAAATAGATAACTCGGTATCTGTTAACTCACAGATTCGATCTATATACTGCTTAGCATTCTCTGGTAGATTATCATACTCGTCTATATCAGATGTATCCTCTTGCCAACCTGCTAATGTCTCATATACTGGCTCACATTCTTTTAATATTTCTTCATTAGTAGAAAACTCATTAAGAACCTCACCTTGATAACGATAACCAGTACAAATCTTAATCTCTTCTAATTCATCTAACACATCTAACTTAGTAATAGCCAAACTAGTCAGTCCATTTATTCGAGCAGCATACTTAACAATTAAAGCATCAAACCAGCCACAGCGGCGTGGTCTACCTGTTGTAGTACCAAATTCATGACCTTTGTCTCTTAAATGTTCACCTATATCCTCTGTCAATTCAGCAGGAAAAGGACCCTCTCCAACTCGTGTTGTATAAGCCTTAACAATTCCAACAATATTATTTATCTTAGTCGGGCCAACTCCTACACCATTACAGACACCACCAGCTGTTGGATTAGAAGAAGTAACATAAGGATAAGTACCATGGTCAATATCTAATAAAGTACCTTGAGCTCCTTCAAATAAAACATTGCTACCTGCTTCTACTTCCTGATTAACTAATAGAGAAGTATCAGTTACAAAATCCTTAATCTGCTCTGCATAACCTAAATACTCTTCAATAACCTCTTGAGCATCTAATCTATCTAAACCATAAACCTTATCTAATACTAAATTCTTTAGCTCAACTGCTTCTCTTACCTTAGCAGCAAATTTATCTTCATCTAATAAATCTTCAACTCTAATCCCAAAACGACCAATTTTATCTCGATAAACTGGGCCAATTCCCTTCCCAGTAGTACCAATCTTATCATTACCTTTTCTAATTTCTTCGGCCTTATCCAACATTCTATGATAAGGCATAATTAAATGAGCTTTAGAACTGATATAGAAATTAGTCACCTCTACACCCTTCTGGGCTAAATAATCAAGCTCTTCAATTAAGACCTTAGGGTCAACTACAACCCCATTACCAATTACACATTTAGTATCATCATAAAGTACTCCCGATGGAATCAAATGTAGCTTATACTCTGTATCTTCTACTACTACAGTATGACCAGCATTATTACCACCTTGATAGCGAACTACTAAATCAGCCTCTTCTGAAAGTAAATCTGTAATCTTACCTTTTCCTTCATCGCCCCATTGAGTTCCTACTACTACAGTAGTTGTCATTTCTGAAAGCCTCCTCTGTTTAATTTAGAGTCGTGTGTCGTAAGCCGTGTGTTGTGAGCCAATTCAAAGTATTTAAATTCAAAACCAAACCTTATAAAGAATTTTGTTTTAAAGGAATTAAACGGTTTTATAGTTTTGATTTTGAATTGGCTCATAGCTCACAGCTCATAGCTAACAACTATTGATTGTCAATTATTCTAATCCAAGTCTTTTATAAATAGTATCTATATGTCGTAGATGATACTCATAATCAAAAATTTCCTCTACTTCTTCTGCTGCTAAATGCTCTCTTAAATCATCATCTGATAATAATAATTCTTTAAAGCTCTCTTGACCTTCCCAAGCTTGAAGGGCATTCCGTTGTACAATCTCATACGCATCATCTCTTAATAATCCCTGATCAACTAGAGTTAACATTACCTTTTGTGAGAAGATAAGTCCATTAGTCTCTTCTAAGTTAGTTTTCATATTATCTTCATGGACTCCTAAATTCTCTACTACATCTACAAACTTAGTCAGCATATAATCAACTAAGATACTGCTATCTGGTAGAACAACTCGTTCAGGAGAAGAATGAGTTAGATCTCGCTCATGCCATAGATTGACATTATCAAAACCAGTATTAGCATTAGACTTTACTACTCTAGATAAGCCTGAAATTCTTTCACAGACAATAGGATTTTTCTTATGTGGCATAGCTGAAGAACCTTTCTGACCTTTCTTAAACGATTCTTCAACTTCTAAAATATCAGTCCGTTGTAAATTTCGAATTTCAGTAGCAAATTTATCTAAAGAACTGGCAATTATAGATAAAATAGACAGATATTCAGCATGACGATCACGCTGTAAAATTTGAGAAGATATAGCAGCTGGTTCAAGATCTAACTCTTCACAGGCCAACTCTTCTACCTGAGGAGCAATATTAGCAAAAGTTCCAACTGCACCAGAGATCTTACCAACGCTGACTCGCTCTAATACACCTTCCATTCTCTCAATCTGTCTCTCTATCTCTGAATACCAATTAGCTAACTTCAAGCCTAGAGTTACTGGCTCAGCATGAACACCATGAGTCCGTCCAATCATCACCTGCATCTTATATTCTTTAGCTTTTCTTCCTAGTACTTCCTTAAACTCTTTTAAATCATCTAAAATCAACTCAGCCGCTTCTTTAAGCTGCAAGGCACGAGCCGTATCCTTAATATCTGACGAAGTTAATCCTTTATGAATATACTTTGATTCTTCACCGACATTCTCAGCAACTGCCTGCAAGAAAGCTAAGATATCATGACGAGTCTCTGCTTCAATCTCTTTGATTCTATCTACTGTAAAATCTGCTTTATCTTTAATTTTAGCAACTGCTTTTTCAGGAATCTCACCTGTTTCAGCCATAGCTTCACAGACTGCTATTTCAATATCTAACCATTTATCAAACTTGCTATCCTGACTCCAAACCTGTTTCATCTGAGGTAGCGTATAACGTTCAATCATCTATTTATATTCCCCCTGTAAATTTTTATCAACAACAACATTAATATAATAGCAAACCAAAAGATTATTGTCAATATAAAGTCGAATTTTAATCGTTTTACTAAAAATAACATTCGTTTATTTTATTACTTTAAAGCTTTAAAGTAATTTTCCCGAAATATCCGTATTTAAATCTATTATAATAGATTTAATTCTTTTAAGAATTATTATCCCGGATTTATAGCGGGCAAATTCGGATCAGAGTCAACTATTTAAAATTTCTAATCCTATTCAAAAAAATAAGCCCCCAATCTCTCGATTAGGGGCATAAGATCAATCTTTAGTTTGATTTACTCTTCTTTTAAAGCCTCAGGCACTTCAGGTTGATAACTCAATGCACCACTTACAGAAGAAACATTTCCTTTAGCAACTGTTTCTAATACTTTAGCAAAGACAAACTCTAACTTCATATGTACAACACCTCCTTTCAAATTAGTTATTATGTCTTATATACTCTCTATTATACAATTTATAGCCTAAGGGAGTTATTGATAATAATTGCCATAATATTCCTAATAATCCTGCTATTACAAATTGATCCTTAGCTCCAGATAAATATAAGATAAAATAAAATAAATCTAAACTAAAGAAGACAATAAAAGAATAAATTTTATATTTGGATAGCTTACTTTTAGAAGTAATCTGTTTTTCTTTAATAATAGCTGGAGCATAAAAGTAAATAATTACTGAACCTAGTATCAAAGTAAACCATAGCAGTCCTGGTATGAATTCTACTAATAATGAATCAAAACTACTAGCTACCCATCCTAAGAAAGTAAAAATTAATCCTCCTGACAAGGCACACCACCTAAATAAAATAGCATGAGCCCCACCTGAAAAGATCTTAATCACTCCAGATGTAACTGCAGCTGTCAATGTTAATAAAGTAACAGACAACAGAGATGAAAAAGCAATTATTACTGCATAACCTATTACAGTTGATAATAAGATTTTTAAACCATACACCATTATCTCCTTCTCTTCACTTACAGCATCTTGATAAATAATATCTATTATTTTTTCACTTAGTTCTGATAATCTACTTTTCCGTTTCATTATTTTTCCTCCTAATACATTATATTTACAATGAATACTATCATATAAATCATATTATGTCAAATAATAGATATTTAGTAAATTTTATATCATAAAATATAAAATTATCATATGTTTAAAAATATAACAAAAAATAAAAAAAGAGCAGACTTAATCTGCTCCAACAGTACTATCACTTCTATTCTCTTCAGCTAAATCAATAATACTAAAATCAAGAAAGTAGATAGCTAAAGTAGCCATCCAGAAAGGAATATGTATCAAATAACTAATTAAACAGAATAAAAATAAATTCCCATTAACTACTTTAGAAATATTCACTTTAAGATACTCTATTATCAAAGGTAAAATTATCAGATTACCTAAAAATAATATAATAAATCCTATTAATGAAGCCATAAAAGATACTTGCCATTCAACCTCAACTATAAATTTAATACTATAAATAAAATCAGTGTATGTAAACCATAAAGTTTTAAAATATTTCTTACAATTGCTACAGAAATGGTATAGAGTATTCCAATCTTTATATGTTTTTGCTTACTAATTTTAATCCCTATTAACCCTAGACCTACATAGGATAGTAATAAGCTTTCAACAAAAGTAGCTAATATCATCTTTTGTATAGATAACTCCATATTGTATCTTCACTCCTTATTTAGGAAAATAACAAGTAAATTCTGTTCCAAAATCAGCTCTACTCTCTACTTCTAACCTTCCTCCTGCTTCTTCAACTAAAGACTTAATAATATATAAACCAAATCCTCTGCCCACTCCTTTACTTGAAAAACCAGCTTGAAAAATCTTATCTAATAATTCTTTTTCTATAGGAAGACCAGTGTTATAAATAGATAATACGAATTGATTGTTTTTATCTATTCCCTTAACTCTAATGCATTTTTGATTATTTAATTTTTGAGTAGCGTCAATAGCATTATCTACTAGATTGGATACTATCCTAAAGGTTTTATCAATAGATAAATTAATTCCATCTATCCCTTCTTCAACTTGATATTTAAATTCAACTCCTGCTTCTTTAGCTTCTATCTGTTTACTAATTAGTAGAGAGTCTAAGATAGAATCTGTAGTTTGAGTCTGATTAAACTTTAAATTAACTAAATTTTGATTAATACTTTTAATATACTCTTTGATTTCCTCTTTTTTATCAAGCTGAACCATACCATAGATAGTCTGTAAATGATTAGAAAAGTCATGCTTTTGACTTCTCAAACTCTTAATTAGTCTCTCTTTCTCTTCTAATTTTATCTGTTTTATCTTAACATCAGCTTTATGTTTAATCATTCTATAAAGTTCCTTAACCATTATAATAGATAATATTGATAACCCTACCACTATAAAAGAAAAAATTTTTATTAAAACATCTGAAGCAAATACAAATAAGTCCAACTCCCTCCAAACAGTAATATAAAGCAATAAAAAAGATTGTAATAATAAAATAATAATAATATACTTTAATCTCGAATTATTAAAATCATTCATTAATTATCCCCACTCAAATCAAAAATTGATGGTTTTGTCTTTCTGCTTAAAAATATTTTTAATTATTTTTTATATTTCTATAAACATATTATAGTTCCTTTATTATAAAAAAATTACTTATAAAAAAGCAGGAAGTAAACGTTCACTTAGGTAAATAACACATAAACTCTGTTCCTAGATCTTTCACACTTCTAACTTCCAACTTACCATCAGCCTTTTGAACTAAACTCTGGGTAATATTTAATCCAAGACCTCTTACTTCTCCTTTATTTGAATAACCAAGTTTAAAAATTTGATCCCTTGATTCTTTATCGATAAAAGAACCCGTATTAAATACTAATAGAAGATATAAATCACCATCATCATACCCTTTAACCTTAATCATCCTTTCTCCTGTAGATTCTGTAGTAGCATCTAGAGCATTATCAACTAAGTTTGATACTATACGAAAAACTTTATCAATGGATAAATTTATCCCTTCCACCCCTGGGTCAACCTGATAATCAAATTGAATACCCAACTTTTTAGCTTTTATCTGCTTACCAATTAATAAAGAATCTAAAATAGAATCTGAAACTTTATCTCGTTTAAAATTTAATTTATTTAGATCCTGATTAATAGACTTAATATACTCTTTTATTTCTTCTTTATCTTTATTTAACTGTATCATACCATAAATTGTTTGTAGATGATTTGAGAAATCATGTTTATGCTTTCGCAATTTTTTAATCCATTCATTCTGTTCTTCTAATTTTATATCCTGTAACTCATACTTGGTTTTATAATCAATAAGTTTAAATAAATCTCCTATTATACTCATCATTAAAATAGATATCCCCATAATTATAAATAAGATAATTCCTAATGATAATTTTTTAGTAAATAAATTATAATACATATTAATAATAAGCAGCAATGATGAAAAGAATTGTAGAATTAGAGCAGATTTGATATATACTAACTTAGATTTATTCAAACTCATCCCCTATCTCCTTTCAATTAAAAATAACTTAGCCTTATTTATTTAAAACTATTAGTTTTTCAATTCTATAAATCTATAATAAGACCTCTAACTTTAAATAAAAAAAAGAGTAGATGGAAATTGCTCCACCTACCCTTCTCTCTTAGATAAATCAACAAACTTAGTATATTCTTTTTGAAAGGCTAATTCTACAGTTCCTACTGGACCATTTCTCTGCTTACCAACAATAATTTCAGTAATTCCCTTCTTTTCTGTATCAGGATTATAATATTCATCACGGTAGATAAAAGATACTAAGTCAGCATCCTGTTCAATGGACCCACTAGACCGTAAGTCACTTAATTGAGGACGCTTATCATTTCTTTGTTCTACTGCTCTACTTAACTGAGATAATGATACTACTGGTACGTCCAGCTCTCTAGCTAATCCTTTTAAAGAACGAGAAATCTGTGATACCTCTAATTGACGACTTTCAGTATTCCCACTACTTTGCATCAACTGTAAATAATCTATTAAAATCATACCTAAACCATGTTCAGCTTTGATCCTTCGAGCTTTGGCCCGCATCTCCATAGCTGTAATACCTGGAGTATCATCAATAAAGATCTTAGATTCACCTAACCGACCTGCTGCATGAGATAGCCTTTCCCAATCAACTTCTCTTAATTTACCAGTCCTTAATCTGTGACTATCTACTTGGGCTTCTGAACATAATAATCTTTGTACTAATTGAGCTTTAGACATCTCTAAAGAGAAGATACCTACTGGAATATCCTCTTCTACTGCTACATACTGAGCAATATTTAAAGCTAAAGCTGTCTTTCCCATACTAGGACGAGCAGCAATAATTATTAGATCTGAATCTTGAAAGCCAGAAGTCATCTTATCCAAATCTCTAAAACCTGTAGGGACTCCAGTTACATCATCACCATGCTCTTGTAATTGCTCTAACCGATCAAAAGTATCTATTAATATGTCATTAACTCCAGAAAAACCATCTACTCGTTTCGTTTGAGAGATTTCAAATATTTTACTTTCAGCCTCATCTAACAACTCACTAACCTCTTTTTCTTCACTATAGCCTAGACGAGAAATTTGATTTGCTACCTTAATTAGACGCCTTAACGTTGCCTTCTCTTCTACTATCTTAGCATAATGCTCTATATTAGCTGCTGTAGGTACACTGTCAATCAAAGAAGTAATATAAGAAGCTCCGCCAATGTCCTCTAACTTTTCTTCTTCTCTTAGTTGTTGATTAACAGTTACCAGATCAACTGGTTCACCTTTATCAAACAATCTACTAATCACTCTAAAAATGGTAGCATGAGACTGCCAATAAAAATCATCACTAGTCAATAATTCAACTGATTTAGCAATAGCATCTGAATCTAATAGCATTGATCCTAATGTAGATTTTTCAGCATCTAAACTATGAGGAGGGACTTTTTCCACCTCATCCATTATTATCTCACCTCCTCTAACATCTAGTATATTTGATTATTTCAAAAAAATATTCCAATTATCACTATAAAGACTAAAAAGAGTAGCACCAATCAGCTACTCTTTTTAGATCTTAAAACTATGAAAATGTTACTATAATTTACGCTTCTACAACCTTAACTTTAACTGTAGCTGTTACATCTTTATGAAGTTTAACATCTACTTTAGTACTACCTAGACTCTTAATGTTACCAGATAATTGTACTTTGCGCTTATCAACCTCAATTCCTGTCTCTTCCTTAATCTTATCTGCTACATCATTAGAAGTTACCGAGCCAAACAAACGACCATTATCTCCCGCTTTAACTGCTACTTCTATGATCATACCCTCAATTTCCTCAGCCTTTTCTTCTGCTTCTTCTAATTCACGTTGCTTACGCTTCTTTTTAGCATTCTTCTTCTGCTTTAAATTATTTAAATTACCTTGAGTAGCTTCCTTAGCCAAATCTCTAGGAAATAAGAAATTACGGGCATATCCATCTGAAGCTTCAACTACTTCTCCTTTGTTACCTAGTCCTTGAACATTATCTTTTAAAATAACCTTCATATTATCCCTCCATAATTATGATATAAGTAACTATTTAAATATTATGTTAACCCTTATTTAGGGTACGAAAATCAAATAGAATATCAGCTAAACCCACTAAAAACAGAGCCTGAGTAGTAAGTGGGAAGAATAAAATACCTATAATAATCATTAATTTATTCAATTTTCCTGCTAATAAGTAATAATAAGCTACAGCTACTCCCTCTAATAATAACATAAAAGTAGTAAGAATATAAATATTCATCCAAATTAATTGTTGACTAAAGTAAGCAGCTAAAAAATAAATAATTAATATAGCTTTAGGTAATTTTATTTCTTCTAACAAAAATAAAGGGGGATAATCAAATTCAGAAAAACGATTTAGAACTTTAACACTAAAGTAATAATTAACAATAGCTACAAGTAGACTACTACATAAAAGTAAAACAGGATAGGTCTGTTTAAGTAAGTTAATAACTTGAGTTGTAACTTCTTTTAAAGCTTGGTTAGAAATTCCTAATTCACTATAGATGTTAGCTCCTAGTTCAAAAGCTTCTTTCACTTGACCTAAAAGGTCAATATTAAAGATATAACTTCCAATTAATAAACTAACTGTAAAGGATATAATTACCCCAATTGTTCCTACAGTTAAAATTAAACCTGCAGAAAATTTTTCTTCAAATGCTGCTCCCATAAATACCCCAACCAAACCAGTATAAAAGATAGTCAGAAATATTAATGAAGGATTTGCTAACATCATCAATATTATCGTATTCACTATACTAGCAATGATACTCCAATTGCTATTCCGACGTGCTGCTAGTACAATTAAGGGCAAGGGAGTTAATATCAATAAAAAACTACCTAAAGGAAGATAGAGCCCTAAGACAGTCATTACTACTGTAATCCCGGCCAATAATGCTCCCTCTACTAGTGCTTTAGTTTCCAATAACTACACCTCAACTTCGCTTCTCCAAATGCTCCAACAACTCACTTAAATCGCCATACCAATCTTCAATCTGATGTTTATTATCGATATTACTCTTCAACTTATTCTCTAGTTTTCTGTCTAATTGGTCAAATGAATATCCCAATCTTTTGGCCAATAAATAAGCAGACATAATTATACCAACTATTAGGTCTAATAACTCAAATTTATCATTCCCTTTAACCATCGCCTTAAACAACTGAGATACATTATCTAGTATTTGAGTTTTCAACCACTCAATTATCTTCAAATTCTTAGTGATAGACCCTTTTTTGGAATTAAACTTCTTCATGAAGAACCTCCTAAAAACAATGTCTACCACCTTACTTCTGGAAAAAATTTCTTTTTCCTGCAAAATTAAAATAAAAGGAGGCATAAAATACCTCCTTTTTTCTAATTAGTCAATTTTAAAAGGTAACAAAGCCATATTTCTGGCTCTTTTAATTGCCTTAGTTAAATCTCTCTGGTGGTGTGCACAATTACCAGTAATTCTTCTAGGCAAAATTTTACCTCGGTCAGTAATATATTTATCTAATAGATTGATATCTTTATAATCAATCTTATCTACATCTTTTGCACAGAATTCACAAGACTTACGACGTGCCATATGGTCACCTCCCTATTACCTTAAAATGGAACATCAATATCGTCTTTATCATTAGACTGATCTGAATTACGATTTTGATTATTATTGTTGTTGTTGTTGTTATTATTATTGTTATTTGAATACTCTAGAAACTGAACGCTATTAGCCACAACTTCAGATACTTGACGTCGTTGACCTTGGTCAGTTTCATAAGAACGAATCTGTAATCTACCTTCTGCTGCTACCAATCTACCTTTAGATAAGTAATTAGCGCAATTCTCAGCTTGCTTTCTCCAAACAACAATATCAATAAAGTCGGTATCATAGTCACCATTTTTATTTCTAAAGTTTCGGTCAACAGCTAATGTAAAATTACAAACTGCTGTCCCACTTGGCGTATACCTTAATTCAGGATCGGCTGTTAATCTACCAATTAATACAACCTTATTAAGCAAGTTAAAACACCACCCTGCTATTTATTCATCTTTCAAAATAATATTTCGAATAACATTATCATTAATTCCAAAAATCCGACTTAATTCATCAATAGTTGCAGGTGCTCCTTGAAAGTTAACTACTGCATAATAACCAGCTTTTTGGTCATTGATTTCATAAGCTAACTCTTTTGTTCCCCACTTATCTACATTAATTACTTCACCTTCGTTATCATCAATTAAGTCAGTAATATTCTCAACTAAATCTTCTTTAGCATCCTCTTCTAAATCAGGATTAATAATAAACATAGTTTCATACTTTCGCATATCCTTCACCTCCTCCATATGGTCTCCGGCTCTAACTCAAGGTTAGAGCATGGAATCGATTATCATTATAACATAGCTTGACTAATTTGCAAGATAAATTTTAAACATTAAACTTAAAGTAACAGACATCGCCATCTTCAACTATGTAGTCTTTTCCTTCTAGACGTAATGTTCCTTCTTCTCTAGCTTGAGCAAAAGAACCTGCTTCTAATAATTCTTCATAACTAATAACTTCAGCCCGAATAAAACCTCGCTCCATATCAGAGTGAATAACTCCTGCTGCCTCTGGAGCAGTAGACCCTTCTGTTACTGTCCACGCCCTAACTTCCTTTTCTCCTGCTGTAAAGAAAGTAATTAAGCCTAGTAATTTATACCCTGCTTTAATTAATTTATCCAGCCCTGACTCTTCTATTCCTAATTCTTCCAAAAATAACTCTTTTTCTGCTCCTTCTAACTCAGCTACTTCTGATTCAACACCCGCACTAACTGTAACTACTTCAGCATCTTCTTGAGCTGCTTTAGACTCTATTTCTTCAACTAATGGAATATTATCTTTAGCAATATCATCTTCTCCTACATTAGCAGCATATAAAACTGGCTTCAAGGTCAATAGATTTAAATCTCTAATTGATTTTTCCTCTTTTTCAGATAAATTAAGAATGCGAGCTGGCTTTCCTTCTTCTAGAACTTCCTCTACTTTTTCTAATACATCCATCTCTTCTTCATACTTCTTTTCACCAGACTTTAACATTTTTTCTGTCTTTTCTTTCTTATTAGTTACACTATCTAAATCAGCTAAGATAAGTTCCATTTCAATGATTTCTATATCACGTAAAGGATCCACACTTCCTTCTACATGAGTAATATCATCATTTTCAAAGCAACGTACTACGTGAACAATAGCATCTACTTCTCTAATATTACCTAAAAATTTATTACCTAAGCCTTCTCCTTTACTGGCCCCCTTAACTAAACCAGCAATATCAACAAATTCAATTGCAGTAGGTATTGTCTCTTCAGGATCAATTATTTCTGTTAAGTTATCAAGTCTCTTATCTGGTACATCTACAATTCCTATATTAGGATCAATAGTACAGAAAGGATAATTTTCTGAATCAGCACCTGCTTCAGTAATTGCATTAAATAAAGTAGATTTACCTACATTAGGTAGTCCTACAATTCCACATTTCATACCCATAACTTCAACCGCTCCTTTATGTTAGTTTACAGTGTATAGTTGACATTGAAACATTTAGCTCCTATGGTTTTGATTTTTAATTATAAATTGTACATTGTGAATTCTTCATACCTTTTGCTTAATATTCTTTTCAAACTTTCGGCGTGGTAACATAATCATCCGCTTACATCCAGTACATTGTACTCTAAAATCAGCTCCAACTCTTAAAATCTTCCATTTATTATTACCACAAGGATGTTCTTTTCTAAACTTTACTACTTCACCAACAGCAAACTCCATACTGTCACCTCCACAGTATACTAAACTTCTTACAAAAGTATATAAGGAAATAGTAGAAAATGCAAACGAAACTACTTTAAAATAAAAACCCCATTCCTTTTAAAATCTTAACATAACTAAAAGGAATGGAGATAATATATTTCCAATAATAATTACTGTTCAACAACTGGAACTAAAAAAGAAGCAACATATATTTCATTATCTGTCTTTACAGAATGCGTTTTACCAGCTGGAACAACAAATGTATCTCCAACTTCTAACTCAATCTCTTCATCTTCTAATATTCCAACACCAGCTCCTTTAATACAATGAAAAATCTCATCTTCTTCTGCATGCTTATGCAAAGGTACTTCTTTATCGGCAAGAATATGATAGATATTAGTGTCTACCTTTTCTTTAATAGCCTCAATATCCATATTAAACACCTCCTTAATTATAAAGTCTGAGTTATGGAATCAACAGTAATCTCTACTGCTGCTCTCGCCCAAGGAAATCTCTCTTCTATGGTATTAAACTCTTTGCCAGTTTCTATAAAGCTAGCTCTTCCTTCTATTAAAAATCCTGTTCCTTGCCCCTTTAGCCCTTCCACTTCTTGACTACCTACTGTAATAAGTACTCTATCATTTTCATTAATATTTGACTCTGTTTTATTCATTCCACCAGCTGGAAATAATAAACGTTCATCATCGGTAATATGTATATAACTATTCCAAGTATTCACCAGATGAGACTCCTCTGTACCTTGAGTAGCAATAGCAACTACTCCTTCATAATTAAACACTTCCAATAATGTTTCTGGTAACATTTAAATCATCCTTTACTCATATTATTTCCTTAAATTATAATAACAGCAGGTTGTTTTTTCTGTGATACAACTCACACTGATTCTTGACACTAATTACCCTTCTCAACAATTGTTAAATGATCATATGGAATATCAATCTCTAGCTGATCAAAGCGTTCTTTAATTCTCTGCTTTATAACTCTTTCCATCTGCCAGACCTGAAAAGGGTCTACCATAGCTACAATACGTAAATTAACACTAGAAGAAGCTAACTCCTGCACTCCTAGAACTGTTGGCCCTTCTTTAATTACTTCAGCGTATTCATCTTTAATCTCTTGACATAACTTATCTAAGACATTGATAGCTTCTTGAATATCTTGTTCATAATTAATTGCTGCATCTACTACAACTCTTCTGGCACTAGCAGTCAGATTAGTCACTTGATCAATACTACCGTTAGGAATATTATGAATAATTCCATCAAAATCTTTTATTTTAGTTACGCGCAGACCTATTTCCTCTACAACTCCCTCTTGCCCAGCTATTTTTATATAATCTCCTAATACAAACTGCTTTTCAAAAAGAATAAAAAAGCCAGTAATTACATCCTTGACTAAACTCTGAGCCCCAAAACCAACAGCTACCCCAACTACTCCAGCACCAGCTATAATTGAAGTAGTTGGTACTCCTAAGACTTCAAGGGCCATAGTACCTCCAATAAAGTACAAAATATATCTTATACCACTCTGCAAAATACTATTAAGCGTCTTATTCCTTTGCTTGATATATTTATCATCTGAATCTTTTTCTCTAAAGAGTCTATCCAAAAAGAAACTACCAAAACGCAACAATAACTTAGTTGCTATTAAAATACCAAATAACTGCAATAGAGCTAGTCCACTTTTAATCAATATCTCTGGGGCCAACAACTGGGCCAACCAGTCAATCAATTCTTCCATCTAATCACCCCTTGTTCCATTATTTAGTGTATATCCTATCTACTCTAGGGCCAATTCTACTAATTACTTCATAATTTATTGTACCCAATTTATCTGCTAATTCATCAGCAGTTATTTTCTCCTGTTCTTCAGCCCCTAATAAAGTAACCACTTCTCCAATTTCTGCTTGGGCACCTGTTAGATCTACCATTAACTGATCCATACAGACTCGCCCAATGACTGGGTAAAGTTGGCCCTGATATAAAACTTCTCCCTTATCAGATAAATTACGAGGATATCCATCATGATAACCAACTGGTAAAGTAGCTACTTTAGTAGAAGCAGAAGTAACATGGGTTCCTCCATAACTGATACTAGTGCCAGCAGAAACTTCTTTAAGGTGAGCAATTTTAGTTTTCCAATTTAAAGCAGGCTTTAAATCTATCTTATCAATCAACCCAGAACTAGGATATAATCCATATAGTAAAAGTCCCATGCGCACTAAATTATAATGGCTAGTAGGATAGTCAATAATTGCAACACTATTGGCTGTATGTTTAATAGGTATCTCAATACCTACTTCTTTTAATTGCTTGACTACTGATTTAAACTGCTTTAATTGTTTTCTAGTATAGTCAACATCTGTATCTGCCTTAGCAAAATGAGTGAAAATACCCTCTAACTCTAAGTTAGGCAATCTCGCAATCCTCTTAATTTCAAATAAACTTTCTTCTGGTTGAAGGCCAATGCGTCCCATACCTGTATCTAGTTTGAGGTGAACCTTTACTTTATTACCCACTTTAGATAATTCTTTAGCTAACTGATAAGTATAAACTGTAGGAGTTAATTTGTACTCAACTACTTCCTTTATTTGATCAGAAAATAAAGTTCCTAAAATTAAAATTGGAGCATCTATTCCTGCTTGCCTAAGCTCTACGCCTTCAGCGACTGTAGCTACCCCTAACCAGCTAGCTCCAGCTTGCAGTACTCTTTTAGCTACTTTAACTGCTCCATGACCATAAGCATTAGCTTTCACAATAGCCATAATATCTGTTTCTGGCTCTAAATATTCTGCTACCTGTTCTAGATTATATTCAACTGCATCTAAATTAACTTCTATCCAACTAGAGCTAGTGCTTTCCACAATTACCACTTCCTTTATAAACCTTTTGCACACCATAACTAACTATCAGCAATACTACCAGACTTAAACTTATCTTTCCTAACCAAGGATAAACAAACTCTACTAATTGAGAAAAAGATAATTGGATTACTGGTAAAATAAAAAATAAGATAATGATTAACAACGTGCTCTTTCTAAATTTAGATATTGCTTCTAATCTAGTCACTAATCCATATAAATTACAACTAGCTGTCGTTATCATTGCTAACCATAAGACTAAAGCATAAATATAATATAAACTTATCTTATATACCTTTAATATATGTAACATAGGAATTTCACTACCAACTACACTACTAAAGAAATCCAGTAGAATATATCCAATTAAAAAAGCAATGATACCTAATATTAAGCCACCAGTAAAAATACCCCAAATTAATTCCTTCTTTTCCACCTTAGCTGTTAGAGGTAACAGAATTGCCATTCCTAAAACTAAATTATACCCACTATAAATTAATGCTGATGATATAGGCATCCAATTAAGAGAAAAATGACTACTATTCAATTCAAAACTAGAAGTCAAATTAATAACTACTACAATACTAATTAAAATTAAAATAGGAATCAATATAGTATTTAACTTCATTACTCCATCAAGTCCATAATAATTAGTAATTACTATAGTTATAATAGTCAGAATCAAACCCAAATTTATTGGCCAATTGAAAAAATGATTGAATATTTCTTTACAACCAGCTAACATTACAATTAAACTACCTAATAAAAACAAGGTTAAAAATAAATCTGCTAATAAACCAATTACCTTACCACCTAATCTATAAAATAAACTTTGATAATCTACTAATTGAATATGATAACCTACTAATCCAATAGCAATACCTAAGAAAATAAATAAAAATCCAGATAAAATTATTCCTAATAGACCACTTGGACCATAACTGACAAAAAACTGTAGTATTTCCTGCCCTGAAGCAAATCCAGCTCCAATAATAGCACCAATATAAGTTACAGTCACTTGTAAATATCTATCTAATTTCATATTATCCCTCCCCCATCTAATATATATGAGGTAAGGAATGAGATAAATTTTAGTAAAATATTACAGTTTTAAACTGGATAAATAATCATATACTAAAAGAAACAAACAAAAAACTTAAGCTGGGGAGGAAATAGATAGTATGAAAAATAAAAAACAGATACTCTGTCAGTACTGTGGTAAAGAATTACCCAGCCCCAAATTTATTAAAGATCAAAAACCAGTCTGTCAATCCTGTTATACTAATCTACAGAATATATCATCTACTACTTTTGATCGTCAAGAATTATTAACACATGACAGGGTTCATGTTGATGACCCACTAGCAATATCCAATCTGAAAAAAATCATCAATCGCCAATTACAATTAAGATATCACAATCAACAACAAAAAATAATTATAGTCTGTATTGGTACTGATCGTTCCACTGGAGATTCACTTGGCCCTTTAGTAGGTTCTAAACTAAATAACTTTCGCCTTAATAAGATTGATGTCTTAGGAACTTTAGAGTCTCCAGTCCACGCTACAAATTTAAAAGAAAAATTAAATTTAATTCAACAGACTTATAACAATCCCTTTATTATTGCAATTGACGCTGGATTAGGAAAGAGTAGTAGTGTAGGTGCAATTAGTGTTAAAGATGGCCCTTTACAGCCTGGTTCAGGAGTCGATAAGGAGTTACCAGAAATAGGGGATTTGCATATTACTGGTTTAGTCAATGTAGCTGGTTATATGGAATACTTTGTACTACAGAGTACTAGATTAAATATAGTACTTAAAATGTCTAAAATAATCTCTTATGCGTTAGCAAAAAGTTTAAAATAATTATAATTCTAATTTCATCTTTAAATGTTCAATTCCAGCTTCTATAATTATTTCTTCAGAAACAACTTGAAAACCATTTTTATTATAAAAATCTCGAGCAGATAATTGGGCATGTAATGTCAAAGCAGAAAGATTATTTCTAGTAGCAAAGCTTATAACTTTAGTTATTAATTCTGTACCTATACCTTGTTTTCGAAACTTAGACCTAACTGCCATACGTTCTACTTTACCTATTTCGGCTTGGTTTCTTAGTCTACAAGTACCAATTACTTCTTCGCCTTCTTTTACTATAAAGTGTTCAGCTTCATTATCTTTACCATCAATCTCTAATTCTAGAGATACTCCTTGCTCCTGAACAAATACTTCTTTTCTTAAGTTTAAGGCTTGATTTAATTCTTCTGTTGATTCAACAATCTTACACTTCATCATCTTCCTCCTCAGTTACATCAACACTATCTTCTTGGTAATCATCAACTATTTCGGATTCTGAATGATCTAAATTAGCGGTACTACTTCCTTCAAAAACACCTCCATCATGAATAACTAAATTAGACATACTTATATCTCCAGCTAATTTTCCTGTACTTACAATCTCTAATTTATCTTTAACTTTCACATTTCCTTCTACAAAACCAGCAATCATTACATTTTGAGCTTTAATATCAGCTGTTAACTTTCCTTCCTGACCTACAAAAACATCTCCTTCTACAATTAGTTTACCATTTAATCGTCCATCGATTCTAATTGATTCTGCTACTCTAATTTCTCCCTCCATTACTGTTCCTTGGCTAATTACTGTTCCTATCTTTTTTTCATCTGATTGTTTCTTATTAAACATTATTAGTCCCTCCTATTTAATATAATCCATTGGATCAACTGGTCGACGATTAAGTAAAATTTCATAATGAAGATGTGGCCCTGTACTACGACCTGAATTACCTGATAGAGCAATTACATCTCCTCGCTCAACTCTATCTCCAGCCTTGACCAATAATCTTTTATTATGTCCATATAGAGTACGATAGTTGTATCCATGAGCAATTACTACTGCATTTCCATATCCAGATTTCTTCCCAGCAAATATAACTTTTCCCTTTCCTGTAGCAACTACTTTATGGTTATACCAGATTCCAATATCCAATCCATCATGAAAAACACGTTTATTAAGAACTGGATGATGACGATAACCAAAAGCAGAAGTAATTCTTCCTTTATCACCTTTTATTGGCCATCCATGTGGTTTAGAAACTAGATAATCTTTATACTCTACTACTTCTTCTTTAAGCTGAGATACATTCTTCTCCCCTTGTGGTAAGGCCTCTTTTAATAATTGCAAGTTATCTTCAGCTCTTTTAATTGAATTCTGATTTGAATTATAACTTACTGTCCTAACTGAAACAGTTTCAGCTTTAGCTTGGCTATTAAGCTGGTCTTTAAAATCAACTAACTGTCTAATCTTCTGATTTTCCTTTTTTAGCCTATTAAACTCTTGTTTGATCTTTTCAGTTTGTTTCGATAATTTTGCTAGTTTTTGATGTAGATGATTATTACTCTTTCTTAATTCTTTGTTTTTTTCTTTCAAAGGTATATACTGCTTTATTCTCTTTAGAGAAAGATTATATTGTTTATGATAATAATATAATCCCCCTACTAAAGTCAATAATCCTATTAACATGAATGTAAGAGTAACTTTAATAAACTTTTTAGAAAGACGAAGAGTAAATATCCCTTGTGAAGTATGAGGTATAAACTTAAAAGTAATTTCTTCTTTCTGATTATCAGTATTCATTTTCTTCCTCCTTTCCTATATAGTTGATAGTTTACAATTGACAATGTACAAATCTTAAGAAATTTGAAATAAATTTATTTTTTGGTTTTGGCTTAACTCATGGCTCACAGCTCATAACTAAATAATAAATGTTCCTAATATAATACTTACTAAAATAGCTGGTAATAAATTACCTACTTTTATTTCAGTTATCCCTAACATATTAAAAGCAATAGCAACTATCAATAAGCCTCCAGTAGCAGTCATTTCGTTTATCACAGCCTGAGTTAAAATAACTTTTAACCAACTAGCTAACAGAGTAATTGTACCTTGGTAGATGAAAACAGATCCAGCTGATAATATAACCCCTACTCCCAAAGTAGAAGAAAAGGCTATAGCCGAAAAACCATCCAACAATGATTTGGCATATAAAGTAGATGGATCATTCTGTAAACCATCTTGAATTGCTCCCATAATTGACATAGCACCTATACAATAGATTAAACTACACTGAACAAATCCAGCTACAATTCCATCTTGATTATTAAATATCTTCTCTAGCCAGATACCTAACTCTTCTAAACGTTTTTCAATCTTTATCCATTCTCCAATTAATCCTCCAATTACTAAACTAAAAATAATTAAGATTACTTCTTGCCCCTTTAAAGCCATCTGTAATCCAATTAATAAAACTGCTAAACTTAAACCTTGCATTACAATATCCTTTAAAGAATCATTTAGTTTATCTCCTAATGATCTACCTAAGACACCACCAATTATAATCGATATAGTATTTACTACAGTTCCTATCATAATTAACATCATTCCTTGGATTAAATTTTAATAAAAATAGTTTATCTATCAAAAAAACCTATTCCTCTCAAGCTAAAATTAAGGAATAGGGTATATAGACCAATATTCCTTTCGATAGCCTGACAGCCTTAGCATAATGATTATTATGCCGTAGACTCATAGCTTTGCGACCTTATCTTTAAATAAGTGTGCCACTCTCGAGGATTATTTTTAATTACTAATTTTATAATCATTCAAAATATTACCATAATATTTAAACTTTCATTACTCATTACAATAATACTATATAATATCGAAATTTCCTTCCTAAACCAAATATTATTTTTTACTTAATTTCTAAAAAAAGAAGGGCCAAGGCCCTTCCTAAACTTCAGCAGCTATTTCTTTACTAATTTCTATTACTTCCTTTATCTCATCTAGTGTATTAAAATAACCTAAACTAAATCTAACTGTACCACGTTCAAAAGTACCCAAACTTCTATGAGCTAAGGGAGCACAATGTAGACCAGTTCTGACTGCTATATCAAAAGCCTTATCTAAGATATATCCTACTTCTCCTGAATCTTCAGTACCAAAGTTGACTGACAGAAGTGGAGCTTGTTTATCTATATCAGTTGGTCGGTATAAAGTAACTTCTGGTATCTTTTCTAATTCAGTAACTAAATAATCTAATAGTTCTTGCTCATGCTGTCTAATATTATCTAAACCTTCCTCTAGAATGAACTCTACTCCGGCCTTTAAACCAGCTAAGCCAACTGTATTAGGTGTTCCACTCTCATATCTATCTGGTCTAATCCGTGGTTGATAAATATCCTCTGAGTTACTACCAGTACCTCCAAATAATAAAGAATTGAGTTCTATACCATTATTTAAATATAATCCTCCTGTACCTGGCGGGCCAAATAAAGACTTGTGACCAGTAAAAGCTAGCAGATCAATCTTCATCTGTTGCACATCTAGAGGATAGACACCAGCTGTCTGAGCTGCATCGACTAATAGTTTAATATTTTTTTCTTCCAACAACTCTCCTATTTCTGCTATAGGTAATAAAAAACCTGTTACATTAGAAGCATGAGTTACAGCTACTAACTTAGTGTTCTGCCGTAAATTATCTTCAATCTGCTCTATCTCAACCTGACCTGAATTATCTGCTTCAATAATTGTTACTTCTACCTTTGGTTCTAATTCTTTCAATGGCCGTAAGATAGAGTTATGGGCCAAACTAGTCGTTACTACATGATCTCCCTCTTCTAAGTAGCCTTGTAAAGCTAAATTCAAAGCCTCAGTAGCATTCTTAGTCAGAATAATCTCTTGACTACTAGCTGCATTTAAAAATTCAGCCAATAGCCTTCTTGTCTGCCAGACTAATTCACCAGCTTGAGCTGCCATCTTATGTCCAGCCCGACCTGGGTTTGCTGCTTTATGGCGCATAAACTGATCCATTGCTTGATAGACTTCTTCTGGTTTAGGCCAACTTGTAGCTGCATTATCGAGATAAATCACTTATATCATCCCTTTTCTTACTTATTCTTGTTCCCAGATCTCCTTAGCAGTTGGAAAAGGCTCTAACGCCCTGTCTAAAATACCATGGACATGAGCAATCAACATCCCATAATTAACAACTGGAATATCTAAACTGTCAGCCTTCTTTAAGCGATATAAAATCTCTTTTCTATTAGTCATACAACCACCACACTGGACAATCAAATCATATTCTTCAATCTTATCAGGAAATTCTCTCCCAGCTACATGATCAAATTCTAATTCATCACCTACAAAGTCTTCTATCCAGTTAGGTATCTTAACTGTTCCTATATCCTCAGCAGTGCGATGGTGAGTACAAGACTCAGCTACTAAAACTTTATCACCAGAACTCAACCTTTCAATCCCTTTAACACCTTTAGTATAAATCTCTAAGTCACCTTTATACCGAGCAAAAAGAATAGAGAAACCAGTCAACTCAATTTCTTCTGGTACATCAGCAGATACCTCCTTAAAAGCTTGCGAATCAGTTACAACAAGCTCTGGATTAGACTTAAGCTCAGCTAATGCTCCCTTCAGTTCAGTATCCTTAACAACCATTGCTTGAGCATCATTATCTAAAGCATCACGTAAAGTCTGCATCTGTGGCAAAATCAAACGCCCCTTAGGTGCCGCACTATCAATTGGTACCACTAAGACAACTGTATCTTGCGGGTTAATTAAGTCCCCAATAATATGAGGTTCTTCAAACTCTGTTGGAGCATTAAAGACAATCTCTTTCTTTAATTCTTCAATTCCAGTCTCTTGGGTAGCACTAACAGTTAATAACTTAAGACCTAACTCTTTCATTAATCCTTGCTCATCTAGATTATCTACCTGATCTGCTTTATTGATGACTCCTACTACAGGAATCTCTCTATCTTCTACTTCTTCTAATAGATCCTTTTCATAGTCAGCAACTCCTTGTTCAGGGTCAACTACTAAAACTGCCAAATCAGTCCGACTTAAGACTTCTTTAGTCTTCTTAACCCGTAATTCACCTAATTCTCCAGTATCATCAATTCCAGCTGTATCGATCATTGTTACTGGCCCTAAAGGATGCAATTCCATCGACTTATAAACAGGATCAGTAGTAGTTCCTGCTACATCAGAAACAACAGCTAATTCTTGATTAGTCAAGGCATTAACCAGACTTGATTTCCCAGCATTTCTCCGACCTAAAATAGCAATATGAACTCTATTAGCCTGTGGTGTTTTCTGCATCTATCTCACTCCTATCTATTCGATTAAGTTGATCTAAATTAATATATGGTGGTATCTTCCGATCAGCCTCTAAGATTGACTGAACAGCAAAGTCTAAATCCACCATATTCTTGTTACTATAAATCTGATAGTTCTCCTGTAATGCTGGGGGAGTCATAATCAACATGATTACATTGGCCCCAGCTTTCAATCCTTCTGTCTGTCCATCTTCAGTCAAAGAGGCTAAAGCAGTAGTAGAAGGAATAAATACATTCTGACATACCAGGCGCATAACTGCTACTACTTTCAGTGATAGTAAAAAATCTCCTGGAGAATGATCTTGATATGGTGTTCCATCAGCTGGTAAGAAAGGGCCAACTCCAATCATATGAATCCCATACTTCTTCTGGAATAGAATATCTTCAGCCAAGTTAACTATAGTCTGATTAGGAAGACCAATCATTCCACCTGAACCAGTAATGTAACCTAGCTCCTTCAGCCATTTGGTATGTTGTCTTCTTATCTTATAATCATCATCAGGATTAATCTGATCAAATAGACAACGGTTAGCAGATTCTATCTTTAGTAAGTAGTTGTTGGCCCCAGCCTCTCTAAAGGTTTTATACTCTTCGAAAGATCGCTCACCTAAACTAAGAGTAATATTCATTCCAAACTCATCTTTAATGCGCCGAACTATACTCACAATCTTATCAGTAGTATACCAAGGGTCTTCACCAGACTGGAGAATAACCGTCTGAATTCCCAATTCATTTATTTCAGCTACTCCCTCTAAAATTTCATCTTCAGTCATCCGATAACGTTCTACCTCATTATCACGGCGTAGACCACAATAGTTGCAGTTTTTAGTACAATAGTTAGAAAACTCAATTGCCGCTCGAATATCAACCATATCACTTACCATTTCTCGTCTCATTCTATTAGCAGACTCAAATAAAGCTTTTAGCTCACCATCACTTTCGGCTTCTAAAAGAGTTATTACCTCTGATTTAGATAATACTTCATCTTGGGCTACCTTACTTAAAACATCTTTGAATTCATCTCTTAAATCAAGCTCTAATAAATCTTGCCATTCTTCTCTTCTATCTCTCTTCTCAATTGGATAAATATCTTCCCATTCAATTTCAGTAACTTGATTGAGTATCTGTTCTACTTTATGTTCCTGACTTCTACTGAAACGAATAGCTGTGGTACAAGCTGAACCAATCCCCTGTGGCGTAGGAACTAATTCAGTTTCAATGCCACCTTCTTTTAATTGCTGATTAGCTTCTAACATATGATGCGTAGACGTACATACTAGAACTGACTGCTTATTACTTTCTTCATCTAAAAACTTATCACGTAAAGCCATTTTGCCACCTGCTTTCGAAATAGTCGTGAGCTATGAGTTATGAGCCAATTTAAAATCAAAACCCCAGAATTAGAGTTTGATTGTAGAGGTTTTGAAATAGCTAACAGCTAATAACTCATAGCTTAAACTCAATCTAAATACTGCTCAAATAAATCTGTTAACTGTTCATTAATCTCTTCAATATTCTGTCCTAATAATACATAATCTGAACTCTCTGCTATTGTCTGCGGAGTAGTAAACTGTTCTTCTCCTATCTTAAAAATATGGTCTACTCGTTTACCATACTTCTTAGCTAACCAGACCTTCATCTCAGCTTTATTTATTATATTACTTATATCTGTTTTAAAAGTATAAATCTCGTTCTCCATCTTCAACCCGCCTTAATTTAGTCTCTAATTCCTCTTTAATATCCTGATTATCTACTTCAGTCATCTTATTAGCTATCAGATCTTCACCATCTTTTTTAGTCTCTTCAGTTGCATAGTCCTCTAAATATTCTTTAAAAGTTAATATAGCATTAGGAGTACAATAGCGCTTAATAAATCCTGGAATAGCAAATTCCATGAAGTGTTCTCCAGTTCGACCTAGCCGATAACAAGCAGTACAAAATGATGGTAATTTACCATTACCAACCTGCTCATGAATTACTTCTTCTAAAGAACGTGTATCACCAATTTTAAACTGTTCTCGATTTAAATCCTGTTCTTCATCCTTTTCAGTATAACCATTCATCTCAATTCTAGTTCCTGCATCAATCTGAGAAACACCTAGTTCAATTACCTCCCGTCTAATTTCAGCTTCTTCTCTAGCTGTTAAAATTAATCCAGTATAAGGCACTGCTAAACGTAAGATAGCTACCAATTTCTTAAACTCATCATCATCAACTAAATAATCCTCATTTACATTCATATTAGTAGCTTCCTTTAATCGAGGGAAAGAAATAGTATGCGGGCCAACTCCATATCTCTTTTCTAGATGAATTGTATGCTCTAATAGGCCTAGTACTTCGTATTTCCAGTCATATAACCCAAACAGGGCACCAATACCTACATCATCAATTCCAGCCTCCATAGCTCTATCTAAACCTGTCAGACGCCATTCAAAATCAGACTTTGGCCCAGAAGGGTGGACTTGCTGATAAGTATCATGGTGATATGTCTCTTGGAAAATCTGATAAGTACCAATTCCTACTTCCTTTAACTTTTTATATCCTTCAACATCAAGTGGAGCAGCATTAATATTAACTCGTCTAATTTCACCTTTATCCTTCTTAGTATCATATACTGTCTCAACAGTATCAGCAATAAAGTCTGCATCATAATCAGGATGCTCTCCATAAACTAAAATAGATCGCTTTTGGCCTCTAGATTCTAATGCCTTAATTTGATTTCTCAAATCATTCATAGACAAAGTACAACGATCAACTTCATCATTAGAGGATTTGAATCCACAATACTTACAGTTATTAATACACTTATTACCTACATATAAAGGGGCAAAAAGTACAATCCGATCTCCATACACTTTATCTTTCAATTTTTTAGCCCCGGCAAAGACCTTTTCAACTAACTCAGGTTTCTCAGTCTGAAGCAAAATAGCAGTCTCTTCTAAATTCAATCGTTTCTTATCCAATGACTTATTAATAATTCGATCTATCTCTTCTTCTGTCGGTTCTACCTCTGCTAAAATCCGCTCCAACTTTTCATCTTCTATAAAATTCTGACTCATACTATCACCTCACGTTTTTTTAATTGACGATTGACAATGGACAATTTACAATTAATGAAATAATATTGATATAAAGTGGTACTTTCGTGCCACAGCTATCTGTCATCTGCTATCTGCTATGAGCTAAATCAAATTCAAACCATAACAGATATCAACCCCTTAAATATCTTCTGTGCAAAAAACAAAAAAGACTTACCCCGAGGATAAGTCATAGTCTATTACACCTAAATCTTATACCTCTGGATGATCAGGTCCCCCCTTTCATTAAGAGATGCTCTTAGTATCTTCCCCCTCTAAAGTAGGATTTCTCCCTCTTTATTAGGCTAGTTAATACTAAGTGAATTATTTAACTTTCAACTTTATTATATCCCACTCTGTAACTAGTTGCAAATGGCATAACTTCCGAACTATTCCGAATTAATCATTAATTTAACTGACTAAGTATATTATTATCTATTTTATCTCGGTATTGATCCGAAAAAATCGAATCTAACAGATTATCGATATAATCCAACTTAACTACTACATCATATGTAACTATAACTTACTTTATATTGAAAAATTATTCTATGATTGCAAAAAAACAAAAGCACATAATGTGCTTAATCAGTAATCTCAAATTCAGTTATAGCAACTAACTCCTGATCAAGATAGAGATAAATATGATAATTCCCTACTTGATCAGGGACAAATAGTTGCGTCTTACTTTGCTTAGAAAAACTGATATAATCTCTAACTATATTTTTTTTATAATCATCTATCACTAATAGATTAATCAGCTTATCCTGAGCATCAAACCATTTAACTGTTACATCATGTTTTTTATCATCATCAAGCCAAGTTACATAATACTGTACTCCGTCATCTTGACTTAAACTAAAACTTTGCTTAACAGTAATAGGCCTTCCTTGTTGATTTAACCCTTCAGTAGTTAGTATAGTTCCTACTTTAACTTGAGCTTGAACTAGAGGACAATTTAATAGTAAAATTAGAAGTACTAGAATGAATTTTTTCAGTCTAGGCCCCTCCTATATCCTATAAAGGATTTTTCTTTGGTTGCCCTGCACTCCTAGGATAATCTGCTGGGGTATTAGTTATTTTATCTACTACTACTAATCTACGTTCAGCTTGACTAAATGGTAAATCAAGTTTCTTCACATAATCTACTTGACCACCTAATTCTTTAATTACTTTCTTACTACCTGCTACTTCATCATTAGATTCAGGACCTTTTTGAGCAATAAATTGTCCTCCCACCTTAACAAAAGGTACTACATATTCAGATAGAATATTTAAACTAGCCACTGCTCGAGCCAAGGCATAATCATAGGCTTCCCGATAACTATTATCTTGACCATAATCTTCAGCTCGACCATGAATAAACTCTACATTAGATAACTCTAATTTATAGCAAAGTCGACGTAAGAAACTGATTCGTTTCTTAGAAGAGTCTAATAGAGTCAATTCCAATTCAGGATAAATAATTTTAATAGGAATACTAGGAAATCCAGCTCCTGTTCCTACATCAATTATTTTTTCTCCTCCAACAAAATTTATTCCCTGCAAGCAGGATAAAGAATCAAGGAAATGTTTAACAACTATCTCTTCCGGTTTATCTAAAGCCGTTAGATTGATCTTTTTATTCCACTTCCGCAATAAATCCATATAATCTAAAAACTGATCTATCTGCTTTTCCTCTAAATCAATATCGAGTTTCTTCGCCCCTATAATTAACTTATCTTTACTCATCTTTATCACCTATTTTTTCTAAATAAACTGTTAAAACAGAAATATCAGCTGGAGAAACTCCAGAAATTCTAGAAGCCTGACCTAGAGAAACAGGTCTAATCTTATTCAATTTCTCTTTAGCTTCTAATCTCAAGCCTTCAATTTTATCATAATTTAAATTTTCTGGGATTTTAGTATCCTCAAGCTCCTGCTGACGTCTAACCTGTTTTTTCTGTCTTTCAATATATCCTTCATATTTCAGTTGAATCTCTACCTCTTCTTGGATATCAGCTGGTAATTCAGGTCTCTCAGGATCAATAGCTGCTAAAGAATCGTAATCTAACTCAGGCCTTCTTAATAAGTGGCCTAAATTATCTTTAGTCTTTACTTTTGCACTACCTAAACTAGCTAGATATTCTTGAGCTGCTTCATCTGATGAATAAACCTCAACATTTCTTAATCTCTTCTTCTCTCTTTCAATTGCCCCTTTTTTCTCTTGAAACTGATTATATCTATCATCAGAAATCAAACCTAACTCATAACCTAGAGGAGTTAATCGCAAATCAGCATTATCTTGGCGTAAAATCAAACGATATTCAGCCCGTGAAGTCAACATACGATAAGGCTCATCAGTACCTTGCGTTACTAAATCATCAATCAAGACACCCATATAAGCCTCAGACCTCTGTAAGATCAATGAATCTTTACCTTGTAAATCTAAAGCAACATTAATTCCTGCCATAATTCCTTGAGCTCCTGCTTCTTCATAGCCACTAGTTCCATTGATCTGCCCAGCAGTATATAAATTACTAACTAACTTTGTCTCTAGAGTAGGACGTAATAGAGTTGGATCAATACAATCATACTCAATAGCATATGCTGGCCTCATAATCTCGGCATCTTCAAAACCAGGCAAAGTATGTAACATCTCTACTTGGACGTCTTCAGGTAGACTAGTAGAGAAACCAGCTAAGTACATCTCATAGATATATTCTCCTTCAGGCTCTAAATAGAGCTTATGACCACCTTTATCAGGAAATCTCTGCACCTTTGTCTCCAAAGAAGGACAGTACCTTGGCTCCTCCCCTTCTAGTAGACCAGCACACATAGGAGAGCGATCAAAATTATCTTTAATTACTCTATGAGTCTCTTCATTAGTTCTTAACTGCCAACAGTCTTGCTGTGATAGATCATTCTTAATGCTCTGATTAATAAAAGAAAAGGCTACAGGCTCTTCTAAACCAGACTGTACTGTCAATTGATCAAAGTTAATAGTTCGCTTATCAACTCGAGGTGGAGTACCTGTCTTAAATCTTCTTAATTCAAAGCCTAACTCTTCTAGATTAGTTGAAAGAGCATTTGCTGGAAATTGATGATGCGGGCCAGAATTAAAACTAGTTTGACCAACAATTATCTCACTCTGTAAGAAAGTACCTGTCGTTAAAATTACCTTCTTTGACTTAAAAGTCATACCACTCTTAATCTTAACACCTTGAATAGTATTATCATCAATTATTAGTTCTTCTACTAAACCTTGACGCAAATCAAGATTTTCTTCCTTTTCTAATACCTTCTTCATCTCTAAATGATAAGTCATTTTATCAGCCTGAGCTCTTAATGCTTGTACAGCTGGCCCTTTACCTGTATTTAATTTACGAATATGAATACAGGACCGATCAATATTCTTAGCCATCTCTCCACCTAAAGCATCTATCTCCCGTACAATATTAGTCTTAGCAGGACCACCGATGGCTGGATTACAAGGCATTAAAGCAACATTATCCAAATCAATAGTAACTGCTAAAGTCTGACAGCCCATTCTAGCACTAGCTAAGGCTGCTTCACAACCTGCATGTCCTGTACCAACTACAATAACATCATATTCTCGCAATTAGTTAGCTCCTTTCTAATTGCTCCAAATGAATCATTAAAGCTGAAATATCGGCTGGAGAAACACCTGAAATCCTTGATGCCTGTCCTAAAGAAACTGGTTTAATTCTATTTAATTTCTCTCTAGCTTCTATTCTTAAATTATCAAACTCAGTATAGTCAATATCTTGAGGTAACTTCTTCTCTTCCATCTCTTTAAACTTCTCTACCTGTTTTAACTGTTTTTCAATATATCCTCTATATTTAACTTTAATCTCAACCTGCTCTTCTATCTCTGAGCCAACTTCTGGTACATCATCAACTACCCTACTTAAATCGTCATAATCAACTTCAGGACGCTGTAGAATAGTAGCTAGACTAACTGGTTTCTTCAAACCACCACTACCTAGCTCTTTAAGTACCTTTCTTACTTCTTTAGTCGGTGTAACTCTAGTATCATCAAGCATCTCTAAAGTAGATTCAATCTCTTCTTCTTTTCTCTTAACTTGTTGATAATTATCTTCAGCTAATAAACCAATATCATATCCTATCTTACTTAATCTTAAGTCAGCATTATCATGGCGTAATAATAATCGGTATTCAGCTCGTGAAGTCAACATTCGATATGGTTCACTAGTACCTTTAGTTACTAAATCATCAATCAAGACCCCAATATAGGAATCAGATCTCTTTAAAATTAAAGGATCTTCGTCTTTTAAAGATAATACAGCATTGATTCCAGCCATTAAACCTTGAGCTCCTGCTTCTTCATAGCCACTAGTTCCATTGATCTGCCCAGCAGTATATAGATCAGTTACTACCTTATTCTCCATTGTTGGCTGTAGCTGATGAGGTGGAATATAATCATATTCTACAGCATAGCCTGGCCGTACAATTTCTGCCTCTTCTAAACCAGGTACACTCTGAATAATATCCTGTTGAAACTCTTCAGGCATACTAGTAGTTAGTCCATTTAAATATAATTCATTAGTATCTTCACCCTCTGGCTCAACAAAGACTTGATGGCTTGCTTTATCAGGAAAACGCATTATCTTTCGGTCAATAGATGGACAATACCTTGGCCCTTCTCCTTCTACTATTCCAGTAGATAGAGGCGACTCTTCAATATTATCTCTAATTACTTCTTTAGTCTTATCATTAGTTCGAGTCAACCAACAAGGTATCTGTTCTTTCTCCTCACGTTCTGCAAAGAAGGAGAACTGTAACTTTTCTTCTGCTCCTTCATGAACCCTCATCTTAGAAAAATCAACTGTATCCTTATCAACTCGTGGTGGAGTAGCTGTCTGGAATCGATCAAGTTCAATACCTGACTCTGTCAGACTATCTGCTAACTTAACAGCAGCAAACTCACCTTGTCGCCCTCCAGTATACTTTACATCACCAATAATCACTTTACCATTTAAAGAAGTTCCAGTAGTTAAAACTACCTTTCCTCCCTTATAACTAACTCCAGTAATTGTCTTAATTCCTACAGCTTTACCTTCTTCAATAATTATATCTGTTACTACTGTCTGCTTTAAATCTAGATTATCCTGTTTCTGTAATGTCTTGGTCATTTCAACTTGGTAATAATGCTTATCAGCTTGAGCTCTTAAAGCATGAACTGCTGGCCCTTTAGAAGTATTTAATAATTGCATATTAAGATAAGACTTATCAATGTTCTTACCCATCTCTCCACCTAAAGCATCTATCTCCCGTACAATATTCCCTTTAGCAGGGCCACCAATAGATGGATTACAAGGCATTAAAGCCACATGATCAACATTTAAAGTCAATAATAAAGTACTACAACCCATTCTAGCACTAGCTAAGGCTGCCTCACAACCTGCATGTCCAGCACCTATCACTATAATATCATAATCTTTCATTCTCATCCTCCTTATAAAACTAATTGACAATTGATAATGAACAATTTAAAATCAAATCACATAATCCCCTTATTTATTTATAAAGAGTTTAAGGAATCTAACTGTCAATTGTCAATTATAAATTATATTCTACTTCCCTAAACAGAAATCAGCAAATATTTGATCAATAATATCTTCTCCAATAGTATCTCCAGTAATCTCTCCTATAGCTTCTAAAGCTCCTCTTAGATCAATAGTCAAGAAATCATTAGGTAATCCTTGTTCAAAGGTCTCTTTTACATCTAACAGACCAGTCTTGGCCCTTTTTAAAGCATTCTTATGTCTCATATTGGTAATTAAAGTCTGGTCTTCAGCTTGTACTTCACCTGCCAAAACTAAATCAGAAATTACCTCTTCTAACTTATCAATTCCCTGATTATCAATAGCAGCTGTTTTAACAATCGGTTTATTAGGTACTAATTCCTCTAACTCTTCTAAATCAAACCCACTATCTAAATCAAGCTTATTAGCAATTACTACTGCATCTCTATCTTCAATTGCTGCTATTAAATTACGATCCTCTTGGGAGATACCACGACTTATATCTAAAACCAATAGAACTAAATCGGCCTTTTCTAAAAATTCTTCTGATTTTTCTATTCCTATTCTTTCTACTTGATCTTCAGCCTCTCTAATCCCTGCTGTATCAATAATTCTAACAGGAATCCCATCAATATTGATTACCTCTTCAATTACATCACGAGTAGTTCCTGGGACTTCAGTAACTATAGCCCTCTTCTCTCTAACTAAAGCATTTAACAAGCTAGATTTTCCAACATTAGGCCGTCCAACAATTGTTGCAGCAATTCCTTCTTTAAGTATCTTTCCCCTCTCACTAGTCTGCAATAACTGATCAACTTTATCTATAGCTCCATTAATCCTACTTTCTAATTCATCTGATTCAAAATCTTCTATCTCATCTTCAGGAAAGTCAATTGTTGCTTCTAAATGGGCCAACAAAGCAACTAAATCCTGTCTAATATCATTGACTTTATCAGATAAACCACCTTCTAGCTGTTGTAAAGCTACTTCCATATTTGCTTCTGTTTTAGAACGAATCAAATCAATTACTGCCTCAGCCTGGGCCAAATCAACTCGTCCATTTAAAAAGGCTCGCTTAGTAAACTCACCAGGATCAGCCAATCTAGCCCCCTGTCTTAAGACCAAATCCAAAATTTTCTTCAAAATTACTGGTCCACCATGGCAATCTATCTCTACTATATCCTCAGTTGTATAAGTCTTAGGTGCCTTCATAACTAAAGATATTACTTCATCAACTATTCCTTCAGTTTTAGGATCAATAATATGGCCATAATGAGCCGTATAACTATCTACCTCAGTTAAGCTTTTATCTCCTTTAATACTCTTAAATACAGCATCTGCTATTTCAATTGCTTCAGGACCACTGATTCTAACAATTCCGATTCCACCTTCACTAATAGCAGTAGAAATAGCAGCTATTGTATCAGCTGGATACAATAAAAACACCTCCTAATATCTAAAATACCCTATTACTAAACTTTTAATTAATTTTACTGATTCTCATCTATTTTTATAATATTGGTCAAGCTAACTATGTACCACTGATTGTCTATTAAAGTCAGTTCTATTGTAGAATTTATATTATCATAAATAACAAGAGAACCCTGTTCATGATACTTCAATTCAGCTACTAAGTCTGACTTATAAATAGCAGATCCTTGAGTAAAATCAATATTAACACTATGTGGATTCATTTTAAAGTAGTTTCTTTTCTTCCATAACGAAACTGCATGTTCTAAATACTCTTTTTTAGTATATTCTTTATTCTCTTGGTGAATTAATTCTCCATTTTTATATAATTTCTCGTGATCATAGAAAATATTGGGGGTTAATACTGATTTAAGTTTATCTCTGTCTGCCTCTATCCAGCCTTCACACCATATATCAACTACCTTCTTTATCTTAACTTTTGTGTCATTACAACTCATTAATCATTTTATCCTCCTAATTATAATTTAACAAAACAAGAGAATATAGTTAATCTATAAATTAAACAAACCCAGTACTTTTAAATACTGGGCGAAATATTAATCAACTGTAATAACTACTCTTCGATTAGGATCTTGGCCCTTACTATAAGTGGATATACCAGATTTATTCTGTAAAGTAGTATGAATAATCTTTCTCTCATGAGCCGGCATAGGATCTAAACTGACCTGTCCTCTTTTTTGCTTAGCCTTCTTAGCTAACTTTAAAGCCAATTGTTCTAAAGTCTGCTTTCTTCTTTCTCTATAACCTTCAGCATCTAATAGAACATGTAAATAATCTTCTTCTCCTTTATTAACTGCTAGATTAACTAAATATTGCAAAGAATCTAAGGTTTTCCCACGGTGACCAATAATAATTCCTAAATCATCACCTGATATATTAAAGACTATTTCATTATCACTAACTCTATTTTCAACTAGTTCAGCTTCAAAGCCTAAATTCATCTTATCTAATAAATTTTCTAAAAAGACCAATGCTTTTTCCACTTTAGACTTTTCTGTACTGACCTCCAATTTGGCAATCTGCTTACCAAAAATACCTAAAAAGCCAGATTTAGGTTCTTCTAAAACCTCGTAATCTACCTTATTTTCAGCAGTATCTAGCTTTTTTACTCCTTTATTAAGGGCCTCTTCAATAGTCTCACCAGTCACAATGACCCTTTGCATCTTAACTAGATTCCTCCTTTAACTCTAACTCACTAGGTTCATTATATAAAAAATATTGTTGAACTGTCATTACTAAGTTAGAAGTAAACCAGTATAATAGTACTCCTGACGGTAGACTATATCCAATAAAGACAATAAACAGTGGCATAAATAGAGCCATTTTATTGCCACTACCATTCCCAGAAAATTTCTGAGTCAATAGACTTTGTCCTAACATAGCTAAACCTGTTAAAATTACTAAAGGTAAAAAAGGCTTACTCAAATCAGGAACTACCCAAAATGGTTGTCCTACCATCTCTTCCCAACCCCTTAATCCTCTAAATAATCCAATCAAAATAGGCATTTGTACTAATAGAGGAAAACAACCAGCAGCTGGATTAACCTTATGTTTTTGATACAAATTCATTGTCTCTTGTTGTAACTTTTCTTGGTCATCATCATACTTTTCCTTCAGTTCTTCCATCTTAGGTTGTAACTTTTGCATCTTCTTCATAGATCGAGTCTGTTTAGCTACTAAAGGAAATAACACCATTCTAACTGCTAAAGTTAAAAAGACAATAGCTAAACCATAACTACCTGTAAAACCATAAAACCAAGCTAGTAGATTCTGCATAATATCTCCTAGCCAACCAAATACACCAAGTGATAACATTTCTAACAAAAATAAAACCTCCTTAATCTACTGGATCATATCCTCCTGAATGAAAAGGGTGACATTTAATAATTCTTTTACAAGATAACCAAATCCCTTTAAATAAACCATATTTCTGTAAAGCTTGAATAGCATAAGTCGAACAAGTTGGATGAAAACGACAAGTGCTCCTAACTTTCAGTGGAGAAATGAACCTTTGATAAAAATTTATAACTTTAATTATAAGATTAACAATCAAATTCATAAATTACTCCTCCACTATGTTAGCTTTATGACATAATTTATTAAAAGAAGTTTCAATCTGATGATAAGTGGCATTTACAATTGGTTTACGAGCAATTAAAACAATATCTAATCCCGTAGCTAACTTATCTTTATTATGTCTATAAACTTCTCTAAAGAGACGCTTAACTCTATTTCGAGTAACAGCTTTACCTATCTTCTTACTAACTGAATATCCTACTCTTCTTTTGGGTTCATTATTTTCTAAATGATAAAGTACTAATGAGTGATCAGCTAATGATTCACCATGGTTATAAACCCTTTTGAATTGATAAGTTTTTCTTAACTTACCATCAATTGTCATAAACAATCCTCCTTAAAGGCTCTTCTACCCTCCACTTATAACTAAGTTATACTCTATTCAATTATAGGTGATATAATTAACTTCTGTCAAGAAATATCAGATTATTTCAACTATAATTAGATCTAATTATCCACAAAAACTGTTGATAAAGTGATAGTAATTTGTTAACATTATTCTATGACATCTAAATAAAAGTCAATATACCTCAAATGGGGATTAGTTATCCACAATAACTATTAAAACTGTGGACAACTAATCTTTTTTTAGCTTTATCCCAAATAAACACAAGATATCCACAAAGTTATGCACAATTTTGTGGATATCTTTATCTAGTAGGAGGTTATATTATTGTGTACAAAAAAAAGACTGAAGAAATTTGGAAAAATACCTTAGAAAAAATAAAAACTAAACTCAGTACTCCCAGTTATGAAACATGGTTTAAATCAACGACAGCACTGGCTATTAAAAATAATATATTTTTAATAGAAGTTCCTAATGAATTTGCTAAAGATTGGTTGGAAACAAGATATTCAAAATTAATTGAAGAAGTTATTACAGAAGTAACTGGCAATTGTTATAAAGTTAAATTTATAATTCCAGAAATGAAAGAAAAAGAAATGCTAATTCAAGAAGAAGAAGAAACTCCTTCCCAGACCAAAAATGAACCAGAACCTAAAAAAGAAAAAACTGAAGTTGAACTACCAGCTTTAAATTCTAAATATACTTTCGATAGCTTTGTAATTGGTAATAGTAATCGTTTTGCTCATGCTGCTTCTTTGGCAGTTGCTGAAGCTCCGGCTAAAGCATATAATCCTCTCTTTATTTATGGTGATGTAGGCTTGGGAAAAACACATCTCATGCATGCAATTGGACATTATATACTTGAACATAATTCAAATATTAAAGTAATGTACCTTACTTCTGAAGAATTTACTAATAGATTAATTAATTCTATTAGAGATGACAAAACAATTGACTTCCGTAATCAATACCGTAATATAGATGTTCTGTTAATTGATGATATTCAATTCTTAGCTGGTAAAGAAAGAACTCAAGAGGAATTCTTTCATACTTTTAACGCTCTACATGATGCTAATAAACAAATTATTATATCTAGTGATCGTCCACCAAAAGAGATTCCTACTTTAGAGGAAAGATTAAGATCACGCTTTGAATGGGGATTAATCACTGATATACAAGAACCCGATTTAGAAACTAGAATTGCTATTCTAAAGAAAAAAGCTGCCTTAGAAGGATTAGAAGTACCAGATAATGTTATTGTTTACATTGCTAATAAAATAAAGTCTAATATTAGAAAATTAGAAGGTGCATTAATTAGAGTAATTGCTTATTCTTCTTTTTCTAATCAAAAAATAACAGTTGACTTAGCTAATCAGGTGCTTGAAAACATTAATAATCAAAATGAAAATAGTCAGACTGGAGATAAAGAAATTACAGTTGAACTGATTAAAAAAATTGTAGCTGAATATTATGATATTAAATTGAAAGATATGGAATCTAAAAAAAGAACTAGGGCTATTGCATTTCCTCGCCAAATAGCTATGTACTTTACTAGAGAGTTAACTGAGCTTTCTTCACCTCAAATTGGAAATAAATTTGGTGGTAGAGATCATAGTACAGTTTTACACGCTTATGATAAAATTAAAAAGAAAATTTCAACTGAACCTGAATTTAAAAAGGAAATAAATGAATTATTAAGTAAGATTAAACATTAGATGCCTGTGGATAACCCTGTGGATAACCCTGTGGATAAATTGTTGATAACTTTTTGAAAATCATTTCATCCACAACCTGTGGATAACTTTGTGACTTATCCACAACTTATCCACAATCTATCCACAAGCGTGACGGTTGTCATTTCAAGGGCTGAGGGCAGTTATCCACATTATCCACAGCCCCTACTACTACTACTACTAGTATATATTATATATATAATAATAATAGTATATATGTAACTTATGTAGTATATAAATACATAGTAACAGCAAAGGAGGATAGAGATGAAAATAGAAATTAATCAGAAAGAATTTTATCAAGCTATTCAAACTGTTAAAAAGGCTGTCTCTTCAAAGACAACTTTACCAATTTTATCAGGTATTTTATTGCGCACTACCGGAAATACTTTAAAACTAGTAGGTACCGATTTAGAAATAGGAATAGAATGTTTTATAGAAGCTAATGTAATTGAAGAAGGCGATATAGTATTACCAGCTAAATATTTAGCTAGTATTATTCGAGAGTTACCAAACCAAAAGGTAATTATGGCTACAGAACCTTCTAATAATACTTCTCAAATTAAATGTGGCCATTCACAATTTAATATTCATGGTTCAGCAGCTGATGAATTTCCTTTACTTCCAGAAATAGAATCAAATACTAGATTTTCAATTTCACAACAAAGATTAAAAGATCTTATTAATCAAATAGAATTTGCAATTTCTGAAGATGAAAGTAAGCCATTCTTAACAGGAGGATTATTGATTTTAGAAGACGAAATTATTAAATTAGTGGCTACAGATACATATCGTTTAGCTTATAGAGAAGATGAGGTTGATCAGATTAATTCTGAACAGGAAGAAGTAATCATACCTAAAAAAACTTTATCTGAACTAAGTAAATTACTAGATAAAACAGAAGATAAAGTTGAAATTACTATTACTGAAAATCAAATTTTATTTAATTTTGCTGGTATTTCAATTGTTTCTCGTTTAATTGAAGGACAATTTCCAAATTATAAACAAGTTATTCCAAATCAAACAAAATCTAAAGTTGAAGTAGATAAGGACACTTTATTACAATCTGCTAAACGAGCAGCCTTATTAGCTAAAAAGGAGTCTAATGTAATTAAAATTAATTTTGAATCAGAAAGATTAATAATTACCTCTAATGCTCCAGAAGTTGGACAAGCTTATGAAGAGGTAACCATTTCCCTTACTGGTCCAGAAACGGAAATTGCTTTTAATGCCAGTTATTTAATAGATTGTTTAAAGGTTATAGATGAGGATAAAATAAAAATGGAACTATCAGGAGCACTAGCACCAGGGGTTGTTAAGACAGATTCTGATAAATATATTTCTGTTATCATGCCAGTAAGAAGTGCTTAAAAGTATTCTAAGGAGGTAGTAATTTATGCAAGAAGTAAAGATTAAAACTGAAACTATTAATCTAGATCAATTTTTAAAATGGGCCAACTTAGTTTCTACTGGTGGAGAAGCTAAGGTTGTTGTTCAAGCAGGAAAAGTTAAAGTTAATGGAGAAGTAGAAGAAAAGAGAGCTAGAACCTTGACTGTGGATGATGTAGTGGAATATAGAGGAACTAGTTATCAAGTAACTTCTTCTTAGAGGTGAGCGACAGAGAGTGAGATTATCCCAATTATATCTCAATAACTTTAGAAATTATAAACAACAGCATTTAAAATTTAACCAACAGTTAAATTTTTTTATTGGATCTAACGCTCAAGGAAAAACTAATCTATTAGAGGCTATCTATCTGTTAGGAACTGGTTCTTCACACCGAACTAACGTAACGTCAGAACTGGCTAATTGGCAACATAAAAAGTTTTATCTTAAAGGTGAAGTGATTAAGAAAAATCAAGATTATCAGTTATCAGTCAGTCTAGAGGGTAGAAGTAAAGAAGTTAAAGTTAATTCCAATAAACTAAATCGAATCAGTGACTTAATAGGTTACCTAAATGTTGTTATTTTTTCTCCTGAAGATTTAAAATTAGTTAAAGGAAGTCCTTCATTACGGAGAAAATTTATTAATTTAGAATTATCTCAAGTTAGTAGTTATTATAATCATTTATTGACGGATTATAGACAGGTTTTAAAACAGAGAAATAATTTACTCAAAGAAATTCGAGACAATGGAGCTCCAACTGATATGTTGGAAGTTTGGAATCAGCAGTTAGTGGATTTAGGAGCTAAAATTATTAAACGTAGACTTGAGGCTTTAGATAAATTAGTTCCTTTGGCTAGATTAAAACAACGGGAATTAACTGATGGTTTAGAAACTCTTGAATTAAAGTATGATACTAAATTAAAAGTAGATCATAGTAAATCGTTGGAGAGTATAAAAAAGGCTTTCATCTCTTATCTTCAGCAACAAAAGCAGAAGGAAATAAGACGGGGTGTAACAACTGTTGGCCCACATAGAGATGATATTTCCCTGATAGTTAATGGAATTGATATTAGAAAATTTGGTTCTCAAGGTCAGCAACGAACGACGGCTTTAGCACTAAAGTTGTCAGAACTAGAATTCATGAAGTCCGAGACTGGAGAATATCCAGTTTTATTACTAGATGATGTTTTTTCTGAATTAGATGCTAAACGTTCAAGACAACTATTAAAGACAGTTGAAGATAAAATCCAGACTTTTATTACAAGTACGGATCAGGCTAATTTAAATAAATTAAGATCTGATTATAAATTATTTAAAATTAAAAGTGGTGTAGCAGAAGAAGTATAATTATATAAAGATTTATTATGATCTAGGTAGTTAAGGAGGAGATATTTTGTTACACTTAGGTGGTGGTTATACCATCCCTGCTCAAGATGTAGTTATGATAGCAGATTGGGAAGCGACAACTGATTCACCAGAGACTTGTGATTTTCTCAAAATAGCAAAAGAAGAGGGATTTATTATTGATTATTCTGAAGGAGATCCCAGTTCTTTTGTTGTTACTGAGGAAAAAATATACTACTCTATGATTTCTTCAGACACTTTAAAAAAGAGAGTTAATTTTATTTATAATTTGGACACTGAAGAAAATTCATAATGGAGGTTTATATGCATGAAGCAAGAAGTTAATTATGATGCCGATCAAATTCAAGTACTAGAGGGCTTAGAAGCTGTTAGAAAACGTCCTGGAATGTATATAGGAAGTACAGAAAAGAAAGGATTACATCACTTAGTATACGAGGTAGTAGATAATAGTATAGATGAAGCTTTAGCTGGTTATTGTGATACAATTGAGGTTACAATTGAATCAGGAGGAATTATTACAGTTGAAGATAATGGACGAGGAATTCCTGTTGCACCTCATGCTAAGATGAACAGACCGGCTGTAGAAGTAGTAATGACTGTTTTGCATGCTGGAGGTAAGTTTGAAGGAGAAGGATATAAAGTTTCTGGAGGATTACATGGAGTAGGAGTATCTGTAGTTAATGCTTTATCTGAATGGTTAGAAGTTGAAGTACATCGGAATGGTAAAGTTTATTATCAGAAATATCACCAGGGAATTCCAGAGGCAGATTTAGAAGTAATTGGAGAAGCAGAAGAAACAGGAACTAAGATTAAATTTAAAGCTGATCAAGAAATTTTTGAAGAACTTAAGTATGATTATGAGACATTAGTTCAAAGGTTTAAGGAGTTAGCTTATTTAAATAAAGGAGTTAGGATTGTAGTTGCAGATCAGCGTGAAGAAAAAACAGAAGAATTCAAGTATGATGGTGGAATTATATCTTTTGTTGAAAATATTAATGAACACCATACTCCAATCCATGAAGAAGTAATATTCTTTGAAGAAAAAATAGATGATACAGATATTGAGATAGCTATTCAATATAATACAGATTATACGGAAAAAATATTCACCTTTGCTAATAATATTAACACTCATGAAGGTGGAACTCATCTTAGTGGATTTAAGTCAGCTATCACAAGGACAATTAATGATTATGCTCGAAAGAATAATTTCTTAAAGAAAAATGATGATAATCTTTCTGGTGAAGATATTAGAGAAGGAATTGTAGCTATTATCAATGTTAAATTAACTGATCCTCAATTTGAAGGACAGACTAAAACAAAGTTAGCTAACCGTAAAATCAGAGGTATAGTTGATTCTATGGTTTCTCAGAGTTTAAGCACCATTTTAAATGAGAATCCAGAGTTAGGGGAGAAGATAGTAAAGAAGGCTATTGCTGCTGCTCAAGCTAGAGAAGCTGCTCAAAAGGCTAGAGAGTTAACTAAACGTAAAAATGCTTTAGTTAGTACAGCATTGCCTGGAAAATTAGCTGATTGTTCTTCTAGAGATCCTGAAAAGAGCGAACTCTATATTGTAGAGGGAGATTCTGCTGGGGGATCAGCTAAGCAAGGTCGAGATAGAGGGTTTCAAGCTATTTTACCTTTAAAAGGTAAAATACTTAATGTGGAAAAGTCGAGACTAGATAGAATTTTAAGTAATAAAGAGATTAGATCTTTGATTACTGCTTTAGGAACTGGAATAGCAGATGAATTTGATATTAGTAATCTTCGTTACGAAAAGATTATCATCATGACTGATGCTGATGTTGATGGAGCACATATTAGGACTTTATTACTTACATTCTTTTATCGATATATGAGACCTTTATTAGAAGAAGGAATGGTCTATATTGCTCAACCGCCATTGTACAAAGTTACTAAGGGTAGAAAAGAAGATTATGTCTATAAAGAACAACAATTGAATCAATTATTGTCTGAGATTGGTAAGAAAGGTACTTCAATTCAAAGATATAAGGGTCTTGGTGAAATGAACCCTACTCAGTTATGGAAGACGACTATGGATCCTGAGAATAGAACTCTATTACAAGTACAAATCAATGATGCTGTCTTGACTGACGAGATTTTCACTAAGTTAATGGGAGATAAAGTAGCACCACGTCGTGAATTTATTCAACAACATGCTAAAGAAGTACAGAATCTAGATGTGTAGGGGGAGAGTTATGACTGAAGTAAATGCTCAACGAGTAAGACAGGTAGATATTGAAGATGAAATGCAGGATGCTTATATTGATTATGCAATGAGTGTAATTGTAGGACGGGCTTTACCAGATGTACGTGATGGACTAAAGCCTGTTCATCGAAGAGTATTATATGCTATGAATGATTTAGGTTTAAAACCTAATCGACCGCATAAGAAGTCAGCTAGAATTGTAGGAGAGGTGTTAGGTAAGTACCACCCTCATGGTGATACAGCAGTTTATGATACTATGGTGAGAATGTCCCAAGACTTTTCTTATCGTTATCAGCTAGTAGATGGTCATGGTAATTTTGGTTCAATAGATGGAGATTCTGCTGCAGCTATGAGATATACAGAAGCTAAAATGACTGAAGTTACTACAGAATTATTATCAGATATCAAAAAAGATACAGTAGATTTTGTTGATAACTTTGATGGTACTTTACAGGAACCTGAAGTTTTACCAGCTAAATTACCTAATTTATTAATCAATGGTTCATCAGGTATTGCAGTAGGAATGAGTACTAATATTCCACCTCATAATCTAAAGGAAGTTATAGATGGTACCATAGCTCTAATCGATAATCCAGACTTAGATGCTAAAGATTTAATGAAGATTATTAAGGGCCCTGATTTTCCTACTGGTGGAATTATTATGGGACGTAAGCCAATTAAGGATTATTTTGAAACTGGTAGAGGAAAAGTCAAGTTGCGGGCCAAATCTACTACTGAAGAGATGGGGTCTAATAAATATCGAATTGTAATTACAGAGATTCCATATCAGGTAAATAAGGCGAAACTTATAGAGAAGATTGCTAGATTAGTCCGAGATGATAAAGTAGAAGGTATTAGTGATCTACGAGATGAATCAGACAGAAGAGGGTTAAGAGTAGTTATTGAATTGAAACGTGGTATTAATCCTCAAGTTACTTTAAATAAATTATATAAGCATACTAGATTACAGACTACTTTTGGAATTATTATGTTGGCCCTAGTAGATGGTGAACCTAAGATATTAGGTGTTAAGAAAGTTCTAGAGCATTATATAGCTCATCAAAAGGAAGTAATTACTAGAAGAACAGAGTATAATTTAGACAAAGCCGAAGCTAGAGCCCATATCTTAGAAGGATTTAAGAAGGCTTTAAATAATATAGAACAGGTAATTAAGATAGTTCGTAGCTCAGACAGTTCTAATATAGCTCAGGATAGATTAATTAATAGATTTAAATTTTCTGATAAGCAAGCTAAGGCAATCTTAGATATGAAGTTACATCGATTAACTAATTTAGAACAAGAAAAAATTGAATCTGAATACTCTAACTTAACAGATAAGATCAGTTATTATAATTCTATTTTAAATAGTGAAGAAAAACTATTAGATATTATCAAAGAAGAATTATCAGAGATGCGAGCTAAGTATAAAGATAATCGAAGAACAGATATTCAAGATCAGGAAATTGACCTAGAGATAGAAGATTTAATTGATGAAGAAGAGATTGTAGTTGTTTTAACTGAAGATGGATATATCAAAAGAATGTCTCTAGATACTTATCGTAACCAGCATCGAAATGGTAAAGGAGTTATTGCTATTAGGACTAAAGATGAGGATGTAGTAGATAATATTCAAGTTAATTCTACCCATGACTATATATTATTCTTTACCAATCAGGGTTATGTCCATCGTTTAAAGGGATATCAAATTCCAGAAAGCAGCCGTCAAGCTAGAGGAATTCCAATTATTAATCTACTTGATTTAGATATGGATGAAGAGGTTGTTGCTATTTCTTCAATTTCTGAGTATAATGATAATCAATATCTATTTATGGCTACTCAACAAGGAATTGTTAAGAAAACCAGTTTATCAGAATTTAATACCAATTATTCTAAATTGATTGCTTTGAATGTAAGAGAAAATGATAAACTAGTCGATATAGGATTGACTAATGGAGAAGAAGAAGTTGTTTTAGCTACTAAAGAAGGTTTGGCTATTAAATTCTCGGAAAAAGATGTTAGAGATATGGGCCGAACTGCTACAGGGGTTAAAGGTATTGAACTTGCTCCTGATGATAAGCTACAAGGTGTAGAAATAGTTAAAAATAACAACCAAGATTTATTGATTATCACCGAAGAAGGTTATGGTAAGCGAACTCCTATAAATCAATATAGTTTACAAGGTAGAAGTGGTAAAGGACTTATTACCTTGAATAAAACTGAGGTTAATGGTGATTTAATAGATATTGAATTAGTAGATGAAGAAGATGAAATTATTATGATTACAGCTCAAGGATACTTATTACGTACCTCAATTGCTGAAATTTCTACTACTGGTCGTAATACTCAAGGGGTAAGATGTATGAGAGTTGATGAGGATCAGGTAGTAGCTATATCAAGAATAAATTCAAAAAAAGATTTAGAAATAGAAGATGAGGAATAAGCCTAGGCTTATTCCTTTTTTTTATTGTGTATATTTTCCCAACGTTGCTGTAAATCATGAATATTATATTTGTTAATCAATTTTACAGGAGTAGTAACCAGTTTAATGTTATATGGACCATTACTGATTTTGTTATCCCAATTCCACTTTTCATCTCTAGCAATAAAGGTAGCAACTTTTAAGCTATTGAGAGCTCTGATATAAGGCATTTTATCTATAGTAGCATTTAACAATTCTTTTTTTATAGCAGCTGTTCCCTCTTTACTTGCATTAGCACCAACAATGGTTATTTGTTGGTTAAATTTTTTATTTTGTATAATTTTTATAGCTTCTAAAGCAAGTTGATCATTATTTGCTAAAATACCTTTGATATCTTTATTATTCTTAAGGATTTCTTGTATTGTTTTTGCAGCTAACTTTTCAGACCAGTTAGTATGCCAAGTTTCTTTAACTATCTTTACTTTTTTATATTTTTTAATTTCTTCTTTATTACCTTTTGTTATATCTTTAGCAATTTTGTCTTCTTTCTCTCCTTTAAGAATTATTAACTTTCCTTTTTTATCAATCTGGTCAATTAAGTATCTAGCCTGTAGCTGTCCTATTTTAAAATTATTTGCACTTATAAAAGCATCCACATCTGTATTATTAGGTAGTTTATCTAGAGCAATAATAGGTATATTTGCTTCTTTAATTGTTTTTATAATTTTAGTTCCTTTCTTACCTGTATTTAATGATTTAATAATAATAGCATCTACTTTTTGTTTAATTAAATTATTAATATCTTTTTTCTGTTCTTCTAATTTATTGTCAGTATTTTTCCAAATGATCTTTACTCTATTCTTTATTTCATTTTTTATAAAGGCTTTTTTGATTATTTTAGATATTTCTGCTTGAGGTTCAGCAATGCTAACTCCAATTGTAATCTTTTTCTTAGCAGGTGGAGGAGAAGTTAGAGGATTTATTTCTTCTAGATCTAAGTTACATCCAGTAATTATTAAGCTAATAATTAACAAAAAACTATAAACTTTTTTCATTATTATCACCACTTAAATTATTATTCTTACTATAGTTTTAGAAAAAATAGATTAATTATACTGTAAAGAATTAAATTTGGTAACTAAGATTTAATTATATTGAAAATAGTTTTGGTACATAATAAAAGAGGAAAGGAGGTAATAGATGGTTTGGGATAAATTTAAAAACAAATTACATCAGATGGTAAACTTTAATAAAAAAGAAGTAAAAGAAGAATTAGGGGATCAAGAGTTAACAACTAATTTAAAAGAGAATAAAGAAATATTAAAAAAATTAATAGGAGAAAGTAATGATGTAGTATTTAGAGAATTTAATTTAGCTGGTAAGGAGGAATTCCCAGCTTTATTAATATACATAGATGGCTTAGTTAATAATGATTTATTAAACTTAAATTTAATTAGCCCTTTACTAAATGATTTAGAAGAAGAAGAACTAATTAATAATTCTCCTGAAGAAAGAATAAATTTAATTCAAGATTCTGTAATAACTATTAGTGGGGTTAATCAGCATAAGAAACTATCTAAAATGCTGAAACTAATTTTATCAGGAGACTCTTTACTATTAATTGATGGACTGGCCAAAGGACTATTAATTAGTAGTCGTGGTTGGGATGCTCGAGGAATTTCTGAACCTACTACTGAGTCAGTTATTCGTGGACCAAGAGATGGTTTTACTGAAAATTTAAGAACTAATACAGCTCATATTAGACGACGTTTAAGAGATCCAAGATTGAGAATAAAGAGTCATACTGTTGGTCAAAGAAGTAAGACTGATATATCTATTATTTACATTGAGGATGTGACTAATCAGCACATAGTAGATGAAATAACCAAGAGAGTAACTAATATAGAAGTAGATGGGGTTTTAGAGTCTGGGTATATAGAACAGTTTGTAGAGGATACTCCCTTCTCCCCTTTTCCTCAACTTCAGAATACGGAAAGGCCAGATAAAGCAGTAGGTAATTTATTAGAAGGTAGAATTATTATTATAGTTGATGGAACTCCTTTTGCTTTAATTGCTCCGGCAGTATTTGATCAGTTTTATCATTCACCAGAAGATTATTATCAACGATTTATTATAGCTAGTTTGATTAGAATTATTAGATTCATCGGTGGAGCAATTTCATTGGTTTTGCCTGCTTTATACATATCTTTAACCTCTTTTCATATTGAAATGATACCTACTGTTTTTATGTTATCAATTGCTGGAGGAAGGGCTCAAGTTCCTTTACCCTCTTACCTAGAAGCTTTTTTAATGGAAGGAATTATAGAATTATTAAGAGAAGCTAGTGTACGTCTACCTAATTTGATTGGTTCTACAATCGGTATTGTAGGTGCTTTAATTATTGGTAATGCAGCAGTTCAAGCTGGATTAGTCAGTCCAGGTATGGTAATTATTGTAGCATTAACTACTTTAGGTTCTTTTACTACGCCTAACTATAGTGCCGCTATTGCTATTAGAGTTTTACGTTTTGTATTAATGGCTCTAGCATCTAGCTTTGGTCTTTATGGGTTAATATTGGGTCTAATAATTATTACAGTTCATCTAGCTTCTTTGAAGTCTTTTGGAATTCCTTACTTAACTCCATATGCTCCATCTAGACTCAATGATTTAAAAGATAGTATTATTAGATTCCCTTTATGGAAGATGATTGCTAGACCAAAAGCAATGCGAACTCAAGATTCAGATAAACAAAAGCCTAATGAAGGTGATAAAGATTAGAAAACAGGGAAAAATTACTGAAAGGCAGTTTAGTGCTATAATTATTAATACCGTAATTGGAGTTGGAATCTTATTTTTACCTAGATCAGTTGTTAGATTTTCAGATACAGGATCTACTTTAGCAGTTGTTTTAGCTACTTTAATTTTTTTGTTTAACCTTTTAGTTATTATTAAATTAGGTTTAAGATTTCCTAGAGATAATATTTTTGAGTATATGCCTAAGATATTAGGTAAGATAGTAGGTAAATTAATAGGACTATTTTTCATAGTATATTGGTTTGTAAGTGTTGCTTTAGGTATTAGGGCTTTTAGTGAATTATTAGTTACTGCTATTTTACCTACCACTCCTTTAGAAATTATTATGATTAGTATGTTAATGATAGTTACTTATTTAGCACGTAAAGATATTCAAGTTATAGGTAGAGTAAATGAATTATATACTTTAATTCTAATTATCCCCTTATTAGTTTTAGCTGTTACATCCTTTGGTCATGGAGAAACAGTTCAAGTATTCCCTCTTTTTAGAGGATATAATAGTCTCAATATTTTAAAAGGTAGTATTTCAGCTTACTTTAGCTTACTAGGTTTCGAGATAATAACTATTTTTATTCCTCATATTACAACTAAGAAGTTAACGTTAGAATATGGACTTAAGGGCTGGATAATACCATCTTGTATAGTAGTAATAATTATGCTTGCCTGCTTAGCTGTTTTTGGAGCTTTTGAGTTAAAGAACTTAGTTTGGCCCACCTTTGAGTTAATTAAGTCGACTCATTTCTTTAGTTTATTATTTGAGAGGTTAGAAGTTGCTTTTATTACAATTTGGGTTATTGCAATTTTTACTACAGCTTCTAATCTATTATATGGATTATCCATTGGAGCAGCTCAAATACTAAATTTAGATGATAATCGTACTCTAATTGCTCCTTTATTACCAATATTATATTTGGTGGCATTGGCCCCTAGAAATACTTATGAATTATTTAATTTAATAGATATAATGTCTTTAATAGGAATAGTACTTACAACTATAATCCCTTTAATATTATTAATTTTATCTATAATAAGAGGACAAAGAGGTAGGGATTTTAATGAAGAAGATAGTTAAATTATTAATCATTATTCTATTATTAAATTTATTATCAGGTTGTTGGGATAGAAGAGATATTGAAGATAGAGTTCCTATTTTAGCTATAGGTATTGATTTTGTAGAAGCAGAAAAGAAACAAGTGACTAAAGAAAACAAAATTAAAGTTACTATTCAAGCTCCTATTGCTTCTAAGATGGCAGAAAAAGGAGGGGAGGATGTTACTTGGGTAGTAAGTAGTGTAGGTAATAGTATAGCTGGAGCCATTAACAATTTACAGAATAAAATGAACCAGCAATTATTTTTTGGTCATTTGCGAGTAATAGTTTTTGATCAGCAATTAGCTAAAGAAGGAATAAATAAATATTTAAACTTTTTTCGTAATCTACCTGAGGTAAGAAGACTAAGCTGGTTATTAGTTTCTCAAAATGGTGCTAGAAATGTGATAAAATCAAAACCTAAGTTAGAATCAGTTCCTGCTATCTATCTAATGCATATGCTTAATAATGGAGTAGATATGGGAAAAATACCTAATTTAAGATTAGGAGATTTTTTTATTCATTTATCTAATCCAGGTGAAGAACCTGCAGCAGTTATGGTTAAAGCAAATAAGGAAGAAATAGATTATATAGGTTTAGCAGTTTTTGAAGAAGATAAATTTGTAGGTAGTTTGAGTGAATCTGAAACTATTTATTATCAACGCATTTTAGGAGTTAACGATAAAGGCAATTTAATAATTTCTGATCCAACAACTGAAATTGATAGATTAACAATTTCAGTTGAGGAAGTATATACTTATTTAAAACCTAAACTAAAAGCTGATCAATTAATTATAAATATCAATATTGAAACAGAGACTAAGATAACAGAGCAACTTAACCAGTCGAATTTAAGTAGAGAAGAGGTAGTTAGGGAAATAGAGAGTCGTATTGAAAATAAATTGAGAAAAGAGATTAGAACAGTTATTCAAAAAACCCAAAATAAATTTCAATCAGATATTTGGGGAGTAGGAGAATATGTGCGAGCTTATTATCCTGATTACTGGCAAAATATTACTTGGAGTCAAAAGTATCCACAGATTAAACTAAAAGTTGATGTTCAAGCTTATATTAGGCAAGTGGGAATGATTAAATTCCAAGACTAATGATTATCTTATTTATTATAAAACTAAATAACCCTAATAAAATATAAAGAAAGCCAATTATTCTTGAAATTAGAATATCCCTCGTATTATTTATTTGATAATGGTGATAAACATCTAAAGTTAAAATTAGTCCACCTGAAAAAAGAAGTAAGAATAGAAAATAGGATGAATAGATGAAGTTAAAGATAATAATTAATAATTTCATTATAATGTATAACCTCCTTATTAACTATCTTTGCGTTTTTATAAGAAAATATGTGATAAATTTTATTTTTATTCTTGACAGTTAGAAACTAAAATGTTAATATAATTAGCGTTGTCTACAAAAACTATATAATTTGAAAATGTTTTTTTATTTATATTTTATATTTAATATTTGAAAAGAGTGTTGACAAATAGAAAATAATTTATTATAATGGTATTTGTGATAGATAAAAGAAATTTTATGGACAAGCAAAAACAATCCAGAAAACTTCTTGACAGAAAGACAAACGTTTGATAATATAGTAAATGTCGCTTGAAAAGGCGACAGAGATTTCGGTCTTTGAAAACTAAACAATGTAACATCCGACTATTCCGAAGTCAGTGTCAAACTCATTTCCTTTTTTCGGAGAGTTTGATCCTGGCTCAGGACGAACGCTGGCGGCATGCTTAACACATGCAAGTTGTGCGAGAAAGTTACCTTCGGGTAACGAGTAAAGCAGCGAACGGGTGAGTAACGCGTAAGTTATCTACCTTTAAATCTGGGATAACTACTCGAAAGGGTGGCTAATACTGGATATACTCTTTTTAGAGGAAAGATGGATTACTATCGTTTAAAGATGAGCTTGCGTCCCATTAGCTAGTTGGTAAGATAACAGCTTACCAAGGCAACGATGGGTAGCCGGCCTGAGAGGGCGATCGGCCACACTGGGACTGAGACACGGCCCAGACTCCTACGGGAGGCTGCAGTGGGGAATCTTCCGCAATGGGCGAAAGCCTGACGGAGCAATGCCGCGTGAGTGATGAAGGCCTTAGGGTCGTAAAGCTCTGTCTTGAGGGAAGAACAACTTAGTAGTGAACAACTGCTAGGTATGACGGTACCTCAAAAGAAAGCCCCGGCTAATTACGTGCCAGCAGCCGCGGTAACACGTAAGGGGCAAGCGTTGTCCGGAATTACTGGGCGTAAAGGGTGCGCAGGCGGTCTAGCAAGTCAGAGGTGAAAGCCACTAGCTCAACTAGTGAAAGTCCTTTGAAACTGTTAGACTTGAGAGTAGAAGAGGGAGATGGAATTCCTAGTGTAGTGGTGAAATACGTAGATATTAGGAAGAATACCAATGGTGAAAACAGTCTCCTGGTCTGACTCTGACGCTGAGGCACGAAAGCTAGGGTATCAAACGGGATTAGATACCCCGGTAGTCCTAGCTGTAAACGCTGGATACTAGGTGTTGGGGGTTCAACTCCCTCGGTGCCGTAGTTAACGCTTTAAGTATCCCGCCTGGGGAATACGACCGCAAGGTTGAAACTCAAAGGAATTGACGGGGGCCCGCACAAGCGGCGGAGCATGTGGTTTAATTCGAAGCAACGCGAAGAACCTTACCAGAACTTGACATCTTTCTGATATTCTTTTAACAGAGAAGTTCCCTTCGGGGACAGAAATGACAGGTGGTGCATGGCTGTCGTCAGCTCGTGTCGTGAGATGTTGGGTTAAGTCCCGCAACGAGCGTAACCCTTATTCTTAGTTGCCAGCATGTAATGATGGGGACTCTAAGGAGACTGCCGCGGAAGAACGCGGAGGAAGGTGGGGATGACGTCAAGTCATCATGCCCCTTATGTTCTGGGCTACACACGTGCTACAATGGCTTACACAAAAGGAAGCGAGACCGCAAGGTAGAGCCAATCCTGCAAAGTGAGTCTCAGTTCGGATTGCAGATTGCAACTCATCTGCATGAAGCTGGAGTCGCTAGTAATCGTGGATCAGAATGTCACGGTGAATACGTTCCCGGGCCTTGTACACACCGCCCGTCACACCACCCGAGTTGGGGGCACCAGAAGTCGCTGACTCAACCAAGTGAGAGAAGCGCCGAAGGTGTGCCCGATAAGGGGGGTGAAGTCGTAACAAGGTAGCCGTACCGGAAGGTGCGGCTGGATCACCTCCTTTCTAAGGAGTTAAACGCTGAGGGTAGTTGGAATGTTACATTGTTTAGTTTTGAGAGACTGAGTCTCTCTTAATAAGATATGGGTCTATAGCTCAGTTGGTCAGAGCGCACGCCTGATAAGCGTGAGGTCAGTGGTTCAAATCCACTTAGACCCACCATACGTGGGGATATAGCTCAGCTGGGAGAGCGCCGCCCTTGCAAGGCGGAGGTCGTCGGTTCGAACCCGACTATCTCCACCATTTAGGACTTTTATAGTTCTTAATTGCACCTTGAAAACTGCACAATAACAACGATTAACCGAGTCTAGATTAAACTAGTAAGGGCGTATGGTGGATATCTAGGCGCCAGAAACCGATGACGGACGTGGCAAGCTGCGATAAGCCTTGACGAACTGCAAACAAGTGATGACTCAAGGATATCCTAATGGGAGCACCTGACATGGTAACCCATGTCATCTTAGAGTGAATTAAAATAACTCTAGGAAGGTAACCGGGTGAACTGAAACATCTTAGTAACCCTAGGAAAAGAAAGCAAAAGCGATTCCCTAAGTAGCGGCGAGCGGAAGGGGAATAGCCCAAACTGTAATAGTGTAAAAGCTCATAGGCATTGCTATTATAGAGTCGTAGGGCTATCACGATACTACTATGAAGTATCATAAGCTGACTTTTAGCTAGTCGAAGTGGTTGGAAAGCCACACCACAGAAGGTAATAGTCCTGTAGATGAAAGTTAAAAGAGGCTTAGATAGTACCTGAGTACCATGAGTCACGTGGAACCTCGTGGGAAGTAAGGAGGACCATCTCCTAAGGCTAAATATTATCTGGCGACCGATAGTGAACCAGTACCGTGAGGGAAAGATGAAAAGAACCCCGAGAGGGGAGTGAAATAGACCTTGAAACCATATGCTTACAAGCGGTCAGAGGGCGTATATATATCAGCCTAATGGCGTGCTTTTTGCTTAACGAACCGGCGAGTTATGTGAAGTGGCAGAGGTTAAGCCTAAAAGGTGAAGCCGTAGCGAAAGCGAGTCTGAAGAGGGCGCAAGTCGCTTAGCATAGACCCGAAACCGAGTGACCTATCCATGGTCAGGATGAAGCAGGTGTAACAGCCTGTGGAAGTCCAAACCGCGTTGGCGTTGAAAAGCCATGGGATGAACTGTGGATAGGGGTGAAAGGCCAATCGAACTCGGAGATAGCTGGTTCTCCCCGAAATAGCTTTAGGGCTAGCCTTAAGACGGCTGTATTGGGTGTAGAGCACTGATTGGACTAGGGGCTTACCCAAGCTACCGAATCCATTCAAACTCCGAATCCTAATACAGAAAGCTTAAGAGTCAGACTATGTGGGATAAGCTTCATAGTCGAGAGGGAAACAACCCAGATCGCCAGTTAAGGTCCCAAAGTGTAGACTAAGTGGCAAAGGAAGTGAGACTGCCTAGACAACCAGGATGTTGGCTTAGAAGCAGCCATTCATTTAAAGAGTGCGTAATAGCTCACTGGTCGAGTGGTCTTGCGCCTAAAATATCCGGGGCTCAAGTCTACCACCGAAACTGCGAATTGGTTATCCAATGGTAGGGGAGCATTCTATACGGACTGAAGCAGTACCGGAAGGAGCTGTGGACTGTATAGAAGCGATAATGCCGGTATGAGTAACGAGAAACAGGTGAGAATCCTGTTCGCTGAAAGTCCAAGGTTTCCTGAGCAAGGCTCGTCCGCTCAGGGTAAGCCGGGACCTAAGCCGAGGCCGAAAGGCGTAGGCGATGGATAGTCGGTCAAAATTCCGACGCTACCTATTAGCATTTGAGCGAAGGGGTAACGCAGGAAGATAGACTTGCCTGTCAACGGTATGACAGGTTGAAACACTTAGAAGGATGGTTTAGGCAAATCCGGACCATTGATAACTTTGAAGTGTGATCAGGAGTTCCTACGGGAACGAAGAAGTTGATTCTCTACTGCCAAGAAAAACCTCTAGCAAGGTGATAGGTACCCGTACCCCAAACTGACACAGGTGGACTGGATGAGAATTCTAAAGCGAGCGAGTGAACCTTCGTCAAGGAACTCGGCAAACTAGCCCCGTAACTTTGGGAGAAGGGGTGCCTCAATAGAGTTATGCTCGAAGAGGTTGCAACAAAGAAGCTTAGGCGACTGTTTACCAAAAACACAGGTCTCTGCTAAGACGCAAGTCGAAGTATAGGGGCTGACGCCTGCCCGGTGCTGGAAGGTCACGGGGATATGTTAGGACTTAGATCCAAAGCATTGAACTTAAGCCCCAGTGAACGGCGGCCGTAACTATAACGGTCCTAAGGTAGCGAAATTCCTTGTCGGGTAAGTTCCGACCTGCACGAATGGCGCAACGACCTAAGCACTGTCTCGACGAAGGACTCGGTGAAATTGAAGTGTCTGTGAAGATGCAGACTACCCGCGGCTGGACGGAAAGACCCCGTGGAGCTTTACTGCAGTCTGATATTGAACTTTGGTACACTATGTACAGTATAAGTGGGAGGCATTGAAATCGGCGCGCTAGTGTCGATGGAGCCATCAATGGGATACCACTCTTATTGTGCCGGCGTTCTAACTACGCACTGTAACCCAGTGTTAGGACAGTTTCAGACAGGCAGTTTGACTGGGGCGGTCGACTCCTAAAGAGTAACGGAGTCGCCCAAAGGTTCCCTCAGTGCGGTTGGAAATCGCACGAAGAGTGTAAAGGCAGAAGGGAGCCTGACTGCGAGACATACAGGTCGAGCAGGGACGAAAGTCGGGCTTAGTGATCCGACGGTAGAGCATGGAATTGCCGTCGCTCAACGGATAAAAGTTACCCCGGGGATAACAGGCTTATCTCCCCCAAGAGTTCACATCGACGGGGAGGTTTGGCACCTCGATGTCGGCTCGTCGCATCCTGGAGCTGGAGCAGGTTCCAAGGGTTGGGCTGTTCGCCCATTAAAGCGGCACGCGAGCTGGGTTCAGAACGTCGTGAGACAGTTCGGTCCCTATCCGCCGTGGGCGCAGGATATTTGAGGGAAACTATCCCCAGTACGAGAGGACCGGGATGGACGTACCGCTGGTGGACCAGTTGTCAACCAATGGCATTGCTGGGTAGCTAAGTACGGAACTGATAAGCGCTGAAAGCATCTAAGCGTGAAGCAGATCTCAAGATTAGATATCCCATGGAATAATCCAGTAAGTTCCCTGATAGACTATCAGGTAGATAGGCCAGGAGTATAAGTATGGTGACATATTAAGCTGACTGGTACTAATAGAACGAGGGTTTAATCTAGATAAAGTTATTATTGTGCAGTTTTGAAAGTGTAATAAATAATTCTGGTGGTGATTGCGGAGGGGCAACACCTGTTCCCATCTCGAACACAGTAGTTAAGTCCTCCAGCGCTGATGGTACTATAGGGGTAGCCCTATGGGAGAGTAGGTCGCCGCCAGAATTTGCTATATATAAAACTATATTGTTCCCCGATAGCTCAGTTGGTAGAGCGAGTGGCTGTTAACCACTTTGTCGCAGGTTCAAGTCCTGCTCGGGGAGCCATTCTGTTTTTTGTACACCTTAACAGGTGTTTTTTATTTTTTGTGATAGTTTATTTAAAATCTAAAGGAAAATTAAATTTATTACTTAAATATAAATATAGCATAATTTAATAATTTAGTGGTTATTCTAAAATGAATGGTGATGTTATTGAAGGAGGAAATTGAATGGAAGTTGAGCTTAAACATTTAGCTTTAGGAATAATTATAGTTTTAATCGTTAGTCTTTTAGTAATAGGTGGAATTGGATACTTTATTATTAATAATTTTGTTTCTAAAGAGAAACCAAGAGAAGGTATTGCTGTAATTAATGTCAGCGGCCCAATTATGGCTGGCAATAGCGGTGGGTTTTTAGGAGAGACTCAAGCAAGTTCTAATCAGATTATGAAGTATATTAATCAAGCTAAAGGTGATAAAAAGGTAAAAGCGATATTACTTAGAGTTAATACACCGGGGGGGAGTTCAGCAGCTTCTGATGCTATTTATAGGGAACTAAAAAAATTCAAATCAGATACTAAGAAACCAGTAGTAGTTTCAATGGGTGATATAGCTGCTTCAGGTGGTTACTATATTTCTGCTGCAGCTGATGAAATTTATGCTAATCACAATACTATTACAGGGAGCATAGGAGTTATAATGAAGTTTACTGATTTAGAAGAATTATACAATAAAATAGGAATTGATTACTTAACCTTTAAGAGCGGACCTCATAAAGATATTGGTAGCTCAAATAGAGATATGACTAAAGAAGAGAAGAAGATTTTACAACGGTTAGTTAATAATGCTTATCAGCGTTTTGTAGAGATAGTAGCTGAAGGAAGAAATATCAATCTAGATAAAGTAAAGGATTTAGCAGATGGTAGAATCTATGATGGAGAGCAAGCTAAAGAGTTAGATTTAGTGGACAAGTTAGGTAATTTTTATGATGCTGTAGATGAAACAGCAAAATTAGCTGGGATCAAAGAAACACCAAATTTAATTTATTATGGTCGTCCTTCACCGATAGAACGTTTATTAGGAGCAGTTAATAGAGTCACATTAGCTAATAATTTAGTTAGAAAAAAGATTAGTAGTCAAACTGGTATACTTTATCAGTATTTTAGAGGTCAAAAAACTGGTAATTTGCAGTTAAATTATTAGTTAATAGCTTGAATTTCAGCTAATAATATTGTATAATTATTTCCAACTAGTTATAAGCTAAAATAAAAGATTAGATAAACACTGTGAGTAGGAATAGTAGATTCTCCTCTTATTTAAAGAGAGTCGGTAGTTGCTGGGATCCGATATAAGAGGGATTTGAATCCACCTAGGAGTGGTTGGTGAATTAAATCATACCGGTTTGATACCGTTATCATCAATAAAGTGGGTCATTCCGATTGATCAAATAGGGTGGCAACGCGAGAAGATATTCTCTCGTCCCTAGCAATCTAACTTTAATTTGGATTGTTATGGAGGGGAGTTTTTTTATTTTCGAGAGTTTCTAAGGCATAAATCTAATTTATGGCTAATACTAAATAGAATGGGACTCTTTATATGAGTATTGAGGAGGAGTTGAGAATATGAAGGAGAAGAGAACATTAATGCTACCTGGACCAACACCAATTCCAGAGCATGCACGTCAAGCTGGAGCTCAAAAAATAATAGGTCATCGTGAAGAAGAGTGTGAGGATTTATTAAGAGAAGTAACTGAGGGGCTAAAGTATGTTTTTCAGACTGAAAATGATGTTTTAACTTTGACTTGCTCAGGAACAGGAGGTCTGGAGGCTTCAATTGCTAATACTCTGTCTGAAGGTGATAAGGTATTAGCTTTATGTACAGGCGCTTTTGGTGAGCGGTATGCTACTATTGCTGAAAGGTATGGAATAGATGTTGAACGTATGAATTTTCCTTGGGGAGAAGTAGTTGATGTAGAGAGGGTAAAGAAAAGATTAGAAGAGGATACAGCTGGAGAAATTAAAGCTGTTTTAATGACTCATAATGAAACTTCTACAGGAGTTATTAATCATCCTCAACCACTTGGTGAATTAGCTAATAAACATAATGCTTTATTATTAGTTGATGCAGTTAGTTCTTTAGGAGGTATTGAACTGAAGACTGATGAGTGGGGAGCAGATGTAGTTGTAACTTCCTCTCAGAAGGCATTAATGACCCCACCTGGTTTATGTTTAGTTAGTGTTAGTCCTAAGGCTTTAGAGGTTGGAGGAAATTCAGATTTACCTAAGTTCTACTGGAGTTTTAAGCGAGCTAAAGGTCGTTATGATAGAGATACCCAGACACCATCTACTCCAGCTCTTTCAACTTTATATGTATTGCGCGAGGTATTAGCTGAAATAAAAGATGAAGGGTTAGAGAATGTATTTAGACGTCATAAAGTAGTTGCCAAGGCTATTCGTCAAGCAGTGCAAGCTTTAGGTTTAGACTTATTAGTAGATGATGAAGAAGTTGCTTCTAAGACAGTAACTGCTATTAAGTTACCAGCAGGAGTAGATTTTAATACTTTACGTCAGCGTTTAAAGGATGAACATAATGTTTATGTGACTGGTAGTAAAGGCAAACTAAAGGGAGACTACTTTAGAATTGGTCATTTAGGAAATGTTAGTCGAACTGATGTGTTAACTACTATTTCGGCTCTAGAATTGGTCTTACAGAAAGAAGGATTAGAAGTTGAATTAGGAATAGGTCTACAAGCAGCACAAAAAGTATTTTTAGAGGAGGAGAGAAGATAATGAGAGTATTAGCTAGTGATCCACTTTCTCAAGCTGGGATGGACTTATTAGAGGAGAATGGAGTTGAAGTTACTTATAATACAGAGTTATCTTATGATGAATTATTAGAGGAAATTGGTAAATATGATGGTATCATGTTAAGAAGTATGACTCCACTAAATGAAGAGGTATTAAGCCATGCTGATAATCTAAAAGTAATTGCTAGAGCAGGATCTGGTTATGATAATATTGATATAGATGCTGCATCTAAACGAGGAATTGTTGTTTTAAATACACCTGGAGAGAATACTATTTCTGCAGCCGAACAGACAATGGCTTTAATGCTAGCTATATCTAGAAATACAGTTCAGGCTAATAAAGCTCTTCATGAAGGAATCTGGGATCGAAATAAGTATATGGGTGTAGAAGTTAATGATAAGACATTGGGAATTATTGGTTTAGGAAGAGTAGGAGGAGAAGTAGCTAAAAGAGCAAAAGCTTTTAATATGGAAGTCATAGCTAATGACCCATATATTCCTGAAGGGAGAGGAGAAAAGTTAGGAGTAGAGTTAGTAAGTAAAGATGAATTATATCAACGGTCAGATTATGTTACTATACATACTCCATTAACTGATGAGACTGACCATATTTTAAATGAAGAAACATTTGCTAAGATGAAAGATGGAGTTAGAATAATTAATGCAGCTCGAGGAGGTTGTATTGATCGATTTGATTTATATGATGCTGTTAAAAGTGGTAAAGTTGCAGCTGCTGGCTTAGATGTTCATGAGGAAGAGCCACCAGGTAAAGATTATAATCTATTAGAATTAGAAAATAGAGTAATTTTGGCTCCTCATTTAGGTGGAACTACCGTAGCTGCTATGGATAATGTAGCTATTGAAGCTGCTAAACAAGCTCTAATGGTTCTAAATGGTAAACCACCACGAACTCCATTAAATATACCTCGTTTGCAACCTGATGAAATGGCTCAGCTTAAACCGTATATTGATTTAGCAGATAAATTAGGGCAGTTTTATGCTGGTTGGAATGATGAAAGAATAGAAGAAGTTGAGGTAATCTATGAAGGGGAAATAACTGAATATGAATTAACGCCAGTTACTAAAGGTATATTACAAGGACTATTGAATCCTATCTTAGATGAGGATGTAAATAGTGTAAATGCTGAGATGATTGCTCAAGAGAGGGGAATTAAGATTTCTGAAACTACAAGTAGTACTAGTGATGATTACTCTAGTTTAATTACACTTAAAGTAGAGAGTGAATCTGAGACTAAAGAACTTTGTGGTGCTATATTCCATGATACAGCTAGGATTGTAGCTATTAATGGTTATGAAGTTGATGTTGTGCCAGAAGGAACCATGTTAGTTACTGATCATCAGGACCAGCCTGGAGTAGTAGGTCAAGTAGGAACTATTTTAGGAGAGAATAAAATTAATATTGCCAGTATGCAGGTAGGTCGAGATGATGTCGGTGGTAAAGCAATTATGGTCTTAAATATTGATCAGGAAATTAATGATCAACTGGAACAGAAATTATTAGATATAGATGGAATGTTGGATATCAGTGTATTAACTATAGCTGATTAAGGTTTATAAAGGAGGACAAAAATGTTAGGTTTAGGATTTGTTAGAAAAAATATTGATTTAATTAAAGAAGTTTTAGATCAGCGAGGAACTGAAGCACCAATTGATGAATTTACTAAAATTGATGATAAAAGAAGAGAATTAATTCAAGAAGTAGAAGAATTACAACAGAAAAGAAATGAAGAATCTGCTAAGATTGGTCAATTAAAGAGAGAAGGAAAAGATGAGGAAGCAGAAAAGATAATCCAAAAAATGGGGGAAGTTGCTGATAAAATTAAAGAATTAGAAGGGCAAGTAAAAGAGTATAATCAACAGTTAGATGATATTATGCTTCAAATCCCTAATATCCCTCATGAAGACGTTCCAGTTGGAGAAGATGAGTCAGATAATGTCTGTAATCGTAAGTGGGGTGAACCAACAGGTTTTGACTTTGAAGCTCAAGCTCATTGGGATTTAGGGACAGAACTTGATACTTTAGATTTTGAACGAGGAGCTAAGGTGTCTGGTTCTAGATTTACTTTCTTAAAGGGAGCTGGAGCTAAGTTAGAAAGAGCTTTAGTTTCTTTTATGCTTGATATTCATACTCAGGAGCATGATTATCGAGAAGTATTTCCTCCTTTTATGGTACATCGAGATAGTATGTTAGGTACAGGACAATTACCTAAATTTGAAGAAGATGCTTTTAAGGTTGAGGATACAGATTATTATCTAATTCCAACTGCTGAAGTACCAGTTACTAATATGTATCGAGACCAGATATTAGATAAAGAAGATTTACCAATTTATCATGTAGCATATAGTGCTTGCTTTAGAGCAGAAGCAGGAGCTCATGGTCGAGATACACGAGGAATTATTAGGCAACATCAATTTAATAAGGTTGAGATGGTTAAATTTGTTGAACCAGAGGATTCCTATAATGAGTTAGAAAGGTTAGTTGAAAATGCTGAGACTATATTACAGAGATTAGAATTGCCTTATCGAGTAATGGATATGTGCACTGGTGATTTAGGGTTTACTGCTGCTAAGAAGTATGATATTGAAGTTTGGATGCCAAGTTATGATACTTATCGTGAGATCTCTTCTTGTAGTAACTTTGAAGATTTTCAAGCTAGGAGAGCAGGGATTAAGTATCGACCAGAGGCAGGAGCCAACACCCGACATGTCCATACTTTAAATGGTTCTGGGTTGGCAATTGGTAGAACAGTAGCAGCAATTATGGAAAACTACCAAAATGCTGATGGTAGTATTACTATTCCTGAAGCTTTACAATATTATATGGGTGGTCAAGAAAAAATTGCTCAAAAATAGTGACAAGTAATTAGTGGTTAGTTGTAGATATTTAAGGTTGAGGGTAAGATTTTGAAACCCTTAACCTTAATTTATTTTAAACTTTGATAAAATCACTTCGAAGTTAAAAATTAACTATTTTTTATTAACTGCTTTGGTATATACCAAGAAATCATATAATTATTATAAAATATAAGTAAATAAGTATCAGAAACAGAACTCTTTATTAAAGATGTTGGTATGGATCAGAAGTAAGGTTTAGTTATTAATAAGTAAAGTTATTTAAATTATAATAAATTTATATGGATGCATCAAAGGTAGTAAAAATATTTTTAGAGTTAATTAATGAAGTGGAAATGTACAGAATGTTATCCACTATATGAACAGATTACGGTTTAATCTGTATGATAATAGTAAATCGGATTGTAGTAATTTAGAAAATTTTTCACTTGAATTTAGAGCGTAAATTTTATTATCAAAATATAAGGAGGTCATTTATTATTAGTAAAGTTAAAAAGAAGTTTCCCGAAAATTTTTTATGGGGTGGAGCTACTGCAGCTAATCAATTAGAAGGAGCTTATTTAGAAGGTGGAAAAGCACTTTCAACAGCAGATGTATTGCCTAATGGTTCCTTAGGTGAGATTGATGAAGAGGCTGGTGATGAATGTCTTTATCATAATGGAATTGATTTTTATCATAGATATAAAGAAGATATTGCTTTATTTGCTGAGATGGGATTTGATTGTTTTCGGGTATCAATAGCTTGGACAAGAATCTTTCCTAAAGGGAATGAAGAAAGTCCTAATGAAGCAGGATTACAATTTTATGATAATTTATTTGATGAATTGCTAAACCATGGTATTGAACCAGTAGTAACTATTTCTCACTATGAGATGCCTTTACACTTAGTTAAAGAATATGGAGGTTGGAGAAATCGAAAGCTAGTTAAATTCTTTGAATGCTATGCTAAAGTTGTATTTGAAAGATATAAGGATAAAGTTAAGTACTGGTTGACTTTTAATGAAATTAATGCTATTTTTCATACTCCTTTTAATGCGGGAGGACTGATTTTAGAGGAAGAGGAAAATAAAGAACAGATAAAATATCAAGCTACTCATCATCAGTTTGTAGCTAGTGCTTTAGCTGTTAAAGCCTGTCATGAAATCATTCCTGATGCCCAAATTGGAAGTATGTCACTTGCTATTCCATTTTATCCATATAGCTGTGATCCAGATGATGTCTTAAAAGTAATGAAAAGAGAAAGAGAGTTATTTTTCTTTACTGATGTGCAAGCTAGAGGATACTATCCAAGTTATATGGATCGATTCCTTGCTGAAAATGATATAAATATTGAAATGAAGAAAGAGGATGAAACAATTTTAAGAGAAAATATAGTAGATTATATAGGATTTAGTTATTATATGAGCTGTGCTGTGAGTGCTTCTCCTGAAGATAAGGAACAAGTTAGCGGAAATATTGTGGGAGGAGTTAAAAATCCATATTTAGAATCTACTGATTGGGATTGGCAAATAGATCCTAAGGGTTTAAGATATATTGCTAATCGATTATATGATCGTTATCAAAAGCCATTATTTATTGTAGAGAATGGATTAGGTGCAGTAGATGAAGTAGAAGAAGATGGTAGTATCAATGATGAATATAGAATTGATTATTTAGAGGCCCATATTGAACAGATGGGGGAAGCAATTGCAGATGGTGTTGATTTAATGGGTTACACTACCTGGGGGCCAATTGATTTAGTTAGTGCTTCTACAGCAGAGATGAAAAAACGGTATGGATTTATCTATGTAGATAGAGATAATCAAGGAGAAGGAACATTAGAAAGAAGTAAAAAGAAAAGTTTTGACTGGTATAAAGAAGTTATAGCAAGTAATGGAGAGAAAGTAATGCAAAAAGAAGAGTAGATTAAAAATATAGGTCAATGCTAAGGTTAAGGAAATTATGAGCAATATTTTTTCTTAGTCTTAATTAATTTCTGCTCTATTATATTTGGTGATTTTAAAATTTTGTGATACAATTAAATTTAAAATGTTGAAAGAAAGAGGAGTTTGGTTATGAAATTAGAAAAGGATAATAAAATCCCATTATATTATCAGCTAGAAAAGTTAATTAGAGAAAAAGTAAGAAGAAAAGAATATAAACCTGGAGAAAAAATTCCTTCGGAACGTGATTTAAGTAAGCTATTTAATTTAAGTCGGATGACAGTGCGGAAGGCTCTTGAAAATTTAGTGAATGAAGGAGTTTTAGAAAGAAGAGAAAGACAAGGTACTTTTGTATCGGAAAATAGTGTAAAAGATTTTCCTGGGTTAATAGGGGTTAAAGAGCATATTAGATCTCAAGGAAAAAAACCTAGTTATAAAATTATAAATAAAGAATTAATTAAACCGAAACAAAAAATTATTGATAGATTGAACTTAAACGCAGAGGAAAAGGTTATTTTGATAGAACGAGTAATTTTAGCTGATGAAAAAGCAGTTGGGTTTGAGCAGTCCTATATTCCTTATGCTCTTTGTCTCCAAATATTAGAAAGTAATATGTCTAAAAAATCTATTTATAATATGTTAAGACAGAATAATCATAAACCTACTAAAGCCACTGATGAAACAGAAGCAATTTTAGCTACTGATAAATTAGTTCAGTTACTAAGTACTGATCAAAGTCAGCCTATTTTAAAGAATATCAGGATTACTTTTTCTAAAGATAGACCGATAGTATATAGTTTTAATTATTATTTAGGGGATGAAGTTACTATGATTAGAACTTCATTTAATCAAAAGAGATTTTAATTTATAATTAATAATTTAAAATTAATTTTATCTTGACAAAGTAATAAAAAACAGTTATAATAATTAGTGTTGAAAACTTGGAGGGGTGTCCGAGTCCGGCTTATGGTGGCAGACTTGAAATCTGCTGTGCGTTTGTGCGCACCGTGGGTTCAAATCCCACCCCCTCCGCCATTTTTAATTTATAATAAAATACTGTGGAGAGATACCCAAGTGGCTGAAGGGGCGGGTTTGCTAAACCTGTAGTAGGGCATATTGCCCTAGCGGGGGTTCGAATCTCCCTCTCTCCGCCAATAATTAATTTACATCCCTTTAGGGATGTTTTTTATTTTTTGTTAGAAAAATTTCATCTTTTAATTTGAGGGTTGTAGATAAATTAGGAGTATGGTAGTATAATATTAAAGTTATTAAATTAGTTGATGTTTTTTTAACTGTGATTGTTAAAAAAGTAACAAAGGGTTGGTAACATGAAAGAAATTATAGTTTGTGTTGGTAGTAGTTGTCATTTGAAAGGTGCACCTAAGGTAATAGAAAAGTTGAAAAAATTAGTAGCAAAATATAGTGAGTTAGATATTAATTTAAAAGCTTCATTTTGTTTAGGTAAATGTACAGAGGGGTGTACAGAAGGAGTGGTTGTTAAATTTGATGGTGAGCCAGTAACTAATGTTAATTCAGACAATATAACTGATATATTTAAGTCCCAACTTAAAGGGGAGATTTAAGTGAGTATTATTACACTAAGTGAATCAGATTGTAAGGATTGTCATCGATGTATTAGAAATTGCTCTTTAAAAGCAATTGGTAATAAAGGAGGGCAGGCTGAAATAGTAACTGACAAATGTATTCAGTGTGGTCAATGTATCGAAGTTTGTCCTCAGAATGCGAAAGAGGTTACCAATCAATTAACTAAATTAGAAGATAATCTAAAAGAAGAGAGACTAGTAGCTAGTATAGCTCCTTCTTTTGTAGCAGCTTTCGATTATCAGCCAGAACAGGTAGTAGCTGCTTTAAAAGATTTAGGTTTTTTTGCTGTAGAAGAGACGGCTTTAGGTGCTAATGTGGTAGCACAGTATTATAGTAATTTATTAGCTAAGCGAGATAAACCACTTATATCAGCTTGTTGTCCGGCTGTAATTAATTTGGTAGAAATGCATTATCCGGAGTTGATTCCTTATTTAGCACCAACTATTTCTCCTATGGTAGCCCATGGAAAATTAATTAAGAAAAGGCATGATGATGTTAAAGTCGTATTTATTGGACCTTGCATTGCTAAGCTTGATGAGATAGATTGGGATAGTTCACAAGGAGCTGTTGATTTGGCTATCACTTTTGAGCAATTACAACAATTATTAACTCAAAAAGATATTGATATTGGTAATTTAGAAGTAGATTCTTTTGATCATTCAGTTTCTTCTTGGTCAGCTGCTTTTCCAGTTGAGAATGGTGTTTTAAAGGCGGCTAAGATGGACTCAGGCTTTGGTAATGATATTTTATCTGTTTCAGGACTAGAAGAATGTATTAATACCTTTAAGGATCTATCTGCTGGTGAGATTACTCCTCAGTTTATTGAGGCTATGGTTTGTGCAGGAGGTTGTATTAGTGGACCAGCATTTTCTTCTTCATTAGGAGTGAATGCTAGAAGAGAAAAAATTGTAAATTATGCCCAAAATAAGATGAATAAAGAAAGGGTAGTGGAATCAGAATTAGAGATTGATTTATCTCGTAGCTATAATAACCGAAAATTTGAAAATAATATGCCGACTGAAAACCAGATTAGGCTGATTCTATCACAGATTGGAAAGTTTACATCAGAAGATGAATTAGATTGTGGTGGTTGTGGATATGATTCTTGTCGCGAAAAAGCTATTGCTGTCTATCAAGGATTAGCTGAAATTAGAATGTGTATTCCTTATATGAAGGGAAAATTAGAATCACTAGCTGATATAATTGTAGAGTCATCTCCTAATGCTATTATTGTAGTTAATAAGAAGATGGTAATTCAAAAGTTTAATCCAAAGGCTAATGAACTCTTTAATCGTAATCAAGAATTTCCTATTGGGAATAAATTACGCCGGTATCTTGATCCAGAAGACTTTATGAATGTTTGGGAGAGTAAAAAGTGTATTTCTCGTAAGAAGGTTGAATATCAACAGTATGATGTAGTAGTAGAGGAATCTATCTTTCCATTACCTGACTATGATTTAGTACTTGGCATTTTAACTGATGTCACAGAGCAAGAGAAACATAAAGAGAAGGTAACTCAAATGAAAGAGACTACTTTAGAGAAGGCTAATGCTGTAATTCATAAACAGATGAAAGTAGCTCAAGAGATAGCTGGATTACTAGGTGAGTCTACTTCTGAAACTAAGGCAATCTTGCATGAAGTTAGAGAATTAATGAAAGAGGAGGAGCGATAGATGCATGTAGAAGCTAGTGCTGCTCGCGTTTCCAAATCTGGAGAAGAGTTATGTGGAGATAATGTAGAGATAGTAGGTAATGAAGAATCAAAAATTATTGTTTTATCTGATGGATTAGGAAGTGGAGTTAAGGCTAATATTTTGTCTACTTTAACCACTAAGATTGCTAGTGGACTATTAGAAAAAGGAATACCAATTGAGGAAGTAGTAGATACAATTACTCAGACTTTACCTGTCTGTCAAGAGCGGAAGTTGGCTTATTCTACTTTATCTGTCTTACAAGTCTTTAATGATGGAAGATGCTATTTAGTTGAACTTGATAATCCAGCATCATTCTTTATTAATCAGCAAGGTGAGATCTCGCAGATAGAGATGGAAGAAAGACAGGTGGGTGATAAGGAGATTAAAGAGGCACATTTTAAATTAAATAGAGATGAAATGATAATGTTAGTTAGTGATGGAGTAGTACATGCTGGAATTGGTGGACTGCTTAACTTTGGTTTAGGTTGGGATGGAGTAGCTGAACATTTAGAAAAGTATATTAAAGAGTATGATAGTAGCAATAAGATTGCTAACAAGTTAGTAGAGCTATGTGAAGCTTATTATTGTATGGAGCCTGGTGATGATACAACAGCTGTTGTAGTTAAGTATAGGTCCCAAAGACAAGTAACTTTATTTACTGGACCACCTAAAGAAGAAGAAGAAGATAAAATAGTAGTCAATAAGTTAATTACTGATAATAGTAAGAAGGTAGTCTCTGGAGGAACTACAGCTCAAATTGTGGCTAGAGAACTTGATTGTGAATTAGAGGTCGAATTAGCTTATTATGATGAAGATGTACCACCTATCTCTAAAATAGAAGGTATTGACTTGGTAACAGAAGGCTTGTTGACACTTAATAAGACCTTAGAGCGACTTAGTAATGCAGAATGCCAAGAGGATTTACCTGCAAAGAAAGATGGTGCAACTAAATTAGCTAAATTATTATTAGAAAGTGATCAAGTCAAGTTACTGGTAGGTCAATCAGTTAATCCAGCTCATCATAGTCTTAAGTTACCTGAAGAGATGTCAATTAGAAAACAGATAATAGAAAAGTTAATTAAAATTTTAGAAAAACGAGGAAAGATAGTTAATATAGAATGGTTTTAGTTACCAAAGGAGGATAAGTTATGAAACTAAAAGTTTGTGTTGGAACACCTTGTCATTTGATGGGAGCTCAGAACTTAATCTCTGCTGCTGAGGAAATAAAAGAAAAAGAGGATATTAATCTAGAGATTGAAGCAGTCAACTGTCTAGATAAATGTAATACTGCGCCAGCAGTTGAGTTAGAAGGCAAGGTTTATGCTCCTTCTAAGCCGCAAGAGTTAATTGATTTGATTAAAGCAGAGCTATAATAGTTAACAGTGTACAGTTTATAGTTGATAGTTAAAGTTTAAGTAATTGTAAAGTGATGATTAATTGATATAAAGTGGCGTTTTCGTGCCACGACTATTTGCTGTCTGCTATGTGCTATGAGCTAAATCAAGTTCAAAATCATAAGTACATATCAAACCCTTGAAACGCAGGTATTGTAAGAATTTAGTTTTTGAATTTAAAGGTTTTGAATTAGCTGATGACTGATAGCACATAGCTGATAGCTGTGTCACTAAAAGTGACACAATATATCAATAAAGTTATATTTATTAAGAAGTTTACTAATTAAATAAAGAGTTAATAAGACTATAAGGAGGATCATATTATGTCTAAGGATGTATCAGAGATTACTAAACTGAGACGGAAGGTATTTAATAAAGTGGCTAAGTTATCTTTAGAGGATAGACTAGAAGAAGAAATTAATCAATTACCTAAAGAGATAATTCCAGAAGAAGGGTTAGGGTATCGTTGTTGTGTGCATAAAGAACGGGCAATTGTTAATGACAGAATCAAGTCAGCTTTGGGTTTAGAGCCTAATGGTGAAACTGCTGATTTGAGTGATGTAGTAACAGAATCATTAGAACTTGAAGAAGTAACTGGGCCAACTGTCAACATCTTAGATATTGCTTGTGATCGTTGTCCATTAGATAAGTATAGAGTTAGTGATGCTTGTCGGAACTGTGTTGATCATAGTTGTATGAATGCTTGTCCACGTGATGCTATTGTGATTGTTCAGAATCGGGCTTATATTGATCAGGATAAATGTGTAGAGTGTGGTCTATGTAAGAAGTCTTGTTCTTATAATGCTATTTTGGAGATGACTCGTCCTTGTGAGTCTGCTTGTGGAGTTGATGCTATTCAAGCTAATGGTCAGCGGCATGCTAATATTGATCATGATCATTGTGTCTCCTGTGGTTCTTGTATTCAAGGATGTCCTTTTGGAGCTATCACCTATAAATCACATATTGTACAGACGATTGAAATGTTAAAGAAGGAAGAAACTATTGCTGTCTTAGCTCCTTCTTTTGTAGGACAGTTTGGCCCACAAGTTAGTTCAGCTCAAGTTAAGACTGGATTGAGTAAACTAGGATTTGACCAAGTTCATGAAGTAGCTTTGGGTGCAGATATTGTTGCTATAGAAGAGACTACAGAATTATTAAATAAAGTGCCTAAAGAACAGGATTATTTAACTACTTCTTGTTGTCCATCATTTTTTAATTTAATTAGACAGGAGTTTTCAGAGTTAGAGGATAAAGCCTCTAGTGTAGTTTCTCCAATGATAGCTATAGCTAAAGCATTGAAAAATCAAGCTCCAGATGCTAAAATAGTATTTATAGGGCCATGTATTGCTAAGAAAGATGAAGCATTAGCTTATGATGAAGTTGATGGTGTATTAACTTTTGAAGAAATAGGTTCTATTTTGGTAGGAGCTGAAATTAATTTAGTTAATATAGAAGCAGATGATAAATTCACAGAAGCTTCCGATGCTGGAAGAACTTTTGGGCGAGCAGGTGGATTAGTTAAAGCAGTTACCGGTTCGGCAAAAGAGATTGATCCAACTCAAGAATTTGATACAGTAAATGCTGAAGGATTAGAAGAGTGTATTAAGACTTTAAGGTTGGCCCAAGCTGGTCAATATGAGAACTATTTTATTGAAGGTATGGGTTGTACAGGAGGTTGTGTTGGTGGGCCTGGTACTTTAATGAATAGTAAAATAACGACTAAACAAGTTAATGGTTTTGGTGCTGAGGCAAAAACAGAACAGTCTGTAGAAAATAAAGAAGCCCAGAAAATGATAGATGAGATAGGTTCAAAAGAATTTCATCGTCATGAGTAAGTAAGGAGGAAATTGTGAAATGGTTACTAAAGAAGGAGAGTCAATTGTTGTTCCTGCAGCAGTAATTAAAAGGTTGCCTAAGTATCATCGGGCTTTAGAGAGGTTAAAGAAAAGAGGGGTGGAACGGATATCTTCTCGGGAATTAGGAGAGATTGTAGATGTTTCTGCTCCACAACTACGTCAAGATTTAAATCATTTTGGTAATTTTGGGCAACAAGGTTATGGTTATAATATAGATAAGTTATATCTAGCCTTGGCTAAGATTATGGGCATTGAAAAGAAGAGTAATATGGTATTAGTAGGTGTTGGTAATTTAGGTCAAGCTTTAGTTAATTCAACTGATTTTAAAAGACGTGGTTTCTATTTATCAGCAGTCTTTGATATTAATCCTAGATTAACTGGTTTAGAAATAAATGGCCTTGAGGTTAAAAATGTAGATGAATTAGAGGATTATATTAAAGATAATAATATTAATCTAGGAATCATTGCTGTACCAGAAAAGGCTGCACAGGAGATAGCAAATAAAATGGTTCGAGCAGGAATTAAAGGGATTTGGAATTTTGCTCCTGTTGATTTAAAATGTCCGCAAGATATTAAAATAGAGAATGAACATTTGACAGAAGGATTATTAAGACTCTCCTTTAAGATAGAAGAATAATGATATTTTTTTCACAAAACTTCTTGACAGATAAATCTAGTTATGCTATTATTTAATTGAAAGATAATAGTAGTCAGTTTTAAGAAACTGGTTTTTTTAAAAATCAATGTGAATTTGGACACAAAGTGTTGTTTTCGAGTTGTTTTTTTAGGTGGCAATGTGAATGTGAACACAATGTTTATTAATTTGAAAAGATAATTAATTGATTGATCTTAAATTTTTTATAATCTTTGTTAAAACAATAACAATAAGTTTATAAGGAGGCAAAAGTAAGATGGCAGTTCAAGAAGAACAAGTACAAGAGAGATCTAAAGCTCAAGAGATGGTTGATGGATTGGTTGCTAAGGCAGAAGAGGCGCAGGAACAATTAGCTGAAATGAGTCAAGAAGAAATTGATAAGATTGTAGAAGAGATGGCTCTAGCTGGTGTTGATAAGCATATTGAATTGGCTAAGTTAGCTGTAGAGGATACTGGAATGGGGGTTTATGAAGATAAGATAGCTAAGAATCTATTCTCTACGGAACATATTTATAATGATATTAAAGATAAGCAGACAGTTGGTGTTTTAGAAGAAGATAAAAGACAAGGAACAGTTAAGATTGCTGAACCAGTTGGTGTTATTGCTGGTATTACACCTACAACAAATCCAACTTCTACTGCTATGTTCAAGGCACTAATTGCTCTAAAAGCTGGTAATTCAATTGTATTTAGTTTCCATCCTCGTGCTTTAGAGTGTAGTGCTGAAGCTGCAAGGGTATTACATGATGCTGCAGTTGAAGCTGGAGCTCCAGAAGGTTGCATTGGTTGGATTAGTGAACCTTCTTTAGAAGCTACAAATGCTTTGATGAAACATGATGATATTGATATGATTTTAGCTACTGGTGGTTCTGGTATGGTTAAAGCAGCATATAGTTCTGGAACTCCTGCTTTAGGTGTTGGCCCTGGTAATGTTCCAGCTTATGTAGAGAAATCTGCTAATTTAAAGCAAGCTATTAATGATGTAGTAATGAGTAAGTCTTTTGATAATGGAACTATTTGTGCTTCGGAGCAGGCAATTATTTTAGACCAGGATATTGCCCAAGAGGCTAAAGAATTATTAGTACAGAATCATTGTTATATGTTAGATGAGAAAGAACTTAAGCAGGTAGAAGATGTAGCTATTGATAAAGAACGAAATGCTATGAGTGCTGAGGTTGTAGGTCAGTCTGCTACGAAGATTGCTGAAATGGCAGATATTGAAGTTCCAGAAGATACAGTAGTTTTAGTAGCACCAATTGATGGAGTTGGCCCGGATTATCCATTGTCTAGAGAGAAGTTAAGTCCTATCTTAGCTTTAATTGAAGCTGAAGACTCTGATGAAGGAATTCAAAGAGCTATTGATATGACTGAATTTGGTGGCTTAGGTCACTCAGCAGTGGTACATTCTAATGATGATGAAGTAATTAATGAGTTTGGTAAGAAGTTACAGGTAGGAAGAGTTATTGTTAATGCTCCAAGTGCTTTAGGTGGAATTGGAGATCTTTATAATAACTTTGCTCCATCTTTAACTTTAGGTTGCGGAACTTTTGGTGGTAATGCAGTTAGTGAAAATGTAACGGTTGATCACTTATATAATGTTAAGACAGTTGCTAAACGTAAGACAGAAAGATTGTGGGTTAAAGTACCACCTGAAATTTATCTTGAATCGGGTTCTTTAGCTAAGTTGGCTGACGAAGAAGGTAATAAAGCAGCTGTTATTACTGACGAAGTAATGGTTGATTTAGGATATGTTGAACAAGTAACAGATTATTTAGAAGAAGCAGGTATTGAATATAGAGTCTTTGATCAAGTTGAACCAGATCCATCTGTAGAAACAGTGATGAAAGGGAAAGAAATGATTGAAGACTTTGATGCAGATACAATTATTGCTCTTGGTGGTGGATCACCAATGGATGCTGCCAAGGGAATGTGGTTATTCTATGAGCATCCAGAAGCTAACTTTAGAGACTTAAAGCTTCGTTTTGCTGATATTAAGAAGAGAACTTATGAATTTCCAGAATTAGGTGAAAAGGCTAAATTTATTGCTGTACCAACAACTAGTGGTACAGGTTCTGAGGTAACTTCTTTTGCTGTGATTTCTGATAAGAAAAATGATATTAAGTATCCACTAGCTTCTTATGAGTTGACTCCAGATATGGCTATTATTGATCCTGATTTAACAATGACTGTGCCAGCTAGTGTAACTGCTAATACTGGTGTTGATGTTTTAACACATGCTATTGAAGCTTATGTTGCTACTATGTCTTCTGATTATACTGATGCTTTAGCTTTACAAGCAATCAGAACGGTATTTGAGTATTTACCACGTGCTTATAAGAATGGTGAGCAGGATAGAGAAGCTAGAGAGAAGATGCATAACGCATCTTGCATGGCTGGAATTGCCTTTACTAATGCTTTCTTAGGTATTAATCACAGTTTAGCTCACATTTTAGGTGGAAAGTTCCATTTACCACATGGATTAGCAAATGGAATCTTAATGCCACATGTAATTAGATATAATGCTGCTACACCTACTAAGTGGGCAATCTTCCCTAATTATAGATATCACCAAGCTGGTGAAGAGTATGCAGAGATTGCTGATGCTCTAGGCTTAGGTGGCGAAACAGAAGAAGAAAAGGTAGAAAATTTAGTTACTGCTATTGAAGACTTAATGACTGAGTTAGATATGCCACTAACACTTGCTGATTATGGTATTGAGTGGGATGAGTTTGAAGAGAAGATTAGTGAAATGGCTGATGTAGCATTTAATGATCAGTGTACTCCTGCTAACCCACGTAAGCCAAGAGTAAGCGAGCTAGAAGAAATTTACAAAAAGGCTTATGATCAGCAGTAAGAGTAGGATAATTATACAAGTTTTATAATAGATAAAGGGCCAACTTTAAAGTTGGCCCTTTATCTATTTTTAAATTTTGATTATATATTTTCTAATTGATCAAGTAGTATATCTTGAGTTTGAGCTTGTTTATTTGAGATATCATTAACCAACTTAGTCTTTTGTTGATTTAATTCTGCATCCTCAAAGTTAAGATTTTTTATTACATAACCGAGTATCTCTTCTTTTAGCTCTTGTTTTCCTTCATTTTCAATAACACCTTGTTCATACTTATATAAAGAATTAATTAATTGCCTAATAAACTCTGTTTTGTTACCAGCATACTTATGATATTTTTTCTTAAGCCAGTTTAGAGTTGCATATGACATATTTTTATCAGAGAAGGTAACATCTATTCTTAACTTAAAGTCTTTACTCATAGTATCTACTCCCTACTTTTGTTTTGTTTATTGTAGATAGTTTCGGCACGTAATAGATACCCCAAAACATTTGCTAATTGAGGGTTAGGGATGACTTCAATTCCTATTTTCCCAAAGTTATTCTTGAGGTAAGGCTCTAAGAATTCTGCGCCCCCTCCAACAATTAATACTTGATTGACTAAACTAATAAAATCTCGCCATTCATTTCTGGTAGCTTTAAATATTTCTTTGGATAATTCACAATAGTAATTATCTCTAATTTCTTTAATTGATTGCTCTTCTTGGTTATAAGTAATAGTATCTTGATTATTAATGACTGTTTCTCTAATTAAGTTTTCATCTATATTGAGATGATTACTAACTGCTCTAAAGACATTAGACATGCCTATATCAGAGCTAAAAGGTGATTCATTGATTATTTCTCCGCAATTATAGGCTAGTCCATCTGTTGTTCGACCTCCTACATCAAGGATTGCAATCTTTTCTTTCATTATATCTAAATCTTGATTTTGATTTAGATAGTATAATAATGCTCCAGCTGCTTGAGGAATAACAACGACGTTATCAATTTTGTAGTGAACAGTCATTCTTTCGCCATTTTTAGTATTTATCTTACTTTTAAATTCTCCTTCAAATCTTTCTTTCATACTTTTTTTATGATTCCGATGGTGTTGAATAGGTAAACCAGTGACCAATTGATCAATATGAATTCTATTAGCATTAGGGTATAAGGTAGATAGACCAGCTAATAATTTGGCTAGCTCTTCTGCAGACTCATATTTATTTACTTCATAATTAGTTCCACCAGTTTCTAATTGATTAACTATATAATCACCTACCATAAAATCATACCATTGATTATCATTATTATCTTGGACTTCAATTAGCATTCTTTTCTTTCCAAAAGCGTTATCAATGCCTAACTCTTTTTTATCTATAATACTTGTAGATCTTTCTTTGGCTAGGCTAGGAAATGTTAAAGGCTCTTGATTACAATCTGTCATTTGATTAGTGATTAATTTACATGTGTCATAGCCTGAATCCCATCCACAATAAGCTACATTGACTCCTATTCCCATAATTACCACCTCTTGAACATTTTTACATCTATTTAAATTATAAACCAATTTATCTTTAATCGTCAATATCTTATTGGATTTTTTCCGCTTTTTTTCGGTAATTTAATTGATAGCTTACTTTTTTCGGTTTATTTCGTTGAAAATCAGATTTAATTATACCTTTTAAATCGAGTTAGCAGGAATGGATAGCATCTTTATTTAATAATATTTACTAGCATATATTTAAGGAGTGGTTAGTGATGCCTGAATTAAAAGGGACTAAAACTGAAGAGAATTTACTTAAAGCTTTTGCTGGAGAGTCTCAAGCTAGAAACCGGTATACTTATTTTGCTTCGCAAGCACGAAAAGAAGGGTATAGACAGATTGAAGCTATCTTTTTAGAAACGGCGCGTAATGAGAAGGAGCATGCAAAAAGATTTTTCAAGTTTTTAGAAGGTGGAAATGTTGAGATTACAGCTGAATATCCAGCTGGAGTAATTGGTACTACAGAAGAAAACTTAAAAGCAGCAGCTGCTGGAGAGAATGAAGAACATACTGAATTATATCCTAAGTTTGCTCAAGTAGCTAAAGAGGAAGGATTTCCTAAGATTGCTGAAGTTTTTAGAAGAATTGCTATGGTAGAAGAAGAACATGAAGAGAGATATTTAGCGTTACTTACTAATCTGCAAGAAGGTAAAATATTTAAAAAAGAAGAAGAAGTTAGATGGAAGTGTGATAATTGTGGTTATGTACATACTGGAGAAGTAGCACCAGAAAAATGTCCTGCTTGTGCCCACCCTCAGGACTACTTTGAACTAAAAGAAGAAAATTATTAATCTAAAGATAATGAGAGTAACTGTAAAAGGTTGCTCTCATTTTTATTTTTTTGGATAAAACATTAACGAGTTATCCTGTTATTACATAAATTAAAGTAAGAATAGAAAGGGGGGGAACAGATGGGTGATTATGGAGGAGGATTTGATTCTAATTTTCTTATTTGGTTAGTTCTCTTATTATTATTTGTATGATGATAAGATACTTTGGAGTAGAATCTTTTAATAGTTTTATTTTGTTAGCATAGAAGAAAAAGGGGGGGAGATAAGTGAGTGGTATTAATAGTTTCTTTGACGATGAAGGAGCTTTTGTTGTATTCCTGATTCTTATCTTATTACTATTGGGAAATGACTATTAAGAGAAAGTGGAGTAGGAGAGTATTCATTCTCTCCTACCTGTACATATAAAGAAATGATAGTTTTTTGTCTTTTTTAGGGATAATTGTTGATATAAAGTGGGACCCTGTGCCACAGCTCTTAGCTGTCTGTTAAATTTTAGATTCATTTTATAGAAATAGGTATTTGACTTAAGATAATTCTTATGCTAATATATTAAGTGTCGTCTTGAAAGAGAAAGACTACAAAATCAATATTATTTTTTCTTGACAAGCCTTCTTAAATGATATATAATTAATGAATGCAACTTGGAGGGGTGTCCGAGTCCGGCTTATGGTGGCAGACTTGAAATCTGCTGTGCGTTTATGCGCACCGTGGGTTCGAATCCCACCCCCTCCGCCATTTTTGATTTATAATAAGATACTGTGGAGAGATACCCAAGTGGCTGAAGGGGCGGGTTTGCTAAACCTGTAGTAGGGCATATTGCCCTAGCGAGGGTTCGAATCCCTCTCTCTCCGCCAATCATGTGCTCGTAGCTCAACTGGATAGAGCGTCTGACTACGGATCAGAAGGTTGGGGGTTCAAATCCTCCCGAGCACGCCATTTCTATTTAGTTAGGTGACTTAAATGAATAAAAATCAACATTATATGCAGTTAGCTTTAGAGGAAGCTGAAAAAGCTTTTGCTAAAGAAGAAGTACCAGTTGGAGCTGTAATTGTTAAAGAGGATGAAGTTATAGCTAAAGCGCATAATTTGAAGGAATCTTTACAGGATCCTACAGCACATGCTGAGATTTTAGCTATTCAAAAAGCAGCTGACAAAATTGGTAATTGGCGTTTGATAGATTGTAGCTTATATGTTACTATAGAGCCATGTCCTATGTGTGCTGGGGCATTAGTGCAAGCAAGAGTTGGTAATTTGATTTATGGTGCAGCTGATCCTAAAGGAGGCGCTGCTGAAAGTATCTTTAATATAGTAAATAATGATGAGTTAAATCATCAGTTAGATATAGAAACAGGAGTTTTAGAAGTTGAATCTAGTCAAATTATAAAGAAGTTCTTTAAACAATTAAGATAACGTGGAGAGGTGTCCGAGTCTGGCTTAAGGAGCTCGCCTGGAAAGCGAGTAAGGGTTTACGCCCTTCGAGGGTTCAAATCCCTCCCTCTCCGCCATTGACTCATTAATTGAAGAACTTCTTTTGTTTTACCTTTAATTGGTATAAAATGGTTGTTGACTTAATTTGAATTCTATGCTATAATTTAAATTAGTGAAAATGAAATAGTAATGAAGGTGAAAGCCTTTATATAAATTTGGTCGTGCTAAACAGGGGGGTAGCGGTACCCTATAACCCGCAATCCGCTTAGCGGGGTTGAAGTCTACTTTAGCCTATCACTTGTAAGGTCTGGCTTAGATAAGTGGCGTTGACGATTGGGTCCTACGCAACGAAGCCTTGTGAATCCCGTCAGATCCGGAAGGAAGCAGCGGTAAGCAAATGTCTTCGTGTGCCGTAGGGGTACCTGGTCCGAGTTAACTGTTTAAGTAACGCTTGGAAGTAATAGGTGAGAGTAGATGCACGACCTTTAGTATTTTTAGAGAAATTGTTTATCAATTTCTCTTTTTTATATTATAATGTGGCTAGTAAGAGAGTCTAATTATATCTGAGGAAATTTATAATGATGGAGGTAATATATAATATGGCCTATGTTTCATTATACCGAAAATGGCGGCCACAAAGTTTTTCGGATATTGCTGGTCAGCGAAATGTAGTTAAGACGTTAAAGAATGCTATTGAGATGGATAGAATTGCTCATGCTTATCTATTCTGTGGGCCAAGAGGAACAGGTAAGACAAGTACAGCTAAAATTTTATCTAAAGCTTTAAATTGTGAAAAAGGGCCAACTACAGAGCCTTGTAATCAGTGTGAATCATGTAGTAAGATTACTAATAACAATTCAATTGATATGATTGAGATTGATGCTGCCTCTAATCGTGGTATTGATGAAATTAGAGAATTAAGAGAAAAAGTCAAGTTTTCTCCTACTGAAGGAGATTATAAAGTATACATTATAGATGAAGTACATATGTTAACTACAGAGGCTTTTAATGCTTTATTGAAAACTTTAGAGGAACCACCAGAGTATGTTATATTTATTTTAGCTACTACTGAACCTCATAAGTTATTACCAACTATTCTGTCTAGATGCCAACGGTTTGATTTTACTCGATTATCTATTCCTGATATTAAGAAACGATTAGCCTATATTTGTCAGCAAGAGGAGATTGATTACTCTTCAACTTCTTTAACGACTATTGCTCGCAATGCAGAAGGTGGAATGAGAGATGCAATCAGTATTTTAGATCAGACCATCTCTTTTAGCGGTCAAGAGATTATTTTAGATGATGTAGCAGCAGTTTTAGGAATGGTTGGTAGAGAAGTTCTATTTAATTTAACTGAGGTTATGAACCAACAAGATGTAGAAACTGGTCTGCAGTTGGTAACAGAAGTAGTTGAACAAGGTAAGGATATTAAACAATTCATTAATGATTTAATTTATCATCTACGAAATTTGCTATTAATTAAAGAATGTAGTGAAGCTGATAAATTAGTTGATTTGGCTGAAGATACTAAAGAAAGATTGAGAGAACAAGCTAGTAAGATAAGAATATCTCAACTCTTACGATGGATTGAGATATTGAATGAGTTGGATTATAAGCTTAAACAGACTACTCAGCCTAGAATTGTATTAGAGATGGGCACAGTTAAGCTGATTAAGCGTAATGAGGATAAATCACTGAATACCTTATTAGATCGGATAACTAGATTAGAAGAAGTGATAGAAGAGGGAAGAGTAGATGAGAATAGAGGTACAGAAAAAAGAGAAATCAGTCAAGTTACTACTACTCGATCTTCTCAGGAGAATAAAGTTACTATTGAAGAGAATACAACTGAAAAGAAAGAAGATAATAGTTCTGCAAGTGTTTCTAATCAAAAAGAAGAGGTAGAAGTAGTAGAAAGTGATTCAGAGGTTACTTTAGAACAGATTAGAAGTCAGTGGGATCAAATATTAGATTACTTAAAGTCACAACAGATAATGACCCTTCATTCTGTTTTAAAACATAATACTAGTTTAACTAGTTTAGAGAATAATAAGTTGGTTATTAGTTTAAAAAATGATAGTGGTTTTTATAGAAGTACTTTAAAGAAAGGAAAAGATACTTTAGTTAAGATACTAAAGAAATTTTTAGGAGTTCATTTGCAGGTTAAGTATAATTTTTCTAGAAGTAATAACAAGGAGCAAAATCAAAAGCAAGATAAGAAGAAAGAGATTCATGACCACCCTGTGGTTAAAGAAGCAATAGAAATTTTTGATGGTGAAATTGTACAGGTTGATTCTGTAGACTAACCTTAATAATCTTTAAGGAGGAGATAACTATGGATATGCAAAAAATGATGAAACAAGCTCAGAAGATGCAAAGTAAGATGACTAAGATGCAAGAAGAATTAGCTAAAGAGAAAATGGATGCATCTGCTGGAGGTGGAGTAGTAACTGTTACAGTTAACGGTGAGCAAGAAGTTGTAAATATTGATATTGAACCAGATGCTGTAGATCCAGATGATGCAGAAATGTTAGAGGATTTAATTATGGCAGCTACTAATGAAGCAATGAGAAAAATGCAAGAGAAGGTAAATCAAGAAATGGGTAAAGTAACTGGTGGTATGAATATTCCAGGTATGTTTTAAGGAGCGTAAGTGATGGACTATTATGCACAGCCATTATCTAAATTAATTGGTCAACTAACCAAGCTACCAGGTATTGGAACTAAGACAGCACAGAGGTTAGCTTTTTACATCTTAAAGATGGATGGAACAGCAGCTGATGATTTAGCTACATCTATTAAGAATGTGCAGGAGAACTTAATTTATTGTTCTGTATGCCATAACTTAACAGAATCTGATCCCTGTTCTATCTGTAGTGATCCTAAACGGGAGCAGGCTACTATCTGTGTTGTAGAAAAAGTAGAAGATATTGTGGCTATGGAAAAGACTGGTGAGTATAAAGGATTATACCATGTATTGCATGGTTCTATCTCGCCTATGGATGGAGTTGGCCCAGAGGATATAAATATAAAAGGTTTATTAGAGCGAATTAAAGATGATGATCAAGAAGTTAAAGAGATTATTTTAGCTTCTGATCCTAACGTTGAAGGAGAAGCAACAGCAATGTATATCTCTAAACTTTTAAAGCCTCTTGAGGTGAAGGTAACAAGAATTGCTCATGGTCTACCAGTAGGTGGCGACTTAGAGTATGCTGATGAAGTTACTTTATCGAAAGCTTTAGAAGGAAGACAGGAAATCTAATACTTATTAGACCAGAACTGTTTTTGCAGTATCTGGTCTTTTTTATTTTTTGTAACTATATTATTATAAAATTGTCTGAAAATTAGGATAGTTGACTACTAGTAGTAATTATAGTATACTGAAAAATGAGTAGATTTTGGAATATCATATTTTAAATGGGAGGGAAAAAAATGACAAAAGAAATGAAAACTATGGATGGAAACCAAGCTGCTGCATATACGTCTTATCCATTTACTGAAGTAGCTGGTATTTATCCTATCACACCATCATCTCCGATGGCAGAGTATGTTGATTTATGGGCTTCAGAAGGTAAAGAAAACTTATTTGGAATGCCTGTTAATGTTGTAGAAATGCAGTCTGAGGCAGGAGCTGCTGGTACGGTACATGGTTCTTTACAAGCTGGTGCGTTAACTACTACTTATACTGCTTCTCAAGGTTTATTATTAAAGGTGCCTAACTTATATAAGATAGCTGGAGAGCTATTACCAGGAGTTGCTCATGTGGCTTCTAGATCAATAGCTACACAAGCCTTATCAATCTTTGGTGATCACCAAGATGTAATGGCTGCTCGTCAAACTGGTTGTGCTATGTTAGCAAGTGGATCAGTACAAGAAGTTATGGATCTAGGTGGAGTTGCTCACTTAGCTGCAATTGACGGAAGTTTACCATTTATCCATTACTTTGATGGATTCCGTACTTCTCATGAAATTCAAAAAGTTGAAGTTATGGATTATGATGTATACGATCGTTTATTAGATAGAGAAGCTGTACAAGAGTTTAGAGATAATGCTTTAAATCCTGAACACCCAGTAACTCGTGGTTCAGCTCAAAATGACGATGTATACTTCCAGGCACGAGAAGCTCAAAATAAATATTATAATGAATTACCTGATATTGTTGCAGATTATATGGATGAAATTTCTGAAGTGACTGGTCGAGACTATGCTCCATTTGTATATTATGGTGCAGAAGATGCAACTGACATTATTGTTGCAATGGGATCAGTAACTGAAACTATTGAAGAAACGGTTGATTACTTAGTAGACCAAGGACGTAAAGTAGGTTTAATGACTGTTCACTTATATCGTCCATTTAGTGCTAAGTACTTCTTTGATCAATTACCAGAGACTGTTGAAAGAATCTCTGTGCTAGATAGAACAAAAGAATCTGGTTCTGAGGGAGAACCATTATACTTAGATGTTAAATCAATCTTCTACGATAAAGAAGATGCACCGACAATTGTTGGCGGACGTTATGGATTATCTTCTAAGGATACTACTCCAGCTCAAATTATTTCTGTTTATGATAACTTAGCAGGAGAGGCTAAAGATAACTTCACAATTGGTATTGAAGATGATGTAACTAACTTATCTTTACCTGTTGAAGAAGAGGTTAATGTATTATCTGATGAAGTTACAGAGGCATTATTCTTTGGTTTAGGTTCAGATGGTACTGTAGGTGCTAATAAGAACACAATTAAGATTATTGGTGACAGTACTGATTTATATGCGCAAGGTTATTTTGCCTATGACTCTAAGAAGTCAGGTGGAGTAACTCGTTCTAACTTAAGATTTGGCCCAGATCCAATTCGTTCTACTTACTTAGTATCTAATCCAGATTTTGTAGCTTGTTCCACTGATTCATATTTAGGTAAATATGATATGTTAGGTGGTTTAAGTCAAGGAGGAACATTCTTATTAAATACAGTTTCTGACGCTGAAGAGATTGTAGAAGACATGCCTAATAGTGTTAAGAAGAAATTAGCTGAAAAAGAGGCTAAGTTCTATATTATTGATGCTCTTACTTTAGCTGAAGAAATTGGATTAGGACATCGTACAAATACTATTATGCAGTCTGCATTCTTTAAGTTAAATGAGCAGATCATGCCTTATGATAAAGCTCAAAAGCTAATGAAGGAATATGCTGAAAAGGCATATGGACGTAAAGGTAAAGAGATTGTAGAAATGAACTGGGAAGCTATTGATAAAGGTGCTGAAGGTTTAGTAGAGATTTCAGTTGATCCTGCTTGGGCTGACTTAGAAGCAGATGAAACTGTTATAGAGGAAGATAAAGAATGTGAAAATTGTCCAGACTTTGTGAAGAATATTGCTAAGCCAATCAATGCAATTGAAGGATATGACCTACCAGTTTCTGTATTTGAAGATTATGCAGATGGTACAATGATCAATGGTACTGCTGCTTATGAAAAACGTGGTATTGCTAACTCTGTTCCAGAATGGAAAGAAGATAATTGTATCCAATGTAACCAATGTTCTTTCGTCTGTCCTCATGCAGCAATTAGACCATTCTTAATGGATGAAGAAGAGAGAGAGAATGCTCCTGAAGGAATTGAAACTATTGAGCCACTTGGTAAAGGACCAGAAGGAGTAGAATATCGCCTACAAGTTTCACCTCTAGATTGTACTGGATGTGGAAATTGTGCTAATGTATGTCCTGCTCCAGAAAAGGCATTAGAGATGGTTCCATTTAAAGAATCTATTGATGCTGGTGAAGCAGAGAATACTGAATATATGTATAATGAAGTAACATATAAAGATGATCTATCATCAGCTACTAATGTTAAAGCTTCACAGTTTGCTAAGCCATTATTTGAATTCTCTGGAGCTTGTGCTGGTTGTGGAGAAACTCCATATGTTAAATTAGCCTCTCAATTATTTGGAGATAGAATGACAATTGCTAATGCAACAGGATGTTCTTCAATCTATGGTGGTTCTTATCCAGCAACTCCATTTACTAAAGATGATGATGGTCGAGGTCCAGCTTGGGCAAATTCATTATTTGAAGATAATGCTGAGTTTGGATTCGGTATGAGAGTTGCTTCTGAAACTATTCGTGATAGAATGGAAAACATTATGCTTAACACAATGGATGAAGTAGAGTCTGAATTAAAAGACTTATTTAATGAATGGATTGAAAACCGTAATAGTGGAGCTAAAACTAAGCAGTTAAAAGCTAAATTAGTTTCTGCATTAGAAGATAGCTCTTGTCAAGAAGCTAAAGAATTATTAAATCTAAAAGATTATATTGTAAAGCAGTCTAACTGGATGATCGGTGGAGACGGTTGGGCTTATGATATCGGTTATGGTGGAGTAGATCATGTACTTGCTAGTGGCGAAGATGTTAATATTTTAGTAGTAGATACACAAGTTTATTCTAATACAGGTGGACAGTCTTCTAAAGCCTCTCAAGCTGGTTCTATTGCTAAATTTACTGCTTCTGGTAAGTCAGGTAAGAAGAAAGATCTAGCTGCTATGGCTATGACTTATGGTGATGTATATGTAGCTCAAGTTTCTCATGGTGCAAACCAATCTCAAGTATTAAAAGCTATGATTGAAGCTGAAGCTCATGAAGGACCATCACTTATAATTGCTTATTCACCATGTATCAATCACAGGGTGAAAGGTGGATTAGCTAATGCTCAAAGACAAGCTAAATTAGCTACAGAATGTGGATACTGGCCAACATTTAGATTTGATCCTTCTTTAGCTGAAGAAGGTGAGAATCCATTCCAGATAGATTGTAAAGATCCTAAATGGGATCAGTATCATGACTTCTTAATGAGTGAAAGACGTTACTCTCAATTAGAGAAGATTAATTCAGAGGAAGCTGATGAGTTGCTTCAGGCTAATAAGGAGCAAGCTAAAGAGCGTTGGAAGATGTATCAGCGTTATGCTGCAATGGACTATTCCTTAGATTCTGATGCAGATTCTAATGCAAAGCAGGCTGAAGATGAGGTAGCAGCTACAAAAGAATAAATTTCACTTTAGATTTATTAAAGCAGTGGGTATATACCCACTGCTTTTTTTTATAGGTAGATTATAATTTTATTTTTCCCCAAGGGATATTGACTAATATTTTCTATTTAATAGGTATATACTATCAATAAATATCACTCTATAGAAAAATGGAGGTAATGATATTATGACTTTTGAAATAACAGATAGAGTGTTAAATAATTATAATTTTTCTGCGAGGGTAGATAAGGATTTAGAGGAAGAGATAATAGAAGCACGAGAAGAGTTCAATAATGCTAAAAAATATTTTGATTCTGTATCTGATCCAGATTTGATTGATCATGCTATCTATCTATTGAAGGCAGCAGAGAGTAAACATACATATTTATTAAAGAAGAAAAAAGATATAAAAAATTAATTTAAAAATTATTATATTTATTCAAACTGTATATATTTATATTGAAAAAGACATTATACAAAAAGAAAGGAGGAAGATATATGGCAAGTTTAACTGAAATTCGTTGGCATGGTAGAGGTGGACAAGGTGCAAAGACTGCTTCTATTCTATTAGGGAAGGTAGCAGCTAAAACTGGTAAACATATTCAAGCATTTCCTGAGTACGGTCCTGAACGAATGGGTGCTCCAGTATTAGCTTATAACAGAATTAGTGGTGATGATATTACAGTTCATTGTCAGGTAACAGAACCTAGTATTGTCAGTGTATTAGACCCAACATTGTTAGAAGTTGTAGATATAACTGAAGGTGTTCCGGAGGATGGAATAGTTGTAGTTAATACTAAAGAAGATGCAGCTACCATCAAGGAAGAAATAGAATTTAATGGTGATGTATGGACAATAGATGCATATGGTGTAGCTGATGAAGAAATTGGACGTCCCTATCCTAATACACCTATGTTAGGCGCACTAATACAAGCTACGGGACTGTTACCTTTTGATAATTTCTTAGAGCAAGTTAAAGTTGAACTTGAGAAGAAGTTTGCTCATAAGCCTGAAGTTGTTGATAAAAATCTTGCAGCAATTGAACGGGCTTATAAGGAGGTGGCACAGTAATGGTTAAAGAAGGAGATGGATACAAAGATATCCCTAAGGGTGGTTTAATCCTAGATGCTGGTAATGCTAATAGTTACAAAACAGGTGGTTGGAGGACTAAGAGACCAATATTAGATAATGATAAGTGTATTAACTGTCATTTTTGCTGGATTTTCTGTCCAGATTCTGCTGTTGTATCTGAAAATGGTGAAGTAACAGGTTATGACTATGATCACTGTAAAGGTTGTGGGATTTGCGCTTATGAATGTCCAGTAAATGCTATTGAGATGGATGATGAATAAGAACTTGAAAGGAGGAATTAATTAAATATGTCTAAAAAAGTTGCCTTAACTGGTAATGAGATTGTAGCTCAAGCAATGCGTCAGATTAATCCAGATGCTGTTTGTGCTTATCCAATTACTCCTCAGACTGCAATTGTGCAGATATTTTCTCAATTTGTAGCTGATGGAAAAGTAGATACGGAATATGTTACTGTAGAAAGTGAACATAGTGCTATGAGTGCCACTGTAGGTGCTTCTGCAGCTGGTGGTCGTGCAATGACTGCTACTGCTGCTAATGGATTAGCTTTGATGTGGGAGGTACTTTATATTGCTTCTGGCACTCGCTTACCAATTGTAATGCCAGTTGTTAATCGTGCCTTAAGTGGGCCAATTAATATCCACTGTGATCATAGTGATGCTATGGGTGCTCGTGATTCTGGCTGGATTCAGCTATTTGCTGAAAATGCTCAGGAAGCCTATGATAATGCTATCCAAGCTGTTAGAATTGCTGAGAAAGAAGATGTTATGTTACCAGCTATGGTGAATATGGATGGTTTTATTATCAGTCACGCAGTAGAAGATGTAGAGTTATTAGCTGATGAAGATGTACAGAATTTTGTGGGTGAATATGATCCTGAACATACTTTACTAGATTCTGATAATCCAATTACTGTAGGACCATTAGATTTACAGGACTTTTATTATGAACATAAAATGCAGCAAGTTGCAGCTACTAGAAATGTAAAAGATGCTGTATTAGAGATTGCTGAAGAGTATAAAGAATTAACTGGTAGAGAGTATAGTTTGTTTGAAGAATATAAGTTAGATGATGCTGAAGTTGCTGTTGTTGCTTTAGGTTCTACTACTGGAACTGCTAAAGCTGCAGTAAATAACTTAAGAGAGCAAGGGGTTAAAGCTGGTCTATTAAAGATTAGATTATTCCGTCCATTCCCTGCTGAAGAGATTGCTGAAGCTCTAAATCATCTCAAAGCAGTGGCTGTAATGGATAGAGCAGAGACATTCTCTACAACTGGTGGCCCAGCCTTTGCTGATGTTAGAGCTGCTCTTTATGATGTTAATGCTGATGTTGAAGCAGTTAATTATATTTATGGTCTAGGTGGGCGAGACATTAAGGTTAAAAAGGTTGAAGATGTCTATAATGACTTACAAGAAATTGTTGAAACTGGTCAGGTTGAAAATAGAATCAACCATATTGGTGTACGAGAATAGGAGGTGTGATTAATGGATTTAAAAGAAGTTGCTAGTAAAGGAAATAGACTAAGTGGGGGACATAGATTATGTTCTGGTTGTGTTGCTGGACCAGTGACTAGACTGATTATGAATGCTAGTGATAATCCAGCAGTTGTAGGATGTGCTACAGGTTGTTTAGAGGTTTCTACTACTATTTACCCTTATACAGCTTGGGAAGATTCTTTTATTCATAATGCATTTGAGAATGTTGCTGCTACAATCAGTGGATCTGAAGCTGCTTATCGTGCATTGAAGAAACAAGGGAAGATAGATGAAGATTATGACTTTATTGCCTTTGGTGGTGATGGTGGGACATATGATATAGGATTACAATCTTTATCTGGAGCCATGGAACGTGGTCACGATATGGTATATGTCTGTTACGATAATGGTGCTTATATGAATACTGGTATTCAGCGATCTAGTGCAACACCTAAAGGAGCAAATACTACAACCTCTCCATCTGGTGAAGTAATTCCAGGTAAAGAGGAGTATCGTAAGGAAATAACTGATATTATGGCTGCCCATGGAATTCCATATGTTGCTCAGACAGCTCCATGGAAGCCACAAGATTTAATTAAGAAGGCTAAGAAAGCTTTTGAAGTTGATGGACCAGCTTTTCTTAATGTATTAGCTACTTGTCCACGTGGTTGGAGAAGTAGAGCTGAGCAGGGTATTGAATTAACTAAGATTGCTTCAGAAACTTGCTCTTGGCCATTATACGAAGTTGAAAATGGTGAGTGGAATTTAAACTATAAGCCAAGTGAAAAGAAAGATATTGAAGCTTGGTTAAAGCCACAAGGTCGTTTCAAGCATTTATTTGAACAAGGAAATGAAACGGTAATAGAAGAGATCCAAAAGCATACTGATAAACGTTGGGAACAACTACTTAAACGTTGTGATGAAGAGTAAGTCCTTATTAAAGCCAACCCTTTTAAAGGGTTGGCTTTAGATCAATTGACAGTTATAACTAATTTAGTTATAATATTATTAAAATGGGTTGTCACAATCTAGACAAGTGAATTTTTTATTGTTTGGGTTGGTATGTACCAGGGAGCTGAAATATATTTTTTATTATTAGTCTTGGTGTATACCAATTTTTAACTATAATAATATAGATTAATTAATATTAAGGAGAGAAAATATGTTAGATAAAGGTTCTATGTTGATATTTATTATTTTATTGTTATCTTTATTAGTTGTTAGTGGCTGTAAAGTAGATCAGTTGTCAAGTTCAGATGTAACCTTGATTACTAAGGTACTTCCATATGGAGAGGTAGGATATGCCATTGCTTTAGATCTTGGTACTAAGATTAGTGGTTTGAAATTACCAAAAGATGCATTCAAGGTAGAAACGATAGTAAATGGTGAATTTAAAGAGAGAACAATAACTAAAATTTATTCTAATGACTCTCCATCAATAGCTGAGAAATCTAAATCTGGCAGATATTTAATAATTGAATTAGATCCTAAAGATAAGAATGCAACTACCTTTAAATTTAATGCAGAAAAATTTCAAAATATTAGAAAGAACCTTAAATATTATATAAGTTTATCAAGAGACATAAAGACAGAAGATGGTATAGTATTTGAAACTTCAGAAGAAAAGATAGTTCATAGTAAAGAGATAACTCCAGTTGTTGATAACTTTAAAAGATCTGTTTATAAAGATTCTAAGGGAAATAAATTAAAATATCGTTTTTTTGAACCTAAAATAAAATCAAATAAAGAATATCCTCTTATACTATTCTTACATGGTTCAGGAGAGAGAGGTAATGATAATTCTATGCAACTTCTAGGAAATGAAGGAGCAGTAGTCTGGGCAAGACCAGAGCAACAAGAGAAAAGTCCTGCTTATATATTAGCACCGCAAGTTCCAATAAAAGGGGAGTTAAGCTATTATTGGACTGAAGAGCCAACTTATAGTATGGTGATAAAGTTGCTTAAAGAGACTATAAATAATTATTCTATAGATACTGATCGTATTTATGTAGTAGGTATGTCTAATGGTGGAATAGGAACTTGGCATATAATCGAGGAGAACCCAGATTTATTTGCAGCAGCAGTTCCAATATGTGGTATACCTGATATTTCTAATAATTCCATTAATCAGGATTATCAACCTTTATCAGATAATTCAAGGTTAAAACTAATTAAAAATATACCAATCTGGGTATTTCACTCTGAAGATGATCCACTAGTTGATGTTAGATATAGTAGAGATGGAGTTGCTGCTATTAGATCTTTAGGAGGAACCTCTATTAAATATACTGAATATGAGTCAGGAACTGTAAAACCAAGTGGACATTTTGCCTGGGTTCCAGCTCTACAAAACCAAAAAATGATTGATTGGTTATTTAAGCAAAGTAAGTAATAGCATTAATGAATAACTTATGTTAATAAGGAGGTTTTAATAAATGTTTAAGAAAAGTGTTGTTTTGTTAGTAGTTTTGATGACTTTTACATTGGTTGGAGGAGTAGTTTCTGCTGAGGAGAAATTGACAGATGAAGAATCAATTGATGAAGTTGTGCGAGAAATGACTTTAGAAGAGAAGGTATCAATTTTAGTTGGTCCAGGAATGTCAACAGAGGGATCTGCTGTACCAGGAGCAGCAGGAACTATTAATGGAGTTTCTCGTTTAGAAATTGCTTCTGTTGTTTTGGCAGATGGCCCAGCAGGACTTAGGATTGATCCTACTAGAAAGAAGACAGGGCAGAAATTTTATGCTACAGCATTTCCTATGGCAACATCAATTGCATCTAGTTGGAATACTGATTTGGCTAACAAAGTTGGAGAGGCAATTGGTACTGAAGTAAAAGAATATGGTGTAGATATGTGGTTGGCCCCAGCGATGAATATACATAGAAACCCATTGACTGGAAGAAATTTTGAATATTATTCAGAAGATCCATTAATATCAGGTGAAATGGCTGCAGCGGTTGTTAATGGTGTTCAATCTAAAGGAATAGGAGCAACAATTAAACATTTTGTAGCAAATAATCAGGAGACAAATCGATTAGGTGTTAATGCAGTGGTATCACAAAGAGCTTTACGAGAGATTTATTTACGTGGTTTTGAAGTAGCAGTTAAAGAATCACAGCCGTGGGCAGTGATGAGTTCATATAATAAACTTAATGGTAGTTATACATCAACTAATAGAGAATTATTAACAACAATTTTGCGAGAAGAATGGGGGTTTAAAGGTTTTGTAATGTCTGATTGGTTTGGTGGTTATAGTAGTTTAAGAGCTATTGACAAAGAGGTATCTGATGTAGTTGCTCAAATGAAGGCTGGTAATGATTTACTAATGCCTGGAGTACCTAGTCAATCTAAAGCAATAATAAATGCTGTGAAAAGTGGAGAACTAAATGAGAAAGTATTAAATAGAAATGTAAAAAGGATATTGAAGGTAGTAATTAAAACACCAAACTTTAAAGATTATGATTATTCTAATAATCCACCACTTAAATCAGATGCCAAATTAGCTCGGAAAGCTGCAACAGAAGGAATGATACTTTTAAAGAATAAAGAAAGTGTTTTACCATTAAGTAATAATTCTAAGATAGGCTTGTTTGGTAATGGACAGGTAGAAACAGTCAAAGGTGGAACAGGAAGTGGTGATGTTCATAGTGCATATACTATTTCCATTGCTCAAGGTTTAAATGAATATTTTAATCTAGACCAAGGTTTATTAAATAGGTATAGAGATTATGTAACTAAATTAAGGGGGCTAAAAGAATACCAAAAAGACCCTAAAAACTTCTTTGCTCAAAAACCTAGAATCCCAGAAAAGCCACTTAAAAAGAGAGAGTTAAAAACAGTAGTTGATAATACTGAAGTAGGAGTAATTGTAATAGCAAGAAATTCTGGTGAAAATGCTGATCGGAAAAATAAAGAAGGCGATTTTCTTTTAACTAATAAGGAAAAGAAGATGATATCTAGAGTTTCATCAACTTATCATAAAGCTGGAAAGAAAGTAGTGGTAGTTCTTAATATTGGTGGTGTTATGGAAGTTGCTAGTTGGAGAGATCAAGTAGATAGTATTTTATTGGCTTGGCAACCAGGACAAGAAGCGGGATATGCTGTAGCAGATGTACTATCAGGGGCAGTGAATCCATCTGGAAAACTTGCAACTACTTTCCCAATGGAATATAGTGATGTACCATCAGCAGATAATTTTCCTGGGAATGATTCACAAAATCCAACTAAGGTGTTTTATGAAGAAGGAATTTATGTAGGATATAGATATTATGATAAATTCAATGTTAAGCCAGCTTATGAGTTTGGTTATGGTTTATCATATACCGATTTTAAATATAGCAATTTGAGACTTAGTTCTAATACTTTTAAGGATGAAATGACAGTAACTGTTAATATAACAAATACTGGTGATGTTGCAGGAAAAGAAGTAGCACAATTATATTTAAATGCTCCAGCTAATGAAGTTAATAAGCCGGTTCAGGAGTTAAAAGGATTTGCTAAAACTAGATTATTAAAACCATCTGAAACCCAAACAGTAACTTTTAAGATTGATGCTAAAGATCTAGCATCTTTTATCAATGGTGACTCTGTTTGGTCAGATGATGCTTGGAGGGCAGAAACAGGTCAGTATGAAGTCAGAATTGGTGCTTCATCAAGAGATATTAGAAAAAAAGTTTCTTTTAAATTAAATCAGGACTTAATAGTAGAAAAAGTTAATGATGTTTTGAAACCTAAAACTGAATTGACACCATCTTATAAGTAATAAATAAAGAAGACCAAATATATATTTGGTCTTCTTTATTTATTTGCTATAATAATTTCTTTTTTTGTTTTCTTAAATTTCTTTATAATTGACTTATCAATTAAGGAGCTAGTTATGATTTTGTCTATTTCATCTATTGAAGCAAATTGTGATAGTCCAATTTCATTAAAAGCAGTATGTTTGGCTAAAATAATTGTTTTATTTGATCTTTTAACCATATTAGATTTAATTTGATTTTCTAATTCATTAACTTCTGTAGCTCCGTTTTCAATAGATACTCCTTTACAGGAGAGAAAAACTTTATTAGCATAATAGTTTTGTATTGTTTGATTTGTCAAAGGCCCAACAAAAGAAAGTGAATTTCTTCTTAATGACCCACCTGTACAAATAACAGAAATTTCTTCATTCTTTGATAGTTCAGATACTATTGGATTTGAATTAGTTATAACTGTAATATCCTTAAAACCAATTAATTCCTTGGCTAAAAATAAAGACGTAGTACTGGCATCTATAAAAAGAGTATCTCCATTCTTAATAAATTCTTGTGCTTTTTTAGCAATTTCTTTTTTTTCCTCTTCGTTTTTTCTTTTTCTTATATTAAACTTTAGTTCATTTGCTGGATTTATAGAAAATGCTCCTCCATGAGTTCTTTCTAATAACTCTCTATTTTCTAATTTATTTAAGTCTGAACGTATTGTTTCTTTAGTGACACTAAAAATCTCACTTAATTCTGATACTTTTACAAAATTTCTTTTATTTAATATTTTAATTATTTCTTTTCTTCTTTCTTCAGCAATCATTAATATCTCTCCTCTAATTCTTGAATATCTTTTTTTATTATAACATAATTGTTGGAAGAAACCAATTTTAATGATATGATTATTCTTATTTAGGCTGAAATCAATAGTTTATTTTTGATTTCAAAACAAAACAAAGATTTTTGTTGTAGAACTATGCTATTTTTATAAATCAAACCCTTGACATCAGTGGTTTTGTATATTAAAATAAAGATAACAAGAAAAAACAAAAGTTTAATATTTTGTTTCCAAAAATAATATCATATTAATATAATAGTATAACTATTTTTTCTTATAACTTAATTAATTCAAGAAGATAACAAATTTATAATAAACTCATAAGAAGATAACCATAACATTATTTAATAATACATGGATATAAGTTTATAACTTTTCTAATTATAAGAGTCCACTCATATTTTCTATGAAATATGAATGGGCTCTTATTTTTTGTAGTTAATATTTTTTATTTGAATTAATTTTTTTATATTAATTAGAGGGAGGTATAATATGAGAATATCATGTTTAGCAGTAGATATTGGAGCTTCTAGTGGTAGATTAATAGAAGGGAATTTAGATAATAATAAAATTAATTTAAAAGAAATGCACAGATTTAAGAATCAGATTATAGAGAAAGAAGATAGAAAAGGAAATAAACATTACTGTTGGGAGCTTGATAAGCTCTATAATCAAATTTTAGTTGGAATTAAAAAAAGTAAAACTAATAATACAAAGCCTATGAGTATAGGAATAGATACTTGGGGGGTTGATTTTGTATTACTTGATTCTAAAGGTGATGTTCTAGGAAATACAGTATCTTATAGATCACATAGAACAGATGGTTTAATGGAAGATTTTTTTAATCTTCTGCCTAAATCAGAGATATATAAGAGAACAGGGATTCAATTTTTACAATTTAATACTTTGTACCAATTATATGCCTTGAAAAAGTTAGATTCAAAATTATTAGAATCAGCAGAGACATTACTTTTAATCCCCGATTACTTTAATTATCTGTTAACTGGCAATAAGACTACAGAGTATACTAATGTCACTACTACTCAATTATTTAATGTAACTGAAAATAAATGGGATGAAAAGTTATTATCAGAATTAGAAATAGGTAAGGAATTATTTAATAATCCAATAGAGCCTGGGACAGTAATTGGAGAACTTAAAGAAGAAATAGATATAAATCTAAATGATTTAAAAGTTATTGCTCCAGCAACACATGATACTGGTTCATCTATTGTGGCAGTTCCTGCTACTTCAGTAAACTATGCTTATATTAGTTCTGGAACTTGGTCATTAATGGGAGTAGAGACTAATGAACCTATTTGTACAGAAACTGCCTTAGAATATAATTTTACTAATGAAGGTGGAGCCTATGATACTAATAGATTTCTTAAGAATATAATGGGTTTATGGCTAATTCAAGAAGTAAAGAAAGAACTTAATGATAAGTATGACTTTGATGAGTTAGTAGAATTAGCTAAAGCAGAAGAATCATTTAAGTTTTTAATTAATCCTAATGATAATAGATTCCTAAATCCTGATAGTATGATTGAAACAATACAAAATTATTGTGAAGAATCAGGACAAGGAATTCCAACAACTGCAGGTGAGTTGGCAAGATGTATTTTTGAAAGTTTAGCCTTTCAATATAGACAGGTTTTAGAAGAATTAAAAGAGACTACTTCTAAATCAATAGATAAGATTAATATTATTGGTGGTGGAGTTCAAAATGAATTTTTAAATCAATTAACTGCTAATGCTACTGGACTAGTAGTGGAAGCTGGACCAATAGAATCAACAGCAATAGGAAATCTGTTAGTTCAATTTATGTCTTTAGGATATATTGATTCTCTTGCTGAAGCAAGGGAAATAGTAAGGAATTCATTTGAAATAAAGAGTTATAGTCCACAAGGATCACAAAAAAATATTGAGAGTTTTTGGGATAAATTTATAGAATTACAAAATTAAAAGGGGGAAGATTATAATGGCAACAGAAGAATCTATTAAACATGCTTATGCAATAGCAAAGAGGCAGTACTCAGAATTAGGTATAGATACAGATGAAATATTAGATAAATTAGATCAAATTTCTATTTCTGTGCCTTGTTGGCAAGGGGATGATATTACAGGCTTTGAGAGTTCTGATCAGGAGTTAACAGGAGGAATAGATGTGACTGGTAATTATCCAGGTAAAGCTAGAACTCCAGAAGAATTAAGAAATGATTTAGAGAAAGGCTTATCTTTAATCCCAGGTAATCATCGGGTTAATCTTCATGCGATTTATGCTGAAACAGATGGTGAGGAAGTAGAGAGAAATGAAATCAAGCCTAAGTATTTTAAAAATTGGGTTGAGTGGGCCAAAGAGAATGACCTAGGTCTTGATTTTAATCCAACTTGTTTTTCTCATTCTATGAGTGACGATGGATTTACATTAAGTCATCCTGATGAGGAAGTAAGAGAATTTTGGATAGAACATTGTATTGCCTCTAGAAAGATAGGTGAATATTTTGGTAAGGAACTAGGAACACCTGCAGTAACTAATATTTGGATTCCAGATGGTTATAAAGATACTCCGGTAGATAGACTAGCGCCAAGACAGAGATTAAAAGACTCATTAGATCAGATATTTGAAGTTGAAGTAGACCCTGAATATAATCTAGACTCGGTAGAAAGTAAGCTATTTGGAATAGGTTCTGAATCTTATGTAACTGGTTCTTATGATTTTTATCTAGGTTATGCTCTAGAGAATAATAAGTTATTATGTCTTGATACAGGACATTTTCATGCTACCGAAGAGGTTTATGATAAAATTTCTTCCTCATTATTATATCTAGATGAGATATTACTTCATATAACTAGACCAGTTAGATGGGATAGTGATCATGTAGTAGCTCTAAATAATGAAGTTCAAAAGGTTGCTCAAGAGATAGTAAGAAATGATTTTCTAGATAGAGTTCATATTGGACTTGATTTCTTTGATGCTAGCATTAATAGAGTAGCAGCTTGGGTGATTGGAATGAGAAATACTATTAAAGCTTTATTAATAGCAATGTTAGAGCCAACAGATAAGTTAAAGGATATAGAAACAGAGATGGATTATACATCTAGGTTAGCATTAGTAGAGGAGCTTAAGACTTATCCTATTGGAGCTGTATGGGATTATTATTGTCTTAAGAATAATGTACCAGTTAGAAAAGATTGGCTTAAAGAAGTAGAAGAGTATGAGAGTGAAGTATTATCAATTAGAAGTTAATAAGGAGGAGACTTATGCCTAATAAGAGTATAAGAGAAACCGATTTTTTACAAGAGATGATAAAGGTAACAAAGGATATGTGGTTAAAGGGTTGGGATGAGAGAAATGGAGGAAATGTAAGTTATAGATTAAAAAAAGAAGAAGTAAGTAATTATTTAGATTTAAGTAAATCAGTTAGAAGTCATAAATTATTTAGATCTTTACCTGAGTTGGCAGATGAATTATTTTTAGTAACTGGTTCTGGAAAGTATTTTAGAAATATAAGTATTAAGCCTGAAGAAAATTTAGGTATTGTTAAAATAGATGAAACAGGGGAGAATTATGAAATAATCTGGGGTTTCACAGATGGGGGAAAACCTACAAGTGAATTTCCAGCTCACCTCTTAAGTCATATAGCTAGAATGGAAGTAACAGATAATCAAAATAGAGTAGTGATGCATACTCATGCCACAAATCTAATTGCTTTAAGTTATGTATTAGAGTTAGATTCAAAAGTAGTTACTAAAGAATTATGGAAGATGAGTACAGAATGTCTAGTGGTATTTCCAGATGGGATTGGAGTTTTATCTTGGTTAGTACCAGGAACAGATGAAATAGGAGAAGAAACAGCAAAATTAATGAAGAAACATCAAATGGTTCTTTGGCCCTATCATGGTATTTTTGGCACTGGTAAGACTTTAGATGAGGCATTTGGTTTAATTGATACAGCAGAGAAGGCAGCAGAAATTTTAGTTAAGGTTAAATCAATGGGAGGAGACAAACAAGGAATTACAGATGCAGAGTTCAAAGATTTAGCTGACAGATTTGAGGTAGAACCGATGGATGGTATTTTAGATTAATATTTTTCTAAGGTTTATTTAACAAGAGTATTAATTGAATTAGTGGGAGTAATTTCAAAATAGCTCTCACTAATTTTAATACTAGAGCATTGTAATGTTAATAATTTTCTTAATATTAAGATAAAAGGAGGATTATGATGAGTGAAAATATTGAAATTAGTGATCCAGATGTACAGGTAGAAGATCAAAGTATAAGTAGTAATGAGTATGAGCAAGAACCAGTTCCAGAGCATAAGTTAAAAGGGTGGAAACACTTTTGGGGATTATTCTCAGGAGAACACGTGGCAGGAACAGAGTTTGTAATTGGGGCAACATTTGTTGCTTGGGGTGTAAGTACTTTTGATGTTATTTGGGGATTAATAATTGGAAATTTATTAGCAGTCCTTACGTGGACTTTTGTATGTGCACCTATAGCTACAGATACAAGGCTTACATTATATGAATATTTAAAGAAAATTGCTGGGCCTTCAATGACAAAAATTTATAATGTGGTTAATGCTATCTTGTTTTGTGTTTTAGGTGGTTCAATGATCACAGTATCAGCTTCAGCAGTTAGAATATTATTTGATATACCTCCTCAGACTAATTGGTATCCAACAAGTGTAGCTTTTGTTTTAGTAGCTTTAGCAGTAGGGGCTGTAATTACTGCAATAGCTATATTAGGTTTTGATGGATTAGCTCAATTTGCTACTGTTTGTTCACCTTGGCTATTAGTTATGTTTGTTAGTGGAGCATTAGTTGCTCTACCACAGGTAATTAATTTAACAGATGGAGTAACTGGACTTTCTGGTTTTGCAGATTTTGTAAAACTAGCTGATAAATCTATTTGGACAGGTTCTAACCCGAGTGGAGAATCTCCAATGGGCTTTTGGCATGTAGTTGCTTTTGCGTGGATTTGTAATTTGGCCATGCACGGTGGTTTAAGTGATATGACTATCTTAAGATATGCTAAAACTTATAAGTATGGTTTTCTTTCAGCTTTTGGAATGTTCTTTGGACATTACTTAGCTTGGATTTGTGCAGGTATTATGGGGGCAGGAGCAGCACTAGTCCTAAATACTTCAATTATAAATTTAGATGCTGGCGCAGTAGCATATCAGTCATTAGGAGTAGTTGGTATTCTAGCTGTTATTATTGCTGGTTGGACTACTTCTAATCCAACAATATATAGAGCAGGATTAGCATTTCAATCTATCTTTGATAAATATTCAAGAGAAACAGTTACGTTAATAACAGGTATCTTAGTAACTGTAATTGCTTGTTTTCCTTTTGTCTTTACAAAGTTATCTGGTTTTATTAGTTACATGGGATTACTTTTAGTTCCTGTAGGAACTGTTATATTTACAGAACATTGGATTTTTCCTAAGATAGGATATACAAGATACTGGTCACATTATAAAGGTAATGAATTAAATGTTCCAGCTTTAATCAGTTGGATAATAGGAGTTCTATTTGCTCTTACTATGGATAATTTAGGTTTTCTTCATTCCTTCTTTTTATTAATTCCAACTTGGATAGTAACTACTATTGCTTATATTGTTTTGGCTGGTAATGCTGGAGCTAAAGAAGATTATCCAAAAGAAAAGGAAAAAGATTTAGAAAGATTAAGAAAGATAGAAGAAAGACAAAGAAGAGAAGCTAAATTAGAGAAGGAAAATGAAGTAGGAGAAAAAGTTAATAGAGATGTTTCATATTATATAACTGGAGTTATAGCTGGAGGAAGTTTATTTGCTCTTGTAGTAATGGCAATTCAAGTATTTTTAAGTAATGATTATAAATTAAGCTATTCATTCTATAAAAATTATGCTTTAGTACCAACTATATTATATTTTATATTTGGAACTATATGGATGAGAAAGAAGGATCAGCTAGATAAAGATAATGGATAAGGAGGTAAATAGCATGCTAAGAAAGGCTTTTATTATGAAAGTTGATCAGGATGCACATGAAGAGTATAAGAAAAGACATGATGAAATTTGGCCAGAAATGGTAGACATGTTGAAAGAATATGGTGCAGATAATTATTCTATCTTTCTAGATGAGGAAACAAGTAAATTATTTGCGTATCTTGAGATAGAAGATGAAGAGAAATGGGCCAAGTCATCTGAAACAGAAATTTGTCAGAAATGGTGGACTTATATGAAGGATATTATGCCTACTAATCCTGATAATAGTCCTAAATCAAAGAATTTGGAATTGGTATTTCATCTTGATTAATAGAGTTAAGAAAAACTAGATTTTATTTTAGCAGGTGAGAGGTAAGATTGTTTTTATAAGTATTATAATTTCACCTGTTAAATTCAACTTAAATTAGGAGGAAAAATATGTTAGAAACTAGAAAGTTACAATGGCCATCAACGGCGTTAATTGGCCCAGGTGCATTAGAAGATGTAGGAGAAGAAATTAAGTCATTAGGATTAACTAAAGCATTAATAGTAACGGATGAGGTACTAAATGAAATAGATATTGTAGATAAAGTAGTTGATGTATTAGAAAAAGATAACATAGAATATGTTGTTTTTGATGAAGTACAGCCTAATCCAACGACTAAAAATGTTAATGATGGATTAAAGGTACTAGAAGAGAATAATTGTGATTGTATAATTTCTCTCGGGGGAGGATCTCCCCAAGATGCAGCAAAAGGAATAGGAATCTTGGCTGCTAATGGAGGAGATATCAAAGATTATGATGGAGTAAATAAATCTGAAGAAAAATCAATTCCAATTATAGCTATTAATACTACAGCGGGGACTGCTAGTGAAGTAACTATTAACTATGTAATTACTAATGAAGAAACTCAGATTAAAATGGTAATGGTAGATAAAAATTGTTTAGCTACAGTAGCAGTAAGTGATCCAGAATTGATGGTGGAGAAACCAGAAACTTTAACTGCAGCAACAGGTATGGATGCTTTAACTCATGCAGTAGAAGCTTATGTCTCAACTGGTGCTTTTAGACTATCAGATACTTTAGCTTTAGAAGCAATTGAGTTAATTGGAGAGTCATTAAGAGATGCTGTTAAGGATGGAGAAGATGTTGAAGCAAGGAGTAAGATGGCTTATGCTTCCTATATTGCAGGAATGGCCTTTAATAATTGTGGTTTAGGATATGTTCATTCTATGGCTCATCAATTAGGAGGAATATATGATTTACCACATGGTGTTTGTAATGCAGTCTTATTACCACATGTAGAGCGATTTAATTCTAATAATACTGGTGATAAATTAAGAGATGTAGCTAAAGCATTAGGAGAAGAAGTAAATGGCTTAACAACAGAAGAAGCTAATGAATTAGCCTTAGAAGCCATTGAAGAATTAGCTGAAGATATTGGGATTCCAAGTGGATTAGAGGGGTTAGGAGTTAAAGCAGAAGACCTAGAGAAAATGTCTAAAAATGCACTGGAAGATGTTTGTAAAGGTACTAATCCTCGAGAAGTAACTCTTGAAGAGACGATTGAAATTTATAAAAATGCAATGTAATAATGAGTTAAATTTAAAACCTCAGTCAGATTCTTTTAGACTGGGGTTTTATTTATATTTAGTTTTATAAAATAAGAAATGAAGGTGTGAAAAGAATGAATGATTTAATAAATATATTTCTACTTAATATATTTTTAATGTTATCTTTAGTGATCGTGAAATTTATTAATGAAGAAATACCATATTTGGTTTTAATAATAGTAATTTTAATATACATAACTTATGGTCTAGTAAAAATAAATAAAAAAGAAACAAGTAATTTAAATGAGATATTATCAGTAGCAAAGAGATTAAGTTTTTCAATTAAAGATATTATGTCTGCCTCAGATGAAATATTTGAAGCGTCAGAATTTATTGCTCAAGGAGCAGATAAACAAAGTTTAGAAATAGAAAAATGTTATCAAATATCAAATAGTTTTATTGCAAAAGTTGAAGAATTATTAAGAAAATCATCAGAGTTAATTGAAAAATCTAATAGAATGAAAGAGATTAGTATCAGAGGAAGTAAAAGCATTGATGAAGTAGTAGAAACAAATGATAAATTTAAAAGTGTTTTTAGTAATATACTTTTAGAGATAGATATTTTATTTAAGGAAGTTAAAAATATAGAGAAAATAATTAAAATGGTGGAAGATTTTTATGATCAAACAAATATGTTAGCATTAAATGCCTCAATAGAAGCTGCAAGAGCCAATAAATCAGGTAAGGGATTTGCTGTAGTAGCAGATGAAATAAGGGGATTATCTCAAAGGAGTAAGGAAGCCAATAAAAATATTAGCTCTATAATCAATAAGATTTATAAAAGATTAAAAAAAATTGATGAAATGATTGATGATTCACAACAATATTCTATAAAGCAAAATGATTCAATTAAAACTTCAAATGAAGCATTTAATAAGATTGAGAATTTTATTACTGATTTTGTTAATGAGCAGAATATATTTTATGATGAATTTTGTAAATTAAGAGAAAAGAAAAATAACTTAAATCAGGCAATAGAGAATGTTAATTTAGTATCTCACAAAACAGCTGCTACAACTCAGGAAGTTTCTTCTTTAACTATGAGACAAAATAATAATATAGATTTTTTACAAGATATGTCTCAAAAGCTAAATAGTGAACTAGAAGAACTAGAAGGCAATGATAACCAAATTACTAACAATGAGAAAGATAGTTCACAGGCAAATATTGCAGTAGTTATAGATTTTGAAAATGATTTTTGGGAATCTATGAAGAAGGAAGCAGAAAAAGCAGCAATAAAATATAATGTTAATTTAAGTTTCTTTGCTCCTACAGATCGGACAACCTGTGTATCAGAGCAAATAGATATTTTAGATAAAGTAATTGAAGAAGATTTTGATGGGATAGCAATTAGTCCCTTAAAAGATAAGCAGGTTATTAAAAAAATTAAAACTATAATAGATAAAGGGATAGAGGTAGTTTTTATAAATACAGACATTGATAATATAAATAACTCAAGTCTTATTGATACAGATGGATATCAAGGTGGAAGGCATGCCGCAGAAGTAGCTAAACGTATTCTTAATAATAGAGGAAATATAGTTATTGGTGAGTGGAACGATTTAGATATGGAAGTTATCAATAATAGAGTAAATGGATTTATAGATAAAATGTCTAATGATTCAAATATTAATGTGATAACTGCTGAGATTCCTTCTAATACTACTAGCAAAAATGCTGAAAAAATTATTGAAAAAATGCTAAATAAGCATCCTAAGATAGATCTTATATTTGCAAGTAATATAGACTGGGGAATCCATTATGCTAATTATTTTCAAAAATTTAATATAGATAAGAAAATTATTACTTTTGATTTTACAAATCAAATAGTTTTAGATATTAAGAATGGAACAATAGATGCTGCTATAGGGCAGAGATCATTTCTTTGGGGTGATTTGGCTGTTAGATATTTAGTTAATGCAATTGAAGATGATGAGTTTCCTGATTATAAAGAAACAGGTACTTTTGAAGTAAATAAAGATAATATTGATATATATGAAGGAAAATTCTAAAAGAAGGGCCAACTTTTAAAGGTTGGCTCCTTTTTTATTTAGAAGTCAAACTTTGAATTGAACTTTTAAATTTCTGGATAAATTTAAAGTTAAATATTTGACTTTCTTCTATAGAATAAAGCCAACCAGCAAAGATAGCAGTAATAGGAGCTACTAATACCAATCCAATGCTGCCAGTTACAGTTCTGAGTATCTCTGCTGAAACTATTTTAAAGTTAATCATTCTGTTAAAACTGGAATGCTTAGTGGTAAAGAGCATTAATAAAGTCAAGTATCCCCCAGAATAAGCCAATAACAGAGTAGTAGTCATTGTACCTATTACAGCTTTTCCAACATTAAAACCTGATTGGACCAACTCTTTCATTTCTATCCCCGGTTTCTTTAGCTTTATTTCATACATGGAAGCTGCAACATCCATTGCAATATCCATAGCAGCTCCTGAAGCTCCAATAACAATAGAAGCATAAAATATATGTTTCATATTTAGATTTAGATGACCACTAAAGACTAGTGTTTGGGCAAAGGGTGCTGTCATTCCTTGTAGACCTAATTGATTACCAAAAAATATAGTAATTCCAACTGTAACTAGTAATCCAGAAACAGTTCCAGTAAAGGCTGATAATCCTTTTTTATTTAAACCGGCTACTGAAAAGACGATAATTGCTGTCAGTAAGATTAATATTACTGCAGACAGCAGTAATGGTTGATAGCCTTGTAATAGACCAGGAATTAAAAAATTCCAGATAACATATAAACTGGATATAAAAGAGAATAGGGCTTTAATCCCAGTATAACGTGCATATAATAATAATAGTATAACAAATAGTCCAAATAGTAATGCTTGTTGATTTTGACGATAGAGACTAATAGCTTTAGCATCTGTAATCTGTTTCTTTTCTTCTGTTAAAGCAAGAACTATTTTATCACCTGATTGATAGTAATCATCTATATTCATCTTTCCTTTTAAGTTATTGGTTGCTTTTACTTTACTTCCTTTATATCTTCCTGTGATAATTTTGACCTTTAAATACTGATTGCCTATTCTAGTCATTCCAGCTTGCATTACATTACTATTGTCTGTTTTAAGTATAATAGCTTTAACTTCAGAAGGATTATTGTTATTTATTATTAGTCCAGTAATTAATAATAATAGGAGAATAATAATTATTAGAGGAAGTGAGTTTTCTTTTTTTATGTTATACATACTTATTCACCTCAAGTTTTGTTTTAATTTCAGCTTTAAATTAAATGAAGAAATAGCCGAGAAGATTCTCGACTATTTCTAGCAGATTTTTTATTTAGTTAGTTTAAAGTTCATTAGTTCAGCCATAGCTTTACCTACCTCGGTATTATCTTTATAGCCACCAAAGTTTTTGGCTCCTACTCCTATAGCTGTTAATGGAACAGCAGTTGCAGAGTGAGCGTATGTTGTCCACTCTAGTCCAGCTCTTGCTGATAGAACATGAGTAGTTGCAATGGCTACAGCGTCATAGTAGCTAGGGCCAAAAGTAGCAGCATCATATTCTGCACCTGAATCAACGATACCCATGGCTTTATTAATAATTGCTTTTTCTTTGGTAGTTAAGTTATCTAGTCCAAGATTTTCATCGATATAATCAAAGTAAGCTGCTCTATTTTTGTTAAGTTCTTTATATTTTCCAGATAGAGTATTTGCTGTAGTTACTTTAGCTTCTTCTAGGTTCTCTAACTTTAAAAAATATTGTTTAGAGAAGCCTAAACCAAAGCCACCTGTTTCGTGGTCTCCAGCAACTACAATTAATGTCTCATTAGGATGTTTCTTATAGAATTTATAAGCTTTCTTAATTGCTCTATCAAATTCTAAAGTATCATGAATAGCTCCAACTGGGTCGTTAGCGTGAGAGGCATGGTCAATTCTTGCTCCTTCAACCATCATCACGAAACCATTTTTATAGTTAGATAGAGTTTCAATTCCTTTATTAGTCATCTCAGATAAGCTTGGTGTAGCATCTGTTCTCTGTCTATCTAACTCATAAGGTGTGTGACTATAAGTAAAGGCAGCAAATACTTTCTCTTTTCTTTCTGTAGTAAAGTCTCTAAATGATTCTGTAGAATGTTTAGATAGGAAGACTTTATAGCCTTGATCATGAAATTCCTTAGCTAAGTTTCTATTATCTTTTCTCTTTGACTTTAGTTCTATACCATTATGTTCTAAGCCACCTTGAGGAATAAAATGTCTATAGCCACCCCCTGCAAAGAAATCTACATCACTAGTTAAATACTGATTAGCTATTTTATTAGGTAAGTATCTGCTCTTAGCATGAGAAACAAAGGTAGCTGGAGTAGCATGGGTTAGACGAGAAGTAGTAACAATCCCTGTAGCCATTCCCTTAGCTTCAGCTGCTTCTATAATAGTTTTATATTTTTTACCTTTCGGAGATTGGGCAATTACCTGACTATTTGTCTTATGTCCTGTAGCTAAAGCTGTACCGGCTGCTGCTGAATCTGTTACTAATGAATCTAAAGCTTGAGTAGTATTGATACCAGCAACAGGAAATTTGTTCATTGTTAATTTAAGATCTTCATTATCATTTTTAGTCTGCAAATAATATTCTGCTGCTTGTCTATGAGAGGCTGATAAACCATCACCAATGAAATAGAAGACATATTTAGGCTGTTTATTAGTAGTCTGATTAGTCTGTCCTTCAGAATCACCACCAAATATCCACCATGCTTTAGTTGGAGTCGCATTAAGCCCTGTAATTAATAAAGCTGCCACTACAATAAATGAGATACTTTTTGAGAGACTTCTTTTGTTAGTCATAATTTTTCCTCCTTATAAAATTATTTCTTATCTTCAGTTAAATTATTACAAATTAATATTACAGAACTATTAAGTAAATATTAAATCAATGTTAATTTATTATATAAAAATGATTATTACTTTTATTAGCTTAGAGTATCAACTAATTTCACTACTTCTTGATATTTTCTTTTGACATTAGATAGTAAACTTGATACACTTAGAAAAAATAAATAGTAGCTGTATAATCCCAAAAATATGGTTTGGGAGTCTCTACCAGGAGCCTTAAACTACCTGACTACCAGTTAAGAGAAACCCTAAGTATAGCTAGGGGATATCATTCTTAATTGGTATATAAGATATGGTATCCTAGTTATATTTAGGGTTTTTTGTATTTAGCAGGGGTTATGAGTAGTAGGGAGATAGTAAATAATAAATAGTTAACGGCTTTGCTTATGACTCAAAACTAAAGGTCCAAAAATATAAGAGGAGGAGATAAAATGGAAGATAAGTTAGTTAAAGAAGCTTTAACTTTTGATGATGTTTTATTACAGCCAGCTCAGTCAGATGTGTTACCTAAGGAAGTGGAGACTAGTACTCAATTAACTAAAAATATTAAGCTTAATATTCCTATCTTAAGTGCTGCTATGGATACAGTAACGGAAGCTGAAATGGCTATTGCCATGGCTCGTCAAGGTGGATTAGGGATTGTTCATAAGAATATGACTATTGAAGAGCAAGCTAGTGAGGTAGATAAGGTTAAACGGTCTGAAAGTGGTGTTATTGTTAATCCATTTTCTTTAAGTCCTGAAGATGAAATTTATAAAGCAGAACAATTAATGTCTAAATTTCATATTTCTGGGGTACCAATAGTTGATGAAAATGAGAAATTATTAGGAATTATTACTAATCGTGATTTACGTTTTGAGAAGAATTTTGAACAACCAATTAAGAATGTAATGACGAAAGAAGATTTAGTAACTGCCCCAGTAGATACTAATTTAGAAGAAGCTAAAGAGGTTTTACAGGAGCATAAGATTGAAAAGTTACCTTTAGTTGATGAGGATAATACTTTAAAAGGTTTAATTACTATTAAGGATATTGAAAAAGCTAAAAAATATCCTAATGCTGCTAAAGATGATACTGGTCGATTATTAGTTGGAGCAGCTGTAGGTGTAGGATCAGATTCGAGAGAGAGAATTGCTGCTTTAGTAGAAGCTGAAGTAGACGTTTTAATTATTGATACTGCTCATGGTCATTCTAAAAAGGTAATTGAAATGGTAGAAGAAATAACAGATCAATATTCTAAGTTAGAAGTAATAGCTGGTAATGTAGCTACTGCTGGTGCTACTAAAGCTTTAGTTGAGGCTGGCGCAGATGCAGTTAAGGTAGGAGTTGGTCCTGGTTCTATCTGTACTACTAGAGTAGTAGCTGGAGTAGGTGTACCTCAGATCTCTGCTGTTTATGATTGTGCTAAGGCTGCTTCTGAATATGGAGTACCTGTTATTGCTGATGGAGGAATTAAATATTCAGGAGATGTAGTTAAGGCTTTAGCAGCTGGAGCTTCTACAGTAATGTTAGGTAGTCTATTAGCAGGAACAGAAGAAGCACCTGGTGAGAAAGTTATCTATAAAGGTAGAAGTTTTAAGGTTTATCGTGGTATGGGCTCTGTTGAAGCAATGAAAGAAGGTAGTAAGGATCGTTACTTCCAGGAGGAGAAGAAGAAGTTAGTTCCAGAAGGAATTGAAGGTCGAGTTCCTTATAAAGGAGAGCTATCTGACACATTATATCAATTAGTAGGTGGCTTACGTTCTGGTATGGGATACTGTGGAACTAAAACAATTAAAGATTTACGGGAAAATGGAAAGTTTGTTAAAATTACAGGTGCTGGTTTAAAAGAAAGTCATCCACATGATGTACGAGTAACTAAAGAAGCACCTAATTATAGTCTTGATCAGGATTAATCTGTAATTGGCCCTCGTTATGAGGGCTTTTTTCTTTTTCAATGGTAATAAAATAGGTTATTTTAATTGTACATTATAGTTTACAGACTTTATAATATAATTGTAGATATAAAATGGAACTTTATATCAAGCTATGAGTTATGAGCTGTGATTCGTGAGCCCAATCAACATCAAAATAATAAATCTATTTCAATCCCCTCTAGAGTATAAGATTATAAAGTTTTAGATTTTAAAGGTTTTGAATTGGATCATAGCTCAGAGCACATGACTCAAGACACACTATATCAATAACATTTAACTACTAAAAAATAAATTTACTAGATAATTTAATTATACGATAAGATAGTAATAAAAAGGAGGATCTATATGTCAGGTAAGTTGATTGTAGTTGAATCAGGAACTGATGCTAGTGGAAAAGAGACGCAGACAAATAAATTATATAATAGATTAAAAGATGAAGGATATAAAGTACGAAAAGTAGAGTATCCTAATTATAATAGTCAGTCATCAGCTTTAATAAAAATGTATTTAGATGGAGACTTTGGTGAGAATCCAGCTGAAGTCAATTCTTATGCTGCCTCTACTTTTTATGCTGTAGATCGCTTTGCTTCCTTTGAACAGGAATGGAAGGATTTTTATAAATCTGGTGGAATAGTGATAGCAGATAGATATACAACATCTAATATGGTTCATCAAGCTTCTAAATTTACTGATGAAACTGATAAGGAAGACTATCTTGCTTGGTTATGGAATTTAGAGTTTGAGAAATTTCAACTTCCAGTACCTGATTGTGTGCTATTTTTAGATATGCCACCTGAGAAGAGTAAAGAGTTGATGGAGCAACGGGCCAATGGATCTGATATTCATGAAAAAGATGGTGACTATTTAGTAGAGTCATATAATAATGCTTGCTGGGTTGCTAAAAAGTATGATTGGAAGATAATAAATTGTGTAAGACAGGGAAAATTAAGAAGTATTACTGATATCCATAAAGAGGTTTATCAGATAGTAACCAATCTTTAATTGTTTTTTTAAGCTTAGATTGTATTATTTCCTTATAAAATAGTTTTCTTTTTTTTAGAGAAAATGATATAATTATAATTGATATGCATAAATTATTGGGAATTTTAAGGCGATATGTAGTGGTTAGGCTGTTATGCCCCACTACATTTAGTATTATTTAAACTAGTTTTTTCTAAAAAATTAATTTCCCTATTTTCAGAAAGGGGATAATATGAAGATTAATAAAGCTGAAAATAAAGGTAGGTTTAGTAAATCAATAACTGCTAGTAAGCAGATTAATCGAGTCGAAGGAAAGAATATTACTTTTTTAGAAGAACTTAAACAAGCCCATGGAGAGCAAGTTAAAGCAAAACTAGATGAATTACTAGATGTAATTGGCAAACAAGGGCAGAGGTTGGCTGAACATAGAACTTTTAAGGATTTAGTTAAGTATAAGAAGATGGTTAAGAAGTTCGTTAATGAAGCGGTGGAGAAGATGTATCAAGTAGAAGAAGATTATAGTCCAAGTCAAGGTAAGGTTCAGACCATAGTTAAATCAGTTGATGCATCATTAGAGGAGTTGACTGAGATGATAGTTGATGATCAATCAGCACAATTAGAGATTTTAGCTCAGTTAGATGAAGTTCGAGGGTTATTAATAGATTTATATAGATAACTTAAATTAAGATTAAATTCGCCAGAAAGGAGAGGCGAAGATGTCATTTAATAAAGTATTAGGTCAGGAATTGGCAGTTTCTATTTTGCAGAATTCATTGCGACAGGATAGATTAAGTCATGCTTATCTATTCACTGGAGTAGAAGGAGTAGGAAAGGATATAGCAGCTTTTGAATTTGCTAAGGCAGTTAATTGTAGATCAAAAGTTGATGATGCTTGTGATAACTGTATATCTTGTCGTAAGGTAACTAGTGGTAATCATCCTGATATAAAAAAATTGCAACCTGATGGTAGTTCAATTAAGATTGACCAGATGCGGGCCTTTCAACAGGAGATATTATATAAACCGTATGAAAGTAAGAAGAAGATATATGTTATTCACCAAGCTGAAAAGATGACTTCTGAAGCTGCTAATAGCTTATTAAAGACTTTAGAAGAGCCTCCTAAGCATGGGATTATTATTTTATTGACTAATAATATAGATCAACTATTGCCTACTGTTATTTCCCGCTGCCAGTTAGTTCGTTTCAATCGTATTTCTAGCCAGTTAATTAGGGAGAAGTTAGGGTTTGATTATGAATTAACTGAAGAAAGAGAACAATTGATTACTTCTTTAGCAGCTGGTAGATTGAAGAAAGCTATTAATTTAGTAGAAGATGAGGAACAGTTAGAGCAAAGAAATGAAATTATGGAGTTGATTGTTTCATTTAGTGATTTAGATCAGTTACAAATATTTTCAATAGTAAAAGAGTTATTAAGTTATAAAGAGTCTATTGACCAAGTGTTGAATTTTATTTTGTCTTGGTATCGTGACTTATTATTATTCAAGCTTAAAAAGAAAGATAAAGTAATTAATATTGATTATCTACAACAATTAAAGAGTGTAACAGCTGAAATTGATCTAGAAGATATAGAATCAATAATACAATTAGTAGAAGAAACGAAGAATAAGATTAGACAAGCTAATGTAAATTTGCAGTTATCTTTAGAGGTAATGCTATTAAACTTATATCAATTAAGGAGGTGAGGTTGATGAAAGTAGTTGGAGTTAAGTTTAAAGAATCAGGAAAGATATACTATTATCAACCAAATGGAGCAGAATTAAATGCTGAAGATAAGGTAGTAGCAGATACTATAAGAGGTATTGAGATTGGCGAGGTAGTCAACCCATTGAAAGATATAGATCCAGATGAATTTGATCATTCTATAGAGCCTATTAAGCGTAAGGCTACTTTACGAGATTTGCAACAAGCTGAAGAAAATGAAGAAGCAGCTAAGAAAGCCTATGGTATCTGTTTAGAGAAGATAGAAGAACATGGTTTACCAATGAAGTTAGTTGATTCTGAGTATACTTTAGATCGGGGTAAACTGTTATTTTACTTTACTGCTGATGATAGAGTAGATTTTAGAGAGTTAGTCAAAGATTTAGCTGCTATCTTTAAGACTCGAATTGAATTAAGACAGATTGGAGTCAGAGATGAAGCAAAGATGCGTGGAGGCATTGGCCCTTGCGGTAGAGAATTATGTTGTTGCAGATTTAAAAGAGATTTTGACCCTATCTCTATAAATATGGCCAAGGAACAGGATTTATCTTTAAATCCTAATAAGATATCTGGTATCTGTGGCCGATTAATGTGTTGTCTTAAGTATGAGAGTGATAATTATCGAGAAATTAAAAAAGAATTACCTAATATAGGAGATACTGTTGAAACAGAATTTGGTACTGGCAATGTAACAGATATAAATGTAATTAAGAAGACAGTTAAGGTTGATTTAGGTAATGATGATAATATGGAGCTTCAAGCTGCAAATGTGGAATTAAAAAGTGAAGCTTCAGATGAGTAGTGTGTTAAGTTAAGGAGGTATAAAGGTGGAAGAGATTATTAGCTTGTTGGCCCACTTTCAGGAACAGTTACAAGTATTAAATGATGACTTTCAAAAAGTAAAGAATACAGTTTATGATATGTATAAAGAGAATGAAAACCTTAAAGAAGAGAATGAGAACTTAAAACGGTTATTATTTGAAAAAGAAGAAGAAGAACAGGGTGATAAGGAACTGAAAGAAGAAGATAATTTATCTCGCTTATATCAAGAAGGGTTTCATATCTGCCATCTTAATTTTGGTGAACAAAGAGATGGTAGTTGCCTTTTTTGTGCAGGTATGTTAGAGGAAGAAAAGTTTAAAGAAGAAGTAAGCGGAGGAGAATAATAGTGGCTGGAATTAACTTAAAGCCTGAAGAAAGACTAGATGATCTACTAATTGATAATTTAAAATTAATTCAGCATAGTAATCACTTTCGGTTCTCTTTAGATGCTGTTTTATTAGCCAACTTTGTTAGTCCTAAGAGTAATGACAAAGTATTAGATTTAGGGACAGGAGCAGGAGTAATTCCTCATTTGTTACAAGCTAAGTATAATTTAAATGAAGTTTGGGGTATTGATATTCAGGCAGAGGTAATTAATATGGCTCAAAGAAGCGCAAGATATAATAACTTATGTGATAAGTTGAATTTTACTGAACTTGATTTGAAAGAGGCTTTAGATTTCTTTGGCTCGGAAAGCTTTGATTATCTTGTTAGTAATCCTCCTTATCAGAAATTAGATAGTGGTAAGATTAGTAGTCGAGAGGAAATAGCAATTGCTCGTTATGAGTTGAGATGTAAATTAGAAGATGTAGTTAAGGCTAGTAATCAGTTAGTTAAATATGGAGGTAGAATTGCCTATGTTTATAGAGCTCAGCGATTGGCTGAGTTATTGGCTTTAATGGAGAATTATAATTTAGCTTGTAAAAAGATGAGATTAGTTCATTCTACTCAAGATAGTAAAGCTAAATTAGTATTAGTAGAAGCAATTAAAGGAGGCGGTAGCGGATTAAATATAGAAAAGCCTTTAATTGTTTATGATGGTAATGGTAATTACACTTCAGAAATCGAAGAAATATATTACTCAGATTAAAAGTTTGATTGGAGGTGAAATTATTATGGAAGAGAGTAGAGAATTAGATCCAATCTTTAATTGTCAAAAAGAATTAAGTTCAGAAACTAGAAAAACTTTCGGTTTTAGCCTGTATCAAGGTCAGCCTTATGTAATGAGTTTTAGAGATTTATTAAATGATATGCTAAAAGAGGGTATGACAATTGGTGCTTTAAAGGTTTTATTTAAACATTGTCGTGATGAAAATAAAACTCATTCAAACTATTTTAGAGTAGTAGTTAATAAGTGGTTAACAAAAGGAATTATGACAGAAGAAGAAGCTAAGAAAGCACTAATAGATTTTAAGATGGCAAAATCAAGCACTACTATTTGTAAGCAACCTGATTCTGATTGTTTAAACTCTAATTGTGATTTTAAAGATAAATGTCCAGTATTCGTTGTGCTAGGGCACTTTGATGAACAAGTTAATCCTAAGGTAAGTAGTGCAACTTTAAAAGATAAGAAGATGATTGAAGATAGGCTGAATTCAATCTTCAATACGGATCATTTAATCCAAGCTATAAATAATTTTGTTCAGTCAGGTTATAGAGAAGAAGGAGAAACTAGATTAAGTTTTCTTTTTAACTGTGATAGTTATACTAAGGACTGGGTAAATCGAGTTATTAAGAAAAAGGATAATTATAAAGAGAATAAAATAGAAGAAAATAGTTCAACTTTAGGGGAGGAACTATCTCTAGAAGAGGGGATGGAATATCTAGAGTCATTGATAAAAGATAATTCGAAAGGAGGGGCCAATAATGGAGAATATAAATAAGGATATACAGAAAGTTATTGAACGGGCTAAAGCAAAAGCTTCTGTCCAAGCTCCAGTACCTAAAGACCAGATAATTAATAGAATAGGAAATTATATGCTCACTCAGTCTAATATACCAGATAGTTATCTAGAACAAGAATTATCAGATTTGACTTTAACATCTTCTCAACGGAAAGTTTGCATGCAGATAATTCAGGCTTATAAAGGTGATTTATATGATAATTTAAAGAGTGGTCAAGGTATCTATCTTTGGGCCTCTGGAAAAGGAGATAATGAATGGGGAACTGGAACAGGTAAGACTTCTCTAGCTGTAATTTTAGTTAAGTCTATTATTAATAACTTAGCAAAATATGTTTATAGTTCTTTAGCCAAACATGAGCAGGATGCATTAGAGATTACAGAGTGGAAGACGTCGGTAAGAAGACATAATATATTCCAATCTAGACATATCCCATACTTTATTACAGGAGCTACATATTTTCAAAAACTAAATGATGCCGATAGATCTGAGAAAGAGAGATTAAAAGCTAGAGCTAGAAAAGCATTGATTTTAATTTGGGATGATTATGGAACTGAAAAGATAGAGTGGTATCATGATGAGGTATTTGCTTTATTAAATGATAGAGTAAATAATAATCGGCCAATTATATTTACTTCTAATTGGGAATTGGATATCTTTGCTAATATGGGTTATAAAAATAATAGTGAAGAGTTAAAAGAAATCGGAGGTAGATTAGCTTCTAGAATAGCTAGTATGGTCAGTAATTTGGTCTTTAGAATGGAAGGTAAAGATTGGCGTAAAGAAGAACTTAAGAATATAGATTGGCAGAGGTGAGAAATAGAAGTTGGGACATTATGTATATATTTTAAGATGTGTTGATAATACTCTTTATACTGGGTATACTACTGATGTTGAACGGAGATTAAAAGAACATAATAATGCTAAAGGAGCTAAGTATACTAGAGGACGGATACCAGTGAAATTATGCTATACAGAAGAGTATACTACTAGAAGTCAAGCTCAAAAGCGAGAATATGCGATTAAGCAGTTAACACGACAAGAGAAGTTAGAGTTGATAAAGGAGTGATAGAATGGCTTATGGTACTCTATATATTTGTGGTACTCCAATTGGAAATCTAAAAGATATTACTTTACGGGCATTAGATATTTTAGGAAAAGTAGATTTAATTGCTGCAGAAGATACAAGAAGAACAAGAAAGTTACTTAATCATTATGAAATTAACACAAAGTTAACTAGTTATCATGAACATAATGCAGATAGTAAGAAGAAACAGTTACTTGCTAAGTTAGAGTCTGGTATTAATGTTGCTTTAGTTTCTGATGCTGGGATGCCAGGTATTTCGGATCCAGGTTATCAATTGGTCAAATTATTGCGGGCAGAAGAAGTTGATATTAAAGTTGTTCCTGGGCCAACAGCAATGACAAGTGCTTTAGTAAGTTCCGGTTTAGCTACTGATAGATTTGCTTTTGAAGGTTTCTTATCACGTAAGAAGAAAGAACGGCGTAAGCAGTTACGAGAGTTAGAAGGAGAAGAACGAACGGTAATTTTCTATGAAGCTCCTCATCGTTTAGTAAAGACATTAAAGGATATACTTGATATTTTAGGTGATAGAGAAATAGGTATTTGTAGAGAACTGACTAAGAAATTTGAAGAAGTGTTAACAGACAAGGTCAGCCAGCTACTAGATTACTTTAATGAGAATAAACCTCAAGGTGAAATTGTCTTGGTTTTAGAAGGTGGAGCTAGCGAGGAAACAGAAGATGAATGGCAAAATTTATCTATCTTAGATCATGTTAAATCAGAAATGGAATCAGGTCTAACCAAGAAGAAGGCTATTAAAGAAGTAGCAAAGTTAAGAAATTTACCTAAGAGTGAAGTTTATCAGATTGCTACTAAAATTAGAGTTAATAGATAAAAGGAGAGTGCTTTAACGCACTCTCCTTTTATAACTGATATATGTTATTACGCAGAAACAGAATCAGACATTTCTTCTAGGCAGTCTGGACAGATATTCTTTCCTTTGAAGTTCTTGATATTTCCTGCATTACCACAGAAGATACATGCTGGTTGATACTTCTTAAGGATGATCTTTTCCTGATCGACATAAATCTCCAAAGAATCCTTTGTATCGATATCTAATGTTCTTCTTAACTCTACTGGAATAACAACTCGTCCTAATTCGTCTACTTTACGTACAATACCTGTTGATTTCATATATATTCCTCCTTTTATTTTTAAAAACATCCCTGCATATTCTATTATTCGACATTTATTACATTTTAAATAATAACACGAATTCCAACATAAGTCAATAGTTAGAATAAAATTTATAAAAAATATTTTTTTCGACAAAATACACCTAGGATTATACCAGCTATTTCTTTTTTAGTCAACGATAAATGTTTTTGACAGGAGCAGGGAATAATAAACTAGTCTAGAAGATGTATAGCAGGAGTTATCAATAGTTGTGATTTATGAGCTGTGTGCTATGAGCTATGGGCCAATTTAAATTCAAAACTTATAATATAAGAGTTAGGTTTTAGATTTGAAGATTTTGAATTAACTCACGGCACATGACTCAAAACACACAACCAGTATCACGAAAGTGACACAATATATCAATATTATTTAATCGTAAATTGTCCATTGTCAATTATCAGTTTGATATAAGTGGGAGTTGATAGATATGTTTGAGTTAAGTTCTGAATTAAAGTTATCTCTTAAAGATTATAATCGGAAGTTACAACGGAAGTATCAAGATGAATCTAATTTGACTGAAATAGAGTTGAAGAAATTAATTACTGAGTATTTAGGAGAATTTGAGCAAGTTACTAGTTTAAAAGATAAAGAACTTAAAGAGTGGACAAGTAAGGGAGCTATTATAGGAGTCGATGGGTCAGTTAATACTACTGGTAAAGTTTATCCTCATTATATTACTTTATTACAGGCGTTAGCTAAGAGTTCAACTAATCAAGGGGAAGTTATCCAACATGAAATTTTTAGCCCTTTGGTGGAAGAAGATAAAGAGAAGATCTTTAAGAAGATGAGCAAAGAAGAGAGTGAGAATGCTCAAGAAGCTGCTGGTAAAATCAGAACTTCTTTGTTGGCTGCTTTAGAAGTCAAGGTAGCTTATGAGAGTATTAAGCGTTTTAATCCTCAGTTAATAATGATGGATGGTTCTTTAATTAGATACTGCTATCAAGCAGAAGATTTATGGCAGGAACTAGTTGATTTAGCAATAGCAGAGAATGTCTTATTAGTAGGAGTAATTGAAGAAATAGCAACTCATCAATTAAGTAAAGAATTAAAGTCAAAGTCGCAGCTACCTATTCAAATGAAAGATATGTATGATAGGGAGTTATTATTTGGTTTATTGGAACAAGGCCAAGTTTTAAAGTTTAATTCGGAAATAGATTTCAAACCAGGTCTAGAAACAGTATTTTTAAGGCCATCTCGTGATCCAGGGGTAGTAGGAATTGATATGCTAGATCAGCAGAAAGATAGATTAGATTTTATGGTTCAATTAGTCCATTCTTTAACTCCAGAAGGAGGGAGAGGAATTCCATTATGGTTAGATATAGTCGATAATGAAGTTCGAATTACAGATCAGATGATGGAGTTTCTATTAGAGAATTATTTAGACCCAGCTCTCAAACAGAGGTTATTTCATTCTAAACGGGCTGATCGGATTTTTTAGTCTACTTTAACTGTAAACTAATAACTAGGAGGTATAAGATATGCAGGTAGTAGGTTTAACTAATCAACAGGAAGTACATGTAGCCTCTAAAGAACATAAATTTAGAATTAATGAAATGCTAAAGATACTAGATGATTCTTTAGATCAACCTTTAGGAGAGGTAGTAGAGACTCAATCCTATAATCGTTATATTCCTTTGTCAGTTGATAATAGTTTTGTTGATCAAGGGGTGATTGAATCTTTAAAAAGTATAGGTTATAATATTTCTGAAGATGAGATTAATATTGCTAAGGTTAGATTATTAGAAGAAGCCCCTTACCCTATTCGGACTGGGGTATTAGTAGAGACTCCTCATTTTAGTGAAGTAAAAGATTTATTGGTCAAGGAAGAACCAGAAGATAGTTTAGTATTAGGAGTCATTAAAGGGACAGAAGAGTTGGCAAAGGAGATGGATGAGAATCTACAGGACATTGCTCCACTGTTAGAGGGAGATGAGATTATTAAACAGCAGGGAGTACCTTTTAATTTTAAGTTAAAGGCTATGCATCAGTATCCTCATATTGGAATTATTGGAGGTTCTGGTTCAGGTAAGTCTTTTGGAATGAGAGTTATTTTAGAAGAGATGATGAAGTTAGAAATTCCAACTATTGTTTTTGATCCTCATTTTGAAATGGATTTTAGTGATCCATATCCAGGGTTGAGCTCAGAACAACAGACTGATTTTGATGATAGATTTGTTCAGTATCAGATTGGTTATGATGTGGGAGTTAATTTTGCTGATTTATCGACTAAAGATTTAACTGATCTGTTAGAGGCATCTGACACATTAACTAATTCTATGGTTAATGCTGTTCAAAAACTCCATCAGAAACGAGATAGTCTACTTAGTTTTAAGGGTAGATTTCAAGATCTGCAACAAGCCCAAGAGTTAGGTAGAAAGAGAATTGAACGTGATCTAAAGAATGGAGCCCTAAAAGGTACTCAAAAAGAAGAATATCAAAATTATAAAGAGTTATTAGATGCTTATGGTGATCTGCCAGCTAGTTCAATCAATGGCTTAAGTTGGAGATTAGGTCGGCTAGAAAGGGAAGGTTTATTCAGTCATAGTATAGATAAGATAGAAACTGCTATTCGTAGCAGAAAACAGGTAGTTATCCAAGGGCCAATCTGGCTGTTACAGGTCTTTGCTACATATGTATTAGGTGCTCTTTATCGTAAACGACGTAGTTATAAAGATGCCCAGTATCGCCAAGAAGAGGCGGATTACTTCCCTCCTTTTGTAGTAGCAACAGATGAAGCACATAACTTTGCTCCAAAGGGTCAGGATGCACCAGCCAATAAGATTATTAAAGAGATAGCTCAAGAAGGAAGAAAGTATGGTACCTTCTTGATCTTGGCTACACAACGGCCAACTCTGTTAAATGAGACAGTTACAGCTCAGCTCAATACTAAGTTTGTCTTTAGAACAGTCAGGGCTACTGATATTGAGACAATTAAGCAGGAGACTGATTTGACAGCTGAAGAGGCTAAAAGGTTACCTTATTTACGTTCTGGAGATACTTTTGTATCATCAGCTATCTTTGGTCGGACGATGTCGATTAGAATTAGAGTGTCTAAGACTACTAGTCCTCATACTGAAAATCCTTTTGATGAGTTAGAGGCTAAAAGCCAGCAGGAAGACGAAGAACTATATCAAGCAATTATCGATAGCTTACCAATTGATAGTATTAATATTCTGTCTAAACTAGAGGAGATTAATGAGCAGCTAGATGGTACTTTAGACCGTGATAGGTTATTGGAGAAGTTGGAGAAGTTGGCCGATAAAGGTAAGATTAAAGCTAAGGATTCACCATTAGGCGATAAAATTTATCAGTTAGTTGAAGAATAAATAAAAAAATAACAAGGTATAATGGTTTTCAATATTGAATTAATGAATGGAATGTTTATAAGGAGGAATAATATGAAGAAGTTTAAAGAATTTTTTAATTGGAATATTGGATTTAGTCTACGTATTAAATTTATAGTATCTGTTTTATTTTCTCTATTAATTGGACCTATAATTGCCAAAGAGATAAATGGTTTGATTAATTCTTATATTAGTTATGAACAACTACCTATTTTATCTACAATAATTAATGCTGTTGTAGTTACAGCAGTTATTTTATTTTTAACTAATAGATTAATTATTAGCCCAATTAGGGAAATGATTCAGGTAACTCGTCAATTAGCAGAGGGAGACTTGGACACAGAAACTATTGAGGTCAATCGTAATGATGAAGTGGGAGAGTTACAACAGGAAATCAATCTAATGATGACTAATATGAATGATATGTTAAAAGATATAGATCAGACTACTCAGCAGGTTGATAAGATTAGCTCAGACTTGTCTATGGCTTCTGAAGAAACAGGTGAAATGGCTACTCAAGCTGCCAGTGCTATTCAGCAGGTAGCTAGCAGTTCAGAGCGACATGTTAGTTTAATTCAGGATTTAAAGACAGATATTCAAAAAGTTAATGGTGATGTAGATGGTACTAGTCAGATCTCTATTAAAGATATCTCTCAAACTGCTGGTGAAGGAACTGAATTAGTAGATGAAGCTGTAGACACGATGAAAGAAGTTAACCAGCGAATTAATCAATCGGCTGATACAGTAGAGAGATTAAATGATTTCACTAATGAGATTAGTCAGTTTGTTGAGGTTATTACAAATATTGCTGAACAGACTAATTTATTAGCTTTAAATGCTAGTATAGAGGCAGCTCGAGCAGGGGAGCATGGACAAGGTTTTGCAGTAGTAGCAGAAGAGATTAGACAACTTGCTGTTGAATCTAATGAAGCTGCAGAGGATATTGTAGATTTGATTAGTCGGATGAAAGAGCAGTCTAAGAATACAGTAACAGAGATGCGTCAGGGACGTAAGCAAGCAAATACTGGTTTAGAGATTATTAATAGTGCTGATGAGTTATTTATGGATATTAAAGAGCGAGTTAATAAGTTGGCTCAGACTTTAGATAATGTTACTGAGGCAACAGAAGAAATGACTGTTTTTACAGAAGAAGTGTCTGCCTCAGCCCAAGAAGTAACTGGTATTAGTGAGGAACAATCAGCTGAAGCACAACAGACAGCTGCTATTGCTGATAGGCTAGATAGCGTAGTAGATGACTTACATGAATTAGTAGTAAAAGATATAGATCTATATAAATCTTAAGCTAAAGCTTACTCTTGACAAAATTGTTGTTATCTTGTATATTTTTAACTAGGTTTTATATAATAATTGATAAATAGAGATAAAAGCTAAGAAGGAAAGAGTAGATATTCAAATTAGTTACAGAGAACTAGGGGCAACTGAGAACCTAGGCTAGTAAGAATATTGAATATGATTCCTGAGCTATATAGTCGAAATAATTAGTAGGCTATATCGATTAGCTATCGTTAATAGCTTTAAAGTGGTCATCTATATAGGTGACAAATAGGGTGGTACCGCGACCTCTCGCCCCTAGTCAGGGTGAGGGGTCGTTTTGGTTTACAGTTTACGGTGTAGAGTTGATAGTTAAAAGGAGTGAATTGGTATGATATAAGTGGCACTTTGTGCCACGGCTATCAGTCGTGGGCTGAATCAAAGTCAAAGTTATAAATGCAATTAAATCCCTGAAATATGGAATTTATAGGGGGTTAGATTTTGAATGTAATAGTTTTGGATTCCTAGAAGTCCTATGAACTCTTGGTGAAAATCTACTCATCCTTCAGGTTTAAAAGACAAGACCTTTCGTAATACAAATCATTCGCTCAAAGTACATGACTCACGACTGTGTCAATTAAAAAATTGGGAGGAATACAAATGAGTAAAGATACTTTTTATGTTACAACACCAATCTATTATCCAAATGATAAGCTGCATATAGGTCATACATATACAACTACTGCAGCAGATACAATTACTAAATTTAAAGAATTACAAGGCTATGAAACTGAATTTATTACAGGATCTGATGAACATGGCCAAAAGATTCAAAAGAGCGCTCAAGAACATGGTATGGAACCTAAAGAATATGTAGATGGAATTGTAGGTAGTTTTAAGGAGTTATGGACTAAATTAAAGGTTGACTACACAGATTTTGTGCGAACGACTAGTTCAGAACATAAAGCAGATGTACAAAATATCTTTAAAAAAGTCTATGATAAAGGTGATATCTATAAGGATAGTTATGAAGGATATTACTGTACTCCATGTGAAGCTTATTGGAAGGAAAGACAATTAGATGATGATGGTAATTGTCCTGATTGTAATCGTCCAGTAGAATGGATGGAAGAAGAGAGTTATTTCTTTAAGATGTCTAAGTATGAAGAGCAATTATTAGATTTTCTAGAGAATAACCCTAATTTCATTCAACCAGCAAAGAGAAGAAATGAAATGATTAACTTTATTGAAGATGGCTTAGAGGATTTATGTGTCTCTAGAACAACTTTTGATTGGGGAATTCCTGTTCCAATTGATGATGGACATGTAATTTATGTCTGGTTTGATGCTCTAACTAGCTATTTAACAGGTATTAACTGGAGAAGGGATGATGATAAATTTAATAGCTATTGGCCAGCTGATGTTCATATTGTGGGAAAGGATATTTTAAGATTCCATACGATTATTTGGCCTGCTATTTTAATGGCTGCTGAATTACCATTACCTAAACAGGTATTTGGCCATGGATTTTTACTTGTTGAAGGTGGTAAAATGTCTAAATCTAAAGGTAATGTTATTGATCCAGTTAAGTTAATTGATGATTTTGGTGTTGATGCTGTTAGATACTATCTATTACGGGAGATTGCCTTTGGTACAGATGGTTCTTATTCAACTGATTCTTTTATCCAACGAATTAATTCTGATTTAGCTAATGATTTAGGTAATTTATTAAATAGAACAGTAGCTATGGTAGAGAAATACTTTGATGGTCAAGTTCCAGTTGACAAAATAGAGACAGATTATGATTCAGATTTAGAAGAGGTAGCTCAAGACACATTTGCTGCTATCGAAGAGAATATGGAACAACTACAGTTTAGTACTGCTTTAGAGGAATTGTGGGCATTAGTTAGAAGAACTAATAAATATATTGATCAGACTGAACCTTGGGTTTTAGCTAAAGATGATGCTAAGCGTGATGAATTAGGAACAGTATTATATAATTTAATGGATAATTTAAGAAGAATTGCTATTTCATTGGTACCTTTCTTACCAGAAGCCCCAGCTAAGATTTGGGAGCAGATTGGAATTGAAGAAGATTTAGCAGATCAGACTTGGGAGGATGTTAAGACAAAAGGTAGATTAGAAACTGGTACAATAGTTAATAAAGGAGAACCAATCTTTCCACGAATTGATATTGAAGAGTACTATGCTAATTTAGATGAAGAAGATACTGAAACAGTAGATAAAGAAGATAAGGAGGAAGAAAAAATGGAAGAAGAATATATTAGTTTTGATGAATTTGGTCAATTAGATTTAAGAGTTGCAGAAGTTTTAGAAGTAGAAAAGATTGAAGGTAGTGATAAGTTACTTAAGGTACAAGTAGAATTAGGAGCAGATAAGAGACAATTAGTAGCTGGTATTTCTAAGCACTATGAACCAGAAGAATTAGAAGATAAAAAGGTAGTTATGATAGCAAATATGGAACCAGCAACAATTTTTGGTGTTAAATCTAATGGAATGATTTTAGCTGCTTCTAATGATGAAGGAGACTTAACAGTAACTACTGTAGATCGTGATATCAATAGCGGTGCAAAGGTTAAGTAATTTGAATTAGATAATTTATAATGAGGTGGTAGAATGCTAGTAGACACTCATGCTCATCTTGATTTTCCTAGATTTGATAATGATCGAGATAAAGTAATTCAAGATGCTTATCGGTTAGGAGTTAAGCAAGTTATTAATGTAGGAGCTGACATGGAATCTAGTCGTAATTCAGTAGAACTAGCCAAAGAATATAACTTTATTTCAGCTAGTGTAGGTGTTCATCCTCATGAGGCTAAAAGCTTTACAGATGAAGATTACCAAGAATTAAAGAAATTAGCTAGTCAAAGTGAGGTAGTTGCTATTGGTGAGATGGGGCTAGATTATCATTATGATAACTCACCTCGACAGAAGCAGCAAGAAGTATTTAGAAAGCAACTACAGTTAGCTAAAGAGGTTGATCTACCAGTTGTAATTCATAGTCGAGAGGCAAGAGAAGATACACTTGAAATTTTAAAAGAAGAAGCTAAAGGTTCAGAAGGTGTATTACATTGTTTTGGTTATGATTTAGAAGTAGCACGTGAAGTCATTGATTTAGGATTTTATGTAGCTTTAGGAGGAGTACTAACCTTTGGTAGTGCTCAAGAGTTGAGAATGACAGTACCTAATTTATCTTTAGATAGAGTATTAATAGAGACAGATGCCCCCTATTTAACTCCTGAGCCACATCGTGGGGAGCGTAATGAACCAAAGTATGTTAAGGAAGTAGCTAAGAAGATAGCTGAACTGAAGAATACTAGCTTAGAAAAAGTAGCAGAACAGACTACGAACAATGCAAAAGAATTGTTTGAGTTAGATTAACAAAATGGTGCTAGCTGTTTTTAAGCAGCTAGTATCTTATTTTTATAGAGCTATGAGTACTGAGCTGTAAGCTATGATCTAATTTAAAATCAAACTATAAAATATTCAGTTAAAACAAGATTTAATAAGAGTAGGTTTTAACTGTAAAGGTTTTGAGTTTGCTCATAACATACGACTTAAGACTCATAGCTAAAACTAAGAAAGGGTGATAAAACATGACTATTACTTATCAATTAGGGGATAAATTATATATTAATTTAACTAATCGATGTAGTAATGATTGCAAATTTTGTGTTAGACGTATTAAAGATGGAGTTGGAGACTATAATTTATGGCTTGCTGAGGAACCAACTGCATCAGAAGTAATAGAAGAAATAGTTAATGCCGGTCAGTATCAAGAAATTGTATTTTGTGGTTATGGAGAACCATTAATGAGAGTTGATACTATAGTAGAGATTAGTCAGTATCTGAAGAATAATTATCCTGAAGTACCAATTAGAATTAATACTAATGGGCAAGCTAATTTGATTCATAAAGAGAATGTGTTACCTAATTTAGCGAAAGTAGTTGATACTATATCTGTTAGTTTAAATGCCTCTAATGCTTCTAAATATCAAGAGGTTTGCCAATCAGACTTTGGAAAAGACTCTTTTCAAGCAGTAATTGACTTTATTAAGCAGGCTAATAATTTAATTCCTAAAGTTGTTGTTTCAGTAGTCGATACTTCTGATATTGATGTAGATGCTTGTAGAAAATTAGCTATCAAGTTAGGAGTTGAATTTCGAATACGCTAATCTTCCAATTGGTTCCGAAAAAATAAGAAAAGTTTAAAAAATAAGGAGGAATTTTTTATTATCCCTAGAAAGAATAATATAACAGATGCAATAGTTGCACTTATAAGGTTATTTTAGATTTTATCTATTATATTAAAAAGATTACTTTTTAATATAAATTTATGTTTTCAACATGTCTTATATATGTTATAATAAAATAAATAAGATTATAGTAATAATAAGTAGCTGCAACTCAATTGTTGCAGATTAAAATTTAATGGTGCAACCGTTTGCATAGGTTGTTATAGGCTTAGATAGTCTCCTCAATAATTTTATAATTACATAAGATGAGGAATCTGATTTATCATTCTAAATTTTAAAATTTGAGGAGGGAACTATCAATGAAAAAAGGTCTTACTGTTGCATTAATTGCTGTTTTGGCTTTATCTTTATTAGTAGTTGGATGTAGTTCTAATAAAGAGGCTACATCAGATAAGAAGGATAAAGGTTCTGAAAGTAAAACAGTGGCTCTGGATAAAAGAGAAGTGCCTAAAAAAGTGACACTTAAGTTCTGGGAGAAAGAAAAGGTAAAATTTGATGAGGAGACAATGACTCCTTTAATTAAGAAGTTTGAGAAGAAATATCCTAATATTAAAGTTGAACGAACTCATATGGGAATTGAAGATTTAAGAAAGAATACGCAGACTGCTTATATGGGGGGGAAAGGACCAGATGTAGTATGGAGTCCTTTTGATCACATTGGTCCATTCTCTGCAATGGGAATTGCTCAACCATTAGATGAGCTAATGAGTGATGATTTAAAGAATCGATATATTGATTCTGCCCTACCAGGTATGAAATTAAAAGGCAAAACTTATGGAGTACCAGTTACTATGGGTAATCACTTAATGTTATATTATAATAAGGATCTAGTTGATCATGCTCCTAAAACTTGGGATGAATTAATTAAGATAGCTAAGAAAGCAACTAAGGATACAACTGGTAATGGAAAGACTGATCAATATGGTTTAGTATACAACTTAACTGAACCATTCTGGTGGGTTACATTCCATGGTGGATTTGATGGTTGGGTCTTTGATAAGAATGAAGAGAATCCAACTTTAGATACAGAACCAACTAAGAAAGCTATGCAGTTTGCTCATGACTTAAAGTTTAAGCATGAGATTGTACCTAAAGAAGCTGATTATAATGTAGCTAACAGTCTATTTAAGAAAGGAAAATCTGCTTTCATTATTAATGGAGTTTGGTCTTTAAACAGCTATATGAAAAATGATAAGATTGATGCTGGAGTAGCTGTTTTACCAAAGTTTAAAGAAACTGGTAAGTATGCTCAGCCAATGACTAGTGGTGCTGGTTTAATTATGGTAAATGGCTTATCAGAAGCTAAAAAAATTGCTGCAATGAAATTTATTAAGTTTATGACTAATGAAGAAGCTCAAAAGACAATTGTTGATCATCATAAACGATTACCAAGTAATAAGAAAGTTTATAATTTACCAGTCATCAAGAATGATCCAGTCATGAAAGTTTCTGGGGAACAGTTGAGAAAAGGTAAACCAATGCCTGTGGTTCCAGAAATGAGAGCTATTTGGGATGCTATTCGACCAGTCTTACAAAGTGTTATGGCTGGTGACTTAGCTCCTGCTCAAGCTCCTGCTAAAATTCAAAAGACTGCTGAAAAGAAAATTAAAGAGATGCAATAATAAAGTCATAAAAGATGAAAGATGGGGCGAGTTTTCCCCATCTTTTTATCAAGATAGTAGAGGGGGAAGTTAGATGAGTACTAAAGCTCAAGAGACTGTAGACGAATCTAGTTTACTTGATTTTTCTTTAAAAGAATTTTGGGAAAGAAATAAATTTGCTTATTTAATGTTATTGCCTGCTTTTATTGCAGTGTTGTTTGTAATTATTTATCCATTTTTCTATAATTTAAGACTTGCTTTTTCTGGTTTGAATATGTATAGCATGCGAGAGTTTATTAGTAGTGGAACTTTAGATTATATTGGATTTAAGAATTTTATTGAGGTGGTAACTACAAGTGATTTTTGGACTGTATTTGCAAGAACAATAGTTTGGACTGGTGTCAATGTTATTTGTCACGTAGGATTTGGTATTTTTCTTGCAATTTTATTAGATAGAGATATGAAGTTTAAAGGAATCTATCGTACTTTATTAGTTATCCCTTGGGCTATTCCACAATATATTGTAATTTTAGTCTGGAGAGGTATGTTTAATTACCGGTTTGGCGCTATTAACTTAGTATTGAATAAAATAGGAATTGATTCTATAGCTTGGTTGAGTGACCCTACAACTGGCTTTTTAGCTGCAATTATAGTTAATGTCTGGTTAGGAATTCCTTTTATGATGATGATTGCTTTAGGTGGATTACAGAGTATTGATCCTAATTATTATGAGGCAGCTGAGATTGATGGAGCTAGTAGTTGGCAGCAAGTAAAGAATATTACTCTTCCTTTACTAAAACCTGTTATGATTCCAGCAGTTATTCTTGGTGTTGTCTGGACATTTAAGAACTTAAAGGTAATATTTATGTTAACTAATGAAACATTGACTGGTAAAGTAGATATCTTAGTAACTTATGTTTATAAAGCTGCCTTTAGTTACTATCGTTATGGTTATGCTGCAGCGTTCTCATTTGTAATCTTTATAATTTTATTAATTTGGACTATAATCTTTATCGACCATATAGGTGAAGAATAGGAGGAATTCAGATGTCAGTTAGTAAGGATAGTAAATTAAAAAGAACTATAATCCACCTTGTATTATTAGTTTCAGTAGGACTTGCTCTATATCCAGCTTTACGAGTGTTTGGAATATCTTTGCGACCTAGTAGTGCACTTCATACTAGTGATATAGGGATTATTCCTGATAATGCAACTTTTGAAGCTTATAAGACTATATTATTTGAAAAGCCCTTCTTAACATGGCTTAAAAATAGTTTAGTTGTTACTCTATTTACAGTAGCAATAGGAGTATCTCTAGCTACTACTGCTGGTTATGTTTTCGCTCGGCGTAAGTTTCCAGGACGAAAAGCAGGTTTGACTTTCTTTTTAGTAACTCAGATGTTTCCGGCTACTATGTTAATTTTACCGATGTATCTATTACTATCTCAATTTGGATTGACTTCTCAGGATGTAGTTGTTCCACTTATTGGATTGTCTAAAGCTCATATAGCCTTAATAATTATGTATTCTACGACTGCATTACCACTTTGTGTCTGGCAGATGAAGGGTTATTATGATACAATTCCAGATAGTTTAGAAGAAGCTGCTTTAGTTGATGGTTTAAATGAATTTCAAGCCTTTTATAAGATTGTTTTACCACTAGCTAAGCCGGCTTTAGTTATTACAGCTTTATTCTCCTTTATGACTGCTTGGAATGAATTTATGGTAGCTAGAGTTGTAATGACTGATAACAAATTATATACTCTACCAGTTGGTCTACAAAATTTAGCATCCCAATTTAATACTCAATGGGCCAACTTTGCTGCTGCCTCAGTACTAATTATGATTCCAGTAATGGCTATCTTCTTAATTTTATCCCGTTACTTGGTTGGCGGTTTAACATTAGGTGGAGTAAAAGGATAAGAGATATACTAAGTCATAGACACTTTGTCTATGGCTTTTTTCTTTGTCTAGCTATTGATTTAATTAGTTTGTTCAATTATAGTAAATAGATGTAGTGTGAATGAAATAACATCTTGATATATCTTAAAAATCTAATTATGTACTGGGTTAAAAAATAAAACTAAGTATTTTAATAAATAAATGGAAGGAAGATAGTTATGCCAACAATTAAAGATGTAGCTCAGAAAGCAGGAGTTTCGCCTTCAACAGTTTCACGAGTAATCAATAATCATCCTCGAATCAGTCAGGATACTAGAGACAAAGTCTTAGAGTCGATGGATGACATTGGATATCATCCTAACGTTATAGCTCAAAATTTAGTTAATCAACAGACTAATACTCTAGGCTTGGTAATGCCTTATTCTACTGAAGAGGCCTTTGCTGATCCTTTTTATGCTGAAGTATTAAGAGGTATTGGTTCTATGGCTCAAAAAAATGGTTATAGTTTATTATTAATTACTAGTGATGAAGAAAAAGGAGAATTAGAAGCAGTTCTTAGAGCAGTTAAGGGAAAGCAGATAGATGGATTATTACTATTAAGGGCTAAAAAAGATGATCAGGTAATTAAAAAGCTTGATGAAATGAATTTTCCTTTTGTAATAGTAGGTAGGCCAGAAAAGGAAGATAATTATTACTGGGTTAATAATAATAATATTCAGTCTAGTAAAGAATTGGTTGAATATATGATAGAATTAGGGCATAATAAGATTGGGGTATTTATTGGTAGTGAAGAATATATTGTTGATCGAGATCGGCTAGAGGGATATAAACTAGCTTTACAAGAACAAGGTATTGATTATAATCAAGATTATGTAGTACAAATTGAAGGGGGTAATAAATCATCAGCTTATCAGGCTACTAAAAAAATACTTGAGTCTCATCCTGAATTAACAGCTATATATGGAATTGATGATAGAATAGCTTATGGAGCAATTAAGGCAATTAAAGAATTAGATTTAGAAATACCTCAGGATATATCTGTAGTAGGTTTTAATAATAATCCCTTATCAGAGTTAATCAGTCCCCCTTTAACTACTGTTGATATTAATACCTATCAGTTAGGTAATCAAGCTACTAAATTATTAATTGAGGTAATTAATGAAGAAATAACAGATTATTATAATTCCATAGTACCTACAGATATGATTATCAGAGATTCCTGTGGTGGAAAAAATGACTAAAGAATGGTGATAAAAATGATTAAAGAAGTAATTGTAGTTGAAGGTAGAGATGATGTTGATGCAGTAAAACGTGCTGTTGATGCTGAAGTAATTGTGACAGGTGGTTTTTCTTTAGGTTCAGAAGTAATAGACAGGATCAAGTTGGCTCAAGAACGTAAAGGAGTTATTATTTTTACTGATCCTGATCATGCTGGAGCAATGATTAGAAAGCGAATTAAAGAACAAGTATCTGGTTGTAAGGATGCTTATCTAGCTCAAGCTGATGCTATTGAAAAGGATGATATTGGAATAGAGAATGCACCTCCTAGAGCTATTAAAGAAGCTTTGCATAAGGCTCAAGTACAACAGGAGACTAAAAGAGAAGAATTTACTAAGCAAGATTTAGCACAGCTAGGTCTATTAGGTACTCCTCAAGCTAAGATGAAGCGCAGAGCGGTAGGAAAAAACTTAGGAATTGGTTATGCTAATGGAAAGCAGTTTGTTAAGCGATTAAATCACTATGGAATTAGTCCACGAGAGTTAGTAGAGGCAGTTGAGGAAGTAATTGGAGGGAATAATAATGGAGATATCTAGTCCAAGTCAAACAAAGGAAATTTTAAGAGAATATAATTTGAATTTAAAGAAGAGTTTAGGGCAGAATTTTTTAGTCGATGGTAATATATTAAGAAATATTGTCAGAGTAGCTGATTTGACTAAAGAGCATACTGTAGTAGAAATTGGCCCAGGAATTGGTTCATTAACAGAGCAGTTAGCTGATGAAGCAGGACATGTTATGGCAGTTGAATTAGATGATAGGTTGATTCCTGTATTAAATGATACGTTAGATGGATATAATAATGTGGAGATTATTCATGATGATGCTTTAGAAGTTGATTTTGATAATTTGGCTGGAGAAGATTATAAAGTAGTAGCTAACCTACCTTATTATATCACTACTCCTATTGTAATGAGACTATTAGAAGAAGACTTTGCTGTTGATGAAATAGTAGTTATGGTACAGAAAGAAGTAGCAGAGAGAATGGTAGCTAGTCCAGAGGATGGAAAAGATTATGGAGTCTTATCTATTGGAGTGCAGTATCATACAGAGGCTAGTATAGCTTTTGAGGTGCCACCAAATGTCTTTATTCCTCAGCCTAGAGTTGACTCAGCAGTAGTATCACTTAAAGTAAGAGAAGAGGCTAAGGCAGATGTTTTAGATGAGGAATTCTTCTTTAAGGTGGTACGGGCTGCTTTTCAGCAACGAAGAAAGACAATTAGAAATGCTTTAAGTAAAGCAGCTAATATCAATTTAAGTCGTGATTTAGTAGATCAAGCTTTAGATGAAGTAGGAATTGATTCTCGAAGAAGAGGGGAGAAGTTAAATATAGAACAGTTTGCTCAATTAAGTGATACTATCTACCAATTAAAGTTCAATTAAAATAATTTTTGAAATAAGGATAGCTATTGACATATTTATCTTTTTCTGATATAATTAAATTTCTTGCAAAAAAGTTGAAGGTGTGTTATAATATATTGTGACTCCAATGAAACGAAAGGGGACTCTAATGGGGGACAATAATATTTTGAGACAAATTAAATCTGACCTTGATTCTTTTGTAGGTGAGGAAGTTACATTAAAGGCCAATCAAGGACGAAGAAAGATTATCCAACGCGAAGGTGTATTAGAGAGCACATACCCTAAAGTTTTTGTAGTTAGAGTAGAAGGTAGTCAGACTCCTCAGAGAATGTCTTATAGTTATGCTGATGTACTTACGGAAACGGTTGAAGTAGAGATTAAAGAAAATGAAATGAAGATAGGCTGTATTACTGTTTAAAAAGAACTCCTCAACTGTGAGGAGTTCTTTTTTTATTCCTTCTTTCACGAAATCAGTTAGTAAGTGAATATATTAAAACAAGTGAAAGGGGGGATAATGATGAGTAATATCAAAGATATCATAGATAAATATAAGCAAGAAATATTCTCATTAGATAATGTAGTAGGAGTGGGTCATGGTTATAAGGAAGTCAATGGTCAACAGACAGAAGAGGATTGTATTGTAGTATTAGTAGAAGAGAAACTAACAGCTGATGAGTTAAATGATGAACATATCGTACCTCAAAATATAGAAGAAAAAAAGACAGATGTTATCGAAGTAGGTAAGGTAGAATTATTAGGAACTAGTGATCAGGTTAGAACAACTAAATTAAGACCAGCTCAGCCTGGAGTTAGTATTGGCCATTATAAGATTACTGCTGGTACTTTTGGAGCAGTAGTTAAAGATAGCAAGACTGGAGAGCCACTAATTTTATCAAATAATCATGTCTTAGCTAATATTACAAATGGTCAAGATGGGAAGGCTCAAATTGGAGATAAAATTTTACAACCTGGTAGTTATGATGGTGGAGAAGAGGATGATGTAATTGGTCATTTAGAAAGATTTATACCGCTTTATGATAGCAAACCACCTCGCTGTCCTATAATGTCTGGTTTTAGGCGACTTATAAAGGGTTTTGGTAATTTGTTTAATGTGCCTTATGAGATGCAACCTATGGCTGTAGAGAATAAAGTAGATTGTGCAGTAGCTAAACCTAAATCCCCTGATTTAATTAAACCTGAAATTCTAGGTATTGGAGAAGTGGTAGGTACTACTAAACCTCAATTGGGTATGTTAGTTAAGAAGAGTGGCCGTACTAGTGGTCTAACTAAAGCTAAGATTAAAGCTGTAAATGCTACTATAGAAGTCCAATTAACTGCTTCTCAGTCAGCTATCTTTACTGACCAGATTATAACTGAGCCTTTTTCGCAACCAGGAGATAGTGGTGCTTTAGTAGTTGATAAGCAAAACAAAGCAGTTGGTCTCTTATTTGCAGGTTCAAATAAGAGCACTATTTGTAATAAGATCAATAATGTTTTAAATACTTTACAAGTAGAGCTTTAATTTATACAAGACTACCATAAGTTACATTATTCTGTAGCCGATGTCCTATGGTATAATGAGTTCAAAGAGAATTAATAATATTAGCAGGAGGCTACAGATGGACTTAACTAGACTAATAAGTATAGTATTGGTTGTAATACTAATTCTGCCAGTGTTCACTATGGGTGGTACAGAGATAGCTTATGCTTCGGAAGGAGCAGACTGGGGTAATGGTTTTTTTAACATACTACGAGAATTATTAAATTTGTTATTTTTTGGTGCTTTTGAAGATGAAGAAACTAGTTCTGATACCAGCAGTAATGGTTCAACAGATTCGACACCAGAATCTCAAGTAGATACTGAAACTGATTGGAAGACGAGAAAGGTTACTTCTTTATCTCAAGATGAAAGAAAGATGCTAGAGTTTGTTAATCAGGCTAGAACTAAACAGGGGTTAGAACCATTAAAGACTGACTATCGTTTAGTAAAGGTTGCTCGGGCCAAAAGCCGAGATATGATTAAGGAGAATTATTTTAGTCATGATTCCCCAAATTATGGATCACCTTTTGATATGATGAAAGAGTTAAATATTGATTATTATTTAGCAGGTGAGAATATAGCAGGAGCTTCAGAGGTAAAGTTGGCCCATGATAGATTGATGGCTAGCAAAGGACATAGAAAAAACATTCTACATTCTGAATTTACTCATATTGGGATTGGAATTATTGATGGTGGTCCATATGGTAAGATGTATACCCAAGAATTTGCTGATTTAGAAAATTAAATAGGTTGCATTAAAAAGAGCAGGGAGTTAAATTAATTCCCTGCTCTTTAATATATAGTACTAGTTTCAGATATATTAGTATGTTAATTTCTTAAGTTAGCTATTGTTTATTCTATTCTTTCTAATGTTATTCTCCTTAGCGATTGAGGCAATAAAGATATCTTTTTCCCCATTATTCTTTAACTTATTGTTATAGATGGTATTATTGTCACCATAGATGCTAATTCCAGTTTTTTGATTATTGATTACTAAATTACGTTTAATTTTATTTTTTCCCATTCTTTGATCAGCTAAGATTCCATTTAAGTTAGACATTATTTCATTTTTAGTAACTTTGTTGCTTTTTCCACTAAAATAGATGCCATCTTTATTATTGTTAGTTATTTTATTTTTAGTAATTTTGTTTTCATTTCCTATAAAGTAAATTCCATATTCTCCATTATTCTTCAGTCTGTTTCTAGATAATTTATTGTCGTCTCCTTTAGAGTAAATTCCATGTTCTAGGTTGTTATTTATTTTACTTCTAGAAATTTTATTATTATCTCCTTCTAATATGATTCCTTGTTTATTATTTTTGACTGTATTTTTAATAATAGTATTTTTAGTTCCATTTAGAATATGGATTCCTTTATCTTCGTTTTCTTTTATTTCAACTCTAGTAATAGTGCTCATCTTACCAGTTATCTTAATTCCTATTGTATAGTTTTCAACTATAAGTCCTTTAACTTTAACTTGATTAGCAGATATGTTGAGTCCTATTCCTTCATTATCCCCTTTAATTACAACATTATCTTCGTCAGCTAGAATCTTAATATTATCTTGATTAATAGTAATATTTTCTGAATAGACTCCGTCTTTAATTAGAATAATATCCTTTTCTTCTGCAATATTAATAGCGTTTTGAATAGTAGCTTGATCATCAGGTACATTAATAATTCTCATAGAAAATCCCCCTCTCTAGGCAATATTCATTACATTAATATTCAAATTCATCTCTAGATGGAATAAAAAATTATATTTTAATTAAAATCAGAATAGATTAGATTGTTAATAAAAGTTGATTATTCCAGCTTTTTATTTTAACACTTCAAAATAGGACGACATAGTATATAGTACCTCAAAATTATGAGAGGGTTATTATTTGGTATTATCAAGAAAGGAGGAAAACAGTATGAGTGATGGAGTAGAAGTTCAAGGTTGTGCTGATGGTGGAATTGTTGATTTATTAAAAGGTTTAGAAGAAGATGTTGATGAAGTTATTGTTGTTGTTAAGTCAGGTGGTAATTGTAATGTCCCTAGAGATAGAGGTCCAAGAGCTGAAGATGCTGAAGTAGAATGTGGTGGTCAACGATCTAGAAGACGTAGACAGTTTTGTTGTTGTCGACATAGAGGAATCTTATGTAATGTAACTAGAAACTTTATTGTTTTAATTGGTGATAGTAAAAAGACATTTATTCCAATTGATGCTATTGCTGCAATTATTAAATTAGATTAATGAACTTAAGTCTGTAATTAACAAAGGGTAGATATTTTATCTGCCCTTTTTTGTTTAGTAATAGTTATTATAATAAATTTATTTAAAAGTTTAGAGAGGAGGAGGATATATGACAGGAAGTACTCAGACGGCTTTTATAGAAGATTTAATAGATGTTGCAACTGGATTATTGAATTATAATTCATCAACACCAATAGTAAATCCCCCAACTCCTTCTATCAATCAACAAGAAGATGATACTATAACTATTAATCAAGAAGAAGCAGAAGAAATATTAGATATTTTAAAGGGGTTAGAAGTAGAATTAGCAGAGAAAGATAATAAAATAAAGGCTTTAAAAGAAGAGAAAGAAGATCCAGATCATTTAATAGACCAGTTAGAGGAATTAGAAAGGAAAGTGTCTAAGAAAGAGGAGGAGATTAAGAGTCTAGAACAAGAAAAGAAAGATCTGAAGGATAAAGGGGGGGCAGAGGTGGTTGATAATCAAGATAAGATCAGTGATTCGAAAGGGATAAAATCTAGCAGAATAGATTATGATTTTGGAAGTGAATTAGAAAAACATGTATCTGATTTTGATTTTGTAACAGTTATAATTGTAGCTGGACAGGACTGTTGTGAGTTATCAGGCCATCTATGTAGAGTACATAGTGATTTTATAACTATAGTTAATGAAGATAAGGAATTAATTAAGATACCAATTGATAAGATAGCAGCTCTTAAAATAACTGATAATGGTGGAGGAAGTCGTAAATCTAATGAAGATAGTTCTGATGACCAAAATAACAATCAAAATTTAAACAAAGCTACACTAGAAGAAACAGAAACAGAACAGAATGATATAGCTGCTCAACAGAAGAAAGAAACTGAAGATAAAGCAGATCAGAATAATAAAAAAGATGAAAAAGAAGTTACTAAAGAGCAAGTAGAAGATGAAGAGATAGAGCAGCAGAAACATTTAGAAGCTTTATAGATTTATTATTTACATAGTTTGAGATTGATAGTCAACCAATTAATTGGTTGACTTAATTTTTTGGCTATTAACTAATTATAGTTAGGAAACATATTATATATCAGTTAAAGCAAGGAAAGGAGGGCAAGAAGGGTGCAGGAAAAGAAAGGTATAGGTATTGATAAGGAGTTATGTGATTTGGTCACTCAGGCAGAAGAGACGATAGTAGTTGTTAAATCAGGTAGTAATTGTTGTTGTTTTAAAGGTATTGTTTGTCTTTGTAAGAAAGAATTTATTATTTTAGTTCGTGATGACAGTACTGTTTTTATTCCTATAGATGCCATAGTAAGTATTATTCCTAATATAGAAGATAAAGAAGAGAAATTAGATGATGAAATGACTACTCTTATAGAAGAGGAGATAGAAGAAGATCAGAATAAGAGTCAATCTAATGATGACGTTGTTCAAGAATTTGAAGTTGAAGAGGATGAAGATGTCCAAGAAGAGGAAGTAGATAATAAAAAAACTAAAGTGGTTAAAGAAGAAAGGGATAACCAGACCATAGATATTCAAGATGATGCAGTAGAAACTAAGGAGGAAGTCGAGGAGGAAAATGATAGAGAATATTGGCCCTGTAAAATATATGGCTATGGTCGTAAGATTAGAATCAACTTTAATGGGCAAAGAAAGATAACTAATATAGATACTGTTAATATAACAGAGTTATCTATGTTAGTTAGTGATGATTCTAGTTATGAAAGTTATTTTATTAGATACTTTTCTAAAAGTAAAATTGGAGGTAAAAGTATAGAATTATCCTTATCACCAGCAGGGAGTATTGATTCTGTAGTCTGTAATAAAAAAGAAAATAAAGCAATTATCACAGGTTTAGCTTTAGTTCATATTGATGATGAAGATCAAGGTGAATGCAATTTTGAGTTAGTAATAGAAGAAGATTCAATGACTATGGAGATAACTTGTGATGGCGAGATAATAGAAAGTCGGACTCAATCCTTGAAAGGAGTCTATGCAGAGGAGCCATTTATTATTAGTAAACTTGATAAGTAAATATATGCTTTCAAAATTTAATTCTCTATGAATTTTATATTCTAGGGATTTGATTGTATTTATGGTTTTGACTTTTATTTGGCTCACTCTACGAGTTTTATAGAAACTTTTCGTGATAAGGACCATCTACACACAGCAGACGACAGATAGCAGAATTATTTTTAACGTCTTATAACGAGTTTACTACAAAGGCCTACCCTAAAAAGTAGGAAGGGGGTGATGAGAATAGGAGTCAATAATAATACTTTTTTTAGAGAGAGATTATTGAAGTTATCTAAAGAAGGAGAAGAGGTAATTGTTGTTATTCAATCAGGAGGCCTTTGTAATTTTAATTTCTCATGTTGTTGTAAATACCAAGGGATTATATGTCAGGCTACTAAAGATTTTATTATACTGATTGATTCTGGGAGAAAGATATTTATTTTAATTGATGCTATAGTTTCTGTTATTATTGGCCCTAATATATCTAATAGAAAAGATTCAACTCATAATTTGAATAGTAGAATTAGACAATCACAAGAAGATAGAAAGATTAATAGTGATGATTTCACTAAAGAAGAAGACAAAGGCCAAGTAATAGAAATAGATGATGAAAATAATAATGGCCAGATTGACCAAAAGAATGCAGGTAACGAAAGTTATAAAAATAATCTAAAAGATATACCTTCAGTTAATGACTTTAGTGTTAATAAACAGATGCAGGATAAGAACATACCTTTTAATGATATTAATAGTAAGATAAGTAATGAAAACGAGGGTATAGAAATAGATGACGAAAAAGTAAATAAAGATGAGATTGATAATTGTGGTGAGAGAGAAACTAAAGTTAAACAGAAGCAGATTGATGATAAAGAAGAATCAGTTAGTAGTGAAAATGAAGGTGAAACAAGAGCTAAGGTATATGGTTATGGGAGAAAAATTAGAATTAATTTTGAAAAAAAGAAGTCAATGGTTATTGCAGATAAGATAAATATGCTTGAGTTATCCCTAGTAGTTTATCAAGATACTAATTTTAAGGGTAGTTTTATTAATTATTTTTGTAAAGAAAAAATTGGTGGTAGAAGGATAGAATTACTAGTATCACCTGCAAAAGTAGGAAGAATTAATTCAGTAACTTATAATCAGGAACTAGAAGAAATTATAATTAAAGGAGAGGCGCTTGTATATATTGATGATCAAGATAAAGAAGTATGTAATTTTAATTTAAAATTAACAGAAGATACAGTTAATATGGAAATAAATTGTAACCAAAAGGAAATAAAAAATTATGTTGAAGGATTGACAGGAATCTGTCAGCAATCACCATTTACTATTACGAAATTCAAATCTTTGTAACAGATTATAGATAAAGGACATATTATATAACAAATTAGTACAAAGGAGGGATAAAATGGATTATAAACCAGATGTTGATAAGATAAAGGTTAAAGTGCAAGAGGCATTAGAAGGGGAAGGTATAGATCTTTATTCAAATAATGAAGAAACTGAAGCTACAGCAGAAGCCTTAGCTGAAGCTCTAGCAGAGGCTATAGCAGAAGCACTAGCTGAAGCGGAAGCAGATACAGAATCCGAATCAGAGAGTGAATCAGAGAGTGAATCAGAAAGTGAATCAGAAAGTGAATCAGAAAGTGAATCAGAAAGTGAATCAGAAAGTGAATCAGAAAGTGAATCAGAAAGTGAATCAGAAAGTGAATCAGAAAGTGAATCAGAAAGTGAATCAGAAAGTGAATCAGAAAGTGAATCAGAGAGTGAATCAGAAAGTGAATCAGAAAGTGAATCAGAGAGTGAATCAGAGAGTGAATCAGACTCAGATTCCGAATCAGATGCTGAAGCTGATGTAGAAGCTGATGCTACTTCTGAGTCACAATCAGATTCCGAAGCTGAATCAGAGTCCGAGTCAGAGTCTGAAGCTGAATCAGAGTCCGAGTCAGAGTCTGAAGCTGAATCAGAGTCCGAGTCAGATTCCGAAGCTGAATCAGAGTCCGAGTCAGAGTCTGAAGCTGAATCAGAGTCCGAGTCAGAGTCTGAAGCTGAATCAGAGTCCGAGTCAGAGTCCGAAGCTGAATCAGAATCCGAGTCAGAGTCTGAAGCTGAATCAGAATCCGAGTCAGAGTCTGAAGCTGATGCAGATTCTGAATCCGAAGCAGATGCAGAATCAAATTCCGATTCAGAAGCTACAGCTACAGCTGAAGTAGACGGTCCACCAACTCAGACCAATAATGCTAATATAAAGAATGAACAATTCAATAACTTTGCAGATGATAACTCTGATATTGATAATAATTATGATGAGGAACTAGAGAATGAAAATGAATCTGATGATGAATAATTGGCCAAAAAAGAGTTCGGCCTACTTAAATAGGCCGAACTCTTTTATTAGCAAAACTAAATTATATTAACTTAGTATTCTTGTTTTAAATAGAATATATTAGAAATGAGGAGGGATAAAATGAAAAGTAATAAACAGAATCCAAGTAAAGATAATATCAATAACTCTTATATTGAGGGAGATATTAGACAGAGAAATGATTCTGATATATATGTTACTCAGAAAAATTATATTGTAATACTTACTGGTGATTCAGATAATTCAGTTCCAAATCTAAAACCTTTAGAAGATATTTTGGGAGAAGATTTTAATTTAGCAATTGACGAAAAAGGAGAAGTTATATTCAATTCAGAGAAAATGGATGTTAAAGATTTAGAAGATGGAGCAAAGGCTTTTATTTTTGAAGAAGAAGAGGTTGAGATAGAAAAAGAAGGAGAATGAAAGAGGTAGAAGAAACTAATTTCTTTCTGATTTATTTTTTTATTATATTTGTTATTTTAGTTACATATATTAGTCAATAGTAAGGTAAATAAGGTCTTGTATATACTAGCTAGTTATTTTAATTTTAAATAGATTTTTAGTTGTAACTATAACTTACTTTAAGAGGAGGTAATACATTGTCAGTATTTAAGACAGCTAAAAAATTAAATGAACCTCAGAGTTTAGAAGTAAAGAGGCTGAGTCCTAATGGAGAAATCAAGATAACAGTTGATCAGTTAACCAAAGAACAGAGACCTGGTTATTTGGCAGTTGAAATTAATAATTATCAATTAGAAGAGAGTAGTATTCAATTCTTTGGCGTTAAGGAAGAAGGTGAAGATATTTCTGGAGAGGGAGTCAGTGCTTCTCGAGTTGATAATAATAATGGTAAATTGATAGCTTATTTTGATATGAGCAAATTAGTCAGTAAAGATCAATTTACTAGCCAAACAGTAGAGGGGGTTATTATGGTAGATAGTGGTGAGATTGGCCGACAAAGTATTTTAACGCAACCAGCTATTTACTTAGGGTGATTTACAATAATTGTAATTTGAAATCATGAACATTTTTCCTCTTGTAGCATATACTTAGTAATGAAGCCTCTTCTATAAATTAATAGAAAGGGAGGAAGATAATGTCTGTTAACTTTAAAGAAGAAGAAGTAAGAGTTGAGTATGTTGTTGTAGAAGAGACAGTTAGACGCTCTGTTAGTGGAACTTTAGAAGTTCCAAATCAGAAACCTGATATTCAAAGGGTTTTAGAAGTAGGAGTTGAGCAGGTTAAAGTCGATGATACTGGCGATAATAGTGATGTTTATGTAGAAGAAGGAGGCATTTCTCTAACAGGTGGAGCAATAGAAATGGGGGTAGTTTATGTAGCAGCTGAAGCTGACCAACCAGTTCATTTCTTCCATGATGATCTTGATTTAGCAGCTAATGGAGATATTTTTATTGAAATACCAGAGGTAGAACCAGATATGGATGTTGATGTTGATATAGAAGTATTAGATGTTAGTTATGAGATTGATCCACCTACAGATACAGTTGATGTTACAGCAGTTTTAGCTATTAGTGTTAAAGCAACAGAGACTAGATTTATTACTATTATTACTGATGTGACAGGTATTCCAGATAAGTTAATTGAGAAGGAATTATTAAGGATTGAAGATATTATTGCTGAAGATAGACATCAACAGGTAATTAAAGATAATACTTTAGAGTTGGATAATGATATTTCTCGAATATTAAAAGTAGAAGGTGGTTTAATTACCAATGTAACAGCTGAAGTAGTAGAAGGTGGAGGAGCAGTCAAGATTACAGGTGAGTTTAGAGCTAAGGTGATGTATGTAGCTGATACTGCTGCTGGAGATCAACCAGTTTATATCGAGGAAGGTACTTTTAATTTCACTAAGATAGTAGATATGCCTGAAGCTAGAGAGCAGATGAAAGCCTATGCTGATATAGATTTAAAACGTTGGAATTATAGTATTTCTAATTCCAATATAGTTAATATTGATGCAGTAGTAAGTGTTCATACTAAAGTTACTATTCCACGAGAAATTATGGCTGTTGTTGCTGTTAAAAGCGATAAAGTGAAAGTAAAAAAAGAATTAGTTAGAGTTGAAGAAATTGTTGGTGAAAATCAGGTAACTGATACTGTAGTGCAAAACTTTAATTTACCAACCGAAAAGCCAGATATTCAAAGTATTGTTGAATCTAAAGCAAACTTATTAGATGTAAGTTGTGATGTAGAAAGTGGTGGAGTAACAGTTGAAGGTATACTACAGAGTGGTGTACTTTATCGAGCAGCTGATAATACAGTGCACCATGTTTATTCTACTGAAACCGATGCTGATGAAGGATTTACTAGTTTTGTAAGCGTATCAGGAGCTCAACCAGGTATGTATTGTTATCTTGATGTAGTATTAAAGAGAGTAAGTGCTAGTAAGCAAGGAGATAGAAGTGTTAAAGTAACTGCTACTTTAAGTGAATATGTGCGAGTAACTAACTTAAGAGAATTAAGTATTGTGACTGATATAATTCCCCTTTCTCCTGTAGTTGATCAACCTGACTATGATCGTCCGTCTAGAATTATTTATGTTGTTCAGTCAGGAGATACCTTATATAAGATAGCTGCTCGCTATAATACTACTGTTGATGCTATTGTTGAAGCTAATGACATAGATAATCCAAATTATATTGATGTTGGTCAGAAGTTGATAATTCCTAAAAATATAATTGATAGACCTAGAGGGTAATTTTAAGAGCAGGGTGTATTTGCATCCTGCTTTTTTATATTAGTGTACAGTTTATAATTGACAGTTTACAGTTAAGACTATAAAGTTAAAACTTTTAAAATCATTTTAACTGCCAATCTTTAGCTGTGAGTCATGAGCTATGAGTCGTGGGCTACTTTAAATTCAAAATTATAAAGTCAAATTAATCATTTAAAATATGGAATTTATAGTAGTTTTGATCTTGAATTAAATGGTTTTGATTTAGCTCATGGCTCACGATATATGAATCATAACTGTGTCACTTTTAGTGACACAATATATCAATATTACTAACACTTATTAATAATAGGTATGATTTGAGGATTTCGTTTTGTTTCTTGATAGATAAAGTCTTGTATATTGTATTTTATTTTCTGTTTTAGTTTATCTGTTTTTTTGTCTTGATTTTGCTGTAAGGTTTTTTTAGTTAAATCTTTAATATTTTTTATTAATTCTTGAGTTTCTCTAAGATAAACAAAACCTTGAGAAATAATCTCTGGTTCTAATATATCATTATTAATAATATTAGCTATAATAGTTATAAACCCATTACGAGATAATCTTTGTCTTTCTTTAAGAACAGTTGGCCCAACATCTTGTATTTTACTACCATCAATTAATAATTTACCAGCTTCAACAGAAGATCCAAAATATGCTTGGTTAGAACTCAATTTAAGTCGAGAACCATTTTTAGCAATGAAAATATTATCTTGACTAATACCTACTTGATTTGCTAATAAAGCATGATGGTAAAGGTGACGGTATTCGCCATGAACAGGAATAAAGTATTGTGGTTTAACTAAATTAAGCATTAACTTAAGTTCTTCTTGGCAAGCATGACCTGAAGCATGTAAATTTAAATCGCTACCATACTTGACAATAGCTCCTCTTTCAAAGAGCTGATTAATACTATTAGATACTGCTAGTTCATTACCAGGAATAGGAGTAGCAGAGAAGAGCACAGTATCTCCTTTATGTATCTCAATATTTCTATGTTCACCTCTAGCTATTCTAGTTAAAGCAGCCATTGTTTCTCCTTGGCTACCTGTCATCATACATACTACTTGATTATTAGGTAACTTTTTCATTTCCCTTAAATCTATTAATAAATCATCAGGAAGATTTAGTTGTCCTAATTTACGGGCCAACTCTGTATTTTCATGCATACTACGGCCAGATATAGCTAGTTTACGATTAGTTCTAACTGTAGCATTAACAATTTCTTGGAGTCTATCTAAGTGTGAAGAAAAAGTAGCAATGATAATTCTGCCATGTGTCTGTTTGAAGAGTTGATTAATATTTTCAGCTACCACTTTTTCTGATGTTGAATAACCATTACGTTCAGCATTGGTACTATCTGATAACATGGCTAAGACTCCTTCTTCACCTAATTTGGCCAAGCTGTAAAAGTCAGTTGGTTTTCCATTGATAGGAGTCTGGTCAAACTTAAAGTCGCCTGTATATAGAATAGTACCAGCAGAAGTTTCGATGCTAATGGCAACTGCTCCAGGAATACTATGGTTAACTCTGATAAATTTGAGTTTAAAGTTACCTACCTTTTTTTCTCCTCTAGGGTTGATCTGTTTTAATTCAGTTTTTTTCAGTAATTTTCTTTCCTTTAGTTTCTTTTTAATCATTTCTAAAGTGAATTTAGTGCCATAGATAGGAAGATCCATTTCTGATAGTAAGAAAGGAATTCCTCCAATATGATCTTCATGACCATGGCTGATTAATATTCCTTTAACTCTATCTTTATTTTCAAGTAAATAGTCTAATTTAGGCATTACTAAATCTACACCTAACATTTCAGGTGTAGGGAACATAATTCCGCAATCTAAGACTAGTATTTCATTATTATACTCTACTAAGATCATATTCTTTCCAATCTCTTCTCGTCCACCTAAAGGAATAATAGAAACTTCCTCTGTCATAATATCACCTCTTTGAAGTTTAAACTTAAGATAAATTATTCTCTCTAACTTATTATCACCTAGTAAATCATTTTTTATCCAGTTAGATGTTAATAATTAATCTAGAATTAGGAATAATAAGGATATCAATCTCGATGGGAGGAAAAAGATGTCACAGTTAGGTAAATTAGTGATTATTGGAGGTGCTGAAGATAAGAAAGGCGACCCAGAAATATTAAATAAGGTAGCAGAGTTAGTAGCTAGTAAACTATTAATTATTACTACTGCTACTCAAGAACCTAAGGTAGCAGGACGAGAGTATCGAGAAATCTTTACTGAATTAGGAGTTGCAGAAGTAGAGGTTTTAAATATTAACTCTAGAGAAAAGTCTAACTGTAGAGAGTTTGTAGAAATGATAGAAGAGGCAACTGGATTGTTCTTTACTGGAGGTAATCAACTAAGAATTACAAGTTTATTAGGTGGGAGTAGAGTCTGTCATGCAATCAGAAGAGGTTATAGAGAAGGTAAAGTAATCATTGGTACAAGTGCTGGAGCTGCAGTTATGAGCCAGTTGATGATTGTAACAGGTGAAAATGATGAAAATCCTAAGCAGGGGGCTTTAAATCTAGCATTAGGTTTGGGGTTAATAGATGATGTTATTATTGATCAACATTTTTCTCAACGTGGCAGGTTAGGCAGGTTATTGACTGGTTTAGCTCATAATCCTGCTCTATTAGGTTTAGGAATTGATGAAGACACAGCAGTTATTGTAAGAGAAGATAACTGTCAGGTTATAGGGTCAGGAACAGTGACAGTAGTTGATTGTAGTCAGATAGGAACTACTAATATTTCTGATTTGGCCCGAGATGAAGCTTTAGCATTGACTAATGTTAAGTTACATATTTTAGCTAGAGGATATGGTTTTGATTTATATACTAAAGAAGTCATTAATCCTGAATAAATATCCATAATTTGGTTAAAAATAAATGCAGTTATTTTGAAGGAGGAATAGTATGAGAATTATTAATTTAAAATCAATTTCAGGGCCAAATCTTTATACTTACCAGTCAGTAATTAAGTTAGTTGTTGATTTGGAGGATTATGCTGAGGTAGATAGTGCTCAATTATCTGGTTTTAATGATAATCTGATAGACTTATTACCTGGATTAAAAGAACATTATTGTTCGTTAGGTAAGCCAGGTGGTTTTATTAAACGTTTAAGAGAAGGAACCTATTTAGGACATGTAATTGAGCATATTGCACTAGAACTATTAGTTATAGCAGGTCAGGATGTATATTATGGTAAGACAAGAGATGATAAGAGTGAAGGAATCTATGAAGTGGTTTTTGAATATCAAAATAAAGCTACTGCTTTACTGGCAGCTAAGAAGGCTGTAAATTTAGTCAGCAATTTAGTTAAGGAAGAAGAAGTTAATCGGGACAAGTTAGTTACTGAATTGAGAGAAAAGGAACGATATAGTGCTTTAGGGCCAAGTACTGCTGCTATTGCTAAAGCAGCTAAAGAAGAAGGGATTCCAGTGACTAGATTAGGTACTACTAATAGTTTAGTTCAATTAGGTTATGGGAAATATAGTCGTATGATTGAGGCTACTATTGGTGAGAGTACATCTTGTGTAGGTGTTGATATTTCCTGCAATAAAGATCAAACTAGAAAGTTGTTACAAGATATGGGTTTACCAACGCCTAGAGGAAAAGTGGTAAAAACTTTAGAAGAGGTAATTAGATTTCAGTCACAATTAGATAAACCAGTAATTACTAAGCCAATCAATGGCAATCAAGGTAAAGGTGTTAGTTTAAATTTAAGTACTCCTATTGAATTAAAAGAAGGAATAGATAAGGCTCAAGAATATAGTAGAAGTATATTGGTTGAGGAGTATATCTCAGGTAATGATTATCGGCTACTAGTAGTTGGAGATGAAGTAGTTGCTGCAGCTAAGCGAGTTCCAGCTTATATAGTAGGAGATGGAGAGCAGACTATAGAAGAATTAATAGTTGAATTGAATCAGGATCCTAGACGAGGTATAGGCCATGAAAAACCACTAACTAAAGTGCAGATTAACAGATCACTTAAAGCTAACTTATCTATTATAGGGTATGATCTAAGTTCAATCCCAGTAGAAGGAGAAAGGGTATATCTTCAACAGACAGCTAATTTAAGTACAGGAGGAACTGCCGTCGACTGTACTGAGAAAGTCCATCCTATGAATAAAAAGTTAGCTATTAGAGCAGCCAAGACAATAGGTTTAAATATAGCAGGAGTTGATTTAATAACCTCTGATATTAGTCAACCACTTTCTGAAGAAGGTGCTATTATTGAAGTTAATGCTGCTCCTGGTATTAGGATGCATCATTATCCTAGCCAAGGACAGTCTAGAGATGTGGCTCAGAAGATAGTAGAGTTTCTTAATCCAGCTAGGATTCCAATTATTTCAGTAACTGGAACTAATGGTAAAACAACGACAGTAAGAATGATAGCTAGTATCTTATCAGAGGCAGGAATTAAAGTAGGGCAGGCAGTAACTGGTGGGATTCAAATAGGTGATGAAGTAATTTTAGAAGGGGATACAACAGGGCCATTAAGTGCTCAAACGGTCTTAAGACACCAAGAGGTGGAAGCGGCTGTTTTAGAGACGGCTCGAGGTGGTATTTTACGTAGTGGTTTAGGTTATGATTGGAGTGATATTGGAATCATCACTAATATTACTGCTGATCATTTAGGGCAAGATGGTGTTGAAACAGTAGAAGAATTAGCCGATATCAAATCGTTAGTAATAGAGAGAACTCGAAAGAATGGATATGCTATCTTAAATGCAGATGATCCACAAGTGGTAGATCTAGCTGAAAGAAGTAATGCCCAAGGAGTTATTTATTGTAGCTTAGAAGAGAATTTAGTAGTTCAAAGGCATTGCGAGGAATCTAAACCAGCGACTTATGTAAAAGAAGGAAATTTAGTCTTATTTGATGGAGAGGATGAACTCCCGGTAATGGCTATAGATAGATTACCAGCTGCTCAATCTGGACGTGCTAAACATATTCTAGAGAATGCCTTATTTGCTATAGCAGCTGGATTTGCATATGGTATTCCAACCTTTATTATCCGGACTGCTTTGCAGAGGTTTGGAGCGAAAGTTACAGATAACCCAGGACGATTAAATGTAATTACTAACAGTCAATTTACTACTATTATTGATTATGGCCATAATCCTGCTGGTTATCAGGCTACTTTAAGTTTTGCCCAAGAGTTAGTTGAAGGAGAGTTGATTGGAGTTATTGGAGTACCAGGTAATAGAAAGAATAGTTTAATTGAGGAAACAGGTAAGGTGGCTGGTTCTTATCTTGATCAAGTAATTATTAAAGAGGATAGTAAGTTAAAAGGTAGAGAAAAAGGAGAAGTAGCTCAGTTACTTAAAAGAGGAGTTTTAGAAACTGGTCTAGAGGAAGTAACAGTTGAATTAGATGAGAAAGAAGCCTTTAAAACAGGATTGGGTCAAGCTAAAGAAGGAGATGTAGTAGTTGTCTTCTATGAACAAGATTTAGATAAGTTAATAGAGTTAGCAGAAGATCCGGATTTAATAACAGAAGATAATATTGAAGAAAAGGTTTCTTAAAGCCTGATTTCAGGAAGATGAAGGAGTTTAGTAGTAAGTAGTTAAATAAGAAGATACAATACATATTATATATAGTTTTGAGGTGACTAGAAGTGGACTTAAAGGCATATGCTAAAATCAACTTAACTTTAGATGTATTAGGTAAACGAGAGGATGGTTATCATGAAGTAGAAATGATTATGCAGACTATTGATTTATATGATCGATTATCATTCTCTCAGATTGATACAGGAATAGAGATTGAAACTAATCATCCTTATCTTCCTACTGGAAAGAACAATTTAGTTTATCAGGCTGCTGAATTATTGTTTGATGAATTTAATCCAACAAGTGGAATAAAGATTAGAATTGATAAACAGATACCTCTAGCAGCAGGCTTAGCAGGTGGTAGTACTAATGCTGCTGCTACTTTAGTAGCTATCAATCAACTTTGGGATTTAGGATTAAGTAAAGAAGAATTAGCCATTAGAGGTGCTAAGTTAGGAGCAGATGTACCTTTTTGTATTGAAGGAGGAACACAACTGGCTACAGGAACTGGTACAGATCTTGAGAAGTTGCCAGCTGTTTCTGAATTATATTTAGTAGTAGTCAATCCTCCACTAGAAGTTTCTACGGCACAAGTCTATCAGAACTTACCTTTATCAGATATTACAGATCATCCACAGACTGAAAAAGTTATTAATGCCTTGAAAAGAGAAGATAAAATAGAAGTAGTTTCTAATATGGATAATGTATTAGAGAATGCTACTTTACAGTTATATCCTGAGGTAGCTAAATTAAAGGATAAAATGAATCAATGGGCTGATAAAGTTTTGATGTCTGGTAGCGGGCCAACTATTTTAGGCTTTGTAGAGAGGAAAGAAGAGGTTAAGAAGGTAAAAGAAAAAATAGAGCAGGAATTAACTACTGATCACCGAGTTTTAGTGGCTAAGACAGTTGATCAAGGAATAGAAGGAATATAGTTTTAAGTAAATTGTCCTGTAATTAATAAAGGAGGGGCAAAGATGCTAGACGCCATTATTCTAGCTGGTGCTAAAAATACAGGTAAGTTTAGTTCAGTAAGTAATCAACAGTATGAAGCTCTAATTGAGGTGGGGGGCCAACCTATGGTTAAGTATATAATTGAGACATTACAGCAGGTTGCTTTAATGGATAAAATTATAGGAGTTGGCCCATCAGAGTTAAAGCAACAGGGAATAGATATTTTAGTACCAGATCAAGATTCATTGCTAGAAAATATTAAATTTGGTTTACAGACAGCAAATAGTCCCTATGTTTTACTGATAACATCAGATATTCCTTTACTTACTACAGAGGCTATTGACTCTTTTTTAGCCCAATGTAAGAATGTAAACAATGCTTTTTATTATCCAATAATCCCCAAAGTAGATTTAGAAGAAATGTTTCCTCAAGCTAAGAAGACATACTTTAAATTAGAAGAAGGTACTTTTACAGGAGGTAATCTGTTTTTACTTAATCGGAAGATTCTCTTAGAGCTAGAGGAAGAATTAATTAAAGTTTTAGAATTTAGAAAGAAACCTTGGCGACTAGTTCGGTTATTAGGATTAAAGTTTATCTTTAAATTTTGGACTGGCACTCTGTGTCTAACAGAAGTAGAAGAAAGAATTAACGAATTATTTGGTTATTCTGGTCAAGGGATAATTCTCTCTTATCCAGAAGTTGGTTTTGATATCGATGAAGTACATCAGTTGGATTTAATAGAAGAAGTCTATTATAACTCTTTGCAATTTACAAATTAATAATTTAATGATATGATTAAACCAAAGAATGACCCCTTTTTTTGGAAAGAATATTCGGAAGGAGTGTCGGTTCTAAAAGATGAAGATGCGACGAAGTGAAAGAATTGTAGCTGTAACTAAGATATTAACTGATAATCCGTATAAGTTAATTTCATTAAATTGTTTTACTAAACGATTTGATGCTGCTAAATCAACAATTAGTGAGGATTTAGCGATTATTAAAGAAGTATTTGCTCAAGAAGAGATGGGGAAAGTAGAGACTGTGTCTGGTGCTGCTGGAGGAGTACGTTTTATTCCTAGTAAAGGAGAAAGTGATATCCAAGATACAGTATCTGATGTTTGTAAGGAACTTTCTGATTCTGACAGAATTTTACCTGGTGGTTATATATATATGACTGATTTGATCTTTAATCCAGATTTGATGTCTGATATCGGTAAAATATTTGCTACTAAATTTTCTGATGTAGAATCTGATTATATAATTACTATGGAAACAAAGGGTATTCCAATTGCTCTAATGGTGGCTCGAGCTTTGAATTTACCATTAGTTAGTATTAGACGAGACAGCAGAGTTACTGAAGGATCAGTAGTTAGTATTAACTATGTAACAGGTTCTTCACAAAAGATAGAAACAATGTCTTTAGCTCGTAGGGCTTTACCAGAAGGGTCTAAAGTAATAATTATTGATGATTTTATGAAAGCTGGAGGAACAGCTAAAGGGATGTTAGATTTAATGGCTGAATTTAAAGCTGAAGTAGAAGAAATAGGAGTATTAGTTGAAACTGCTATTCCAGAGGATAAATTAGTTGATAATTATACATCTTTAGTGGTATTAGAGGAAGTAGATAGAATTAAACAGGAGATTGTTGTTAAGCCTAGTTCTTGGATAGATGGTTTGGGTTAATTAATAGAAAAAAGGGGGGATAGGATGTCAGATGTAAAAGATACTACTCCAATTTATTCTATTGGAGTAGTCAAAAAGAAGACTGGTCTAACAGGAAGACAGATTCGTTATTATGAAGAGTGTCAGTTGATCGAACCAGCAAGAACTGAAGGAAACCAAAGGATTTATTCTGAGCAGGATATCAAACGATTAAAAAGGATAAAAGATCTACTAGAAGAAGGTCTGAATATAGCTGGAGTTAAAAAGAAGTTAAGTTCTATACAGCATAAGAAAAATGAAAAAAAAGAAGATGATACTAGCCCAGCTTATGATGGAAGACCTTTAAATAAATTTAGTCGTGGGCAGCAAAGTGGATTGACCTCTCTTTATCCAGTATCAGATAGGGCTCAGTTATATGAAGTATTAGGTGGAGAAGATACAGATTAGAGTAAGACTCCCGTAATTAAAAACGGGGGTTCTATTTTTTGATAGACATTTATTTTAATTGTAGGAATTCAAAACCTTTAAATTAAAAAACTAGATCCTTACAGTTTTTGTGTTCTAAATATTAATTAGATTTTACTTTTATAATCAAAATTATTTTCTCTAGTATAAAGTATGCATGATTAATGTTAGTCTTGGATATAATAATTTTGACTTCAACTTGACTGTTTGTTATAATACATTTGATTTAGCAGGTTTTACTACAGAAAACAACATTATTATAAAAAAGTATTGGCTCTTTTATAGCAATGGAGAATTGCTCCATTGTTTTGTTTTTAAGTTTGTTGGATTTAAAAATGGAGCTTAAGGAAGGGGCCATTATGAAGATTTATCTGGATACAGATGACTTATATAACGTTGAGTTGTATGAACATAAATTGGCTGTTATTTTAGGTCGAGGAAAAAGGCTAAAGCGAATGTTGAGTAGATTTCCTACTGAATCTGATTTTAAAGCGGCCTCTTTGGATGAGATTGCTAAAATATTAAAGATTAAGAATAAGAACTCTAAAATTTTATGCCAATTAGATGAATTGGATAAGACATATCAGCGTTTAACTGACCCAAAGTTTAATTTAGATCTAAGTAATAAGCCTACAGCAGAAACTATTATGTGTGTAGATACTGAATATTTATGGAGTGATTTAGATTCAATTCAGTATGCTGCATATAATGGTAAGCAGTGGAGAGTAGGTCTTATTTTTACTAATTCAGAACTGGCTCCTGCAGTAGAAATTAAAGAAGGAATTGATCTATTAAAAGAGATAATTCAGGATATTCAGCCCGATATCTTTGTAGGTCATAATTTCAATTGTGATATTACTGTCTTAGAAAAAGGATATAATAATAAATTACCTGTTCTACATAATTATGATGATACTTTACAGATGGTAAGGCAGAGCAATGTATCCAATATTATTGGTGGAGCTAGTCTTGATCAGATTATTGAAAAGATATTTTCTGATGGAACAGTAGGTTTATTTAATGCTTATCAAGATTTAGATTTATTTATTAAGTATGGAATTAAAGATGCCATTTATCCTATCTATGCTAGAGATTATTTTATGACTGGTGAGCTGCCAGATGTAGAGCCTAGCTTAGATATAGATCAGATTATCAGGTCTGATGTTTGGAGTCTAATAGAGTTTCAATCGATTTCTTTAAAGGGGGATAATTGATGTCGAAGTTAGCAGTAGTTACTTTGGCAGCTGGAAAAGGTACTAGAATGAAATCAAAGCTACCTAAGGTGTTACATAAAGTTGCTGGTAAGAGTATGGTGCAGCATGCAGTGGATACTGCTGAAGAATTAGAACCATTACATAATATGGTAGTAGTAGGTTATAAGGCTAAGCAAGTAGAGAGTGAAACAGAAGGAGACTTAGATTTTGTAATCCAAGAAGAACAGCTAGGAACTGGTCATGCAGTAATGCAAGCTCAGGATCAGCTAGCTGATTTTGAAGGTACTATTCTAGTAATGTATGGTGATACTCCATTATTGACTGCTGATACTTTGCAAAAACTAGTTACAACGCATCAGGAGGAGTCAGCAGCAGCTACAATTTTGACTGCTAAAGTAGATGATCCTAGTGGTTACGGGCGGATTGTTCGTGATCAGTCTGGTAAAGTAGTCAAGATTGTAGAGGATAAAGATACGACTACAGAAGAAGCAAAGATTGATGAGATTAATACAGGTATCTGTTGTTTTGATAGTCAGTTATTATGGAAGGCTTTAGATAATTTAACCTGTGATAATGCTCAAGGCGAGTATTATTTAACTGATGTAGCTGGGATTTTAGCTCAGCAGGAAGAGTTAGTTACTGCAGTAGTAGCTCCAGATAGAAGAGAGACTGTAGGAGTTAATACTAGAGCTCATTTGGCTAAAGCTGAATCAATCTTAAGAACTAGAGTCTGTAATCGACATCTAGAAGAAGGAGTTACTATTATTGATCCAGAGAATACTTACATAGATAGTGAAGTAGAAATTGGTCAAGATAGTATTATATATCCTTTTACATTTTTAGAAGGAGATACAAAGCTAGGGAGTGAAGTTATAGTTGGGCCACGTAGTAGAATAATTGATTCCACGATTGGTAGCGGTGTGGAGATTGAATCTTCAACAGTTATTGAAAGTAAAGTTGGAGCTGAGACAGTAGTTGGCCCTTATGCTTACTTAAGGCCAGGTACTAAAGTAGGACGTAAAGCTAAAATAGGTGATTTTGTAGAAGTCAAGAAGTCAGAAGTTGGAGATGGATCTAAGGTGCCTCATTTAAGCTATATTGGTGATACTACAATTGGACGGAATACTAATATTGGTGCTGGAAGTATTACAGCTAATTATGATGGAGAAGAAAAACATAGAACTATTATTGGAGATGATGTATTTGTAGGTAGTGATTCAACTTTAATAGCGCCTGTAAGAGTAGGAGATAATGCTATTACTGGAGCAGGAGCAGTGGTTACTAAAGATGTTGAATCAGAACAGACAGTAGTAGGTGTTCCAGCCAAGCCAAAGGATAAGGATACTAATCAAGGTGATTAACTATAAATTAGGAGGTTTATATTAATGACATCAAGTGGGATGAACTTGAAGGTCTTAGCTGGCAATTCAAACTTACAGTTGGCTAAGAAGATATGTGATGATTTAGGTACTGAATTAGTTGATGCTAAAGTAAGACGTTTTAGTGATGGAGAAATTGGCGTTGAAATTGATGAAAGTGTTAGAGGAGATCATGTATTTGTTGTTCAACCAACTTGTCCCCCAGTAAATGAGAATTTAATGGAATTGTTAACTATGATTGATGCTTTAAAGAGAGCATCAGCAGAAGTAGTTACTGCTATAGTTCCTTATTATGGTTATGCTCGACAGGATAGAAAGGCTAAGGCCAGAGATCCTATTACTGCTAAATTAGTAGCTAATTTAATTACTACTGCTGGAGCAGATAGAGTAGTAGCAATTGATCTTCATGCTCGTCAAATCCAAGGTTTCTTCGACCTACCAGTAGACAATTTACGAGGAGCTCCTATTTTAGGAGACTATTTTAGTGAGAAGGAAGTTGATAATCTAGCTGTTGTAGCTCCGGATATTGGTGGGGTTAAGCGAGCACGAGACTTCTCTGAACGGTTAGATGCTTCAATGGCTATTATTGATAAGCGGAGGCCAGAGGCTAATGTATCTGAAGTGATGAATATTATTGGAGATATAGAGGGGAAAAATGTAATCTTAGTTGATGATATGATTGATACTGCTGGAACAATTACTAACGCTGCTTCTGCTTTAAAGGAAAGAGGAGCAAAAGAAATATTTGCTATTTGTACACATCCTTTATTTTCTGGTCCAGCAGTTGATAGAATAGAAAAATCTCCAATTAGTGAATTAGTAGTAACTGATACTATTCCATTAACTGAGAAAAAGCAATTAGATAAAATAACTGTTTTGTCTGTATCATCATTAGTAGCTAATGCAATTAAGCGAATTTATGATGATTTATCAGTTAGTGTGCTCTTTCGTTGATAGTTGGATATAAAGATGTTATAATATAATTTATGAAAAAATTGAAAAAGGAGAGGGTATTGATGGATCGTTTAGAACTTGATGCTGAAGTAAGAGAAAAAACTGGTTCCGGTGTAGCTCGTCGATTAAGAGAACAAGGACTTGTTCCAGGTGTATTATATGGTAGAGATCGTGACCCAGTTAGCTTAAAATTAGATGCTAAAGAGCTTAATGAGGTGACAGGTGGTAATAAGATTATTGACTTGACTTTAGATGATGGTAGTACTCAGCCAGTAATGGTTAAGGATGTTCAACGTGATGTAATTAAAGGTAGTCTATTACATGTAGACTTACATCATATTTCTCTTGATGAACCTGTTACTATTGAAGTTCCTGTTGAGCTTGATGGACCAGCAGTTGGTCAACAGGAAGGTGGGGTTCTAGAACAGATACTTAGAGAACTTGAAATTGAATGTTTACCAGCTAATATTCCTTCTAAGGTTGTAGTCGATGTATCTGAATTAGAAGTTGGACAATCTCTAAGTGTGGCTGATATTGATGTCGAAGAAGATATTGAAATAGTAAGTAGCCCAAGTGAAACTGTTGCTACTGTAGTTGTTCCTGACGAGTTGGACTTAGATGAACCAGGTGAAGAAACAGAAGAGGAAGAATTAGAAGAACCAGAAGTTATTGGTGAAGTAGACGAAGAAGAAGAAGAGGAAATGGAAGAAGAAGTAGCAGAATAATTGAGGTTAGTTTAAGGCGTAATCATTTAGATTACGCCTTTTTTAATTGGAGGTGGAATCATGAAATTAGTTGTTGGATTAGGTAATCCAGGTACTAAATATCAGTCAACACGCCACAATGCTGGGTTTATGGTAGTTGATAAATTAGCTGATTATTATCATACTCGGATTAGTTGCGAAGAACACAAGGCTATGGTAGGTAAGATTAAAGTATCAGGCGAGACTGTTATTTTAGCTAAACCACAGACTTTTATGAATAAAAGTGGTCAAGCAATAGAAAAGTTAGTTAGTTATTATCAGATTGATATAGAGGATATATTAGTTATTTATGATGATTTGGATTTAAAGCCAGGTCAACTTAGGATTAGACCTAAAGGAGGTCATGGGGGCCATAATGGACTTAAGTCTATTTTTGCTTGTTTAGGAGAAAAGAAATTCTCACGAATTAGAATTGGAATAGGTCGACCAGAACAAGGAACAGTTACTGATCATGTATTGGGACGTTTTACTAAGGATGAATGGTCTCAAGTTGATGAAACTTTAGACCAAGCTAGAGAAGCTGTTAAATTATATTTAGATAAAGATGACCTGAATCTAGTAATGAATAAGTATAATTAGGAATGAGTCTGGGAAATTTCCCAGACTTTTTTGTTTTTTTGAAAGTGAAATGATATCGAGATATTTCTGCAGTTTACAGTTTACAATTTACAGTGTACAGTTAAGGTCAAAACCAATAAAAATCTAAGATGTATCTTTACTAAAAATAATTTTGTTATTTTTAAAAGATTTTGATTTTAAATAAGAAAAACAATGCGACCTTTTATTAAAAATAGTAGTTAATATATAAATTAAGAGTATTGAATATACTCTAGTGCTTTTTTAAGAGTAGGAAGCATAACTTGTTTTTCTAAAAAATATTTTTGTACCTTTTTAGTAGTTTTATCAGATGTAAATGAAAAATAGTCAGTTACTTCAATTCATTTATTGTTAAACTATATAGCTGATTAAAATTATTGAATTAATGATAAAGACTACTAATTGCGCTCTGAATGAAATGAAGAAGTACTCTTGGGGTGTATTTTGACAAAAGGTACTCGGAAGAAGGCTGATAGGCCGTTCCGAAATCCCCTTTGAATCTAATTTTTTAAGCTACTTTTTATTAAAAAGTAAAGAAATATCTCGATATAGTTGAACAACTTATACATATTAAGAGAAACCTTGGTGATGATAATAAATAAAAGTGCTAAGTAAGGAGGTTCAAGAATGAATCTGATTTATCAATGTCCAGAGTGTGAAAAAGTTATTGATCAGTTAGATGTATCTAAGATAGATGATGAAACATTAGGATTTAATATCTTGACGCCAGAAGAACGAGAGGATATAATTGAAGTAGAAGAAGATAATACTTATGTTAATGTAGTATGTGATGAATGCGCTCAAGGTAATTATATAAAGGAGCAAGCTCTTTCTAACCTTCAGATACATTAGACTCAAAGGGCCTTAGTTGACCTGAGGCCTTTTTTTGCTTTGAAAAAGTCTTAGTTAAATTTAACTATAAATTCAGTTGAGTTGTTTCCTGAGTTATTAAAGGAGTAGATTAGGATGGGAAATAATTTATTATCAGTATTAAATAAAGAAGAAAAGTTACATAAGTTGGTATCTTATTATCAACAGTCTCAAAATGGAGAATTAATTGGATTAGAAGGTAGCGGTAAAAGTTTATTTTTGGCTAATTTATATTCTCAAATAGATGATGGATTATTAATTATTACTGCTAATTCTCAGAAAGCTGATACTATTTACGAAGATTTAATTAGGTTACTAGACTCAGAAGAGGTATTATTATTTTCCCAACTTGAAATTCTACCTCATGAGCCATTAGAGCTTGAAGATACAATTAAAATAGAACGGTTAAATGCTTTAGAAGGAGCATTAAAAGAAGAAGGTAAGTTAATTATTGCACCAATTAAAGCTTTATTAGAAGTTATTATTCCGCCACAAGTATATCAAGATCGGCTGATTAAAGTCGGTTTAGATCAGGAGATAATTACTAGTGACTTCAGTACAGAACTAGTACAAGCTGGTTATGAAAGAGTTGATCAAGTACAGCAGCGAGGTCAATTCAGTATTCGTGGAGGTATTATTGATATTTACACTTATACTTTAGACCAGCCTATACGTCTTGACTTATTTGGGAATCAAGTAGAGTCAATTCGTTATTTTGATGTAGCCAGTCAACGGTCTAAGGATCAATTAAAGGAAGTTACTATTTCTCCAGCAACTGAATTTTTATTGCCTAGAGATAGAGAGAATGGTTTACAGAAACTCCAGGAAGATTTTACTGGTAGATTAGAGCAGTTAACTGGTCAACCAGCAGAAAAATTAGATAAAAAGATTAAACATGATTTAGAGCAGTTAGAAGAAGGAGTAGATTTTACTGCAGTAAGACAGTATCTATCTTATTTTTATCAACCATCTACTTTGCTCGATTATACTGATGGATTAGCTGTTTTTGATAATTGGCTACAGATTAAGCAACGAGCTATTAAATTTTTAACATCTATCCAAGATCGTTATAGTAGTTTATTAGAGCAAGGGAGGGTATTGCCTAGTTATCAAGATTACTTTCAAGAGTTCAATGAATTATTATTTATTGACCAGCGACCAAGCCTTTATTTGTCTCCCACCAAAAAGAGGTTAGAGGATATTACTTCTCACTTTACTATTGATTTTACAGCTCAATCTCTTGAATCAGTCCATGGTCAACTTGATTTATTGGCTAAGCAATTACAGGATTATTTAGAGCAAGATTATAGAATTGTAATTGGGCTATCTAATTTAAAGCAGGCTAAAAGGCTACAGAAAAGATTACAAGGGAATGGATTGCCTACAGTTGTAATAGAGGATATTATAGATCAGATTAGGCCGCGGAATATTATTTTGACAGTTAGCAATCTAAAGAAAGGATTTGTTTTTCCTGAGTCTAAGTTTGTTTTTTATACTACTAGTGAACTATTTAAACAGGCTAAGAGACAACGAAAAAGAATTAAGAAGTTTGATCAAGGTTCTAAAATATCTTCCTTTACTGAGCTTAATGAAGGTGACTATGTTGTTCATGAGAATCATGGGATTGGAAAATATTTGGGAATTGAAACGTTAGAAGTTCAAGGGAATAGTGAAGACTATTTATTAGTTAAATATGCTAGTGATGATAAATTATATGTTCCAACTGATCAGATTGATCTAATTCAAAAGTATGTAGGAATGGATGATAAGCAACCTAAATTACACAAGTTAGATAGTGATAGTTGGGCCAAGATTAAAGCTAAAGTTAAAGAGTCAGTTGAAGATATGGCAGAAGAACTATTAGATTTATATGCTAAACGAGAAGTAGCATCAGGCTATGCTTTTGGTGAAGATACAGAGTGGCAGAAAAAATTCGAAGCCGCTTTTCCTTATCAGGAGACTCCTGATCAGTTAGAGGCTATTCAAGAAGTTAAAGAAGATATGGAATCTAAACAACCAATGGATAGATTATTATGTGGCGATGTAGGATATGGTAAGACAGAAGTTGCTATTCGGGCTATGTTTAAAGCAGTAATGGATGGTAAGCAGATAGCTTTTTTAGTACCAACTACTATTTTGGCTCAGCAGCATTGGAATAATTTAACTGATCGTTTTAGTGACTATCCTATTAATATAGCTATGTTGAGTAGATTTAGGACTGCAAGACAACAAAAAGAGATTATAGAAGATTTAGAGGCAGGAAGAGTGGATATTGTAATTGGAACACATCGATTGTTATCTCAGGATATTAAATTTAATGATTTAGGTTTAATAGTTGTTGATGAAGAGCAACGTTTTGGTGTTAAACAGAAAGAGCGTCTAAAGCGGCTAAAAGAGAATATTGATGTTCTGACTTTAACAGCCACTCCTATTCCACGTACCTTGCATATGTCATTAGTAGGTATTAGAGACATTAGTGTTATTGAGACGGCTCCTAAGAATAGATATCCGATCAGAACTTATGTAGGAGAATATGATAATGGATTAGTTAAAGAGACTTTGTTAAGAGAATTAAATCGTGGAGGACAGGCTTATATAGTCCATAATCGAGTTAGAAATATTAAGAAGATAGCATCTAAAATCAAAAAGCTTGTACCTGATGCTGAGGTTGCAATAGCACATGGGCAAATGAGTGAAGTGAAGTTAGAAGAATTAATGGTGAACTTCTTAGAAGGAAACTATGATATTTTAGTCTGTACAACAATTATTGAAACTGGAATGGATATTCCTAATGTAAATACTATCATTATTAATCAGGCTGATAAGATGGGATTATCTCAGTTATATCAGTTACGGGGACGAGTAGGTAGGAGTAATAAGATTGCTTATGCTTACTTATTATATGATGAAGGAGAAGTCTTATCAGAAGTAGCTGAGAAGAGACTAAAGGCTATCAAAGAATTTACTAGCTTAGGTTCTGGTTTTAAGATTGCTATGCGCGATTTAGAAATAAGAGGAGCCGGTAATATTTTAGGACCAGAGCAGCATGGACATATTGAAGCAGTTGGTTTTTCTTTATATTGTAAATTGCTTGAAACTGCTATTAAGCGATTACAGAATCAAGTTGAGGAAGAACAAGAGGTTGAGATAGAATTGAAGGCAGATGCTTATTTACCTGATGATTATGTTATTGATTCTAACCAGAAGATTGAGATTTATAAACGGATTAAATCTTTACAGACCGAGGAAGAAAAACAAGATTTAGCAACAGAATTAGTAGATAGATTTGGTGAATTACCAGTTGCAACTAAGAGATTGTTAACAGTTGCTCAGTTAAGAATTTCAGGTCGAAAGTTATTAGTAACAGAGATAACTGAGAAACAAAATCAGGTTAAAATAACTTTTGATGTTGATACTAAGCTAGAAGGAGAAGATTTTTTAAAGTTGGGAAGACAGTTTTCTAAGCTTAAAGTGGTAGCTAGCAAAGAACCTCAAATTAAAGTTACAGTTAAGGATTTATCAGTTAATGAGAAACTTGATTTACTAGAAAACATTTTTGTTCTGCTAACCTCCTAATTTTTAACATTAGTTAGCATCTTAAAGAATAAAATTTCGATTCTAATTATATACTAATAATGAAACAGATGGGAAATCAGGGGGACATAACAGCTATAATATAATTTGCTATATAAGATACAATAATATACCAATGACCCCTGAAAAAATTTGTGAGGAGGTTGGCCCGATGAAAGCAACAGGAATTGTAAGACGAATAGATGATCTAGGAAGAGTGGTAATACCTAAAGAAATTAGAAGAACTATGCGGATTAGAGAAGGGGAACCTTTAGAGATTTTTGTTGATCGTGATGGAGAGGTAATTTTAAAGAAATATTCTCCTATTGGTGAATTAGGTGAATTTGCCCAAGAATATGTTGATTCTCTAGCTGAAGTAACTGGTCATATTGCTTGTGTTTTAGATAGAGATGCTGTAGTTGCTGTAGCAGGTACTAAGAAGAATAAATTTATTGATAAACCAGCTAGTGATTTAGCTACTCAGGTAATGGAAAACCAGGAAATTAAGATAATTAATGAAGAAACTGATGATATCTTTTGTGGAGGAATTTATGATGAGGAAGATACTTTCATATCACAAGTATTAGTTCCTATTACCTCTAATGGTGATACTATTGGAGTAGTAGTTGTGGCTTCACAACGAGATGGAGCAACTATGGGGGATATGGAAATTAAATTGGCAGATACTGCTGCTGGTTTTTTAGCTAAGCAGATGGAAGATTAAACTGATGGTGGGCTCTTGAGCTCACCTTTTACTTTTATTTAAAGTTACTGGCATAATAGTTTCTTTTTTGATATTATAGATAATTGGAGTGAGATTTAAGGAGGAAGATTTTTTTGAGTGGAGAGAAGAACTCACTATTGCAAGGAACATTTATTTTAGCAGTAGCTGCGTTTATTAGTAAATTTCTTGGTTTTATATATAAAGCTTTTTTAGCTAGGATGATTGGTGGAGTAGGACTTGGCCTATATGAGAAAGCTTATCCAGTTTATACACTGATTTTAACTGTTTCGATAGTTGGTATTCCAGTAGCAATTTCTAAGTTAGTTTCTGAAAAGAAAGCTGAAGGTCAGGATTATATAGCTGATTATATCTTTAATACTGCTTTAAAGGTTAGTTTTGTATTTGGTTTAGTAGCATCTATTATAGTTGGATTATTGGCGCGACCTATTGCTTATTATTTACTAGATGATATTAAAGTTTATTACTCAATTTTGGCTATTGCTCCTGCTATCTTTATTGTTTCAGTTATGGCTACATATCGGGGTTATTTTCAAGGCTTAAGGAAGATGAAACCAACTGGTATTTCTCAAGTAGTGGAACAATTGGTAAGAATGACTACTATGATATTATTGGCCCTCTTTTTATTGCCTTATGGAGTAGAATTAGGAGCAGCAGGAGCAGCTTCTGGGGCTTTTTTTGGAGCAGTTGCTGGTTTGATAGTTATGTTGATTATTTATTATCGACATAAGAAAAAAGAAGTTACAGATAATTTGGACAAGCCAGAAACAATGCCTGAGTTACAGATCATTTTAAGAAAAATCTTCTCTTTAGCTATTCCAGTAACTATTGGTGCTTTAATTCTGCCGCTCATGAGGCTAGTAGATGCATCAATGATTACTCGTCGTTTACGAGTAGCAGGCTTTTCTTTAAAACAAGCAACTAATTTATATGGTCAATTTAATGGGATGGCAATGACTTTAGTTAGATTTCCTACTGTAGTGGCTGCTTCTTTAGCAGTTAATTTAGTACCGGCAATTTCAGAAGCTGCTACTTTAGAGGAGAATGAGTTGGTACAGAGTAGAATTAGCAAAGCTTTTAAATTGACATTATATTTATCAATTCCATCTTCTTTGGGGCTTTTTATTTTAGCTAGACCATTATGTACTATGATTTTTGGTATTCCTCAAGCAGCTATCTCTTTACGTTATGTTGCTTTAGGGGTAGTAGCAGTTAGTTTACAGCAGATGACCTCTAGTATTTTACAAGGTTTTAACCAACCTAAGTTACCAGCTAGAAATCTCTTTTTAGGAGTAGTAGTTAATGCAGCTTTAAACTATTATTTAACTTCTCAACCTGAATTAGGTATTAGAGGAGCAGCTATTGGAACAGTAACAGGTTTTACTTTAGCTGCTTTGCTTAATATTATAGCTGTCTTTAAGATTGCTAAACCGGAATTTAATTATTATAATCTACTTATAAAGCCTTTATTTAGTGGGCTAGTTATGTCAGTTTTAGTTTATAGTACTTATTATACCTTAAATTCTATGATTCATATTAAGTCTATTACTACTTTAACTGCAGTACTGGTAGGGATAATCAGTTATAGTTTAGTTTTATTATTAACAGGTGGTTTAACAAAAGAAGATATAGAGTTAGTACCTAAGGTAGGGTCTAAAGTATCTTCTATACTAGATAAATTGGGAGTAGTGAGGGGATAATATGTTACAGATAGTTGGACTAGGAGCAGGAGATTTAAAGTTAGTAACTTTAGAAGTTTATCAAGCTTTAAAGGATGCTGAGCAAATATATTTAAGGACAGAGTTTCATCCAGCAGTTCAAGGTCTGAAGGAAGAAGGAATTGAATTTAAGTCTTTTGATTATCTATACGAAGGTGCTGATGAATTTCAAGAGATTTATCAGCAGATTGCTAATCAAATATCTTCTTTGTCTAATAAGGGAGAAAAGATTGTTTATGCTGTACCTGGCCATCCATTGGTAGCTGAAAGTTCAGTTCAACAGATTATCAAACAAGTGGACAAGTCTCATTATCAAATCTTAGCCGGGCCAAGTTTTTTGGATACTGTTTTTGCTCGATTGAATTTAGATCCGATTGATGGAGTCAAGATTATTGATGCTCTGAATTTTACTAGTCGAGATTTAGATCCTACTGTAGATACTATTATCAGCCAAGTTTATAATCGCGCTACTGCATCTGAGGTTAAGTTGAATTTAATGGAAATCTATCCTGATGAGTTTTCTATTCAAGTCTTACAAGCAGTAGGTTTAGAAGATGAAAGGATAGAAGAAATTCCTTTGTATATGTTGGATCGTTTAGATTGGATTGACCACTTGACATCGGTTTATGTATCAGCTGATAAGCAGAATCCAAGACAGTTTAGTAGATTAGTGGAGATTATGGAAATTTTAAGAAGTAATGAAGGATGTCCTTGGGATCAAGAACAGGATTACCAAAGTTTAAAGAAATACTTAATTGAAGAGACTTATGAAGTAGTAGAGAGAATCGAAGAAGAAGATTATTTTGGTTTAGCTGAAGAATTAGGTGATTTATTATTACAGGTTGTCTTTCAATCTCAGATTGCTACAGAAGAAGGAAAGTTTACAGTTAGAGATGTTATTTCTGAGATTGTTGAAAAGATGGTAAGACGTCATCCACATGTTTTTGAAGGGATTGAAGTTAAAGATGCAGATGAAGTAATGATTAATTGGAAACAGATTAAAGAAGAGGAAAAAGAAGAAACAGATAATTATTTATTGGATAGTGTTGCTGTTCAATTACCTGCTTTAATACAGGCACAACAGATACAAGAGAAAGTTGCTGAAGTAGGTTTTGATTGGCCAGAGATTTCAGGTGTTTTAGAGAAAGTAACTGAGGAGTTAGGTGAATTTAAGACTGCTTTAGCTAAAGAAGATATAGAACATATTAAAGAGGAGTTTGGTGATTTAATCTTTTCTCTAGTAAATGTAGCTAGATTTATAGAAATTGATGCAGAGACTAGTTTACGGCTTACAATTCAAAAATTTAGAAGACGTTTTGCTTGTATTGAAGATAAAGTGACGATAGAAGATAGAGAACTAGATAAACTTTCTTTAGAAGAATTAGATGTTTATTGGGAAGAAACTAAACAGAATATTAGGAGGGAAGATGATGCATAGATTTAAGCGTAAGATTGGTGTTGGGTTGTTCTTAGTCTTATTATTATTACCAACAGTTGTTCAGGCTCAAGCTTTTGATGTTAAGGCTAATTCTGCTGTGTTAATGGATGCTGAAACAGGACAGATTTTATTTAGTAAAGAACCTAATTTAGAACTACCACCAGCTAGTATTACTAAGTTAATGACTATTCTATTGACTATGGAAGCAGTTGATAATGGAGAGACTAGCTTGTCTAGTAAGATAGAAGTAACTCCATTGGCTGAATCAATGGGAGGATCTCAGGTATGGCTTGAAGCAGGAGATAAATTAGAATTAGAGGAGTTATTAAGAGCAGTTATTATTCCATCAGCTAATGATGCTGCAGTAGCGATAGCTGAATATATTGGTGGTACAGAACAGAACTTTGTTCAGATGATGAATCGTAAAGCAAGAGAATTAGGTTTAAAGCATACTAGTTTTATTAATACGACAGGTTTGCCAGTAGACAATGGAGGACATTATTCTAGTGCTCATGATATTGCGGTCATAGCTCGTGAGTTAATAACTGAACATCCCCAAGTTTTAAAGTGGACAGATAAGCGAGTAGATTATATTAATAATGGTAAGTTACCTTTATATACCACAAATAATCTAATTGGTAATTATCCTGGAGCAACTGGCTTAAAGACTGGTTGGACAGAAGAGGCAGGTTATTGTTTAGCTGGTACAGCTAAACGAGGGGATAGACATTTAATTGGAGTAGTAATGGGTACAGATAGTGAACAGGCTCGGGTGGATGAAACATCTAAGTTATTAGATTATGGTTTTAGAGCTTTTCGTAAAGTAAAGTTGATTAATCAAGGGGTAGAGATTGAAGAAGTACCAGTTAAAAAAGGAACACAGTTAAAGGTTCCAGTAGAAACAGCTAGTGGATTATCAGCAGTGGTTAAGAAGGGGACCAAAGAACAGGTTGAGCAGGAAGTGAAGATAGATCATGAATTAGAAGCACCAGTAGAAAAAGGAGCTAAGGTAGGTAGATTAATCTTTAAGCAAGATGATAAAGCGCTAGATTCGGTAAAACTAGTAACTGTTAATAAAGTAGAAAAAGCAGGTCTTTTTACTTTATTATATAGATGGTTAAAGGATTTTGTACTTGGATTTTTTAATAAATAAAGAGTTGTTTTTTAAAGTGACGGCTATTTAGCCGTCACTTTGGTCTTGCTAGTTGATAAAAAGTATTAATCATAGTCTGGTCTATACTGTTTTACTTTGTTTTGTTGTAACAGTTGTGGCGCAAAATATTCTATTCCAATTGCTCCTAAGGGAGCAGTTAAGATTATAGACATTACGGCTAGGGCCAAAATCAACTCTCCTGCTGGAACACCAGCTGCTAATGGTACAGCTCCAATAGCTGCTTGAACTGTTGCTTTTGGTAGATAAGCTATAACACAAAATACTCTTTCTTTTAAGTTAAGATAACTATTAGTTGTAGCAATTAAAACACCAATACTTCTAGCAATTAAACCAATAAAGATTATTACTATACCAAATATCCCTACTTGATAAGCAGCTTGGATTTTAACTGCTGCTCCAATTAAAACAAATAAAAATACTTTAGCTGGTACCCATAATTTATTTAAAGTATTAGCTAAGTCAGTAGCCAAACTTTTATTCTTTTCTAATAATAAATAACCAATTGTCATTATACTCAATAAGCTAGCTGCTTTTAAATAATCACCTAGGACTGAAGTAAAGATAGCAGTGATGATTAAAATAATTGATTGATAAGTAAGATTTAATTGAGGGGATTTAGCAAAGGTTTTATGAACTAGGTAACCTATAATTAACCCTAGAATTATTCCACCACTAATTTTAAAAGGAATCTGAATTATTGTATTTACGATAGATATGTTACCACTTTTAAATAACTCTAGAAAGATACTAAAGAGGGTAATAGCAAATACATCATCAATTGAAGCACTAGCTAAGATAAGGGTAGGAACCTCTTTATTTTTACCTAATTTCTTATCTTTTAAGCGCAACATTGATGGTACTATTACTGCAGGAGAAACAGCAGCAATTATAAATGATAACATTCCAGCTGATTTCCATGGAAGATTAAAAAAGTAAGTAGCTAGTAAGAAGATAGTCCCTCCTTCTAATAAGCCAGGAATAAAACTTAATCTAAAAGCTGCCTTTCCTATTTTTTTTAAGGTATCTTTACTAATTCCTAATCCAGCTCTAAGTAAGATAATAATTAAAGCCAATTGGCGAATCTCTTGAGAGATACTCAATAATTTGCTATCTAGTAAAGATAGACCTGAAGGGCCTAATATAATTCCTGCCACTAACATTCCTAATAGACTAGGTAGATCGAATCTGTTAAAGATAAATCCTAACATCAATCCTAATGATAAAATTAGAGCAATGCTTAATAACATAGTGAACCTCCCTATTGTTTTGTTCGCTCTGTTAAGTTATATGAAAGTTGAAAGTAAGGTGGTACTTTCGTATCACAGCTATCTGTCGTCTGCTGTGTGTTGTGAGCTAAATCAAATTCAAAACCATAGAAAGACTTTTCCTTAGAATATAGGAATTATAAAGATTTGGTTTTAGAATTTAAGTATTTTGAATTCCTATGAGTCCTATGGACTCTCCGTTAAAATCTGCTGACAGCACACAGCACACGACTGACTACTGTATTACCTACGGTGACACAATATATCAATATTGTGTCATTATTAAAAATTAATCTACTTTAATAATAATTTTTCTCATAATAAAAAACAAAAAAGCTCCTACTCTTTACGAGTAGAAGCCATTAGTCATTAAGACGGTTTTGATATCTATAGATATCATGGCGAGCCTCATCACCAGAATATTTAGTTTCAAGATAAATTATACTTTCTGTTGATTATAATGTCAAGTCTAATAGTTAATAATAGTATTTAATAGAAAGAGAATAAGGTGGGGGGGGAAGTTATGTTTAGATTCAGAAATGATTTATGTAGTATTTTATTAGTAGTCGTTTTCCTTGTGATAGCTGGGTGTACTCAGCAACAAAATCAAAGTAAGATAGAAGAACCGATTATTAAGGTTAAATTAGAAAATGGAGATATTAAAAAATTGCCAATTGAAGAGTATGTAGCAGGTGTTGTTGCTGGTGAGATGAAACAGAACTGGCCTAAAGAGGCTTATGCTGCTCAAGCTATTAAAGCTAGGACTTTTACTATGCGCAGGCTAGAGGATAAAGATAATAATCTGATTAGTGCTAGACATCAAGAGGCTCAAGCTTATAAGCCCCAGAATATTACTCCAATAATTAAACAGGCAGTTCGAATGACACGAGGAGAAGTGGCTACTTATCAAGGTCAATATATTAAGGCCTGGTTTCATTCTAGTGCTGGTGGAGAGACTACTACAGCTAAGGCAGGACTTAATTACAAAAAGAAAGAACCGCCCTATATCAAAAGTATAGAATCACCAGATGATGCAGCTCCACAGAATATTAGAAGTTGGCAGTTAACTCTTACTAAAAAAGAGTTACTTAGAGTTTTACAGAAGACTGGAGAAAGAGCTAACCAGGTAATAGATATTGAAGTTCTTGATAGAGATAAAACAGGGCGAATTGTAAGAGTAGGGATTAAACATGATAAAGGAGTTAAAAAGATTCATGGAGCAGATTTTAGAATGGCAGTTGGCCCTGATAAGTTGAAGTCGACTTTAATAGAGTCAATTAAGAAACTAGGAGATAGTTTTGTTCTCATTGGCAGGGGCTATGGACATGGAGTAGGTATGAGTCAATGGGGGGCTTATAAGTTGGCCCGGCAAGGAAGGAGTCCAGAAGAGATTATAAATTATTATTTTAAAGAGGTTAAGATAATTAAGAAGTGGGATTAAGATTAATCTAGAAGATTGATTAATAAAATAAATTTAAAATATTTGGTTAATTAACTAGGAATTATTTAATCCATCTTGAATAACAATAAATGGAATTTATAATAAGTTGATTAATAGTAGGAGGGGAGACTAGTATGGATTATATGAAAAAGTATCAAGAATGGTTAAAGAGTGATTACTTTGATGAAGAGACTAAAGAAGAGTTAGAATCTATTAAAGGACAAGAGGAAGAGATTGAAGAGAGGTTTTATACTGATTTAGATTTTGGTACTGGTGGAATGAGAGGAATTATTGGTGCTGGTACTAATCGAGTTAATAAGTATACTATTAGAAAAGCTACGCAAGGTCTGGCTAATTACATAGCTCAAGAAGGAGATAAAGCTAAAGGAGTTGTCATTGCTCATGACTCTAGACGTAAGTCACGTGAATTTGCTATTGAGACTGCCTTAGTGTTAGCAGGTAATGGTATTAAAGCTTATTTATTTGATGATTTACGGCCAACCCCTGAACTCTCTTTTGCTGTTAGAGAGTTAGATACTACAGCCGGAATAATGGTTACAGCAAGTCACAATCCGCCTGAGTATAATGGTTATAAAGTATATTGGGATGATGGAGCTCAAATTGTAGCACCACATGATGAAGGTATTATTTCTGAAGTTAATGCTATTGATAATTTTGAAGAAGTAGAGACAATTGATCGTGTAGAAGCAGAGAAAGAAGATCTATTTGAGATTATTGATCCTAAGATGGATGATAAGTATACTAAAACATTAAAGGAGTTATCTTTAAATCCAGAAGTTATCAAGGACGTAGCAGATGATTTTGATATTGTTTATACACCACTTCATGGGACAGGAAATATTCCTGTTCAGCGAATTTTAGATGAATTAGGTTTTAAGAATGTACATGTAGTTTCAGAACAGGAAGAACCAGATTCAGAGTTTTCAACTGTAGACTATCCTAATCCTGAAGAACCAGCAGTATTTAATTTAGCTCAAGATTTAGCTGAAGAAAAGGATGCTAACTTAATTATGGCTAATGACCCTGATGCTGATCGAGTTGGTATTGCTGTAAAGGATACTACAGGAGAATGGAGATACTTAAATGGTAACCAAGTAGGTGTCTTATTATCTGAGTATATTTTAGATTCTTTAGATCAGGTTCCAAAGAATGGGGCTATTATTAAAACAATTGTAACTACTGAGATGATTAACCCGATTGCTGAGAAGTATGATATTGATGTAATGAATACATTAACTGGATTTAAGTATATTGGAGAGAAGATTAAAGAGTTTAAAGCTGGTGTGTATGATAAAGAGTATATTTTTGGTTTTGAAGAAAGTTATGGTTATCTATATGGAACTCATGCTCGAGATAAGGATGCTGTAGTAGCTACTATGTTGATTGCTGAGATGGCTGCTTATTATGAATCAGAAGGTAGTAGTCTTTATGAAGAATTGATGAGAATGTATGAGGAATATGGCTATTACAAAGCTGATTTAGAAGCCATTAGAATGCCTGGTAAGGAAGGTCAAGAGAAGATCAATGATATTTTAGATGGTTTGAGAGAAGATAGTCCGACAGAAATTAATAGCCAAGAGGTAATAGTTAAGAAGGATTATTTAGTAGGTAAGAGTTATGATTTAGAAACTGGTGAGGAAAGTGAGCTCGATTTACCAGAATCTAATGTATTACAGTTTGCTCTTGCAGATGATAGTTTAGTTACAGTTCGACCATCTGGAACTGAGCCTAAGATTAAGTTTTATTTTTCTGTTACAGCTGATAGTGACGAAGCTGCTAGTCAAAAATTAACTACTTTAAAAGAAGCAGTAATGAATTTAGTAGAATAAATGCCAGTAAAGCTAGCTCCTTAAGGAGCTAGCTTTTTTTATTATATTTATAATTATATAATTTAATTTTTAGGAACAGTTGCCAAATAATAAAAGTTATCATATAATATAATTGGAAGCCTTTCCAAAAGATTAATTTTTTTATTCATCTTTTGGAAGCGCTTCTAAAGTTTGTGTTTTTAGACAAAGGAGGAGGAACTTTATGAAAAAATTTACTTCAATTATGTTAATGTTATTAATTATTGGATTATTAGTAACTGGCTGTGGTGGAGAGAAGACAAGTACTAAAAATTCGAAATTAAAGCTTGAATTTTTTCAGAACAAATCAGAAGCAGTTGAAACTTATAATCAATTGATTGCTAAATTTGAAGAGGAAAATCCTAATATTGATATTGAACAGAATCATGTTCCTCAAGCAGAGACAGTTTTAAAGTCACGTCTAACTAAGAATGATGTTCCAGATATTATGGGGCTAGGTGGAAATGCTACTTATGGTGAATTGGCTGCTGCAGGTGTTTTAGCTGACTTTTCTACTGATGCTGAGATTAAGAATGATAAAATTCAAGAATCTTACTTAAATATGCTTAAAGATTTACATGGTAAAAATAAGAACTTTGGAATTCCATATACAGCAAATGCTAATACTGTTCTTTATAATAAAGATAAGTTTAAAGAGTTAGGCCTGGAAATTCCTGATACTTGGAATGAATTAATTTCTACAGCACAGAAAATCAAGCAAGCTGGAGAGACTCCATTCTATCTAACTTTTAAAGATGCTTGGACAGCAATGATTCCTTGGAATTCTTTAGCTGCTAACTTACAAGGTGAAAATTTCATTGCTCAACGAAAATCGAATAAGACTACTTTTAAAGAAAATTATAGAAAAGTAGCAGAAAGAATCTATAAATTATTAGATTATGGCCAGCAAGATCCATTTGGCAAAGGTTATAATACAGGTAATAAAGCTTTTGCTAAAGGGAAGTCTGTAATGTACTTACAAGGGGTTTGGGCAATTGGCCCGATTGAAAAAGCTAATCCTAATATTAAGATTGGTTCTTTTGCTCTTCCAGCTGTTAATAACGCTAGTGAAAATAAACTAGTTTCTGGTGTGGATACTGTATTGACTATGTCTAGTAAATTAGAAGATAAAAAAGCTGAAGCGGCTAAGAAGTTTATTCACTTCTTGATAGAAAAAGAAAATGCCCAAAAATATATTGATCAAGAAATGACTTTCTCTGCTATAAAAGGAGTTTATCAAGATGATCCATCTGTAGCCGATTTGAAAAAGTACTTTGAGAATGGTCAGATAGCACCTTTCCCAGATCATTATTATCCATCTGGTATGCAAGTGCCTAATTTAATTCAAGAGTTTTTATTAAATGGTGATGTAGGTGAATTTTTAAATAAGTTAGACAATGAATGGAATAAGGTGCAGGCTAGATAATAAATTTTAGAACGGGGTTAAGGTTAAGGCTGAGGAAAATCAAAATCTTACAATCATAAGATTTATTGGCTGGCGGTTCTTTATCCTCGGCCTCTGCCTTGATCTTGATACAATATATTAATATTATTTTAGTTTGAGTTAAAAAACTGATTGATTTAAGGGGGATATATAGTGGTAACAAAGAAGTCTAAGCAGGCTTTTTATTTAATGACTATTCCAGCGTTACTAATCTTTTTTGCTTTTCATACCTTCCCAGCTTTACAAGGGATATTTTATAGTTTTACTAATTGGAAAGGTTATGGTAATTGGAATTTTGTAGGTATAAAGAATTATATTAATTTATTTAAAGATAGTCGAGTTCTTGATTCTTATATTTTTACTTTTAAATTTTCAATTGTTTCTACTATATTAGTTAATATAGTTAGTTTATTAATTGCTCTTGGTCTAAATGCTAAGATTAAATTTAAGTCTGCCTTCCGAGCTATATACTTTACGCCTTATATGTTGAGTATTTTGGTTGTTGGTTTTATTTTTAACTATATCTTTACTTATTTTTTACCAGAAATAGCTCAAACATTAGGAATCAATACTTTAACAAAGAGCATTTTAGGTAATCCTGATTTAGCGTGGGTAGGAGTAGTAATTTTGGCTGTTTGGCAGTCAAGTGGATTTAATACTTTATTATATCTATCTGGCTTACAGACTATTCCTGAAAATCTATATGAGGCAGCAAGTATTGATGGTGCAAGTAAGTGGCAACAGTTCTGGAAGATTACCTTTCCGTTAATTGCTTCCTTTTTCACTATTAATATGGTAGTAGCAATGAAGAACTTTTTGATGGTATTTGATCATATTATGGCCTTAACAAGTGGTGGTCCAGGTAGGGCTACTGAGTCGATTTCACTGTTGATTTACCGTGGAGGCTTTCAAGGAGGAGAATTTGCTTATCAATCGGCTAATGCAGTAATTTACTTTATAGTAATTTTGATAATTTCATTCTTCCAAATTAAGGTCTTACAGAAGCGGGAGGTAGATGTCTAATGAATAATGAACAGGTAAGTAGTCCAACAACTATAGAACAGAAAAAAGAGAAAAACTGGTTATCGAATATCTTTAAAGATCAAGATATAAACTGGACAGCTACAATTTTATTGTTAATTGGTTCACTTGTAATTTTATTTCCTTTATATTTGGCTTTTACTGTATCTTTAAAGACACCACATGAAATGGCTCAATCATTACTTGGGTTCCCTTGGGGGTTACATTGGGAGAATTTTGTTAAAGCAATGGACATGACACATTATTTTCGTAGTATTAAAAATAGTAGCTTTATTACTTTTCCAGCTGTAATTATAACTTTATTGACAAATTCAATGGTTTCTTATGCTATTGCAAGAAATATGGATAAGAAATTCTTTAAATTCTTATATTATTATTTTATTAGCGCTATGTTTATTCCATTTCCGATTATTATGTTACCGATTGTTAAAGAGATGAGTTTCTTAGGTTTAGATAACAGAATGGGGTTAATTATGTTATATGTTGTGTACGGTTTAACCTTAAATATTTTTATTTATGTAGGTTATATTAAATCTTTACCAACATCTCTAGAAGAAGCAGCTATCATTGATGGGGCCAACACTTGGCAAGTATTTTGGAAGGTTATCTTTCCACTTTTGAAACCAATTAATGCTACAGTAGCAATTTTAACTGGTTTAAAGGCTTGGAATGACTTTATGTTACCATTAGTACTTTTAAATGATCGAGAATTAATGACTTTACCTTTAATGCAGTATGTGTTTCAATCTCAGTTTAATACTGATTATAATTTAGCTTTTGCGTCTTATTTATTGGCTTTACTCCCTATGTTACTTCTCTATATTGTAGCTCAAAAATGGATTATCGGTGGAGTAATGAGAGGTTCAATTAAAGAGTAACCGGATCTGTTAGTATGATAAGTTGATAGTTTTGAAAAGAGGTCGGATATTATGAGTAATGAACAAGTAACTATTTATGATGTAGCTAACCTTGCTGAGGTAGGAATAGGAACTGTATCTCGGGTTTTAAATAATAGTAAAAAAGTTAGTGATAAGACTAAAGAAAAGGTTTTAAAGGCAATTAAAGAGTTAAATTACCAACCTAATGGAATGGCTAGAGGATTAGCTTTACAACGAACCAATTCTATTGGAGTTATGGTACCTTCTTTTACCGATCATTTTTTTGTAGAAGTACTTAGAGGTGTTCAAGAAGGACTAGAAGAGTTTGAAATGGACTTAGTTTTAATTAAGGTGGATAAAAGAGAAAAAGAGAAACATATTAATCGGATTTTAAAGGAAAGAAGAGTCGACGGAGTATTAGCAATTACTCTTGATTTGACTCAAGAAGAAGTTGCTAAGTTTAAAGAGATTGCTCTACCTTTAGTCCTAGTAGATGATTTTCAAGAGAATATAAACTCTATTTCTGTTAATGAAATTCTAGGAGTAAAAAAAGCAATTAATTATTTATTAGAGTTAGGTTATCAGAAGATTGCTTTTTTAGATGGGCCATTAGATAGTACTCATGGTCAGAATCGATTACAGGGAGTAAAGATGGCTTTTAAAGAAGCAGGTTTAGAGTTTCCTAATTATTTATTACAAGAAGGTGACTTTACTATTGAATCAGGTTATAAAATGATGAATGAATTGCTTAAGTTAGAGGAAAAGAATAGAGCAAGAGCTATATTTGCTGCTTCTGATAATCAGGCAATTGGTGCTATAGAAGTAATTGAAGAAGCTGGATTTTCTATACCAAATGATTTTGCTCTCATTGGTTATGATAATATAGAGTTGGCCCGTTATTTAAAATTAACGACAGTTAGTCAGCCTATGTTTAGAATGGGGAAATTGGGTCTTGAAATTTTAATAGAAGATATATGTTCTCAAGAAAGCAATTTGAAAAGAGAAAAGTTAGATCCAGAGTTGATTATTAGAGAGTCATGTTAATAGATTTAAAAACTTTGGAAGCGCTTTATAATTAAAATATAGGAGGCTAAATTATGGAAGAACAGTGGTGGAAGGAAGCAGTAGTTTATCAGATATATCCACGAAGTTTTAATGATACAAATGGAGATGGAATTGGAGATCTAAAAGGAGTTATTGAAAAAGCAGATTATCTTAAGAAATTAGGTATAGATGTAGTCTGGTTAAACCCAGTTTATGAATCTCCTAATGACGATAATGGTTATGATATTAGTGATTATCAATCAATTATGGATGAGTTTGGGACAATGGAAGATTGGGAAAGATTACTTGAAGAGCTTCATAAACGAGATATTAAGTTGATTATGGATTTAGTAGTCAACCATACTTCTGATGAACATAAGTGGTTTGTTGAGTCTCGTAAATCAAAGGATAATTCATATCGAGACTATTATATTTGGAGACCTAGTAAAGATGGTAACGAACCAAATAATTGGAGGTCTAACTTTAGTGGTTCTGCTTGGAAATATGATGATAAGACAGACGAATATTTTCTTCATTTATTTAGTGAAAAGCAGCCAGATTTAAATTGGAAGAATCCAGATGTAAGACAAGAAGTATATGATATGATGACTTGGTGGTTAGATAAAGGAATTGATGGTTTCCGGATGGATGTAATCAATATGATTTCTAAAGTAGAAGGTTTACCAGATGGTGAGGATTTAGGAGAAGATGGCTATGCTTCTGGAGGAGACTACTTCTTAAATGGGCCAAGGATTCATGATTACTTACAAGAGATGAATCAAGAAGTCTTATCTAAGTATGATATTATGACAGTAGGAGAGACTCCCGGAGTAACTCCAGAAGAAGGTATAAAGTATGTAGGAGAAGATCGTAGTGAACTTGATATGGTATTTCAGTTTGAGTTAATGGATATTGATTCTGGTCAAGGTGGCAAATGGGATATTGTAGATTGGGAATTGACTGAGTTTAAAGATATTATGAGTAAATGGCAGACTGAATTAGAAGGTAAAGGCTGGAATAGTCTGTATCTAAATAATCATGATCAACCGCGTCCGGTTTCTCGTTTTGGAGATGATGAAGAGTATCGAGTTGAATCTGCTAAGATGTTAGCTACTATGAGCCATACTTTACAAGGTACTCCTTATATTTACCAAGGAGAAGAGATTGGAATGACTAATGTTGCCTTTGATTCTATTGATGATTATGAAGATATAGAAACTTTAAATATGTATCAAGAAAGAGTAGTTGAAGGTGATCAAGATCCAGAAGAAGTAATGGAGGCAATTTATTTCAAAGGTAGAGATAATGCAAGAACTCCAATACAATGGGATGATAGTGAAAATGCTGGATTCACTGACGGTGAGCCATGGATTAAACTTAATCCTAATTATAAGGAGATAAATGTAGAGAATGCTTTAGAAGACTCAGATTCCATCTTTTATTATTATCAAAAGCTAATTGAGCTTAGAAAAGAATATCTAGTATTTGTTTATGGAGATTATCGATTACTTTTAGAAGATGATGAGAGTATTTATGCTTATTTAAGAGAGTATAAGGGAGAACAGTTATTAGTAATCCTTAATTTTTTTGCAGATAAAACAAAGTTTGAATTACCAGACAGTATTAATATTGATGAGAAAGAATTATTAATTAGTAATTATGATGTCAATAATGAAGAAATTTCAGAAATAGAACTTAGACCTTATGAAGCTAGAGTATATAAATTAAAGTAAGTATTGAGTCATAAGCCATGGGCCAAACTATTGCTCATGGCTTATGGGATTAAAGGAGGAAGTAAAATGAGTGAAAAAGATAAAATGTTGGCTGGAGAGCTTTATAATCCAATGGACGAAGAATTATTTAAAGATAGAGAAAGAGCTAAAAAGTTATGTAAGAAGATTAATGATTTAGAACCTGATAATTATGATAAAAGAGTATCTTTATTACAAGAGCTATTTCAGACAGAAAAATCCTGTTATGTAGAACCTGATTTCTATTGTGATTATGGATATAATATAGAGATTGGTGAAGAATTTTATGCTAATCATAATTGTGTTATTTTAGATGTGAATAAAGTTAAGATTGGAGATAATGTAATGTTTGGGCCAAATGTCCAAGTATATACTGCTACTCATCCTCTTGATGCTCAAGAAAGAAATTCAGGCAAAGAGATGGCATATCCAATTGAAATAGGAGATAATGTCTGGGTTGGTGGAGGTGCTATTATCTGTCCTAGAGTAAAGATAGGAGATAATGTTGTAATAGGAGCAGGAAGTGTAGTAACTAAGGATATTCCAGATGATGTTGTAGTTGGTGGAAATCCAGCTCAAGTTATTAAGAAACTATAATATTCTACTTTTTTAAGATAATAGGTAAATAAGATGAAATTATTATTTAAATTTGATAAAATAATTTTATAGTAGAATACAATCGAATAAGAAATAAAAATTATTGTAAGGCAGGGAATTCAAATGAGTAAAGTAACTATTTATGATGTAGCTGAAGCTGCTGAAGTAGGAATAGGAACAGTATCACGAGTCTTAAATGAGAGTGAAAAGGTTAGTGATAAGACTAGAAGTAAGGTATTAAAAGCAATTAAGGATTTAAATTATCATCCTAATGGAATGGCTAGAGGTTTAGCTTTACAGCGAACAAATTCTATTGGGGTTATGGTGCCTACATTTACACAGCATTTCTTTGTAGAGGTATTAAAAGGAGTTCAAGAGTCTTTAAAAGAGTTTGATTTAGATCTAGTATTATTTAAGGTTGATAAAAGAGAGAAAGAAAAACATATCAACCAAGTTCTAAAAGAAAGAAGAGTCGATGGAATAGTGGCAATTACTCTTGATTTAACTCAAGAGGAAGTTACTAGATTCAAAGAAGTTAACCTTCCTTTAGTCATGATTGATGACTTTCAGAATAATGTAGATTCTATTTTTGTTGATGACGTTGCTGGAGTAAAGAAAGCAATTAATTATTTATTAAAGTTAAACCACAGTAAGATTGCTTTTTTAGATGGTCCACTGGACAGTAGACATGGTCATAAGAGATTAGAAGGTGTACAGCTTGCTTTTGAAGAGGCAGATTTGGAGTTTGATGAAGAATTATTGAAGACAGGTGAATTTGATATAGATTCAGGCTATGAAATGATGAATCAAATATTAGCTCTACCAGAGGAAGATAGACCAACTGCTATCTTTGCAGCTTCTGATAATCAGGCAATTGGAGCTTTAGAAGCAATTGAAGAGGTAGGATTATCTGTCCCAGATGATTTTTCTTTAGTAGGTTATGATAATATTGAGTTGGCCCGTTATTTGGAATTAACGACTATTAGTCAGCCTATGTTCAAGATGGGAAAGTTAGGAATAGAAACTTTAGTGAAGGTAATCTGTTCTCAAGAAGATGAGTTGGTAATTAGAGAATTAGAACCAGAATTAATTATTAGAGGATCTTGTAAAAGAAAAAAAGATTAGAAAAATATTGAAAAATAAAACAAACTGTGTTACAATATAAGTGAAATAAATTATTTAAAATAATAATATAACTAAAATAAGTCATAATAAGATAATAAGCCAATAATAAAGACTTGTTACTCACTGTTATTTTGTAGTAAGGGAGTAGTAGGTCTTTTTTTAATAACTAATTTACTCAAGCGCTTGAGTAAATTAGTAAGGGCCAATTTCAAGGAGGTAATTATGAGCATTACTATGAAAGACATTGCCCAGATGGTTGGGGTAACTGAATCAACTGTCTCGCGGGCAATTAATGATAAACCTGGTGTAGGTGACGAAACAAAAAAGAAGATACTAAAGGTAGCTCAGAAATATAATTATAGACCTAATCAGTTGGCCCGAAATTTAGCCAAGCAAGAGACTAAGATGATTGGTTTGATTCTACCTGATATTTCAAGTCTCTTCTATTCAGAAGTAGCTCGAGCTATTCAGGATTTGGCCCTAGAAAAGGGATACCAAGTAGTAGTCTGCAATACTGATGGGAATCAAGACCAAGAACTTAGTTATATAGAATGGTTGCAGAGCAATAAAATTGCAGGAGCTATATTTTTAGGTGAAAGATTAGTTAATAATCAGATTCTGAAGTTAGGATTAACTGATTATCCTGTAGTTTTAGCTAATAGGTTAGTAGAAGAGGTAACATTACCTTCAGTGATTATTGATAATACTGCTGGTGCATACAAAGCTACAGTCTATCTGCTTGATAAAGATTATTCTAGAATTGCTTTAGTAAATGGACCACGCAATAATTGGCAGGCTCAAAATAGATTACAAGGTTATAAGAAAGCGCTAAGAGACTATAATTTAGAATTTGATTCTGATCTAGTGCTGTATAAAAATTGGAGTAGAGAAAGTGGCTACCAAGGTTTTTTAGAGTTAGTTGATTTATCTACTCCTCCTGATGCCATTTTTGCTGCAAACGATTTTATTGCTGCTGGAGTAGTAGAAGCAATTAAAATGGGCGGCTATTTGATTCCTCAAGATATAGCGGTGGTTGGATTTGAAGATACTATTGTAACTTCTGTTATTGATCCACCGTTAACTACTGTAGCTCAGCCCATGTATCAGCTAGGAAAGCAGGCTGTAAGTAAGCTTTTTTCTATTATTGCAGATGAGGAACGAGGAAAAGAGATTGAAGTTTTAGACTGTGAGTTGATTATTAGAGAATCTACTTAATATAATTGAGGAGGAATTAAAAATGGCAAAGGTTACTTTAAATGATATTACTAAAGTTTATCGTGGTGGAGATGATGGTCCAGTAAAGGCTGTTAAAGAAGCTAATGTAGATATTCAGGATAAGGAGTTTGTTGTATTAGTTGGCCCTTCTGGTTGTGGAAAATCTACTACTTTAAGAATGGTGGCTGGACTTGAAGAAATTACTGATGGTGAGTTATATATTGGTGATGATATAGTTAATGATGTAGCACCTAAAGATCGAGATATAGCTATGGTATTCCAGAACTATGCCTTATACCCACATATGAATGTATATGATAATATGGCTTTTGGTTTAAGATTACGTAAGATGGATGATTCAGAGATTGATCAGCGAGTTAAGGAAGCAGCTGATATCTTAAGTATTACACCATTATTAGATAGAAAGCCTAAAGAATTATCTGGTGGTCAGCGTCAACGTGTAGCTATGGGTCGAGCTATTGTACGGGAACCTAAGGTATTCTTAATGGATGAGCCGTTATCTAACTTAGATGCAAAGTTAAGAGTACAGATGAGAGCTGAGCTACAGCGGTTACATGAAAGATTAAAGACGACTACTGTTTATGTAACTCATGATCAAGTAGAGGCAATGACTTTAGCTGATAGAATTGTTGTTCTTAAAGATGGGGTAGTTCAGCAGATTGATGATCCAATTACTCTTTATAATGAGCCAAATAACATGTTTGTAGCAGGCTTTATTGGTAGTCCAGCAATGAATTTCTTAGATGCTCAGATTGAAGAGCAAGGAGATGACTTAGTAGTTGCAGGTAATGGTTTTGAAGTTACTATTCCTGAAGATATGTCTCAAGCTATGAAAGCTCTACAGACTTACGTTGGTAAAGAAATTGTCTTTGGTATTCGACCTGAGGATATTATGGATGTTGAATTAATGGATGAAGAATTAGAAGGTAACATTGTTGAGGCTAAAGTAGAGGTAGTTGAGCCAATGGGTTCTGAAATTAATGTTTATTTAAATATCGGTGGTCAAACAATAATAGCAATTGTTGATGCTGAAAGTAATGTTCAAGTTGGAGATAAGATGAAAGTTTCCTTTGATCTTGACAAGATGCATATCTTTGATTCTGAAACAGAAGAGGCAATTATTTAATTCAAGTTTAAAACTCAACTATTATCAGGAGAGGTGCCATTTGGTGCCTCTCTTTTTTTATTATTGATAGCTGTGTCACTAAAAGTGACACACTATATCAATTAAACTTCACTTTATGAATAGATGTCATATTTTTGACATACGAATTAATAACCTAGTTGAATTAAGAAAGGAGGATTATAATAATGGAGAATCAACAACAGGAATTAAATCTGCAGAATCGCCAGAAGTTAGAGTTGACAGGGGTAACTGATGTAATCAATTATGATGAAGAAGAAATTAATTTAGAGACTAATTTAGGTAGTCTATTAATTACAGGTCAAGAATTGCATATTCAACATTTAGATTTAGATAGTAATGATCTAATTGTAGATGGTCATATTGAGGAGTTAAAGTATGATCAAGAATCTAAAGCAAAGAATTTCTTTCAGCGCTTATTTAAGTGATTTTAGGAGGATAGGAAATGGTATCATTACGTTTGCAATTTTTTACCTTTTTAAATATGATAGTAGTAGGTATGATAATTGGGATTGGTTTTGATCTTTATCGTGTAGTAAAAAGTAAGTTTAACTTACAAAGGTTAGTAGTAGACTTTTGTGATATCTTATTCTCAGTTCTAGTTACAATTGTTATCTTTATGGGCTTAGTATATAGTAATGGTGGGTCAGTTAGAATTTATGCTTTTCTGGGAGTTTCTTTTGGATTAATAATTTATTATCTATTAGTAAGTGATTTAGTAGTCAGTATTTTTAATAGAATAGTTGATAGTATTTTTTGGGTCTGTAGTCAATTAAAAAGATTAATAATCTTTATCTATAGTAAGACTAAGGCTATTATTTTAAAGATAAAGCAATTATTAAGAAAGAATGGTGATTAAATGGAGAATAAGAATCTATCTAAAGGACAGAAAGTAGTCAGAGGGTTAATTTTTTTATTTTTATTAGTAGTTCCTATTTTAGTAATAATTAATTTTTATCATGGTTATCGTGAGCTACAGAAAATGGACCAGGAAATTGTTGCTTTAAAGTCTGAGATTAAACAGTTAAAAAAGGAAAAAAAAGAATTAAGAACTAAAGTCAAACAGGTTAACTCTAAGGATTTTGTAGAGAATATTGCTAGACAAAAACTAGGGTTAGTTAAAAAAGGGGAAGTTTTGTATATTACAGTAGAAAAATAGGAGGTTAGAATGTGGTACTAGATATAGCAGAAGAATTAGCTACTGAATTCAATTTAAATATTGGACAAGTTAAAGGTACTGTTGAGTTATTAGATAAAGGAAATACTATTCCTTTTATAGCTCGTTATCGTAAAGAAACAACTGGTAAGTTAGCAGAAGATATGCTACGAAAATTATCTAAGAGATTAGATTATTTAAGAAAACTTGAGCAAGAGAAAGAAAAAGTAATTAATGCTATTGATAAACAAGGAAAGTTGACTTCTAAGTTACAGAAAGAAATTAGTGCTGCTACTAGTTTACAAGAAGTTAAAGATTTATATCGTCCTTATAAACAGAAGAAGAAGACTAAAGCTGCTCGAGCAAAAGAGAAGGGGCTAGAGCCATTAGCTAAGTTGTTTTTAGAACAGGAGATAAAAAAGGGTTCAATAAAGCAGATATGTGCTGATTTTATAGACTCTGATAAAGGTTTAGAAGATGCTGGTGATGTTTTAGAAGGAGTTAAGGATATTATTATACAATATGTAACAGATCAGCCAGAGAGTAGACAATTAGCTAGAGAAGTTACTTTTAAAAAAGGCCAACTTACTGTAGACAGTAGGATGGATGAAGTAACTAAGTATCAGAATTATTATGATTTTGTTGAGAAGATTAAAAAATTAGCACCATATCAGACTTTAGCTATTAATCGAGGTGAGGACGAAGAGATCCTTAAAGTAAAGGTAATTGCCTCAGATGATGAGATTATCAATAAGTTAGAGAAAGAATTTATTACTACAGATTCTATCTTTAAGCCAATATTAAAGGAAACTATTCAAGATGCTTATTACAAGCGGTTGGCCCCAGCAATTGCTAGAGAAGTGAGAAGTCAGCTAACAGAAAAGGCTGAAGAACACGCTATTAATGTATTTACTGAAAACTTAAAGAATCTATTAATGCAACCTCCTTTATTGGATAAACGGATATTAGCTATTGACCCAGCTTTTAGAACAGGTTGTAAGGTAGCTGTGTTAAATGAATTAGGAGAGTTATTAACTACAGATGTTATTTATCCTCATGCACCTCAGAAGAATTGGGAAGATGCTAAAGAAAGCTTAAACACTCTAATTGAGGAATATAAAATGGATGTAGTTACTATTGGTAATGGAACTGCTTGTCGAGAAACAGAAGAATTAATAGCGGAGATAATTTCCGAATCAACTCCAGATTTAAGATATATAATAGTAAATGAAGATGGAGCATCAGTCTACTCGGCTTCTTCATTAGCTCAAGAAGAGTTTCCTAATTTAGATGTTTCTTTAAGAGGGGCCATTTCTATAGGGCGACGTCTACAAGATCCACTTGCTGAATTAGTTAAGATTGCTCCTAAACATCTAGGAGTAGGTTTATATCAGCATGATTTAAATCAAATTAATTTAGAAGAGGCTTTAGAAGAAGTTGTAGAGTCAGTGGTTAATTATGTAGGAGTGGATTTGAATACTGCTTCTAGTGCTTTATTAGAGTATGTAGCTGGTATTAATTCATCAGTAGCAGAAAATATTGTTGAGTATAGAAGAGAGCAAGGCAAATTTAGTAGTCGAGAAGAGCTAACAGATGTCTATGGAGTTGGCCCGAGTAGATTTAAGCAAGCAGCAGGCTTTTTAAGAATTAAAGATGGAGCTAATCCTTTGGATCAAACTGCTATTCACCCTGAATCATATCAGACAACTAAGAAATTATTATCTGAAGTTGGTTTTACAATTAAGGATTTACTTGTTGATGAGATGAGAGTAGAGTTACAACAACAGATTGAAGAGATAGATTTAACACAGTTTGTTACCAATTTAGAAGTTGGTTTACCTACTTTAGAAGATATAAAAAGGGCTGTGTTAAAGCCTGACCGAGATCCAAGAGACAGTATTCCAATACCTATCTTTAAGCAAAACATTTTAAAAATAGATGATTTAGAGGTAGGTATGATATTGCAAGGTAAGATAAGAAATGTAGTTGATTTTGGAGCTTTTGTTGATATAGGAGTTAAAGAAGATGGGTTAGTACATATCTCAGAACTTAGTTCTAATTATATTGATAATCCTTTAGAAGTAGTAACAGTAGGTCAACCAGTAAAAGTAAAGATATTGGATATAGATTCTAAACAAAGTCGAATATCTTTAACTATGGATTTCTAATTTAGTTGACACTATATTAAGGATATAGTATAATGTAACAAATTGCTTTTAATTTAAAATTATGAGGAGGAATTTTTTAGGTATGTCAATCGAGGTTGGAAGTGTAGTTGAAGGAAAAGTAACAGGAATCACTAATTTTGGTGCATTTGTTGATTTAGGAAATGGAGATACTGGATTAGTTCATATTTCCGAAGTTGCTGATACTTATGTTAAAGAAATTAGTAACTTTTTAGATGATGGAGAACGAGTAAAAGTAAAAGTTATTTCTATTGATGAAGATGGTAAGATTGGGTTATCTATTAGGCAGTTAAGTGATGAGAAGAAGAAAGAGAAATTTAAGAAGACTGCTCCTAAGAAGTCTCTTGATGATATGATTGATGACTTTATGCAGGAGAGTAATCAACGGCAGCAGGATCTAAAGAATAATTTAGAGAATAAAGGTGGCGGCCGTTCTTAAAATATAACTAAATTTTGGTTTAAGCACCCTTGTTTCATAGGGTGCTTATTTATATTTATTGAGATATCATTTCACTTTTTAATAAAAAGTTTCAGTAAAAGTTTAAGTTCAAAGACTATTTCGGAACGGCCTATCGGTCTTCCTTCCGAATTACTTTTGTTTTAAACAAAAGTAATCAAAAATTTTTCAGAAAAACAAGTTATGTTTCTTACCATCAAAAGACTACTAGATTATATTCAACACTTTTGATTCATATATTAACTACTACCTTAAGTAAAAGGTCGCATTGTTTTTCTTGTTTAAATCTTAAAATCTGTTAAAAATAACAAAATTATTTTTAGTAAAGATGTTTCTTAGATTTTTATTGGTTTTGACCTTGACTGTACACTGTAAACTGTAAACTGATGAAATATCTCCATATTACTTCACTTTTCAAAGTAATTATCTATTGAATGAAATAAGTACATAATAAAAAATAAGAAATAAAAGGAGGAAGAATAATGACTTGTACTCAAGAAGATATGCAAGTATTAAAAGAGCAATTAGGACGTGAACCAAGAAATGTAGTTAAGGTTAGCAAACGGTGTTCAGCTAATCATCCTCAGGTGATAGTTACAGCTCCTATCTTAGAACAGGAGAATGATATAGGAATTTTTCCTACGACTTTCTGGCTGACTTGTCCTGAATTAAACTATCGGATCAGTAAGTTAGAAGATGAAGGTTGGATACAAAAGATCCAGGATCAACTTAATGATAAGGAAGAGTTGGCCCAAGAATTAGAAGAAGCACATCAAAGTTATGCAGAATATAGGTTGAATTTAATGCCAGAGCAAAAACAGGTAGATATAGCTGATAAATATCCTAACCGTTATCGAGTCTTGAAAGAATCTGGTGTAGGTGGTATTCTAGAATTTGCTGGGATTAAATGTTTACATACTCATTATGCTCATTATTTAGCTACAGAGAATAATCCAATTGGTAGATTAACTAATAACTTATTAAAGGACAACTTTGAACCTTTAGATACAGAAGATTGTCTTATCAAGTGTGAGAAGGAGGAATAAAAGTGTCAATTGGAGCAGTTGATTTAGGAACTAATTCTGTTAGATTGCTAGTTGCTGAGATTGATGAAGATGGTTTAAAGAGGTTGAATCAAGAATTAAAAGTACCTAGATTGGGAGAGAATATTCATCAAAATGGTTTTTTGAAAGAAGATGCAATCAAGCGTACTATTAAAGTGTTACAGGGTTATAAGAAGGTAGTTAAGAGATTTAACGCTCAACCCTCTATAATAGCTACTAGTGCAGTTAGAGATGCTAATAATAGAGAAGAATTTGTAACTAGAGTTAAGAAGGAAGTAGGTTGGAAAGTAACTCCAATTTCTGGAGAAGAAGAGGCTAGATTATCTTATTTAGGAGTTATTTCAGAGTTAAGTGAGTTGGCTAGAGATACTTTAGTTATAGATATCGGTGGTGGTAGTACTGAATTTATTTGGGGCCAACAAGAGAATTTAACTGAATACAAAAGTATTAACTTAGGCGCAATTAGATTGACTGAAAGCTTTGGTGATGACTTAAAAGAAATGAAACAAGATGTGAAAACTAAATTAGAACCAGTTTTAAGTAGTTACTCTACTACAGAATTAGTAGGAGTAGGAGGTACAATTACTACTTTGTCAGCTATAGATAATTCTTTAGAGGATTATCAGCGAGAAGTAGTTCATGCTTCAACTTTATCTTATAATAGAGTAGAAGAAATTTTAGATCGACTAGCAAGTTTATCTTTATCTGATAGAGAAGAAGTTATCGGGCTTGATGCCGATAGAGCTGACATTATTTTAGCAGGAATAATTATTCTGTTAGTAATAATGGAACAGACTAAGATAGATAATATTACTGTCAGTGATGCAGGAATTTTGGAAGGAATAGTCCATAATAAATTATAAATGGGTTAGATAATGAGAGTATTAAAGAGGAATATATATTTAATTTTATCTAATAGGTTTTAATCAACTTTATAATTCTTGACTATTTGGGGAATAGATAATATAATACTAGATGTCGCATGAGAGAAAAGCGACAAAAAATTTAAATTGCCGGGGTGGCGGAACTGGCAGACGCATCGGACTTAAAATCCGATGGGCCCTTTGTGCCCGTGTGGGTTCGAATCCCACCCCCGGCACCATTATTTATTCTTAATTATTTCTTGACAAATAAGAATAAATAACTTATAATAATAAATGCTTGATATAAAAAAGTAATAAAAATTGACGCGGGGTAGAGCAGTTGGTAGCTCGTCGGGCTCATAACCCGGAGGTCACTGGTTCGAATCCAGTCCCCGCAACCATTGAGGCGGCGTAGCTCAGCTGGCTAGAGCATGCGGTTCATACCCGCAGAGTCGGGGGTTCGATCCCCTCCGCCGCTACCATACATACAAAAAGGATGTCCCTATATAGGGACATCCTTTTTGTTTTTTGTAAATTGTCGTAAAATTAGGAAGGGCGATTGTTAATTCTCGACAAAATATCTCCTTGAAACCATGTATAATATAGTTAATAGTTACATAATATGTAAGTTAATAAAGGGGGATATAGTTTTGAGAAGTATTGATTTTCCTATTTATCAACGGCAAGAAGATATCGACCAAGATGAGGAAAAGAATTTATTGGACAAGCTACAACAAAAATTTCCGTTAGTTGCTTTAATCTTATCTTTATTAGGACTTGTATTAGGGAAAGTTACTATTTTGAATGGTTTGATGCCTTTTGGTTTAAGTTATTTTGCTGTTTTTTTGTATAAAAGAGATAAGTTTTTTGTTAATCCTTTAAGATTAGTAGCTATTTTGGTAGGAGTTAGTTTGGGTTATTTTATCGAACTGGACATGTTGGCCCTAAAATATATTATTGCTAGTTTGTTACTGTTTAGTTTCCAGAAAAAATTGATTCAACTTGATGAATTAGTATATTCTTTATCTACCAGTTTAAGTTTTTTACTCTGTCAAATTCCATATTTTTATTTCAATTCTGCACCTGCGAGCTACATTTCTTTAGGAGCAGAAGTCTTCCTTATTCTATTGACTACTCTATTGCTTTTAAAATCACTGCCAGATATTTTAATATATTTAGATAAGAAAAGCAACAAAGTTAAACTTCTTTTAGCTATAACATCTATTATTGGTCTAGGTATATTCTCTTTAGTAGGAGAGAGAGTAGGAGGATTGAATTTACTTCGAGTCTTAATGACTTATTTAATTATGTTGTTTGCTTTAGCAATAGGGCCAACTGCTGCAACTATTTTAGGAGTAATAACAGGATTTATATACAATATTACGCACTTAGACTCTGTTGCATTAGCTGGTAATTATGCTCTAGCAGGATTAATTGCTGGTAACTTTCAAAAGCAAGATAAGTTAGGAGTTGGTTTAGGTTTTGTTCTTAGTAATTTATTATATGCTACTTTTATAACTATTCCAGACTATGTAGCACCTCTAATACAAGAATCAGTAATTGCAGCCATAATTTTAATTGCCACTCCACGTAGAATGATTTCTGCTGCAAATAAATTAAGTCAAGAACAGGAACGAGGAGAAAAATTAGAAGATAAGAAATTACAGTCTTTTATTACACGACGAGTTCGCCAATTTTCTGAGATCTTTAATGAACTATCGACTGCTTTTTCTGAAGTGTTACCAGAGAAGGAGAATGATGTTAATGATGTAGGTACTTTTCTTGACTTAATTACAGATAAAGTCTGTGTTAAATGTGAGCTATGTGATTCATGTTGGCAACAGTCTTTTTATTCTACTTATCAAGGAATCTTTGAACTACTGACTATTGCAGAAAATAGAGGGGAAGTATTAATTGATGATTTAGATGAAGTGATGCCTATTAAATGTTATCATAAGGTAAAATTAGCTACTGCAATTAATCAGTTTGTTAAAATGTATGAGTTAAATCATTATTGGGAGAATAAACTATATAAGAATGAAAAGATATTATTAAATCAGTTGTCTGGTATGTCTCAGGTAGTTGATAATTTAGCAGAAGAATTAACTATCAGTGTTAAACCAGAAGATGAAATAGAAAAGAGAGTTCATTCTATATTAAAGAAGAATGGATTTAAAGTAAAAAAAGTATTAGCTACTAATTATAATAATGAAGAGTTAGAATTAACTATTAGAAAGAAGAGTTGTAATGGCAATCATGAATGTGCTAAAAATATGATTCCGTTACTTAATAGTAAGATGGAGTGTAAATTTGATCTAACTTGGAGTGAATGTGGTGCTCAGTTAAATAAATCTAATTGTATCTGTCGTTTGACTCCAGCAGTTGAATATCAATTACAGACTGGTGTGGCTACAGCTAGTCAAGCTACTGGTATTTCTGGAGATAATTTTACTTTCTTTAAGCAAAAAGAAGGAAAGTTTATGTCTATTTTAAGTGACGGTATGGGAGTTGGGGCAGAGGCTTGTCAAGAAAGCAAAAGTGCGGTAAGACTTCTAGAAAAGATGCTCCAGGCAGGTTTAGATTATAAGTTGGCTTTAAAAAGTGTTAATTCTATTTTAGGTTTACGTTCTAAAGAAGATAATTTTACTACTATAGATTTATTACAGATAGATCAAATGGATGGTAAAGCTGAATTTATTAAGTTTGGCTCAGCTTCTAGTTTTATTAAGCGAGGAGCAGAAATAAGCATGGTTAAATCTACTACTCTACCTATAGGTATTGTCAATCAGGTTGATTTAGAGTCTAATACTTTGAAACTACAAGATAAAGACTTAATTATTATGATGAGTGATGGTGTATTAGATAGTAAGAAAAATTTAGCTATTAAAGAAGAATGGGTACTACAAATTTTAAGGAATAATTTAATTGATGCCCCTCAGACCTTGGCCCAATATATATTAGATAAAGCTAAAGAGAATCAGAAAATTGAGGATGATATGACAGTGCTTGTAATTAGGGTAGATAGATGTTAAGATATAATAAATCAATGATTTAATAAAGGAGTACTTTAGACAAGTGGTTGATAATATAAAATTAATTAATAAAGTTAAAACAACAATTGATAAATATCAATTGTTGACAACTAATGATCAAATATTAGTAGCAGTTTCTGGTGGGCTAGATTCATTAAGTTTATTACATATTTTAAGAAAATTACAGAGTGAATATCAACTAGACTTACATATAGCACATTTAAATCATCGATTAAGAGGTCAAGCTGCATTAGCAGATGCTCAATTTGTAAAGGAGATAGCTAATAGTTGGCAGATACCAGTAACAATAGAAGCTTATGATGTTAAAGCTTATCAGAAAAAAGAAGGTTTATCTTTAGAAGATGCTGCTCGTCAGGTAAGGTATAATTTCTTTTTTGAACTAATGAACGAATTAGGTTTTGATAAAATAGCTCTAGGACATCATGCTGATGATCAAGCAGAGACAGTATTAATGAAATTTTTGCGAGGAGCAGGACTAAAAGGTTTAGGAGGTATAGCTCCTAAAAATGATAAATTAATTAGGCCGTTAATTGAAGTAACTAAAAAGTATTTAGAAGATTATTGTAAGCAACAAAATTTAACTCCACGTCTTGATGAAACAAATCTAGAAGCAGTTTATAAGCGTAATAAAATTAGATTGGAGCTATTACCTGTATTAGAAAAAGAATATAATAATAATATTGTAGCAACTCTAAATCGGACTGCAGAAATATTTAGAACAGAAGATGATTATCTAAATCAACAAGCAAAAGAAACTTTACAAGAAATAACTATTAAACAGAGTGAGAAGCAGTTGGTAATTGATTTAGAAAAGTTTTTGCAATTGCATACTGCCTTACAACGACGTATAATTAGAGAAGCTGTTAGATATTGCAAGGATGATTATCAAGATCTTTATTATCAACATATTGAAAGTATTATGAAATTGGCTACTACTAAGGAAACAGGAAAAAGAGTCGAATTACCTGCTGATTTAATTGTAAGGTTAAATTATAATCAACTAATTTTCTCTATAGGTGGGCTAATGGAAGATAGATTTGATTTTGAGTATCAAATAGCACTAGAAGAAATTGAAATTCCTGAATTAGGAATAATAATTAGTAGTGAAATAGTAGATAGTAATTATCCTTGGCGACAAGAAATAGATAATTCTAATTATGGTTTTTTTGATTATAAGCAAGTAGGTTCTCCTTTTTATATTAGAAGTCGTCAATCGGGAGATCGCTTTTACCCTTTAGGAATGAAAGGTAGAAAAAAAATAAAAGACTTCTTTATTGATCAAAAACTAGCTATTTGGAAACGAGATCAAGTCCCTATTTTTGTTACAGAAGGAAATGATATCTTTTGGGTTGGAGGCCTAAGAGTCGATGATAGATTTAAGGTAACAGAAGATACAGAACAAATATTAATGATTAAGATAAAGGAGGAATTGTAGTGTTAGAAGGTATGATTGATGAAGTTTTAATTGCAGAAGATGAGCTACAATCTAGAATTAAGGAACTAGGGAAGAAAATTACTGAGTATTATGATGAAGATGATGAAGTAATTATGGTCTGTATTTTAAGAGGTGGTTTCTTCTTTATGGCTGATTTATCTAGACAGGTTGATCTACCAGTAGTGCTTGATTTTATGGATGTAACTAGTTATGAAGGAGGAACAAGCTCTACAGGTAATGTTCGAATCATAAAAGATTTGGAAGAAAGTATAGAAGGAAAACATGTTTTAATTGCTGAAGATATTATAGATACTGGTCTAACTTTAAAACATGTTATTAAAATGTTAGAAACTCGTAAACCGGAAAGTATCAAAATTTGTACTTTATTAGATAAACCAGCTAGAAGAACTGAAAAGGAAGTTGAAGTTGATTGGAATGGATTCGAAATTCCTAATAAGTTTGTAATGGGTTATGGATTAGATTATCAAGAGAAATATCGTAATATTCCTTATATTTTCGTGCCTAAGCCAGAATTATATCGAGATAAGTAATTAAATAAGGTTAGTTTGATTTGGTTGCTATAATTGATAAAGTGTGGTATAATTAATAGACGTGAAATTATATAAAATGGAAAAGGTAAGTTAGTTTTAGGGAAGGAGGATTGTTAGTTGAAGAAGTTTTCAAAGAGTATAGGATTTTATTTGATTATTATTGCTATTGGAGTTTTAATAGCTCAATATATTATTGCTCCTAATCAACCACAGCAAAAAATATCCTATAGTGAATTTATTAATCAAGTTGAATCTGGTAAAGTAGAGAAAGTTACAATTGTCGGTGAAAACTTAATAAAGGGTAAATTAGCAAATGGTCAACAATTTGAAATAAATATTCCAGGAACAATAGAAAAAATAGAAAAACTATTACGTACTAATGATGTAAAAATTGAGACTAAACCTGAACCTGAACCTCCTTGGTGGACAGGGTTATTTGCTTATTTATTACCAACCATCATTTTAATTGGTGCTTGGATCTTTATTATGAATCGCATGCAAGGTGGCGGCAAGAAGATGATGTCTTTTGGTAAGAATAAAGCTCAATTACATAAAGAAGGAGATACTGAAGTCACCTTTGATGATGTAGCTAATTATGAAGAGGTTAAGGAAGAATTACAGGAAGTTGTTGAATTTTTAAAGCATCCAGATAAATTTAGCCGTCTAGGGGCTGAAATTCCTAAAGGAGTTTTACTTTTAGGCCCTCCAGGTACAGGAAAAACGTTAATGGCTAGAGCAGTATCTGGTGAAGCTGGAGTTCCTTTCTTCTTCATCAGTGGTTCTGACTTTGTTGAAATGTTTGTCGGAGTTGGAGCTTCTCGAGTTAGAGATTTATTTGAACAAGGAAAGGAAAATGCTCCATGTATTGTCTTTATTGATGAGTTAGATGCTGTAGGTCGCCAACGTGGTGCTGGTGTTGGTGGAGGTCATGATGAACGTGAACAGACTTTAAACCAGTTATTAGTTGAAATGGATGGCTTTGAGCCTAATGAAGGTATTATTGTCATGGGGGCTACAAATCGTCCTGATGTATTAGATAAAGCATTATTAAGACCAGGACGTTTTGATAGACAGATTCCTGTTGGTAAACCAGATTATAAAGCTAGAAAAGGTATCTTAGAAATCCATGTTAAAGATAAGCCTTTAACTGATGATGTTGATATAGAAGTATTGGCTCGAAGAACTCCTGGTTTTACAGGGGCTGATTTAGAGAATTTAGCTAATGAAGCTGCTATTTTAGCGGCTCGACGAGATAAGAAAACTATTGGTATGGATGAATTTGATGATTCTATTGATAGGGTTATTGCTGGTCCGGCTCGTGAGAGTAAGGTAATTAGTGATAAAGAAAAGGATATAGTTTCTTATCATGAGACTGGTCATGCTTTATTAGGTGAGTTATTAGAGAATGCTGATCCAACTCACAAGGTTACAATTGTTCCTCGTGGTAGAGCAGGAGGATTTACTATTAATCTTCCTGAAGAAGATAAAAGCTTTATCACTAAATCTGAGTTAAAGGATAAAGTAATATCCTTATTAGGAGGAAGAGTAGCTGAAGAAATATTCTTAGATGACATTAGTACAGGAGCTCAGAATGATTTAGAGCGAGCTACTAAGATTGTTCGACAGATGGTTACTGATTATGGTATGAGTGAAGAATTAGGACCATTAACTTTAGGTCAGAAACAGAATGAACAAGTCTTCTTAGGACGAGATATTTCTCGCAGTCGAAACTACAGTGAAGATGTTGCAGCAGCTATTGATCAGGAAATTAAGAGCTTAATAGAAGGTTGCTATCAAAGAGCTGAAGATATCTTAAGTAAAAATAGTGATATGGTAGAAGATATGGTAGTAGCTTTAAAAGAGAAAGAAACTTTAGATAAAGAAGATATTAAAGAGATCATCACTAACTATAAGCCAGGATTTTATGGTGAGAATGAAGAGGATCCTGAAGATGAGGAAGTAATTACTCCAGATGATGATCTAGAAGAAGATAATGAATAGAGAGCAATAATAGAATAGATATTTATCATGTGACTGGCGGAGTTGAGATGGGATTAACCATCAGGGAACATGATAAAGTAAATTGCCGACCGTCTGGGCAGATAGTAATAGTTACTATCTGTTCAGACGGTTTTTTATTTAGATTATAGGTTAATAGTTTACAGCTTAGAATTGGTAAAGTATAATTTTCATAGAGAGTATTAAACTATCAAACTAAGGGGGAATTAAGATGAAGAGTGATATCAAGATTGCTCAAGAGACTAATATGAAACCTATTACTGAGATTGCAAAAGAGTTAGATTTAAGTGCAGAAGATATTGAATTGTATGGTAATGACAAAGCTAAGGTTAAGTTAGATACTTATAAACGAGTATTAAAGGAGAATGAACCTGGTAAGCTAATTTTAACTACAGCTATTACGCCTACACCTGCTGGAGAAGGAAAATCAACTACAACAGTTGGATTGGGCCAAGCCTTAAATCAATTAGGTAAACAAGCAGCAGTTGCTTTACGCGAACCTTCTTTAGGACCTTGTATGGGTATTAAAGGAGGGGCAGCTGGTGGTGGTTACTCTCAAGTTGTACCTATGGAAGATATCAACCTTCATTTTACTGGTGATATTCATGCTATTGGTATAGCTCATAACTTATTAGCTGCTACTATTGATAATCATATTAAGCAAGGAAATGAATTGAATCTGGACCCTAATCAAGTTGTTCTTAAGCGAGTTGTAGATATGAATGATCGATCTTTAAGGGATATTGTAGTTGGTTTAGGTGATAAGAATGGTCAGAGTCGAGAAGATGGTTATATGATTACTGTTGCTTCTGAGGTAATGGCTATTCTTTGTTTAGCTGAAGATATAATTGATTTGAAAGAAAGGTTAGGAGAGATTATCATTGGTTATACCTATAAGGGCCAACCTGTTAAAGTTAAAGAATTGGAAGTAGCAGGAGCAATGGCTGCTTTATTAAAAGATGCTCTAAAGCCTAATTTAGTTCAGACATTAGAAAATACTCCAGCCTTTATTCATGGAGGACCATTTGCTAATATTGCTCATGGCTGTAACAGTATTATGGCTACTAAATTAGCCTTACATACGGCCGATTATGTAGTGACTGAGGCTGGTTTTGGAGCTGATTTAGGAGCAGAGAAGTTCTTTAATATTAAGTGTCGTTATGCTGATTTAGAACCAGATGCAGTTGTTTTAGTGGCAACAGTTAGAGCTTTAAAGATGCATGGAGGAGTAGGTAAGGATAATTTACAGGAGGAGAACTTAGATGCCTTAGCTGCTGGATTAGAAAATTTAGAAAAGCATATTGAGAATGTACAGAAGTTTGGAATCTCTCCAGTAGTTGCTATTAACGAGTTTACTAGTGATACAGAAGCAGAGGTTGAGTTGATTAAAGAACGTTGTCAAAAGTTAGGTGTTAAAGTAGCTCTCTCTCAAGTATGGGAAAAAGGAGGAGCTGGTGGAGTAAAAGTAGCTAAAAAAGTATTGGACTTAGTTAATGAACCAAGTGATTTTAAAATGTTATACTCTACTGAAGATACTATTGAAGAAAAGATAGAAGAGATAGCTACAGAAGTTTATGGTGCAAATGAGGTTAATCTTACAGCTCAAGCTAAAAAGAATATTAAGCAACTGAAACAAGATGGTTTTGCTGACTTACCAATTTGTATGGCTAAAACTCCAGCTTCATTATCTGATGATCCATCTCTAAAAGGACGCCCAGAAGGTTTTGCATTGACTGTCAGAGAAGTTAAAGTTTCAGCTGGAGCAGGTTTTTTGGTAGCTCTAACTGGTGATGTATTAACAATGCCTGGTTTACCAAAAGATCCTTCTGCAGAAGATATTGATATTGATGCTGAAGGAAAGATTACAGGTTTATTTTAGATTTGCAATTTTAAATTTGACTTAGTATAATAAAGTGAAATTGAATAGTTATCCGCTTGGATCTATAGCAGACTGAGACGGGAAATAGTGTAGTTGTAGTGGGGTAACTATGCCTATCTATATCTATAGAAAACTCCTTTCCTGTCTAGGTTAGGAGTTTTTTCTTTTTTGTGAAATAAACTATACATAATATCAAAGAATTTTACTGGAGGTGAAAGAGGTGAATAATCAAGTTACAGTTAAAACTCTACAACAGAAGAAATCTGCTGGAGAGAAAATTACAATGTTAACTGCTTATGATTATCCAATGGCTAAAGCTATAGATGAAGCAGGAATTGATGTGATTTTAGTTGGAGACTCATTAGGCATGGTAGTTTTAGGTTATGAGGATACATTAGCCGTGACAGTTGAAGATATGATTCATCATAGTAAAGCGGTAACTAGAGGTGCTAATAATTCTTTAGTAGTTACTGATCTTCCTTTTATGGCTTATAAGGTTGATGATATTAGCTATACAGTTAAGAATGCTGGACGGATTATTAAAGAAAGTGGGGCTCAGGCTGTAAAGTTAGAAGGTGGTAGTAAGATAATAGAGGAGATAGAGGCAATTATCAAAGCTGGGATTCCAGTAATGGGACATTTAGGTTTAACTCCTCAATCTGTAAATCAATTTGGTGGCTTTAAAGTACAAGGAAAAGATACTGATGCTGCTAAAAAATTATTAGAAGATGCTAAAAAACTAGAAGAAGCGGGGGTTTTTTCTCTAGTATTAGAGTGTATACCAGCAGAATTAGCTAATAGAGTAACTAAAGAGTTATCGATTCCTACTATTGGAATTGGAGCTGGTAAAGACTGTACTGGTCAAGTTTTAGTTAGCCAAGATATGTTAGGAGTTTCTAACGACTTTGTTCCTAAATTTGTTAGACAATATTCAGATTTGAATGAAGAGATTAGTCAAGCTTTAAGAAGATATAAAGAAGACGTTAAATCCGGAGAATTTCCGAATTCAGAAGAAAGCTTTAGTAATTAGGAGGGGTAAAGTGGAGATCTATACGACAATTTCCGAAATCAAAGAGTTTATCAAATCTCAAAAGCTAGCAGGAGAAGAGATAGGTTTTGTTCCTACAATGGGTTATCTACATCAAGGACATTTGTCTTTGATGAAAGAAGCTAGACAGGACAATGATATAGTAATTGCTAGTATTTTTGTTAATCCTACTCAATTTGGCCCTGATGAAGATTATAAAGAGTATCCTCGGGATTTGGATAGAGATGCAGAATTAGCAGCTGAAGTAGGAGCTGATATCATTTTTGCACCAGATGTTGACGAGATATATTCTCCTAATGCTGCTACTACAGTTCAAGTAGAAGGTTTAACTGATAAGTTATGTGGTGCTTGTCGTCCTGGTCATTTTACAGGGGTTTGTACAATAGTCAGTAAGCTATTTAATATTGTTAATCCTGATAGAGCCTATTTTGGCCAAAAAGATGCTCAACAGGTATTAGTTATTAAGCGAATGGTTAAAGATTTAAACTTTGATCTTGACATAGTAACAGTGCCTATAGTCAGAGAAGAGGATGGGTTAGCTGTCAGTTCTCGAAATAAGTATTTAAATCAAGCAGAACGGGGAGCTGCTATAGTGCTTTATAAATCATTACAATTAGCTCAAGGATTGATTGAGGATGGAGTAACAAGTTCTTTAGTTATTAAGGAACAAATGTTAAGACAGCTTACTCAAGAATCATTAGCTAAAGTAGATTATGTAGAAGTTGTTAATCAAGATACTTTAGAAAAAGTAGAAGAAGTGCAGGGGAAGGTATTAATTGCTCTGGCAGTATATATAGGAGAAACAAGATTAATCGATAATCTTATGTTGGAGGTGTAAATGATGATGCGTATGATGCATAAGTCAAAAATTCATCAGGCTAAAGTTACTGATGCTAATTTAAATTATGTAGGTAGTATCACTATTGATCGAGAATTAATGGAAACAGCAGATATATATCCTAATGAACGAGTTCAAGTAGTTAATAATAATAATGGTCAACGCTTAGAAACTTATGTTATTCCTGGAGAAAGAGGATCAGGAGTTATTTGTCTTAATGGAGCAGCAGCTAGAAAGGCTAGACCAGGAGATACAGTAATTATTATTTCTTATGCTTTACTAACTGAAGAAGAAACTAAGAGTTTAGAACCTCAAGTTGTATTAGTAGATGAAGAAAATAAAATCAAATAGGAATAGGAGTGAGAAGAGTGAAGTTAAAGACTAGACAGTTGACTATAACAGGTATTTTAGGAGCTATTGCTATCTTGTTAAGTGTGACACCTTTAGGTTTTATTCCTGTCCCTACACCAGCAGGCTCAGCTACAATTATGCATATTCCAGTAATTATTGGTGCCATTATAGAAGGGCCAACTGTTGGTGCTTTGGTAGGATTGATTTTTGGAATAGCTAGTTTCATTAGAGGAGGAGCTTTTTTTGCTGATCCATTAATAGCTATTTTACCAAGGATTCTGATTGGTATTTTGGCTGCTTATAGTTATAAGCTAGTAAAAAAAAGAGTATTAGGCTCAATCATTGCTGCTATAATCGGTACTTTGACTAATACAGTTGGAGCTTTATCTTTAGCAGTAGTCAGAGGTTATTTAACTGCTGAAGCTGCTTTAGGAATTGGAATTACCCATGGATTACCAGAAGTTGTAGTAGGTGCTTTGATTACAGTAGCAATAGCTAAAGTATTAGACAAATCAAATCTAGGGGTAGCAGAAAAGAATTTAATAAATTAGAGTAGTTAGGGCCCCAATAGGGGCCTTTATTTATTCCGAGATGATTTCTTTTTCTTGAGCAGGTTTTTCTGCAATTTGGAGAGTGAATGTTTTGTATTTATCATTTCTTAAAATAGTGATAGTTACTTGTTGACCAATGTTTAATTTAACTAGTTCTTTTTTTAGATCTATAGGTTGTTTGATTTTATGGTTATTAAACTTTAAAATAATATCACCAGTCCGTAACTTAGATTTAGCTGCTGGACTATTAGTAGTAATATTAGAGATTAGGACACCATAGTTTTCATTTAAATCAAAGTATTGTTTAAGATTATCATTTAAATTTTGGAGATAGATTCCTAACCAAGGTCTAATTATTTTACCATGCTTTTTAAGTTCTCTAATAGAATCTTTAACTTGATTAATTGGAATAGCAAAGCTAATTCCATGTGCTTTAAAATTGATTGCTATATTAATACCTACTACTTCTCCATTAGTATTTAAGATTGGCCCGCCGCTATTGCCTGGATTAATAGCAGCATCTGTTTGAATTAAGTTATTATAAGTTTCGGTTTTTCCATCTTCCTCTAATTTTAAAGAGCGGTTGGTAGCACTTATTATTCCTAAGCTAATAGAGTAATCAAAGCCATAGGGATGACCAATAGCTAGAATTAGGTCTCCAGGGCGTAATCTATTTGAATCTCCTAAACTAGCTGTAGGTAGTTCTTTTTCATTAATTTTTAGTAAAGCAATATCTAACTTTGTATCATTTCCTATTGCTTTAGCAACTTTATATTTAGATTGGTCTTTTAGTTTAATTTTTATTTGATCTGCTTTATTAATTAGATGTTTACTGGTAATTAAATAACCATTAGAGTTGATAATAATTCCTGCGCCTGTTTCTACTTTATCTTGTGAATTGATTGCTTTAATTTTGACTATGCTAGGAGTAACTTTTTCTACTGTATCAGCTAAATTGTATTGATTAATTTTTTGGTTAGCCAAGACAGGGGGAGTACTATAAGTAGCTAATATAATTAAGATTAATAGAGATAATAAGTAATAGATTTTTTTTACTCTGATAATTTTCCTCCTTTATGTCAATTAAGAATAGATTATAATTATTATACAATCTATAACTTTTAAACTCAATACAAACTAACTTTGTATTTTAATTAGTAATATTATATAATTAGTTTAGAAAAAAAGAAGGTGATAGTATGAGAAAAAATTTAAAACGTAGAGCTAAAGTGCTTGATTTATTGTATCAGTTTCAAGATGAGTATATATCAGGAGAAGAATTAAGTGAACAGTTAGGAGTTTCTAGAACGACTATCTGGAAGTATATCAATTATCTTAGAGAAGCAGGATATGAAATTGAATCTTCTTCTAAACTAGGATATAGATTATTAAAACCAGCTGATATTTTATTGCCAGAAGAAATAAGTAGGAGTTTAACTACTGAGAAGTTGGGAAAAAATATTATTCATTATGATCAGATAGATTCTACTAATCGAGTAGCTAAAGAACAAGCAGAAAGTGGAGTTAAGGAAGGGACTATTGTAGTAGCTGAAGAGCAGATAGGCGGTAAAGGAAGATTAAATCGTAGTTTTTGTAGTCCTCAGGAAGGGATCTGGTTATCTTATATTCTAGCTCCTGACTTGAAACCAATGTGGGCTGGACGAGCTACATATTTATCTGCTCTAGCTTTAGCTAAGACTATTAATCAATTAACAGGCTTAGAGGCTAAAATTAAGTGGCCTAATGATATCTTGATTAATGATAAAAAGATCTGTGGTATTCTAACAGAGATGGATGCTGAATTAGATCGAATCAATTATTTAGTAATGGGATTAGGTATTAATGCTAACTTTTCTTTAGCTGAATTACCAGCTAAAATACATAATAAAGTAACAACTATTTATCATGAATTAGGTACTAAAATAGATCGTGTATCATTTGTAACACATCTGTTAGAAGAAATAGAGGAGTTGGCCCCTAAGTTAAATCAATTTGATCAATTATTAGCCGAATGGAAAGAATATGCTTATACTTTAGGTCAAGAAGTAAAGATAGTTGATGGTGATAAAAAGTATCTTGGTTTAGCTAGTGATATAACTTCTGATGGAGCTTTAGTGGTAGAGACTGATGAAGGTAAGCAAAAAGTTTATTCTGGTGATGTTTCACTATCACATAAAGATTTTAGTTCAGGAAATTAAGTAGTTGACAGTTGATAGTGTACAGTTTACGGTTTACAGTTTACAGTTAAAAGTATCAAATTAAACACTAATATATAAGTATTTATCGAGACTTTGAATTTGAGTTTGACTTTAACTGTAAATTATACACTGTACACTGTAAATTATAATTAAATAAAGGGTGAGAATTTTGATTTTAGCAGTTGATGTGGGAAATACTAATATTGTTTTAGGATTATATCAAGAGGAAGAATTAATAATTGATTGGCGAATTTCTACTGATCGTAAGAAGATGCCTGATGAGTATGGTATGGTATTGACTAATTTATTTACTAATGAAGGTTATAAGTTAGAAGATATAGATCGGGTTATTATTTCTTCAGTAGTGCCTCCAATTACTAATATTTTAGAAGAGACTGCAGTTAAGTGTTTAGGCATTAATCCTATAGTAGTTGGCCCAGGAGTCAAGACAGGTATTAATATTAAGATGGATAATCCTAAAGAAGTAGGTGCCGATAGAATTGTTAATTCAGTAGCTGTTGATCATTTATATGGAGGGCCAGCTATTATTGTTGACTTTGGTACAGCAACTACCTTTGATGCTTTATCTAGCCAAGGAGATTATTCAGGTGGGGTAATTGCTCCTGGAATCGGTATTTCAACTGATGCCCTATTTGATCAAGCAGCTAAATTACCTAATATTGAATTAGATTTTCCTGACCAAGTAATTGGTAAGAATACTCATGATGGATTACAGTCAGGGATTTTGTATGGTTTTGTTGGACAAGTTGATGGTATAGTAAGACGAATGAAAAAAGAATTTAAGACTACTCCTAAGGTAATAGCTACTGGAGGATTAGCAGATTTAATTGCAAAAAAGTCAGAAGAGATAGAGATTAATAATCAATTTTTAACTCTAGAAGGATTAAGAATTGTTGCTAATATGAATCGTTGATTAAGATTGAGGTGATAGGAGATGAAGATAGGAACTGTTGAAGTAGATCCGCCTGTTATTTTAGCTCCAATGGCGGGGGTAACTGATTTACCATATCGCCAAGTAGTTAGTGAACTAGGTGGTTGTGGTTTAGTCTGTACCGAGATGGTCAGTGCTAAAGGTTTAGTTCATGGTAATCAAAGAACAAAAAAATTATTACAGATAGAAGAGAAAGAACGGCCAGTTTCTTTACAGTTATTTGGTAATCAACCAGAGACTTTGGCTCAAGCAGCCAAAATAGTAATGGAGGTTAGTCAGCCAGATATTATTGATCTAAATGTAGGCTGTCCTACTCCTAAAATTACTAAGAATGGTTATGGATCTGCCTTGATGAAGGAACCTAAGTTACTAGGACAGATAGTTAAAGCTATGGATAATGTTGTAGATATACCTGTAACTATTAAAATTAGAACTGGTTGGGATGAAGATTCAATTAATGCTTGCCAGATAGCTGAAATTGCTGAAGAAAATGGAGCTGCTGCTATAGGAGTTCATGGTAGAACAAGAGAGCAGTTTTATCAAGGACAAGCTGACTGGGAAGTTATAAAGCAAGTTAAGAATTCAGTTTCTATCCCAGTTATTGGGAATGGTGATATTTTTGGCCCTAAAGATGCTAAGCAGATGATAGACGAGACAGATTGTGATTCTGTAATGATTGCTCGTGGTGCTCAAGGTAATCCTTGGATCTTTAAGCGAACAGCTCATTACTTGAAGACAGGAGAGGTATTGCCTTCTCCTAATTCTAAAGAGAAGATTGATAAAGCTATTTTTCATTTAGAAGAATTAGTAGAGTATAAAGGGGAATATGTAGGAATCAGAGAGATGAGAAAGCATGCTAGCTGGTATCTAAAAGGACTTAGAAATTGTTCTCATGTTAAAGATAGAATAAATCAAACTGAAAGTTTAGAGAAGATGAAAGATGTATTAATTGAATATCGAACTCAATTTAGCTGATACTATATGTATCAGCTTTTTTTATTTTTGGGTATAATAATTTTAGTTGACTTGTACATATTAGAAAAAAGGAGTGGTAGGATGAAACATGTAGTAAGTATCAGTTTGGGGGCTTCCACTCGAGATCATAGGGCTAAATGCCAACTTCTAAGTGAGGATTTTATTATAGAGAGAGTTGGAACTGATGGTGATTTAAAGGAAGCTATTGATTTATTTAGACATTTAGATGGTCAAGTTGATGCTTTTGGATTAGGTGGTATTGATCTTGATTTATATGCTGGAGAGAAAAGTTATCGTTTAAGAACTGCTAATAAGATTGTAAAGAATGTTAAGCAGACACCTATTGTAGATGGTAGTGGCTTAAAGAGTACATTAGAGAGGATGGCTATTAATAAAGTAGCTGAGGAAATAAATTTAAAAGAACAGAAAGTTCTATTAGTTAGTGCATTAGATAGATTTGGTATGGCTGAATCTTTAGCTGATCAAGAAGTAGATTTAATCATTGGTGACTTAATTTTTGGATTAGGGATTCCTATTCCCCTAAGTTCTTTATCAACATTACATAGGGTTGCTAAGTTAATAATGCCTCTAGTAAGTCAACTCCCATTTAAAGTATTATATCCAACTGGTGATCAGCAGACAGAGGTCAAGAATAAATATAGTAAATATTATAGAGAAGCAGATATTATAGCAGGAGATTTTCATTATATTAGACGTTATTTACCAGATGATATAGCGGGTAAAATAATAATTACTAACACAGTAACTAGCCAAGATATTAAATTATTACAGCAGCGAGGAGTAAATAAATTAATTACTACAACTCCTGAGTTTGAAGGTCGTTCTTTTGGAACTAATGTTATAGAGGCTGCTTTGGTAACTTTAATAGATAAACCAATAAAAGAGACTCAAATTTCTGATTATTTGAAATTATTACGACAGATTGATTTTACTCCTCGAATAGAAGAGTTGGGTCAACAGGCTTTATAAGAAGTAGGTTATTGAAAAATTACTTCTCTGATCTTAATTATAAGTTTAAGTTTTATCAATATTAGATTTGAATAATCAATGAACTTAATCCTTTAACAAGTCTAAGGAGGAATTAGATGAAAAAATTTGGATTTGTTGTTCACCCCTTAACAGTTGATGATGTAGCAAGGAAATTTCCTATCTGTAAGAAACTACCTGATCCTTTAGTAAGGAGCATGATTAAATTATTACCTGCTTTTAGAGCCTCTCATATTACTGGAGTTGAATCAAAATTAGGTTCTAAAGCAGAAGGTTGGTTTATTAGTTGCCCATTGACTTCCCAACAAATGATAGAGTTACCTACTGATAAGGTAATAGATCGAATTGTACAGGCTGGTAAAAAAGCTCAAGAGTTAGGAGTTGATATTGTTGGCTTAGGGGCTTTTGCTTCAATAGTAGGTGATAAAGGAATTACTGTAGCAGAAAGACTTGATATACCTGTTACAACAGGTAATAGTTACACAGTGGCAACTGCTTTAGAAGGTACTAAACTAGCTGCTGAGATGGCAGAAATTGATATAAAAGAAAGTAATATTTTAGTTCTAGGGGCAACTGGTTCTATTGGGAAAGCTTGTACTAAACTATTAGCTAGAGATAATAAACATCTTATTTTAGCAGCTAGAAGAGAAGACAAGCTTAAGAAGTTGGCTCGAAAGGTAAATAGTAAATATTCTGCAGATATAGAGTTTACTACTAATTTGACTAAATATTTAACACAAGCAGATGTGATTATTGCTGCTTCCAGTGCAGTAGAAAGTTTGATTAGTGTAGAGCTACTTAAACCAGGAACTATTATTTGTGATGTTGCCAGACCTAGGGATGTAGCTAAGGAAGTTGCCTTAAACAGACCAGATGTTTTAGTTATTGATGGGGGAATTGTTGAGGTGCCTGGTGAAGTAGAGTTTAATTTAGACTTTGGTTTTCCACCAGGAACATCATATGCTTGTATGGCAGAGACTATGATTTTAGCTCTAGAAGGGAAATACCAAAATTATAGTTTAGGATCAGATTTAGATCCTAATAAAGTTCTTGAAATTGATAGGTTAGCTACTGAACATGGATTTAGATTAGCTAGTTTACGAAGTTTAGAACGTGAAGTAACATTACAACAAGTAAATAAAGTAAGACAGTTAGTCAGATCAACTTGACAAAGGTTATAAACTGAATTATAATCTCTTACTAAAGTTATGTTGAAGTTTAAATCTACAAATCAAGTAATTGTTTGGAATAGTAAGTTAGTCATATTTATTTTTCTTGACACTATTTTTTATTTTTGACATAATGAATATGTTAACCATATAATGATCAGGAAGTTTATAAGAAAAATTAATTATCATAAGTAATATGCTAATTAAATCAAATAATGTATATATGGGTTCCTGAAATTTGAAATTGAAAAGGGGGATTTATGATGAGCAATGATGAAAAAATGATTATTTCACAAGAGGGATTAGATAAATTAAAAGAAGAATTACATTATTTACGTGGGCCAAAACGAAAGGAAGTAGCTCAACGAATTAAAGAAGCACGTGAACTTGGAGATATTAGTGAGAACTCTGAGTATGATGATGCTAAAAATGAACAAGCTTTTGTAGAAGGTAGAATTAAAGAGTTGGAAGAACAGATTAAAAAAGCTGAAGTTTTAGATGAAGATGATATTGATACTACTGAAGTAAATATAGGAACTACAGTTAGATTGCTAGATAAAGAACTTGATGAAGAAGTAGAATATAAGATTGTTAGTTCTGCTGAAACTGATCCAGATGAAAGCAAGATTTCTAATAAGTCACCAATTGGTAAAGGATTATTAGGTCATAAGGTAGGAGAAACAGTAGAGATTGAGGTTCCTGTGGGAACAATTGAGTATAAAGTATTAGCAATTAGAAAATAGTAATATGGAGGTATAGAGATGACAACTGAAGAATCTGAAATGAATGAGTTAATGCTAGAGCGACGGCGAAAGCTTGAAGAATTAGAAGAACAAGAGGTTAGAGCTTATGGTAATGATTTTAGTCGCTCTCATAAGACAGCTGAGATAGTTGATAACTATGAGGAATTAAGAGAAGAGAAAGTTGTTGTTAAGGCAGCAGGTAGAATTATGGCTGTTAGAAATCATGGAAAGTCTAGTTTTGCTGACTTAAAAGATATGTCAGGTAAGGTACAATTGTATGTTAAAGAAGGTAATGTTGGTGAAGAGGCATATGAAGTGTTTAATGATTTAGATATTGGAGATCAGATTGGTGTAGAGGGTTTATTATTTAAAACTAGAAAAGGTGAAGTAACTATCCAGGTAGAAGACTTTAAAGTGCTTGCTAAATCATTACGTCCTTTACCTGAGAAATGGCATGGATTAAAAGATGTAGAAAAAAGATATCGGCAAAGGTATGTAGATCTAATAGTTAATGATGATGTACAAGAAAAGTTTGTATTAAGAAGTAAGATTATACATAAGATTAGAGAATCTTTAGAAGAAGAAGAATTTTTAGAAGTACAAACACCTTTAATGCATCAGGTAGCTGGAGGAGCTTCTGCTAGACCTTTTGTTACCCATCATAATGCTTTAGATACTGATTTATATATGAGAATTGCTCCTGAGCTATATCTAAAGAGATTATTAGTAGGTGGCTTTGAGAAGGTCTTTGAGTTAGGTAAGAATATGAGAAATGAAGGATTATCAACTAAGCATAACCCAGAATTTACTTCTCTAGAGGTTTATCAAGCCTATGCTGACTATACAGATATGATGGAATTAACTGAAGACTTAATTACAACAGTTGCAGAAGAAGTATTAGGAACTTTAGAGATAGAGTATGATGGTCAAGAGATAGACTTAAGTAGCTGGCAACAGATGACTATGATAGAGGCAATTGAAAAATATGCAGAAATAGATTTCTCTAAGGTAGAAAATCTAGATGAAGCTAAGAGTTTAGCTGATGATAGAGGAGTAGAATATGAAGATAATACTTCTATTGGAGAAATTATAAATGAATTCTTTGAAGAGTTTGTAGAAGATAATTTAGTTGAACCTACTTTTATTACTCAATATCCAGTAGAAGTATCTCCTTTAGCAAGAAGAAATCCTGATAATCCAGAGTTTACAGATAGATTCGAATTATTTATTGCTGGAAATGAAATGGCTAATGCATTTTCTGAGTTAAATGATCCAATTGATCAACGAGAAAGATTTGAAAAACAGGTTGAACAAAGAGAAGCTGGTGATGATGAAGCACATATGATGGATCAAGACTTTATTAAAGCTTTAGAATATGGTATGCCGCCAGCAGGTGGATTAGGTATTGGAATTGATAGATTGATTATGTTATTAACAGATTCTCCATCTATTAGAGAAGTAATTCTATTCCCACACTTACGACCAGAAAAAGAATAGTAGATATAAAAAAGGAGGAATTGTTCCTCCTTTTTTTACATTTGTTACAATAAACTGTAGATTAAATTTAACTCTAACACATGTTATAATTAAATATATAATAGTTATTTAAGAGGTGTTAGAGTTGCGAAAAAAGATATTTGTTCCAATGTTAGTTATTTTATGTACTATTCTTTTTAATATTACTGCTGATGCTAAGTCAAATTTTCAATTAGATAAAGGAATATTTAATTTACATAAACAGGAGTCAATGATAAGAAAATATAATTTATTGACAGGTCAATTAGAATATAAAAATAATAACCAAGAGGAATATACTTTAAATATTCCTAAGTTACTTCCTCCCCATATTACATATGCCAGAAATATTAAAGGAGTTTATGTTAATAGTTGGACAATTAGAAGTAAAAAACGTATGAATGAGTTAATGAAAGTTGTAGCTAAGAGTAACTTAAATGCTATTGTAGTAGATATTAAAGATATAACAGGTAAAATTGATTTCTTTAATAATAAAAGAAAAAAGCAAAATTTAAAAGAGTTAATAACTCGTTGTCAAAAAAACGGGATTTATATTATTGGTCGCTTAGCTGTTTTTAAAGATTTACATCTGTCTCAAAAGAAAGAATATGCCTTAAAATATATCAAAGCTAAATCTAATATTATAGTTAATAGTACTAAATGGACAAGTCCTTATTCAAAAGAGGTATGGGCTTATAACCTAGATATAGTAGAAGAAGCAATAAAATTAGGAATAGATGAGATTCAATTTGATTATATTCGTTTTCCTACTTTAGGGACTAATAGTAATTTAACTATTAAGAATGCAGATGATTATTCTAAAGTAGATGTTATAGTAGATTTTTTAAAGTATGCTAGAGAAAGGTTACAGGGTAAAGATATATTATTATCAGCTGATGTTTTTGGCTTAACAACTACAATTGATGGAGATTTAGGTATTGGTCAAGACATCACAAGAATGGTAGACTATATTGATTATATTTCTCCAATGATATACCCTTCACATTATAATTCAGGAATTTATGGTTTAGAGAATCCTAGTTCTAATCCTTATCAACTGATCAGTGAGAGCTTAGCAGATGCTAAGGAAAAGTTAAAGGAAGATAGTTATAAAATAAGACCTTGGTTGCAAGATTTTTCTCTACAATATATATATAATAAAGAAGAGGTTAAAGCGCAGATTAAAGCAGTTAAAGATCAACAGTTAACAGGTTGGTTATTATGGAATCCAGGTTCTAATTATACAACTGAAGCACTTATTAATAAGATAAAGGAAGGATGAAGTAAAGTGGAGTTGACAGAGGAACGAGTTATTCCTAAGAAGATGAATTCTAATAATGGTTTATTAGTTGAACATATTGCACGGTATAAATTTGCTAGTGATTATACTCAAGGTAGAGTTTTAGATTTTTCTTGTGGAGTAGGTTATGGAGCAGAAGTGTTATTAGCTATGGGTGAAGGAATAGAAGAGGTTGTTGGAGTAGATGTTGATGAAGAGAGTATTAAATATGCCCGGGATCATTATAAATATCCGTGGACAAAATTTATGCTTGGAGAAGCAACAGACTTAGAGTTAGTAGAAAAGGTAGGGCAGTTTGATACAATAGTTAGTATGGAAACAGTAGAACATATAAAAGATGATTATAAATTCATAACCAACTTAAGGAAATTGCTGAGAAAAGATGGAACATTAATCATCTCTACTCCTTTTGGTCGAGGTAGAGATGTCGAATGTTCTAACCCTTACCATTATCGTCAGTATACTGAAGAGGAGTTTAGAGAACTATTATCTCCTTTTTCAGAAGTAGAAATTTTTTGTCAACGAGATAGTGAGATTGAAAAACCAAAAGAAGATAAGAAATATTATTTGATGGTTGCAGTTTGTAGATTATAAATCAGAAAAGTTATTGACAAGCAAGTAGATAGGTGTTATTATAGTAAATGTTGTCTAGAAGAGGGCTGTTTTTGGCCCTTAATTATTAAATATAAATTCATTATTCCTAAAAACTTCTTGACAGCAGACAGTTGATCTGTTAGACTATTGATTGTGCTGAAAGGGAAGTTTGTTTTTTCTGGACAAGCGAAAAACAATCCAGAAAACTTCTTGACAGAAAGATAAACATTTGATAATATAGTAAATGTCGCTTAAAAAGGCGACAGAGATTTCGGTCTTTGAAAACTAAACAATGTAACATCCGACTATTCCGAAGTCAGTGTCAAACTCATTTCCTTTTTTCGGAGAGTTTGATCCTGGCTCAGGACGAACGCTGGCGGCATGCTTAACACATGCAAGTTGTGCGAGAAAGTTACCTTCGGGTAACGAGTAAAGCAGCGAACGGGTGAGTAACGCGTAAGTTATCTACCTTTAAATCTGGGATAACTACTCGAAAGGGTGGCTAATACTGGATATACTCTTTTTAGAGGAAAGATGGATTACTATCGTTTAAAGATGAGCTTGCGTCCCATTAGCTAGTTGGTAAGATAACAGCTTACCAAGGCAACGATGGGTAGCCGGCCTGAGAGGGCGATCGGCCACACTGGGACTGAGACACGGCCCAGACTCCTACGGGAGGCTGCAGTGGGGAATCTTCCGCAATGGGCGAAAGCCTGACGGAGCAATGCCGCGTGAGTGATGAAGGCCTTAGGGTCGTAAAGCTCTGTCTTGAGGGAAGAACAACTTAGTAGTGAACAACTGCTAGGTATGACGGTACCTCAAAAGAAAGCCCCGGCTAATTACGTGCCAGCAGCCGCGGTAACACGTAAGGGGCAAGCGTTGTCCGGAATTACTGGGCGTAAAGGGTGCGCAGGCGGTCTAGCAAGTCAGAGGTGAAAGCCACTAGCTCAACTAGTGAAAGTCCTTTGAAACTGTTAGACTTGAGAGTAGAAGAGGGAGATGGAATTCCTAGTGTAGTGGTGAAATACGTAGATATTAGGAAGAATACCAATGGTGAAAACAGTCTCCTGGTCTGACTCTGACGCTGAGGCACGAAAGCTAGGGTATCAAACGGGATTAGATACCCCGGTAGTCCTAGCTGTAAACGCTGGATACTAGGTGTTGGGGGTTCAACTCCCTCGGTGCCGTAGTTAACGCTTTAAGTATCCCGCCTGGGGAATACGACCGCAAGGTTGAAACTCAAAGGAATTGACGGGGGCCCGCACAAGCGGCGGAGCATGTGGTTTAATTCGAAGCAACGCGAAGAACCTTACCAGAACTTGACATCTTTCTGATATTCTTTTAACAGAGAAGTTCCCTTCGGGGACAGAAATGACAGGTGGTGCATGGCTGTCGTCAGCTCGTGTCGTGAGATGTTGGGTTAAGTCCCGCAACGAGCGTAACCCTTATTCTTAGTTGCCAGCATGTAATGATGGGGACTCTAAGGAGACTGCCGCGGAAGAACGCGGAGGAAGGTGGGGATGACGTCAAGTCATCATGCCCCTTATGTTCTGGGCTACACACGTGCTACAATGGCTTACACAAAAGGAAGCGAGACCGCAAGGTAGAGCCAATCCTGTAAAGTGAGTCTCAGTTCGGATTGCAGATTGCAACTCATCTGCATGAAGCTGGAGTCGCTAGTAATCGTGGATCAGAATGCCACGGTGAATACGTTCCCGGGCCTTGTACACACCGCCCGTCACACCACCCGAGTTGGGGGCACCAGAAGTCGCTGGCTCAACCAAGTGAGAGAAGCGCCGAAGGTGTGCCCGATAAGGGGGGTGAAGTCGTAACAAGGTAGCCGTACCGGAAGGTGCGGCTGGATCACCTCCTTTCTAAGGAGTTAAACGCTGAGGGTAGTTGGAATGTTACATTGTTTAGTTTTGAGAGACTGAGTCTCTCGTAATTGCACCTTGAAAACTGCACAATAACAACGATTAACCGAGTCTAGATTAAACTAGTAAGGGCGTATGGTGGATATCTAGGCGCCAGAAACCGATGACGGACGTGGCAAGCTGCGATAAGCCTTGACGAGCTGCAAACAAGTGATGACTCAAGGATGTCCTAATGGGAGTACCTGACATGGTAACCCATGTCATCTTAGAGTGAATTAAAATAACTCTAGGAAGGTAACCGGGTGAACTGAAACATCTTAGTAACCCTAGGAAAAGAAAGCAAAAGCGATTCCCTAAGTAGCGGCGAGCGGAAGGGGAATAGCCCAAACTGTAATAGTGTAAAAGCTCATAGGCATTGCTATTACAGAGTCGTAGGGCTATCACGATACTACTATGAAGTATCATAAGCTGACTTTTAGCTAGTCGAAGTGGTTGGAAAGCCACACCACAGAAGGTAATAGTCCTGTAGATGAAAGTTAAAAGAGGCTTAGATAGTACCTGAGTACCATGAGTCACGTGGAACCTCGTGGGAAGTAAGGAGGACCATCTCCTAAGGCTAAATATTATCTGGCGACCGATAGTGAACCAGTACCGTGAGGGAAAGATGAAAAGAACCCCGAGAGGGGAGTGAAATAGACCTTGAAACCATATGCTTACAAGCGGTCAGAGGGCGTATATATATCAGCCTAATGGCGTGCTTTTTGCTTAACGAACCGGCGAGTTATGTGAAGTGGCAGAGGTTAAGCCTAAAAGGTGAAGCCGTAGCGAAAGCGAGTCTGAAGAGGGCGCAAGTCGCTTAGCATAGACCCGAAACCGAGTGACCTATCCATGGTCAGGATGAAGCAGGTGTAACAGCCTGTGGAAGTCCCAACCGCGTTGGCGTTGAAAAGCCATGGGATGAACTGTGGATAGGGGTGAAAGGCCAATCGAACTCGGAGATAGCTGGTTCTCCCCGAAATAGCTTTAGGGCTAGCCTTAAGACGGCTGTATTGGGTGTAGAGCACTGATTGGACTAGGGGCTTACCCAAGCTACCGAATCCATTCAAACTCCGAATCCTAATACAGAAAGCTTAAGAGTCAGACTATGTGGGATAAGCTTCATAGTCGAGAGGGAAACAACCCAGATCGCCAGTTAAGGTCCCAAAGTGTAGACTAAGTGGCAAAGGAAGTGAGACTGCCTAGACAACCAGGATGTTGGCTTAGAAGCAGCCATTCATTTAAAGAGTGCGTAATAGCTCACTGGTCGAGTGGTCTTGCGCCTAAAATATCCGGGGCTCAAGTCTACCACCGAAACTGCGAATTGGTTATCCAATGGTAGGGGAGCATTCTATACGGACTGAAGCAGTACCGGAAGGAGCTGTGGACTGTATAGAAGCGATAATGCCGGTATGAGTAACGAGAAACAGGTGAGAATCCTGTTCGCTGAAAGTCCAAGGTTTCCTGAGCAAGGCTCGTCCGCTCAGGGTAAGCCGGGACCTAAGCCGAGGCCGAAAGGCGTAGGCGATGGATAGTCGGTCAAAATTCCGACGCTACCTATTAGCATTTGAGCGAAGGGGTAACGCAGGAAGATAGACTTGCCTGTCAACGGTATGACAGGTTGAAACACTTAGAAGGATGGTTTAGGCAAATCCGGACCATTGATAACTTTGAAGTGTGATCAGGAGTTCCTACGGGAACGAAGAAGTTGATTCTCTACTGCCAAGAAAAACCTCTAGCAAGGTGATAGGTACCCGTACCCCAAACTGACACAGGTGGACTGGATGAGAATTCTAAAGCGAGCGAGTGAACCTTCGTCAAGGAACTCGGCAAACTAGCCCCGTAACTTTGGGAGAAGGGGTGCCTCAATAGAGTTATGCTCGAAGAGGTTGCAACAAAGAAGCTTAGGCGACTGTTTACCAAAAACACAGGTCTCTGCTAAGACGCAAGTCGAAGTATAGGGGCTGACGCCTGCCCGGTGCTGGAAGGTCACGGGGATATGTTAGGACTTAGATCCAAAGCATTGAACTTAAGCCCCAGTGAACGGCGGCCGTAACTATAACGGTCCTAAGGTAGCGAAATTCCTTGTCGGGTAAGTTCCGACCTGCACGAATGGCGCAACGACCTAAGCACTGTCTCGACGAAGGACTCGGTGAAATTGAAGTGTCTGTGAAGATGCAGACTACCCGCGGCTGGACGGAAAGACCCCGTGGAGCTTTACTGCAGTCTGATATTGAACTTTGGTACACTATGTACAGTATAAGTGGGAGGCATTGAAATCGGCGCGCTAGTGTCGATGGAGCCATCAATGGGATACCACTCTTATTGTGCCGGTGTTCTAACTACGCACTGTAACCCAGTGTTAGGACAGTTTCAGACAGGCAGTTTGACTGGGGCGGTCGACTCCTAAAGAGTAACGGAGTCGCCCAAAGGTTCCCTCAGTGCGGTTGGAAATCGCACGAAGAGTGTAAAGGCAGAAGGGAGCCTGACTGCGAGACATACAGGTCGAGCAGGGACGAAAGTCGGGCTTAGTGATCCGACGGTAGAGCATGGAATTGCCGTCGCTCAACGGATAAAAGTTACCCCGGGGATAACAGGCTTATCTCCCCCAAGAGTTCACATCGACGGGGAGGTTTGGCACCTCGATGTCGGCTCGTCGCATCCTGGAGCTGGAGCAGGTTCCAAGGGTTGGGCTGTTCGCCCATTAAAGCGGCACGCGAGCTGGGTTCAGAACGTCGTGAGACAGTTCGGTCCCTATCCGCCGTGGGCGCAGGATATTTGAGGGAAACTATCCCCAGTACGAGAGGACCGGGATGGACGTACCGCTGGTGGACCAGTTGTCAACCAATGGCATTGCTGGGTAGCTAAGTACGGAACTGATAAGCGCTGAAAGCATCTAAGCGTGAAGCAGATCTCAAGATTAGATATCCCATGGAATAATCCAGTAAGTTCCCTGATAGACTATCAGGTAGATAGGCCAGGAGTATAAGTATGGTGACATATTAAGCTGACTGGTACTAATAGAACGAGGGTTTAATCTAGATAAAGTTATTATTGTGCAGTTTTGAAAGTGTAATAAATAATTCTGGTGGTGATTGCGGAGGGGCAACACCTGTTCCCATCTCGAACACAGTAGTTAAGTCCTCCAGCGCTGATGGTACTATAGGGGTAGCCCTATGGGAGAGTAGGTCGCCGCCAGAATTTGCTATATATAAAACTATATTGTTCCCCGATAGCTCAGTTGGTAGAGCGAGTGGCTGTTAACCACTTTGTCGCAGGTTCAAGTCCTGCTCGGGGAGCCATTTTTATTTTTTGTACACCTTAGCAGGTGTTTTTTTATTTTTTGTATATTTTTTATTTAATAATAAATAATAAACTAAGGTTAAGGATGGCTTTGATAGTATATTGATTAATGATAATTAATACTGATAAGGTCTTGAAAAAATAATTTAATTATAGTAAAATATAGTCAAAATCAAAGATGATCAAAGAAGTTAGAGGAGAGAAATATATGAAGAGCTTATCAGATCAGATAGAGAAATATTTAAAAGAAATACTGATTAAAACTGCAGTTATTAAAATCCAAAGAAGTAATTTAGCCCAAAGATTTGATTGTGCACCGTCACAAATAAATTATGTTCTAGATACTCGTTTTACTCAAGAAAAAGGATATGTAATTGATAGTCAACTGGTTATATAAAAATTACTAAAGTTGAATTAACCTCAGTCCAAGACTTAGTTAATAAGTTGTATAATAAAATAGAGAATCAAATTAGTCAACGTAAAGCTTTAAATATAATTGATAAATTATATGAAGAGGAAGTAATATCTCTTTATGAAAGAGACTTATTTTATACTATACTTTGTAGAAAGACAATAGACCTAAACACTACAAGTTGTAAACTACTTAGAGCAAGATTATTGAAAGGAATCCTGAAATCATTGATTAGAAAGGGGGAATAGTATGCTTTGTCAAGAGTGTCAGGAGCAAGAAGCTAGAATACATGTTACTAAAATCATTAACGGTGAGAAAAGAGAATTATATTTATGTCAAGAATGTGCTGAAGAAACAGAGGAGTTTGATTTAAGTTTCGATTTTTCATTTGATAATTTATTGACTGGTTTATTAAATGATAAATTAAATTCTCAGCCTAAAATAGATATATCTAAAACAGATTTTGAATGTTCTGTATGTGGACAAAGTTATACTGAATTTGCTCGTAGTGGACGATTAGGTTGTAGTAGTTGCTATGATTCATTTCAAAACAAATTGGATAAAATTTTGCGACGAATTCATAGTAGTACTAAACATAGTGGGAAGATTCCTAAACGGGCTGGAGAGAGGGTAAGGGTTAGAAGAAAGATAAAAGAATTGAAACAGGAGATGGATGAAGTTGTAGATAGAGAAGAGTTTGAACGAGCAGCTGAGATAAGAGATGAAATTCAGGAATTAGAAGATAAAATAGAAGAGTAGGGGGGGTATAATGGAAGATGAATTTGTTAGTCGGTGGATGGATCAGACAGGTTCAGAAGCAGATGTAGTTGTTAGTAGTAGAATTAGATTAGCTAGAAACTTAAATAATATACCTTTTACGACTCAAGCTGATGATGAAGAATTATCTTTGGTTGCAGAGAAAATTAGTAGTTTAATTAATAGTAATAATCAGTTTGATTTAAAGTTACTTGCTCTAGATACTTTATCGGAGACAGAAAGAAAAATGTTAGTAGAACGTCATTTAATTAGTCCTGATCATGCACAAGGTGGGAAAAATAGATTAACTGCTTTATCAGAAGATGAGACAATAAGTTTAATGATTAATGAAGAAGATCATATTAGATTACAAACATTATTGCCAGGTTTAGAGTTAGAGGAAAATTGGACTATAGCTGAAGAGATAGATGATTACTTAGAAGATAGTTTAAATATTGCCTTTGATGAACAGTATGGATACTTGACAGCCTGCCCTACCAATGTAGGAACTGGTTTAAGAGCTTCAATAATGGTTCATTTACCTGCTTTAAGTATTTTGGATCGAGTGAAAAATCTAATGGGGGCTATCTCAAAGTTAGGATTGACTGTAAGGGGATTATATGGAGAAGGTACAGATACAATAGGTAATCTATACCAGATTTCTAATCAGGTAACTTTAGGTTATTCAGAAGATGAAATTATAGAAAATTTGCTTGAGGTAACTCACCAGATTATTGATAAAGAAAGAAATGCTCGTCAAATTTTATTGAAAGAACAAGAAATTAATTTAAAGGATACGGTGTCTAGAGCTTATGGTGTTTTAAAGCATGCCTATAATATTTCTATTGAAGAAGCATTAAATTTAATTTCTAATGTAAGATTAGGAGTTGATTTAGGAATACTAGATAATGTTAACCCTACGTTATTGACTCAATTAATGATTATTATTAGACCTGCTACATTGCATATGATTAATGGAAAAGAAGAGGTAACAGATTATGATGCATATCGAGCTGAACTAATTAAAAATAAATTAAGGGGGGATTAGTATGTTATTTGGAAGGTTTACTGAACGGGCCAAAAAGGTGATGTCTAGTTCCCAAAAAGAAGCCAGAAAATTAGGTCATAATTATGTAGGAACAGAGCATTTATTATTAGGTTTATTAGATGAAGGAGAAGGAGTTGCTTCCAAATCGTTAAAGAAGAATGGGCTAAAGCTTGATAATTTACGAGATAAAGTAGAAGAAATTATTGGGGATTCTAAAGGAGAAATAAAAGCTGATAAACTCCCCTTTACTCCTAGAACTAAGAAGGTATTAAACCTTTCTCTAGAAGAAGCAAGAAGATTAGGGCACAATTATATAGGAACAGAGCATTTATTATTAGGATTATTAAAAGAAGGAGAAGGAGTTGCAGCCAGACTTTTAAAAGAAGAAGGAATAGAATTTGATAAGATTAAAAAGCAGGTGATTAATATGTTAGGTGGTTCTAAAAAGGCTGGTGGATATAACAAATTTGGTAAAAGGAATAATCGGAGAGGAAATAAGTTAGATCAATTTAGTCGGGATTTAACTGAACTTGCTGAAGAAGGAAAGTTAGACCCTGTTATTGGTCGCAATAATGAAATAAAAAGAGTTATTCAGATTTTAAGCCGACGAAAAAAGAATAATCCAGTTTTAATTGGTGAACCAGGTGTTGGTAAGACTGCTATTGCTGAAGGTTTAGCTCAACGAATTGCAGAGGGGGAAGTGCCAGAACCCTTAGTAGATAAAAGGATTTTAGCTTTGGATTTAAGTTCTATGTTAGCTGGTTCTAAGTATAGAGGCGAATTTGAAAAGAGATTAAAAGCTGTTATGAAAGAAATTGAAGAGTCTGGTGAGATAATCTTATTTATTGATGAACTTCATAATTTAGTAGGAGCTGGGGGAGCAGAAGGGGCAATAGATGCTGCTAATATTTTGAAACCAGCTTTAGCACGTGGAGAATTACAGACTATTGGAGCTACTACTTTAGATGAGTATCGTAAGTATATTGAGAAAGATGCAGCTTTAGAACGTAGATTTCAGTCTATTTTAGTAGAAGAACCAACTATTGAAGATACTACTAAAATATTAGAAGGACTACGTGATGTGTATGAGGCACATCATAGAGTAAAAATTACTGATGAAGCCATTTCTGCAGCTGCTGAGTTATCACATCGTTATATTAGTGACCGATTTTTACCTGATAAAGCAATTGATTTGATTGATGAAGCAGGCTCTCAGGCTAGATTGCGTCAAAATACTGCTCCAAATGAATTAAAAGATTTAAATAAAGAATTAGAACAAGTAGAACAGGAGAAAGAAGCAGCTATTGAAGCTCAAGAATTTGAAGAAGCGGCTAGTCTAAGAGATAAAGAAGAGCAGTTAAAAGAAAAGTTAGAAGAGACTAAAACTGAGTGGAAAAATGAAAAAGGGATGAATGAAACAACAGTTTCACGAGAAAGTATTGCTAATATTGTGTCTGATTGGACTGGAATCCCAGTTACAAAGCTAGCTCAAGAAGAATCTGAGCGGTTACTTAATTTAGAAGATGAGTTACATGAAAGAGTTATTGGCCAAAATGAAGCCGTCGATTCTGTAGCCCAAGCAATTAGGAGAGCTAGAGCTGGTTTAAAAGATCCAAATCGACCAATAGGCTCCTTCATTTTTCTAGGGCCAACTGGAGTAGGTAAAACAGAATTAGCACGTACTTTAGCTGAAACAATGTTTAATGATGAGGAAGCTATGGTAAGAGTTGATATGTCTGAGTATATGGAGAAACATTCTGTGTCTCGTTTAGTAGGTTCTCCTCCAGGGTATGTTGGACATGAAGAAGGAGGTCAATTAACTGAGAAGGTTAGACGTCGCCCGTACTCTGTTGTTTTATTAGATGAGATTGAAAAGGCTCATCCTGAAGTATTTAATAGTCTATTACAGGTTTTAGAAGATGGTCAATTAACTGATGCTCAAGGAAGAACAGTTGATTTTAAGAATACTGTGATTATTATGACTTCCAATGTAGGTGCTGATTTAATCCAAGATAATACTGGTGGAGTTGGTTTTAAAACTACAGAAGATACTGAAGCTGAATATGAAGATATGAAAGCAAAAGTTATGGATAACCTAAAGGATACTTTTAGACCTGAATTTTTAAATAGATTAGATGAGTTAATAGTCTTTCATTCTTTAACTGAAGAACAGACTAAAGAAATTGTTGATTTAATGTTAGAAGAACTAAAGGAGAGAATAGTAGATAAAGGAATAGAAATAGATGTTACTGATGCTGCTAAAGGATTACTTGCTGAAAAAGGATATGATAAAGAATTTGGAGCAAGACCATTACGTAGAACAATTAGACGTTTAATTGAAAATCCACTATCTGAGAAATTAATTGCTGGTGAATTTGAGGACCGAAGTAAGATTGAAATTGATATCCAAGATGGTGAATTAACATTTAATAAGTTATAACTAAAGATTTAAAGCAGGGGATTGTAACCTCTGCTTCTTTTATTTCGATTTTATTCTTGACTTGTAAAGGTAGTAAATAAATGTTATAATATAATTTAACACTTTATATATAATTAGGTGATTGTATGCCAAAGGCAAAGAAGAGATATATTTGTCAGGAATGTAACTATCAAGCTTTGAAATGGAGTGGACAATGTCCTAACTGCCAGAATTGGAATACATTAGAAGAGAAAATTATTGATCCTAAAGAGGAAAAAAAGAAGAAAAAAACAATTACTAATGTAGAGGCAGAGAAAATTGATCAAATTGAAACTAGTGTAGAGGATAGATTGAAAACTGGATTTGATGAATTAGATCGAGTATTAGGTGGAGGGATTGTTCCTGGTTCACTGATTTTAATTGGTGGTGATCCAGGGATTGGTAAATCTACACTACTATTACAATCTTCTTATAACTTAAGCGAAAAATATGATAAAGTATTATATGTTACTGGTGAAGAGTCAAAAAGGCAGGTTAAATTACGGGCCAACCGCCTAAATACAGTTGGCTCTAATTTATATATATTAGCAGAAACTAACTTGTTAGCTGTAATTGAAAGTGTTAAGAAACTGAAACCAGACTTAGTAGTTATTGATTCAATTCAGACAGTACATAATCCAAATCTTGATTCTGCTCCAGGTAGTGTTAGTCAGGTTAGAGAAGCTACTAATAAGTTAAGAGAATTAGGGAAGAAAAATGAAATTCCTATTTTTGTAGTAGGTCACGTTACTAAGCAAGGGGCTATTGCTGGACCTAAAGTATTAGAGCATATGGTTGATACTGTTCTTTATTTTGAGGGAGATAGACATCGGAATTATAGATTATTAAGGGCTGTTAAGAATAGATTTGGTTCTACTGATGAAGTTGGTATTTTTGAAATGAAACAAGAAGGTTTAGAAGAAGTATTGAATCCTTCGCAAGCTTTTATTTCTGAAAGACCTGCAGAAGTTTCTGGGTCAGTTATTATTCCTTGTTTAGAAGGAAGTCGACCTATCTTGATTGAGCTACAAGCTTTAGTATCTTCAGCTAATTTTGGAAATCCTAGTCGGATGACTACAGGTATTGATTATAAACGTACTTCTTTATTATTAGCTGTTCTAGAAAAAAAATTAGGTTTACATTTACAAAATCAAGATGTATATATCAATATTGCAGGTGGTTTTGAGATTGATGAACCAGCTATTGATTTAGGTGTAATTGTAGCAGTTGTTTCAAGTTTTAGAGAGTTTCCTGTAGGAGAAAATTTAGCAGTAGTTGGTGAAGTAGGTCTATCAGGAGAAGTAAGAGCAATTAATCAGGTAGAAAAGAGAGTTGTAGAAGCAAGTAAGTTAGGCTTTAAAGAATTTATTGTTCCTCAGAGTAATGAGGATAAACTATCTTCTGCTTATTCTGAACTATCTATTAATGGTGTTAGTAATGTTAGAGAAGTTTTAGATCTTATTTTAGGGGGTGAATAAATGTCTGGTCTTCATCAAGAGTTTGCTGATATATTAAAATTAATTGCACCAGGGACTTCCTTTAGAGAAGGATTAGAGAATATTCTTCGGGCTAAAACAGGTGCTTTAATTGTAGTAGGAGATAGTGAAGAAGTCTTAGGAGCTGTTGATGGTGGTTTTAATATTAATGCTGAAATGACCTCTACTCGTTTATATGAACTAGCTAAGATGGATGGTGCTATCGTTTTAAGTGAAAATGCAGAAAGAATTTTATGTGCTAATACTCAGTTAGTTCCTGATCCCTCTATATCTTCAATGGAGACTGGTACCAGACATCGTACAGCTGAGAGAATTGCTAAACAGACTGGTGAGCTAGTTATCTCAATTTCCCAGCGCCGGGATGTAATTACTCTATATAAAGCTGATAAAAAATACGTTCTAGAGGATATTAGAGTTATCTTAGCTAAGGCTAACCAAGCTACTCAGACTTTAGAGAAGTACAGGAAGGTACTAGATCAGTCACTTACTAATTTAAGTGCTTTAGAATTTGAAGATTTAGTTACTATTTCTGATGTAGCTACTGTTTTACAGAGAACAGAGATGGTATTAAGAATCAAACGAGAAATTGAAAGATATATTATAGAGTTAGGTAGTGAAGGGCGATTAATAAAGATGCAGCTAGAAGAGTTAGTATCTAATGTTAAAGAAGAAGGTTTATTAATCATTAGAGACTATAAGGCTGAAGATGAAGAAAGTGATGAGGAAAAAGAGGAAATTGATGATTTAGCAGCTGTTTTTGAAAAGATATCTAATTGTTCCTCTGATGAATTATTAAGCTTATCTACCATCAGTAAATATTTAGGTTATGGTGGGAATATGAATGCTTTAGACTTATCTATTTCTCCACGGGGATATAGATTGTTAAGAAAGATTCCACGGTTGCCGATGCGAGTAATTGAAAATTTGGTAGATTCTTTTGGTAGTTTTCAGGAGATCTTAAATGCTTCTATTGAAGAATTAAATGATGTTGATGGAGTGGGAGAAGTTAGAGCACAGGCAATTAAGGAAGGGTTAAAGAGATTAAGAGATCAAGTGCTATTAGACCGTCATATGTAGTTTTAAATTGATATTCACACTGTTATATGGTATAATTTAGAATTATAATTCTGTGTATTGAATAGGGGGTTAAGTTAATGTTTGAAGTTGGTGATCAGATTGTTTATCCTAATCATGGAGCAGGTACTATTGTAGAGCTAGAAGAGAAAGAGATCTTAGGTGAGACAAAACAGTATTTTATTATGCAATTACCAATAGGTGAAATGAAAGTTATGATTCCTAAGGATAATGCGCAAGAAGTTGGTTTGAGAAGTATTATAGATGAAGAAGTAGTTCCTAAGGTGTATCAAGTTTTATCTGGAGAACAGAGTGAAATGTCTCAGAATTGGAATCGACGTTATCGAGCTAACTCAGAGAAGATAAAGACAGGAGATATTTTTGAAGTAGCTGAAGTAGTTAGAAATTTAACTATTCGTGACATTGTTAAAGGGCTATCTACTGGTGAAAAAAAGATGTTAAGTAATTCACGTCAGATCTTAATTAGCGAATTAGTATTAGCTGAAGATAAATCTCAAGAAGAAGTTGAAGAGAGAATTGAAACTATCTTTGCTGAACAAGACTTTGATGAAGAATAACGTCAGGATTTCAATTTGCCCTGACGTTTTATCTGCATTATAAGAGTTCTCTTTTAAGAATCGATTTTAATTAGAAGGGGGTGACAGAAATGAATAGAATATGGAATTTTATTTTTTTGTTGTTAGGCGGTCTATTAGGTTATCAAGTAGTTATAGAGTTAGGTTTAGCTGAGAATTTAATTTGGGATATAGGAAGTATTATTACTAATAATCAAGTTTTTGGTATATTAATTGGTGGATTAATAGGATTTATAATTTTACCGGTAGTGGCAGATCAATTAGTTAAGTGGTTTTTAAAATTTAGAGATGAATTAGAAAAGGTGCCTGGAAAAGATATTTTATCTGGAATTATAGGATTAGTAGTTGGTTTAGGATTAGGAATTTTAGCAGTCAATGCCTTTTCTATTTCTTTTATTCCTAAGTTTGGATTATTAATTCAAATTTTAATTAATGCTGGATTAGGGTATTTAGGGTGGAATTTAGGAATAAAAAAGAGAGAAGAGTTTATAGGAATCTTTTCACGGTCTAATAATAAGATAATAACAGAAGAAGATGATACTGAACAAGAAGATAATAGAGAACCAAAAGAGGATAATGCAGACCAAAATGAAGGACAGATTAGTCACAAAATTTTAGATACTAGTGTGATTATTGATGGCCGGATAGCTGATATTTGTCAAACTTCTTTTATAGAAGGTGTGCTTGTAGTTCCTGGTTTTGTTTTAGAAGAGTTACAACATATTGCTGATTCATCTAATTTATTAAAGCGTAATCGAGGACGAAGAGGATTAGATATTCTAAAGAAGATGCAGAATGAAATTGATATACCAGTACAGATATATGATTATGATTTTGAAGAGATTGAAGAAGTTGATAGTAAATTAGTTAAGTTAGCTCAAGTTTTAGGTGGTAAGGTTGTTACAAATGATTATAATCTAAACAAAGTAGCTGAGTTACAAGGGGTAACCGTATTAAATATTAATGAGCTAGCAAATGCAGTTAAACCTGTTGTTTTACCTGGTGAAGAAATGGAAGTTAAGATTATTAAAGATGGTGAGGAACCAGGACAAGGGGTTGGCTATTTAGAAGATGGTACAATGGTAGTAGTCGATGAAGGTAAGGATTATATTGATGATGAGATAGAAGTCTTAGTTACTAGTGTGTTACAGACTGCTGCGGGCAGAATGATCTTTGCTAAACCTAAATTTAGCGCTCAGCAGGCATTATAAAATAGGTAATGGAGGAGTTGACTATGAAATTAAGTGTAGTTATTCCTGCTGCGGGCCAAGGTAAACGAATGAAAGCAGAAAGAAACAAACAGTTTTTGCTATTAGATAATAAGCCTATATTGGCTCATACAATTAGTAAATTTCAACATCTTGATTTGATTGATGAAATAATAATAGTAGCTAAAGAAGAGGAAACTAAGTATTGTGAAAGAGAAATAATTGATAAATATGATTTCACTAAAGTTAGTCAAATAGTTATAGGTGGTGCTACAAGACAGGAGTCTGTATATAATGGGTTAGAAGCTATTGATCAAGATACTGATTATGTATTAATTCATGATGGAGCTAGACCCTTGTTGACAACAGAGTTGATTCAGAATATAATTACAGAGGTTGTAAAGTATAATGCTGTATTGGCAGGAGTACCAGTTAAAGATACAATTAAGGTAGTACAAGATGAGATGGTAATTAATACTCCTGACCGCTCTAAGTTAGTAGCAGTTCAGACGCCTCAATCTTTTGCAAAAGGTTTAGTGTTAAGAGCCTATGAAAAGGCTATTGAAGAAGAGGTTTTAGGAACTGATAGTGCTAGTTTAGTAGAGAGATTAGATAAGCAAGTTAAGGTAGTTAGAGGTTCTTATGAGAACTTAAAGGTTACTACACCAGAAGATTTAGAGTTTGCTGAGAAAATTATTGCCAGGAGGAAATAATGTTATCTGGAATCGGTTATGATGTACATGCTTTAGAAGCAGGAGAAGATTTAATCTTAGGTGGAGTTGAGATTGAGCATAGATTAGGATTAGCAGGCCACTCTGATGCTGATGTATTATTACATGCTGTTATGGATTCTTTGCTAGGGGCCATTGGAGAAGGGGATATTGGACGACACTTTCCTGATAATGACCCTCAGTATAAAGGTATCTCTAGTTTGATTTTATTAGAAGAGGTTCAAGAGTTGGTAGTTGAGAGAGGATTAGTAGTTAATAATCTTGATACAGTGATTATGGCTCAGAGGCCTAAACTAGCATCTCATCTTAGTCAGATGGAGAAGAAGTTGGCCCAGACTTTAGAGGTAAAGACTACTAGAGTTAATATTAAAGCAACTACTACAGAAAGACTAGGGTTTATAGGACGTGAAGAAGGTATTGCAGCCCAAGCAATAGTTACCTTAACAGAGGGGGAAGTAAATAATGTTAGTAGAAAAGATAATGACTAAACAGGTCGTAACTGTTAATCCTAAAACAACAGTTGAAGAATCTGAAAGATTAATGAATGTTAATAATATTGGTCGATTAATAGTTATAGATAATGAAGAGGTTTTAGGGATTGTTACTGATGGTGATTTGGTACAGTATCATGATTTAGATAATTCAATTGAAGATATAATGGAGACAGATCTAATTACAATTCAAAATAATAAAAGTATTCAAGAAGCTGCTCAGGTATTATCTGATCATCATATTGGAGGAGTACCAGTTTTAGATGCAGCTGATAAGTTAGTAGGTATTGTAACTGCTGAAGATATTGTATCTGGTTATGTAAAAGAAGAATCAGTAGAAAAGTTATCTCCAGAAAGCTCTGCAATTTATTTATCTATGACTCGGAGTAGAGAATATGAAGATTACTGGTTAGATAAGATTAAAGGTTATGGTTATCAGGCTGCTATTACTCAAACAGGAGCTAATGCTGAAAACTTACCAATTAAATTACGTGAAAGTACTACTGTAGCAGCTATTGCCCGAGGAGTTATTAGAGAGAATTCCCAGGAAAAGATAGCAGTTTCAAATGCTGTTAAAGATGCTTATACTCAACTTAATTTAGTTAACCCTGGTTTAGGTGGTGGATTTAAAGTAGCAATTGTAAGAGGTAAAGGTAGAGTGTCTGTAGCTGTCTTCGGTAAGTTTGGTCATGCTTTAGTTGATGGTCCAGAGCAGTTAGCTGTGGGTATGAGTGTGATATAATAATTAAAAATCAAAATTACAAAATAGTTCAAATGTTTAAAATAAGAGTTTTGGTGAGAACTAGATTTTGCATGTAAAGGTTTTGCTTTTAACTATAAACCGTAAACTGTACACTTTAAAATTGGTTTCAACTTGCAATAAATAATCTAATAGTCTATAATAAATTTTGCTAATATAGGATAGAAAGGGGTATTTTATGAGTGATGTTAGAGTAAGATTTGCTCCTAGCCCAACGGGGCAAATACATATTGGAAATATTAGAACAGCTCTTTTTAATTACTTATTTGCTAAAAAGAATGATGGAACATTTATTCTAAGAATTGAGGATACAGATAGAGAACGTTCTACTAGTGAATTTGAAGAGGTTATCCATCAAGAAATGGAATGGTTAGGATTAGACTGGGATGAAGGTGCTAATGTTGGTGGAGATTTTGGCCCTTATCGCCAGATGGAACGGTTAGATATTTATGAAGAATATATTCAAGAATTATTAGACAAAGATTTAGCTTATCGTTGTTATTGTACTCCACAAGAGTTAGAGGAAATGAGAGAAGAGCAACGTAAGAATGATGAACCGCCACGTTATACTGGAAAGTGTCGTGACTTAACTGAAGAAGAAAGAAAAGAGTTAGAGGCTGAAGGTAGAGAACCAGTAATTAGGTTTAAAAGTCCTTTAGAAGAGCAAGAAGTTCCAGTTAATGATTTAGTTCATGGTGATGTATCCTTTAGTAGTGATGTAATTGACGACTTTGTAATTGTTAAGTCTGATGGAATTCCTACTTACAATTTTGCAGTTGTAATTGATGACCATTTAATGGAAATCACACATGTGATTAGAGGTGAAGACCACTTATCTAATACGCCAAAGCAACAATTATTATATAATGCTTTTGGTTGGAAGTCACCAAACTTTGCTCACTTACCAATGATCTTAGGATCTGATCGTTCTAAGTTAAGTAAGCGTAGTGGTGAAGCTTATGTATATGTTAGTGAGTATCGTAAAAAAGGATATTTACCAGAAGCATTAGTCAACTTTTTATCTTTATTAGGTTGGTCTCCTAAAGATGATGAAGAGGTATTTAGTAAAGAAGAAATCATTGATCGTTTCTCTATAGATCGAGTAAATGATAGTGCTGCTGTCTTTGATGTAGAAAAGTTAGATTGGATGAATGGTCTTTATATTAGAGACCTTGAAGTAGAGGAGTTAGTTGATTTAGCTCTACCTTATTTAGAAGAAGAGTATGACTTAGGAGATAAGTCAGATGAATGGATTAAATTATTGGTAGCTACAGCTCAAGAATCATTAGATTATGTAGCTCAGATTACAGAGGAAGTAGAGTTATTCTTTAGTGAGTTAAAGTATGAAGATAAGGAAGAAGCTAAAGAGACTTTCCAAGAGGAAGATGTTGATCTAGTACTAGAGACTTTAAAGGAAGAGACAGAAAAATTAGATTCTTTTGCTAAACAAGAAGTTAGAGATATGATGAATCAAGTTATTAAAGACCTACCAGTTGGTGGTCGATTATTCTTCCATCCAACTAGAATTGCTTTAACTGGTCAAACTTCTGGACCAGCTTTATTTGATGTTGCTACTTTATTAGGTAAAGAAGAGACAATCAATCGCCTAGAGCAAGCATTAGAGTTAGCTAAATAAGAAGTTAGAATAGGAGTTTTTAAAAGCTTGGAAAAGGAATAGTAGATTAGTTATCTTTTGTTTAGAGAGTAAGATCAGAGGCTGAGAGTCTTACTAAAAGATGCTAATTGAATGCTCCTTGGAGCTGAATGGCTGAAGTAAAAGTAGGTTATTTCGTCTTACCAGCGTTAATGGTTTAAAGCGAGCTATATCTTTAGATATAGCTAAGCAGAGTGGAACCGCGGGCCTTTTCGCCTCTGTTATCAACAGGGGAGGGAAGGTCTATTTTTATTTGTTAATTATTTTATTGAATAATCTAATTATCTAGTAAATTTATCTTTTAATAGTTGAATATTATTAATATAAAGTCACACTTTATAATTTACAATAATTCCTTATATATTAGTAGTCAAAAGATTTTGATTTTATGTTTTCAACTGTAAACTGTAAATTATAAACTGTACACTGATTTTATCAGGGAGGTGAAGTTGATGTTCAATTTTTTTAAGATGATAAAGCAGGATATTGAAGTCATTTTTGAACGGGATCCAGCGGCGAATAATATATTAGAAGTGTTACTAACTTATGCAGGATTACATGCTATAGCCTTTCATCGTTTGGCCCATCCTTTGTATAAGATGGGGTTAAGAATAATACCTCGTATTATATCTCAATTTAGCCGCTTTTTAACTGGGATTGAAATTCATCCTGGAGCGGAAGTTGGCCCAGGTTTTTTTATTGATCATGGAATGGGAGTTGTAATTGGTGAGACAACAGAAGTTGGGGCCAATGTTACTTTATATCAAGGAGTTACTTTAGGTGGAACAGGTAAGGAGACAGGAAAGCGGCATCCGACCTTAGGAGATAATGTAATGGTCAGTGCTGGAGCTAAGGTTTTAGGTTCAATTGAGCTTGGTAATAATGTTAAAGTAGGTGCAGGAGCAGTAGTTTTAGATAATGTACCAGATAATTCTACAGTCGTGGGAATTCCTGGTCGAGTAGTGGTTAAAGATGGTAAGAAGGTAAAGGATAATTGTGTTGATTTAGAACATGGTGATTTACCAGACCCTGTTCAAGAGATGATGTTATGTTTGAATAAGAGAATAAAGAAATTAGAAGAACAGAATAATAATCAGGAAGGAAGTGATTAAAGTGGCACTAAAAGTTTATAATACCTTATCTAATCAGAAGGAAGAGTTTAAACCTTTAGAAGATGGTAAAGTAAAGATGTACTCCTGCGGGCCAACTGTTTATGATTACTTTCATATTGGTAATGCTCGGGCCTTTATTGTACCAGATATTATTAAGCGTTATCTAGAGTATCAAGGGTATGAAGTCAAACATGTTTTAAACTTTACAGATGTTGATGATAAGATGATTAAACGGGCCAATGAAGAAGGAATTACTATCCAAGAGTTAGCTGATAAGTTTATTGAAGCCTACTTTGAGGATACTGATGCTTTAAATATTAAGCAAGCTGATGTCTATCCTCGGGCTACTGAGCATATTACTGAAATGATTGAGTTAGTTAAAGATTTAATAGAGAAGGATTATGCCTATGAAAGTGGTGGGGATGTCTATTTTAGAGTAGAAAAGTTTGCTGAGTATGGTAAGCTATCTAATAGAAAGATAGAAGATTTAAAAGCAGGAGCTAGAGTAGAGGTCAGTGATAAAAAGGATAATCCACTTGACTTTGTACTCTGGAAGGCTAGTAAAGAAGGTGAACCAGCTTGGGATAGTCCTTGGGGGGCAGGTAGACCAGGTTGGCATCTTGAGTGTTCAGTAATGTCTACTAAGTATTTAGGTGATCAGTTTGATATTCATACAGGAGGTATAGATTTAACCTTTCCTCACCATGAAAATGAGATTGCTCAGAGTGAGGCTTGCTGTGGAGCAGAAGTAGTTAAGTATTGGATTCATAATGGCTATATTAATATTGATGGAGAGAAAATGTCTAAGTCATTAGGTAACTTCTTTACTACTAGAGAGATATTAGATAAGTATGAGGCTAATGTAGTTCGTTTCTTCTTAGTCTCTAAACATTATCGGAGTCCAATTAACTTTAGTGACCAAGCTTTAGAAGAAGCAGCTAAAGGGTTAGGGCGATTACAGAATACAGTAGATAAATTAGACTATCTATTAGACCAAGATCCAGTAGCTGGTGAGGCAACAAGAACTGAACTTGAAGATATCTGTAAGGAACGAAAAGAGGAATTCATTCAAGCTATGAATGATGACTTTAATACTGCTCTAGCTATTGGAGTATTACATGAGTTGGCCCGTGATGTTAATCGGTTTATAAGTAATGATGATTTTCTGCTAACAGCAGATGTTAAAGAAGGGCTAAAATTAGTTAATGATTTATTTGATGAGTTAGGAAGAGAGGTTCTAGGTATTTTGACTGAGACTGAAGTAGAGAATGAAGGGTTAGTTGGCCCGTTAGTTGAGCTGTTGTTAGAATTAAGAGAGGATTTACGGGAACAACAAGAATATCAATTAGCTGATAAGGTTAGAGATGAGTTAGCTGAATTAAATGTAGAAGTTAAAGATACTCCTCAAGGAACAGAATGGAAGGTGAAGTAAGTGTCATTAATTTTTGAGAAACTAAATAATTTTTCTAATCGTCCTGAGTTATTATCGCCACCTAGTTTGGCTTATATTGGTGATAGTGTTTTTGAGCTATTTATTCGGACTTTTCTGTTAGAAGAAGGTGGGAAACCTAATCGTCTTCACCAACAGGCTGTTGAATATGTAAATGCTGAAGCTCAAGCTCAGTTATTAGAAGATATAAGACCAGAATTGACTGAAGATGAAGCAGTTATTGTCCGTCGAGGAAGAAATGCTAAAACTAATGCTCCAGGTAATGTAGATCGAGCTACTTATCAATATAGTACAGCTTTTGAAACATTAATTGGGTATCTATATTTAGCAGGAAAAGAGGACAGATTACTAGAATTATTTAATATAATAAAAGGGTTATTAACAGAGGATTAATAGTAGACTCCGTCTGAATTTTTATTTAGACGGAGTAGTTTATGAAAATATAGTAAGATTTAAAATAGTAGTTCTAGGGGGAGTATAGATTATGCAGATTAATAATTTTGAAACAACAGGTCTAGATAAAGTAAAATCATGGGTGAAAAAGAATAAGATTAATAATTTAGACAAAGATACTATTAAAGAGGCACTAAAGAGAGTAAATCTCTCTTTTGTGGCTGAAGGAATTAATAGAGTTCACAGTACTTTATTATGTGAGCTAAAAGATTCTTATGTACAGCAGAGCCAAAGATATGTAACTATGAAAGATGATTTATATCTATTACCAGATATATCAAGCGAAGATAGAAAAAAAGCAGATGAGTTAATTGATAAGACTTTTGACTTATATAATAGGATGTCAGAGTTGAAGGAAGATGATTTTAAAGGAAGACCTAAGGTTGAACATTATAAGTATGGAATTCCAATAGAAGATGCAAGATATATTCTACCTTTAGCGACAAAGACGAATATTTCAGTAGCAATGACAGGAAACAAGCTGTATGAATTATTTAATTTATTGTATGATAAAGAGTATTTTAACTTATTTGATCAATTTAGAACTAAAATTATAAATTGTTTACCAGACTTTTTAGTTCAATTGTTACCAACTGAGTATAGTAATAATAATACGGTAATAGAAGATTTATATGAGAATGATATGAGAAAAATAAATTCAGATAATAAGATGGTCTTGTTAGATTCTTTTAATGATTTAGATTTAAAAGTAGGTCTTGGTGCTGCTACTAGTACTTCTTCCTTAACTCCTACTGAAAAGTTGGCTGATTGGGGAGCAGAAGCTACTGCTAAAGCAAAAGGACTTACTGAAAGGGTCTTAGGCTATGGTCATGAAAGTATTGCTGAGCAGGCTAGAACTACTTTTGGTATGATGTGTAGTATGGTTACATATCACCAACAGATTAGACATCGTTTATCTGAGAATCATAGAGAAGATTTGGCCAATCTTATTTTGGAAACGAGAGAAGTACTTCTACCTCCAAGTATTAAAGAGTCAAAATTTGAACAAGAATTTTTAGAGTTAGTTACAGAGTTTAAAGAATTTAGACATTATATATTAGAAAATTATGATACAGATAAAGCATTCCCTTTTATTTTAAATTGTGATCAGATTAAACTAACCATTTCTACTAATGCAAGAATTGATATAGAGATGTTGGCTGAGAGAATATGTAAGAATGCCCAATGGGAGATAAGAGAATTATCTACTAAAAAACTAGATATTTTAAGAGAACTATCTGATACTTTATATGAAAAGGCTCTACCATCTTGTATCTATGGTAAGTGTAAAGAAGGTAAACTTACTTGTGGACAGCAGAAGGAAATGCGAGATAAATTCTTAAGGGAGGACAAATAATGGCACAAGTTGAAGGTAGAAATCCAGTAATTGAAGCTCTAAAAGCTGATAGAGAAATAGAAGAGATTTTAGTTTTAAAGACAGCTCGAGGTAATGCTATTAATCAAATTTATGATTTAGCTAATGAAAAAGATATTAATATTAAGAAGGTTGCTAAAGGTAGGTTGAATCAGCTAGCTAAATCGCATTCTCATCAAGGGGTTATTGCTCAGGCTAAAGACTTAGATTATTGGAATTTAGATCACTTAGTCCAATATGTTAAAGAACAGGTAGCTATTGATGACGACAAAGATGCGCCTTTTTTAGTCTTATTAGATGAGATTAAAGATCCTCATAATTTTGGTGCAATTATGAGGATTTGTGATGGAGCAGGTGTTGATGGTGTCATAATTCCTAAACGAAGATCTGTTGGTTTTACTCCAGTAGTAGCTAAAGCATCAGCAGGAGCAGTTGAACATGTGCCTGTAGCTAAAGTAACTAATTTGGCCCGAACAATAGATAAGCTAAAAGATAAAGGATTTTGGATTGCAGGAGCAGATATAGATGGTGATCAAAATTATTTTGAAGCGGATTTAGCTGGTTCTATAGGTTTAGTAATTGGTAGTGAGGGAACCGGGATGAGAAGATTAGTTAAAGAAAAGTGTGATTTTTTAGTTCAGATGCCTATGAGAGGACAGGTTGATTCATTGAATGCTTCGGTAGCAGCTGGTATTTTAATTTATGACTCTATACGTCAACGTATTGGAGGCTAAAGATGAAAAGATTAGAAGTAGTTAGTTTAGTATTAGTTATTTATACAGTTTGTTTAATAACGCCAGTTTCAGCTAATACTAAGCTATCAATTTCTGAAAAAATTGCTAAGTATGGATTAAATAATGTGGTTGCCACATATACTACTAGTTTTGATGGAAAAGAAAAAAATAGGGTGCAAAATATAAAGCTGGCAGCTAAACAAGTAGATGGCACATTGTTAATGCCTGGGGAAGTATTTTCTTTTAATGAAGTAGTTGGCCCGCGTACTAAAAAAAGAGGATTTAAAGAAGCTCCTGAAATAGTAGATGGTGAATTAGTACCTGGAGTAGGAGGAGGTATCTGCCAGTTATCTTCTACTCTGTATAATGCTACCTTATTATCTAATTTAGAAATTGTCGAAAGAAAGAATCACTCTCAACCAGTCGATTATATTCCTTTAGGGAGAGGAGCTACTGTTTATTATAACTGGATAGATTATAAGTTTAGAAATAATACCTCTGATCCATTACTGATCTTGGCCCGATTAAGAGGTGAACAACTAACAGTTAGCGTTTTGGCACGTCATCTACATGAACAAGTTAAGATTACTACATCTACTTCGAAAATATTAAAGCCAAAAGTTATAGAAAAGTTAGATCAGGATCTAAAATTGGGCACTAGTAAAGTATTCCAGCATGGGAAAAAAGGTTTTAAAGTGATAGTTAAAAAGTTATTATTTAGAGAAGGAAAGTTGATTAATGAAGAAGTTATTTCCAAGGATATTTATTCCCCTCAACCTCGGATTATCAAATATAATGCAAAAGAATAATTTAAGGAAAAAGTTACAATTGCTCCTTTCTTGACTATAATAAATAACGTAAGTTATAATGATATTGCTCCTGTTTTGATATAGAAATAACAAGTCATCTAATATATAAAATAGAGGGTGGAGGGAATTATGCCAAAACCAACTTTGCAAGCCAAAGAATATAGTAATTATCGTGACATGACTGATGATGAGATAATAAAGGAAGCACAACAAGGAAACCAACTGGCAATTGAATATTTAATTAAAAAGTATAAGAATTTTGTAAAAGCTAAGTCTAAATCCTATTTTTTAGTGGGAGCTGATCAAGATGATATAGTCCAAGAAGGATTAATTGGATTATATAAGGCTATTAGGGATTATGAAGTAGATAAATTAGCTTCTTTTAAGTCATTTGCAGAATTATGTATTACTCGTCAGATTATTACTGCTATTAAGACTGCTACTAGACAGAAACATCAACCTTTAAATTCCTATGTTTCTTTAAATAAGCCTATTTTTAGTCAAGAATCTGATAGAACTCTACTGGATGTACTAGAGAATAGTGAACTTTATAATCCTGAAAAGATATTTGTTACTAATCAATCATGTAGTTTCTTAGAGGAAAGTATTAAAGAGATGTTAAGTGATTTAGAGCTGGCTGTATTACAAGAGTATCTAAAAGAAAAGAGTTACCAGGAGATTGCTCGTACTTTAGATAGGCATGTTAAATCAGTAGATAATGCTTTGCAACGAGTAAAGAATAAAATTAATGATTTTTTAGAGAAACATAATCTTTAAATAAATCCAGAGAAATGATGACTTAAATGGAGTTAATTAGCTTAAATGGAATATAATTTAATCAAATAAATTATTTTACCTCTTGACCTCTTTAAGTAAAAGATATATAATACCGATGATGCTTTGGTTAGTATCGGTATTATATACCTGTTTTATTTGATTTGGTTTGATAAGTTCTTTTTGCCCACATAGCTCAGTCGGTGGAGCGCATCCATGGTAAGGATGAGGTCACCGGTTCAATTCCGGTTGTGGGCTCCAATTAAAAACTTAATATTGTACATAATAAGTATAAGTTAGGTGATCAAGATCACCTTTAATATTTAAGCTTATTAATAAACTTATTTTTACTTAGGAGGGAAGATAGAGATGGCAAAAGAAAAGTTTGAAAGAAATAAGCCACACGTTAATATTGGTACAATTGGACACGTAGACCATGGTAAGACAACAACAACAGCTGCAATTACAAAAGTATTAGCAGCAGGAGAAGAAGGATCTGTAGAATTTGGTGAGATTGATAACGCACCAGAAGAGCAGGAGAGAGGAATTACAATTGCAACATCACACGTAGAGTATGAAACAGCTAATAGACACTATGCTCACGTTGACTGCCCAGGTCACGCAGACTATGTAAAGAATATGATTACTGGTGCAGCTCAAATGGATGGAGCAATCTTAATTGTATCTGCAGCAGATGGACCAATGCCACAGACAAGAGAGCACTTACTATTAGCTCGACAGGTAGGAGTACCAGAAATTGTTGTATTCCTAAACAAAGCAGATATGGTAGAAGATGAAGAATTAGTAGAGTTAGTAGAGATGGAAGTAAGAGAATTACTTAATGAGTATGACTTTAATGGAGATGAAGCTACAATAGTTACAGGTTCTGCTTTAAAGGCATTAGAAGAGCCAACAGGAGAATGGGCAGATAACATTAATGAATTAATGGATGCAGTAGATGAGCAGATTCCTACTCCAGAAAGAGATACAGATAAAGAATTCTTAATGCCGATTGAGGATATCTTTACAATTACTGGTCGTGGAACAGTAGCGACAGGACGTCTAGAAAGAGGAACAATCGAAGTAGGAGACGAAGCAGAGATTGTAGGAATTAAAGAGACAGAAGAAACAGTAATTACAGGAATTGAAATGTTCCGAAAAGAGATGGAAAGTGCTCAAGCAGGAGATAATGTAGGAGCATTATTAAGAGGTATTGATAAAGAAGATGTAGAACGTGGACAGGTATTAGCAGAGCCAGGTTCAATTACACCACATACTAAGTTTAAAGCAGAGGTATATGTATTAAGTAAGGATGAAGGTGGACGACATACTCCATTCTTCGATGGTTATAAGCCACAGTTCTACTTCAGAACAACGGACGTAACTGGAACAATTGATTTACCAGGAGATGTAGATATGGTAATGCCAGGAGATAATATTGAGATGGATGCAGAATTGATTTCTCCGATTGCGATGGAAGAAGGATTAAGATTTGCGATTCGTGAAGGTGGAAAGACAGTAGGAGCCGGTGTTGTTACTGAAATTGTTGAATAAGTAGCTTGCTATTGATTTAGAAGGGCGGGTATCTTATATACCTGCTTTTCTATTGTTAAAGTATTAAAATGTATGGTTTGTGGAAAAAGTATTGACTTTTATTATATAATATGATAAAGTGTATCCGGTGTAAGGGTTACTAGTTGGTGTGCACTCTGAGGAGGTGGCAGTTAATGAGGGAAATAATTACTTTAGCTTGTACAGAGTGTAAAAGACGTAATTATAGTACTACTAAAAATTCAAGCAATCAACGACAAAGAATGGAATTAAAGAAGTATTGTAAGTTCTGTAAAGAACACACTCTTCATAAGGAAACTAGATAATTTTATTTTCATGTAGGCTTGTAGCTCAACTGGCTAGAGCGTCGGACTCCAAATCCGAAAGTTGTGGGTTCAACTCCCTCCAGGCCTGCCATAAACTTAAATTAAATTACTTAATATTGAGGATGTGTGGTAAATGGCCAAAGATAAAGGTACTGTAGATAAAGTCAAAAAGTTTTTTCGTGAAGTAAAAGCTGAACTTAGAAAAGTAAATTGGCCGAATCAAAATGAGGTAATATCCTATACAGGAGTAGTAGTTTTTGTAGTTGTAGTTGTTGGTTTATTTATTGGTGGCATTGACTTAGTATTTTCTCAGATTATTCGGCCACTTATTCTTGATTAGAGGGGGTGCGGCTCCTAAATCAGGGGTCCATTTTATGAGTGAAAGAAATTGGTACGCTCTTTATACCTATTCAGGTAAAGAAAAACGGGTAGAAGTTAATTTAAAACAACGAGTTAAAAGTACTGGAATGGAAGATAAAATTTTTGATGTTTTAATTCCAACAGAAGATAAAGTTGAAGTAAAAGATGGTAAAAAAACAGTAAAAAAGGATGAAATCTTTCCAGGATATGTTCTAGTAGAAATGATCATGGAAGATGATGCCTGGTATGTAGTTCGTAATACCCCGGGAGTGATTGGTTTTGCTAGTGCTGGAACTGACCCAGTTCCAGTTTCTGATGAAGAAATCAAGAGAATAAAACAAGACATGGGTGTAGAAGAAATAACTAAAGCAAATACAGACCTAGAAATAGGCCAGAAAGTTGAAGTAACTGATGGAGTTTTAGAGGAACATGTAGGAGAGATCCAAGAGATAGATTATGAAACAGAAGAAGTAACAGTTTTAGTATCTATGTTTGGTGGACGTGAAACACCAATTGAACTAAAATTCAATCAAGTAGATAGAGTATAGGGAGGTGTAACTTATGGCTAAGAAGGTAGTTGGTAAGATTAGTTTGCAAATTCCTGCTGGTGAAGCTAGTCCAGCTCCTCCGGTTGGTCCAGCATTAGGACAACATGGAATTAATATTATGGAGTTTTGTAAAGCATTTAATGCTAAAACAGCTGATCAGGCTGGAAATATTATTCCAGTTGAAATTACAGTTTATGCTGATCGTTCTTTTGATTTTATTACTAAGACTCCACCTGCAGCTGACTTGTTAAAGAAAGCTGCTGGACTTGAAACTGCTTCAGGAGAACCTAATGTTAATAAAGTAGGAACTGTAGATATAGATGATGTAAAAGAAATTGCTGAATTAAAGATGGAAGACTTAAATGCTGCTACATTAGAGTCAGCTATGAGTATGATTAAAGGTACTGCTCGTAGTATGGGACTTGTTGTAGAAGAGTAATTTATAAATCAGTGGGAGGATAGAACCGTTATTACCACATAGGAGGTATTATAATGTCTAAAAGATATATAGATGCTGCAGAAAAAGTGGATGAGGAAAAAGTTTACAATCCACAAGAGGCCTTAGAATTAGTTAAAGAAACTGCTACTGCTAATTTTGATGAGACAATTGAATTGTCTGTTAAGTTAGGAATCGATCCAGGTAAAAACGATCAGCAGGTTAGAGATACATTTGTTCTACCTAATGGTACTGGACAAGAAGTTAGAGTAGTTGTTTTTGCTCAAGGTGAAAAAGCTAAAGAGGCAGAAACAGCTGGTGCTGACTTTGTAGGTGGAGAAGAATTAGCTGAAAAAATCGAAAATGGTTGGTTAGATTTTGATGCAGTAGTAGCTACTCCAGATATGATGAGTGTAGTAGGTAAATTAGGTCCTATTTTGGGTCCACAAGGTTTAATGCCAAACCCTAAATTAGGAACTGTAACTTTTGACTTAGAAGAAGTAATTAATGAACTTAAAGCAGGTAAGATTGAATATAGAGCCGATAGCTCTGGTAATGTACATGCCCCAATTGGTAAAGATGACTTTTCAGAAGACGACTTATATGAAAACTTCATTGGGTTAATGGAAGAAATAGTTAAATCTAGACCTGAAGGAGTTAAAGGAAGATATCTGCTTAATGTAGCTGTTTCTGCTACAATGGGGCCTGGAATTAAAGTTGATCCTCAGAAAGTTTTAGATATAGTTACTTAATGTCAATAATTAATTGACGGAATGGATTTAATATGCTATAATATTCTGCGTGATTAAAAAAGAATATAATTCGTAGCCGAAGACAGTAGGTGCCTTTAAGGCTTAAATTATTGCCTGCCGAGGTTAGTAATATGTTTAGCTTGAGTTTGAATTTTATCTCAAACTTTGTTATTACTACCTTGGTCACCTGTTTAGAGTCTCCGGCTACGACGGAGACTCTTTTTTAGTTTGACGCAAGGAGGTGAAAGAGCACAGTGGCTCGACGAGAGAAGGAATTAGTCGTTGAAGAATTAACAGAGAAATTTACGAATGCTAAATCAGCTGTTTTAACTGATTATCGCGGTTTAAATGTAGAAGAAGTAACAGAACTGCGAGATAAGTTAAGAGAAGCTGGTGTAGAATATAAAGTTGTTAAGAACACTCTTGCATACTTAGCAGCAAAAGACGCAGGTTGTGAGGAAATTGAAGAATATTTATCCGGACCTACTGCTATAGCTTTTTCTGCTGAAGATCCTGTTGCTCCAGCAAAAGTTTTATCTGATTTTGCTGAAGAACATGAGGATTTAGAAGTAAAATCAGGTGTTGTTGAAGGTTCAGTTGTTGGTGTAGATGGAATTGAAGCATTAGCTGATATTCCACCTCGAGAAGTTTTACTTGGACAGGTTGCTCGTGCTATGAAAGCGCCTATTTCTGGTTTAGCACACGCTTTGAATTATCCATTACAAAGTTTAGCACATGCGCTTAATGCTGTTAAAGACCAAAAAGAAGAATAATATAAATTTCAAGGAGGAGATTTAAATGAATAAAGAAGATATTTTAGAAGCTATTGAAGAAATGACGGTTTTAGAACTTGCTGAATTGGTTGAAGAATTAGAAGAGAAGTTTGATGTGAGTGCTGCTCCTGTAGCTGCTGCTCCTGCTGCTGGTGGGGCTGCTGGTGGAGCTGAAGAAGAAGAACAGACTGAATTTGATGTTGTTTTAACCTCTGCTGGAAGCAGTAAGATTAAGGTAATCAAAGCTGTAAGAGGAGTTACTGACTTAGGTCTTAAGGATGCTAAGGCACTAGTTGACGATGCTCCAAATCCTGTAAAAGAAGGTTTAGAAGAAGAAGAAGCAGAAGAAATCAAAGAACAGTTAGAAGAAGCTGGAGCTGAAGTTGAACTTAAGTAATTAAGTTCTGAAATAGAATAGTCAATCAGGATTAAAAAGCACTCTGTTAATATAACAGGGTGCTTTTTTACCTTATTTAGTTCCTGTTTCTTGACAATAATTTGAGATTGTGTTACTATTGGTTATTGTTGTAGTGGTATCATAGGAAAAGTTTAATTGTTTTCAATTAGATACATATTTTGTATAAAATGAGTAAATATAAATGGTAGACATTGATTATAGACAAAGTTTATTTTTATTGATAAAACCTGCGGGGGTGACAATTTTTATGGCCAAGCCAGCAAACTCATTAAAAAGGGAGAGGCGCACTTTTGCTAAGGTAGAAAATGCAATGGAAATGCCTTATATGATAAGAACGCAAAGCCAATCCTATCAGTGGTTTTTAGATGTAGGTCTAATGGAGTTATTTGATGAAATTTCCCCAATTCAAGACTTTTCAGATAATTTGGTTTTAGAATTTATTGATTATTCAATTGAGGAACCTAAGTATGATGAAATGGAGAGTAAAAATCGTGATGTTAGTTATGATGCACCATTAAATGCCAGAGTAAGATTGATTAATAAGGATACTGGAGAGATTAAAGAACAAGATGTTTTCATGGCTAATTTTCCTTTAATGACAGATAGAGGAACTTTTATTATTAATGGTGCTGAACGAGTAATTGTTAACCAGTTAATTCGTTCTTCTGGTGTTTATTTCAATAAGGAAATGACTAAAGATGGGCGAACTTTGTATGATGGTAGTATTATACCTAATCGCGGTGCGTGGATTGAATTTGAATATGATAAGAAAGCAATTATTTCAGTTAGAGTTGATCGTAATCGAAAGTTACCAAGTACAGTTTTATTTAGGGCTTTAGGTTTTGGAACTGATACTGAATTAATTGATTTACTAGGTGATCATGATGTGGTTCATAGGACTATTGAGAAGGATAACACTGAAACGCAAGAGGAAGCATTGATTGAGCTATATAAGAATCAACGTCCTGGAGAACCACCAACAGTTGAAAGTGCACAAAATTTAATTGAATCATTATTCTTTGACCCTAAAAGGTATGATCTAGCTAAAGTAGGGCGTTATAAGATCAATCAAAAGTTAGGGTTAGATTCTGAGTTAGAGAATAGAACTTTAGATAAAGAAGATATTATAGAAACTGTAAAATATATGATAAAGTTACTTCATGAAGATGATGATGCTGAAATAGATGATATTGACCATTTAGGAAATAGACGGTTAAAAACAGTAGGAGAGCTACTACAAAATCAATTTAGAATTGGTCTTTCTAGAATGGAACGAGTAGTTAAAGAGAGAATGACTATCCAAGATCTTGATGTTATTACCCCACAAAATTTAATTAATACTCGACCAGTAGCAGCCTCTATTAAAGAATTCTTTGGCAGTGGTCAGTTATCTCAATTTATGGATCAAACTAACCCATTAGCTGAATTAACTCATAAACGAAGGATGAGTGCTTTAGGACCAGGTGGATTGAGTCGTGAACGAGCAGGATTTGATGTGCGTGATGTTCACCACACTCACTATGGTAGAATTTGTCCGATTGAAACGCCAGAAGGGCCAAATATCGGTTTGATTGGGTCCCTTTGTATCTATGGTCGCACAGATGAATTTGGGTTTATTGAGACCCCTTATCGTAAAGTAGTTGATGAGGTAGCTACTAATGAGATCGAATATTTGAATGCTAATGAAGAAGATCAATATGTAATTACTCAAGCTACTCAACAGACTGATGAGAATGGGAATTTGATCGGTGAGAAAGTATTTGCTCGTCATAATGGAGAAGATATTCAAATCGATCCAGATGAAGTAGATTATATGGATGTTTCTCCTAGACAGATAATTGGTGTTTCTGCAGCTTTAATTCCATTCATTGAAAATGATGATGCTAACCGTGCTTTAATGGGAGCTAACATGCAGAGACAGGCTGTACCATTATTAAAGCCTGATGCTCCATTAGTTGGTACTGGTATTGAATATGAAGTTGCTAAAGATTCTGGAGCTACAATAGTAGCTAAGAATAGTGGAGAAGTAGTTAAAGTAACTGGAGATAAAATTCTAGTTCGAACTGATGATGATACAATTGATAAGTATGAGTTGACTAAATTTGCTCGTTCTAACCAAGGTAGTTGTATGAACCAGAGACCAATTGTATCAAAAGGTGATCAGGTAGAAGAGGATATGATTATTGCTGATGGTCCTTCTACTGATAAAGGTGAACTATCTTTAGGTAGAAATTGTACAGTAGCCTTTATGCCGTGGGAAGGTTATAATTATGAGGATGCTATTTTAATTAGTGAGAATTTAGTTAAAGAAGATGCTTTAACTTCTGTTCATATTGAAGAGTATGAAGCTGAAGCTAGGGATACTAAGTTAGGACCTGAAGAGATAACAAGAGAAATTCCTAATGTAAGTAAAGATTCTTTAAAAGATTTAGATGAACGAGGAATTATTAGGGCAGGTGCTGAAGTTGAAGCAGGTGATATCCTTGTAGGTAAAGTGACTCCTAAAGGAGAGAAGGAATTATCAGCTGAAGAAAGATTATTACGAGCCATCTTTGGTGAGAAGGCACGTGAAGTAAGAGATACTTCTCTTAAGGTACCTCATGGTGAAGAAGGTATTGTAATTGATGTTAAAGTATTTGATAGAGAAGAAGGTGATGACTTACAGACAGGAGTTAATAAGCTGGTTAGAGTTTATGTAGCTAAGAAGTTAAAAATTACTGTCGGTGATAAGCTAGCAGGTCGTCATGGAAACAAAGGTGTTATTTCTAGAATCTTACCAGAGGAAGATATGCCTTATTTACCTAATGGTGAGCCAGTAGAAATTGTTCTTAATCCACTAGGTGTTCCATCTCGTATGAACATTGGTCAGGTATTAGAGACGCATTTAGGTATGGCAGCTAAAGCTCTAGGAATTCATACATCTACTCCTGTCTTTAATGGAGCAACTCAGGAAGATGTGGAAGATATACTAGAAGAAGCTGGTTTGCCTCGTGATGGAAAGACAGTTTTATATGATGGCCGAACTGGAGAGCAACTTGAAGAAAGAGTAACAGTCGGAGTTATGTATATGCTAAAATTACATCACTTAGCCCATGATAAGATGCATGGTCGTGCTACAGGTCCTTATTCACTAGTAACTCAGCAGCCACTAGGTGGTAAAGCACAATTTGGTGGTCAGCGATTTGGTGAAATGGAGGTTTGGGCGCTAGAAGCTTATGGTGCAGCTCATACTCTACAAGAGATGTTAACTGTTAAGTCAGATGATGTAGTTGGCCGAGTACAAGCTTATGAATCGATTGTAAAAGGAGAAAATGTTCCTGAACCAGGTATTCCTGAGTCCTTTAAAGTATTAATTAAAGAGATGCAAAGTATTGGACTTGATGCTAATATTTATTCTGAAGATGAGAAACAATTATCTTTAGAAGATGAAGAAGTTAATAAAACTTCTAAGAAGCTTGGAATTGGTGACTTGTCTGATAATGAAGAAGAAGGTGCTTAAAACAGCTTTATAGTAGTTGTTTTCATTAAATTGTATACTGTCGAATCTTTTAGCTAAGACTAAAATAAGGGAGGAGTGTGGCCTTGTTTAATCCAAATAATTTTGATTTTATGGAAATTGGTTTGGCTTCCCCAGAAAAAATTCGTTCCTGGTCTAGTGGTGAGGTTAAAAAACCAGAAACGATTAATTATCGGACACTGAAGCCAGAGAAGGAAGGGCTATTTTGTGAGAAAATTTTTGGCCCGACTAAGGATTGGGAATGCCATTGTGGTAAATATAAGAGAGTAAGATATAAAGGTGTTGTTTGTGACCGGTGTGGAGTAGAAGTTACTAAATCTAAAGTGCGTAGGGAAAGAATGGGGCATATTGAGTTAGCTGCTCCTGTTTCCCATATCTGGTTCTTTAAAGGAATTCCTAGTCGTTTAGGAGTAGTTATGGATATGTCTCCTCGTTCTTTAGAGAAGGCCCTTTATTTTGTTTCTTATATTGTAATTGATCCAGGTGATACCCCATTAAATACAAAACAGTTATTAAGTGAAAGCGAATATCGAGAAGCTAAGACTAAGTATGGTGACAGATTTAAATCTGGTATGGGAGCTGAAGCGATTAAAGAGATTCTAGCTAATATGGATTTAGATTCAGAAATTAAAGAGCTAGAAGAAGAAGTTAAAGGACTTTCTGGACAAAGACGTAAGCGGGTAGTCAGAAGGTTAAAGGTATTAGAAGGTCTAAAGAACTCAGATAATCAACCTCAGTGGATGGTGTTAGAGGCATTACCTGTTATTCCACCTGAATTGAGACCAATGGTTCAGTTAGATGGGGGTAGATTTGCTACTTCTGATCTAAATGATCTTTACCGACGTGTAATTAATCGTAATAATCGTCTTAAGAGGCTATTAGAATTAGGTGCTCCTGAGATTATTATTAGAAATGAAAAGCGGATGTTACAGGAAGCTGTGGATGCTTTAATTGATAATGGTCGTAGAGGTCGTCCTGTAACTGGTGCAGGAAATAGACCATTGAAGTCATTAAGTGATATGTTAAAAGGGAAACAGGGACGTTTCCGTCAGAACTTATTAGGAAAGCGTGTTGACTATTCAGGACGTTCTGTTATTGTTGTTGGTCCAAACTTAAGATTAGATCAGTGTGGTCTGCCGAAGAAGATGGCTTTAGAACTCTTTAAGCCATTTGTTATGAAGAGCTTAGTAGAGCAGGATTTGGCCCATAACATTAAAAGCGCTAAAAGTATGGTAGAAAATGAGGCTGAAGAAGTTTGGGATGTTTTAGAAGAAACAATTAAAGAACATCCTGTATTACTAAATCGTGCTCCAACATTACACAGATTAGGTATCCAAGCATTTGAACCAGTTTTGGTAGAAGGTAAAGCAATTAGAGTTCATCCATTAGTATGTCCTGCTTATAATGCTGACTTTGATGGAGATCAGATGGCTGTTCACGTTCCACTATCTACAGCTGCTCAAGCAGAATCTAGAATGTTAATGTCTTCAACATATAATTTATTATCTCCAGCTGATGGAAGAGCTATAGCAGTTCCAACACAGGATATGGTATTGGGAGCTTATTATTTAACAATTCAAAAAGATGGAGCTAAAGGTGAAGATAAGTACTTTGGTTCTGTTTCAGAAGTGATCAAAGCTTATGAAAATGATGCAGTTACTTTACAGACTAAAGTAAAGTATAGATCAAAAGATAAAGGTTGGATTGATACTAGTATAGGTCGAATTATCTTTAATGACATTTTACCAGATGAATTACCATTTTATAATGAAGTATTTGATAAAAAGAGACTTGGACAATTAGTTGGTGAATGTCATGATGAATTAGGTCCTAATAAAACAGCAGATATTTTAGATAAAATTAAGAAATTAACCTTCCATTATGCTACAAGGTCAGGAATTACAATTGGGGTTACTGATGTTGATATTCCAGAGCAAAAGTATGATATCTTAGCAGATTCTGAACAGAAAGTTGAAAAAGTTGAAACTCAGTATCGTCGTGGTTTAATAACTGAGAAAGAAAGATACCAACGAGTAATTGATGTTTGGAATGATGCCAAAGATGAAGTTACTGATGCTTTAATTGATAATTTAGGTGAGTTTAATCCAATTTATATGATGGCTACTTCAGGAGCTCGAGGTAATAAATCTCAGATTTCTCAGTTAGGTGGTATGCGTGGTTTAATGGCAGATCCTTCTGGTCGAATTATTGATATGCCGATTAAAGCTTGTTTCCGGGAAGGGTTATCTGTGTTAGAATACTTTATTTCTACTCACGGTGCTCGTAAAGGATTAGCTGATACTGCTTTAAGAACTGCAGACTCTGGTTACTTAACTAGAAGATTAGTTGATGTATCACAAGATGTTGCAATTACTGAAGAGGATTGTGGTACTGATGGAGGTACTGTAGTGGAGGCAATTAGAGAAGATGGAGAAATTATTGAACCAGTAAGTGAACGAATTGAAGGTCGTTTACCTCTAGAAGATATAGTACATCCAGAAACGGGAGAAGTAATTGTTAAAGCAGATGAAATAGTTACTGAAAAAGATGCAGCAAAAGTTAATGAAATTGATATTGATTCAGTTGAAATCAGAACTGTTTTAACTTGTCATTCTAAAGATGGAATTTGTCAAAAATGTTATGGTAAAAACCTTGCTGATGGTAAGATTGTTAAACCTGGAGAAGCAGTTGGAATTATGGCAGCTCAATCAATTGGTGAACCAGGTACTCAGCTGACGATGAGAACTTTCCATACTGGTGGAGTTGCTGGAGATGATATCACACAAGGTTTACCAAGAGTAGAAGAGTTATTTGAAGCACGTAGCCCTAAAGGGCAAGCCATTGTTACAGCATTAAGTGGTGAGGTTAATATTGTAGAGAATAACAAGTCCCATAAAGCAGTAATTAAGACAGAAGAAGGAAGACAGAAGACTTATAAATTACCTTATGGTTCTGAGTTAAAAGTATCAGATGGAGATCATGTTAAAGCTGGAGATAGATTAACTAAAGGGCCATTAGATCCAGAAGATGTTTTAGAGATTGATGGTAAGCAGACTGCTCAACAATATCTGTTAGCTGAAGTGCAAAGAGTATATAGATCTCAGGGTGTAGAGATTGATGATAAACATATTGAAGTTATCATCAGACAGATGACTAATAAAGTGAAAATTAAGAAGGCAGGAGCAACTGATTTTCTTCCTGGAGAATTAATTGATGTCTTTGAATTTGAAGAAGCAAATCAGAAAGCTGTTGCTAATGGTGAGGAACCAGCTACTGCTGAACCTCTATTATTAGGAATTACTAAGTCTTCTTTAAATACAGAAAGTTTCTTATCTGCTGCATCATTCCAAGAGACAACTAGAGTTTTAACTGAAGCTTCCTTGGAAGGTAAGCGAGATGATCTAGAAGGATTAAAAGAGAATGTAATTGTTGGACAGTTAATTCCTGCTGGTACTGGAATGAAAAAGTATGAGGATGTTGAAGCAGAAATCGTAAAATAAATAAGAAAAATGGTTGACAGGTAAAAAGTAAAGTGTTAAAATACGTAAGTGTGTTGTGAGTGATTATATGATAACGGATTTTGTTAATAAATTTAATCTAGATAGAGGTATAATTCCTCTATCTAGAGTTTTATAGACCTGTAAATTTCGAGAGGAGGTGTAGAAATGCCAACAATAAATCAGCTAGTTCGAAATGGGAGAGAAAAAGTTAAGAAGAAGAAGGGAGCTAGAGCATTAGAAGGAGCTCCACAGAAGAGAGGAGTATGTACAAGAGTATATACTGCTACTCCTAAAAAACCTAACTCTGCTTTAAGAAAGGTTGCTCGTGTCCGATTAACTAATGGCAAGGAAGTAACAGCTTATATTCCTGGTATTGGGCATAATTTACAAGAGCACTCTGTTGTATTAGTTAGAGGTGGTCGTGTTAAAGACTTACCTGGTGTTAGATATACAATTGTTCGTGGTGCATTAGATTGTGCTGGTGTAGAGGATAGAAAACAAGGTCGGTCTAAGTATGGTGTTAAGAAACCTAACGAATAAACTAAAGGTTAAGTTGGAAGGAGGGAGAATTTAGTGTCACGTAAAAGTCAAGCACAAAGACGTGAAGTAAACGCGGATCCAATTTATAAAAGTAAGCTAGCTAGTCGTTTTATTAATAAGATTATGTATGATGGCAAGAAAAGTCTTGCAGAAAATATCTTTTATGAAGCAATGGATATGGTAGCTGAAAAGACTGGTGAGGAACCAATGGAAGTATTAAAAGGTGCCTTAAATAATGTAATGCCAGTATTAGAGATTAAGACACGCCGTGTAGGAGGAGCTAACTATCAGGTTCCTGTTGAAGTTGATAATAATCGTCGTTTAACTTTAGGATTACGGTGGGTTGTTGAAGCTGCTAGAGGTCGTGGTGAAAGAAATATGGTTGATAGAGTTGCTAATGAATTAGTTGATGCTTATAATGAAGAAGGCGGTGCTGTAAGAAAGAAAGAGGAAGTTCACCGCATGGCTGAAGCAAACAAAGCTTTTGCTCACTATAGATGGTAATTAGAGATTAAATAAAAGGGAGGGTGTTGTAAGTGCCCAGACAATTTCCGCTAAAAAAGACAAGAAATATTGGACTTATGGCGCATATTGATGCTGGTAAGACGACTACTACAGAGCGTATGTTGTTTTATACAGGTCGTGTACACAAGATTGGTGAAACTCATGATGGTGATTCTCAGATGGATTGGATGGATCAGGAGAAGGAAAGAGGAATTACTATTACTTCTGCTGCGACTACTTGTCAATGGGATGATCATAGAATTAACATTATAGATACGCCTGGACACGTGGACTTCACTGTTGAGGTAGAAAGATCACTAAGAGTATTAGATGGTGCTATTGGTGTATTCTGTTCTGTTGGTGGAGTAGAACCACAATCTGAAACGGTATGGCGCCAGGCTGACAAGTATAATGTACCAAAAATTGCCTTTGTAAATAAAATGGATAGAACTGGAGCAGATTTTTATAATGTAGTAAATATGATGGATGAGAGAATTGATGCTAATCCAGTTGCTATTCAACTTCCAATTGGCAAAGAAGAAAACTACCAAGGTTCAATCGACTTGGTTACTATGGAAGCTATTATTTACAATGATGAAGATGATAAACTAGGTATTGATTATAATAAAGAAGAAATTCCTGAGGACTTAAAAGATAAGGCTCAGGAGTATAGAGAATTATTAATTGAAGCAGTTGCTGATGTAGATGAAGAAATTATGATGAAGTATTTAGAAGATGAAGAAATTACAGTTGAAGAAATTAAAGCTGCTTTAAGAAAAGGAACAATCGATAATGAATTTACTCCAGTATTATGTGGTACTGCATTAAAGAACAAAGGAGTTCAACCTTTATTAGATGCAGTAATAGATTATTTGCCAGCACCAGTTGATATTCCTCCAGTAGAGGGAATTGATCCTAAGACTGAAGAGGAGATTACTCGTGAATCTGATGATGAGGCTCCATTCTCAGCATTAGCATTTAAAATTATGACTGACCCTTATGTTGGTAAATTAGCGTTCTTTAGAGTCTACTCTGGAGTTTTAGAATCTGGTTCTTATGTTTATAATTCTAGTCAAGACCAGAAAGAAAGAGTTGGACGTATCTTACAGATGCATGCTAATAAACGTGAAGAACGTGATGAAGTATATGCTGGTGACTTAGCTGCAGCAGTTGGACTTAAAAATACTGGTACTGGTGATACTTTATGTACAGCAGATGACCCAGTTATCTTAGAATCTATGGAATTTCCTGAGACTGTAATTGACGTAGCTATTGAACCAAAGACACAAAAAGATAGCGATAAGTTAGGTGAAGCTTTACAGAAACTTGCTGAAGAGGATCCAACATTTAATGTTAGAACTGATGAAGAGACTGGTCAGACAATTGTTTCTGGTATGGGAGAGTTACACTTAGAAGTGATTGTTGACCGACTAACAAGAGAATTTGGTGTAGAAGCCAATATTGGAGAACCTCAAGTTGCTTATCGAGAAACAATTACTAAAAAAGCTGAAATTGAAGGTAAATTTATCCGACAGTCTGGTGGACGTGGTCAGTATGGTCATGTAGTTATGGAAATTGAACCATTAGAACCAGGTGAAGGATTTGTATTTGAAGATAATATTGTAGGTGGAGTTGTACCTAGAGATTATATTGGTTCTGTAGAAGAAGGAGTTAAGGAAGCTTTAGAAAATGGTGTTGTAGCCGGATATCCAATGATCGATGTTAAAGTTGCATTGAATGATGGTTCTCACCACGAAGTAGACTCCTCTGAGATGGCATTTAAGATTGCTGGTTCTATGGCAATTAGAGAACAATCACACAGAGCTAATCCAGTATTATTAGAGCCAGTTATGGAAGTAGAAGTAACTACTCCAGAAGAATATATGGGCGATGTAATTGGTGATATTAATAGTCGTCGTGGACAGGTAGAAGGAATGGAACAAAGAGGTAATGCCCGAATAATTAAAGCTTATGTACCATTATCTGAAATGTTCGGTTATTCTACTGATTTAAGATCTGCTACACAAGGTCGTGCTCAATATGTAATGCAGATGGACCACTATGAAGAAGTTCCAAGTAATATTGCTAAAGAAGTTAAAGAAAAAGTAAAATAATAAATTTGTTTTTACTTAGGAGGGAAGATAGAGATGGCAAAAGAAAAGTTTGAAAGAAATAAGCCACACGTTAATATTGGTACAATTGGACACGTAGACCATGGTAAGACAACAACAACAGCTGCAATTACAAAAGTATTAGCAGCAGGAGAAGAAGGATCTGTAGAATTTGGTGAGATTGATAACGCACCAGAAGAGCAGGAGAGAGGAATTACAATTGCAACATCACACGTAGAGTATGAAACAGCTAATAGACACTATGCTCACGTTGACTGCCCAGGTCACGCAGACTATGTAAAGAATATGATTACTGGTGCAGCTCAAATGGATGGAGCAATCTTAATTGTATCTGCAGCAGATGGACCAATGCCACAGACAAGAGAGCACTTACTATTAGCTCGACAGGTAGGAGTACCAGAAATTGTTGTATTCCTAAACAAAGCAGATATGGTAGAAGATGAAGAATTAGTAGAGTTAGTAGAGATGGAAGTAAGAGAATTACTTAATGAGTATGACTTTAATGGAGATGAAGCTACAATAGTTACAGGTTCTGCTTTAAAGGCATTAGAAGAGCCAACAGGAGAATGGGCAGATAACATTAATGAATTAATGGATGCAGTAGATGAGCAGATTCCTACTCCAGAAAGAGATACAGATAAAGAATTCTTAATGCCGATTGAGGATATCTTTACAATTACTGGTCGTGGAACAGTAGCGACAGGACGTCTAGAAAGAGGAACAATCGAAGTAGGAGACGAAGCAGAGATTGTAGGAATTAAAGAGACAGAAGAAACAGTAATTACAGGAATTGAAATGTTCCGAAAAGAGATGGAAAGTGCTCAAGCAGGAGATAATGTAGGAGCATTATTAAGAGGTATTGATAAAGAAGATGTAGAACGTGGACAGGTATTAGCAGAGCCAGGTTCAATTACACCACATACTAAGTTTAAAGCAGAGGTATATGTATTAAGTAAGGATGAAGGTGGACGACATACTCCATTCTTCGATGGTTATAAGCCACAGTTCTACTTCAGAACAACGGACGTAACTGGAACAATTGATTTACCAGGAGATGTAGATATGGTAATGCCAGGAGATAATATTGAGATGGATGCAGAATTGATTTCTCCGATTGCGATGGAAGAAGGATTAAGATTTGCGATTCGTGAAGGTGGAAAGACAGTAGGAGCCGGTGTTGTTACTGAAATTGTTGAATAATGACAGGTTAAAAGAGGAATGAGGAGCTTGTCTTCTCCTCATCTTTTTTCTGTCTAATCAATGTTAATCGGAGGTGAAGATAAATGGCTGAGCAAGGTAGAGATAAAATTAGAATTAAGTTAAAGGGTTATGAACATCAATTATTGGATAATTCAGCAGAGAAGATTGTAGAAACAGCTACTCGAACTGGAGCTGAGGTTTCTGGTCCTGTTCCTTTACCGACTAAAAAGGAAGTATTTACAATTTTGCGTTCGCCACATGTAAATAGTAAGGCACGAGAACAGTTTGAGATTCGAACTCATAAACGTTTGATTGATATTAAAGAGCCGACACCAAAGACGATTGATTCATTAATGAGATTAGATTTACCTGCTGGTGTCGATATTGAGATTAAATTATAATAGTCTTTTAGTTTGAGGAGGTGTGATTAAATGAAAGCAATTTTAGGGAAGAAAGTTGGTATGACACAGGTTTTCACTGATAATGGAGAAGTCGTACCAGTAACAGTTGTAGAAGCAGGTCCTTGCCCTGTAATTCAAAAGAAGACTGAAGAGGTAGATGGATATACTGCTGTTCAGTTAGGTTTTGAGGATGCTAAGGAATCCCGAGTAAATAAGCCATTGAAAGGGCACTTTGAGAAGTATGGAATTGAACCTAAAAAATACATTAAAGAGTTTCGTTTTGATGGTGCTGAAGAATTAGAAACTGGTGATGAAGTAAAAGCTGATACTTTTGAAGCTGGAGATAAAGTTGATGTAATTGGTACTTCTAAAGGTAAAGGTTTTGCTGGTACAGTCAAGAGATGGAACTTTAATACTGGGCCAAAGACTCACGGTTCTAGAAACTATAGGTTACCAGGTTCTATTGGTCAGAGTGCTGATCCATCAAGAGTATTTAAAGGTAAAAAGATGGCAGGACACATGGGTCGTGAAAAAGTGACTATTCAAAATCTAGAAATTGTTAAAGTTGATACAGAGAAAAATTTATTATTAGTTAAAGGTTCTGTTCCAGGACCTAAAAAAGGATTATTAACTATTCAAAAGGCAGTTAAATAGTATTAGGAAGGGGGAGAAAAGATGCCTGAATTACCTTTATATGATATGCAAGGTCAAGAATTAGGAAATGTTGACCTAAATGATGATATTTTTGATGTTGAAATAAATGAACATGTTGTTCATGAAGCAGTAACTGCTCAATTAGCCGCTAAAAGAGCTGGAACTGCTAAGACTAAGACTCGTAGTGAAGTGCGTGGAGGTGGTCGTAAACCTTGGCGTCAAAAGGGTACAGGTCGTGCTCGTCACGGAAGTATTAGATCTCCAATTTGGGTTGGTGGTGGAACTACTTTTGGTCCACAACCACGTAATTATGAGAAAAGAATCCCTAAGAAAGTTAAGAAATTAGCTGTTAAATCTGCTTTAACTGCTAAGGTTGAAGAAGATAGCTTAACTATCGTTGATGGGTTTGATTTTGAGCAACCAAAGACTAAGAAGATGGTTGCTGTATTAGATAACTTGGATGCTGCTGATAAGAAAGTTTTACTTGTGCTTGATGGTAGAGACGAAAATGTTTATAAATCAGCACGTAATATTCCAGGAGTTAAAGTTGTTTCATCTAATCAGGTAACTGTTTATGATGTTTTAAATAGTGATAAGGTATTAATGACGAAGGATGCTATTAATCAAGTTGAGGAGGTGCTTGTAGTATAATGGACGCTCGAGATATTATTATTGCACCTCATATTTCTGAGAAGAGTATGGAGGATATGGAAGAAAAAAATTGGTATACTTTTAAGGTTGATTTAAATGCTAACAAGCCTCAAATCAAAAGAGCTGTACAAGAAATTTTTAATGTTAAAGTAGACAAAGTTACTACTTGTAGAGTTTCTGGTAAGAAAAGAAGAAGAGGTTATCATGAAGGTAGAACATCTGATTGGAAGAAAGCTAGAGTTAAACTAGCTACAGATGATACGATTGATATTTTTGAGGGTGTATAACTTTTAGAAAAAGGAGGGAATCCGAATGGCAATTAAAAAATTCAAGCCAACTACTCCATCAAGGAGATATATGACTGTTGATACTTTTGAAGATATTACAACTGATAAGCCAGAAAAGTCTTTATTAGAGCCTTTAAAAAAGACTGGTGGTCGTAACAATAAAGGTCGAATTACTGCTAGACGTCGTGGTGGGGGTCATAAGAGAAAGTATAGAGTTATTGATTTTAAGCGGGATAAAGATGGAGTTCCGGCAAAAGTAGCTACTATTGAATATGATCCAAATCGTTCAGCTCGAATTGCTTTATTAAATTATGTTGATGGCGAAAAAAGATATATCCTTGCTCCTCGAGGATTAGAAGTAGGAGATGAGGTTCTATCTGGTTCAGATGCTGATATTAAACCAGGAAATGCATTACCACTAGAACAGGTTCCAGTAGGTACTCTAGTTCATAATATTGAGCTGAAACCCGGTAAAGGTGGTCAGTTAACTCGTGCTGCTGGAGCGCAAGCACAGGTAATGGCTAAAGAAGATAAATTTGCTCATATTGAATTGCCTTCTGGAGAAGTTAGATTAGTTAATATTAAGTGTAAGGCAACTATAGGTCAAGTTGGAAATATTGAGCATGAGAATATTACTATTGGTAAGGCTGGTAGAAGCCGATGGTTAGGACGTAGACCTAGTGTTCGTGGTGTTGCAATGAACCCACATGACCATCCACATGGTGGTGGAGAAGGTAGAAAACCTGCTGGTAGACATCCAGTAACTCCATGGGGTAAACCTACAATGGGTAATAAGACACGTAAGCGCAAGAAGTCTGATAGAATGATCGTCAAGAGACGACATGACAAAAAGTCTAAAAAGTAATTGAAGGGGGGCTAACTAGTGGCTCATAATAAGCCTTATGTGGATAAAAAGTTATTAGCTAAAATTAAAGAAATGAATGAGCAGGATGAAAAGCAAGTTGTTAAGACTTGGTCTCGAAGTTCAACTATTTATCCACAAATGATAGGACATACTATTGCTGTTCATGATGGACGTAAGCATGTTCCAATTTTTATTACGGAAGAGATGGTTGGTCATAAATTAGGTGAATTTGCACCAACTAGAATATTTAGAGGTCACGGTGAACACACTGATCGATCTACAGCTCTTAAGTAGAAATTTATTAGTTTAATAGTAAAGGGGGTTAAATTGTGGAGGCAAAAGCTATTGCTAAGGAAGTACGGATTTCCCCACGTAAAGCAAGATTGGTTATTGATTTAGTGCGGGACAAAAAAGTTGCTGAAGCTATTGGTATTCTGAAGAATACGCCAAAGAAGGCAGCTGAAATTATTGAAAAAGTTCTTAACTCTGCTGTGGCGAATGCAGAGCATAATCATGGAATGATTGCTGATGAACTTTATGTTTCTGAGGCTTATGTTGATGAGGGACCAACAATGAAACGTTATAAGCCAAGAGCAATGGGCCAAGCAAGTCCGATTAATAAAAGAACAAGTCATATTACTATTAAAGTGGCAGAGAAGGAGGGATAATGAGATGGGACAAAAAATCAATCCACATGGTCTAAGAGTTGGAGTTATTAAAGATTGGGACGCTAAATGGTATGCTGAAAAAGATGAATATGCTGATTTATTACATGAAGATTTAGAAGTTAGAGAGCATATTAAAACAAAGATGTATGAAGCTGGTATTTCTAGAATTGTTATTGAGAGGGCAGCAGAAAGAATTAAGTTTGATGTTCATGCTGCTAGACCAGGAATGGTAATCGGTAAAGGTGGATCTGAAGTACAAGAATTAAGAAATGAATTAGAAGAGATGACTGGTAAGGAAGTTCAAGTAAATGTAGTAGAAGTTGAACGTCCAGATCAGAATGCTCAATTAGTAGCTGAGAATATTGCTCACCAGTTAGAAAATAGAGTATCTTTCAGAAGAGCTATGAAACAATCACTTAATCGAGCTATGCGTCAAAAAGATGTAGAAGGATTTAAAATAGAATGTGCTGGCCGTTTAGGTGGATCCGATATGGCTCGAACAGAAAGTTACAATGAAGGAAGTGTACCATTACACACTTTAAGGGCAGATATTGATTACGGATTTACAGAAGCTTATACAACTTATGGTAAGATTGGAGTCAAGGTTTGGATTAATAAGGGTGAAGTATTACCTGAAGTTAATGATGAAGAGTAATTAGAAAGGAGGCAGCAAAATGTTAATTCCAAAGCGTGTAAAGCATAGAAAACAACATCGTGGACGACTAAAAGGTAAAGCACATCGTGGAACTGAAGTTAATTTTGGAGATTTTGGATTACAAGCTTTAGAACCAGCTTGGATTACAAATCGTCAGATTGAAGCTGCCAGAATAGCCATTACGCGGTATGTTAAGCGTGATGGTAAGATCTGGGTCAACATCTTCCCTGATAAGCCGGTTACTGCTAAACCTGCTGAAACTCGAATGGGTAGTGGAAAAGGTGCTACTGACGAATGGGTTGCTGTTGTAAAGCCTGGTCGTGTAATGTTTGAGATTGGTGGTGTAGAAGAAGAGGTTGCACGTGAGGCTATGCGATTAGCATCTCACAAGTTGCCTATTAAGACTAAATTTGTAAAACGGGAAGAAATGGACGGTGAGCAAGATGAAAGCTAAAGAATTACGCAAGCTAACTGACGAGGAATTAGAACAGAAGTTAGATGAGCTAAAAGAAGAATTATTTAACCTACGTTTTCAGAATGCTACAATGCAATTAGATAATCCAAGTCGGATTAAAGACGTTAAACGAACAATTGCTAGAGTTAAGACTATTGTGAATGAGCGTGAATTAGGTATTAATCAAGCGTAGTTATAAAGGGGGGATATTATGGCCGATAAGCAGATAAAAGAAGAGATTGGAAAAGTTGTTAGCGATAAGATGGATAAAACAGCTGTAGTAGCTGTTGAGCGAAAAAAGCAACATCCTCTATATAAGCGTGTAATTACTCGTACTTCCAAGTTCAAAGCTCATGATGAAAATAATGAGTGTAAAGAGGGCGATAAGGTAAGAATTGTAGAAACTCGTCCAGTAAGTAAAACTAAGAATTGGAAAGTAGCAGAGATTATCCGGAAAGCTAAATAATTTGAATTGTTTGTTTGAAAGGAGGGACTACAATGATCCAAACTGAATCCAGATTAAAAGTAGCAGATAACTCAGGTGCTAGAGAATTATTATGCGTGAAAGTATTAGGCGGTTCTGGAAAGCGTTATGCTTCTCTTGGAGATGTAGTTGTTGCTACAGTTAAAGAAGCAATTCCTGATGGTATGGTAAGTAAAGGTGAAGTTGTAAAAGCTGTAATTGTTCGAACTAAGAGAAAGGTAAGAAGAGATGATGGTTCTTATATTAGTTTCGATGAAAATGCAGCTGTATTAGTAGATAAGAACAATGCACCTGTTGGAACTCGTGTCTTCGGGCCAATTGCTCGTGAACTAAGAGATGAAAAGTATACTCGAATTATTTCTTTAGCTCCTGAAGTTTTATAATTAGTCGTTGTAATTAAGAAAGGAGGTTGGCAGTATGTCTAAACCTAAGTTGCACGTTAAAAAAGGTGATCAGGTAAAAGTGATTGCTGGGAAAGATAAAGGAAAAGAGGGAGAAGTTCTTAAAGCTTTTCCTCAAGAGAGTCGGGTAATTGTTGAAGGAGTTAATATTATTAAGAAACATGCTCAACCAACGCAAGATAATCCACAAGGTGGGATTATTGAAAAGGAAGCTCCAATTCATAGTTCTAATGTAATGTTAGTCTGTGAACACTGTAATGAGACAGCACGTACTGGTAAACAATTTTTAGATAGCGGAGAAAAAGTACGTTATTGTAAAAACTGCGATGAGATTGTAGATTAATTAGCAGGAAGGAGGTATTAATATGTCAGTACTAAAAGAAAGATATACAGAAGAAGTAGTATCAGCATTGATGGAAAAGTTCGGTTATGATAATATTATGGAAGTTCCTAAGTTAGAAAAATTGGTTGTTAATATGGGACTTAGTGATGTAGCTGAAAATGCTAATTTATTAGATGAAGCTGTTGAAGGTTTACAAGCAATTACAGGTCAAAATCCTGTTGTTACAAGAGCTAAGAAGTCTATTGCTAACTTTAAGATTCGAAAAGGCATGCCAGTAGGTTGTAAGGTGACTCTACGAGGGAATGAAATGTATGAATTCCTATATAAGTTAGTTAATGTTGCTTTACCACGTGTACGTGACTTTAGAGGAGTACCTGCTAATTCCTTTGATGGACGAGGTAACTATTCTTTAGGTCTTGATAATTATACAGTTTTCCCAGAGCTTGATGTTGATGAGGTTGATACAGTCTTAGGTATGGATATTACTATTGTAACTAGTGCGGAAACTGATGAAGAAGCTAAAGAAATATTAGCACAAATGGGTATGCCATTTAAAAAATAACCTAAGGAGGGAAAATAGTGGCTAAGAAGTCTAAGGTCGTTAAAGCCAATAAGAAGTCTAAGTATGAGACTCGTGAAGAGAGAAGATGCCGACGTTGTGGACGACCTCGTGGTGTATTAAGAAGATTTGAGTTATGTCGAGTTTGCTTTAGAGAGTTAGCTCACGAAGGTAAATTGCCAGGAGTTAAGAAAGCTAGTTGGTAATCAATAAGTGTATATTTGAAAGGAGGTAAGTATTATTATGTCTGTAGTAAACGATCCTATTGCTGATATGTTGACTAGAATCAGAAATGCTAATCAAAATTATGCTAATCAAGTAGATATTCCAGCTTCTAATCTTAAAGAAGAAATTGCTGCTGTTTTAGATGAAGAAGGTTTCATTAAGGGATACGAAAGAAAAGATGATACTGCTCAAGGTACATTAACTCTTTCTTTAAAGTATGGTTCTAATAGAGAAAAAGTTATTACAGGTTTAAAGCGAATCAGTAAGCCAGGTTTAAGAGTATATGCTAATAAAGAAGAATTACCTAAAGTATTAGGTGGTTTAGGTATTTCAGTTATCTCTACTTCTCAAGGAGTAATGACTGATAAAGCTGCTCGTAAAGCTGGAATTGGTGGAGAGGTTCTTTGTTATATTTGGTAATTAGTAATTTTTAATAATCAAGGGGGGTGTAAATTATGTCTCGGGTTGGTCATTTGCCTGTTGAAATCCCAGAGAAAGTTGAATTGAATTTAGAAGGAAGTACTATTACAGTTAAAGGTCCTAAAGGTGAACTTACAGAGGATATTAGTCCTAGATTAGATATTGAAATTAATGATGATGAATTAGTTGTTTCTAGACCTACTGATTCTAAGCAAGATAAATCATTACATGGTTTAGCACGTAGTGTCATTATTAATATGATTGAAGGTGTAACTAAAGGATATGAGAAGAAATTAGAACTTAATGGTGTAGGTTATAGAGCACTAGTAAAAGGAAATAACTTAGAGCTACAAGTTGGTTACTCTCATCCTGTAGTTATCGAGCCAGAAGAGGGAATCGAATTTGAGGTAGATGGAGACGAAATCATTGTTAAAGGTAGCGATAAGCAGTTAGTAGGCCAGACAGCATCTGAAATTAGAGAGGTAAGAAAACCAGAACCTTATAATGGTAAAGGTATCAAGTATGCTGATGAAAGAATTAGACGTAAAGAAGGTAAAACTGCTTAATAGATAGCCGGTTAAATTGCTAGAAAAGGAGGGAGAGTTATGAGTAAATTAAGCAAAGAAGAAGCTAGAAGAAGAAGACATAAACGAGTGCGTAAGAAAGTAAAAGGAACTCCAACACGACCTCGATTAAATGTGAACAAAAGTTTGAAGCATATTTATGTTCAAGTTATTGATGACTTTAGAGAAATAACTTTAGTGTCTGCTTCTACTGTTGATACAGACATTAGAGATGAAGTTGAAAATGGTGGTAATGTTGAAGCCGCTAAAGTTGTAGGAAAATATATCGCTGAACGTGCTTTAGAAGAAGGTATTGAAAAAGTTGTATTTGATCGTGGAGGGTATGAATATCATGGTCGAATCAAAGCCTTAGCTGAAGCAGCTCGTGAAGCTGGATTAGATTTTTAAAGTAAAGGAGGGAAGATGATGAAGAAAAAGAGAAAAGCAAATCTAATTGATCCAAGTGAGTTGGACTTAGATGAACGTGTAGTAGATATTAGTCGCGTTTCTAAGGTAGTTAAAGGTGGTCGTCGATTTAGCTTTAGTGCCTTAGTAGTAGTTGGAGATGGTAATGGTCATGTTGGTGCTGCGATTGGAAAAGCTAATGAGGTACCAGCTGCTATTCGAAAGGGTATTGAAGCTGCTAAAGGTGAATTAGTTAAAGTTCCTTTAAAAGGCAGAACTATTCCACACGAAATTACTGGTGTCTTTGGTGCAGGACGTGTACTTTTAAAGCCTGCTTCTGAAGGTACTGGAGTAATTGCTGGTGGAGCTGTTCGTCCAGTTGTTGAATTAGCAGGAGTTAAGGATATTTTAACTAAGTCTCTAGGTACAGATAATCCAATTAATATGGTACGCGCTACAATTCAAGGGTTAAAAGATTTGAAAGATGCCAAAAATGTTGCTAAACTAAGAGGTAAGAGCGTAGAAGAATTATTGGGATAACAAATTATTAATTATTTAAGGAGGTGACAACGATGGGATTAGATCTACATGATTTACAGCCAGCCGAAGGTTCTAAAAAAGATAAAAAACGTGTTGGAAGAGGAATTGGTTCTGGTAAAGGAAAGACTAGTGGTCGAGGACATAAAGGTCAAAACGCTCGTTCTGGAGGTGGCGTAAGACGTGCCTTTGAAGGGGGACAGACGCCTTACTTTAAACGATTCCCTAAGCGTGGATTTTCCAATGCTAAATTTAAAACTGAGTATGCTGTAGTTAATGTTGATGATCTTAGCCGTTTTGAAGAAGATTCTACTGTTACTGTTGCCGATTTAAAAGATGCTGGATTGGTCAAAAATGTTAAAGAGGGCATTAAAATTTTAGGTGATGGCGAATTAGAGAAATCTTTAACTGTTGAAGCTAATAAATTCAGTAAATCTGCAGTTGAAAAAATTGAAGCTGCTGGGGGAAAGGCAGAGGTGATCTAACAAAATGTTGTCAGCGTTAGGGAATGCCTTAAAGATTGAAGAGCTGCGGAAAAAATTACTTTTTGTTCTAGCAATGATAGTAGTTTATCGTATTGGAGCTCATATTCCAGTCCCTGGGATTGATTCGGAGGTTTTAGGTAAGCTATTCCAAGGATCAGGTGTGTTAGGATTCTTGGATATGTTTGCTGGTGGAGCCTTAAAAAGATTTACTATATTTGCTATGAGTATCAGTCCATATATTACTTCCTCTATTATCATGCAGTTATTGACTATAGTGATTCCTAAGTTAGAGGAACTTTCTAAACAAGGGCAAGAAGGTAAAAAGGTGATTAATCGTTATACTCGTTATGCTACTGTTGTTTTAGGACTGATTCAGGGAACTGGAATTACAATGATGATTAAGAATTATGGTGCAATAGCTAATCCAACATTCTTTAATTTAGCTACTATTGTAATTACTCTAACAGCTGGAACAATCTTTTTAATGTGGTTAGGTGAGCAGATCACAGATAAGGGTATTGGAAATGGAATTTCAATAATTATTTTCGCATCAATCATATCTCGGTTTCCAACAGCAGTCATTACAACATTTGAAGGATTAAAAGCAGGAACAATTAGTATTTTTAATCTATTAATATTTTTAGTAATTGCAGTATTAGTAGTTGGAGTAGTTATTTATATTCAGGAAGGCCAAAGAAAGATACCTGTTCGTTATTCAAAGCGAGTAGTAGGTAATAAAGTTTATGGTGGACAATCAACTCATATTCCTATGAAGGTAAATCAAGCTGGGGTAATTCCAGTAATCTTTGCATCTTCAGTTTTATTATTCCCAGCTACTATTGCTAGATTTATTCAACATGATTGGGCACAAGCTATAGCTCAAGCTTTAAGTCCAGGTTCAACTTTATATATTATTTTGTATGCAGTCTTAATTATCTTCTTTACTTATTTCTATACGGCTATCAGTTTTAATCCGATTGAGGTAGCTCAGAATATGAAAGAACAAGGTGGCTTTATTCCTGGTCGTCGTCCTGGTAGACCTACTGCTGAGTATTTAGATAGGGTCTTAACTCGGATTACATTAGCAGGGGCTATCTTCTTAGCAGGAGTGGCTGTATTACCTAATTTTGTTATTGGGCTAACAGGGATTCAAGCACGATTTGGAGGAACAGCTCTATTAATTGTAGTTGGTGTTGCTCTAAGAACAATGAAGCAGATTGAGACTTATTTGCTATCTAGACATTATGAAAGTTTCATGAATTAATCTGCAGGGAGTGATAAATGATGCGTTTAGTCTTGCTTGGTCCGCCAGGAGCAGGAAAAGGAACCCAAGCTGCTCGTATGGAAGCAGCTTATGGCCTTCCCCATGTTGCTACTGGCGATATATTTCGTCAAGCAATTAAAGAAGAAACTGAATTAGGGAAGAAAGCTAAAGAGTATATAGATCAAGGTAAATTGGTTCCGGATAAGATTGTAGTTGGTATAGTAGAAGAAAGATTAAGTGAAGATGATTGTCAGGAAGGCTTTATTTTGGATGGTTTTCCTAGAACAATAGAACAAGCTGAAGCCTTAGCTGATTTAGTTGATTTAGATACTGTATTGAATATTAAAGTTGGTGATGAAGAGGTTGTTAATCGTTTATCTGGTCGTAGAGTCTGTAAAGAGTGTGGAGCGACTTTCCACTTAGAGTATAATCAGCCTCAAAAAAAAGGGCTTTGTGATGAATGTGGTGCAGATTTATATCAGAGAGACGATGATAAACCAGAAACTATTAAGGAGCGATTAAAGGTTTATTACGATCAAACTGCTCCTTTAATTAATTATTATAAAGACCGCAATCTATTACAGTCTGTTAATGGTGAACAAAATCTTGATCAAGTCTTTGCTGATATATCTCAGATTTTAGAGGAGTTAGAATAGATGATTATTAGAAAGTCTAAACGAGAAATTGAAATTATGAAGCGGGCTGGAGAGGTAGTAGCTAAGACACACAATATGTTGGCTGAAGAAATTGAGCCAGGAATTACTACCCAAGAAATTGATCAGTTAGCTGAAGAATTCATCTTAGATCAGGGGGCTAAACCCGCTTTTAAAGGGTACCAAGGATTTCCTAATACTGTTTGTGTAGCTATTAATGAGCAGGTAGTTCATGGAATCCCTAGTTCCAATGCTTTAGAATCAGGAGATATTATTGGATTAGATATTGGGGCTATTGTTGATGGGTATTATGGAGATGCTGCTCAAACTCTAGCAGTTGGTGAAGTTTCTTCTGAAACTGAGCAATTATTAGAAGTGACAGAAGAATCACTGTTTAAGGGAATTGAGCAAGTTAAGTCAGGAAATAGAATTTCTGATATTTCCCATGCTGTTCAAGAGTATGTTGAAGAGTATGGTTACTCAGTAGTTCGTAAATTCGTAGGTCATGGTGTAGGAAAAAAGATGCATGAATCACCCCAGATTCCTAATTTTGGCGCTCCGGGTCGAGGGCCAAGGTTAAAAGAGGGTATGGTTTTAGCTATTGAACCTATGGTTAATATTGGTACTCATAAGGTAAAGACTTTAGATGATGGTTGGACTGTAATAACCCAAGATAGAGAGCTTTCAGCTCATTTTGAGCATACTGTAGCTGTAACGGAAACTGGCCCTCAAATATTGACTCAACTTTAATTTTTGATTGCATAATTGATTAATATTGCATAAAATATTTGATATGTGATATAATCATATACTGAGGGTCTATAAATTGGTATAGAAATCAAACTAAATCAATTTTTATTTTATAGAGGAGGTAGAGGAGCCTTAATGTCTAAAAAAGAGGAACCTATAGAAGTTCAAGGTACCGTGGTTGAGACTTTACCTAATGCTAAGTTTAAGGTAGAGTTAGAAAATGATCATGAAGTATTGGCTCATGTTTCAGGTAAGATGAGAATGAACTTTATTAAGATTTTACCTGGTGATAAAGTTACTGTTGAGTTGTCTCCTTATGATTTAGAACGCGGTCGAATTACTTATCGTCATGAGTCCTAAAAAGCTTTAAAGGAGGGGTAGCATGAAAGTTCGACCATCAGTAAAGCCTATTTGTGATAAATGTAAAGTGGTTAGACGTAAGGGAAGAGTTTATGTAATCTGTGAAAATCCTAAGCATAAGCAACGCCAAGGTTAATTTGAAATAATTGATAATTAGGAGGTGTAAGTAGCTATGGCACGAATTGAAGGTGTAGATTTACCAAAGGATAAAAAAGTTGAGATTGGATTAACTTATATTTATGGAATTGGTCGTTCTTCTGCACAAGATATCGTAGAGAAGACAGAAATTGATTCTAGTAAAAGAGTCCATGAGTTAACAGAAAGTGAAGTTGCTCAATTACGTAAAGTAATTGATGAGGAATATGTTGTTGAAGGTGAGTTACGTCGTCAAGTAAGAGGCGATATTAAACGTCTAAAAGATATTGGAAGTTACCGAGGAGTTAGACATCGTAAAGGTCTTCCAGTTCGTGGGCAAAGAACTCAAACTAATGCTCGAACTAGAAAAGGACCAAAGACTACAGTTCAATAGATAATAAAAATAGATAATAAGGAGGGATAGAGATGGCTAAGAAACGAAATCGAAGAGTAGAGAGAGGTCAAGCTCATATTCGTTCTACTTTTAATAATACAATTGTTACTTTGACAGATAAAAAAGGGAATACAATTGCTTGGTCAAGTGCAGGTAATTTAGGTTTTAAGGGTTCTAGAAAAGGAACTCCATATGCTGCACAACAATCAGCAAGTGAAGCTGCTCAAGAAGCTGCAGAGGAGTATGGTCTAAAAGAGGTAGAAGTTTTTGTTAAAGGGCCTGGTTCTGGTCGAGAGTCTGCTATTCGGGCTTTACAGGCTGCAGGAATTGAAGTTACTGCTATTCAAGATGTAACTCCTATTCCACACAATGGTTGTCGACCACCGAAACGTCGTAGAGTATAGTAAATATTAAGATGATATAATTTTGGAGGTGTAAATAATATGGCAAGAAATACAGGACCAGTTTGTAAACTTTGTCGCCGTGAAGGAGAAAAGTTATACCTAAAAGGTGAACGGTGTCATTCTGATAAGTGTGCTATTGAACGTCGTCCTTATGCCCCGGGAGAGCACGGGCAAGGTCGTAGAGGAAAGTTATCTGAATATGGAGTACAGTTAAGAGAGAAACAGAAAGTTAGAAGAGCTTATGGTGTGCTAGAAAATCAATTTAGACGTTATTTTGAAGAGGCAGAGAATCAGCCAGGGATTACAGGTGAGAACTTCTTAGAGTTATTAGAAAGTAGATTAGATAATGTTGTTTATAGATTAGGCTTTGCTACTTCTAGAAATGAAGCTCGACAACTTGTAAGACATGGACATATTGAAGTTAATGGTAGTCGAGTAGATATTCCATCTTATCGTGTAGAAGCAGATGATGAGATTGCAGTTAAAGAGGGTAGTAAAAGCTTGAAGAGAATGAAGGAAATTGCTGAGTATAATGAAGATAAAGAAGTTCCTTCTTGGTTACAAGTTAATTTTGATAAGTTACAGAGTAAAGTTCTAGCTGAGCCGGTAAGAGAAGAGATCGATTTACCAATTCAAGAACAATTAATTGTAGAGTTTTACTCTAGATAATATTAGGTGGTGGTTCGTAATGAACCACTTTATTTACCCTCAGCAGTTTTGATCATTAAAAAAGGGGGAGAAATACTAATGATAGAGATTGAAAAGCCGACTATTGAACGTGTTGAATCTGATGATACTTATGGTAAATTTGTGATTACTCCCTTAGAGAGAGGTTATGGAATTACTCTTGGTAATTCATTGCGTAGAATTATGCTATCTTCTATTCCCGGTGCTGCAGTGACTTCTATTAAGATTGAGGGAGTGCAGCATGAATTCTCTACTGTACCAGGAGTTGTAGAAGATGTAGCAGATATCATCTTAAATCTAAAGGATCTAGTTATTAGGATGGAAGATGAAGAACCTCAAACCATTCGCATTTCAGCTGATAAAGAAGGTGTAGTTACTGCTGATGAATTTCAGGTTAGTGGTAATTTAGAAATTATTAATTCAGAATTAGAGATTGCTACTTTATCTGATGAGGGAGAGCTTAATTTAGAGGCAACAGTTGAAAAAGGTCGAGGTTATGTAACAGCAGAAGAGAATGACTCGGAAGAAGAAAATGTAATAGGAGAAATTGCGGTTGACTCTTCCTTCTCCCCTATTCGTAGAGTTAATTTTGATGTGACTGATACACGAGTGGGAAATAGAAGTGATTTAGATGAATTAACTTTAGAAGTACATACTGATGGTAGCGTTACTCCAGAGAATGCTATTAGTCTAGCTTCTAAGGTATTAGATGAACACTTAGATTTATTAATCAACCTTAATGAAGAGATTAGTGAAGCTGATATTATGGTTGAAAAAGAGGAAGAAGAGAAGAATGAAATTCTAGAAACTACTATTGAGGAACTTGACCTATCAGTTCGTTCTTCTAATTGTCTTAAGCGAGCTGGAATTGATACTGTTGAGGAATTAACTAGTACTACTGAAAATGAACTAATGCAAATTAGAAACTTAGGTAAGAAGTCGCTACAGGAGATCAAAGCAAAGTTAGCTGAGCTTGACCTAACTTTAAAACAACCTGAGTTATAATAGAATATAGAAGGAGGGATACTATGGCACGACGTAAGTTAAATCGTGAAAGTGCTAATCGAAAAGCACTATTAACTAATTTAGCTAACAATTTATTTAAGAATGGGCGTGTTGAAACTACTATTCCTAAAGCTAAAGAAGCAGGAAGATTTGCTGAAAAAATGATTACTAAAGCTAAAAAAGGAAGTCAGCATGCAAGAAGACAGGTTATGAACAAGTTACAGGATGAAGAGAGTGTAACTGTATTATTTGATGAACTTGCTGATCGTTTTGCTGAACGTCCTGGTGGATACACACGTGTTATTAAGCTAGGTGAAAGAAGAGGCGATGGAACGCAGATGGGTATTTTGGAGTTAGTTGAGTAACTTTTATTCTGATTAGTTTAAAATGCTTATCTTAAATTTTTTATTAGATTAATTTAAATTTAATAATTTTTAAACAGCCATGACCAGTTTTTGGTACTGGACAATAGACAGTCCGGTATAAATGGCTGTTTTTTTATATCAGGTTGGTGAAATCATGCCATTAATTAAAGTTGAAGATTTATACTATAGGTATAATCAGCAAGAAGACTGGGTTTTAAAGGGGATTGACTTAGAGATTGAAGCAGGTGAGTCTGTTGCCATTGTGGGACATAATGGTTCTGGTAAATCAACTTTAGCTAAGATGTTAAATGGATTATTACTTCCTCAAAAAGGAAAGGTCAATGTGGCTGGGCTTAGAACTGATAATCAAGACGAATTATGGAATATTAGACAGCAGATAGGTATGGTCTTTCAAAATCCAGACAATCAATTAGTGGCTAATATTGTAGAGGAAGATGTAGCATTTGGACCAGAAAATTTAGGTTTAAAGCCACAAGAGATTAGAAGTAGGGTTAAACAATCTTTAGCTAGAGTGGGAATGGAAGATTTCAGTCGCCATGCTCCTCATAATTTATCAGGAGGACAGAAACAACGTGTTGCTATTGCTGGTATTTTAGCTATGCAACCTAAGTGTTTGGTCTTAGATGAACCTACAGCTATGCTAGACCCAGTAGGGCGAGAAAATGTGATATCTACTACCCATGATTTAAATCAAAGCTTAAATATGACAGTTGTTCATATTACTCATTTTATGAGCCAAGCAATTCAAGCTGATAGAATTATTGTTATGGCAGATGGGGAGATTGCTTTGCAAGGTGGTCCACAGGAGATCTTTAGTCAGTTAGATAAACTTAAAGAATATAATTTAGATTTACCTCAAGTAACAGAATTGGCAGTCAGACTAAAGCAAGCAGGAGTAAATATTACAGCAGATATTTATGAAGTTGATAGGTTGGTGGAAGAATTATGTTCATTGAAGTAAAGGGGCTAGGACATAACTATAACCCAGAATTGAATCCTGAAGACTATACATTACAAGATATTAACTTTAGTGTTGAGCAAGGTGGTTTTGTAGGGTTAGTTGGGCACACTGGTTCTGGTAAGTCAACTTTGGTTCAGACCTTAAATGGTTTAATTGAACCTACTGAAGGACAGATTATAATTGATAATCAAGATATTACTGCTAGTAATGATTTAAAAGAAGTTAGGCGTAAAGTTGGTTTAGTATTTCAGTATCCTGAACATCAGTTATTTGAAGAGACTGTCTTTGCTGATGTAGCTTTTGGTCCTAAAAATTTAGGTGTAGCTGAGGATGAAATTGAAGATAGGGTTAAAAAATCTTTAAATTTAGTTAATTTAGACTATAATTCATTTAAAGATCGTTCCCCTTTTAGGTTATCTGGAGGTCAGCAGAGAAGAGTTGCTATTGCAGGTGTTTTAGCTATGGAGCCTGAAGTGCTCATTTTAGATGAACCAACAGCTGGATTAGACCCCAAGGCTAGAAAGGATCTATTGGCTGAAATTGTTAAGTTACAACAAGATTTTTCTTTAACTATTATTCTAATCTCTCATCGAATGGAAGAGATAGCACAATTAGCAGATAAAGTTCTAGTACTAGAAGATGGTGAGTTGGTTTTACAGGGAAGTCCAGGTCATGTTTTTGCGCAGAGAGAATTCTTAGAAGAGATTCAGTTAGGTGTTCCTCAAGTAACTGCAGTTTTAGAGCAACTTAAAAAGAAAGGTTTTGATGTAACCTCAGATATATTTACTGTTGAAGAGGCTAAAGAGGAAATATTAAAAGCACTGCGAGGGTAAACTATGTTAGATGATATTATGATTGGTCAGTATATTGAGCGTAATTCTATAGTGCATAAGCTTGATCCTAGAACTAAAATTTTAATTATTATTGCATTTATTACGGCTATCTTTTTATTAGATAGTTTTACAGGTTACTTTACTTTAGCAGTTTTTGTACTATTAACAGTAATATTAGCTAAGATAGAAATTAAATATATATTACGAAGTGTAAAACCGTTATTATTTATTATTTTATTTACCTTTACTATTCATTTATTTATGACTAGAGGTGGAGAAGTTTTATGGGAGTGGAAGTTTTTACGAATTGAAGAAGAAGGTCTGGAGTTAGGTTCTTTTATGGCCTTGAGGTTAATCTTTTTAGTTGCGTATACTTCTTTATTAACTTTGACTACTTCGCCATTAGAGTTGACTGATGGTTTAGAGAGGTTATTAAACCCTTTTAAGCGTTTTGGACTACCAGCCCATGAATTAGCAATGATGATGACTATAGCCTTGCGTTTTATTCCTACTTTATTAGAAGAAGCACAGAAGATTATGAAGGCTCAAAAGGCACGAGGAGCAGATTTTGAAAGTGGAAATTTAGTCCAAAAAGCTAAGAGTTTAATTCCTTTATTAGTACCTTTATTTGTTAATTCATTTCGCCGAGCCGATGATTTGGCTCTAGCTATGGAAGCAAGATGTTATCGTGGTGGTGAAAATCGCAGTCGAATGAAGGTTCTTAAATTTACTAATCGTGATTATTTAAGTCTAGTAGTTAGTATAACTTATCTCATTATAGTGGCTATTTTCTTATAATAATCTATATTTATGGAGTGGAAAAGATGCGAAATTTAAAATGTACTGTAGCTTATGATGGGACTAACTACCATGGTTTTCAAAGACAGCCTAAACAGTCTCACGTGGCAACTGTACAAGGAAAAATAGAAGATGCAATTAGTAAATTAATAAAACAAGAAATAGATATTGTAGGGGCTAGTAGAACTGATGCAGATGTACATGCTAAAGGTCAAGTTTTTAACTGTCAGATAGATTCATCAATTCCAACTGAAAAATTTGCTCTGGCTTTAAATACTAAGTTACCAGATGATATAGTTATTTTGAAGACTATAGAAGTTGATTCTGAATTCCATGCTCGCTATCACAACCAAGGTAAGAGGTATTTCTATCAGATTTATCATGACTACTTTATGTCTCCATTCTGGCGAAACCATGCCTATCATGTTTATAGACCTCTTGATTTAGAGGCTATGAAAGAAGCTGCTCAGTATTTAATAGGAAAGCATGACTTTTCTTCTTTTCGGGCCAAAGGTTGTAATGCTAAGACTCCAATCCGTACTATTTTGGAGCTTAGTATAGAAAAAGAAGATGAGTTGATTACTATTAATGTTCATGGAGATGGTTTTTTATATAAAATGGTGCGAACAATGGTAGGGACTCTAATTCAGGTAGGTTTAGGAAAATTAAAACCTGAGCAGATGGAAGATATTTTGGCAGCTAAGGATAGAGAAGTAGCTGGGCCAAATGCTCCTGGTTATGGTCTTTTCTTAGAAGAAATATACTACTAAAGGTTGAATTTATTCTGAATATGTCTTGACAGTAGACCATTGGTATCATAAAATTAGTTTGTGAGTTTGTCAGCCACTTCAGGGAATATATATTCTCTGAATTAATCTTAGCCCCGGTTTATAGATTATAGATTGTGGTTTAATAAAATATTTAGGAGGTAAGAATCATGAGTACTTATATGCCTAGTCCTGAAGATATTGATAGGAAATGGTATGTAGTTGATGTTGCTGGTAAGACTTTAGGACGTGTTGCTACTGAAATTGCTACGGTTTTAAGAGGGAAGCATAAGCCTATTTATACACCAAATGTTGATACTGGTGATTATGTAGTAGTAGTTAATGCTGATCAGATACATTTAACAGGGAATAAGTTAGCCAATAAACAATATCGTAAGCATTCTGGATATCCTGGTGGATTAAAGGAGACTGCTTATGAAGAACTATTACAGGATAATTCTGAACGAGCTATTGAAAAGGCTGTAAAGGGAATGTTACCTAGTAACAAGTTAGGACGAAAAATGCTTAAGAAATTAAAGGTTTACGCTGATGCTGAACATCCACATCAAGCTCAAGAACCTAAAGAACTAGAATTATAATTCTGAGAGGAGGAACTTATAATGGCAGCAGAAGTTGAATATTTAGGAACTGGACGTAGAAAGACGTCAACTGCACGTGTTAGATTACTTCCAGGTGATGGTAAGATTGTTGTTAATGATAAGCCGCTATCTGATTATTTTGGTCGTGACAGCTTAGAACAGATTGTAAAGCAGCCATTAGAAATTACAAATACAGATGGTACTTTTGATGTAGCTATTAATGTAGATGGTGGAGGAGTTTCTGGACAGGCTGGAGCTATTCGTCATGGAATTTCTCGTGCTTTATTAAAAGTAGATGATGCACATAGAGATGTGCTTAAGAAGGCTGGTTTCTTAACTCGTGACCCAAGAATGAAAGAGCGTAAGAAGTATGGTCGTAAGAAAGCACGTAAGTCTCCACAGTTCTCTAAGAGATAATCAATCAAATTACTACACTGCAAGGAAGGGTATACTATACTCTTCCTTTTTTTACTTTATTGATATAACTTTTTACTTTTAAAAAGTTAACATCATATGCTTTGTACTATTAAAAAACACTAGATTATATTCAATAATTTGAATTTATATATTAACTATTGTCTTAAATAAATAGTTGCCTTGTTTTCCTGTTAAAGTTCAAAACTTTTGAAAAATTATTTTCCATCAAAGCAATTTTTAAGTAATAATTGGTTTTAAATTTACTTATAACTCATAGCACACGACTCACGACTAGTATTATTGAAAATGATACATTAATCCCTAATTTAAATGGGGGGAGCTATAGATGAGCGCTCAATTAGAAATAAACTTAACAGTACTTAAGGAGAATACAACACAAGTAGTTGATTTAGCAGCTGAACATAATATGGATATTTGGGGAGTAACTAAAGGCGCTTGTGGTAACTTACAGGTAGCCAAAGCTATGTTAGATGGCGGGGTAGATGGTTTAGCAGATTCACGTCTTGCTAATTTAGAGAGGTTAGCTGTTTTAAATAGCCCTTTGTTGTTACTTAGAATTCCTAGTTTAAGTGAAGTAGATAGAGTGGTAGAATTAGCTGATATTAGCTTAAATACAGAATTTGAAGTGATTAAGGCATTGAATTATGCTGCAGAAAATAAAGATATGATTCACCAAGTAATTTTATTAGTTGATCTAGGAGATAGACGAGAAGGGATTTTACTAAACAATTTGATGGAGACAATACATAAAGTTAAGCAATTGAGTAATATTAAGGTAGTAGGATTAGGTACTAATTTAGCTTGTTTTAGAGGGGTCTTACCTACGCAAGATAAGATGGAAGAGTTGGCTAAACAGGTGGAAAAAGTAGAAAGAGAATTTGAATTAGAGCTACCGATTATTTCTGGAGGTAATAGTAGTTCTTTACCGTTATTATTAGAAGATAATTACCAAGCTATTAGTAATCAACTACGAGTGGGGGAGACAATTCTGCTAGGTCGTAGAGTACCTGATGGTAAGCCTTTTGCTGTAACTAGCCTGAATACATTTAAACTTAAAGGCGAGGTAATTGAGTTAAAGGAGAAACCGACAGGTACTGAAGGCGAGATGGGCCAAAATGCCTTTGCTGAGACGAAAGAAGTGGTAGACAAAGGAATTAGAAGAAGAGCGATTTTGGCTCTAGGTAGGCAGGATATTTCTCCTAAAGGATTAATTCCATTAAATAAGGGAATAACTATAGAAGGCGCTAGTAGTGATCATTTAATTTTAGATGTAACAGATAATCCAGATATTATATTAGGTGATCAAATAGAATTCAGATTAAATTATGCTGCTTTATTGCAGGCAATGACTTCACCATATGTAAAAAAGGTGTATCGGGAGGATTAAGATGGAAGTTAAGATTTTAGGGGTGCCAGCAGATTTTGGAGCAAATCGCCGAGGAGTTGATATGGGGCCAAGTGCCATTAGATATGCCCATTTATTAGATCAGTTAGATGATATGAATTTAATAGTAGAAGATTTAGGTGATATTAGAATACCTGTTATCAATAATAAAGCAGAGAATAAAGAAGCTAAATACGCTGCTCAGATAATTGACATCTGTGAAGAATTGGCTTTAATAATCAGCAAGATAGCTGATCAGGGTCAGATCCCCCTTATTTTAGGTGGTGATCACAGTATTACTATGGGTAGTTTAGCTGGAATGGCTAAAGTGAAAGAGATGGGCTTAATCTGGTTCGATGCCCATGGTGACTTCAATACTACTCAGACTAGTGAAACAGGTAATGTCCATGGGATGCCGTTGGCTGCTATTGTAGGGCGAGGTGCAGATGAGTTAGTCAATTGTAATGGATTTGCACCAAAGGTTAAAGAAGAGAATGTTGTAATAGTAGGCGCTAGAGACTTAGATAAAGGAGAGCAGAAGTTACTACGAGAATCTGAAGTAACTGTCTTTACTATGGATGATATAGATAAATTAGGGATTCATCAGGTGATTAAGGAAGCAATTATGATTAGTAACCAAGGAGTTGATGGAGTACATATTAGTTTTGATATTGATGTATTAGATCCTTTAGAAGCTCCAGGAGTAGGAACTTCAGTCAGAGGTGGGTTGAACTACCGTGAAGCTCATTTGGCTTTAGAAATGGTTGCTGAGGCTAATATTCTATCTTCTATGGATTTAGTTGAAGTTAATCCTATTCTTGATCGGCATAATCAGACTGCTGAGCTGGCTGTAGAATTGATTACTTCCGCTTTTGGGAAGAGAATTTTGTAGAATTGATAATGGACAATTGATGATTCACAATTAATAAATAATAAGGAATGAAGAATAAATGATTAGTCTAAGTTTAAGTTTGAGTTTGAGTCAAAATTATAGACCTAAACTTATGCTCAACTTTATTATCTGTTCTTTGATTTTAACTGTAAATTGTAAATTTAAATAAGGGAGTGATAGGATGTCTGGAATTGTATTTGCTGGTTTATCGCCTCATCCACCAGTAGCAATACCTGAAGTTGGTGGTGATGATTTAGAGCAGATTGAAGATACAGTAGCTAGTATGGAACAGTTGGCCCAAGATGTAAAAGAGGCTGATCCTGATTTAATTATTACTATCAGTCCTCATGGTCCAGTCTTTTCTGATGCTATTAGTATCTTAAATCAAGATCCACTACAAGGTGATTTAAGTGGTTTTGGAGTTAATGAGGTAGAGTTAAGTTATGAATTAGAAAAAGAATTTACTCAAGAGATTGCTCGAGCCTGTCATACTCAAGATATTCAAGTAGCTCGAATTGATGATAGAGCTGCTAGAAAGTTTGATGTAGAGACAAAGTTAGACCATGGAGTAGTAGTACCTTTGTATTATCTTCAGCAAGCAGGAGTAAATACTCCTTTAGTGCCAATTAATATGGGAATGTTACCCTATGAGAATCTATATAAGTTTGGGAAAATAATTCAATTGTTGGCCCAAGAGTTGGGTTATAAGGTTGCTGTAATTGCTAGTGGTGATCTATCACATCGATTGACTCCTGATGCTCCAGCAGGTTATAATCCACATGCTAAAGATTTTGATACAGCTCTAGTTCAATATTTAGATGATTTAGCAGTAGAGGAGATACTTGATTTAGATTCTTCTTTAATTGAAAAGGCTGGTGAGTGTGGTTTAAGACCAATTATTATGATGTTAGGGACATTAGATGCGTTAGATGTAGAAGGGGAAGTTCTTTCTTATGAAGGGCCTTTTGGAGTCGGTTATGCAGTAGCTAGTTATCAAGTAGAAGGTCGAGATGAAGATAGAGCTTTTTTAGCAGAGATAGAAGAGAGAAAGCAAAAAGAGTTAGAGCAGATTCGAGAGAATGAAAGTGAACCGGTAAAGTTGGCCCGAGAAGCTATAGAGGAATATACTTATAAGAAGGAGATTATTGAAGTACCAGCTGAATTGAGCCCAGAATTGACAGATCAAGCTGGAGTCTTTGTCTCTATTAAAAAAGATGATAATTTAAGAGGTTGTATTGGAACTACTCGACCGACTGAAGCAAATATAGCCCAAGAGATTATTAAGAATGCTGTTAGCGCAGGTTTTAAAGATCCACGTTTTGACTCAATTGATTCTAAGGAACTAAAGAAACTTACATATTCAGTAGATGTATTAGGTGAACCAAAGGAAGTTGATAGTATTACAGAATTAGATCCCAATAAGTATGGAGTTATTGTTAAGAAGGGGAATGCTACTGGCTTGTTACTACCTAATTTAGAAGGTATTGATACTGCTCAAAAGCAGGTACAGATTGCTAAAAGAAAGGCTGGAATTCCTGAAACTGATGACGATATAGATTTAATGAAGTTTGAGGTCACAAGATATAAATAACGGAGGGATTCTAGTGAAAGAAGCTTTGTACTATCAAAAGAAGGAGGAGCAGATTGAATGTCTGCTCTGCCCTCATTACTGTAAATTGACTGAAGGTCAAGCTGGAAGGTGTCAAGTAAGAAAAGTAAAGGAGGGAAAACTGAGATCTACTGCCTATAATAAAGTTAGTTCTATTGCTCTAGACCCTATTGAGAAGAAACCATTATATCATTTTTATCCTGGTAGTCAGATTCTATCCTTAGGGACAGTAGGTTGTAATCTAAAGTGTAAGTTTTGTCAAAATCATAGAATAGCTCAGGATACAGAGGCGCCAACTAGGAATATAACTTTTGAACAAGCAGTTAGTACTGCTAAGCGAGAGAATTCAATAGGTATTGCGTATACTTATTCTGAACCATTAATTTGGTATGAGTATATTTTAGATACAGCTAAGTTAGCAAAAGAAGAAGGATTAAAAAATGTATTAGTTACAAATGGAATGATTAATCCTGAACCTTTGAAAGAGTTGTTGCCTTACATTGATGCCATTAATTTGGATGTAAAAGCTTTTACTGATGAGTTCTATCGTGAAATCTGTAAAGGTAAACTCAATCCAGTTAAAAAAACAGCTGAGTTAGTTTATCAAGATGTTTTATTAGAAATTACTACTTTATTAGTGCCTAACTTAAATGATAGTAGAGAAGAAATAGAAGAACTAGTAGCTTGGATTGCAGATCTTGATTCTAGTATTCCCCTCCATTTAAGTCGATATTTTCCTAATTATCAATTAGATAAAGAACCAACTTCTATCAAAAAGATGAAAGAAGCCAAAGATATTGCTAGTCAATATTTAGATTATGTTTATTTAGGAAATGTGAATAATAAACAAAGTCTAATTACTTATTGTCCTCATTGTGATAAACCACTCATTAAACGAGATTATCAATTAGAAAATAACCTACAGGCTGGAAATCAGTGTGCTAATTGTAAAGCAGAATTAAATATTATTAATTAAAATAACCATTCAGAGAATCCAAAGAGATAAAGAGTTAAGCTAGCCTGATAAATAGTCTGGAATATAGTAGGAGCTAATAGTGATTCAGTTTTATGATAGAGATAGGTAGTAATAATACCAATCAAGAGATAAATGACTAGATGATTTAATCTAATATCAAGATAACTAATGGTATAATATAAGTTGCTGATAATAAAAGCTAATTTCCCTCCAAATTTTTCTCTAAAATGATAATAAATGAAACCCCGATAAAACAGTTCTTTACTGAAGGCAGGAATTAAATAACCAATAATTAATAGTAAAAGATAAAAGAAACTACTAGTTAAATCTGTTACATCTCTAATATCAATTAATGGTGTAATAATTTCTTTAGTAAAGGATAGATTAATGATAAGCATCCCTAGTAATAAAAAGGAACTGATTCTAACTCCCACTTTAGTGCTTGTCCAATTAAAATTAATTCCTAATTCTGAAAAAGATATATCATAATTAGTAATCCAATAAAGAACAAAAGAAATAAAGAAACTGCGTCCGATGATTTTAAAGATTATTTGGTATAGGTCATTAAAGTAAGGTAATTCGAACTGAATATGGTTTTGGCAAAAAATAACTAAGAAATTGATTATATACCAGATTAATTGTAGCCTAATCAGATCAATAATTGTTAATTCTTCTTCTTTTTCTTCTGTCATCTTAATTCCTCCATTATTCATCTTATATAAATAGTTCTATAAATGTAATTATATTCCTGTATTGTTTAGAATTAAATTTTAATTGATAATTTGCTATGTAACAAGTTGATTTTAAAGCAGGTTAGATTGCTTATTAGTCATTTTTCTGTTAAAATATCTGTAACTAGAAGGTTAAGAATTTAAGGAGGAGAGAAGATGAGAAGTGATCAAGTAACAACGAAAGTTAATAATGCACCACAACGTTCTTTATTTAAAGCTTTAGGTATGACTGATGATGAATTAGATAAGCCTTTAATTGGTGTCTGTAATTCAGTTAATGAATTAATTCCAGGACATGTTGATTTAGATAAAGTAGCTCAATCTGTTAAAGATGGTATCAGAATGTCTGGTGGAACTCCAGTAGAATTTGGTTCTATTGGTGTCTGTGATGGTATTGCTATGGGTCATCAAGGAATGCATTATTCTTTAGCTAGTCGAGAATTAATTGCAGATTCAGTAGAGACAGTAGCTAGAGCTCATTCTTTAGATGGGTTAGTTTTAATTCCTAACTGTGATAAGATTGTGCCAGGTATGTTAATGGCTGCTGCTCGATTAAATATTCCTACAGTAGTAGTTAGTGGCGGGCCAATGTTAGCCGGACGACATCAAGGGGAGAATATTGACCTTAAGACAGTTTTTGAAGGTGTAGCTGCCCATAAGACTGGTCAAATGTCTGAAGATGAGTTATTGGAGATAGAGAATAGTGCTTGCCCAAGCTGTGGTTCCTGTTCAGGAATGTTTACAGCCAATTCTATGAACTGTCTAACAGAAGTTTTAGGTTTAGGATTACCAGGTAATGGTACAATTCCGGCTGTTTATGCTGATCGATTAAGATTAGCTAAACAGGCTGGGGCTCAGGTGTTAGAGATGTTAGAGAAAGATATTAAGCCCTTAGATATTTTAACAGAAGAAAATTTTATTAATGCTCTTAAAGTGGATATGGCTTTAGGTTGTTCTACTAATACAGCTCTACATCTGCCTGCTATTGCTCATGAAGCAGGAATTGAACTTGATTTAGAGCTGATTAATGAAGTTAAAGAGGAAGTACCTCATTTATGTAGCTTAAGTCCAGCTGGTAAGTATCATATTGAAGATTTACATGAAGCAGGAGGTATTCCAGCTGTAATGAAGGTCTTAAGTGATGAAGATGCCTTAAATGAGGACTTAATTACTGTAACAGGAAATACAATTGAAGAGAATTTAACAGGAGTAAGGGTATTAGATAGTGAAGTAATTCGTGACTTTGAGACTGCTTATCATGAAACAGGTGGTTTATCATTCTTACAAGGTAATATAGCTCCTGATGGTGCAGTAGTTAAACAGGCTGCTGTAGCTGATGAGATGTTAGTTCATGAAGGACCAGCTAAAGTATTTAATTCAGAAGAAGAATCAGTAGCAGCTATTCACAATGGAGATATTAAAGCAGGAGACGTAGTTGTAATTAAGTATGAAGGGCCAAAAGGTGGACCAGGAATGCGTGAGATGTTAACACCTACTTCTGCTGTAGCAGGAGCTGGTTTAGATAAAGAGGTAGCTTTAATTACTGATGGACGTTTCTCTGGTGCTACAAGAGGGGCCTCTATTGGTCATATTTCTCCTGAAGCAATGGAAGGTGGATCAATTGCCATTGTAGAGGATGGAGATATAATTGAAATTGATATTCCTAATGGTAAGTTAAATGTAAAGCTAAGCGAGGAAGAGATTGAAGAAAGATTAGAGAGCTGGGAGAAACCTGAACCTAAGATTAAGACAGGCTATCTATCACGATATGCTAAATTAGTTAGTTCAGCTAGTACAGGTGCAGTATTTGAATAAAGTTGAGTGGGCCAAAGTTGGCCCGCTTTTTTTATTTTTCACGAAAGATAGATAGCTATAGTGGCAAACTAATAATAGATGGAGGCTATAGCTATGGCAAAAAAATCTAATTATGTACATTCTGTGTTTGAAACTATTGCTCCAGATTATGATTTTATGAATGAGATTATCAGTCTAGGACTACATAGATTTTGGAGAAAGAGGGCTTTAAGACAATTAAATATTCAACCTGGCGAAACAGTGTTAGATGTTTGTTGTGGTACATTTAATTGGACAGTAGATTTAACTCAAGCTGTTGGCAAGCAAGGAGAAATTATAGGAATTGATTTTAGTTCGAATATGCTTGAGATTGGTAAACAGAAACTTAAAGAACAAGGATTGAATAAACGAGTAGAATTGATCCAAGGAGATGCTTTAGATTTACCATTTGATAATAATAGGTTTAATTGTGCAATTATTGGTTTTGGTCTTAGAAATGTTGTAGACATTTATCAATGTTTAGCTGAAATGAGGAGAGTTGTTAAACCAGATGGTTTAGTTGTATCTTTAGATATTTCTAAACCACCTTGGAAAATTTATCGTAAATTATTCTTTTTTTATGTTTATAAAGTTGTTCCAGTCTTAGCTAGATCGCTTGTAAATAAGCCTAAGCAGTATGCTTGGTTAGCTGAATCTTTAACTAATTTTCCAAATAGTAAGCAATTAGAGAATATATTTTATGAAACTGGATTTAGAGAGGTAAAGACAAATCAATTTGCAGGAGGAGTAGTAGCTTTACATACTGGAATAAAATAATTTTTTGCAAGTTCAAAAATGGATTAAAGGAATCAGGAAAGGCTTACAGAAAAAATTAAAAGTAGTTAGAGAAGAATGATATGTAATTTTAAGGGGGAGAGAACAGAGTGCAACAAGATTTCAAACAAGGGGTGTATTTTTCTCATCAGTTATTAAGAGAACATATAGTGCAAGGGGCCAACTTAGTTGATGCTACAGTAGGTAATGGTCATGATACTAAGTTTATGGCTGAGTTAGTCGGAAGATCAGGAACTATTTGGGGCTTTGATCTGCAAGAAGAAGCAATTAAAAGAGCTAAAGAGAGATTAGAAGAAGCTAATCTGAAGCAACAAGTAGAATTGATTAATGATGGCCATGAGGATTTAGCAGACTATATAGATCAGCCGGTAGATGGTATTTTATTCAATTTAGGTTATCTGCCTGGTGGAGATAAGGAAGTTATTACTCAAGCAGAGACTACTTTACAGGCTGTAAAAGAGGGGATTGATCTACTACAGGTAGGAGGATTATTAGTACTCGTTATGTATCTAGGACATCCAGGTGGGAAAGAAGAACAACAAGTGCTATTAGATTATGCTACAGCACTTGATGAAAAGGCTTATAATGTACTACATTATAGTTTTATCAATCAAGAGAAAGAGCCACCTCAGGTCTTAGCAATTAAGAAGAGAGCTAATTAAGAATAAAGCTAATTAAGAATAAAGCTAATTAAGAATAAAGCTAATTAAGAATAAAATTGACAATTAATAAAGAATAGAGAATAAGTAATAAAGAATGAAGAATAAATGATTAATTTAAGTTTGAGTTTTAGTAAAAATTATAGACCAAACTTATGCTCAACTTTCAGCTTACTTGAATTCAAGAGAATTTATTTTTTTAGGATTTAGCTTTTGATTTTAACTGTCAATTGTAAATTGTAAACTGTAAATTATTAATCGGGGAGAGATATTATGACTAAATACTATAAGTATTCCAATTATCTAAAGGGTAAGTATGGAGCTAAGACTTATAAACTACCTGTTAATCTACCTTTGAGCTGTCCTAATCGGGATGGAGTTTTAGGAGAAGGAGGATGTACTTATTGTGGTGAGGAAGGAGCTAGTTTTGAAGAAGCTAGTCCAACACCAGTTAAAGAACAGTTACTAGATATTAAGGAACCGATTGCTAATAAATATAATGCCAAACAGTTTATTGCTTATTTTCAGAATTTCACTAATACATATTTACCTTTAGATGAGTTATTAGATAATATAGCTCAGGCTTTATAAGTAGAAGATATAGTCGAAGTTGTTCTTGCTACTCGACCTGATTGTATTAATCAGGAGTATATAGAGAGTATTGTCGATTTAATTGAAAGTAATAGCTCTGAAGTTAATCTTAATCTTGAGTTAGGACTACAGACAGTCAACTATCATACTTTAGAAGAGATCAATCGAGGACATACGCTAGCAGAATTTATTGCTGCTGTTAATCTATCTAAGAAGTATGGAGTAGATGTAGGAGTCCATCTAATCTTAAATTTACCAGGTGATAATAAGTTAGATACAATTGAAAGTGCTAAGATAGTTTCAGCTTTAGGAGTTGATAATGTTAAACTCCATGCTTTGTATATTAGAGAAGATACTGAGTTAGGAGCAGAGTATCAAGAAGGAGAGTTGGAGATGATTTCGCTAGAAGAGTATATTGATCGTGTAATAGCTTTCCTAGAATATCTTGATCCTAAGATAGGAGTTCAGAGATTATTAGGTAAAGCCCCTAAAGAAGGGACTTTATTTGTTAACTGGGGTTATAATTATTCAGAAGTTAATAACTTTATCTTAGAAGAGATGGAAGAACGAGATACATATCAAGGTAGAAAGTTTGATTATTTAGAAGGGAAGGCTCTAAAACAATTCTCTAAATAATCTACTTAATTTTTTGTAGTCAATTTTCCCAACTTTAGTGGTTGGGATTTCTTTTATAAATAAAATTTTCTGAGGTTGTTTACTTTTAGATAGATTAGTCTGGCAGAAGTCTCTAACTTGTTGCTTAGTTAATCCAGTATCATTTTTAACTATTGCTGCTGCTACTTCTTTGCCTTTTAGCTGGTTATTAAGGCTGATAATGGCGGTTTGATCTATTTTAGGATAGTTAGTAAGTATTTCTTTAATATGATTAAGATTTACTTTAACCCCACCTTGGTTAATAACATCATCTGCTCGGCCAAATAAATGTAAATAGTTGTCTTCATCAATTCTTCCTAAGTCATTAGCAGTAGCCTGAGGTTGATAACTAGTTGCTAAATAAGGACTCTTGACCCAGACTAGATTATCTTTAGTCCAAGCTGTAACTTCAGGGAAGATTTTACCTACTGTATCTGGTTTTTTAATCATATCTTCTGCTAGAGCATAACTGACATGGCCTAATTCACTAGCTCCATAGTACTGACAGATTTGGGCCTTAGGGAAGTAGTGTTGGAGTTGTTTAACAGTAGAAATATCTAATTTGGCTCCAGTACTGACTACAGATTTTATATGTTGAATTGGTTCTTTAAGTCGTTTAATTAGAATTCTATAGTGGGCTGGAACCATAAATAGAGCACTGATATTATGTTTAGCTATATCTGTAAGCCATCTGTTAGGAAAATTAGATTCAGAAAATACTATAGTTCCACCTTCATAGATTAGATGAATAGCACTATTAAGGTTACCAGTATAGACTAACGGGCCAACTAACAGTAGTCTGTCACTATTATCTAGATTAAAAAGTTCACTCTGGTGGGGGAAGGCACTAACCCAGCTTTTGTGGTTACGCCAGATGATTTTAGGCTCTCCTGTACTACCTGAGCTTAGAGCTCCTAAGAAAAGATAATCATCTTTAACAGTCGGCAACTTATCAGCCTTCTGTTGTGGTAATCTGAATTGTTGGTCGATGATTATTTTAGGGTCAATACGTTGAATAATATTTTGATAGTTCTTAGCTGGTAGCTCGGTATCAATTAATACTGAAGTTAATCCAGCTTTAGCAGCGCCTAATAAATAAAGTAGTTCTTTAATTGGATTGGCTAGCTTAATGATTATTTTATCTTGTAGCTGAGTTAGAGTAGTTAGTTTAGAGGCGATAGTAGTTACTTGCTGATTTAATTCTTGATAAGAGACTTTCTTCTGTCCATTAATTAAACAAGCTTTAGTTGGATTTTGTTGGGCATGTTGTTTGATAGTTTCGTGAATTAACATGTTAGACTCCTTTCTTTACTTTATTAATAGTCATGAGCTATGAGCTGTCAGTCGTGAGCCAATTCAAAGTCAAAATCATAAATATAATCTAAATTTTTAGAATGTTAAGTTTTGACTGTAAAGATTTTGAATTAGCTGATAGCAGTGGCACTTTGTGCCACTTTATATCAATTATATTTCACTGAAGTAAGATAGTAAATCTTTAAGTGATTCTTCTAATCAACGTGGCTATCCCTTGTCCTCCTGCCACACCAAGAGAAGTAATTCCTAACTTGCCATTGACTTTCTTGAGAGCCTGTAGTAAATGAAGTAGTATAATAGCTCCTGAAGCACCATAAGGATGACCATAAGCTAAAGCTCCACCTAGGATATTGATTTTACTTTTGGCTATATCAAGCTCTTGTAGACAGGCTAGAATTTTAACGGCAAAAGCTTCATTGATTTCTAAAGCGTCAATATCTGATAAAGTGATATCTTCTTTTGTAAGTAACTTTTTAATAGCTGGAATTGGCCCTAAAGGAGACAGGTTAGGATCTACTCCTGCTGTAGTGCCTTGGATGAATTTAGCTTCTGGATTTAAATTATATTCTTTAACTGCTTCTTTAGAGCCTAGAATGACTATTGCTGCTCCATCATGAGTTAGACAAGCATTACCAGCTGTTACTTTTCCTTCTTCTACAAAAACTGGTGACATTCTTTCTAATAATTTTAATGACATATTAGACCGAATAGATTCATCCTTGTTTATTATCTGATTATCCATCTGTAGTGACGTTATGATTTCATCTAGTAGTCCTTCCTGTTGGGTCTTAGTTGCTCTCTGGTGGCTTCTTAGTGCCCATTGATCCATGGATTGGCGTGATATATCTTTGACTTGGGCTACCTTTTCTGCGGCTTGGCCCATATCAGGATCTCCTAAAGAGGTAGGAGAGAAGATAGCTCGATCGAGATAATCATCTTCTCCAGTAAAACGAGGGTCAGTAGGATTAAATTGGCGGCGGGGTTCTAAACTGGTACTTTCTACTCCACCAGCTACAATAAGATCACTTTGACCTCCTCGAATTAAGTTGGCCCCAAAGTTGATGGCACTCAGGCCTGAACCACACTGAAAATCTATAGTAGTACCAGGTATTTCAACTGGCCAACCAGCCTCTAATAAAGAAAGGCGGGCCAACCCGCCTAATCCTACAGCATTACCCAAAATAACCTGATCTACTTTATCTGCTGTTAAGTTATATTTATCTATAGTTTGATTTAATATATGAGCAGCTAAATTCTTAGGTAAGAAGTCTTTAAGTTGTCCGTTAGTTTTGCCGATAGGAGTTCTAAGTCCTCCAATAATAAAGACTTTTTTCATTAGAATCTTCCTTTTAGTCGTTTCATAATAGGCACACTAATAATAGCAGCAATTACTGCTTTTAGTAAATCTCCAGGGATAAAAGGTACACTACCTGACATAAAAGCTTTTTGTAATCCCATATCAGTAATTATATTGAGCCAAATAATACCTAATAAATGAACAACCACAATACCACCTATAACATTAGCTAAGCCAATACGTAAGTAAGATTTTTTGTTTTGTACAATTAGACTAATCACTACAGCCCCAACTAAATAGCCAACTAGGTAACCTCCACTTGGCCCCATAAAGACTCCAATACCAGCACGACCTTGTGAAAAGACAGGAACTCCAATAGCTCCAAGTAGTAGAAAAATTACCATACTCAGGCCAGCTTGTCTAGTGGCTAAAATAGCTCCTGCTAGCATAACAGCTAGTGATTGACCAGTAACTGGAACTGGACTAAAGGGAATAGGAATTGATACATATGATAATACACTTATCAAAGCAGCAAAGACTGCTGAATAAACCATATCTTGCGTAGTTAACTTTTTAAACATTTATAATTCCTCCTTGATAGTTAATTTAAAACATATTTGATTATTGACAATCCCTAGTAAAGTATTATTTTTTTCTGCTAATCTAATTTGTTCTCCACTTCTAATTGGTTTAAGATAAGTAATAGTTCCCTTATTAAGTCTAGCATTGTTTTGAGCTAGATAGTCTTCTAAAAGTAATAGAAGTAGCATTCCTTGGACTATAGGTTGATCTGTTAAGTGGATTGAATTAGGGTCTGAACTATACTGACTGAATTTATAGACTTCTTCTGGAGTAATATTTCTCCAAAGTTTTGGAGTTTTATTAAAGCTTTTTCTGTCAGATTTATTGTCTTCTTTTCTTTTAATTAAAGTTGATGATAGATCTATTAATTTATTTTTTTTTGATTTTACCGTTGTTCTACAGGTTAAGTAATTCAGTTTTTCTCTGTTGTGAACTTTTTTAACTTCTCCTGTTAGTGTTAGTTTCTGTTTTAGTTTAGGTAATTGTTTAACTTTAAATTTCTGTTTAGCTAAATAGTATCTATCATCTACTTCCTGTCCTAAAGTAGATAAGGACAAGCTAGCAGCTATCATAGCTGGCACTTGCTTATTCCAGTCAAATTTTAAGTTAAAGGTTGTAGACCATCTTTTTAGTTTAGATTGATTAAATGTTATGATTTGAGTCCCATAGTATCCCTCCTAGATCTGATATTGATATTATAGAGAATGATCTTGGTATTGTCAACTCAAAATATCTAAAGTTTACAGAAAGAGAAAGTGAATTTTTTTGTTGAATCTTCTTGACAATTGTAATTTCATTACATATACTATTGAGCAAATAACATAGAATTAAAAGTAGTGATAGAGACAGAAATAGTTAATAAGATTACAGAGAAACGGGATAGCTGAGAACCGTATCTGACTTAATTATTTCTCTCACTCTTGAACTGTATAGTTGAAAAATTAACTTTTAAAAAATATTGACAAATTAACATTAATTCTTTATACTTATAGGTAACAAGTTAATTAATGTTAAAAGCGTTGAAGGGGTATAGTAGATAGTTTGATTTTATTTACAGCGAACTGGGTTTGGTGAGAGCCAGAATAAAATAGCCTATTGAATATCTCCCTGGAGTTGCAAGCTGAAAGTTAATTTGAGTAAGCTATGCCGGCAACCTAAGTAAAGGCTTAGGAAAACAGCATCCGTTATCATATGCTGGGGTATGAAGTGTGTTGGGGTTAATATATTAAACCTGTACAGATATGATTAATATGTTAGTCTGGACTTACAACATGCGAGTACTTATTAAGGCTATTGTCGTAAGATAGTAGCAAAATTGGGTGGTACCACGTGAGAAGACCTCTCGTCCCAGTTAACAGTATTCAACTGTTGATTGAGATGAGAGGTTTTTTATTATATTAAGTAAGTATATACTTTTTAGTAGATAGTTAGTTTTAAAATGGAATAATATCTAATTGAGTAGTTAGGTTATTATAGAGTAATAGATATTAGAATAGATAAGTAATAATAAGTAGTAGATAAGATTGGTCATTAAACAAGAGTAGTAATTAGCAAGGAGTAGATTGGAATAGATTACCTAGGGGAAGGTGTACCTAATTTCCTCTATCCGGTCTTAAGCTCTGAGTTGCTACTCAGGGCTTTTATTTTTATATAATACCTAAAAGAGAAGTAGAGAAGTAAAAGGAGTGAAAAAAATGGCAGTAATGACTGGTGCTGAAATGTTTGTTGAGTCTCTGTATCAAGAAAAGGTAGAGACAATTTTTGGTTATCCAGGAGGAGCAGTTTTACCTATTTATGACCAGTTATATGGGGCTGATTTTGAACATATTATGCCTCATCATGAACAAGGTGGTGTCCATGCTGCTGATGGATATGCTCGTTCGACTGGTAAAGTAGGAGTCTGTATTGCTACCTCAGGACCAGGAGGTACAAATTTAGTTACAGGTCTAGCTACAGCTTATATGGATTCTGTACCTATTGTAGCTTTTACTGGTCAGGTGCCTGGTTCTATGATAGGAACAGATGCTTTTCAGGAAGCAGATATTACTGGGATTACAGTTCCAATTACTAAGCATAATTATTTAGTACAGGATGTAAAGGAGCTACCGAAGATAATTAAGGAAGCTTTTCATCTAGCTAGAACTGGTCGACCAGGGCCAGTATTAATTGATATTCCTAAAGATGTCCTAAAAGCTGAAGGGGAATTTGATTATCCAGATCAGATTGAGTTACCAGGTTATAAGCCTAACTATCAAGGGCATAATCTACAGATAAAGGAAGTAGCTAATGCTATCAATCAAGCTGAAAATCCAGTTATTTATGCTGGAGGAGGAGTTATTGGTTCTGAAGCTAGTGACGAATTACGAGAATTAGTATCTAAGGCTGAAATTCCAGTAACTACTACTTTAAATGGATTAGGAGCTGTTGATGAACGAGATGAATTAAGTTTAGGTATGCTAGGAATGCATGGTACTACTGAAGCAAATTTAGCTGTTTCCAATACAGATTTATTAATTGCAATTGGAGCTCGCTTTGATGATCGAGTAACAGGAGAGTTAGAATCTTTTGCCCAAGATGCCAAGGTGATTCATATTGATATTGACCCAGCTGAAGTAGGAAAGAGAGTAGTAGTTGATATTCCAGTTGTTGGTGATGTTAAGAATGTTCTAAATGAGTTAAATCCATTAGTAGAAGATAAGAAACGATCAGATTGGATTGCCCAGGTTGATGAATGGCGTGAGTTAGATGATCCTAGAACAAGAGCTACTGATGATAAAATACTACCTCATGAGATTATTGAAGAGATTGACGATTTGACTAAAGGGCAAGCTTTATTGACTACTGAGGTAGGTCAGCATCAGATGTGGGCAGCTCAGTTTTATCAGTTCAGTCAGCCGCGTAGTTTTGCTTCTTCTGGTGGTTTAGGAACTATGGGCTATGGTTTTCCAGCAGCATTAGGTGTTCAAGTTGGTAATCCTGATAAAGATGTCTTTGCTTTAGCTGGAGATGGTAGTTTTCAGATGAATCTACAAGAGTTGGCTACTGCTGCTAAGAACAATTTGCCAGTTAATATTGTGGTCTTTAATAATCAATATTTAGGTATGGTTAGACAGTGGCAGGAGATGTTTTATGATAAGCGTTATTCTGCTGTCTGTCTTAAAGAACAAGAAGATTGTCCTCCAGATTGTTCTTCACCTAGTAAAGAATGTCCAACAATGACGCCAGATTTTGTTAAGTTGGCTGAAAGTTTTGGAATTAAAGCTAAGAGGGTTACTAAGGTAGAGGAGATTAGACCAGCTCTAGAAGAAGCAATCAATACACCTGAACCTTATCTGTTGGACTTTATTATTGAAGAAGAAGAAAATGTCTTTCCTATGGTGCCCCCTGGAGGTAGCTTAGATAAGATGGTTTTAAAGGAGGATGTGGAATGAAACATACACTCTCTGTATTAGTAGCCAATGAGTCTGGAGTGTTGGCCCGGATTGCTGGTCTGTTTAGTCGTCGAGGATTTAATATTGATAGCTTATCAGTAGGTCGAACTGAAAATGAGGATATTTCAAGAATTACTTTAGTAGTAGATGGTAGTAATAGAGAGTTAGAACAGGTAACTAAACAATTAAATAAATTAGTTGTAGTTCATAAAATAAGCGATTTAACAGAAGATGAAACAGTCAGCCGAGGTTTAGCTTTAATTAAGGTACAGGCAAATTCTGATACTAGATCAGAAATCATGCAGATTGTTGATAGTTTTCGAGGCAAGATTGTTGATGTAGCTAGTAATTCAATTATGGTAGAGATTACTGGTGATGAAAAGAAGATTAATGCTATTGAGAAACTACTAAGTCCTTTTGGAATCAAAGAGCTGGTGAGAACAGGTAAGATAGCTATGGGGCGAGGGAAGAAGTAGTTAATAGTTACCAGTTTACAGTTGAATTCTAGAATCAAAATAAATAATTAGCTTGAGTTTGAGATTAAGTATGAGTATCTATAAAATAATCTTTTAGTTATTGGTTTAAACTTAGACTCAAGCTTAAACTGAAACTTATATTTATGAGAATTAAAACTGTGAAACAGTTTGATGGTGTTAAGTTATTTAGAATTTGCTTTTAACTGTTCATTGTCAACTGTTCACTGTACACTAAACTAAAATGAGGAGTTGAGTAGATATGGTACAGATGTATTATGAAGAAGATGCTGATTTAAACTACTTAGAAGATAAGAAAGTTGCAGTTATTGGTTATGGAAGTCAAGGTCATGCTCAAGCACAGAATATGAGAGATGCTGGTCTAGATGTAATTGTAGGTCAGAGAAAAGGTGGAGCTAGTTATGAGCAAGCAGTTGAAGATGGTTTTGAGCCAGTATCAGCGGCTGAAGCTGCTAAGAAAGCTGATGTTATCCAAGTTTTATTACCTGATGAAGTACAGAAGAAGGTTTATCAGAATGATATTAAGCCTAATTTAGAAGAAGGGAATGCACTTGTCTTTTCTCATGGATTTAATATTCACTTTGAGCAGATTGTTCCTCCTAAAGATGTAGATGTTTATATGGTTGCTCCAAAAGGTCCTGGTCATTTAGTAAGAAGAGTTTATGAAGATGGTTCTGGAGTACCGTGCTTAATTGCAGTCTATCAAGATGCTACAGGAGAAACTAAAGACTTAGCTTTAGCACATGCTAAAGGTGTAGGTGGTGCTCGAGCAGGTGTAATTGAGACTAGCTTTAAAGAAGAAACAGAAACAGACTTGTTTGGTGAGCAGGCTGTATTATGTGGAGGAGCAAGTGAGTTAGTTAGAGCTGGATTTGAAACGTTAGTAGATGCTGGATATCAGCCAGAGATTGCTTACTTTGAGTGTTTACATGAGTTAAAGCTGATTGTTGACTTGATGTATGAAGGTGGTATTGCTACAATGAGAGATTCTATCTCTGATACTGCTGAATATGGTGATTTAATTGCTGGTAAGCAAGTAATCAATGATGAGTCTAGAGAAGCAATGAAGAAGTTGCTTAAGAATATCCAGACAGGAGAGTTTGCTAAGCAGTGGTTACTTGAAAATCAAGTAGGACGTCCAGCTTATTCTAAGCGGAAAGAAATTGATGCTAATCATCAAATTGAAAAAGTAGGAGAGAAGTTAAGAAATAAAATGAACTGGATTGAGGAGTAGAGAGGATAAATTCTATGGTTTTTAAGAATTTATCGATCACGAAGGGTTCGTAAGAACCCGGAGAATAAGCTGTGAGCTATGGGTCATGGGCTATTGGTTTAAGCCATTAAGCTCATGACTCAAGACTCACGACTTAAAGCTAATAAAGAAGGAGTGGAGTAGATGGGAGTCAAGATTTTTGATACAACTTTACGTGATGGTGAACAGTCTCCTGGTGTCAGTTTAAGTGTGAAGGAAAAGGTGGAGATTGCGAAACAGTTAGCTAAGTTAGAAGTTGATGTCATTGAAGCTGGTTTCCCAATTGCTTCTCCTGGTGACTTTAAGGCTGTTAAGAAGATAGCCCAAGAAGTATCTGGTCCTGTAGTTGCTGGGTTGGCCCGGGCTACTAAAGGAGATATTGATCGAGCTTGGGAGGCGTTACAAGAAGCAGAAAAGCCTAGGATTCATACCTTTATTGCTACATCTCCAGTTCATATGGAATATAAATTAAAGAAGGAGCCAGAGGAAGTATTAGATGCTGCTGTCAAAGCTGTTGAATATGCTAAGTCCTATACTGAAGATGTTGAGTTTTCAGCAGAAGATGCTTTTCGTAGTAATAAGGACTTCTTGTGTGATATTTTTGAGGCAGTAATTAAGGCAGGAGCAACAACAATTAATATACCTGATACAGTTGGGTATGCCACACCAGAAGAGTTTGGCGGATTGATCAGTTATATTAAAGATAATGTTTCTAATATAGATAATGCTGTAATCAGTGTTCATTGCCATAATGATTTAGGTTTAGCAGTGGCTAACTCTCTAGCTGCAGTTGACAATGGAGCCCAGCAGGTAGAATGTGCAGTTAATGGATTAGGTGAACGAGCTGGAAATACTGCTTTAGAAGAGATTGCTTTATCATTAAATACCCGCTATGACTATTTTTCAGATCAGACTAGTTTGAATTTAAAGGAGATTGCTCGAACTAGTAGATTGGTTAGCCATTTAACAGGTATGCCTATTCAGCCTAATAAGGCTATTGTAGGTCAGAATGCTTTTGCTCATGAATCAGGCATTCATCAGGATGGAGTTATTAAAGAGCGAACGACCTATGAAATTATGGATGCTCAGACAATTGGTTTAAAAAAGAATAAAATTGTTTTAGGTAAACATTCAGGGCGACATGCTTTTAGAGAGAAACTAGAACAATTAGGTTATAAATTAGACCAGGATGAATTAGATTCTGCTTTTAAGCGCTTTAAAGATCTTGCTGATAAGAAAAAGGAGATTACTAATCTTGATTTAGAGGCAGTTATGGAGGATGAGATTAGTCAACCACCTAATATTTATCAGATTAATCTGCTACAGGTAACTAGTAGTAATGGATTAGCAACAGCTACTTTACAGATGAATAGAGAAGATGAAGTAGTCAATGAATCTGCTTGTTCTGAAGGCGGGCCAATAGATGCTGTCTATGAAGCAATGAATCGAATTACTGGTTTGGATTGTAAGTTGGCTAATTATAATATTGATGCAGTGACAAGTGGTAAGGATGCTTTAGGTGAAGTAATTGTTAAGTTAGAGTATCAAGATGAGTTATATATTGGTCGAGGAGTTAGTACTGATGTAATCGAGGCTAGCGCTAAAGCTTATAATAATGCAGTTAATAAGGTTGCAGCGGATTTATAATAAAATTCAGTTAACAGTTTACAATTGACAGTTGACAGTTAGTAAAGCATAAAGAAGAAAGAATAGAGTATAAGAAGTAAATAGTAAAGAATAGAGAATAGTAAAGAATAAGATATAAATATTTCAGATATTATTTATTAATTATTATTTGTTAGTTAATTGTTATTTGAATTTAACTGTACACTGTAAACTGTAGACTGTAAACTAATAAACGAAGTCGAGGAGGAAGTAGCTATGGGAATGACAATGGTAGAGAAGATATTAGCGGCTCATGCTGGTCAAGATAAGGTTAAGCCAGGTGATTTAGTTAATGCTAAAGTTGATTTGGTATTAGGAAATGATGTAACTACGCCAGTAGCTATCAATGAGTTTAATAAGATAGGAGTAGAAGAAGTATTTGATAAGGATCGAGTAGCAATTGTTCCAGATCACTTTGCTCCTAATAAAGATATTAATTCAGCACAACAGTGTAAGAAGGTCCGAAACTTTGCCCATGACAAAGAGATTAATAATTACTTTGAAGTAGGAGAGATGGGAATTGAACACTGTTTATTACCAGAACAGGGATTAGCTTTACCAGGAGATATTATTATTGGAGCTGACTCTCATACTTGTACTTATGGTGCTTTAGGTGCTTTAGGTACTGGTGTAGGTAGTACTGATATGGCAGCTGGAATGGCTAGTGGTGAAGCATGGTTTAAGGTACCAGAAACAATTAAGTTTGTTTATAATGGAGAATTGCAGGATTGGGTTAGTGGTAAAGACTTAATTCTTTATACTATCGGTGATATTGGAGTTGATGGTGCTCTTTATAAAGCAATGGAGTTTACTGGAGAAGTAATTGATGATTTCTCAATGGCTAATCGAATGACAATGTCTAATATGGCTATTGAGGCTGGAGGTAAGTGTGGTTTAATTGAACCTGATGAGACTACTTTAGACTATGTTAAAGATAGAGCACAGAGAGATTATAAAGTCTATAAGAGTGATGATGATGCTGATTATTCAGAAGTAATTGAGTATGATGTTAGTGAGATTGAACCACAGGTTGCTTTCCCACATCTGCCTGAGAATACTAAAGGTATTAGTCAAGTTGAAGATATTGAATTAGACCAAGCAGTAATTGGTTCTTGCACTAATGGACGTTTAGAGGATTTAAGAGTGGCTGCTGAAGTATTAGAAGGTCAGAAGAAAGCAGAGCATTTACGATTGATTATCTTCCCAGGTACACAAGAGATCTATCGTCAGGCTATGAAGGAAGGTTTAGTTGATATCTTCTTAGATGCTGGAGCAATAGTCAGTACACCAACATGTGGTCCTTGCTTAGGTGGTCATATGGGTATCTTAGCTGAAGGAGAAAGAGCAATTGCTACAACTAATCGTAACTTTGTTGGTCGAATGGGCCATCCTGAAAGTGAAGTTTATCTATCTAATCCAGCTGTAGCAGCAGCTTCAGCTATCAAAGGTAAAATTGTTAGTCCTAAGGAGGTAATGTAGTATGGAGCTTAAGAAATTAACAGGAAATGCATGGACATACGGTGATGATGTAGATACTGATGTAATTATTCCGGCTCGTTATCTAAATACGTCCCAGCCAGAAGAATTGGCTAAACATTGTTTAGAAGATTTAGATGAAGATTTTGTTGATAAGATGGAGCAAGGAGATTTAATTGTAGCCCAAGATAACTTTGGTTGTGGTAGTTCACGTGAACATGCTCCATTGGCTATTAAAGCCGCAGGAGTCTCTTGTGTAATTGCTAATTCTTTTGCTCGAATCTTCTATCGAAATGCTATTAATATTGGATTACCTATTTTAGAGTGTCCAGAGGCAGTAGCAGCTATTGAAGAAAGAGATGAGCTAGAAGTTGATATTGAATCAGGTGCAATTAAGAATCTGACTAAAGAAGAAGAGTATCAAGCAGAAGCTTTTCCTGAATTCATGCAGGAGATAATGGCTAAAGATGGTCTAGTTAATTACGTTAAGGAGCGAGTTAATAGTTAATATGGAGTTTAAGTTTGAGTTTAAGTCTAAGTAACCCATGAACCCAGATATTTTTATTTAATGGTTGGCTTAAACTCAGGCTCAGACTCAAACTCATACATTGGAAAACATTATTCTACATTCTATTTTAGAACGGTTTATTATTAATTATCAATTCTAAATTGTAAATTTAAATACTGGAGGGAGTAGTGAGTAGTTATGACTAAAAGAATAGCAGTAATTCCTGGTGACGGAATTGGCCCAGAAGTAGTTAGTCAAGGTGTTAAAGTATTAGAAAAGATAGCAGAATTAAGTGAGCTAGATTTTGAATTTAAAGAGTTTCCTTTTGGAGCTGAGCATTATCTAGAAACAGGAGAGTTAGTAACTGAAGAAGCTAAAGAAGAGTTAGCTGAATTTGATGCTATCTATTTAGGAGCAGTAGGTGATCCTCGTGTAGAGCCTGGTGTTTTAGAACATGGTATCTTACTTGATTTAAGATTTTCCTTTGATCAATATATTAACTTACGACCAATTAGATTGTATGATTCAAGATTTACTCCATTGAAGGATAAAAACCCAGCTGATATTGATATGATGATTGTACGAGAAAATACAGAAGGGTTATACTCAGGAGTAGGTGGTTTCTTAAAGAAAGATACTGAAGATGAGGTAGCTACTCAGGAGATGGTTAATACTTATAAAGGAGTAGAGCGAGTAACTCGCTATGCTTATGAATATGCTAAAGAACAAGGTCAAGAGCAGAAATTGACTTTATGTGATAAGAGTAATGTGTTAACTTATGCTCATGACTTGTGGCAGAGGGTTTTTGCTGAGTTAGGAGAAGAATATCAAGCAGTTGAGCAAGATCATATGTTAGTTGATGCTATGACAATGAAGATGATCCGAAATCCTGAAGATTTTGATGTAGTAGTAACCTGTAATATGTTTGGTGATATTATCACTGATTTAGGTGCTGAGGTTCAAGGTGGTATGGGCTTAGCTGTATCAGGTAATATTAACCCAGAGGGAGTTTCTATGTTTGAGCCTGTTCATGGTTCTGCTCCAGATATTGCTGGTGAAAATAAAGCTAACCCTCTAGCAGCTGTTTTAGCAGCTAGTATGATGGTAGAGATCTTAGGTTATCCAGAAGAAGCTGCTCAGATAGAAGAAGCAGTTCAGTCATCATTACAAGCAGATCAGACAACGCCTGATATGGGTGGTAACTTAACAACAGACCAGGTAGGAGACCATATCTGTAGTCTGTTAGAATAGAGGTGGAAGAGATGCTTAAAATTTACGATACTACATTACGTGATGGTAGCCAGCAAGCAGGAATTTCTTATTCCACTGAAGATAAATTAAATATAACTCAACAGTTAGATAGGTTAGGAATAGATTATATTGAAGGAGGGTGGCCTGGTTCTAACCCTAAGGATATAGAGTATTTTAAGAGAGTTCAGAAGTTAGAACTGGAAAATGCTCAAGTAGCAGCCTTTGGTAGTACTCGTCGGGCCAACATCTCGCCTCAAGAAGACAAAAATCTGAATGCTATCTTAGACTGTGGTGTTGAGGTAGCTACTATCTTTGGTAAGGCTTGGGATTTACATGTAACTGATGCATTAGAGACGACACTAGAAGAGAATTTGAATATGGTAGAGAGTTCAGTACGTTATCTAAAAGAGCAGGGATTAGAGATTAACTTTGATGCAGAACATTTTTTTGATGGTTATAAATCTAATCCAGATTATGCTCTTAAGGTATTACAAGCTGCTCAAAGGGGTGGGGCTGATACATTAGTTTTATGTGATACTAATGGTGGTACAATGCCTTTTAAAGTAGAAGAGATTATTAATGAGATTAAGAGTCAGCTGACAACTACTTTAGGTATTCATGCCCATAATGATTCGGATGTAGCTGTAGCCAACTCTTTAGTAGCTGTTGAATCTGGAATAAATCAGATTCAAGGTACTCTTAATGGCTATGGTGAGCGCTGTGGAAATGCCAACCTATCTTCTATCATCCCCAACTTACAGCTAAAATATAACTATAATTTAGTTGATGAGGAAGAATTATCTGAATTAACAGAAGTTTCTCGTTATGTCAGTGAAGTAGCTAATCTTAACCCGCCCACTCATAAGCCTTATGTAGGAGATAGTGCTTTTGCTCATAAAGGTGGCATTCATGTTAGTGCTATCTTGAAGGAGCCAGAGACATATGAGCATATTGAACCTGAATTAGTAGGTAATAAGCGGAATGTCTTGGTCTCTGAATTATCAGGTAAGAGTAATCTGATCTATAAGGCTGAGGAGTTAGGAATTGAAATCGACCAAGAGACAACTAATATACGCCAAGTGTTAAACCAGATTAAGGAATTAGAACATCAAGGTTATCATTTTGAAGGTGCTGAAGCTTCCTTTGAATTACTAGTAGCTAAAGCTAGTGGAACTTATGAAAAACTATTTGAATTAGAAGGCGTTAGGATTATTACTGAGAAGCGTGGGGAGTTGTCCCCAGTTTCAGAAGCTACAATCAAGGTTAAGATAGATGGTCAGCGAGTACATACCGCTGCTGAAGGTAATGGTCCAGTAAATGCTCTTGATAGTGCTTTAAGAAAAGCTTTAGTTAGATTTTATCCTTGTTTAGAAGAAATTCATCTAATTGATTATAAGGTACGTGTTTTAGATGATAATGATGGTACAGAAGCTAAGGTAAGAGTTTTAATTGAATCTGGCGATGGACATAATACTTGGGGTACTGTTGGAGCTTCAACAAATATTATTGAAGCAAGCTGGCAGGCCTTGGTAGATAGTATAGAGTATGGTGTAAGATTAAGGAAAGACGAAAATCAATAGAATATTAATAAGACAGAAATCTGTCTAGTTTGTAAAAGAATTCTTGAATTTTGGAATCCTTGAATAGACAGCATAGAGTATGTTGTAAGCTCTAATTCCTTAATTGGGATTATAGTTTTTTTATTTATAAAGGATCAAGAAAAGATAGATGTTTTAGGATATATTTTAAGAATTGTAATAGTTAATGATAAATAAAGTGTCTTTTTGTAATTTTTTGAAGGGATATGTATAATTATAAATAAGTATAATATTACATTTATCTATAAGTATTAAAAAATTAAAGGAGGTAGATAAGAAAAGATAGTAGAGATTGTAAAATATTAAACAATAGGAGGTAATAGTATGAATCTAAAAGATAAAATAAATTTTAATTTAAAGATTGGAACAAAATTGTATTTGGGTTTTGGGTTGCTTATAATCTTATTAATTGCTTTTGGTTTCTATGTAAGGGGAATAATGTCAGAAATTAATAGTCAATCGACTATTATTACTGATGATCAATTACCTAGTATTAATCTAATAAATTCTATTGATGATTTGGCCTTTGAATATAGAATAAGTCAATTTGATTATATAACTGCTACCACTGAAGAAGGAAGACAAGAAGCAAAAAAGAATATGGAAGATGTAGGTAAAAAGTATGAGGCTAAATTGAGTAAGTATAAGAAAACTATCGATAGTAGAAAAGAGAAAGAATTATTGAATACTATTTTAAGTGAACATGGTAAATACATTAATATAAGCAATAAAGTTATGAAGTTAAGTAAACAGAAGAAGACTAAAGAAGCACGAAAATTGATGTTAGGTGAGGCAAAGATACATTTTAATAAAGCTGCTAGTATGCTAAATAGGTTAGTTAGATATAATATAAATGAAGCTAAACAAGCTAGTAAGCATGGAGATATACTCTATTCTAAGTCAATTAGAAATCTAGCTATAATAGGTTTTATTAACTTTGTTGTAGCCTTATTAATAGCATTTATAATTACTAAAAGTATAGTTAATCCACTAGATATTCTACGACAGGAACTTGAGAAGTTGGCCAATAATGGTGGTGACCTAACACAAGAGATTAAAGTTGAAACTAAAGATGAGATTGGAGATTTAGCTACAGTAGTTAATCAGTTTTTGTCTAATCTTAGAAAGATGATTAAAGAGGTCAAAGACTCTGCCCAACAGACACTATCTACTTGCCAAGAATTGAATGCTAGTAGTGAAGAAACTTCTGCTTCTATTGAAGAAGTATCAGCTTCAGTAGAAGAGTTAACTGCTACTATTGAGAGTACAAATGAAAGCTCAAGTCAAATCTCAGATAATGCTAGTAGAGTAAATGATTTAGCTGATAATGGATTAATGAAGATGGATGCTACTCAAGAAGAGATGGAAGAAACTATGGATTATTCTCAAGAATCTATTAAGAATATTAATCAATTAAGTCAAGTTGCAGAAGAGATAATTGGAATTGTAGATATTATCTCTAATATAGCAGAACAGACTAATTTATTGGCTTTAAATGCAGCTATAGAAGCAGCAAGAGCAGGTGAACATGGTCAAGGTTTTGCAGTAGTAGCTGAAGAGATACGTAGTCTGGCTGAAGAGACTCAAAGTTCTACTGAAAATATTAAGGAACTTGTTAGTCGATTAGACAGTCAAACTAAAGAGACAATTGATGTCATTGAAGATAGTAATGAGCAAATCAAAGCAGGAGCTGAGATTGTAGATGAGGCTGAAGAATCATTTGCAACAATTACAGAGAGAATAAAAGTAGTGGTAGAGCAGATTAATCAGTCAGATAGAGCTATGAAAGAGATTGCATCAGGTAGTGATGAAATTTCTTCAGCTACAGAAGAACAGTCTGCAGCTATGGAGCAGATTACCAATTCTACTCAGGAGTTGGCTAATATGGCTGAAGACTTAGAAGGGTTAGTAGATAAATTCAAAGTTTAAATAGGAGATATGAATATATTTGATAGTTAAGTTTAAATTAGGAAGTGTATAGTTTTCTTTTTAAGAATTTCTTTTGATAAATTAATTGATTCTATATATGGTTAAATCATAATTGAGTAGCAAAAGATTTAATGATTCAGGTTAATATGTTATAGTGCTGATAAAGTTAAGAGAGGTGAAATATAAATGGAAGATATTTTAGAAACAATTAAAGAACGAAGAAGTATTCGGAAGTATAAAGATAAAGATGTATCGCAGGATAAGATTCAAAAAGTTTTAGCAGCGGCAAATTGGGCACCTTCTAATGGTAATAGTCAACCTTGGGAATTTAAGGTTGCTACTGGAGAGTATGCAGAAGGAATTAGTAGTGTCTTCTATGACTGGGCCAAAGACTATATTCCTAATGCATCTTACATTTCTGAAGAAAAGAAACCGGCTATGTTAGAGTATGCAAAGGACTTTGGAGGAGCTCCAGTACATATTGTAGTTACTTATCAGAGCTTTGATGATGAAATCAAGACTGAAGAGGCTTTAATGGCAGCTAGTGCGGCTATTCAGAATTTATCTTTAGCAGCCCACGAGGAAGGGCTTGGTACAGTCTGGATTGCTGGACATGTAGCACATGCTGATGAGACCAAAGAACTATTAGGATTAGATGATCAGCAAGAAATTGCAGGAATTATCCCTATTGGCTATCCAGATATGGATCCAGAAGCTCCCCCTAGAGAAGATCCAGAGTTAGTAGAAAAAGTAGAGTGGTTAGGATTCTAGTATATTTACCCTTTCTGATTTAGATCAGGAAGGGTTTTTTAGTTATTATTATTTTCATTTTATCGTAAACTAAAGTAGTCTGTTATAATTTTTGGGTGAGAAAGGTAGGTTCTGTATGTTACAAAAATTAATTCAAATAGATTGGAAGGAGTTTATCAAACTAGTTTATCGGAAAGCCAAAGAAGTAGATATCTTTGTAAATGCTATGAGTCTGGTGTATACTACCTTACTTTCAATCATTCCTCTATTGATTTTTTCTTTTTATATTTTAACTTTATTTAATTTTTTTGGTGGAATGAGTAATCTAATTAATAGATTAAAGTTGGCTATCCTTAATAACTTAGCTACTGGAGCAGGGCGAACAGTAATTGATTATTTGGAGAAACAAGTAACCAATATTGATATTAATCAATTAGGGGTTATCAGTTTTCTGTCTTTAGTTATGGTAGTTATCTTTCTTTTAGCTAGAGTGGAGAGAACCTTCAATAAAATTTGGGGAGTTGATAAGCATCGAGATTTATTTAAAAGATTTGTCTCTTTTTGGACCTTTATTACTTTAGGAACTTTTTTGGTTACTTTATCTGTCAGTCTAGCTTTATCAGTTGGAAATATTCTTTCTTTTTTAGAACAAGGATTTATTAATATTTCTGCAGGTCAAGATCTGATCTTGCGTTTATTATCTATTTTAGCCTATTTTTTGGTCTTTTTTATAGCCTATTATTTAATTCCTAACACTGAAGTTGAGATTATTGCTGCTTTAGTAGGAGGAGTAACTAGTGGAACTTTGTTTTATTTAGCTAAAAACTTGTATGTATTATATACTAATAATGTAGTTAATTATAATCAGATCTATGGTTCATTAGCTGCAGCACCTTTATTTTTAGTCTGGCTTTATTTAATATGGATGATTGCTTTATTAGGAGCAGTAATTTCTTATGTTTTTCAACATCGTAATAATCTAGCTTATTTTACTGATACTGAAGATGTGACTTTAGGAATTAGAATGTTAGTTCCAGTAGCAGTTATGATTATTCTACATAAAAATTTTGTTACACCAGGAAAGACTGGAATTATATTGAAAGAGTTAATAGATAGGATTAACATTCCCTCGCCTATTATTGAAGAAGAGTTAGAAAGGTTGAAACAAGAAGAACTAATTACTATAACTAGAGAAGGTAAGTATATTCCTATCTGTTCTGTAACTGAACTACCTTTATGGGAAGTCTGTGAAGAAGGTATTTGGCAAAGAGAGTTGGATATTGGAGAAATCTTTGTTGATAGAGAGGTAGAACAGATTTATAGTTTTATTAAACAGGATTTAGCAGAAGATTTTAAAGAATTGACTATTGGGGATTTGTTATGAGTTGTGAGTCGTGTGTTATGTGTCATGAGTAAAAATATATAAATTAAGAGTCTGAAGTTACTCACACTCACACTGATGACTGATAACTTAAAATAAAGGAGGCCAATTATGCAGTTAGTTCGTTTTAATAATCAGCAGGGAGAAGTTGAGTATGGTGTTCTAAAGAATCAAGAAGTACAAGTGATTACAGGAGAGATTACTGGCGATTATCAGTTGACTGATAAGTCCTATTCTCTAGCAGAAGTAGAATTGTTGGCACCTTGTCAGCCTAGTAAGGTAGTCTGTGTAGGTCTTAATTATAAGGATCATGCTCAGGAGTTGGATATGGAGTTACCTGAAGAACCTATTATATTTTTAAAGCCTGCTACGGCAGTAGTTGGCCCAGGCGATTATATTAAGTATCCAGAGATGAGTCAGCAAGTTGATTATGAGGCAGAGTTAGGAGTGGTAATTAAGAAGGAGACTAAAAATATAGAAGTAGAAGAGGCTAGAGAACATATCTTAGGTTATACTTGTGCTAATGATGTAACGGCAAGAGATCTACAACAGAAGGATGGGCAGTGGACTAGGGCTAAGGCATTTGATACTTTTGCTCCGTTAGGGCCAGTGATAGATACAGAAGTTGGCCCTGATAGTCTAAAGATACGATTATTAAAGAATGGAGAAGTAAAACAGAAATCTAATACCTCTCAAATGATCTTTTCAGTGCCAGAATTAGTTATTTTTATTTCTAAAATAATGACATTAAATTCAGGTGATGTGATTTTGACAGGTACTCCTATAGGAGTAGGAGAGATAAAAAAAGGAGATGAAGTTGAGGTTAGAATCGAAACTATTGGTAGTTTAAAGAATAAGATAAGAGAAAAATAGCATTTAATTTGGATTATTTGTAAATATAATAGACAAATGGATTATTTATGTATATAATATAATGTAGAAAAAAGTAAAATTAGATAATTATTCCTCGATAAAGGCACACTTATTGAAAGATAAGGTCGCAGAGTCTTTGAATCTAAGGCGAACTATGCTAAGATAGTCAGACTACCGAAGGAATCCAGGAGTTACTAATTCCTATTCCTTATTTTATGAGGGATAGGTTTTTTATTTTATTATCTTTATAGTTAGATTCTATATGGAGGGATATAATGCAAAAGAGTTTAGAGAAAGAGATAACATTTAAGATTGGATTAGCAACAATAATTATTTTAACTTTAATTTCTACTTTAACCATTTTAGATTTTAGAGAAGCACAAATTCGAGAAATAAAAAAAGAAATGAAGGTTATTATAGAAAAGAATGCTTCTACAATAAGTCAGGAGCATAAACAGATAATATCTTTAGTTCAGACTATGGCTGATTATCAAGAAGCAGGTGGTTTTGGTAGGCGAGAAGCAAGCCTTGAGTTTCTACATAAATTTCTAGAAAATAATCATAATATAATAGCAGGTGGTTTTGGGTATGAACCAAATGCTGATGGCCAAGATGATAAATATGCTGGAAATTCATCTAAAGCTTATAATAAGCAGGGACGTTTTTTACCATATCTAAGTAAGAGTAAGGATGGATTTAATTTAACTACTTTAGTAGGACTTGATGCGTCCTTTTATCAAAACCCAAAAAAGACTGGTAAGTTAACTATTACAGAACCATATATGTATGATGGAACTATGGTAGTTAGTTTTGCTGCTCCAATTATGATTGATGGTCAGTTTCAAGGAATAACTGGTGTAGATAAAACCTTGAGTCAGATTCAGAAACGTTTGAAAAGGCTAAAGAATTTTGAGACATCTCATTATTATCTGCTTAGTTCTAATAATAAAATTGTTGCAACTTCTGATGAGGATGAGTTAATAAATAAAAAAATAAATCAAGTAGATAAATATAAGATGTCTTTTAACAGTCTCTTAGGGAAAGAAAAAGGTAAAATAGTTAAAGATTCTAATTTAAATAAATTTGTTGCGTATGCTCCAGTAAAAGTTGGAGATTGGAAATTAGTGATAACAGTAGCTGAGAATGAAGTCTTGGCTGAGATAAATAAATTAACTTGGAAGATGATTGGGTTAAGTGTTCTAGGCTTTTTAGTATTATGTGGTTTATTATACTGGTTAATTCAACGTTCTTTACGACCTCTAAATGATTTACAGCAGAGGATAGCTGAGATTGCTGAAAATGGTGGAGATCTAACTCAACGACTAGAAGTTAAGTCTAATAATGAAATTGGTAAGTTATCTAAATCATTTAATAAGTTATTAGCTAGCTTACATAATATTATGAAGAATATTAGTGATGAGACTGAGAATGTTGCTTCAGCTAGTGAAGAATTATCTGCATCAGCTGAAGAAGGTAATGCTGTAGTTGAGACAACAACTGTTAATATGGAAGAAATGTCTTCAGGCATTCAACAAGTTTCAGCTAGTAGTCAGTCAGTTAATGATTTTGCTCAGGATACAGGAAGAGTAGCTCAGGAAGGTAGAGAAAGTATTAATAGTGCAATTAGCCAGATGGAACAGATCAGCAATAAGGCAGAAGATTCTGGTGATTATATGATGGTGTTAGATCAGAAGGCAGAAGAGATCGATAAGATTATTCAACTGATTACTAATATAGCAGAACAGACTAATTTATTGGCATTAAATGCTGCTATTGAAGCTGCTAGAGCAGGAGAACATGGTCAAGGATTTGCTGTGGTAGCTGATGAGATTCGTCAGTTAGCTGAAGAGTCGGCTGATGCTACAGATAAAATTACTAATCTAATTAGAGAAATTCAAGAAAATACTGACCAAGCTTTGGTAGTAACTAAAGAAGCGGATGAAGAGATAGCTAAAGGTCAAAAAATTATCGATCAAGCCGGTCAATCTTTTGAAGATATTGTAGAGGCTATTGAAGAAACAATAGTACAGATTGAAGAGACTAATGCTGCTACCCAACAGTTAGCTTCTGGTAGTGATGAGGTTGTAAATGCAACTGATGAGATAAATCAAATTGTTGATGAAGTTGCTAACTCTTCTACTGATTTAGCAGCTAATGCAGAGAAGTTACAGGAGATAGTTGATCAATTTAAAGTTTAATTTGCCTTATTTTTCCCCAGTTTAATCTGGGGATTTTTATTTATCGGTAGATTTATTTATTTTTTGAAATATATAAAGGAATATTTGTTTTATTATACAAAATTAAATATAAGTCTTATATGTATTTTTATTACATAATATTTATGATATTTATAATAAGTAATATAATATTAAAAGGAGGATAATGATGGATGATTTAAGAAGTTTATTTCCAAGTATTGATGGTAATGATAAAGCAAGGAATGACATACTAGCTCTATTTGAAAAATTATTTACTAAAATTGATGATAGAAAGAATGAGAAAGTAGCTAAATTAGCTGGTAATAGTGAACGAAATTATAAAGATATAATTACTGAAGCAATTATTCCTAAGGAAGGGATAGAATTAGAAGGTATTGTTGATGAGTTAGACCAATTGGCTGCAGGTCATCCTTTTCAAACTAAGAATTATATGTTAAATGCAATTCCTCAGGCCAGTATTGCTAGTTTATTAGGGGTGATGACAGCTAGTTTGTTAAATGGTAATGCTATCTGGGATGTTATTTCTCCAGCAGCAGCAGAGGCTGAGGTTAAATCCGTGGCAATGTTGGCCCGGATTATAGGTTATGATCCTGAAAAAGCAGGAGGCTTTTTTACTTATGGTGGTCAGGGAGGAGTATTTAATGCTTTAAGGATAGGAATTGAGAAGGCAGCACCTGATTCTAATGAACAAGGAGTTCCTGATAATTTATATGCTTTTTGTTCTGATAGAGCTCATTTTTCTTTAAAAAAGGCTGTTGAGACAGGAATAGGTAGTGAGAATATTATTCAAGTAAAGACTAATAATGATACAACTATGGATATTGATGATTTACGTATTAAGATGAATCAAGTTCTTGAACAAGATGGCAAAATTAGTCTTGTCTTAGCTACTACTGGAACAACAGATACTTTTGCTATTGATAATGTAGGTGCTATAAAAGAGATGATTTCTGATATGGTAGAAAAGTATGATTTAGATTATATTCCCCATTTACATGCTGATGGAGCTATGGGGGGGTTGTATACTATATTTAATAATTATAATTTTGATGAAAACAAGTTAAATTTTGATTTCGGTGTTTTACAGGCTTTAAATAGAATACAGAAGATAATGCAGACTATTGAGCAGGCTGATAGTGTATCTATTGATTTTCATAAGTTAGGACAAGCTCCTTATAATAACTCTGTACTGGTTGTGAAAGATAATCAAGATTTGAACTTGGTTGATTTAGATAAAGAGGATAATCCTTATCTTGGAGAACAAGGTTATGGAGATTATTTTACTCATTATACTGCTGAGTGTTCACGAATGGCTTCTGGTATAGCAGCTTATGCGAATTTAATGTCTTTTGGAGTAGAAGGTTATCAAAAATTATTAGGTCATTATGTGAAATTATCAATTGAATTTAGAAAGAAATTAAGTCAGACAACAGATTATATTAAGGTAATGAATAAAAATAATTTAGGCCCAATTACTCTATTTAGAGTTTATAATAATGAAGCTGAGTATCAGAATGAGATTAAAGAGAGGGCTAAGGTTGATGAGATTAAGAGAATTAATCAGTTGAATGAAGACTTTTATAATTTATTACGAGATAAAAGAGAGAATATATTATTTGGAGATACTAAACAATCAATTAGTATTAGAGCAGTTGATACAGAAGTTGACTATAATTTAAATGCTACTAAGGCTTTTATGATTTCACCACATACAAAGATAGAGGACTTAGATTCAATTGTTGAACATTTAAAAGAAAGTTATTATGAATTAATAAACAATAATAAGTCCAAAAAGAAATTAGGATAATTTTAATATGAGTCTAGCTTAATAAGCTAGACTCATTTGTTATTAATTATTTAAGTAGACAAGTTTATTAAAAGATATTAATCATATAATAGGTTAGAGGAAGGAGAAAAATGGAACTTAATTTTGTTTTAATCTTAGATGTTCTTTTTACATTAGTAGTAGTTTATAAATTTTTTAGTATAATTCGAGAGACAAGGGCTATTCAACTGTTAAAAGGAATTTTATTCTTGTTTTTAATTACTTTTATTAGCCAAAAGTTGGGTTTTAGAGTCTTTAATTATTTATTGGAACAGATAAGAACTGTAGCTTTAATTGCTATTCCTGTTATTTTTCAGCCTGAATTAAGAAGAGCTTTAGAACAGATAGGACGCGATTATTTAACTAGGCATAATAAAGTAGAGACCAAGATTGACCAGTTATTGACAGCAGTAATTAAATTGAGTGAAAGCCAAACTGGAGGATTAATAGTACTTAAACGTAATAATGGATTACAAGAGGTAATTGAGACTGGAGTAAAACTAGGTGCTAATTTATCAGCAGAACTATTAATTAGTATTTTTACTCCAAAAACTCCTTTACATGATGGGGCAGTAATTGTAGAGGAGAAGAAAATTGTAGCTGCTAATTGCTTATTACCTTTGACAGAAAGCAAAAAATTAGGTTCAAGTTTAGGGACTAGACATCGAGCCGCCTTGGGAGTTAGTGAGGAGAGTGATGCAATAGTATTAGTTGTTTCTGAAGAAACAGGTGTAATTTCCTTGGCTAGAGAAGGGAAGTTTAAGTATAATTTAGATGAATTTGCTTTAAAAGAGGAATTATTTAAAGATTTCAAAGGATAGATTAAGTAAGAGGTGAAGTAATAAAATTGCTGAAAAGAGTTGATGATTAGAAATCTTGTTATAGTTGGACCCCTTTGATTTAAATCAAAGGGATCTATTGTTTTTATAATTAAGTTAGTTCTAATTATAAAATGAAATTCTCCTTCTTCTTTGGACGACTGGCAAATTCTTTTTTCATATCACTAAATCCTTCTCTACCTAATATGCCATAAGCATATTTCTTACCTAACTGAACTCCTGGCTGGTTAAAGGCATTAATATTATATAACTCTCCTATAAAAGCAGTTGATAACTCATAAAGATAGAAAAATTGTCCTTCTTCAGCAGTTTTAATTGCTTTGTGAGTTTCTATAGCTTTATCTTGCATCTTATCAACGTCACTTTCAGTAAAGCCATGCTCTTTACCAACTTGTTCAGCAAACATATTATTAACATCTAATTTAAGCCGCATTGATTTTTGCCAAGTTGTATTTTGAAATCTTTTGTTCATTTTTAATGCCTCCCACTATTTCATTTGGTAATAATCTACTATTTATCACTGAGGACATTATAACTAAATTATGTATTTGTTTCAATAAATATCAAATTAAGATTGTTAAATATTGTCTATATATATTGTTGACAAATTTTAATAAGTTTATTTTGTTTCTATTTTAATAAGATAAAAAGAATAATTAAATATAGAATGATATCAATTTATATAAGAAGATTTAACTTTTATAAAATTGAAGGGGTTAGGAGTTGATTATAGAAATTGTAATATAGTTTCTAGTGAGCTTGATTTACTAATTTCATATTATTAATAATTATTTATCTAAGAATATAATTAGATACTTGAAAGTTAGAATGGAAAGGGGGAAAGTATCAGTGGTTGATTATGATGAACAGATAAGCAAAAATATAGAAGAGGTTGATAAAATCCATCAAGAATATAAGGAATTAGCAGCAGCATTAAATATAATTAGTAAGACTTCTAATAGAAACTATGGTGTTTCTATTAGGCTTTCACCGAAAAGGGGAATATACTGTATTGAAGATGGATGGATTAAACCATTAGATTTAGTATATGAAGAAGCTAAGGGTACTTGTATAGATGATATTAAAGGTTTGAAACTGATTGATAAAGTAGAAGGTAAAGGTAAAAACCTAAAGATAATTTATGAAAATGGGACAGTTCTTATTATTGATTAAATTAAAATGATAGAGAATTTATTTAACCATTCAGCCTATTATAGGCTGAATCTTTTTATTTAATTGATAAATTTAATTAGCTTATAAACACTATATAATATGAATTTTAAATTATGTCTATTAGTTTGAGCTAATCTATTAAATAAATTTTATTTAGTTTAGGTATGAAGATAGGTAGTTATTAAAGAAGATGTAGTTGAAGTAGCGACTTTTTAATCTGCTTATATTAAAAAATGTCCTCAATAGATATAGACATAGTGTTAAATTGAAACTCTTGTATCAAAGGGGCTCGGGTAGTATGATGTAAGTAAGTCAAAGAGGAAAGTAAATAAGTTTATAATAATATAAGTCGGCTGATAAGGTGTTTATAAAATTATTTTAAGGGAGGAATACTATTATGAGACAACGAATTCAGAAGTTTGGACGTTTTCTTAGTGGAATGGTAATGCCAAATATAGGTGCTTTTATTGCTTGGGGATTTATTACAGCTTTATTTATTCCAAGTGGCTGGCTACCAAATGAAAGTCTAAGTTCTATGGTTGGCCCGATGATCACATATTTATTACCACTGTTAATCGGTTATGCTGGAGGTAAAGCAGTTGGAGACAATAGAGGTGGAGTAGTTGGTGCGGTAGCAACTATGGGAGTTATTGTTGGAGCAGATATTCCTATGTTTTTAGGTGCTATGGTTATTGGCCCGCTTGGTGGTTTTGTAATTAAGAAGTTTGATGGTATGATTGAAGGTAAGGTTAAATCTGGTTTTGAAATGTTAGTTAATAACTTTTCTGCTGGTATTATTGGAATGATAATGGCTATTTTAGGTTATTTGACAATTGGCCCAGTTGTTCTATCATTAAATAATGTATTAAAGGTTGGAGTAGAAACAATAGTTAATGCAGGATTATTGCCTTTAGCTTCATTATTTGTTGAACCAGCCAAAATATTATTCTTAAATAATGCTATTAACCATGGGGTATTAAGTCCAATTGGTGTTCAGGAAGTTAAAGAAGCAGGTAAGTCAATCTTCTTTTTATTAGAAACTAACCCAGGACCTGGGCTTGGTATTCTATTAGCTTATATGGTTGCTGGAAAAGGAAGTTCTAAAGATTCGGCACCTGGAGCAGCAATTATTCACTTCTTTGGAGGAATTCATGAGATTTACTTCCCTTATGTTTTAATGAAACCAAGTTTACTTTTAGCAGTAATTGCTGGTGGAATGACAGGAGTATTTACTTTTGTTATAACAGGAGCTGGTTTAGTAGCGACTCCATCTCCAGGAAGTATTTTTGCACTATTGGCTATGACACCTAAAGGAGGTTTCTTTGGAGTTATAGCAGGTGTTGTTACAGCTACAGCAGCATCTTTCTTTGTTGCATCTGCTCTTCTGAAGATGACGTCAAGTTCTGAAGATGATTTAGATGATGCTACTAATCAGATGCAAGATCTAAAAGGAAAAGATTCATCTGTTGCCGGAGAATTAAAAGAAACTGCTGATGGGGTAAATAAAATTATCGTTGCTTGTGATGCAGGTATGGGTTCTAGTGCTATGGCAGCATCACAGGTCAAGAAGAAAGTTGAAAGTGCTGGTTTAGATATTGAGGTAGATAATTCTGCTGTAGATGAAATTCCTCAAGATGTTGATATTGTAATTGTTCATCAGGACTTACTAGATAGAGCTAAAAAAGCAGTGCCAGGTAAAGAATATATTACTATTGATACTTTTGTAAATAATCCAGTGTATGATGAACTTGTTGAGAAATTAAAAGGTCAGAAATCCCAGGCTGTATAACAGACTTTTAGAAAGATTAAAGGAGTGAAATTTTAGTAATATTAAAGTAGTGGACAGTTTGTCCATTACTTTATCTTCTTTTCTCCTATTTAAAGTAAAAAGGGGAGATGCTATGAATTTAAATAGGTTGTCTTCTAGGCAAAAAGAAATTATTGTTAACTTAATAAAGTCATCTAATTTTGTTACTTTAAAACAGTTAGCTGAACAATTGGAAGTTAGTAAAAAAACAGTTCACAGGGAAATATCTAAATTAAAAGTAGTTTTAAAAGATACTAATTTAAATTTAAAGACTAAACCAGGAGTAGGAGTTTCTATAGAAGGTAACAAAGAGTTAATAGAAAATATTAAGTTAAAATTACAAAGTTCCCTTTCTGATCAGAGAATTTTAACTCCACAAGAAAGAGAAAATTATATTATACAGGAGTTTTTATTGTCGGATTGTTTTAATAAATTGACTGCTTTGGCCCATAAGTTGTCAGTGACTGAAGCAACTATTAGTTATGATCTCAATAGAGTTTCTAACTGGTTTAAAAAGAGAGGCTTATCTCTTGAAAGACGTCAGGGGGTAGGAGTTGAATTAAAAGGTTCAGAAACTGCTTTTAGAAGAGCAATACTTGATTTTCTCTATCAAAATCTAGGAGAAAAGGAAGTATTAAACTTAATTCAAAATGATTTGAATAAGGTTAGAAATTCACAAACTAAAAGTAAGATATTGAATTTTATAAATTTAGAAAGTTTTTCTGATTTACAAAGAGTAGTTAATAAAACTTTAAGAGAAACTAATTCTGAAATGATTAATAGTTCTTATATTGGTCTAATGATTCATTTATCTTTGGCTATTAAAAGGTTGAAAATGGGAGAAAGAATTTATATTGATGAAGATAAATTATATGAACTAAAACCAACTGAAGAATATCAAGTTGCAGAAAAAATAGCTAGTAAACTAGAAAAAATATTTAATTTATCTATTCCCTCTGAAGAAATAGGGTATATAACTATGCATTTAAAAGGGGCCAAATTAAAAAAGAATCTTGAAATAAAAGAAGCACCTTTAGATACTGAAGAGTTAGAAATTATAAAATTAGCTCGAATACTGGTAAAGGAAGTAGAAAAAGAATTGAAGACAACATTGTCAAATGATTTTAACCTGATTTCTGGCTTAGTTACTCATTTAGCCCCGGCTATTTCACGGTTGAAATTGGGTATGGATATTAGGAATCCTATAGTAGATAAGTTAAAAGATGAATATAATGAAATATTTATTGCTACTAAGAAAGCTGCTAATAAAATAGCTCAGATAGTAGATCGCGATATACCTGATGCAGAGATTGGATTTCTTACTATGCATATTGCAGCAGCAATAGAAAATGATAATAATTTAGAACGAAAACCTAGAGTATTAGTAGTCTGTTCTAGTGGAGTTGGTAGCTCTAAAATTTTAGCCACTAGATTACGAAAGACTATTGAAGATATAGAGATAGTCGATCAAGCATCAAGCTTTTCAGTTAATCAAGAAACAGTTAATAATAAAGGTATAGATCTTGTGATATCTACCCATCCCCTCGATAATTATGAAGGAGATAGTGTGGTTGTTAGTCCTATCTTATTACCAGACGAAGTTGAAAAAATAAAGGGGAAATTAGGACAAGTTGAAATCGATAGTTTGGAGAATGAGAAGGAAGAAGAAAATAAAGAATTTGAATTAGAAGATAAGTTAGAAACTATTAATACTATTTCAAATGATATGATGGCAATCATAGATAATTTTAAGATTACTAAGATTCAAGATATTAAAGACTATAATCAAATTATAGAAAGAGCTTCTGAAGAGGAATTTTTATCTTCTGGAGCAGAATCTGAACTGGTGTATAAGGCGTTGAAAGCTCGTGAAGAAAAAGGAGCAACAATAATACCTGAAATTAATCTTAGCTTATTGCATGCTAGAACAGAAGGTGTTGAGAAACCTTTTATTGGTTTAATTATTTTAGATGAACCTATTTTTTTGGCTGATTCAAACAAAGTTAAAAAAGAGGTTGATAGAATAGTTGTACTTCTTGCACCTAAGGATCCTTTACCCGAAGAAATTAAACTATTGAGTAGTTTTAGTAGTTCAATTGTTGAAAATAAGAAATTTTATAAAATAGTTAGAAAAGGAAAAAAAGAGGATTTTTTAATATATTTAAGAAATGTATTGGAAGATTATTATAAAACTTTAGTTGATAAAGGGGGATGAAAAATGGGAGTTTTCGATATATTTAAAAGCAAGAAAAAAGAAAAAGGGAGTAAAGTATTAAAAAAAGAATCAATAATTCTTAGTGCGCAATCTAAAAACAAAACAGAAGCAATCGAAATGGGTGGACAGCTTTTAGTAGATGGAGGATATGTAACTGAAGAATATGTTGCTGCTATGAAAGAAAGAGAGAAAAAAGTATCAACTTATATGGGAAATGGAGTAGCAATACCTCATGGTACAAATGAAGCAAAGGAGAATATAAGAAAATCAGGTATTTCTGTGCTTCAAATCCCAGAGGGTGTTGATTTTGGTGATGGAAATAGAGCTTATTTAATTATTAGTATAGCAGGAAAAGGAGATGAACACTTAAACATTTTGAAAAATTTAGCAACTATTTGTGAAGATGATGAAGAAATAGAAAGAATGGTTAAGACAGATAATAAAGATCTTATTTACGATAATCTTTTACTTGAGGAGGAATAAATTATGAAAAAAGCTATTCATTTTGGAGCTGGTAATATAGGAAGAGGCTTTATTGGTCTGCTGCTCAGTCTTTCTGGATATGAAGTAGTTTTTGTTGATCTTGATGACGACCTAGTATCAGATATTAATGATGTTGAAAGTTATCAAGTTGTAGAAGTAGGAAATTCTAAACAAGAATACTCTGTAGATAATATTAGAGCTATTAATGGATCTGATGTGGCTAGTGTTGCTCAGGAAATAGAAGATGCTAACCTAGTTACAACAGCAGTAGGAGCAAATAATTTACAGTATATAGCTCCAGCTATTATTAAAGGGTTAAAAGAAAGATTAGAAGGTAGAGATCAAGATTACCTTAATATTATAGCATGTGAAAATGCTGTAAGAGCGTCAACAGATTTAAAGGAATATGTATATGAGAAATTAGATGAGTCTAAAAGAGATACAGCTGAGTCATATGTAGGATTTCCTGATTCAGCAGTTGATAGAATAGTACCTCCTCAAGAATGTGATGGTTTAAAAATTAAGGTAGAACCATTCAGTGAATGGATAGTTGATGAAACACAGATTAAAGGGCCAACTCCTGAGATTGAAGGAATGAAATTAACTGATAATTTACTTGCTTTTGTAGAAAGAAAGATATTCACTCTAAATACAGGACACGCTGGAGTAGCATATCTAGGATATTATAAAGGTTATGAGTATATCCATGAAGCAATTAAAGATGAAGAAGTTCATCAAATAGTTAAAGAGGCTTTATTAGAATCGGGCAGTAGCTTAATTAAGTTATATGGATTTGATAAAGAAACTCATAGGAAATATATTGAAAAAATCTTGAAAAGATTTGAGAATAAAGAGTTAATGGATTCAGTAACAAGAGTAGGTCGAGATCCTAGGCGGAAGTTAGGTCCGAAAGATAGATTAGTTAATCCAGCAGTAAGAGCTTTTGAAAATGGTAGATTTCCTGAAAACCTTTGTAAGTGTATTGCTGCAGGGCTATTATTTGATGTAGAGGAAGATAAGTCAGCAAAGCAGATTCAAGATTCTATTGCAGAAAAAGGAGTAGTAGAAACTTTAGAAAATGTTACAGGACTTTCTTCTGAAAGTGATATAGGAGAGAGAGTATTAAATGAATATAATAGTTTATAGGAGTAAAGAAGTAAGGAATCATTCTTAAGAGTGATTCCTTACTTCTTTAGTTTGTTATGATTAAATTATAATGAAGTATTATGAATATTTAATAATATGACAGAGAGTAGGATAAAATAAAAAATAGATGTGAAGATTAATAGTTGAAATCAAGCTTTTGTTGATATATAATTGAAAGTTAAGGGAAATGTTACTTCTCTCACATTTAAGGTAAAGAATCATATAATAAGATAAAGGAGGTGACCAAGTGGGAGAATTATTTGGAACAGATGGTGTTAGAGGTGAAGCAAATAAAGACTTAACTCCTGAATTAGCATTTAAGTTAGGAAAGGCAGGAGCTCATTATTTATGTCAAGAAGAAGAGGAACCTAAAGTGTTAATTGGGAAAGATACTAGAGTGTCTGGTGATATGTTAGAAGCGGCTTTAGTGGCAGGAATTACTTCATTAGGTATTGATGTAAGCAAGGTAGGGGTAGTACCTACACCAGTAGTGGCTTATCTAACAAGAGAGTTAGATGTAACAGCTGGAATTATGATTTCAGCATCTCATAATCCAGCTCAAGATAATGGTATTAAGTTCTTTGATAAAGAAGGATTTAAACTAACTGATGAAGTGGAAGGTGCAATTGAGAATATTATTTTTAATTCACTAGATGATTTATCAGTTTCTGCTGGTAATCAAGTAGGTAGTGCTCAATTTGTGCATAATAGTTTAGATAAGTATATTGAGTATATTAAAGAAAGTGTTAATAGTAGTTTTGAAGGATTGAAGATAGTAGTTGATACAGCTAATGGTGCTGCTTATGAAGTCAGTCCTAAAGTCTTATCCCAGTTAGGAGCTGAAGTAGTAACTTTAAATAACCAGCCAACTGGTCAAAATATCAATGTAGATTGTGGCTCTACATACCCAGAAGTAATTCAAAAGGCTGTAGTAGAGCATAAGGCTGATCTAGGAATTGCTCATGATGGTGATGCTGATAGAGTAATTGCTGTTGATGAAGAAGGACAGTTAGTTGATGGTGACTATATTTTAGCTATTTGTAGTAGACAGATGATAAAAGAAGGACAATTGGCAAATAATAAAGTTGTAGCTACTAAATATAGTAATTTAGGTTTACATCAATCTATGGCTGAAGTAGATGGTGATGTAGTAGTTACTAAGAATGGTGACCGTTATGTCTTAGCTAAGATGCAAGAAGAAGGATATAATCTTGGTGGAGAAAAATCAGGACATATTATCTTCTTAGATTATAATACCACTGGAGATGGTTTATTGACAGCGTTGCAATTAATTGATGTAGTTCAAAAGACTGGTAAACCACTATCTAAGTTACGTCAACAGATGGAAGAATTGCCTCAGTTGTTAGTCAATGTTGAAGTAGAGAGTAAAGATTGGGAAGATAATAATAGAATTCAAGAGGCTATTCAAAAGGTAGAAGACGTTTTAGCTGATGAAGGAAGAATCTTTGTCAGAGCTTCTGGTACTGAACCTGTAATTCGAGTTATGGTTGAAGGGCAAGATAAGGCTGAGCTAGAAGAGTTAGCTAATAGTGTAGCAGAAGTGGTCGAGAAAGAACTAAATTGACAGTTGACAGTGTACAATTTACAGTTAAGACCTTTTAAATCAAAAACTTAATAAAAACTAATCATTATATAATCCAAGTAAGAGAATTAAGATATATTTTAGATCTAGTGTTTAAAATAATGATTGGGTTTGGAATTGTTTTTATTTTTGATTTTAACTGTCAATTGTTAATTGTAAACTGTGAACTATAATTATAGCGCCCGGACTCACTATCATGTGAGTTGACGAGGAAGGGGAGTCATCGATTTATCGGCGGATGCCCCTAGGTTAGTGGCTATTAGCCTGAGAACCGGAATCCTCTTAACTAGACTCTTAAAACTTGTAAGTAATTACAGGGTAAAAGGAGTCTAGAATAGCCTTTAAATTGAAATTTATAGGAGGTTAATATATATGTGCGGAATTGTTGGTTATATCGGTAAGCAAGAAGCTGCTCCTATTTTAGTGGATGGATTGAATAGATTAGAGTATCGTGGTTATGATTCAGCAGGGATAGCACTTTATGAGCAAGATGATATAGATGTAGTTAAGACAGTTGGTAAACTTGATCAGTTAGAAGAGATAGTAGAAGAAGAGGAACCTACGGGTCAAGTAGGAATTGGACACACTCGGTGGGCTACTCATGGTAAACCTTCTACTCCTAATGCTCACCCTCATACTAGTGCTAATGGTCAATTTGTAGTGGTTCATAATGGGATTATTGAGAATTATATTGAGCTAAAAGAAGAATTGCAAGATAAAGGGTATCAGTTTAAATCTGAAACTGATACAGAAGTAGTACCCCATTTAATTGAAGAGCATTATAGTGGTGATTTAGAAGAAACAGTTAGAAAAGTAGCGTCAATGTTAGAAGGTTCTTATGCTTTAGGAGTTTTATCTACTCAAGAGCCTAATAAATTAGTTGTTACTAGAGAGGATAGCCCATTGATAGTTGGTTTAGGTGATGAAGAATATTATATTGCTTCTGATATTCCGGCTATTTTAGAATATACAGATCAAGTTTATATTCTAGATGATGGTGAAATGGCTGTTATTACTTGTGATGAAGTTAAATTATCTACTATAGATGGTAAGCCAGTTGATAAGGATGTATTTGAAGTTGATTGGGATCCAGGTATGTCTGAAAAATCTGGTTATGATCACTTTATGTTAAAAGAGATTCATGAACAGCCTGAAGCCCTTAATAAGTGTATTACTGGTCGATTAGATAGTACAGATATATCTTTAGATGATGTTGATTTGACTGCTGAAGAGCTTAATAGTTATGATAGAATTCAGGTCGTAGCTTGTGGTACAGCATATAATTCTGGTTTAGTTGGTAAGTATGCTATTGAAAAATTGGCCCGAATTCCAGTTGAGGTTTATATAGGATCCGAATATAGATATCGAGATCCAATTGTTGATGAAAATACATTAGTAATTGTAGTTAGTCAGTCAGGAGAGACGGCTGATACTTTAGCTGCTTTACGTGAGGCTCAAGATAAAGGTGCTAAAGTGATTGCTATCTGTAATGTAGTTGGTAGTACTATTCCTCGTGAGGCTGATGAGGTATTATATCTACAGGCTGGACCAGAGATTGCAGTAGCTTCTACTAAGGCTTATATTACAATGTTAATGGCTTTTTATATGTTAGCAATCTATTTTGCTCGAGCTAAGGATCTATTAGCAGATGAAGATAGTCAAAGATTAATTGCCGCATTAAAGAAACTACCTAATCAAACTCAAAAGTTGATTGATGATAATGAAGATAAAATTAAAGCTTTAGCTACTGAATTTGCTGATCAAGAAAATAGTTTCTTCATTGGGCGGAGTATTGATAATGCAGTAGCTATTGAAGGTGCTTTGAAATTAAAAGAAATCTCTTATATTCATGCTGAATCTTATGCCGCTGGAGAATTAAAGCATGGTACTTTGGCTTTAATTGAAGAGGGAGTTCCAGTAGTAGCGTTGGCTACTCAGGAGTCTGTTTTAGATAAGACCTTAAGTAATGTTAAAGAGGTTAAGGCTCGTGGTGGAGTTGTAACTGGAGTAACTCTTGCCGGTGAACAAGAGATTGAAGATCTTGATTATCGAATTGAGATTCCAGCAACAGAAGAGTTATTTACTAGTATCTTAACTGTTGTTCCATTACAGTTGCTTGCTTATTATGTAGCAGTAGAGCGTGGTTGCGATGTTGACCAACCACGTAACTTAGCTAAAAGTGTAACAGTAGAATAGATTAGTTGGAAGTTGGCCCTGAGGAATTTTCCTCAGGGTTTTTTATTTATCTGATATACAAAAAATGAAATTACTTGCAGGGGTTTGTTTGATATCATAGAAAATAATTACAATGAATGATAATATTTCATCAATATTATTATATTAATAAAATATAATTATGGAAGTGAGGCTCGAATAATGAGTAGTATTTTATTGAGATTAAGGAATCTATCAATTAAGTTTAAATTAGTATTATTATTTTTAGTATCACTTTTAATATTAGTAAGTATAACTTTGTTCATTGTAAGAATGGATGTTATTGAACAAGCTACCCAAGTTGCAGTAGAAAAAGTACAAACTGATTTACAAACTAGTTATGAGATTCTTGATAGCAAATATTCAGGAAATTGGAGGTTAGAAGGAGATAAATTGTACAAAGGGAACCAATTAATGAATAAAAATTATGAAATTGTTGATTTGATTGGAGAGTTAACTGGTGATACAGTTACTATTTTTGCTAATAATATCAGAGTAGCAACTAATGTGACTGATAAAGATGGTGAAAGGGCAATTGGAACTACTGTATCTGATGATGTAGCGCAGACTGTGTTAAATAAAGGTAAGGATTTTTATGGTAAAGCCAATGTTGTAGGAAATATGTATCAAACGGCATATACACCAATTAAGAATTCTCAAGGTGATATAATAGGTATTTGGTATGTTGGAGCTCCTCAAGGATTTGTTGATAAAATGGTTAGGTCTATATTTATTAAGGTAGGGGTGGTTATTTTAATAGTTGCATTATTTTTATCAGTATATGTATTTTATATGAGCAATAAGATAGTTACTCCAATTTTAAAAGCTCTAGATTTTGCTGAACAGATTTCTGAAGGTGATTTGAATGGAGAGCTGAATATTAATTCAGGAGACGAAATAGGACAGTTGGGACAGAAATTAAATAAAATGAAAGAAAATATTAAACATATGATTATTCAAATTGGTAATTCAATTGAAGAAATAACAGCTTATAGTGAAGAATTATCGGCTTTGGCAGAAGAAGGTTATGCCAATATCGAAACAACAAATGGATTAATTCAGGGGATGTTAGCAGGTATTCAAGAAATTTCAGCTAGTTCAGAGGAAGTAGCTAGTTATTCTGAAAAATCTAATTCACAAACTAGCATAGGTAGTCAAAATATTCAGCAGACAGTTAATAGTATTGAAGAAATTAATAAAACGGTAGATGAAACTGTAGAAGTAATTAATAAATTAGATGATAATTCAGAAGAGATCGGACATATAGTTGAGTTGATAACTAATATAGCAGAACAAACTAATCTGTTAGCTTTAAATGCATCTATTGAAGCAGCGAGGGCTGGGGAGCATGGACAAGGTTTTACAGTTGTAGCAGAAGAAATAAGACAGTTAGCAACTAGAACCACTAAGGCAACAGATCAAATTACTAATTTAGTTAATCAAACTCAAAAATATTCTAAAAAAGGGATAGAAAAGGTAAAAAAAGTTGAAGTTAGGGCTAGAGAAGGGAAAGGAATAGTAGAACAAACAAGTAAAGTATTTGAGAAAATTGAAAAGGATGTAGAAAGAACATCACTTCAAATGGAGCAGACTGCTAGCTCAACTAGTGATTTAGCACAAAGTAGTAATGAAATAATAACTGCAACAGAGGACATAAGTAATATGTCTAATGAGGTTACTACTTCATCAGAGAAATTGGCAGAAATGGCTCAAGAATTAGAAAGATTAGTAGAGCAGTTTAAGTTATAAAATTGTTTGATCAAAATGTATACAACTAGATTAATATCTTTTTTAATAGTATATTAATATTTTATTGTTTAATGGAGTGCTTGGATAATGAATAAACTTATAATTAGAGTAAAAACAGGAAAATCTAATTCTTATTTAATAAAAGGAGAGATAGAAAATTAATTTTAAGGAGGATGAATGTGAGGCTTAAAAGGGTTTTGATGGCTTTTTTAGTTGTTGGACTGGTTTTATCTATGATAGGTCAAAGCTATGCTGAGGATAATGTAAGGGCTATTAGTACAGATGATTCAGCTAGAGGTGTTTATGAAGAGATAGTACCAAGGTTGGAGTTATTATCTGGAGTTTTGAGCCAGACTTCTTGGATAGATAGAAGAGGTCCCCAGGGGAAGGGAAATGAGTATTTTCGTGAACTTAAAGAGTTTTTTAGCGATTATAAGAACCATAGAGCAGTGAAAATAGCAGAGGATTTGACTCAGAAGGGATTTACTTATGATGCTCCTCCTCATTTTGTTTTGAGATTGGGACCACTACCAAAATTGAAGGCTGTTAATGGTTATGGTGATTATTTGATTGACAGAGCTCATGGTAAGGATAATTTAGAAGAGTTTAGGTTGGCATTAGTTGATTTAGCTCAGAAATCAAATTTCAAACAGTTTTTTAATGAGCATAGGCAAGAGTTAGAAGGACATCTTAATCAGACAGTAGAAGATTTTGATAGTAAGAAGGTTATTAGGTGGTTACGTAAGTTTTTTGGCTGGTCTGGTGATGAATTTCATGTTGTTTTAGCTCCTGCTATGTTTCCAGGTGGTGGATATGCTGCAACAATAAATAAAGATAATGGTGAAAGTATTATTTATCAAGTTGTTAGGGAGAGAGGACGCAGTAATAAAGAACCTGAGTTTCAAACTGGTAGTAAATTAGAAAGATTAACACTTCATGAGTGGGGACATTCCTTTGTTAATCCTTCTTTAGAGAAGTATAGTGATATTATGGAGAAGTTAAATCTAAAGAAGTTTTATAAACCAGTAGCAGAAGAGATGAAAAATCAGGCATATGGTTCAGTAGAATTTTTCTTTAATGAACAGGTTTTAAGAGCAGTGACTTGTCTTGCTGGAAAGGATTTATATGGGAAAGAGATTTATGAGAAGTTGGTCAAGTATCATAAGAGAAAGGGCTTTTATCTAACAGAGTTTACTATTAAGCAATTAGAATATTATCGTAATAATAGAGATAAATATAAGACATTTAGAGAGTTTGTGCCTTATTTATTTAGAGAATACAATAGGAATCAAGAGAGGCTTTTAGGTGAATCAAAAGAGTTGGGGGTAAGTGGATTTATTAATTGGCAGTTAATAGTGTTGGTTTTATTGATTGTAGTAATAAGTACTAGTATTTATTTTAATGATGAAAATAGATGTGTATAATAGATTCTTTAAATGATCTTAAAGTTGTTTTTACAAGGGGTTTGTGAATAAAGTCGAAATATTGCATTATTTTTCTTGTTATGATAAGATATATAAAAATAAATTGATTAGCAATTAATTTTTTAGCTTAAGGAGGATATAGATTTAACCTTGGCGAGTTAGAAAAGATATACTGGTTATGTTAAAAATATTAGCTGAATTTAAATTATAAATCTACTAATAAAGTCTTATTTAGAGGCATGCCTCAAAAGGTATGTCTTTTACTCATTAAGCATTATTTGAACCAATCTTAATAGACACTTATATTCTAGTAAATTATTGGTAATAACAAGAGTAGTAAATAAGTCTTGAGAAGGAGGAACTAAGATGGAAAAGAAAGAAAGATATAGCCAAAATGAAGAAATTACTAATGCAATTTTGCATGGTATCGGTTTAGGGTTGGCAATTGCAGCTTTAGTAATTTTGATTATATTTGCTAAACAATCTGATAATATCTTGCATATGGTTAGTTTTATTATATATGGTTCTACTTTAATAATTCTTTATTTGGCTTCTACACTTTATCATAGTTTTCCTAAGGGGAAAGTAAAAGATATTTTTCAACTTTTAGATCATTCTTCTATTTATCTATTAATAGCAGGGACATATACTCCAATAACTTTAATTACACTACAAGGAAAATTAGGATGGAGTATTTTTATAACTGTTTGGATTATAGCTATAGTAGGAATTATACTTGAGGTAATTCCTAGGAAGAGATTTAAATTTATTTCTATTTTGCTTTATGTAGTTATGGGCTGGTTAATTATTTTTGCTATTAAACCTCTATTAGCTACTATGAATGATAAGAGTATAACTTTTCTAGTAACCGGAGGAGTTTTATATACTGTAGGAATATTTTTTTACTTAGCAAAGAAAATGAAATATAGTCATGCCATCTGGCACCTCTTTGTATTAGCAGGAAGTATATGTCATTTCTTTACTATATTGTTTTTAGAGTAGACTATATTATATAAATCAATGGATAATTTAAACTGTTAAATCTAAATTAAATAAAGAAGGTGTTAGTAATGAAAGGGCTAGGAGTCGATATTATAGAGATTGAAAGAATTGAAAAGGCAATTAATAAACGAGATAGATTCAAATATAGATTTTTTACAGAAGATGAAATAGAATATTGTGAAGAGTATCAAAAGCCATGGTCTCATTATGCAGCAAGGTTTGCTGCTAAAGAGGCAGTAGTTAAGGCATTAGGTACTGGCTTTCGAGAATTCAAGTGGAAAGATGTAGAAATAAATAATAATAAGTTGGGCAAACCAGAAGTTATATTGTATAATAAAGCTAAGAGGTTAGCAGAAGATAAAGAGATTACAGAGGTTATGCTTAGTATTTCTCATAGTCATGATTATGCTGTAGCCCAAGCAGTAGCTATATAGTGTACAGTTTACGGTTAACAGTTTACAGTTAAAGTCAAAATCATAGTTTTGATTCTCAATAACAAGTAATAAGTGATGAGAGACAAGTAATCTATTAGTCTTTTACTTGTTACTGTTAGCTGTATTTGTTGGGAGGAATTTAAATGAAGTTGGTTACAGGTAAACAGATGACTGAGATTGATCGTCAAAGCATTGAAGAGATAGGGGTTCCAGGAGTAGTCTTGATGGAACGAGCTGGAATGAAGGTAGCTGATGCTATCAGAGAAGAACTATCATCTGCTAGAGAGAAGGTAATTATTTTAACTGGGCGAGGTAATAATGGTGGCGATGGCTTTGTTATAGCTCGGTTACTAACAGAAGAAGGATTTGATGTAGAGACAGTTTTATTAGGAACTAAAGGTGATGTTAGTGGAGATGCTAAGATTAATTTAGATATTTTAGATAATTTAGACTATCAAGTTAGAGAAGTAACTAGTAAAGATGAGTTAATTGCTTTAGAAAGTAGATTAGAAAGAGCAGATTTGGTAGTTGATGCTTTATTAGGGACAGGCATTAAAGGTAAGTTACGAGGTTTATTTCCTAAACTAATTCAAATGGTTAATCAGGTGGCGACTAAGGTAGTAGCAGTAGATATTCCATCTGGTGTAGAGGCTGCTACAGGTAAGGTAAGAGATATGGCAGTAAGAGCTGATAAGACAGTAACTTTTGCTGTGCCTAAGTTGGGATTGATTCTGTATCCTGGTACTAGCTATGTAGGAGAGTTAGAAGTAGTGGATATTGGTCTGCCGCAACAGATAATTGATAAGCATGAAGGAAAAATAAAATTATTGACTAAAGAGAGGGTTGCTCAATTACTACCTGCAAGAGATTCTGACAGCCATAAAGGAAGTTATGGTAAGTTATTATTAGTAGCTGGTTCAACAGGCATGACTGGAGCTGCTACTTTAGCTACAGAGGCTAGCTTGGTTAGTGGTGCTGGGTTAGTGACACTTGGAGCACCTGCTAAGTTAAATCCTATCTTAGAGATGAAGTTGACTGAGGCTATGACTTATCCTTTAGCAGATAAGGAAGGTATGTTGGCTAGACCAGCGATAGCAGAGATAGAAGAACTGGCAGTAGATCGAGATGTTTTAGCAGTTGGCCCAGGATTAAGTTCAGGAACTGAAATAACTGAGATTATGCATAGTTTAATTAAAGATATAGAGAAGCCACTAGTAATTGATGCTGATGGTTTAAATGCTTTAAATAATTTAGACTTATTAAAGGAGAGGAAAGAAACTACTATTTTGACTCCTCATCCAGGAGAGTTGGCCCGTTTAATTGGTAAATCTATTTCTGAAATAGAGGAGAATAGATTAGAGTTGGCCCAAGAGTTTGCACTGCAGTATCAAGTCTGTCTAGTGCTTAAAGGAGCTAGAACGGTAATTGCTACTTCTGGAGGTAGTCTGTATTTAAATCAGACTGGTAATTCTGGTTTGGCTACTGGAGGTAGTGGTGATGTTTTAACTGGTTTGATTGCTGGTTTTTTAAGCCAAAGATTAGAGGCTGATGAAGCTATTCAGTTAGCTGTTTATCTCCATGGATCGGCTGCTGATATAGGGGTTCAAGAATTAACAGAGTATTCTCTGTTGCCTACCGATTTGTTATCTTATTTGCCACAAGCAGTTAATAATTTAAGGAGGTAATAATATGAAAGCTAATGAAATTATGACTGAAGATGTAATTACTATAAGTCCTGAAACGACAGTAAAAGAGGTGGCTAAACTTTTAACTGATAATAATATTAGTGGTCTGCCAGTAGTAGAAGATCGAGGTTTAGTAGGGATAATTAGTGAAGGGGATTTGATAGTTAAGGATAAAAAGTTAGACTTTCCTGATTATATCTACTTTTTAGATAGTATTTTTTATCTAGATAGTCTTGAAGATTTTGAGCAGGATTTAAAGAAGATGGTAGGAGTTAAAGTAGCTGATTTGATGACTGAAGATATAATTACCGTTGGTTCTGATGCTGATGTAGAAGATATAGCTACCATTTTTGTAGAAGAAGAAATTAACCGTGTACCAGTAGTTGAAGATGGTGAGTTAGTTGGAATTGTAACTCGAGCTGATATTGTTCGTTATATGAGTCAGGAGTAAGAGGTTAAAATCTATTATTTTGACTATATAGACCTTATTTGGTATAATTTATTAGCGTAAGTGCACCCTATTATAGGGTGTACTTTTCTATTTTTAAGGCTTTTAAGGAGGTATAATGGTATGACCGATTTAGTAGTTAAAAACTTACCAGGACATATTGGCCCAGGAGATATCGTGGGTGCTTTTACTAATGAGGTTGGTATCGGTGGTCAAAAAATTGGTAAGATAGATTTTAATGCTGGAGTTGCTATTGTAGAAGTAGAGGACGATGTAGCTCTAAAAGTAGCAGAAATTATGGATAGCAATCAGATTGCTGGTGTTAGAGTAAAAGTAGAAGTTAATGAAGATTATCGAGAGAGATTAGCGAAGGTAGAAGAATATATTGATAATTATAAATATTTAGTCCAGTTAGAGAGAGAAGAAGAGATGAAACGCCATGAAATGGAGATTAAGAATTTAAGTGGTAGACAGCGTGAAAATAAAGGACGAGCTATCTTACATTTATCTGGACGTGATGAAGGACAAGCTTTTGGTGGTAAGCATTTAATTAAGTTTGTGCGCCAAAGAAAAGGAGAACAGTTGCCAGAGAATGAGATTAGTGTTGGGGATTTAGTGATGATCAGTAAAAATCGTCCTTTAGATGATAATAATCCAACTGGTACTGTAATAGAGCAGACTAATTATTCAATGACTGTTGTTTTTGATAATCAACCTTCAAGGTTCTTATATAGTAAAGGACTACGTTTAGACTTATATGTTAATGATATTACTTTTCAACGGATGTTATATGCTTTAGAAGAAATAGAAACTGCTAATAGAAGATTAAGAGAATTAAGAGGGAAATTACTTGGTATAACAGATATTAAGTTTGCTGATTTACCAGAAGTAGAGTATCATAATCAATCATTGAATGATTCGCAAAGACAAGCTGTGCGTTCTGCATTAGCAGCTAAAGATTTCTTCTTAGTACATGGTCCTCCAGGCACAGGTAAGACTATGACTTCTATTGAGATTTTACAGCAAGCTATTAAAGAAGAAGAAGATATTTTGGCTACTGCAGATTCTAATACAGCTGTTGATAATTTAGTAGAGCGATTAGTAAAGCAGGAGGTCAATGTTTTACGAGTTGGTCATCCAGCCCGAGTAAATCCTTTGTTAAGAGAACATACTTTAGATTATTTAGTACAAGAGCATGCTAAGTATCAAGAGGCTAATCAGTTAAGAAAAAAAGCCTATAAGTTAAAGGAGCAGCAGGATAATGATTCAGCTTATATCTTTCCTAGTGGAAAGAATCGCCGTGGATTTAGTAATGGACAGATTAAGGATTTAGCTAAGAAAGATATTGATGGACGCCCAAGGGGAATTAGTCCTAAGCAGATAAAGAGAATGGCTAACTGGCTTGAAATTCAAGATGAGATTAATCAGTTATTTGATCAGGTAGAAAGGTTAGAAACAGAAGCAATCTCTGAGTTGACTGCTGAAGCTGATGTTATCTGTGCAACTAATTCTACAGCTGGTTCTCAAGTGTTAGAAGAGCAGGAATTTGACTTATTATTAATTGATGAGGCTACTCAAGCCACTGAACCTTCAGCTTTAATCCCTTTAATTAAAGCTGACAAAGTTGTTTTAGCAGGTGATCATAAACAATTACCACCAACTATTTTAAATGAAGAGGCAGCTAGAAAAGGATTATCTAAGTCACTATTTGAACGTTTATTAGAGGTACATGGTTCTGATATTAAAGAGATGTTAACAGTTCAGTATAGAATGAATCATGAAATTATGAATTTTTCTAGTCAAGAGTTATATAATGGACAGTTAGTAGCAGCTGATCAAGTTAAAGATTGGAGGTTAACTGATTTAGATATTGATTTACCCACTGGTCAATCGCCAACAGAAAGAGCTTTAACAGCTGATGAAACAATATCCTTTTTAGATACTGTTGGGATGAATGCTCCTGAATATTCTAAAGGAGATTCTACATCAATTCAAAACTCAATTGAAGCTGATTTAGCAGCTGAACTAGTTACTCAAGCTGTTAATACAGGAATAGCTGCCAAAGAGGTTGCAGTGATTACTCCTTATAAGGATCAAGTTGACTTAATTGATCAGTTAATTAAATCAGAGCAAGTTGAAGTAAATACTGTAGATGGATTTCAAGGGAGAGAAAAAGAATTAATTATCTATTCTTTAGTTAGGAGTAATGAACGAGGTAATATTGGTTTCTTAAGAGATATTAGGCGGCTTAATGTATCATTGACTCGGGCCAAAAAGAAATTAATTATTATTGGTGATTCTGCTACAATAACTAGTCATGATATTTATCAACAGCTAGTAGAATATATCAAAGAGAATGGTTATTACTATGATTTATAGTTGTTAAGCTATGAGTCTTGTGCTATGAGCTATCAGCAGATCTTCACGGAGAGTCCGTAAGACTCATAGGAATTCAAAAACTAAATCATTATAGTTTCTATGTTCTTAGGAGTTGGAACGTGTCTATAGATAGCATTACATTATTTCCCAGTTTGATATTTCCTTTTTAAATTTGTATGATATGTGATATAATATCAATGGTTATTATGGGATGTCGGACTCAATGTGGATTATAAGCCCTACAAGTAAGTTTATAATTCTTAATGAGGTGATAAGTATATGGGCCAAGGTCAGCAAATAGAAAGACAAGATGACGATAGTAGAGACAGGAAAGAAAGCTTAAAGCAACGTTTAAAGAGAGGATACGCTCAAATGGCAGATTTAAACTTAAAGTTGGCCCAGGAGGGGTTAATGGCTGATAGAGAAGCATACCAGAGAATTTAATTAATTATCTGTGAGAGGCGTTAGTAGCGTCTCTTTTTATTCTATTAGTTAAGATGTATATTTTAATTATTATTTGCAGAGACTACTATTATGTAATATGGTTACTAAAAGTTACCTATGGTTTATAGACACAATAAGATAGGCAGTAAAATATATTATCATACACTGTAATAGTATAGGGGGGGTCCTCTTGACTAACTTGCAAAAATCCATGGCTTCGTTGCAGAATAACTTTATCAGAGAGTTGGATAAGGCTGATCGAGTTCACATTAAAAACAGTCAAGAAAAGAATCAATTAGTATTAGAACAATTAAAAAAGAGAAAGGTTAAGGAAGGTATGAAAGCAGGTTATTTGGAAATGGCTAAGTTAAATCTTAAATTAGCTACTGAAAACTTTGATCTAGAAAATAAAACTTTCTTTAATTATGAGGCTAGATTAGCGGAGTGTGATTAAAATGGGGGTTAAACGTGGTGATGTTTATTATGCAGACTTGAATCCAGTTGTGGGTTCAGAGCAGGGAGGTATTAGACCTGTATTAGTAATCCAGAATGATATAGGTAATAAGTATAGTCCTACAGTAATTATAGCAGCTATCACTTCTAAAATAGAAAAAGCGAAATTACCTACACATGTAGAAATTGATGGTAGTAAATGTGATTTAAAATGTGATTCAGTTGTTTTATTAGAACAGATTAGAACTATTGATAAAAAAAGACTAAAAAGGCGTGTAACCCATCTAAATGATGAAATGGTGGCTAGGGTAGATGAGGCCTTAAAGATAAGTTTAGGTTTAATTGAACTTTAATTTTTTATTTAAGGAAGTGGTAAAGTGAAGAAGGTTACTAATTTAATAGAGAATTCAGAAGAAGAGTTAATTTCTCTGAGAAGAAAGTTACATCAGTACCCTGAATTAGGTTTTAAAGAGACTAAGACTTCTCAATTAGTAGCTGATTTTTTGATAGATTTGGGACTAGAAGTTGATAGAGTAGCTAAAACAGGGGTTGTAGGATTATTAGATTGTGGAGCTGGGCCAACTATTGCTTTAAGGGCTGACATGGATGCTTTACCCATTCCTGAGCAAACTGAGGTTAGTTACAAATCTAAAGTAGATGGGGTAATGCATGCTTGTGGGCATGATGGTCATACAGCTATATTGTTAGAGACGGCTAAAGTTTTATCCCAAATTAAAGATCAATTATCAGGAAAGATCAAATTTATCTTTCAACCAGCCGAAGAAGGCCCTGGAGGAGCTTTACCCTTAGTAGAAACAGGAGTATTAAGCTCTCCTCCAGTGGATAATATCTTTGGCTTACATATCAATAATGAGTTACCAACAGGAGTAATAGGACTTCACTCTGAAGTAGTTTCTGCAGCAGCAGATGAAATAAATCTAACTATCTTAGGCAAGAGTGGTCATGCATCTACCCCACATCAAGGAGTAGATGCTATAGTAGTTGCTAGCCAAGTGATAACATCTCTTCAAAATATTATTAGTCGACAGACTGATCCTCACCAAATAGCAGTAATCAATCTAGGAACTATTAATGGTGGTTATAGAAGGAATGTAATAGCAGATAAAGTAGAGATAACAGGAACAGTACGTACTACTAATCCAGAATTGAGAGAGAAGATGCCAACTAGAATTGAAGAGCTAGTCTCAGGTGTTACAAAAAGTCAGGGAGCTAGTTATAAGTTAGATTATGATTTTGGTTATCCTGTTCTAATTAATTCTAATGCTTTAGTTGATGAATTAGAAGAGACTATAAATTCAATCTCTTATGTAGATAAGTTAGAATACATGTCTCACCCATCATTAGGTGCTGAAGATTTTGCTTATTACTTACAGCAAGTTCCAGGTATCTTCTTTAGATTAGGAGCAGCTAAGAAAGAAAAAGATTATTATTCAGCACATCATCCTAAATTTAGTTTTGATGAAGAGGCACTTAAAGTAGGAGTGGCTCTTTTTGTATATCTGACTTTAGAAAAACTTAGTTAAGAATAAGATTTTTTATTTAATAAAGATTATTAACCTACTTTATATTTGAGGATATATATGGTAATATAAATGCTAAATGATATTTAGGGAGTGATATTAAGTGAAGCAAAATTATAAAAGAATAATTGCTTCATGGATATGGATATCACCAGTATCTAATAAAAGAAATTAGGTTGTAGAATAACTAAAAAATCAAGGGAGAGTTTATTATGACTGATAAGAAAGTTATTCTTACTGGTGATCGTCCAACTGGAAGGTTACATTTAGGACATTATATTGGTTCTTTACAAAATCGTGTTAAATTACAAACTGATTATGATCAGTTTATTATTATTGCAGATACTCAGGCCTTAACAGATAATGCAGATAATCCAACCAAAGTACGTGATAATATCTTAGAAGTTGCATTAGATTATCTTGCTGTAGGAATTGATCCAGAAATTAGTACGATTTTTATTCAATCATTAGTGCCAGAAATTGCTGAACTAACTATGTATTATTTAAATTTAGTAACAGTAAATCGCTTAAAACGAAATCCTACAATTAAGAATGAAATAAATCAAAAAGATTTTGGAGATAGTATTCCAACTGGTTTTTTGACTTATCCTGTCAATCAAGCAGCAGATATAACTGCTTTTAAAGCAGATCTTGTCCCTGTTGGTGAAGATCAATTACCAATGCTAGAACAAACTTCAGAAATTGTAAGGAGATTCAACAGAATTTATAAATCAGTTTTAGTAGAGCCTGAAGCATTAGTTCCTGAAGTTCCAAGATTGCCAGGAACTGATGGTAAAAATAAGATGAGTAAGTCCTTAGGTAATGCTATTTCATTAGCTGATTCACCAGATATGATAAGAGAAAAGGTAATGAGTATGTTTACTGATCCTAACCACATTAGAATTGAAGATCCAGGTCAAGTTAAGGGAAATCCAGTTTTTAGTTATCTCGATGTATTTGATCCAGAACAAGAAGAAGTTGAGAAATTAAAAACTGGTTATCGTCAAGGTGGATTAGGAGATGTTAAAGTAAAAGAACGACTTAATCAAGTATTACAATATTTTTTGAAACCGATTAGAAAACGCAGAGAAGAATATGCTAAAGATCCTGGTGAAGTAATGAATATTTTAAATAAAGGAACAGACAGAGCTAGGAAAAAAGCAGCTAAAACACTTGATGAAGTTCGTAAAGCAATGAAAATCAATTATTTTAAAGCATAGATAACAAAATTTTTATAAGAAATAACTTTATAGTGCAAATTTAAAGGCATGGTTCATATGAACCATGCCTTTAAATTTTTACTTTTACTTTTTAATTTTATATTTTATAAAATCAAGAATTGAATTATTTATAAGGATTAGCGTTAAGAACTAATATAAATTGGTAGTTTATCTTTTCTTAAAGGAAATTTTGTAGTTGATAATCAATATATAAAATATTGTAGGCTTAATAATTTGTAGCTTGAATCAGCTGATTTTTTCAGCAGAAAGGAGGTCAAATAGTAGGTGAAGAGATATATAGCGTTTTTTTTAGTAGGCTTTCTATTAATTTTAGGTAATCCCGTTAATGCTAATGATTTATCTGCTATTAGTTTGATTGAAGATGTGCGAGATAAATTACAGCAGGTTGAAGATTTTAAGGGTACAGTAGTTACTAAAGTAAAAGTAGATGACCAAGAATTAAAATCAGCAACGCAGATTATGAAATCTAAAACTAGGTTTATGACTAAAAATTTGACAAGTACTCAACATTCTATTGCTGAAACAAGTAGAATGTTGAATACAATTCCGTGGTTGTATCTACCACCAGATTATAGTACTATTATGGAGGTATTACCTCTTGAAGGACAACTAGATTATCAACAGCCACTTCAGGTATTAGAAAAGTTATATCAGTTAGAGTTATTAGGTGAAGCTATTTATAATAATCGTTCAGTTTATATTATTGAATTATCTAATCTCTTTTCAACTCAACGTTTCTATATTGATCGTGAACGTAAGTTGATTACTGAGATAAAAGTCTTTAATAGTAGTAATATCAAGGTGGCTGATATTAGTTATACTAACTTTAAGAAATTTGATACAAAAGTCTGGTTACCAACGAAGGTTAAAGTAGAGACTTCTCTAAATAAGGAATCGCTGCAAATTTCATTTCAAGATTGGAAAGTAAATCTAGGTTTAACATCTTTTGATTTTGCGCAAGGATTCCAAAGTAATTATCAGACTAAGGTTAATAAATTGAAACAGAAGTTGAAAAAAACCCCACAAAATGATAAATTATACTGGCAGATAAGCCAGATTTATCAACAAAATAGTCAATTGAATAAGGCAGTTTCTAATATACGTAAAGCAATTAGGATTAATGATCAGATTAAATATCGAAAAAAATTGGTTGAATTGTTACGAACTCAAGGCATGTATCAGGAAGCTTTAGGAGAAGTAAGAACGGCTTTACAGCTAGATTATAATAATCCAGAACTTAATTATTTATTAGGTGAGTTAAAATTACAACTTGGTAATACAGATCAAGGCCGTTATTATCTAGAGAAAGCAGTTAATTATGCTCCTAAAAATACAACTTATTTAGAAAAGTTATTTTGGGTATACTATAATTCAGTTCAAGAATCTGATAGATATATGTTAGAGCGGGCTGAGAAAATCATTAAGAAACTAGTTAAATTGGATAGTGATAATAAGGATTATCAAATCTATCTAGGTGATTTATACTTCGATCAAGGAGAATTGATTAAAGCTGCTAAAGCTTATAATAAGGCTATTGCGTTAGCTCCTGAAGATACCTGGGGCTATATTAAATTAGCTAATTTTTATAAGCAGACAGGCAGATATGATAAAGCAGAAGAGTTATATAGATATGTAATTTACTTAGATGATTCTTTGCAGAACCATCGACGGTTGGCTAAGCTTTATTTTGATCTCAAAAAGTATAAGTTAGCTTTAGAAGAATATCAGGTAATTAATAATAGAAGTGCAGGTAATATAGACCTTAAGTTTAAGTTGATTGAATCTTATTTAGCAACAGGAAAGCAAAGAGAAGGTATGAAACTAGCTAAAGATATGTTACAAAAGGAGCAGAGTGGAAAGTTATATCTTAAGTTAGCTGAGATGGTAGAAAGATATGATTTAGGATTAGCTATTGAAGTTTATCAACTGGCTTTAGAGACAGAATCTGTATTAACTACTCAACAGCAGGATAGAGTTTATAGTTCTTTAAATAGAATCTTTTATAATAGAGAAAGAAGTTGGGAGCTAGAACAGTTAAAAGAAATTGTTCCTCTTCAGTCTCAAGCTATGATTTATCAGTTATTAGGTAAGTATCAACTGGCTAATGGTAACTTTAAATCTGCAATTAGTAATTTTAAACTAGCTACTAAGATTAATAATAATCGAACTAATCATTATAATTTAGCCCTTAGCTATCTTTTAGCAGATAAATTTGAAGCAGTAAAAGAAGAGGCTAAGATTTTAAATTCATTAGGAGCAATAGAAAAGGCAAATCAATTATTAAGGTTGAAAAATAAATTAACAAAGTTAAAGAAAAAGTATCAAAAGGTCTATGTACCAGGGCGTATCAATTATTTAAAAGCAAATAAGTTACGACAACAAGGTAAGTTAGATGAGGCTTTAGTTAAATACCAGGCAGCCTTATTTGAGAATTATGATTATCAGTTACCTCGTTTTTATATAGTACTTTTACAAGCTTTACAAGGTAATGATTTTGAAGTTAAATTGGCTAAATCAGGTCTTAGAGGTGAACTATTACAGTTAGCAGAAGATATGATTTCTATTTTGAAGCAGTCTAATAAAGGAGTGAATTAAAATGTTAAAAGTTGAGACAGATAGTCCTGAAGAAACTTTTAATTTCGGAAAAGATCTAGGTAGTAAGCTTAATCCAGGTGATATTGTCTGTTTACAAGGTAGTTTAGGAGCAGGGAAGACTAGTTTGGCTAAAGGTATTTGTGCTGGTTTAGGGGTTGATGATGAAGTTACAAGTCCAACCTATACTATTGTTAATGAGTATCAAGGACGAATGAAAGTTAATCATATGGATCTATATAGAGTTCAGGGTGAAGGAGAGTTATATGATTTAGGATTTGAAGATTATATTTATGGTGATGGAGTAACAATTATTGAATGGCCTAATAAAGCTGGTACTTTGATTCCAGATAATTATTTAGATATTAATTTACAAGGGCAAGGTAATCAGCGTGAAATTAGGCTTATTCCCCAAGCTAATAAGTTTATCGAGCTGGTATCGGAGTTGAAATAAGATGTTAGTATTAAGTATAGATAGTTCTACAGATGTAGGTAGTGTTAGTTTGATGAATAAAGAAAAATTAGTTGGGGAGCATCTTCTTAATCTGACTGAAACTCACTCGCAACGGTTAATGCCTCAGGTGATTGAGCTAATAGAGAGTTCTGGATATCAAGTTGAAGATTTAGAGGGGATAGGAGTTACAGTTGGCCCAGGTTCTTTTACAGGAACAAGAATTGGAATGGCTACTGCTAAGTCTTTGGCCCAGTCTTTAGATATTCCCATTGTAGGAGTTTCTACTTTAGAGGCAATAGCATATAGCTTAAAGTATGTTTCAGGTTATATATGTTCTATGATTAATGCCCATGGTGGCCGAGTCTTTGCTTGTTTGTATCAAGCAGGTTCTAAGTTGGAGGTTAAGAGAGAGGAAACTATGCTAGAAGTTGATGATTTAACAACTAGTTTATCTAAATTAGAAGAACCAATCTACTTTGCAGGTCAGATAGTTAAGCAGTATCAGGATGAAATAGCTAGTGAAATAGAAGAAGCTGAATTCGTAACTGATAATTTCAATTTGCCAAGGGCTGGGGCTATAGGTGAGTTGGCCCTTGAGAAGTTGGCCCAAGGTGTTGAAGATGATTTATTTACTTTGACTCCCAATTATCTTAAACGTTCTCAAGCAGAGATCCAATGGGATCAAAATCATGGTTGAAAAGATAGAGGAATTTGAAATAATTCCCTTAACTGAAAGACATTTAGACCAAGTGTTAGCTATTGAGGAAGATTCTTTTAGCAACCCTTGGTCTTTACCTACTTTCATTAGAGAGTTATATAATAGTTATGCTTATTATATAGTTGCAGTATTTGGTGAAGAAATAATTGGCTATCTGGGTAGTTGGCTATTATGTGATGAGATACATATTACATCTTTGGCAGTAAAGAAGAACTATCGGCGACAAGGGATAGCTACTAAGCTATTAGATAGATTATTCAGTGATGTTAAACGGGCCAACTATACTAAGGCAACTTTAGAAGTTAGAGAGTCTAATTATCAGGCTCAGAAACTCTATAAAAATGAAGGGTTTATTAAAGTAAAAATTCAAAAAGAATATTATAGTGATAATGGAGAAGATGCTATAGTGATGTGGAAACAGCTATAATTCAATTGACAGTTGACAATGTACAATTTACAGTTGAAATCAAAAGATATAAAATGTCTTGAAATTTAATTGATATTAGGAGTGAAATTTATGTCAGAAGGATTTTTAACATTAGGGATTGAAAGTTCTTGTGATGAGACATCGGCTGCCGTAATTAAGGATGGTAAAGAAGTTTTATCAAATGTAATTGCTTCACAAGTTGATTGGCATCGCAAATTTGGAGGAGTGGTACCAGAGATTGCTTCTCGAAAGCATGTGGAATTGATAAATCCAGTTATTGATGAGGCAATAACAGAAGCTGAAGTTAATTTTAGTGATTTATCAGCTGTAGCAGTTACCTATGGGCCAGGCTTAGTAGGTGGCTTGTTAGTAGGTATTGCAGCAGCTAAGTCAATTGCTTATGCGCATAACCTACCATTAATAGGTGTTAATCATATTGAAGGTCATATCTATGCTAACTTTATTTCTCATCCTCAGTTAGAACCACCAGTTGTCTGTTTAACTGTATCTGGTGGGCATACAGATTTATTATACTTTAAAGAGTTAGGAAATTATGAAATTTTAGGTCGGACGCGAGATGATGCAGCAGGAGAGGCCTTTGATAAGATAGCTAGAGTAATGGAAATTGGCTATCCAGGTGGACCAGCAATAGATAAATTGGCTAAAGAAGGTGATCCAGAAGCAATTGACTTGCCTAGACCCTTGTTAAATAAGGATAGCTATGACTTTAGTTTTAGTGGACTTAAAACAGCAGTTTTAAATTATATTAATAATTCAAAGCAACGAGGCGATGATATTTCTAAGCCAGATTTAGCTGCTAGTTTTCAGCAAGCAGTAGTTGATGTTTTAACGGCTAAGGTAAGTAAGGCTGCTAAGGATAAGAATGTAAAGCAAGTTATTTTATCAGGAGGAGTAGCTGCTAATAACCAGCTGCAAAGAGAGTTAGAGAAGGAATTAACTGCAGCAGGTATTGATTTTTATTATCCTGATCTTAGATTATGTACAGACAATGCAGCTATGATTGCTAGTGCTGGTTATTTTAAGTATCAACAGACAAAAGTAGTAGCTGATTTTGACTTAAATGCTGAACCAAATTTGAAATTATAATAGTCCTCCTATTTAGGAGGTCTTTTTTTATTATATAGGAAATCATCTAAAAAATTTATAAAAATTATTTGACCTAGAGTTAACTCCAGATGATATAATACTTAACAATAGGAGGTGGAGTTTTATGAGGATTTTGGAAGTAAGTGAAAGATTTGATCTTACCAAGGATACTCTCCGTTACTATGAACGAATTGGATTGCTCTCTGAGGTTAATCGCAATGAAAGTGGTAATAGAGATTATACAGAAGAAGATTGTAAGTGGGTTCATTTTATTAAATGTATGCGCAGAGCTGGGGTATCTATAGAGTCATTGATAGAGTATGTAACTATGTTTCAGCAGGGTAATTCAACAATCAAGGCCAGAAAAGAACTTCTACTAGAAGAACGACAAAAGCTTTATGCAAGAATTGAAGAGATGAAAGAAACACTAAGTCGTTTGGATAATAAGATTGATGGATATGAAGACAGAGTACTGGTTAAAGAAGAAGAGTTGAAAAAATAAGAAGATTAGAAGTTAAGGGTTAAGATTAAAGACTAAACATTTAATATCGCATATGTTAGTTATTTGTAATGTATCTAGTTAAAGTATACGTATGTTCCGTTTGTTGTGTAAAGGTCTGCTCTTACTAGGTTGAAGTTTTCAATGAATTGTAGTATAATTTAAATCTAGTAAGAATATAACTTTATAATTTAAGATAGGAGGAACTGAATTGGAATTAAATGAAGATAGTCCAATTCCGTTGTATTATCAGTTAGAGAATATAATTAGAGAGCAGATTGAACAGGGAACTTATCAGGCTGAAGATAAAATTCCTTCAGAAAGAAAATTAAGTCAACAGTTTGATTTAAGTAGAATGACTATCAGAAAGGCTATTGATAATTTGGTAGATGAAGGGTTACTTCATCGAAAGAGAGGTAAAGGAACTTTTGTTTCTAAAGAAAAATTAGAACCGATTTCTGGATTAATAGGATATATTCAGAGTATGAAAATGAGAGGTCTTGAATGTACAAATGAAGTAGTAAGTCAAGACTTAATCACTCCTAGAAAAGAGATTAGTAATAGGTTAGAAATTAATGGAGAGGAAAAAGTAATCTTAACTGAAAGGTTACGTCTAGCAGATGGAAAAGCTATTGGATTTGAAAGATCTTATGTGCCTTATTCTGTCTGTTCAGATTTATTAGAAGTTGATATGTCTAAAGAATCTATCTATGAGTGTTTAGCTAAAGCAGGATATAAGCCGACTAAAGCTAAAGACGAAGTAGAAGCTATTTTAGCAGATGATAAATTAAGTAATCTATTAGAAATGGAGAATGGCGGTGCTGTTTTAAGAAAGAAAAGAGTTACATTTTCTAATAATAGACCAGTAGAATTTAGTTATAATTATTACCGTGGAGATAAAATGAGTGGATGCTATACAGTAACTAATTAAATTAAATTTGATCTTCATCTCACTTGATAGTTATATTAATAAGTATATATTATAATTTTTGTCAATTGTGGTATAGTCCTATACACTTAAACACAATTATGAAGTCAAAATAATAATTCAGTATCAGTATATTATTAAATAGAGAAAATATCTCAAAATTAAAAAAACTCTTGACCTGGAGTTAACTCTAAGTAATAAGATATTATTGAATATAAAATATTAGATATTAGCTTAGAGTTAATGATCTAGGTAAGATTATAATTTAATAAGGAGGAGATTGAATTGGAACTAAATGAAGATAGTCCAATTCCATTATATTATCAATTGGAGAATATAATTAGGGAAAAGATTGAACAAGGTGAGTATCAATCAGGGGATAAGATTCCTTCAGAAAGAAAATTAAGCCAACAGTTTGATTTAAGTAGAATGACTATCAGAAAGGCTATTGATAATTTGGTAGATGAAGGATTACTTCATCGAAAGAGAGGTAAAGGAACTTTTGTTTCTAAAGAAAAATTAGAGCCAATTTCTGGATTAATAGGATATATTGAAAGTATGAAGATGAGAGGTCTTGAATGTACAAATGAAGTAGTAAGTCAAGACTTAATCATTCCTAGAAAAGAGATTAGTAATAGATTAGAGATTAATGAAAATGAGAAAGTAATCTTAACTGAAAGGTTACGTCTAGCAGATGGAAAAGCTATTGGATTCGAAAGATCTTATGTGCCTTATTCTGTCTGTTCAGATTTATTAGAAGTTGATATGTCTCAGGAATCTGTCTATGAGTGTTTAGCAGAAGCAGGATATAAGCCAACTAAAGCTAAAGACGAAGTAGAAGCTATTTTAGCAGATGATAAATTAAGTGATTTATTAGAAATGAAGGATGGCGGTGCTGTTTTAAGAAAGAAAAGAGTTACATTTTCTAATAATAGACCAGTAGAATTTAGTTATAATTATTATCGTGGAGATAAAATGAGTGGATGCTATACAGTAACTGATTAAATCATATCTAACATTAGAATCTCTAACTAATTATTTTATAGTGAAAAGGATAATCTCTTGTAGTAGTGGTATAGCCCGTTAGTTGTATCTGGTTTGTTATAGTTGATAATTTTTTAAAGAGGTGGGGGAAATGAGTAAATTACAGGCAGTTATTTTTGATTCCATTAGAGAAATAAATAGTTTAAATAACTTATTTAGTTAATAAATTTTAAATTTAAAGGGGTTTTAGCAATGAAGAAGAGCATTAAGTACAAATTTCTAACGGGCTTTCTCTTTACTTTAATTATGGTATTTGGAATTATTCGTAATCTAAGAACTCAGCTTAGTCCTTTAATACAAGAGTATTATGGAATTAGCTATTCTCAATTAGGTTTTGCCTTATCCTTTTTTTCTATTGGTAGCCTAATGATTACTTTAATTAGTGGTGTTTTAATTCAGAAATATGGAATAAAAAGAGTTTTATTAGTAGGTATAATAGTTAGTGTGATAGGGTTAATGAGTATAAGTTATGTTAATAAGTATGCTTTACTGGTAATAGCAGTTTTGGTTACAGGAATTGGATTAGCAGTTTTAAATATTTCTTTTAATACTTTAGCGTCCCAGTTGTTTGTAAAAAATAAAGGTCGAATGATGAATCTATTTCATTTCTTTTTTGGAGTTGGTGGTATATTATCTCCAATCTATGCTAGTTCAATTTTAGATTCAGGTTTTAGTTGGCAGACAGTTTATTTTTATGCTGGGATAGTTATTTTAGCCTTCTTTATTATTACTTTAGTGATTGATTTTCCTAGTGTTTCTTCTAAAAGAAAGAGAAAAAATATTAGTTTTTTAGAAATACTTAAGGATCCTAGAATTTTAATATTTAATTTAATGTTTTTCTTACATGTAGGAACAGAATTAGGAGGTAGAAATTGGATAGCAATTTATTTAACAGATATTCAGCATAGAACTGAAGAAGAGGTAGCTTTTTATATAGCCCTTTATTTTGCTCTCTTTACTTTAGGGCGGTTTTTGGCTAGTATATTTGTAGAGAAGATAGATTATCTAGATTTAGTAATTATATCTTCTTTAATTTCTGCTACTTTAATTTTTATTGGGATTGTTGGCCCAGATTATTTAGCTTTTACCTTTTCTTTAGCTGCTTTGTTTATATCAGTTAATTTTCCTACCATGCAAGCAGCCATGTTTGAGATATTTGATAGTGGGCAAGCAGTTATTTTAGGTCTAACTCTAACCACTTCTAGTTTAGGAGCTTCATTCTTAGGTGATTGGGTAATTGGATTAATTAATGATTTAGTAGGGATCAAGGTAGGATATGGAATCCAAATTTCTTATTTATTAATTCTAGTGGGAGTTATCCTTTATCTTAAGAGTGTGTTGAATAAGTCTAAATTCTCTGTACAGGAGATAGCTAAAGATTATGAATAACAGTAATTTTATCGTCATAAAAACGTGAAATATTCATCATTTTTGATACTGCTGAAGTTTATGATTCCTATACTAATGAAGAGTTAGTAGGAGAAACTTTAAAACCATATAAAGCTGAAGTAGTTATTGCTACTGAATTTGTAATTCAGATAGAAGATGAGGAACAAGTACTTAACAGTAAGCCAGAACAGAATCCAAAAAGATCTAAATATGCTAAAAAAGTTGGGAATTAAGCAGAGGGGGGATAGTTATGAAATTAATTGCACTTGATTTGGATGGTACTACCTTGAATTCAGAAAAGGAGATTAGTGAAGAGAATATTAGAGTAATTAAAGAAGCTCAGAAAGAAGGACATATAGTTATGGTCTTATCTGGACGTTCAAGAAAATCGATTAGTGAGAAATTAACCAAATATGGATTAGACTGCCCTATTGGAGCAACTAATGGAACAGCTGTTTTTGTTGATGGAGAATTGATAGAGTTGACCTCTTTAACTCAATCCCAAAACCGAGAAATTATCACAAAGCTTGATGAAGAGTTTATGCCTTATAATGTAACTACTAATAAAGGAGTTATTGCTCCTAGTGATTGGAATGAACGATTTGAAAGAGTTATCTCATCAGGACGTGTACCTGAGGAATACTACAAAAATGAACACTATGAAATGTTTACTAATTCTCCTATTGAAGCTGGCCAAACTCTTTTTGATAATATTGAAGAAGTGCTTAATAACGAAGAACTTATGTTACAAAAATATTTTGTTTTGGGATTAGATCCCGATCAAAATGAAAAGGTAGAGTCATATTTAGCATCTGTTAAAGAAACTAAGATTGTTAAACCTAGCTCATTTAGTTTTGATGTCAGTCATATTAATGGACATAAAGGGAATGGCCTTAAGGTAATGGCTCGCCATTTTAACATTCCACTAGAAAATACAGTTGCTATTGGTGATGAAGGAAATGATATCCCTATGTTAGAAGTAGCAGGATTGTCTATTGCCATGGAAAGTGGTAATGAAGAAGTGAAAAAACAGAGTGATGTTATTACTTTAAGTAATGATGAACATGGAGTTGCTTATGCTATTAAAAAATATGTTTTAAAAGAAAGGATAGCTATGTGATTAATTTTTAATTAATATTTTTCCTTGAAAACACCTATAATACATGTTATAATTTTATTAAGAAAATTGAGAGGAGGTATAGTCTTTAAAAAGAGGTGCTAAATAGACTATACTATAATATAAGAATATAATTTTTTATTTATTAGTAGTGGTATAGTCCGATAGTTGTATTTGCTAAGTTACATAAGTTCATAAGATTATAAGTTAGAAATTTAATAGATTATAAGGATATAATTTTTATTTTTAACAAGGTGGTATAGTCCGGTAGATGTAATAACTTAATAATATAAGTTTTATTACTAAACTCTAATAAATTTATAAGATTATAAGTAAACCATGTTATTTTTAGTTTGAGAATTTATAATATTCTAAAAAATAGGAGGGGTTTACTATGAATATCTTATTAACTTGTGCAGCAGGAATGAGCACTAGTTTAATGGTTGAGAAGATGAAAAAAGCGGCGAAAGAGAGAGATTTAGAGTCAGTAATAGAAGCAGAACCAATTGATAAATTTGAAGATATAGTGGAATAGTATGATGTTGTATTATTAGGTCCTCAAGTTAGATACAAGAAGGCTGAGTTTGAAGGAATTGCTAGTGAATATGATATTCCAGTAGCAGTAATTGATTCAGCAGCTTATGGAATGGTAGATGGAGATAAGGTTTTAGATCAAGCTTTAGAACTTGCTGAGTAATACTCTATCATTAAGGTTAAGTTTGGCTAGTCTAATATTTTAGTTTGAGTTTGGGCCAAATATTAAAAGTTACTGAATCTTTAAATATAGTTTTAAATAAGGGGGATCTAATATGGCAGATAATAAGTTTTTTGACTTTTTAGAAAATAAAATGATGCCGGTTATGGGTAAAATTGGAAACCAGAGACATTTAAAAGCAGTTAAAAATGGAATGGTAGGTATAATTCCTTTTACAATTTTAGGTAGTCTTTGTTTGATCTTGAGATTTCCTCCGATAGATCCAAGTAGAGTAGGTGCTAATCCTAACTTCTTTATTAAGATGTTATTGGCTTGGAAAAGTTGGGCAGATGCTAATGCAGCTGCAATTATGATGCCATTTAATATGACGATGGCTTTATTAGGATTATTTGCAGTAGTAGCAATTAGTTATAACTTGGCTAAGACCTATAAATTGAATCCGTTATCTAGTGTAACATTATCAGTAATGTCTTATCTGGTTGTCTCTGCACCAGCAAAAGATGGTGCTTTACCGATGCAGTATTTAGACGCTAAAGGTTTATTTACAGCTATTATAGTAGGTATTGTATCAATAGAAATTTTAAGAATCATGGATGAAAAAGGTTTAAAGATTAAGATGCCTGATGGTGTGCCACCAGCAGTATCAGAATCCTTTGGTAGTCTGATTCCTGGTTTTGCTTTAATGGTAATCTTCTATTCAGTTAGCCTTATTTTACAGAGTACAACAGGTATGGTATTACCAGAAGCAATTATGGCTATGATGGGTCCTTTAGTAGCGGCTGTTGATAGTCCAGTTGCAATTTTCTTATCAGCTCTCTTATGTCAGTTACTATGGTTTACAGGTATTCATGGAGCAACAACAGTTGGAGCTGTAATTAATCCATTCTTAATCCAGAACTGGAATATGAATGCAGAACTTCGTCTAGCTGGGGAACAGATGCAATATATCTTTACTAGACCATTCTGGTCTTACTATATAGTTCTTGGTGGGTCAGGAGCAACCTTAGGCTTAGTATTTATGCTATTAAAGAGTCGTTCTAAACAACTTAAGAGTGTAGGAAAAGTATCTATCCTACCTGCTTTATTCAATATTAATGAACCTGTTATTTTCGGTGCACCGCTAGTATTAAATCCAATTATGTTTATCCCATTTGTCTTCACTTCACCTATTCTAGGGGTAATAGCTTATTATGTAACTAAATGGGGTTGGGTAGGAAAGGCCTTTACTACAGCACCATGGACTACTCCAGCACCAATAGGGGCTTTTCTTACTACTTTAGATTGGCGAGCTCCTATATTAATAGTAGTACTAACTATTATATCAGCAGCAATCTATTACCCATTCTTTAAAGCTTATGAAAAGCAACTTATAGAAAAAGAAGGTGAAGCTGAGGAAGAGAATATCAGTGGTGAAGGAACAGTAACTGCTTAAAGTAAATATCAGATAAATATGTATGTTAAGGAGGAGACTAAGATGACTTCTGAAGAGACTGTATTTACTATTATTACTGAAGCAGGAAATGCTAAGGGAATGGCATTTGAAGCCTTTAGCTTAGCTAAGGAAGGTAAGTTTGAAGAGGCTGAAGAGAAGTTAAAAGAGGTTAATGAGTGTTTTAATAAAGCTCATGATATACAGACTGAATTGATCAGTAAAGAGGCGCAAGGAGAAGGAGAAGAAGTAAGTATTCTAATGGTTCATGCTCAAGATCATCTAGCAACTGCTACACTAACTAAAGATTTAGTAAAAGAAATGATTGGAATGCAGAAAGAGATTAATACTCTTAAACAGGATGGTGATCAATAATGGCAACTGAGAGAGGATTAAAAGTAGCAACTATTGGTGGTGGAAGTAGTTATACTCCTGAGATTATTGAAGGTTTTATCAAACGCTATGATGAACTACCAGTTAAAGACCTTTATCTAGTAGATATTGAAGAAGGTAAGTGGAAGTTAGATATAGTTGGAGATTTGGCTAAAAGAATGGTTGAAGAAGCTGGTATTGATATGAATATCCACTTGACTTTAGATAGACAAGAAGCAATTAAGAATGCTGATTTTGTAACAACTCAATTTAGAGTAGGTCTCTTAGATGCTCGAATTAGAGATGAGAAGATTCCTTTAGAGTATGACTGTATTGGTCAGGAGACAACTGGTGCAGGAGGAATGACTAAGGCACTAAGAACTATTCCAGTTATTCTTGATATCTGCGAGGATATTGAAGAGTTGGCCCCTGACGCATGGTTAATTAATTTTACTAATCCAAGTGGAATTATTACAGAGACAGTTAATAAGCATACTAACGTGAATGCAATTGGTCTATGTAATGTTCCAGTAGTAATGCATATGATGGCATCAGATATTCTAGATGTTGAGAGAGAAGATCTACGAATGGACTATGTAGGATTAAACCACTTGGTTTGGGGTAGAGATGCAATCTATAAGGGAGAAAGTAAGATGGATGAAGTTATTGAGAAGTTAATTACAGAGGATATGTCTGCAGTGGAAAATGTGCCTGACTTTGGCTGGGGAGAAGATCTATTAAGATCTTTAAGGATGCTACCTTGTCCTTACCATAGATATTATTATCTAACAGGTAAGATGTTAGAAGAAGAGATTGAAGCTGCTAAAGAAGAAGGCACCCGAGGAGAAGTAGTAAAAGGGTTAGAGAAAGAGTTATTTGAGATTTATAAGGACCCTGAATTAAATAAAAAGCCTGAACAGCTAGAACAACGTGGTGGACAGTACTATTCTGATGCTGCCTGCGATCTAATTAGTTCTATCTATAATGATAAAGGAGATATTCATTATGTAAATGTGCAGAATAATGGTACAGTTGATTGTCTACCAAATGATTCTGCAATAGAAAGAACTTGTTATGTTGATAGTGAAGGAGCACATCCATTAAATGCTGAACCATTGCCAGCTAAAGTAAAGGGGATATTACAGCCTGTTAATGAATATGAAACTCTAACAGTAGAAGCTGGTGTAAATGGTGATTATGAGGCTGCTCTACAGGCATTATTAGTGCACCCTCTAGTTGAGAGCAGTATTGCTCAGCCTCTATTAGATGATTTGATTGAAGCTAATAAAGATTATTTACCACAGTTTAATAAATAGAAGAACAAGGTAGATTTAGAGGAGACTTATCTTTTAAATAAGAGGTAGGTCTCCTTTTTAATTATAAAATCAGGAGGAAGATATGAAGACCTTCAGAGCTATAATTGCTAGTTGTATGACAGGAGTTTTGGTAGTTAGTGTATGGGGTAAGTTGGTAGCTAATTATGGTATGTTAGGTGGTTGGTTGGCAGGATTAATTATTATTGGGCCAATGTGGTTTCTAAATCATTATCTAGGCTTAATAGCTAATGATGATGATGCAGTATTTATAGATATGGCTCTAGGAATTGCAGTTGCTAGTGCTAGTAAGGATATTTTTTTAACAGAAGATTTTTCTACTGTTATAGAATCTTTACCGACATTTTTATTGGTGGTTACTGGTGGTATACTAGGAGGGCTAGTAGCTGGATTAGTAGAAAAAAGCAAGTCTCAAGAAAATAATAAGAATAGTTATTTGATTTAGACTAGGAGATCAAATTATGACTATTACGTTTATATTTACAACAGTTTTAGGAAGTTTTTTGTTTCCTTTTTTATTGAGAATGTTTTGGGGAAAAATGGTTGATAATTGGGGAGTAATTGGTGGTTGGATGGCGGCATTATTTTTAGTAGGTACAACTTGGGTATTCAACCATGGTTTTAGTATGATTCATCAAAGTGGCAAGATATTTATAGATATGGCTTGGGCAGCAGGAGTAGGAGTAATGGTTGCCACAGCTATACTTGGTGGTAAGCTAAGAAAAGCTGCTCCTAACTTAATTGGGTCAATTATTGGAGGGATAATAGCTGGATTGATACTTGCTTATTTTTAGTATTTATCTTGTTGAGTGATTAAATTGTCGTGTGTCATGAGTTATGGGCTATGAGCTAGTTTAAAATCTTCAAATTCAAGAACTAAATTGCTACAGTTTCTATTTTCTAAGAAGTTAAATTTGATTTAAATGGTTTAAGGAAAATTAAAAAGAAGAGTTTTAAATGGTATGAAGAAGTTATAAAAACTAATGACCAATTATTACAAGAATGATATTAACAACTATAAGATGAGGTTGGGATAAGATGATCAACTATGATTTAGGGATTGACATTGGAGGAACTTTTATTAAGTATGCGTTAGTGGATGAAGAATATAATATAGTTGAAAAGTGGAAAGTATCTACAGTTAAATTCGATACTAAAGATGAGTTTTATGATTATTTATGTGCAAACATTAGAGATATAAATAAAATAGAGATTATTGGAGTTAGTGCTCCAGGTTTGATTGATCAAGAATCTAATGTTAAATCTTATGCTGCGCCTAATGTAAAAATAATGTATGATACTAATGTTAACCAAGAGATTTTTAAGAGAACCGGAAAGCAAATTGCTACAATTAATGATGCTAAGGCGGCAGGACTTTGTGAATTAAAGATAGGAAATGCTAAAAATAATGATAGTTCCGCCTTTTTGATTATTGGTACAGGAACTGGTGGCTGTATTTGTAATAGTGAGGATGTTATCTATGGTAAAGATGGTTTTGCTGGTGAATTTCATCATCTGCCATTTATTAATTTAAAGGATAATTCCATAGATAGACAAGGAGATTACTCATCTATTACTGCATTAGTTGAAATTTATAATAGAAAAGTTAGTAAACAAAATCCTTTACAGTATGGTGGAGAAGTTACTGAAAAATATTTAGCTGGAGATGAAGTAGCTAAGTTAGCTATTGAAGAATGGATAACTAATATAGCAGTGCATTTATTAACTATAGCTACATTTTATAACCCTGAGGTTATTTGTATAGGTGGAGGTATATCAGAGGAAGAATGGTTTATTGAACTAGTAAGAGAAAAATTTGTAGATACTTGTGATCAATATTTTCGAGGTGCTAATCCTCTTACTACTGAAATTAGACCATGTAAGTATAATAATGATGCCAATCTTTTAGGAGCAATTATTAATGCAAGATAAATTAGTATAATAATTTAGTAGATAGGAAGGTGATCTCGATCGATTTATCTCAAGAAATAGAAATGATAGCTATTGATCTTGATGGGACACTATTAAACTCACAGGCTCAGGTTACTGATGTAACTAAGAAAGTTCTGCATAAATGTATTGATGCAGGATATAAAGTCGTTATTGCTACTGGAAGAAATTATGCAACAGCTAAAGCTTTAACTAATGATATTCCAGATTTAACTTACATAACTTCAAATGGTAGTAATATTGTTGATACAAATGGTGAATTATTATTAAATAAACCTATTTTAAATAATAAGGCTATAGATCTGATAGAAATATTAGAACAAGAAGATGATTTAAGTTATTCTATTTATTTACCAGATCATATTTTAGTAACTAATAAGTTTAATTATTTAAAAAAACTTTTTCTTTCGATAGAAGGATCTGATAAGAGTTTATTATCGTTAAATAAATTAGTTAACTCAACAAAAAAACTAGTTAGTTTTATAAAACATGTTAATAAGATGCCTATAAAAGAAATTGATAATCCAATTGAATTTATGAGGGAAAAAGAGTTAGATATCCAAAAAATATTTGCTATGGGAGATAAAACTAGGTTAGATATTGTAAAAAGTAAAATGAATTCTAATTTTAAAGATATTAATCTAAGTAGTTCAGGAAAAAATAATCTAGAAATTAATGCTGTAGGTGCTACAAAAGGAGCAGCTTTAGAATTTTTATCTAGCAAATCTGATATTTCAGTTGATAAGTCTTTGGTATTCGGTGATGGTGGAAATGATTTAGAAATTTTTGATAGTGCAGGAGTATCTGTAGTAATGGATAATTCAGATTGTGCTAAATTAAAGAAAAAAGCTGATTTTGTTGCTCCTTCTAATGATGAAAACGGTGTAGCTGAAGTTTTAATGAAATTAAAAGGTAAGAGGTAGGATAGAAGATGGACAATTTATTTAAAATTTTTCCAGATGTAATGCCTATTTTTATTTTATTAAGTATAGGTTATGCAATGAAAAAGACTAAATTTTTATCTAGTAGTACTATAAATGAGATTAATAATTTACTTCTCAATATTTTATTACCTATTTTACTATTTAAATCTTTTCTTGAAATGGAGTTTAAGTTTGAATATCTCAATATTATATTGTTAATTTATGCTGTTAATATTTTGATTTTTATGTTAGCAAAATTACTTAATAAAGTTTTGGCTATAAATAATCCTTATTTCCCTTTGTTGTTTACTGGATTTGCAGCTGGAGCAATGGGAATACCTTTATTTGGAATAGTATATGGCATAGATAATATTGGTATATTTGGAACTATTCAATTAGGGCAAGAATTATATGTTTGGACGATGATCTTTCCTTCCTTATTGGTTTTAAAGACAGGTTCTAGAAATATAAAGAGATTAGTTATATCTTTTGTTAAAAATCCAATTCTAATAGGAATTGTAACAGGAGTTACTTTAAATTTAGCAGGGATGCAGCCATTATTCAGTAAAAATATTTTTTTATCAGGAATTAAGAATACAATTGATTTAGTTTCCCCAACTATGTTACCTTTAATTTTAATAACAATTGGATATAAAGTTAATTTTGATTTTGATGAGTTGTATTTGCCACTAAAAACACTAATATTAAGATTTACAGTTTTAAGTTCAGTAGCTTTATTGATAAGTCATTTTATCTTTAATCAGATGTTAGAGTTGAATTATCTGTTTCAAGTTGCTGTACTTGTATTATTTATTTTACCCCCTCCTTTTATGATATCATTGTTTGTTTCTGAAAAAGAAGAAGAGAATCAAGCCTATGTTGATAGTACTATTTCATTATCTATTCTCTGTTCGTTAGGATTATTTATGGTAATTTCTTTATTTTATACTTAAAAATGGTGTCTGGAGTAGGGATTGATGCTTTAGGGATAGAAAGAAATCAGCCTGAACATTTAACTCATAAAGTTTTGTTAACTAATGGTGTAAAGATTCTAGAAGGGATTAATCTTACAGAAGTCTCTTCAGGTGAATATACTTTAATTTGTCCTCCTTTACAGATAAAGAAAGGAGAGGACGGGCTATTCTGTTAAAATAATTATTAATATATAGGTATATTTACTATAATTATTTAAGATAATAATTAAAATCGCTTAAGTATTTATATCAAGTAAAGACTAATATTATAAGCAACAGTAATTTATTTATATTTTTAATGCTATTTTATTCTTAGAAATTATCTAAGAAGTTATATATTCCATATATCTCTTAGCCATACGAACAGACTCTTTCTCTAATTATATTTTTATACTAACACTAAGTAGTATTTCATTAATTAATTAGTATACCAAGAATAATTTGACATTAAACATAATTTTTGCTATACTATGATTAAGATCAAAGAGGTATAGACCACTAGCATACAACTATATTATATGTAATTTAAAAAATATAATAATATAATTTTACAATGTCTAGATAAGGAAATTTTTTATTATATGTGGTATAGACCGCTAGTGTATAATTATAGAGTTGTATAATGTAGAATTTAAAAAGTGAATATTTAAGCAAGTATAAGTTAATTATAACGAGTTTATAAGACCTATTATTAGGGAATCTTGGGGATAACTATATTATTCTTTAAGATAATCTATTATAGGTTTTTATTATTTAATATTAACTTATTAAAGGAGGTGAAATGATATTGTCTGCTATGGAACTTAATGAAAATAGTCCCATTCCGTTATATTACCAATTAGAGAATATAATTAGAGAAAGAATAGAAAAGGAGGAATATCAAGTAGGAGATAAGATTCCTTCTCTAACAGAATTAAGCAAGAAATTTAATCTAAGTAAAATGACTATTAGTAAGGCAATTAATAATTTGGTAGAAGAAGGAGTTTTATATCGAGAAAGAGGCAAAGGAACTTTTGTTTCTGAAGAAAAAATAGATGATTTTTCTGATTTTAAAGGGTTTAAGAAGACTATGAAGAGTAGAGGGGTGGAACCTGAAACTAAAGTTTTATCACAAGAAATAGTTTGTCCTAAAGAAATCATCTGTAATAAATTAGAAATATCCAAGGAAGAAAAAGTAATTTTAACAGTTAGATTAAGATTAGCTGATAGTATTCCTATAGCTTTTGAAAAATCTTTTATTCCACATTCAGTTTGTTCTAGATTGTTGGAAATTGATTTAGCTAAAAATTCTATTTATAACACTTTAAAAAAGAATGGATATAAATTAACTGGAACTGTTCAAGAAATTGAAGCTATAGAAAGTGATAAGTATTTAAGTGATCTTTTAGAGATGGAAATTGGTAAGCCTGTTTTAAAGAGAAATAGTGTAACTTTTGCTCAAGATAAGAGAGTAGAATTTAGTTTTAACTTTTATCCTGGAGACAGATATAGCATAATTAGTAAATCTACATCAAGTTAAAGGAGTGATTTTATGAAAATCTTATTGACTTGTGCCGCTGGAATGAGCACTAGCTTAATGGTTGAGAAGATGAAAGTAGCGGCAAAAGAGAGAGATTTAGAGTCAGTAATAGAAGCAGAACCAATTGATAAATTTGAAGATATAGTAGAAGAGTATGATGTTGTATTATTAGGTCCTCAAGTTAGATACAAGAAGGCTGAGTTTGAAGGAATTGCTAGTGAGTATGATATTCCAGTAGCAGTAATTGATTCAGCAGCTTATGGAATGGTAGATGGAGATAAAGTTTTAGACCAAGCATTAGAGCTTGTAAAATAACTAAAAAAGATTTAAAGTTTATTATAAAAAGGAGGAGACATCCACAGCATTTTGGTGTGAGATAAAGCTACCAACTATAAAGCACACTACAAGAATGCGTGTGAATGTCCCTAGATACTTTTTTATTTTATAAAATAAGAGGTTAGTTGGCAAGCTTTTTAAATAAATAATTTAAAATTTAAAGAGAAGGAAGGGGATTAAATTAAGATGCAGAAATTAATCAGATTTTTAGAACAAAAGGTTCTTCCTGTTGCAGGCAAACTAGGTGAACAAAGACATTTACAAGCAGTTCGAGATGGTTTAGTTGCTATTTTACCCTTGTTAATTGTTGGTTCTTTTGCTTTAATTGTTGCTTTCCCACCAATATCCTTTTTAGCAGAATTGGTTAAGCCATATGTAGGAAAAATACTAGAAATGCAAGCAGCTACTTTTGGAATTATGGCTTTAGCAGCTTCTTTTACAATAGCATATTCGTTAGCTGATGCTTATGACTTAGATCAGTTATCAGCAGGTATTTTAAGTATGGTGGCTTTTTTAGTAGTTACTCCCTTTACTGATGGTAATATAACAGGAAAGTGGATAGGATCTAATGGATTATTTGTAGCTATCATTCTTTCCCTGTTATCAGTTGAAATGCAAAGAATGATAGTTAAGAGAGATTTAGTTATAAAGATGCCGGCAGGAGTACCACCAGCTGTAACTAAATCATTTATAGCTTTAATTCCAACTTTTGCAATTGTTGTTTTAAGTTGGGGGGTTAATCAACTTGCAATCACTATTACTAGTTATTCTGTACCAGAGTTAATAAATCAAGTAGTTGCTACTCCATTAATGTATATAGGGGGAACATTACCTGGGGCTTTAGCAGCAATTTTAGCTATAAGTATATTTTGGATAGTTGGTGTTCATGGTGCTGCACTAGTTATGGGGACTTTAGGTTCAGTAATGATTCCTTTAGCTGAACAGAATGCTGAGGCACTATCTCAAGGAGCAGAGGTATTACCTAATATTGTTAGCCAACCCTTTATAGACTTTTTTGTTAATATGGGAGGTTCGGGGTCTACATTCACTTTAGCTTTATTGATGATCTTTGCTACTAAATCTAAACAATTGAAAACATTAGGTAAGACGGCAATTGGGCCAGGGTTGTTTAATATCAATGAACCAATTATCTTTGGTATGCCGATAGTAATGAATCCAATTATGATGGTTCCATTTATTTTAGCTCCATTATCTGCTGGAACTATTACCTATATAGCTATGCAATTACAATTAGTAGCTAGACCATATGCTATAATTCCCTGGACTACTCCAGTCTTTTTAAGTGGATTTCTTACTACTGGTGATTGGAGAGCAATTGTTTTACAGCTAGTTACTATGACTGTAGCAGGAATTATTTATTATCCATTTTTGAAATATTGGGATCAGCAGAAATATAAAGAAGAAGAAAAAGAATCCGAAGTTCAAGAATTTGAAGAAGAAGAAGTTGCTGTGGTTTAAAACAATCAAATTAAAATTAAGAGGAAAAATAATGACTTCTGAAGAGACCATTTTTACGATTATCACTGAAACCGGAAATGCTCAAGATCACTTAGCAACTGCTACATTAACTAAAGATTTGGTTGAAGATATGATTGGAAGGCAAAAAGAGATTAATAGTCTTAAATAAAATTAATTCTTATGGTAAAGGTGTGAGCATAACCATATAGGCCATATAACTTTATAAGCCTCTCACACCAATTTTATTAATGAGTATAGGAGGAAATAAAATGAAATATGAGTTTCCAGAAGATTTTTGGTGGGGAGCAGGTTCAGCAGCTATTCAATTTGAAGGAGCTTCTGATAAAAGAGGAAAGACTACTTGGGATAAATGGTATGAATTAGAGCCTAATAGATTTTTTGATGGAGTTGGCCCTGAAACAACATGTGATTTTTATAGTAGATATGAAGAAGATATAGCTATGATGAAAGAGTTAAACTTTAATTCATTTAGAACTTCAATTTCTTGGGCTAGATTATTTCCAGAAGGATTTGGAGAGGTAAATCAAGAAGCTGTTAACTTTTATAATAATGTAATTGATGAATTAATAGCAAATGATATTGAACCTGTTATCTGTCTGTTTCATTTTGATATGCCAATGTCAATGATGGATTTAGGTGGTTGGGAAAGTAGAGAAGTAGTTAAGCATTATAAAAATTATGCTCAAAAATGTTTTGAGTTATTTGGAGATAAAGTTAAACATTGGATTACTCATAATGAACCTATTGTTCCAATTGAAGGGGGATATATATCCGATTTTCACTATCCAAATGTAGTTGATTTTAAAAGAGGGGTTCAAGCAGCTTATAATACTACAATTTCTAGTGCAGAAGTAGTTAATATTTATAAAGAAATGAGAGCAACAGGTCGAGTTAGAGATGATGGTAGAATAGGTATTGTATTAAGTTTAACTCCATCATACCCTCGAAGTCAGCATCCTGCTGATGTAAAAGCTGCCAGAATTGCTGATCTATTTTATAATAAGAGTTTTTTAGATCCATGTGTGAAGGGAGCTTACCCGCAAGAATTAGTTAATATATTAGCAGATAGAGGGATGGTTCCTGAAACTAAAGCTGGAGATAAAGAATTGTTAAAAAGTGGGATAGTAGAATTCTTAGGCTTTAATTATTATTTTCCTAGAAGAGTAAAAGCAAGAGAAAATGCTGTAAATCCTGAAGCTCCTTTTACACCTAGTCATTTATTTGATAATTATGATATGCCAGGTAAAAGGATGAATGAACATAGAGGTTGGGAAATTTATGAAAAAGGAATCTATGATACATTAATTAATATAAGAGATGATTATGGGAATTTACCAATTTTTATTTCAGAAAATGGTATGGGAGTTGAAGGTGAGGAAAAGTTTAGAAATGATGAAGGATACATTAACGATAATTATAGAATAAATTTTATTAAAGATCATTTGAAATGGTTACACAAAGCAATAGAAGAAGGTTGTAATGTTAATGGATATCATTTGTGGACTTTTATGGATAATTGGTCTTGGATGAATGCTTTTAAGAATAGATATGGGCTTGTTGAAGTGGATTTAGAAGATGACTTAAAAAGGAGAATTAAGAAGTCAGGATACTGGTTTAAAAAGTTAGCTAAAAACAATGGTGTTGGTAATTAATAAGAGGAGAAATAATAATGATAACTGAGAGAAGATTGAAAGTAGCAACTATTTGTGGGGGAAGTAGCTATACACTTGAGATTATTGAAGGCTTTATTAAACGTTATGATAAATTACCAGTTAAAGATCTTTATCTAGTTGATATCAAAGAAGGTAAGTGGAAGTTAGATATAGTTGGGGATTTAGCTAAGAAAATGATGGAAGAAGCTGGCGTTGATATGAATATTCATTTGATTTTAGATAGACAAGAAACAATTAAGAATGCTACTTTGTCCTTACCATAGATATTACTATCTAACAGGTAAGATGTTAGAAGGAGAGATTGAGGCTGCTAAAGAGGAAGGTACTCGAAGAAAAGTAGTAAAAGGTATATTAAACCATAAAACTCTAACAATAGAAGGCTGGTTCAATGGTGATTATGAGTCTGTTCTACAGGCATTATTAGTTCCACTCTAGTTGAGAGTGGTATCCTTAACTTCTATTAGATGACTTAATTGAAGCCAATAAAGACTATTTACCACAGTTTAAATAGAATATTTATTGTAAAATTAAACAGCCAGGGGGTATATTTTCCTGGCTTTATTTTTTAATATAGGAGTGATTTATTAGAAATGAATAAATATAATTTAGGGATTGATATTGGAGGAACTTTTATTAAGTATGCTTTAGTAGATGAAAAGTACAATATAGCTAAGAGGTGGAAAGTGTCTGCAGTTAAATTTGATACTAAAGATAAATTTTATGATTATTTATGTGCAAACATTAGAGATATAAATAAAATAGAGATTATTGGAATTAGTGCTCCAGGTTTGATTGATCAAGAATCTAATGTTAAATCTTATGCTGCGCCTAATGTACAAATAATGTATGATACTAATGTTAACCAAGAGATTTTTAAGAGAACCGGAAAGCAAATTGCTACAATTAATGATGCTAAGGCGGCAGGACTTTGTGAATTAAAGATAGGAAATGCTAAAAATAATGATAGTTCCGCCTTTTTGATTATTGGTACAGGAACTGGTGGCTGTATTTGTAATAGTGGGGATGTTATCTATGGTAAAGACGGTTTTGCTGGTGAATTTCATCATCTACCATTTATTAATTTAAAGGATAATTCCATAGATAGACAAGGAGATTACTCATCTATTACTGCATTAGTTGAAATGTATAATAGAAAAGTTAGTAAACAAAATCCTTTACAGTATGGTGGAGAAGTTACTGAAAAATATTTAGCTGGAGATGAAGTAGCTAAGTTAGCTATTGAAGAGTGGATAACTAATATATCAGTGCAGTTACTAACTATAACCACATTTTATAATCCTGAAGTTATCTGTATAGGTGGAGGTATATCAGAAGAAGAATGGTTTATTAAGTTAGTAAGAAAGAAATTTATGAGTACATGTGACGAATTTTTTGCGGCAACTAGTCCTATTACTACAGAAGTTAGACCTTGTAAGTATAATAATGATGCCAATCTTTTAGGGGCTATTATTAATGCAGAATAAAACATTATGGAAAAACAGCTTAAATTTAGATTATATTTAAAGATGATAAGGTGTTTAAATCTACTTACTTAAGGATTATTTATGGTGATTTCTTTATTTTATACTTAAAAATGGAGGAATAAAAATGAAAATTTATGATATTTCAATACCTATTGAATCTGAAATGCCTGTGTATAAAGGGAGAAAGGAAAAGAGGCCTGTGATTACTAATTTAAGTAATCATAAAGAGGGGGGCGTTTATGAAAGTAAAATAGAGATGAATTTACATACTGGAACTCATCTTGATGCTCCTCTGCATATGGTTGAAGATGGAGATTCAATTACGGAGTTTGAAATTGAAGAATTTGTAGTATCTGCTCAAGTAATTGATTTAACAGAAGTTGAAGATTCCATTTCAGTTTCTGATTTGAAGGATTATGAGTTAAAGTCACAAACATTTATATTATTTAAGACTAAAAATTCATCTGCTGAATTTTTAAAGGATAATCCCAAGGATTTTATTTATTTAGATCAGGCAGCAGCTGATTTCCTAGTTGAGCAAGAGGTGTCTGGAGTAGGAATTGATGCTTTAGGGATAGAAAGAAATCAGCCTGATCATATGACTCATAAAGTTTTGTTAACTAATGGTGTAAAGATTCTAGAAGGGATTAACCTTACAGAAGTCTCTCCAGGTGAATATACTTTAATTTGTCCTCCTTTACAGATAAAGAAAGGAGAGGCCTCTCCTGTACGGGCTATCCTGTTAAAATAATTAACAGTAGAAAAGATAAAAAATTAAAGAATAATTTGATTTATCGTTCTTTCCGGTTATAATGACAGGAGAGGACGATTTTTTTATTTATAAATTAACAAGGAGTGTTTAAAATCGACTATTCAGAACAACAATTAGCTATTTTATCAGCTCAAAAATACAATATTCTACCGATTACTTCAGTCTGTAATGTAAATTGTCTATTCTGTAGTCACCAAGGAAATCCCCCTGAGGTTGAAACTTTTTCTAAAGGACATCGATCGTTAGAAGAAGTTAAAGAATTAGTATCTATGCTAGATTCTAGACAGAAAATAGTAATTGGAGAGTCAATTACTAGAATCTGTGAAGGAGAACCGACTACCCATCCTCAATTTAGTAAAATAATGGAATTGTTAAGAGATAAATTCCCTGATACAGAGATTAAACTAACTACTAATGGAACTAGACTAACAGAAGAAAAGCTCGATTTATTATCTAAGCTAAAACCTGTAGAGATAAATTTATCTTTAAATAGTGCTACTTTAGAAGGTAGAGATAAGTTGATGCAAGACAAACAGGGAACAGTGGTATTAAAAGCTGCTCAAAGGTTACAGGAATTAGAGATTAAATATCATGGTAGTATTGTAGCTATGCCTCATCATGTTGGTTGGGATAATCTAGAAGAGACTATCAGTTATCTTAATCATACTGAAGCTGAAACAATAAGAGTCTTTCTACCTGGTTATACTAAATTTAGTCCAGAGTATATGAAGTTTGATCTTAGTTTATGGCAGAAGTTGCAGAAATTTATTGGACAATGTAAAGATGATTATCAAGTACCAATTACTTTGGAGCCAACTGAAATAACTGATCTAGAGGCAACAATAGAAGGGGTAATTTTAGATTCACCAGCTAGTAGAGCTGGAGTAAAAAGAGATGATACAGTATTAACAGTTAATAACCAACCAGTCTTTTCTAGAGTAGATGCTTTTTATAAATTAATTAAAGAAGAAGACCCTATTGTTGTTTTAGATCGTAGTGGAGAAGAGATGAAAATTAGACTCAGGAAAGAGCAGGGCCAAAAACCAGGGCTAGTCTTTAGTTATGATTTAGCACCTGATTTAATAGAAAATATTAAGAATTTAATTAGAAGTTATCGAACTGATAGAGTATTACTTCTTACTTCTCAGTTAGCAGAAACTAGGTTAAAATTGGCTGAAGAATTATTGAAACCAGATAATAGTTTAGAGTTAGAGATTTCAGCTGTTGAAAATAAATTTTTTGGAGGTTCTATTTTGAGTGCAGGATTGTTAACAGTAGATGATTTTAGGCAAGAACTACTTAATTATGAAGAGAGATCATGTGATTTTGATTTAGTTTTATTACCAGAGATAGCCTTTAATTTTGCTGGGTATGATTTAGTAGAAGAGAGTTATCATCAGTTAGAAGATGAGTTTGAGATGGAAGTAGAATTAGTTTAAGTTTATAAGGAATTAGTGTGAGTTGTGAGTATAAGTTATGTGAGGAGGAAAAAGATGAAAGTAGTAGTAATTGGTGCTGGAATGGTAGGTAGTGCAGTAACAGGTAGGTTGTTGGCCCAAGGTTCAATATCAGAAATTGTATTAGTAGATATTAATCGAGATAAGGCCGAAGGCGAAATAATGGATTACTCTCATACTACCTCTTATAATTATAATCCTAGTGCGAATTTGGAGGTAGGAGACTATAGTGATTGCCAAGGTGCCGATTTGATAGTTTTAACTGCTGGGCCAAGTGTCAAAGAAGGTCAATCTCGCCGCGATTTAGCCTTACAGAATGCAAAAGTAACCAGAGAAATTTTGAAAAAAATTATGGAGTATACTACTGATGCTTTAATTATTCCAGTAACTAACCCGGTAGATATAGTAACATATGAAACAGTTAAGTCAGGTTATAATCGGAATAAAGTAGTTGGTACAGGAACAATAGTTGATAGTGCTAGGTTGATGAGGATAATAGGTAATAAGTATCAATTAGATCCTAAAAATATATTTGGATATATTTTAGGAGAACATGGTAAATCTTCTTTTGTACCTTGGAGTATAGCAGGAATATGTGGTTATGATTTTGAAACATTTGCTCAAATAAGAGATATAGATGTAGAATTAGATAAAGAGAAGATAACTAAAGAGGTACAGCAGATAGGTTTTGATATCTGGAAGAAGAAGGGCTATACCAATCATGGAATTGCTGCTGGAGTAGCTAGAATTGTTAAAGCGGTTTCTTTAGATGAAGAAGCTGTATTACCAGTTTCAGTATATTTAGAAGGGGAATATGGAATTGAAGGAGTTGCTTTAAGTGTTCCTTGTATAATAGGAGAGATAGGAATTGAAAAAGTACTAGAATTTCCATTAGCTAAGAAAGAGAAAGAGAAGTTACAATTAGCTGCTCAATCATTACAAAAGACAATAGATCATATAGGGTAGATAGTGAATGTAGTGAGTAATATATATTACTCACTACTCACTACTTATTAATCTAATTAGTTAAAGCTTGGATAGGAGCTGGAATTCTACCACCACGCTGGACAAATTTATTAGAGCTGTATTTATTAATCTCCATAATTGGTGCTTCTCCTAATAAACCTCCAAACTCAACATTGTCTCCTACTTCTTTTTCAGGAGCAGGGATAATTCGAACGGCAGTTGTCTTCTTATTAATCATACCGATAGCCATTTCATCAGAAATAATAGCTGCAATAGTTTCAGCTGATGTATTACCTGGAATGGCAATCATATCTAATCCTACTGAACAGACACAGGTCATAGCTTCTAATTTTTCTAGGCTTAAGCACCCAATTTCTGTTGCTTTAATCATTCCTTGGTCTTCACTAACAGGGATAAAGGCACCACTTAGCCCTCCTACTGCTGATGAGGCCATAGATCCTCCTTTTTTGACAGCATCATTAAGTAAAGCCAATGCTGCTGTTGTACCATGAGTTCCGCAGGATTCAAGCCCCATACTTTCTAAGATATTAGCTACACTATCTCCTACAGCAGGAGTAGGAGCTAAAGAAAGATCTACAATTCCAAAGGGAATATCTAACATATCAGAAGCAGTTTCTCCTACTAATTCACCTACTCTAGTAATCTTAAAAGCTGTTCGTTTAATTTTATCTGCAAGAGTATCAAAATCAGCTTCTGGGATTTCATCTACTACATTCTTAACTACTCCTGGGCCACTAATTCCAATATTAAGTACAGATTCTGGCTCTCCAGTACCATGAAAAGCTCCAGCCATAAAAGGATTATCTTCAGGTACATTACAGAAAGTAACTAATTTAGCTGCTCCTAATCCATCATCAGCAGCAGTAACTTTGGCTGCTTTTTTAATAGTTTGGCCCATTTCTAGTACGGCATCCATATTAATCCCCGCCTTAGTAGAAGCTACATTTACTGATGAACAGACTCGATCAGTAGAAGCTAAACTTTCAGGGATAGATTTGATTAAATTATTTTCACCAGTGGTATACCCTTTATGGACTAAAGCAGAAAAACCACCTATGAAGTCAACTCCCACTTCTTTAGCAGCCTTGTCCATAGTTTGAGCAATGCTTGTATAATCTGTGCTTTGGCAAGCATTAGCTACTATTGAGATAGGAGTAACTGAAATTCGTTTATTAACAATAGGAACTCCAAAGCGATTTTCAATTTTATTAGCAACTTCTACTAAGTTTTGAGCTGTAGTAGTAATTTTGTCATAGATTTGTTGGTTTAAAACTTCAATATCTGGGTGAGCACAATCTCTTAAATTAATTCCTAGAGTAATAGTTCTAATATCGAAGTTTTCTTTTTCTACCATTTTTATTGTTTCTAAAATTTCATTAGTATTAAAGATCATTTTACTTCCTCCTTAAATCCGATGCATGTACCGAAAGACCTTTTCATGTTGGATCATAATCTTGACTCCTAACTTCTCCCCTTCTTCTTCAAGTTGTTTACTTAAGTCTTCAAAGTCAGTATCTAATCCATCTAATTCAACAACCATAATCATGGCAAATAAATCTTCTAATAAAGTTTGACTAATATCAAGAATATTAGCATTGTGTTGAGCTAAAACTTCAGATACCTCAGCTACAATACCGACTTTATCACTACCTAAAACAGTGATAACAGCTTGTTCTTGTTCTGTTTCTTGATTCACGACTACTCCTCCCTTCTACCTGCTTCAGTTTAGTTAATAATATCTTATCACTAAATTATTGTCAATAAATTATAAGTGTTAGTGTAATATATAATATTTTAGGGAGGATTTATATTTTTTTGATGTATAAAAGGCAGGTAATTGGTTAAAATGAAATAGTAGAGAAAAAAGATATAATTGATGTTATCAGTGAAAATATGTTAGGATATGAATTAATTAGATTAACTGAGAATGTAAGTGTTAAATAGCTCTAATCTGATATAATTATGATTAACAAAAGATAATATATAGATTAACAGTTTGATTTTATTCCCATTTTCAATTATTATTATTCGTGTAGTAATTATCACTCGCCGTTAGCGGGTGCTAATAATAAGATCAATTTATAGAGGAGGGTTTATTATGGAGATTAAGCCTTTAGGTAACAGAGTAGTAATCAAAGATGTTGAACAGGAAGAAGAAACTACTGAAGCTGGAATTGTGATTCCTGATAGTGCAAAGGAAGAACCACAAGAAGGTGAAGTTGTAGCAGTAGGTGAAGGTAGAAGGTTAGATAATGGTGATTTAGTTGAGCCAGCAGTTAATATTGGGGATGTTGTAGTTTATGCTAAATATGCTGGTGATGAGATTGAACATAATGGTGAAGAATACTTAATTGTTAGTGAGAAAGATATTTTAGCTATTGTAGAATAACAGATAATCTATAATTGTATATTTATTGAAAGATAGATTATCTGTTATTCACAGCGAGTTTTGGTTTGTAAAACTCAATAGGATAAGGATTTTATGAAGTTGATAAATCATTTATTGTTACATAGATTTAAAACTTGAAAATACTTAAGAAATCAAGGAGGTTGAGTATATATGGCAAAAGAACTAAAGTTTGGTGAAGAAGCGCGGCATAAATTAGAAGATGGAGTTAACTCTTTAGCTGAAGCAGTCAAAGTAACATTAGGGCCAAAAGGTCGTAATGTTGTATTAGAACAAGGATTTGGAGCACCACTAATTACTAATGATGGTGTGACAATTGCTAAAGAAATTGAATTAGAAGATGCATATGAGGATATGGGAGCTCAAACTGTTAAAGAGGTTGCTACTAATACTAATGATGTAGCTGGTGACGGTACAACAACTGCTACTGTATTAGCTCAGGCAATTGTTAACGAAGGAATGAAGAATGTAGCAGCTGGTGCTAATCCAATGGGACTACGTCGAGGAATTCATAAAGCTGCTGAAGCTGCAGTTAAAGAGATTAGAGATATGAGCACACCTGTTGAAGGTAAAAATGAAATTGCTCAGGTAGCTTCTATTTCTGCTGGTAATGATGATGAAGTAGGAGAATTAATTGCAGATGCTATGGATAAAGTAGGACAGGATGGAGTTATCTCAGTTGAAGAATCTAAGTCAATGGGAACTGACTTAGAAGTCGTAGAAGGTATGCAGTTCGATAAAGGATACTTATCCCCATATATGGTAACTGATGAAGAACAAATGGTTGCTAATTTAGAAGATCCATATATTTTATTAACTGATGAAGAAATCAGTTCAATTCAGAATATCTTACCTCTATTAGAGCAAGTAGCGCAAGAGAATAAGCCTCTATTAATTGTTGCTGATGGAGTAGAGGGAGAAGCATTAGCTACATTGGTTGTTAATAAAATGCGAGGAACATTTGATTGCGTAGCTGTTAAAGCACCTGGATTTGGTGACAGAAGACAGCAGATGTTAGAAGACCTTGCTATCTTAACTGGTGGAGAAGTAATTACTGAAGATAAAGGATTATCTTTAGAGAATGCTAATAAGAGTATGTTAGGTCAAGCAAGAAGTGTGACAGTTACTCAAGACCAGACTACATTTGTTGATGGTGCTGGAGATAAGAAGAATATTGAACAGCGTGTAACTAAGTTACGTCGTCAGATTGAAAATGCTACTTCTGACTTTGACCGAGAAAAGTTAGAAGAGCGATTAGCTAAATTAGCCGGTGGAGTAGCAGTAGTTAAAGTAGGTGCTGCTACAGAGACTGAACTAGAAGAGAAGAAACTAAGAATGGAAGACGCTTTAAATGCTACTCGAGCTGCAGTTGAAGAAGGTATTGTTGCTGGTGGTGGAACAATCTTACTTGATGCTTTAACTGCCTTAGATGATCTAGGATTAGAAGCTGATGAAGCTACTGGTGCTGAGATTGTTAAGAGAGCATTAGAAGCTCCAGTGAGATTAATTGCTGATAATGCTGGATTTGAAGGAGCAGTAATTGCTGAGAAAGTTAAAGCTAAGGATACTGGAGTTGGATTCGATGCTTATGCTGGTGAATTTGTAGATATGATCGAAGATGGAATTGTTGACCCAGCTAAAGTAACTCGAACTGCTTTACAGAATGCTGCTAGTGCTGCTGCTACACTATTAACTACTGAAACTGCTATTGCAGATAATTCAGATGATGATAGTGATGGTGGAGCACCAGCAGGTGGCGGAATGCCAGGTGGAATGCCAGGTGGAATGGGCGGAATGCCAGGAATGATGTAACATCTGTCTGAAAGAGAAAAGGACCCCTATAATAGGGGTCCTTTTCTTTTTTTGTATCTAATCGATATTAAGTGGCACTTTGTGCCATGGTTATCAGTTATCAAACATCTGTCGTCAGCCAAGTCAAATTCAAAATCAAAGACATATTTCAAATCTCTAGAATATAGTGATTGTGATGATTTAGGTTTTGAATTTGAAGGTTTTGAATTGACTGATAGCACACAGCAGACAGCTGATAGCTGTGTCACTTCCAGTGACACAATATATCAACTAAGTTTCACTTCTGTAATAAAAGTTATTTTTTACTGCCACTATTTCTATTTAATGAAGGAGTTTAAGGGCATTTCTAGAAATTCAAGGTTAGTAACACGAATTTAAGTTATGTGTTACTAATAATTATATAAGGAGTAGAGTTATGTCTGATTTAAAGCGATTTGGGGTATCAGTTGATAAAGAGTTATTAGAAAAATTTGATAAAATGATTGCAGGCAAGTATACAAATCGCTCTGAAGCAATTAGGGATTTAATTCGTAATAAGATTATTGAAGAAGAGGCTAAAAAGAAGAAACAAGAAGTTATTGGTTCATTGACTTTGGTTTATGATCATCAGCAACGCCAATTACCAGAGAAGTTAGTAGAAATTGAACATAATTATAATTGTCTTTTTAAGTCTAATCTTCATTTATACTTAGACTGTAGACATTGTTTAGAAGTAACTGTTATGCAAGGGCCAACTGAGAAGATTCAGAAGGTAGCTCAGAAATTAGGTGGCTTAAGAGGAGTTAAACATAGTAAATTAACTGTTACTACTGTTAATGAGTTGTGAGTCGTGAGTCATGAGTGGTGAGTAGGTTCAAAATCCAAAACTTAATCCTTTCTTTAAAAAATCAGGTTTTGAATTAGCTCATGACTGATAGCTCATAGCTCACGACTATTAATAATTTTAAGGAGGGTTAATGTTGAATTTAGAAGAAAAATATGAAGAGTTACAGAGAATCATTAAGGAATTAGGAAATGTGATAATTGGCTTTTCTGGTGGAGTAGATAGTACACTTTTATCTAAGGTTAGTTATGATCTACTAGGTGATAAAGCTTTGGCAGTAACTGCTAAAGCACCTATCTATTCTATCAGAGAGATTAAACAGGCTAAAAAAGTAGCTAAAGAGATTGGGATTAATCATAAAGTAGCTGAGATTGATGCTGAATTAATGGACAGGGTAACAGATAATCCCTCAGATAGATGTTATCTTTGCAAATCTAAAATCTTTTCTCAAGTTAAAGAATTGGCTAATACTGAACAACAAGTAGTTGATGGAACTAATGTAGATGATTTAGATGATTATAGACCAGGTATGAAGGCTATTAAGGAGTTAGAGGTCAGAAGTCCTTTAAAAGAAGCTCAGTTGAATAAAGATGAAATTAGAAAATTATCTAAAAAGCTAGGCTTATCTACTTGGGATGATCCATCTTTTACTTGTCTAGCTACTAGATTTCCTTATGGAGAGAAGATAACAAGAGAGAAAATTGAAAGAGCAGAGGAAGCAGAATTATATTTAATGGATGAATTTGGTTTTGAACAGTTAAGAGTTAGATACCATGATGGTGAAATGGCTAGAATTGAGGTAACTCCAGAAGAGAGAAAGAAATTTTTTGAACTAGGGTTAATGGATGAAGTATCTCAGAAACTGAAAGAGATAGGATTTAATTATGTAGCTTTAGATTTAGCAGGCTATAGAACTGGAAGCATGAATGAAGCGATAGATAAGTAATGAGCTATGAGTCGTGTGTTATGAGCTATCTGTTATATACTGTGTGTAGATAGTTTTCATCACAAAGATGTTCTATGAAACTCGTATGGTGAGCAGATTTTCACGGAGAGTTCATAGGACTGATAGGAAATCAAATTCAAAGTAATAGAAAAACTTCTCTTAGAACATAGAAATTGTAAGGAATTAGTCTTGAATTTCAAGGTTTTGAACTGGCTCACGACTCATAGTACATCCTTTAGGTCTAAAAAACAAGACCTTTCGTAATAGAAATTATTTGCTGTTATATCAATATTACGTCACTTTAGAATTAATTATTAATCGTATATTATAAATTTGATAGGGAGGGCCAAAGTTGAAAAACAGTGAGATAAAGCAATTATTAAAAGAAGTACAATCAGGAAATGTAGAGGTTGACCAAGCAATGGATCAACTAAAAGATCTACCTTTCTCAGATCTAGGTTATGCTAAAGTAGATCATCATCGTAGTTTAAGAAATGGTTATCCGGAAGTCATTTACTGTGAAGGTAAGTCTATTGAAGAGATTAAAGGAATAGTTACTAATATGTTAGAGCGAGGTAATAATATACTTGCTACTAGAGCAGAGGAAGAAGTTTATCATGCTCTACAAAACTTAACAGATGGGATAGAATATCATGAAAGGTCTAATATAATAGTTATTCAGCAGGAAGAGGTAGGAGAGACTGAAAGTGAAATCTTAGTAGTAACTGGTGGAACTTCTGATATTCCAGTAGCCCAAGAGGCAGCTATAACAGCTGATATGTTAGGTAATACTGTAAAGACCCTCTATGATGTGGGAGTAGCAGGTATTCATAGATTATTAGGTAATCAAGATAAGTTAAAGGAAGCTAATATCATTATAGTAGTAGCAGGTATGGAAGGGGCCTTAGCCAGTGTAGTCAGTGGTTTAGTTGATAAGCCAGTTATTGCTGTACCTACTAGTGTAGGTTATGGTGCTCACTTTGATGGAGTAGCATCTTTATTATCTATGCTAAATAGTTGTGCTAGTGGTCTAGGAGTAGTCAATATAGATAATGGCTTTGGTGCAGGCTATCTAGCTAGTACAATTAATCGCCAGATCGAGCAGGCTAGAAGTGAATAGTGAGTCGTGAGCTTTGAGTCGTTAGCCAATTCAGAATCAAAATTATAAAGTTAGCCTTTCATCTAAAATATAGAGGCTATAGAAGTTTAGGTTTTGAATTTAAAGTTTTTGATTTAGCTCATCCTTTAGGTCTAAAAGACAAGACCTTTTGTAATAAAAGTATTAACTCAAAGCACATAACTTATAACTGTATCACGGAAGTAATACTTTTATCAATTAACTCTTAAATTTACATAAATAGATAAGGGGTGACAAGATGGATAAAATTCTATACTTTGATTGTTTAGCAGGTGTTAGTGGAGATATGACAATTGGTGCTCTGCTTGATTTAGGAGTTGATAAAGAAGTATTTATAGATGAATTGGCTAAATTAGATATTGATGGTTATGAATTAAAAATAGAAAAGGGTCAGGAGAAAGGAATTACTGGTACTGATTTTAAGGTAGTATTAGAACATAGTCATCATCACCACCATGATGGAGAAGATCACCATCCACATAGGAATTTAGCTGATATAGAAGAGATTATTGAATCAAGTCAGTTGGGCATCCAAGTTAAAGAGTTGAGTAAAGATATATTTAGGCAAGTAGCGGAAGCTGAGGCTAAAGTGCATGACAAGCCTTTAGATCGGATTCATTTTCATGAGGTAGGTGCAATAGACTCTATTGTTGACATTGTAGGAGCTGCTATTTGTATTGAGCAGTTGGATATAGATAAAATTTATCTTTCTCCTTTACATATAGGAACTGGATTTGTTCACTGTGCTCATGGTAATATTCCTGTTCCAGCTCCAGCTACCCTAGAGATTTTAGATGAAGTACCAGTCTATTCTAAGGGAGTGGAAAGTGAATTAGTTACTCCTACTGGGGCAGCTATAGTTAAGACTTTAGCAGATGACTTTAGACCATTACCTAATATGGTAGTAGAAGAGACAGGTTATGGTTTAGGAGATAAAGACTTAGAAATAAGTAATCTGTTACGAGTAGTTTTAGGTAAAAAAAAAGAGACAATACTAAGCTAATGATGTTGGAGACAAATATTGATGATATGAATCCAGAGATTTATTCATATTTGTTTCCTAAGTTATTTGAAGAAGAAGCTTTAGATGTTTATCTAACCAATGTTATGATGAAGAAGAATCGACCAGGGACTAAAGTTAATGTTTTATGTCGACCAGAAGATACTTCTCAATTAGAAGAGATTCTATTTAGGGAGACAACAACTTTAGGTATCCGAAAGTATGAAGTAGAACGTAAAGCATTAGAACGTAAGTTCTATCAATTAGAGACTGAGTTTGGAGAAATGACTGTTAAAGTAGCTTATCAGCAGGAAGAAATAATTAAGTATGCTCCAGAATATGATGAGTGTAAAGAAGTGGCTGAAGAACTAGATATACCAGTGAAGACTGTATATAATCGAGTACTAGCTGAAGCTGAAGAAAGACTGAATGATAATTAGAATTTTCTTGACAACAATCGGTTTTTAATTTATACTACTCACATAAGTTAATGTCTTTTATAGATTTTATCAGAATATGAAATTTAATATTATATATCATTATTTCGTATATCTTCGGGAATAGGGCCCGTAAGTCTCTACCGGCTAGCCGCAAACTAGCTGACTACGGAATAGCAGTTTTTGAGGGTGAACTAAATTTAGTTGGCCCTTAGATACTTCTATTTCCCCAGGTTTGGTCCTATTTTAGGATTATAACTTGGGGTTTTTTGTTTATAATAAACCTAGGAGGGACAAAATGGCACAAAGAAAAGATCACGAACTAATTTTAGTTTTGGATTTTGGAGGTCAATACAGTAAGCTAATAGCTCGTAGAGTAAGGGAAGGTAATGTTTATTCTGAAGTAGTACCTTATGACATTTCTGTAGAAAAAATTAAGAACTTAGATCCAATAGGAATTATATTTTCAGGTGGTCCAGCTAGTGTATATAGTGAAGAGGCTCCTTATATTGAGCAAGAAATATTTGAGTTAGGGATTCCTATTTTAGGAATCTGTTATGGTATGCAATTAATGAGTCATACTTTGGCTGGAGGTAAGGTAGAACCAGCAGAGGAACGAGAATATGGTCGAGCAATGCTAGAAGTTAAGCAGGGATTAGATTTATTAGATGATATTGAAGAAGAGTTGGAATGTTGGATGAGCCATGGTGATAGAGTAACAGAGTTACCAGCTGGTTTTGAGATTATAGGACAGACTCCTAATTCTCCAGTAGCTGCTATTGGAGATCAGAAGAGAGGGTTTTATGGAGTCCAATTTCATCCAGAGGTAGTACACACGCCACGTGGAACAGAAATTATTAATAACTTTTTATATAAAGTTTGTGATGCCAGTGGAGATTGGACCACTTCTAACTTTATTGAAGAGACAGTTGTAGAAATTAAGGCCAAAGTTGGAAATAAACAAGTAATCTGTGGTTTATCAGGTGGAGTTGATTCTTCTGTAGCTGCAGCTTTAGTCCATGAGGCAATTGGAGACCAGTTAACTTGTATTTTTGTTGATCATGGCCTACTAAGAAAGGATGAAGGGGCTGAAGTAGAAGAGACTTTTGGTCAAGAATTTGATATGAATTTAGTTTATGTTGAAGCGCAAGAGAGATTTTTAGATAAATTAGCTGGAGTAAAAGATCCAGAAGATAAGCGTAAGATAATTGGTAATGAGTTTATTAGACTTTTTGAAGAGGAAGCAGTCAAAGTTGGAGACGCTAAGTATTTAGTTCAGGGAACAATCTATTCTGACGTAATTGAAAGTGGAGGTAGTGATGCTTCTTCAACGATTAAGAGTCATCATAATGTAGGTGGCTTACCTGAAGATATGACTTTTAAGTTAGTTGAGCCATTACGTGAATTATTTAAAGATGAAGTTCGAGAAGTAGGAGAAGAATTAGGTTTACCAGAAGATATTGTCTGGCGCCAGCCATTTCCAGGTCCAGGTTTAGGGATTAGAGTTTTAGGTGAGGTAACAGAAGATAAACTAGAAATTCTTAAAGAAGCAGATTCTGTCTTTAGAGAAGAGATTAAAGAGGCAGGATTAGAACGAGAGATTTGGCAGTACTTTGCTGTTTTACCTCCAATTAAGAGTGTAGGTGTGATGGGAGATGAGCGAACTTACACTTATACAATTGCTTTACGAGCCGTTAAGAGTAAAGATGCTATGACAGCTGACTGGGCTAGAATTCCTTATGAGGTATTAGAAGAAATTTCTCGTAAAATTACTAATAAAGTTCCGGAAGTAAATAGAGTTGTTTATGATATTACTTCTAAACCACCGGCTACTATCGAGTGGGAATAAACTATAATAATTTAAATTTAGTAGTTAAATGTTCTAAAATAATAAGGAGGAATTATAGATGTCTAGTTTAGTAAAGTCATTATTCAACTTAGAAGAACATGGTACTGATATTAAAACAGAAGTTATGGCTGGACTTACTACTTTTATGACAATGGCTTATATTATCTTTGTTAATCCAGGTATTGTAGCAGAAGCTGGAATGCCTTTTGAAGCAGTCATGATTGCTACTGCAATGTCGGCTGCTTTTGCAACATTATCTATGGCATTTTTAGCTAATTATCCTTTTGCTTTGGCTCCAGGAATGGGACTAAATGCTTATTTTACCTATACAGTTGTGTTAGGAATGGGACTCAGTTGGCAGGAAGCATTAGGAGCAGTCTTTATTTCAGGTCTAATCTTCTTACTATTAACAGTAACTAAAGTTAGACAGACAATTATTAATGCTATGCCTCAAACTCTAAAATCAGCAGTAAGTGCAGGAATTGGTTTATTTATTGCCTTTATTGGGATGCAGAATGCAGGAGTAGTTACCAATAGTGATGCTACATTAGTTACTTTAGGTAATCTAGCAGATCCTAGTGCTATTTTAGCTATTATTGGATTAATTATTACTGGGTTATTAATGGCTAAAGGAGTTAGAGGGAGTATCTTAATTGGAATTATTTTAACTACTTTATTGGGATTACCTATGGGAGTAACTGATCTACCAGCAGGTATTATTAAGGTTCCTAGTTTTTCTGATTGGGCTCCAGTAGTCTTTAAGGCTGATATTATGGGAGCTTTAGATGAAGGGATTCTAACTATTATTTTTGCTTTTTTATTTGTTGATTTATTTGATACGGCTGGTACTTTGATAGGAGTCAGCCATCAAGCTGGATTTTTAGATGAAGATGGTAATTTACCAAAAGCAGATCGTGCTCTATTGGCTGATTCAGTAGGAACAATTACTGGTTCAATGATGGGAACACCTACAGTAACAACTTATGTTGAGTCGGCTTCTGGTGTGGCCCAAGGTGGAAGAACAGGGTTAACTGGTGTAACAGTAGCTATCTGTTTCTTACTGTCTATCTTCTTTACACCAGTAATTAAGATTGTACCGGCAGCTGCTACAGCTCCAGCCTTAATTATTGTTGGTTCTATTATGTTAGAGAATGTAACAGAAGTGGACTGGGAGAATATTGCTGAGTATCTACCAGCTTTTGTAACAATTATTGCTATGCCTTTCACTTATTCTATTGCAACAGGAATTTCTTTAGGATTTATTTTATATCCAATTATGAAGTTCTTCCATGGTGAAGGTGATGAAGTACACTGGATTATTTATCTATTAGGAGCTCTGTTCATTGTCAAATACATGTATTTATAATAAAGTTGACTTTGAACCTCTCTTTACTAGAGAGGTTCTTTTTTATTTTTTGAGTATGTATAGTTTTATTATTTAATTCAGATACTAATTTTTGACTAAGAAATAAAAAAGGAGGAATATTATGGATGAAACAGAACAAGGAACTAAAAAAGATCTATTAGAAAAAGGGGCCGTCTTACAGCGAGATGGTACTTATGCTATTGCGCCCCATAGTCCAGGTGGCATTCTTCAACCTGAAGAATTGATTAAAATAGGTGAGGTAGCTAAAAAATATGGTGCAGCTGTGGTAAAAGCAACTAGTTCACAACGGATTGCTATTGTAGGATTACAAGAAGAAGACATAGACAATGTATGGGCTGATTTAGGGATGGATCCTGGGTATGCAATAGGTATCTGTGTGAGAAGTATAAAGTTCTGTCCAGGGACTACCTTCTGTAAACGAGGACAACAGGATTCTGTATCTTTAGGTACAGAATTAGATAAAAGGTATCATGGAGTAACTCTGCCTGGTAAGTTTAAGATGGGAGTCAGTGGTTGTGCAAATAAGTGTATGGATACTGAATTTAGAGATATCGGATTAATGGGTACTGCTAAAGGATTTAGTATTTATGTTGGAGGGCATGGAGGGCGTGAGGCAAGATTAGGAGATTTATTGGTTCATAATCAAACTTCAGATGATTCATTAGAGATAATTGATAATGTAATCAATTATTTTAAGAATAATGGTAATAAAAGAGAAAGATTAGGATCTTTTATTGATCGGATAGGATTTAATAAATTTAAAGATAGAGTTATGTTGTAAGTCGAATCTTACTTCTTATTGAATAATTAAATTATTGACTAGGTTTATATTGATGGTATTGCTGTGAGTTGTCTGCTATGAGTTATTAGTCAATTCAAAAATCTGAAATTAAATCTTTATTTATATTTGTAGGCTTGAGTTGACTCATAGCTCATGGCTCATGACATAATATACTAAGCAAGCTATACTTGTATAATTAAAATCCGATAGTCAGTAAGATTGTTGTAATAAAGATTTAGTTATTGATTCAGTTGCTTATGTTAGAAATCTCAGAATAATACGAACAAAAACATAATCTTAATAAAAAAAGTTAGTTTATTCATTGACTATAGTCGATTTATATGCTAATATTAATACTGGTTTGAATAATAAAGTTGATTTTAAACGAAGATTAAATAGATGGAGGGAATATAAATGTTAAGTTTACTTGATTCGTTATTCAATTTAGAAGAGCATAATACAGATGTTAGAACAGAGGTTATGGCTGGAATTACTACTTTTATGACAATGGCTTATATTATTTTTGTTAACCCAAGTATTGTCTCCAAAACAGGAATGCCTATCGAAGCAGTAATGATTGCTACAGCTATGTCTTCTGCTTTTGCAACATTATGTATGGCATTTTTAGCTAACTATCCTTTTGCTTTGGCTCCAGGAATGGGAATTAATGCTTATTTTACCTATACAGTTGTGTTAGGTATGGGTCTTAGTTGGCAAGAAGCTTTAGGAGCAGTCTTTATTTCAGGATTAATATTTATTGTATTAACCTTAACTAAAGTGAGAAAGAGAATTATTAATGCTATGCCTACTAACTTGAAATCGGCTATTAGTGCTGGAATGGGTTTATTTATTGCTCTACTAGGTATGGAGAATGCAGGTATTGTTGTCAATAGTAAGGCCACTTTAGTTACTTTAGGTGATTTGACGACTCCGGCTACTTTATTAGCTATTGTAGGAATCATAATTACTGTTTTACTGATGGCTAAAGAATTTAAAGGTAGTATCTTGATTGGAATTGTAATAACTACAGCATTAGGAATTCCTTTTGGAGTAGTAGAGGCTCCAGAAGCATTAATAAAGGTTCCAGCTTTAGCTGATTGGAAACCAGTAATGTTTCAAGCTGATATTGGTGGGGCCTTAGATGTAGGTTTATTTACTGTTATCTTTTCTTTCTTATTTGTTGATATGTTTGATACAGCAGGTGCTTTAATTGGTGTTAGTCAGCAAGGTGGTTTTCTTGATGAAGATGGAAACTTACCTAAGGTAGACAATGCATTATTTGCTGACTCAATTGGAACTATAGCTGGTTCAATGATGGGTACGCCAACAGTTACAACTTATGTTGAATCGGCAACAGGTGTAGCCCAAGGAGGAAGGACAGGATTGACAGGAGTTGTAGTAGCTCTTTGTTTTGTCTTATCAATCTTTTTTAGTCCAGTAATTGCTATTGTACCAGCTGCTGCTACAGCACCAGCCTTAATTATTGTTGGTTCTATGATGATGCAGAATGCTCTTCATATTGAGTGGGATAAAGTAACAGAATCTATTCCGGCTTTTATTACGATTATTGCTATGCCTTTCACTTACTCTATTTCAACAGGTATCTCTTTAGGTTTTATCTTCTATCCGATTATTAAGTTTTTATATGGTGAAGGTAGGCAGGTAGATTGGATTGTTTATATCTTTGGGGGACTATTTATCGTAAAATATATTTATTTATAAATTTGTTATTTTAGAACCTCTCAACTGAGAGGTTCTTTTTATTTTATAAATTATATCCATCATGGAAATAAAGTTGAAATTACCGAATAGTTAGGTTGAAAAGTAAGTAAAATTATTTATCTCCTAAATATTATTTTAAACAATGATTTTATATCTTTAATGTGTTAAAATATATTATAAAGTAATAGGTAATTTTTAGGAGGAGATAGAGATGAATGATAAATTAAAAGATGAGTTAACAGAGAGTTTATTTGAAGCTATTTTATTATTAGAAGATAAAGAGGAATGTTATAAATTTTTTGAAGATATATGTACTATTAAAGAAGTTAAGTCTATGGCCCAAAGATTAGAAGTAGCTAGGATGTTGAAAGAAGGAGCTACTTATGATGAGATTGCTGAGCAGACTGGAGCTAGTACTGCTACTATTAGTCGAGTAAAGCGTTATCTAAATTATGGTGCTGATGGTTATCAATTAATTTTAGATAGAATGGATGAAGAGGTGGGTCAAGATGAGTAAAGAATTAAGATTAGAACAAGTTGACTATCAAGGTTGGCAGGCTTATAAGTTGGAGAATAAGCATTTAAGTATAGTAGTACTACCTCAGGTTGGAGGTAGAATTATTAGTTTAGTCAACTCTGGACAGGAATTACTTTATACTATGCCTAAAATGAAAGGGGAAACTTTTGCTTTAGAAGAGATAGAAGATATTAAAGACTATCGACGACAGATTGATTATCTACCTATTGGAGGCTATAAGACTTGGTTGGCCCCTCAGTCTAAGTGGCATTGGCCTCCTTATTTAGATTTAGCTGTAGGAAAATATCAGATAGATTATCACCAAACTGATGAAGAAATAGAATTTAAGTTGGTCAGTCCAATCTGTCGTGAAACTGGAATGCAGTTAGTAAGAAAAGTTGCTTTGACAAAGGATAGTAAAAGGCTAGTAGTTGACCAAGAGATGAAGAATTGGGGCTTAGCAGATAAAAAGTATGGCTTATGGGATGTGACTCAGGTAGCAGGAGAAGGGCAAGTAGTTCTTCCTATATCTTCTGAATATGAATTAGAAAATCTAAAGGAGACTGATGGAAAGGAATTTGTGACTACTTTAAAAATAGAAGGTAATCAATATGCTGTAATTGATTGTTCTGGGCAAGTAGAGTTTAAATTAGGAACTTATTTTTCTGCTGGTTGGTTATTATCTCTTGTAGATGTTCCTGAAGGAAGAATAGGTTATTTAAAGCGGTTTCCTACTTTTTCTGAGGCTGAATTTGGACATGGTTGTGCTGTTGAAGTTTTTGATACATATAAATTTGATTATTTTGAAGTTGAAGTGCATGGGCCAATGACTAATTTGGGTCAAGAAGAGAATACTAGCTTTAGTGAAGAATGGGAGATTTATAATTGGGATCAGGATATTAAGCTAGAAGAAGTGATTAAGGAGTTAGCATAAGGTTATATATAATCGATATAATTGCAATTAAAAGACCTACAATTTTTGTAGGTCTCTTATATTTTCATTCTAAAAGTGGCACACTAGAAATTAGTTATAATCAGAAAGGAGCTAAGTATGCAGATTGTTCATGCCACTTTTGAACCAGGTGAAGGTGAGAAGGCAGTAAAGTTATTATCAGATTTAGGGGTAGATATTGAAGATTATAAACTAGTTCAGTCACAGACAGGCGATCTATTGATTATTAATCTATTATATGGACATGCTGATAAGCTAATAGATAGGTTAAAAAGTAAGTTTAATTTTTCTCATAATGAGAATAGGAGTCTGATTATTTTTTCGCCTGATACAGTAATTCCTCGTAATAAAGAGAAGGTAGAAAAGCAACAATCCAGAGCAACTAGAGAGACAATAATTACTTATGCTAAGGAAAGTAGTGAAGTTAATCCTGAATTTACTATTTTAGCCATAGTTGCTTCATTGATTGCCTCATTAGGATTAATTCTAAATAACACACCTGTAATAGTAGGTTCAATGATTATTGCTCCTGTTTTTGGCCCAATTGCTGCTATGGCAATTGGAATTGTATTAGGTGATTGGAATTTATTTAGTAAAGGACTGTCAGCTGAAGGAATAGTAATTACGATTGCTATTGCTATTGGTGGTATTTTTGGTTTGATTATTCCTAATGTATCAGTTAATCAAGCTATCCAAGTTAGGATGTTTCCTACTATTGCTGATCTATTAATTGCTTTTGCAGCTGGAGGAGCAGGAGCTTATTCTTTAATTATGAATGTTAAATCTCAGCAATTAGTAGGGGTAGTAATTGCTGCTGCTTTAATACCAGTAATGGCTACTTTAGGAATTGGGGTTGCTCTCTGGAATTTATCAATGGTTTTAGGAGCTAGTTTATTACTACTTGGTAACTTATTTAGTCTGTTATTAGCTATTATAGTCGTCTTTTATAGTAAGGGATTGAAACCACAATGGTGGTATAAATCTACAGCTAAGAAGATGATTAAAAAAAGTTTGGTCTTTTTAATTATTGCAGTAATTGTTTTAACTATTCCTTTATCATTAATTACTTATAATCAGATGATTAAAGAAAAGCCATCTGATACTGTTCGAAAAATCTATCGAGATTACTTTGGTGATGAATTAGAAGCTAGATTAGAATCGATAACAGTAAATGCTGAGAATAAAGCAGCAACTTTGGTTTTATATGCACCAGATGAGTTAGATAAATCTACATTTGCTGAGTTGGCTACAGAAATAAGAAAAGAGTTAGGAGCAGATTATGTTGTCTCTTTTGAGATAATTCCAACGAAAGTTTTAAACCCTTAATTCAGTAATCTTGACAATTAGTTCAAATTCTGGTACAATAATAATACCAGAAAAACATATAAACTTACTTGGTTTTATCAGTGAGGAGGATAAAAATGAAGATAGTAGATAATATTACTCAATTGGTTGGTCAAACACCAATGGTTAGATTAAATAAAATTGTACCTAAAGAAGCAGCAGAGGTATTAGTTAAGTTAGAGTCAGCTAATCCAGGTAAGAGTGTAAAGGATAGAATTGCTTTAAATATGATTGAGCAAGCTGAGAAGGATGGAGAGCTTAAAGCTGGAGGAACTATTGTAGAGCCAACAAGTGGTAATACAGGAATTGGATTAGCTTGGATTGGAGTAGCTAAAGGTTATGATGTAGTTTTAACAATGCCTGATACAATGAGTATTGAACGACGAAAGTTACTTAAGGCTTATGGAGCAGAATTGGTCTTGACTCCTGGAGAAGATGGGATGCCTGGAGCTATTGATAAAGCAAAAGAGTTAGTAGAAAATAACGATAATTACTTTATGCCACAGCAGTTTGAAAATCCGGCAAATCCTGAAGTTCATCGTCAAACAACTGCTCAAGAAATTATAGAGGCAACTCAAGGTGAGTTAGATGCCTTTGTGGCAGGAGTAGGAACTGGTGGAACAATCACTGGTACAGGTGAAGTGTTGAAAGAAGAAGTTGATGGAGTGGAGATTATTGCTATTGAACCTACTGGTTCAGCTGTAATCAGTGGTGAAGGACCTGGACCACATAAAATCCAAGGAATTGGAGCCGGCTTTATTCCTGAAGTATTGGAAGTAGAGTTATTAGATGATGTAGTTAAGATAGAAAATGAAGAAGCTATGGAAACGGCTCGAAAGTTGGCCCAAGAAGAAGGTATTTTAGTTGGTATTTCCTCTGGAGCAGCAGTAGCAGCAGCTATTAAAGTAGCTGAGAAATTAGGTTCTGATAAACAGGTAGTAACACTTGCTCCTGATACTGGGGAGAGATATTTAAGCACTCCATTGTTTAAAGAAAAATAATTCTTTATTATTAGGGTAACCCAATTGGGTTACTCTTCTTTATTACTAACAATAATTGTTATATAGTTTCAAATTATAAGAGAAAATATAATTTTAATAAAAACCAAGTAAATTTATTGACATACTACTAATAATATGATACTTTCTATAGTAACAACTAAAATCAGAAAAACATATAAGAATACTAGGTTTTAAATAGGAGGATAAAAAATGGAAATTAAAATTAATGGTGAGCAGGTAGAATTAGAGCGAGAACTAACGGTAACAGAATTATTAGAGAAAGAAGATGTTGATATGCCAGATATGGTTTCAGTACAATTAAATGGTGAAATTTTAGATAGAGATGATTTTGAAGATATAGTAGTTACAGATGAAGATGAAGTAGAATTTCTATACTTTATGGGTGGTGGAGCTCTTGTTTAGTGAAGATCAATTAGAAAGGTATTCACGCCATATTATCTTAGGGGATGTAGGAGTTGAAGGTCAACAGAAGTTACTTAATTCTTCAGTATTGATTATTGGAACTGGTGGATTAGGAACACCAGCAGCTCAATTTTTAGCTGCTGCAGGAGTAGGTAAGATTGGTTTAGTAGATGCAGATCAAGTAGAATTATCTAATTTGCAACGACAAGTATTACATCATACTCCAGATGTAGGTAAACCAAAGGTTGAATCAGCTAAGGAGACTATCAATGATATGAATCCTGATGTAGAGGTTGAAACATATTCTTACTACTTACACTCTGGAAATATTAAAGAAGTTATTCGAGACTATGACTTTGTAATTGATGGTACTGACAATTTCCCAGCTAAATTTTTAATTAATGATGCCTGTATAATGGAGAATAAACCACTTTCTCATGCTGGAATAATTAGATTTTCTGGTCAGACAATGACAGTAGTCCCTGAAGAAGATTCTCCATGTTATAGATGTGGTTTTCCTCAACCGCCTAAGCCAGGAGCTGTTCCATCTTGTAAAGAAGCTGGAGTTTTAGGAGTTATGGGCGGAGTAATTGGTACTATTCAAGCTACTGAGGCTATTAAGTATTTACTTGATAAAGGTGAGTTATTGACTGGTACTTTATTAACGTATGATGCTTTAAAGATGGAATTTAATAAGCAACAGATTAGCAAGCGAGATAAGTGTGATATCTGTAGTGATGATCCAGAGATTACTGAATTAATAGATTATGAACAGGGAGCTTGTGAACTATGATAATCGAATTACCAACTAAACTATATGAAAAGTTAGTAGACCATGCTCAAGAAGAGTTTCCTAAGGAATGTTGTGGACTAGTAGCAGGGTTAGTTAGTGATGAGAAGTTAGAAGTCAAAGAAGTATTTCCAATGACTAATCTAGATGATTCGGCTGAGCATTTTTCTATGGATCCTAAAGAACAGTTTAAAGTTGTTAAAGAAGTAAGAGAGTTAGATTATGAAATGATAGGTAACTATCATTCTCATCCCTTTACTCCTTCGCGTCCTTCCCAAGAAGATAAAAGATTGGCTTATGATCAGGAGGCTATTTATTTTATCTTGTCTTTAGCAGGAGAAGAGCCGGCTTTGAAGGCCTTTAGTATTAAAGAACAACAAGATGTAAATCAAATAGAGATTGAATTAATTTAGAAAGGATGGTGATGATCAATGGCTAATAGGCCTGTATTTAATATTCCTAAGACAGTTAAAGAAGATACTAAAGAGTATGAAAAAGAAGTGGAACGATTCTTAGCTGGTGATCTTGATCCAGTTAGATTTAAGGGGCGTAGAGTACCAAAGGGTGTCTATAGTCAACGAGGTTATCAGCCAGGTGAAGAGAGATATATGGTGCGAGTTAGAGTTCCTGGTGGAGTATTAACTAAAGAGCAACTTAAGAGATTAAACGAATTAAGCAGAGAATATGGTAGTGGATATTTACATGTTACTACTAGGCAGGATATCCAGATTCATCAAGTAAAGATAGAAGATACACCGCAGGTTTTATTTAAGTTATTAGAGGTTGGCTTGAGTCCTCGGGGGGGAGGAGGAAATACTGTTAGAAATATCTTAAATGCTCCTCGGGCAGGTGTTAATCCTAACCAAGCTTTTGATACTACACCTCATTCCTTAGCTTTGACGGAATACTTAATTAAGACTAGGTCTTCTTTTAATCTACCACGAAAGTATAAGATCGCTTTTTCTCCTACCTCAGAGGATAACGCTTTAGCCACAATTAATGATTTAGGTTTTATTGCTCATAAAGTTGACGGAGAAAGAGGATTTAAAGTCTATGCTGCTGGTGGAATGGGTAATGCACCAGAAGTTGGTTTGTTGTTAGAAGAGTTTGTAACTGAGGATAAAATATTTTATATAGCAGAAGCCATCAAACGCTTTTTTGACGATTATGGTGATCGGAGTAATAAGCATCAAGCTAGATTACGTTTTGTAAGAAAGAGGTTAGGAGATGAAGAGTTTGTCACTAAGTATCGAGAATATTTATCTGAAGTATTAGAGGAAGATTTAGCTGTTGAAGAGATAAATTACTACCAAGAATCAAGAAGTGAAGTAGAAGTATCAGATTTAGAATTAGATGCTGATTATATTTACCCTGAAGAGAAAGATGGATATTATTCTTTAGAGTTAAGACCAACTAATGGAGATCTTAACTATGAAGATGTAAAACAGTTATTAGATCTATTAACTGAAGATCAAATTTCTCTAAGAACTACTCTAAAACAGGGATTATTGATTAGAGGAGTAAAGAATGGAGAAGTAATAGATTTAATTGATGGAATCAATAATATTAATTCTGAATTACTGATTGCTAATAGAGCTACAGTACCAGTATCTTGTAAAGGAGCTTCTACTTGTAAATTAGGTTTATGTGTTTCACCTAATTTGGCCCAAGAAATTAAAGACAAACTAAGTGCTTTATCAGATGAATTACAGAATGTTCTACCTCAGATTTATATTAGTGGATGTCCAAATGTCTGTGGTCAGCACTTAATAGGTAAATTAGGTTTTGAAGGAAAAGCAAAAAGGTTTAATGATAAGTTAGTACCCCATTACTCATTATTCCTAGGTGGTAATATAGAGCAGGATAATAGTCAGTATGCAAATAGAACTATAGATATTCCAGCTAAGAGAATTCCAGCCTTTTTAGAAGATTTAGCAGGAATTTTAGCCAAAGATTCATCATATAGTAAGAATAGGTTTAATCAATATTTAGAGAATGGTGGACAAGAAGAAATAATTAATCTAGCTAATAAGTATACTACAGTACCTAATTATGAAGAAGATTCTGATATTTATAAAGATTGGGGCCAAGAAGAAGACTTTTCTTTAGCAGGTAGAGGGCCAGGTGAATGTGGTGCTGGAGTAATGGATATTATTCAGTTAGATATAGATACTGCTAAGTCTGATTATAAAGATGCTACTGAAGAAAGTGATAGCGACCAATTTTATCAGGCAATAATTAATGCTGCTCGTGCTTTATTAATTGTTAAAGGAGTAGATACAGATAAAGATCGAGTTATTTTAAAAGAGTTTAAATCTGAGTTTATCGATAGTGGTTTAGTAGAGGATAGTTATGCAGAGTTATTAGATGCTGCTATAGATTATAAATTAGGAGATATTGATGACCTATTACAGTATCAAGAACAGGTAGCAGATTTGATCTCTCGGGTTGAAGAATTATATGACTCTTTAAATGCTAAATTAGAGTTTGATTTAGAAGAAGTTGAAAATGAAGAAGAGAAGCAAGTTCAAGATAATGACCAAGAAGAAGTAGCAGACTTAAAAGGTGTTAAATGTCCAATGAATTTTGTAAAAGCTAAGGTAGCAATCAGTCCTTTAGAGCAGGGAGAAGTATTAAAGATCTATTTAGACGAAGGAGAACCAATAGCTAATGTACCACAAAGTTTAGCCAAAGAAGGGCATGAGATTTTATCTAAAGAGCAGTCTGAAGAAGGCCATTATATTTTACGGGTTAGAAAGCAGTAGTTGTGTGTCATGAGCTATAAGCTGTGAGCAGATGGTCTTTATATCACGAAGAGATTCTATGAAACTCGTAGGGTGAGCTAATTCAAAATTAGAACTGTAAATGATAGTTCAAACTATTAGAACTCAGGTTTTTATGAGGTTCAGATTTTGGCTATAAAGGTTTTGAATTTACTCATTGCTGACGACACATGACTCATGACTATTAAAGGAGAGGAGTAGAGAAGTGAAATTTAATACTAAGTTAGTTAATTTAGATACTAATGATAGATACGGAGCAACTAATACTCCTGTATATTTAACCAATTCTTTTGAGCATCAACAGGCTGAAGATTTAGAGAAAATATTTAATAATAGAGCTCCTGGATATGTTTATACTCGCGTGAATAATCCGTCTATCCGTAATGTTGAACAAAAGTTAGCTGATATAGAGAATGGTAAGGCAGCTATCTTATGTTCATCAGGTATGGCAGCTATTGCCACTACTACTATGACTATTTTAGAAGCAGGCGATGAATTTATTGCTACGAGCTCCTTATTTGGTGGAACTTATAACTTATTTAAGGGCTATAAAGATTATGGAATCAAACCACAATTTACTACAGGAGTAGAGAAGAAAGATATAGTAGATTTAATTACTGATAAAACTAAATTTGTCTTTTTAGAGACGTTAGGTAATCCTAAGTTGGATATACCTGATATCCCAGGAATTGCTGAGGTCTGTAGAGAGTATGATGTTGCTTTAATAGTAGATAATACAATGGCTACCCCTGCTTTAATTAATCCTCTTGATTTAGGGGCCAACATTGTAATCAATTCTACCTCTAAATATATTAATGGAACAGCTAATGCTATAGGTGGGGTAATTGTTGATGGTGGAAATTTTGACTGGACTGAGTTTGATAACTTTTTAGATTATAAAATGCATGGTAAGTTAGCTTTTTCTGCTAAAGCTAGAGGTGAAACCTTTAGAAATCACGGACCAACTGCGTCTCCAATGAACTCTTTTTTAAATGAATTAGGAATTCCTACTCTATCATTGAGAATGGAAAGGCACTGTGATAATGCTTTAGAATTAGCTAAGTTTCTGTCAGACCATCCTGAGGTAGATGAAGTAACTTATCCAGGACTAGAAGACAATGATTATTATAATCGGGCCAAAAATCTCTTTGTAGATGGTTTTGGAGGAATGTTGACTCTACGAGTAGGGAGTAAAGAAAAGGCTTTTCAGGTTATAAATAATTTAGATTATTTTTATAATTTAGCCAACATTGGTGATGTCAAGTCATTGATTATTCATCCAGCTTCAACAATCTATGCTAATAATTCAGCTAAAGAGTGTCAGGAGTTAGGTGTTTATGATGACTTACTTAGAGTTAGTGTAGGTATTGAAGATATTGACGATCTTAAGGAGGACTTTGCTCAAGCATTAGAGTTGTAGGTATGAGTCATGAGCTATGTGTTGTGGGCTAAAGTCAAAAACCGATTTGATTTTAGTTCATAGCTTACTGCTCATAACTCATAACATAATAAAAAAATAAGGTGATAATAATGGAGCAAGTAGAAGTTGTCCAGCTAGAGACAGATGTTTTGATTATTGGTGGTGGAGCTGCAGGTTGTTATGCTGGAATCACAATCAAAGAAGAAGATGCAGATGTAGATGTTTTAATTGCCGAAAAGGCTCAAATAGAAAGAAGCGGTTGTTTAGCAGCAGGAATTAATGCTCTTAATGCTTATCTAAATCCTGGGGTAACACCTAAGGATTTTTTAGACTATGTAAAGAATGATTCAGAAGATTTGGTAAGAGATGATTTAGTCTATTCTATAGCCCAAGGAGTCAATGAAGTAGCTAATAATCTTGAAGAATGGGGGCTACCCTTTTTAAAGGATGAACAAGGTAATTATGTAGCCAAAGGAACTCGTAGTGTTAAGATTAAAGGAGAACAGATTAAGCCTATTTTAGCCGAGGCAACTTTAAATAGTGGAGTTGAGGTCTTAAATAGAGTTAATATTACCAATTATTTGGTAGATGATGGTCAAGTAAAAGGTGCTTTTGGTTTCTCTGTACGAGAGAATAAATTTTATGTGATACAGGCTAAAGCAGTTATCTGTGCTACAGGTGGTGCGGCTGGTCTTTATAAACCTAATAACCCAGGTCAAGCTCGTCATAAGATGTGGTATTCTCCATTTAATACTGGAGCAGGTTATGCTATGGGAATTAGGGCTGGAGCAGAGATGACTACTTTTGAGATGAGATTTATTGCTCTTCGAGTTAAGGATGTAATCTCTCCTACTGGAACGTTGGCCCAAGGATTTAACGCTAAACAGGTCAATATTCAAGGAAAAGAGTATCAGAATAATTATGAAAAGAATTCAACTCCTCTTAGATTACATGCTACTATCAAAGAAAACCAAGCAGGAAGAGGGCCATGTTTCCTAGATGTTACTCATCTAGATAATGAAACTAGTGAAAGGTTGAAGCGTACCTACTTGAATATGTCACCAGGAATTCTTCTGCAGTGGGCCAACCAAGAAGTGGAACCAAATGAAGAGCCGATAGAGATTTATGGTACTGAACCTTATGTAGTTGGTGGTCATTCTCAATCAGGATATTGGGTTGATAGTAATCGTAAAACAACAGTTAATGGCTTATATGCTGCTGGTGATGTTGTTGGAGGAGCCCCTAAGAAGTATGCTACAGGATGTATGGTAGAAGGGGAGATAGCAGCTGTAAGTGCTTTAGAGTATATTGAAGATACTGATTTAGGGGAAGTCTCTCAACAGTTAATAGATAAAGAGTTTAATCGAGTTTTTGCTCCTTTAGAAAGAAAAGGTGGTTTTGCTCCTCTAGAGCTTGAAGAAAGACTACAAAAGTTGATGGATGAGTATGCTGGAGGATTAAGTACTGATTATCAATTACAGGAAGAGAAATTATTAAAGGCTAGAAAGTTACTTAAACAACTGAAAAGAGACTTAGTTAAAGGTCAAGCTGATAATTTACATCAATTAATGAGACTGCATGAAGTAGTTGATCGAGTAGATGTCTCTCAAGTTCTTGTAGAACATCTATTATATAGAGAAGAGACACGTTGGAAAGGTTATCAAGAAAGAGTTGATTATCCAGAACGTGATGACGAGAATTGGTTTAAATTTGTTAATTCTAGATATGATACCGATGAAGATGAAATCAAAATTATTGAACGAGAGCATATAGGGGTAGGTGAGTTAGATGGCAGTTAAGATTAATAAAGAATTATGTAATGGCTGTGGAAAATGTAAAGAATCACGTTGTATGAGAATCTGCCCTGGTAATTTATTATATAAAACTGAGAATAATAAAGCTAAGATAAGAGATGAGCGAGAGTGTTGGGATTGTGGTGCGTGTGTTAAAGAATGTCCTAATCAGGCTATTGAGATGTATCTACCAGCTGAAGTAGGGGGTAGAGGGTCTACTCTGAAGGCTAAAAACTTAGGTGAAGAGATAATCTGGACTTTGCAAAAAGCAGATGGTAGTAAGGAAGAATTTGAGATACAGAATAAGTTATTGTTAAATTCTAACTTATAGAAAAACCACTCAGAACTAATCTGAGTGGTTTTTTAGTTACTTTTTATTTTCAATTACAATCTCTTCTACATTAAGGTTAGGGCGTGATTTAATATTGGATAAGATGATTTCTGCAATATCATCAGGATCCATTAACTGCTTGAGTTTTTCTTCATCAAAGATTCCTTCCCAGAAGTTAGTACGCATACCTCCCATATAGACACCAACTACTTTTAAAGGAGTATCTTCTAATTCAACAGCCAGACTTTCTGTAAAGCCTCGTACTCCGAATTTACTAGCACAATAGACCGATTCCGTAGCCTTACCTCTCTTACCAGCTGTAGAGATAATATTAACAATTAGACCTTTATCTTCTTCTTTCATCTTAGGTAAGGCTGCTTGACTACAGAAAATAGTTCCTTTTAGATTAGTATCTATCATCTTATCTATTTCTATTTCAGATAATTCTTCAGCTTGAGCAAAGCTACCTACTCCAGCATTATTAACTAAGATATCAATAGGGCCAACTTCAGAGAATACCTGATCTACTTCATCTGTCTTTCTAACATCTAAAGTGTGAATTCCAACAGGGTTATCTAGCGTCTCTGCCACTTGCTCTAACTTTTCTTTAGTTCTACCTAATAGATAGACCTTTGCTCCCTTTTTTGATGCTTGCTGAGCCAATGAACGGCCTAGACCGCTACCAGCGCCAGTGATTACTATTTTTTTATTCTTCATATGTAATTCCTCCTCTATAATAGTTTATCAAGAATAAAAACAACTATCCAAATTAATGGATAGTTGCTAAGAACTATTATTCATTTAAAAAGATTTCATATAAGTCATCTAACATTTTATTAGCTGATTGAATTCCTCCAGCAGTATTCCAGAAGACATCATTTACTTTATAAGCTCGATCATTCTTAACTACCTCAAGATTCTGCCATAGAGGATCATTTAACCATTCTTTTTCTACAGAGACACCTTTACCGTTTCCAGTATCATAAGTTAGGTAGAATAAGACATCAGCATCTAATCTAGGCATCTGTTCCTTAGAAATCTTTTCAATGACTGTATCTTTACGTTGGGTTTTAGGTCTTGTTAGTCCAACTTCCTTGATAATTGAACCTGGAAATCCTTTATGGTAGATTCTTACTTGTCCTGGTAAGAAACGGACAATAGAAACTGTAGTATCTAACCTATTACCCATCTTTTCTTTAAATGTTGTTACTCGTTGATTCCAATTATCAATTAACTCTTGTCCTTTTTCTTCTTTATTTAAGGCTTTAGCATAAAGTTTAGTATTTTCTTTCCAGACTGTACCTACTGTTTCAGAGAAAACAGTTGGTGCAATAGCTGATAGTTGATTATATATCTTTTCGTGTCTGATTTTACTACCAATAATTAAATCTGGATTTAAAGAGGCAATCTTTTCTAAATTAGGTTGAGTTTCTTTTCCAACAACAGTAACGCCTTTTAGGTCATCTTCTAGATAATCATACCAAGGATCTCCTAACCAATGTTCTACTGCTCCTACTGGCTTAACACCTAAAGCAAGAGCAATATCAGATGCACCATTAGTTAAAACAACCACTTTTTTAGGAGTTCCTTTGATCTTAGTCGTTCCCATTGCATGTTTAACAGTTCTAGTTTTACTATTAGATTTTTTATTGTCTTGACTTGTTTTCTGACTTGAAGTACAACCAACAAGTGCCATCATAGTTATTAACATAAGAGAAATAGCCATAATTATCTTTTTGTTGCCATATGTAGTATAAGTCAATAGTTTCTCCTCCTTGATTGATAATGAATATCATTCCCTGATTATTTTACCATAGAATTTATAATAAGTCAATGATAAGTACTTTCAAAATCATTGACAACTAATTCTGTATCTGTTACACTTGATTAGTGATAATGATTATTAATTTTTATCTAGTTAGGAGTGAAGACTAGTGGACTTATTAAAATTAAGAACTAAACAGAATAAAGTTATAGGGTTAATGATTACTTTATTATTATTGATATCTTGTATAATAGCTAGTGTAATTTTTGGAGTTACTGATATAAGTTTAAAGACAGTTATTAAGGCTTATACAGACTTTACTGGATCTAATAAAGAGATTATTATTAAGACTACTCGAGTTCCTAGAGCATTAATTGCTACTTTTGTAGGAGGGAGTTTGGCTATTGCAGGAGCATTGATGCAGGCTTTGACTAAGAATCCTTTAGCTTCTCCTGGAATCTTTGGAGTTAATGCTGGAGCTAGTTTTTTTGTAGTATTAGGTATTTCTTTTCTATCTGTTAGTTCATTGGGCCAACTTTCTATTTTAGCCTTTTTAGGAGCTGCTATTAGTGCTGGAATAGTTTATGCACTTGGTTCAGTAGGTAGAGATGGCTTAACGCCACTAAAACTTACTTTAGCAGGAGCAGCAATAACAGCTTTATTTTCTTCCTTTACTCAAGGAATGTTGGTCTTAAATGAAAAGGCTTTAGATTCAGTCTTGTTCTGGTTGACAGGATCAGTGGCAGGTCGAGATTTAAACTTATTACTATCAGTATTGCCTTATATTTTAGTAGGTTGGATAGCAGCTTTTGTTATTGCTAAGGCTATAAATATTTTAGTTATGGGTGAAGATATAGCAAAAGGATTAGGTCAGAAGACTGCTCTAGTTAAATTAATGGCTGGAGTTATTATTGTTTTATTAGCAGGTAGCTCAGTGGCAGTAGCAGGGCCAATTGGTTTTATAGGAATTATTATTCCTCATCTAGCTCGTTTTTTAGTAGGTAGAGACTATAGGTGGTTACTTCCTTACTCTGCTTTATTAGGAGCTATACTATTATTGTTAGCAGATATTGGAGCTAGGTATATTATTATGCCACAGGAGGTTCCAGTTGGTGTAATGACTGCCTTTATAGGGACTCCATTCTTTATTTATATTGCTCGTAGGAGGATTGGTAACTGATGAAACAGTATAGAAGTTTTCGATTTAGAAATCTATCCTTTCTAGTTAATAAAAAAGCATTATACATATTAGCCAGTTTACTATTACTTACTGTAGTAGGAGTAATTTTTAGTGTCGGAGTAGGTGATATGTATATTTCTCCTGTTCAAGTAGTGAAAGCTTTATTTGGATCTGGTACAGAGGCTAAAATTCTTGTTATTCGTTCTTTTAGATTGCCACGAGTTATTACTGCTTTACTTGCTGGTTCAGCACTAGCTGTAGCAGGAGTTATTTTGCAAGGGATAATTAGAAATCCTTTAGCTTCACCAAATATTATTGGTATTACAGGAGGAGCATCTGCAGGAGCAGTTCTGTTTTTGTCTTACTTTACTTCTTCAGATGTAAATAATTCTTTGACAGTCAGTATTAAGTGGTTGCCTGTTGCAGCTTTCTTAGGAGCAGGTTTGATAGCAATCTTAGTTTATACTTTAGCATGGAAAGATGGAGTTTCTCCAGTACGTCTAGTATTGATAGGAATTGGATTGAGTGCTACTATGCAGGCTTTAACAACGATGTTAATCATACTCAGTCCTATTTATTTAGCTAGTCAAGCTTATGTCTGGTTGACAGGAAGTGTTTATGCTACAACATGGAGTGATGTTTTGACTCTACTTCCTTGGTTAGTGGGACTGTTGCCTATTGCTTTTATGTATGCTAAAGATATGAATGTGCAGATTTTAGGAGATGAGATTGCTCAAGGAGTTGGGAGTGCAGTAGAGAAGAAGAGGTTAATTTTATTGTTGATTAGTGTTGGCTTAGCTGCTTCATCTGTATCAGTAGCAGGTGGTATTAGTTTTGTAGGTCTGATGGCGCCTCATATAGCAAGAAAATTAGTTGGCCCAACTTTTGAAGTCTTATTGCCAACATCGGCTTTATTAGGAGGTCTGATTTTACTATTGGCTGACCTGATTGCTAGGGTAGCTTTTCTACCTCTTGATCTACCAGCAGGTATTTTTACAGCAGCTATTGGTGCCCCTTATTTTATTTACTTATTATATAAGACTAATAAATAGCTATTAGCTGTGAGCTATGAGTCGTTAGCTAATTCAAAGTCAAAACCATAAAATAATTCAAATCTTTTAAAACTAAAGAAGTTATATAATTTAGATCTTGATTGCAGAGGTTTTGAATTTGGCACATAGCACATAGCACATAGCACATAGCACATAGCAGACAGCAGACAGCAGATAGCTATGTCACTGAAAGTGACAAATACTTTAACAAGTAGGATATAAATTATTTTAAGGAGAGTAGAGAATTATGAAACATGTATTAGAGACTGAAGATTTAACATTAGGCTATGGAGAGGAAATAATCATTGATGAACTTGATTTACAGCTACCTAAAGGTGAAATCACAGTATTTGTAGGTGGAAATGGAGCCGGAAAGTCTACTTTACTTCGTTCTTTAGCTAGATTACTAAAGCCTAAAACTGGTTCAATAATCTTGGATAAGTCTGATATCAGTAAGTTATCTACTAAAGAATTGGCTAAAAAGATGGCCATTCTGCCTCAAGGGCCAACTGCCCCAGAAGAATTAACTGTATTACAGCTAGTTAAGCAGGGGCGATATCCTCATCAAAATTGGTTACAACAATGGTCTAAAGAAGATGAAAGAATGGTTAATAAGGCGTTAGCAGATACCCAATTGACTAAACTGGCTGACAAACCAGTCAACTCTCTATCAGGTGGTCAGCGTCAGAGAGCATGGATAGCTATGGTATTGGCCCAAGGTACAGATACTATCCTATTAGATGAACCAACTACTTATTTAGATATGGCCCATCAGATAGAAGTCCTTGATCTACTTTTTGAGTTGAATCAAGCTCAAGACTGTACTATTATAATGGTACTGCATGACTTGAATTTAGCTTGTCGCTATGCTGATCATATAGTGGCTTTAAATAACAAAGAAGTTGTTGCTCAGGGGACACCTCAAGAGGTTATGACGGCTAAATTAGTTGAATCTGTCTTTGATATGCAGGCTAAGATTATTGAAGATCCATTATATGAGACTCCAATGTGTATTCCTTTCAGTAAGCATGTTAAATAACTTCAGTGTGAGGAATGAGTGTCAGTAAATTTAGGATTAAAAAATTATTTTATATTTTAATGGTTTATAAGTTTTTGACTTTAGGTTTTAACTGTCAATTGTAAATTGTAAACTGTCAACTATTGATATAATGTAATGTTATATTATATCAATTAAGTTTGATTGTTATTAATAAATCCAATATACTAGAGAAAAAAAGTTAATATGGGAGGCAATAAAGATGGAGTCATTTGAAACAACAGGTGTTTGTGCTAGAGAGATTAAATTTGATGTAAATGATGAAGGAGTAATTGAAGAAGTAGAGTTTGTAGGAGGATGTAATGGTAACTTATCTGGGATAGCTGCCTTAGTAGAAGGGTCTAAGATAGAAGAAGTAGCAGATAAATTGGAAGGAATTACTTGTCGTAACGAGACTTCTTGTCCTGATCAGCTTAGTAAGGCTTTAAAGGAGATGGCTTAAGAAAAAATCTCTTGACAAGTTTAATTAGAGTTGTTATTATATCTGTAACTTAACTAAATAACGCATACTCTTATCTAGAGAGGTGGAGGGACTGGCCCGTTGAAACCCAGCAACCAGTACTTACTTTTATAAGTACCCGGTGCTAACTCCTGCAGTGCATGAGCTGAGAGATAAGAGAAGAGACTATAACCTCTTCTCTTATTGGGAAGAGGATTTTTTATTTCAAGCTATGAGTGTGAGGAATTAGTGTCAGTCAGACTTTTCGTAATAAATTCACTAGTTACTGACACCATATATCAATCAAAAGCAGCTAGTAAGTCTCTTGTAATAACTATCGATTGAAATATAAGCTGACTCAAACCTAATAGATTAGAAGGGGTAGATGTAGTAATGATTGAAATTAAGGATTTAACCAAGACCTACCAAAGTGAAGAAGGACCAGTCACAGCATTAGAAGGAATTGATCTAGAGATTGATGAAGGCGAGATTTTTGGGATTATTGGCCCGAGTGGTGCAGGAAAAAGTACCTTTATTCGATGTCTGAATTTATTAGAACGTCCTACTAAAGGGCAAATAATTATAGATGGCAAAGATTTAACTCAATTAAGTACTTCTCAATTACGTGCTGCACGAAAAGATATAGGAATGATCTTTCAAAACTTTAATCTATTACAATCTCGTACAGTAGCAGAGAATGTAGCTTTTTCTTTAGAACTTGCTGGCAAGAAGAAAGCTGAAATAGAACCTAAAGTTGATAAATTACTTAGGTTAGTTGATTTAGAAGATAAAGCTGATAATTATCCTAGTCAGTTAAGTGGAGGACAACAGCAACGAGTAGGAATTGCTCGAGCATTAGCTAATGATCCTAAAGTTCTACTGTGTGATGAAGCGACTTCCTCTTTAGACCCTGAAACAACTCATTCTATTTTAGAATTACTAAAGGATATTAATCAACAATTAGGAATTACTGTTGTGCTTATTACACATGAAATGGAAGTTATTAAGGAAATTTGTACTCAAGTAGCTGTTATAGCAGAAGGAGGAATTGCTGAACAGGGAGATGTACTTGATATCTTTACAGCTCCTAAACAGCCAGTAACTAAGAAATTCTTACAACGGGTAATTAATGCTAATGTACCATCTGAATTACTATCACGTGTTACAGTCAATAATCCTGACCAAGGTCGGTTAATAAAATTAAGCTTTACTGGTGATTCAGCTGGAGAACCAATTGTCTCTGATTTTATTCATACTCACCAGGTTGAAGCTAATATCTTATATGGAAATATTGATAAGATTCAAGGGACTTCTTTTGGAACTTTAGTTATTGAATTAACAGGAGAACGAGATAATATTGAATCTAGTATTAAAGATCTTAAGAATAATTCTGGAGTAAGAATTGAGGTGATTGAAGGTGCAGAATCTACTAGTATTTCTAACTAAGCATAATAGTTTATTGCTAACTGGTATTCAAGAGACTCTTTATATGGTTGGGATTTCAATGTTAGTAGCTATGTTATTTGGAGTTCCTTTAGGAGTAGGAGTAGTAGTTACAGCTCAAGAGAATATTTTAGAAAATAAGTATTTGAATTTATTATTTAGTACTATTATTAATATTACTCGTTCTATTCCTTTTATTGTTCTAATGGTATCTTTGATTCCTATTACTAGAGTTATTGTAGGAACTTCAGTTGGAACTACAGCTGCTATTGTGCCATTAACTACAGCAGCTATTCCTTTCATAGGTAGAATAGTAGAAAGCTCTTTAAAAGAAGTAGATAAGGGAGTAATAGAAGCTGCTCAAAGTATGGGAGCTACTCCATGGCAGATTATTAAGAAAGTTTTATTACCTGAGGCTCTGCCTTCTTTAGTTCTAGGAATGACTATTACAGCAATTACTTTAATTGGTTTCTCAGCTATTGCAGGAGCAATTGGGGCTGGAGGTTTAGGTGACATTGCAGTTAGATATGGATATCATCGTTTTCAGACGGGAATTATGGTTAAGACAGTAATTCTATTAATCATTCTTGTCCAGTCAGTCCAGAGTTTTGGTAATTGGTTGGCAGCTAGATTGGATCATAGTTAAAAGTAGTTTACAGTTAACAGTTTACAATTTACAGTTAGAATGATTAATAAACTATACTTTTTATATTTCAAAAATAGCAATGTTTTTATCTCTAATATATAAGGAGTTTAATTTTGATTTATTTAGTAGTTTGACTGTACTTTGAATTTTAACTGTACACTGTTAACCGTAAACTGTAAATTATATAAAACTGAGGAGGAGAGAAGATGAAGAAGAGATTATTTTTATCAGTAGTTTTATTATTGGTAGTGGCATTGGCAGTAGGATGTGGTAGTAATCAAGAAACAGCAAAGAAAAAACAGAAGTTAGTAGTAGGAGCTACTCCAGTTCCTCATGCTGAAATTTTAAAGAATGTAGTTAAGCCTGAATTGGCTAAAGAAGGTATTACTTTAGAGGTTAAAGAATTCACTGATTATGTAACTCCTAACCTGGCTTTATCAGATGGTAGTATTGATGCTAACTATTTTCAGCATGTTCCTTACTTAAATAACTTTAAGAAAGATAGAGGATTAGATTTAACTTATATTGCTAAGATACATTTAGAGCCAATGGGACTTTATTCTAAAACGATTAATAAATTAGAAGAGTTGAAGTCGGGATCAACAATTGCTATCCCTAATGATGCAACTAATGAAGGAAGAGCATTATTATTGTTAGAGTCTGCTGGTTTAATTAAGCTAAGTGATGATGCTGGATTGAAAGCTACTCCAGTTGATATTGCTAAGAACCCTAAGAACTTAAAATTTGATGAGCTGTCAGCAGCTCAGTTGCCTAGGGTATTAAAAGATGTATCTGCAGCAGTTATTAATACTAATTATGCACTAGAAGCAGATCTAGTTCCTACTAAAGATGCTATCATTATTGAAGGTAGTGATTCTCCTTACGCTAATGTCTTAGCAGTAAGAACTAAAGATAAGGATAATAAACTATTGAAGAAGTTAAAAGCAGCTCTTACTTCACAAGAAGTAAAAGAATATATTAAAAAAGAATATGATGGAGCTATAGTATCAGTATTTTAGTTTAACAGGCATGTCCATTTGGGCATGTCTATTTTTAATTTAAGTATTTTTAAATGAAGCTTGATTGATATAAAGTGGCACTTTGTGCCACAGTTATCAGCAAATGGTTTCTATTACGAAAGGTCTTGTTTTTTTGAATTGGCTGATAGCACATAGCACACAGCAGACAGCTGTGTCACTTTAAGTGACACAATATATCTAATAAATAAAAAAGTTTGATAATTTATAATGCTTAAAGAGGTAAAAGGACAGCGAGTATATAATTACAATAATAGAAGTCCAAAAACAGTCTATAAAGGTGATATTTATGGCAGATCAAAATTTAAATCAGGAGGAAATAGAAACAGATGGTCAGTTTGATGAGGCTAAAGAGTATTTCTGGACTAAAGGGAAGTTTAGTTATGGTGGGAGAAATAAAACTTATGGTTTAATAAATGCTGTTTTTAATATAGAAAATAATCAATTACTTAAGCTGGACTTAGTTATAACAGATGAAGGATTAGATATAGGACTAGAAGATGATTTAAGTCAGTTTGCGACAATTATTAGTGATTTAAAAGTAGGTTATAGAAGTAGAAAAAGAAAAAGAGATTTAATTGAAAAGATTGAAAATTCAAAAAGAGAAGATTTGTTAATAGCAATGACTGAAGATGACACTGAAGGGGTAAATGAGGTATTTAAGGAAGAGATAGAAGAGATAATTCAAGAATCGATTAAGTTGGAAGTAAAAATAGAGCCACTTACTATTTCACAATTAGAAGAGACCTATCCTGAGTTATTTACAGAAGAGGTAGAAGAAGATAGTACTTCTGAAGATGAATCAGAAGAAAATACTAGTGGTCTAGAAATGTCAGATACTAAATTAGAACTAAAGTGTTCTCCAATTGTATCTGCAGTACAAGGTAAACGAGTTACTAACATTCAGGTAGGAGAGAAATTGGTAGTTGAGGTTATAGATGATAGAAATATTGGTCAGGATATTGCTGAATTATTACAGCAGCAGGAAGGAAAAGTAGTCGGGGCTGTTGAAGGAGTCATGCATAATCAAGAATTAGATCGCTACCAAGTAATGCTTAAATTTAAAGGAAATATTTATGGCAAATTAGTTGTTGGTCGGGAAGTAAAATTAAAAACATTGTCAAATAACAAAAATAAAGTTGATCAGTCACAACCTGAATCTGATATATCCTTTGATTTAGATCAGGAAATACTATTATTATTTGGGGTATTAGGAATTATTATTTTAGTATTAATTGGAGCCTTCATTTTAATCTAAATTATTTTCTATAATCAAGTTTAAGTAGTGTATTTAATTATACACTGCTTTTTTATTTTTGTATCTATTTAGTGAAACTTTAAACTGATACTGTTTAAGAATAATTACCTCTTTAAGAAGGTATAATATTAATAATTAAGGAGGTAAACTATGAGTTTATTTTGGTTGTTAGTGCTATCATTATTACCTGGGTTATTATGGGTCTACTTTTTTTACCGTAAAGATAAATATGAACCTGAACCAACTAGATTAGTTTTATTAGCCTTCTTATATGGGGCATTAGTAATCATTCCTGTAGGAATAATTGAATATCCTTTTTCTAATTTAATTGCTAATCCACCTAACTTATTAATATTATTTATGTTATCAGTTGGAGTAATTGGAGTTGTAGAGGAAGTAGCTAAGTTTGCTGTAATTAGATATACTATTTATGATTCAGAAGAATTTAATGAAGTTATGGATGGGATCATCTATTCTATTTCTGCTGCTTTAGGTTTTGCTGCTGTAGAGAATTTATTATATACTATAGTATTTGGTTTTCAAGTAGGATTAGCTAGAGCAGTAGTTACTAGTTTGGTACATGCTTCTTTTTCAGGGATTATGGGTTATTATTTAGGTCGAGCCAAATGTGAAGAAAACTCTAGTTTGATTTTGCAAGGATTAGTTCAAGTAATATTATTACATGGTATTTATGATTTTTTACTCTTAGGGGGATTAATTCCTAACTATTTTGTGTATGGCATGGTAGTTATATTATATCTATATTTAGCTCGATTAATTAATTCTGCTGTCGAATCTTCTCCTTTTAAGTAACAAACACGAATAATATACTTCTGGAATAAAAAATGATTAGTTTTATATTGACTGTTTCCCTTTCTTTTGTTAATATCATTACTGGTGTTTAAGAAAAAGGCGAACATTTAACCATATATGAAAGGGATGATTCGATGGCAGACTATAATGTAACAATTGTAGGTGCAGGTCCGGCTGGAATATTTGCTGCTTTAGAGTTGGTTAAAGAGAGTGATTTAGATGTTTTAATTATAGAAAAAGGAAGAGATATTAAAAGTCGTAGCTGTCCTATGAAAGAACAAAATATCAATTGTGTAGAGTGTAATAATTGCTCCGTAGTTTGTGGTTGGGGTGGAGCAGGCGCCTATAGTGATGGTAAGTTGACTCAATCTAGTGAGATTGGCGGTAACTTAGATAAGTATATTGGAGAGGATCAATTAGATGAACTACTTGATTATATAGATGAAGTTTATTGTGATTTTGGTGCACCAGATAAGGTTTATGGGCCAAGTGATGATGTAAAAGAGGAAATTAGTAATCAATCAGCTTTAGCTGAATTGAATTTTATTCCTTCTGATATTAGACATTTAGGAACAGGTTATAGTAAGACAGTTCTAACTAAGATGAAGGAGTATCTATTAGATAAGGGAGTAAAGATTAAGACAGGTGCTAAGGTTACTGAAATTTTAACTGAAGAAGAAATAGTAACTGGAGTTAAAACAGAGTATGGAACAGAAATAACTAGTGATAAAGTAGTAGTTGCTCCAGGTCGTGAAAATGCTCAATGGTTGACTTCAGAGGCAGAAAGGTTAGGGATTGAGACGGATATTAATCCTGTTGATATTGGAGTTAGAGTAGAACTGCCAGCAGCAGTAATGGAAGATTTAACTGATGTTGTCTATGAATCAAAGTTTATTTATCATTCACCAACCTTTGATGATAAAGTTAGAACTTTCTGTATGTGTCCTAATGGAGAAGTAGTTAATGAAAATAATAATGGCTTAATTACAGTTAATGGACATAGCCATGCTACTAAAAAGACTGATAATACTAATTTCGCTTTATTGGTCAGTAAGACCTTTACTGAACCTTTTAAGGAACCAATTACCTATGGTCAGGATATTGCCAAACTGGCTAATTTATTAGGTGGTAGAGTCTTAGTACAGAGATTAGGTGATTTTTTAGATGGTCGTCGTTCGACTCCAGAGCGAATTGAACGTAGTATAGTTGAACCAACTCTTAAAGATGCTACTCCTGGTGATTTAAGTTTAGTCTTGCCTTATCGTCATTTAACTGCTATAGATGAAATGTTACAGGCTTTAGATAAGGTCTGTCCTGGAGTATATTCTCGACATACATTATTATATGGAGTAGAGGTTAAGTTCTACTCTTCTAGGTTAAGCTTAAAGGATAATTTAGAGACTAAAGTTGATAATTTATATGCTGCTGGTGATGGAGCAGGAGTAACGCGTGGTTTAATGCAGGCTTCAGCTTCAGGAGTTGTAATTGCTCAGGATATTTTAAATAATTTATAAGTTTAATGAATTTACTTAAACTCAGGCTTAGACTCAAGCTAATATATTATAAAGGGTTCCAGTTTATAGCTGGGACTTTTTTTATTGACATAAGTTGGTATGACTGATATAATCTTTGTTGTATTATGTCGAAAAATGTAACAAGGAGTGTTAATTATGAAATCAACAGGTATTGTTAGAAAAGTAGATAGTTTGGGTCGGATTGTAATTCCTATTGAGTTGAGAAGAACTTTAGGAATAGATACTAAGGATCCATTAGAAATCTACGTTGATGGATCTAAAGTAATCTTAAAGAAGTATGAACCAGCTTGCATATTCTGTGGTAATGCTGGAAATGTAGTTGACTTTAAAGGTAAATTGATCTGTCCTGAATGTTTAGAAGAGCTAACAGGTTCAGAAGAAAAGTCTGCTTAAGTATCATTTTAAGGTAGTAAGTCTGTTTTAGACTTACTACCTTTTTATTATTTTATTTAGATTTAATTACTAGGTGACTATTAATTAATTTAATTAGTTCTCTTTCATCTTTTAATCCAGCTTCGATAGTTGGTTTTTTATGAGGTTGATAAAATATTAGAGTAGGAATAGCAGTTACCTTTAACTTTTTAGTTAACTCTGTTTTAGTATCAATCAAAATAGGAAATTCAAGCTCCTTTTTATCAGCTATTTTCTTAATCCTTTCCTGATCTAGATTTCCAATTCCAATAGCCAAAATTCTAAGTTTAGAATTAAATTGATCTCTAATTTTAGATAGAACCTTTAATTGTAATTGGCATCCTTTTGATTCTGGTAACCAGAAAAATAAAATAGTTGGTTCTTGGATCTTATTGAATTTAACTTTGCCGCCAGTTATAGTTTGTAAAGTAATCTTAGGTAGAGAGTATGCTTCTTCTGATTTAACTGCTTTATCTTTAGAAAAGTGATCAAGTGCTAATTTAATACCCCCTCCAATTAAGAAACTAATAATCAGAAAAAAGATGATTAAAAAAGTAATTATTTTTTTCATATTTATCTCTCCTTAATATATATTTCAGAATTAGACAAAAAAGTAATTCTAAGATATAATAATAAAGAAACTAAATTTAGGAGGAATACGATGGAAATTTTAGCAGGACTGAATCCTGAACAAAAGAAAGCAGTAGAACATAAACAAGGTCCATTATTGATTTTAGCTGGAGCAGGCAGTGGTAAGACTCGTGTTTTAACCCATCGCATTGCTTATCTAATTCATCATTATGATGTTAATCCGGCTAATATTCTTACTGTAACCTTTACTAATAAAGCAGCTGAGGAAATGAAGAATCGAGCTCAGAAGTTATTGAATAGAGATAGAAGCTTGCCCTGGATGGGAACTTTTCATTCTATTTGCGTTAAAATTTTACGACGAGAAATCAGTAGGTTAGGTTATGACGCTAACTTTGTTATCTTTGATACTACTGATCAGCGAAGTTTAATTAGAGATATTCTAAAAGAATTAGACTTTGATACTAAAAAATATACAGATTCTGTGTTAAGAGCAATCAGTAGTGCTAAGAATGAATTGATTGCTCCTGGAGAGTATGAAAAGAATAGTTATCTTGATAGAGTAGTAGCTAGAGTCTATCCTGTCTATCAAGAGCGATTATTAGAGAATAATGCGCTGGATTTTGGCGATTTAATTATGAAGACAGTTGAATTATTTCAAGAGGATAAGAAGACTTTAGACTATTACCAAGAGCAATTTAAATATATTTTAGTAGATGAGTATCAAGATGTTAACCAAGCCCAATATAAATTACTTTACTTATTGTCTGCTAAGTATAATAATATTTGTGTAGTTGGTGATGATGATCAGGGGATCTATGGTTTTAGAGGAGCAGATATTAGCAATATCTTAAGCTTTGAAGAAGATTATCCAACTACTAAAGTAGTTAAGTTAGAACAGAACTATCGTTCTACAGGTAAGATTCTAGAGGCAGCATATCAAGTTGTAGCCCATAACTCATATCGAAAAGAAAAGAAGTTATGGACTGAAAATGATGCTGGAGCTCCTTTAGAGTTATACCAAGCAGGAAGTGGTCGAGATGAAGCAAATTATATAACTAGTGAGATCAATAGGTTGAGTAGAGAAGAAGATAAGGATTATCAAGATTTTGCTATTTTATACCGGACTAATGCTCAATCTAGAATTTTAGAGCAGATTCTAATAAAAGAAGATATTCCTTATCGGATAGTAGGTGGCGTCAAATTTTATGAAAGAAAAGAGATAAAGGATATCTTAGCCTACTTGCGACTACTTTATAATCCAGATGATGATGTGAGCTTGGCCCGGATCATTAATGTACCACGGAGAGGAATTGGGTCTACAACCTTTGGTCGTTTACAGGATTATGCTCAAAATAAGGGGTTAAGTATACTAGAAGCAATTGACCAAGTAGACAAAATAGATACTATTAGTAGTCGTTTCAGTAATAACCTAAAACAGTTTGGAGAATTGATTGATTATCTTAGAAGTCGTAAAGAAGAAGTCTCTATCTTTGACTTAACAGAAGAATTATTAAAAGAAACAGGTTATTTAGCTGAATTAAAGGGTAAGAATACAGATAAAGCTGAAGATAGAATCAATAACATTCGTGAATTATTAACTCATATGGAACAGTTTACAGAAGATAATCCAGCTAGTGGTCTCAGTGAATTTTTAGAAGAGGTAGCTTTATTATCTGATATTGATAATCTTGAAGAAGATCCAAATGCTGTAGTTTTAATGACTTTACATAGTGCTAAAGGTTTAGAGTTTCCAGTAGTTTTCTTAGCAGGTATGGAAGAAGGTTTGTTGCCTCATAGTAGGTCTTTAGATAATGAACAAGAATTAGCTGAAGAGCGTAGGCTCTGTTATGTGGGTATTACTAGAGCTGAAGAAAAATTATATTTGACCCATGCTAATCATCGTAAGATATATGGTCGAACTAAATTTAAAGATCCTTCTCGTTTTATCGATCATATTCCTGATCATTTATTTACTCAAAATAATAAAGAAGTGGCTGCTGCAGAGGAAGAAGAGACTAGCTTTACTGCAGGAGATAAAGTAGCCCATCAACGTTGGGGCCAAGGAACAGTAGTTGAAGTAGATACTAGTAGTGGTTTAGAGCGGCTAACAGTCTCCTTTCCTCAAGAAGGAGTTAAGCAGTTAGCAACAGAGTATGCGCAGTTAGATAAAGTTAATTGACAATGTACAATTAAAATCGCTTTATTTTATGATATAATGTGTCACTTTTAGTGACACAGTTGTGAGCTATCTGTTATGTGCTATCAGCTAATTCAAAACCTTAAAATTCAAAAACTAAACCTTTATAATTGCTGTAATCTAAGGATTTGATTATGGTTTTGAACTTGATTTGGCTCACCCTACGAGTTTCCTAGAAACTCTTCGTGATAAAGACCATCTACACGCAGCAGACGACAGATAGCTGTGGCACGATAGTGCCACTTTATATCAATTAAGTTATACTTTAAAGTTGATTATTTACAAATTATAAATTAATTATATATTTATATAAGGAGTGGATAAAAAATGACTACTTATGTTGTAGGACACCAGAATCCAGATACTGATTCTATCTGTGCTGCGATTGCTTATGCTAATTTAAAGCAGCAGTTAGGAGAAGATGTAGAGCCAATTAGAGCAGGAAAGGTAAATGCAGAGACAGAATTTATTTTAGACAGATTTGAGGTAGATGCACCTCAGTTAGTTAATGAATTAGATGAAGGAAGAGAAGTTGTTATTGTCGATCATAATGAAAAGAGCCAAGCAATAGCTGGCTTAGATAAAGCTGAAATCAAGGCTATTATAGACCACCACCGGATTGGTGATATCGAGACAGGAAATCCAATCTATTTTAGAAATGAACCAGTTGGATCTACTGCCACTATTGTAGCTAAGCTTTATCAAGAAGAAGGAGTGGAGCTTGATAATCAAACAGCAGGATTATTATTATCTGCTATTTTATCTGATACAGTTATCTTCCGTTCACCAACTTGTACTGCGACAGATAAACGAATTGCTACAGATTTAGCTGAACAGTTAGATGTGGAGATTGAAGAGTATGGCAAAGAAATGTTTAAGGCTGGATCAGTAGTCAATCAATTAGAGCCTAAAGAATTAATTACTAATGACTATAAAGAATATGAATTTGCTGGAGAAACAATTGGTGTGGGCCAAATTGAGATTATGGATGTTAATGAAGTGGATGATATTAAAGATAATATTTTAACTGGTATTGAGGAATTAATTCAGGAGCGAGATTATAAGTTTTTAGTACTTATGGTTACTGATATTTTAGCTGAAGGGAGTTTGTTAATGTTCCCAGCTGAGGCAGAGGAGACTATTGCTGATGCTTTTAATGTAGATACAGAGGGGACTGAAGTCTATCTAGATGGAGTCTTATCACGTAAGAAACAGGTTATTCCTGTTTTATCTGATTACTTAGTAGAATAATTTTAATAAGTATTTATGAGAGTCTAGCTATAGCTAGGCTCTTTTTATTTTTTTGTTGATATATAGTGTCAGTGTGAGGAATTAGTGTCAGTACAAGACCTAATAACTTACTAGTCACCAAGCTCCAGCTTGGTGACTCTATATTAGTTAAAGACTCTTAATCAACAACTTTCAGATAATAATTATTCCTTTAACAGTAATAGTTACTAATAAATTAGTTATTTCCCTTGACAAATTATTCTTTAAGAGTTATACTATTAATAGTAATAATTACTGATAAGTCAGTGAGAATAAGATAATAAGAGTTTGGAGGGAATAATAATGTATGATATTCCTAAGTATAAGGTGTTAGCAGCTTATAATCAGACTAATGATGCTTGCTTAGATTGTGATAATCATTATAAACAACGTGACAATTGTTTATTACATAAAGCTAAAAGTAATTTATTGGATTATAGTAAACACCAAGATAGATTGGATGAAAAGTTTGTAAAGGAAACTTTTGATCAAGAAGATAATAAAGGTTATAATCGAGATCAATTAGAAGAAATTTATGAAAAAGTACATGACTGTTGTCAACATTGTGGTGTCTATCATACTGAAAAGTGTTTTTTAAATAATACTAGAGAAGCCTTACAAATCTTATTATATAGTGAGGTAATTCCTTGGGATGGATTTGAATTTAAAGATAAATAAATATTTTAAGGAGGTATAAGGATGGATTTTGTAGTAGAAACTAAGTTAGGTGTAACAGAGGATACTGATCTAGAAGAGGCAGTAGAGATGAATTTTGGTGGTGAGACTAATGAGACAGGATTATATTTAGCAATGGCTCGTCAGGCTCAGAGAGAAGGTTATCCAGAAGTAGCAGAGGTACTAAAGAGAATTGCTAAAGAAGAAGCAGCTCATGCAGCCCGTTTTGCAGAGTTAAATGGTAAGATTAGTGATTCTGTTAAGAAAGATATTGAGAAGATGTTACAAGGAGAGCAGGGAGCCAATAAGGCTAAGCGACAAGCAGCAGTAGATGCTAAAGAAGCAGGAATTGATCCAGCCCATGACTTTTTTGATGAGTCAGCTAAAGATGAAGCACGTCATGCTTGTATGTTAAAAGGTTTGCTAGATAGATATTTTGAGTAGGAAAAAGAAACTTATTGTATAAAGGTAATTGAATCTGGATATTTTACTTATTGAATGATTTTACTATTAATTAACAAGGAGGCGGGTATAATGGATTTTGCAGTAGAAACTAAGTTAGGTGTAACTAAAGGAACAGATTTAGAGAAGACAGTAAAGGGCCAATTTCAAGGAGAGACAAATGAGGTAGGACAGTATTTAGCAATGGCTCGTCAAGCTCAGAGAGAAGGTTACCCAGAAGTAGCAGAGGTACTAAAGAGAATTGCTAAAGAAGAAGCAGCTCATGCAGCTCGTTTTGCAGAGTTAAATGGTAAGATTAGTGGTTCAGTTAAGGAAGATATAGAGAAGATGCTACAAGGAGAGCAAGGAGCTAATAAGACTAAGCGACAAGCAGCAGTAGATGCTAAAGAAGCAGGAATTGATCCAGCCCATGACTTCTTTGATGAGTCAGCTAAAGATGAAGCACGCCATGCAAAGATGTTAAAAGGTATATTAGATAGATACTTTGGTTAAGAATTCATAGTACTAAATTATATAGGGTGAGCTTAAACGCTTACCCTTATTTTAAGAATACATAAATAACTTATATAAGGAGGAAGATAAAATGGATTTTGTAGTAGAAACTAAGTTAGGTGTAACTAAAGGGACAGATTTAGAGAAGATAGTAAAGGGCCAATTTCAAGGAGAGACAAATGAGGTAGGGCAGTATTTAGCAATGGCTCGTCAAGCTCAAAGGGAAGGCTATCCAGAAGTAGCAGAGGTACTAAAGAGAATTGCTTGGGAAGAGGCAGAACATGCAGCTCGTTTTGCAGAGTTAAATGGTAAGATTAGTGGTTCAGTTAAGGAAGATATAGAGAAGATGCTACAAGGAGAACAAGGAGCTAATAAGGCTAAGCGACAAGCAGCAGTAGATGCTAAAGAAGCAGGAATTGATCCAGCCCATGACTTCTTTGATGAGTCAGCTAAAGATGAAGCACGCCATGCAAAGATGTTAAAAGGATTACTAGATAGATACTTTGGTTAAATTACTAAAGGCGTTGGGGATCTTCCCAACGCCTAATCTATTTAGATTGCTTTTTTGTCTTCATCATTCTGCATTAAAGAAAGTAATTTCTCTTTTACTTTGGGATCTGCTAAAGCAATTACTGTATCTTTAGCTTTAATAGTAGTATTACCACGAGGAACAATTGCTTGATCGCCTCTTAAAATAGTAATCAAGATAGCTTCATCTGGAATAGTAATATCTTTGATCTTCTTATTACTACTTAGTGAGTCTTCATCTACTTGGATATAATGCATCTTAAGTTGATTGATGCTATCAGCCCATAAGTTTGAAGTCTCTTTCCATTCTACCTCGTCTTCAATTAAGCCTAGCATTAATGAAGTAGAACTGACAACTTGGTTAACTCCTAACCATTCAAATAATTTTTCGTTACCTGGATTATTAACTAAAGCCAAAGTTCTCTCAATATCAAACTGTCTTTCAGCTAATTGACAGATAACAAGATTATCTTGGTCATTGCTAGTAGCTGCTACAATAATATCTGCTTCTTCTGCACCAGCTTCCTCTAAACAGTCTCGTTTAGTTCCATCACCTAACATGACTGTGACTTCTAGATTATTTTGTAATTTATTTATTTTTTCTTTATTAGATTCAATAACAGTTACTTCGTGTCCGAATTTGTGGCAGTATTTAGCCAGCTGAAACCCTTTTTTACCGCCACCAACGATGATAATCTTCATCTAGAATCCCCCTTTTATTAACTAACATGCCTTATTAAATGACATTTTTAGTGATCTAATCGTTATGAGTCTTGAGCCAATTCAAAATTTTTGAATTTCAAGCAGTTTAATTGAGATTATCAACCCACACTTATCTATTATACTAAACAAAAAATGTAATTGCAAAGAATTATCCAAGTTTTAACATTTGGTTTATAAAGAAGGAGTTTGCTTTAATAAATTGAAAATTAATAGATGTGATTACATGATTGTTGGATAATTTAGGTATAATAAAATTGTGTTATTGTGGGGTGAAAGAGATGTCAGATATAAAAGATAGAATAGAAGAGCTAAGAAGAAAGATAAGGGAACATAACTATTATTATTTTGTATTAGATGATCCACAGATTAGTGATCAAAAGTATGACCAGTTAATGCAAGAGTTGGTTGAATTAGAAAGTGAAGAGCCAGAATTAGTAACACTAGACTCTCCTACTCAACGAGTCGGTGGAGAACCAATTAATGAGTTTAATAAGATAGAGCATGAAGTACCTTTATTAAGTTTGGATAAATCATTTTCGGCAGATGAGTTACGAGAGTTTGATAATCGAGTTCAGAAAGAAGTAGATAAAGATATAGATTATATAGTAGAGTTAAAGATTGATGGATTATCTGCTTCTTTACATTATGAAGATGGAGTCTTTAGGCAAGGGGCCACTAGAGGTAATGGACAAGTTGGTGAAGATGTAACTCATAACCTTAAGACAATTAGAAGTATTCCTCTTAAGTTAGAGCAGGAGATTAACTTAGAAGTTCGTGGCGAAGTCTTTATGCCTCAGGATCAATTTTTAAGATTGAATAAAGAACAAGAAGAGGCAGGAGAAGATTCTTTTGCTAATCCACGAAATGCTGCAGCTGGTTCTTTACGTCAATTAGATCCTCAAGTTGCAGCTAATCGTCCTTTGGATATCTTCATCTATGATAGTGCTTATATTGATGAAGTAGAGTTTAATACTCATCAAGAAAAGTTAGATTATCTAGAGGAATTAGGCTTTAAAGTTAATGATCAGCGACAGGTATGTAATAATATTGAGCAGGTTATTGAATACTGCACAAAGTGGACTGAAGAGAGAGAGGAATTAAACTATGGAATTGATGGAATAGTAATCAAAGTCAATCAACTTCAGTTACAAGAAGAACTAGGGACTACAGCTAAACATCCACGGTGGGCTATAGCTTATAAGTTTCCAGCTCAGCAGAAGGAGACTAGCATCAAGGATATTGAAGTAACAGTAGGTAGAACTGGAGCTTTGACACCGACTGCTGTTTTGGAACCTATCTTTTTAGATGGTTCAGTAGTTAGTAGGGCCAACTTACATAACCAAGATGAATTAGAACGGAAGGATATTAGAATTGGCGATCATGTTATTGTAGAGAAAGCTGGAGATATTATCCCTCAAGTAGTAGAAGTTTTAAAGGACAAGCGAACTGGAGAAGAAGAAAAGTATAGTCTACCTGATACTTGTCCTGTCTGTGGTGCCCAGGCAGTACGTTTAGAAGGAGAAGCAGCAACTCAGTGTATTGGTGGTGCCTGTCCAGCTAAATTACGAGAAGAGATTTTACACTTTGTCCAGCGAGATGCAATGAATATTGAAGGAGTTGGCCCAGCTTTAGTAGAGCAGTTATTAGATAATAATTTAGTTACAGATATAGCTGATCTATACTATTTAGAAAAGGAAGAATTAGTTGAATTAGATAGAATGGGCGACAAATCAAGCCAAAATGTACTTACTGCTCTAGAAAATAGCAAAGATAATACTCTACAGCAGGTACTTTATGGTTTAGGGATTAAATATGTAGGTAGTAGAGTAGCTCAAGTGTTGGCCCAGAATTTTTCTAATATAGATGAGATCATAGAGGCTAATAAGGAAGATTTAGAAAAGATTCCTGAGGTTGGCCCTAAGATAGCTCAGAGTATTGTAACATACTTTAGCCAAGAACAGAATTTAGGGATCATTGCTAAGCTTAAAGAAACTGGAGTCAACTTCAACTCGCAAGTAGAAGAGGTGGAGCAGAAATTAGAAGGAAAGAAATTTGTTTTAACTGGTAGGTTAAAAGACTTTACAAGACAAGAAGCTAAAGAAACTATTACTGATTTAGGTGGTCGAGTAACTAGCTCAGTAAGTGGAGCTACTGACTATCTAATCGTAGGAGAGAATCCTGGTTCTAAATATGACCAAGCTCAAAAGCTAGGAACGACTATCTTGACTGAAGAAGAGTTTAAAGAAAAAATTGAGAATTAAAAAATAAAGAATCAATTGACAATTACTAAAAGGGCAATTACAATTAAAGATATAATATTTACTAAGGGAGGATTTTTATGAGAATAGCAGAGATGAAGACTGAAAAAGGCACAATGAAGATTGAATTTTATGAGGAGGATGCGCCAAATACAGTAGATAACTTCTGTAGTTTAGCTGAAGAAGGTTTTTATGACGGTCTAACTTTCCATCGAGTAATTCCTGACTTTGTAATTCAAGGTGGCTGTCCTAAAGGAGATGGAACTGGCGGACCAGGATATACTATTGATTGTGAGCTAGATGGTGATAAGCAGTATCATGAACGAGGAGTATTATCTATGGCTCATAGCGGAAAAGATACAGGGGGTTCTCAATTCTTCATCTGTCATAATAGAGAGAGAACTTCTCACTTGGATAGAAAGCATACTTGCTTTGGAAAAGTCGTAGAAGGACTAGAAGTAATTGATGATATCAAAGCTGGAGATGTAATTGAAGAAGTAATTATTCAGGAAGAAGAATAATCCATCAGATCTAAAAATTGCGGAGTTGTTAACCTTGTGTTATAATGATTAATTAGTTAGTCGATATTAGTCTGTATAATTATGTGAAGTGTCACTTTTGTGTCACAGTTATCAACGCACACGACTATAACAAATTATAAATTATCAACTATTAAGAAGGGGTGGTGAAAGTATGAAGTTAGATAAGGAGACAGTCGAGCGAGTAGCACATTTAGCTAGATTGGAACTGACTGAGGAAGAGGTTGAAGAGTTTACTGAGCAGCTAAGTGATATTTTAGGTCATGCTGAAAAGTTGAATGAACTTGATACAGAAGATGTAGAGCCAATGGCTCATGTACTACCAGTTAATAATGTTTTACGTGATGATGAAGTTAGAGAGTCACTTGATAGAGAAGAAGCTTTAGCTAATGCTCCAGAAAAAGAACAAGGTATGTTTAAGGTGCCACAGATTGTAGAAGACTAAAGTATATATTTTTTAGTCTTTATGAAGGAGTTTTCAAAACCTGGAGGGAGATCGCAATTAAGTATAATGTCAGTAATAGGTGTGAGTAATGAGTGTGAGCAGAATTAATTAAATAATCAATCTGTTGTCTTACACTGGCACTGATGACTGACACTAAATAAAAAAGGAGGGAAAATAATGAAACTTTATCAGTTAACAGCTCATGAATTACATGAGAAGTTAAAAGCTGGGGAAGTTAGTGCCCAGGAGATTGTCGAATCATCTTATAATCGAATTGATGAGGTTGAATCAGATGTACAAGCTTATGTAACTTTAACTAAAGAAGATGCTCTAAAAAGAGCTAAAGAAGTTGACGAAAAGTTATCTAATGGTGAAGAGATCAGTCCTTTAGCTGGAATTCCTGTTGCAATTAAGGATAATATTTCTACTGCTGAAGTAAAGACAACTTGCGCTTCTGAAATTTTACATAATTATGAACCGCCATATGATGCTACAGTAGTAGAGAAGTTATTTGCTGAAGATGCGGTAATGACAGGTAAAGTCAATATGGATGAGTTTGCTATGGGATCTTCAACAGAAAATTCAGGTGTGCAAGTTACTAAAAACCCATGGGATTTAGAGCGAGTACCTGGTGGTTCTAGTGGTGGATCTGCTGCTGCTGTTGCTGCAGGAGAAGCTACAATAGCACTTGGTTCTGATACAGGTGGTTCTATTAGACAGCCGGCTTCTTTCTGTGGAGTAGTAGGTATGAAACCGACTTATGGTCTAGTATCTAGATTTGGATTGGTTGCTTTTGCTTCATCTTTAGATCAGATTGGCCCAATTTCTAAAGATGTAACTGACTGTGCTTTAGCTTTAAATTATATTGCAGGTCATGATCAGTATGATTCTACTTCTGTAGACCGAGAGATTCCAGATTATACAGAGAGCTTAGATGGTGATATTGAAGGTCTAAAGATAGGAGTTCCTAAAGAATACTTTGGAGAAGGAATTGATGAAGAAGTTAAAGAAGCAGTCTGGAATGCTATTAAAGAGCTAGAAGAGTTAGGAGCAGAGTATGAAGAAGTTTCTTTACCACATACTGAATATGCTTTATCTGCTTATTATTTAATTGCTCCAGCTGAAGCAAGTTCTAATTTGGCTCGATATGATGGAGTTCGTTATGGTTTACGTAGTAAGTCTAATGGATTAATTGATATGTTTAAGAATACACGAGAAGAAGGATTTGGTCCAGAGGTTAAACGTCGTATTATGCTAGGTACTTATGCTTTAAGTTCAGGATATTATGATGCCTATTATAAGAAAGCCCAGAAGGTAAGAACATTAGTTAAGCAGGACTTTGACAAGGCTTTTGAAGATTATGATGTTATCTTATCTCCAACTTCTCCAACAACATCCTTTGAGATAGGAGATAAATCTGATGATCCATTGGATATGTATTTATCTGATATCTGTACAATTCCAGTTAATCTAGCTGGATTACCTGCTTTATCTATGCCTTGCGGATATGATAGCCAGGATCTACCAATTGGATTACAGATTATTGGTCAAGCCTTTGATGAAGAGACAATTTTAAAGGTTGCTCATGCTTTTGAACAGACAACAGATGTTAATAATAACCCTAATTTATAATAAATAATTTCTGCTGATAGCTAAATAACGGAGGTGTAATTATGTTAGATAATTATGAGATTACTATTGGGTTAGAGGTTCATGCCCAATTAGATACAGATACTAAGATTTTCTGTGGTTGTAAGAATGAGTTTGGGGCTCAACCTAATACTCATACCTGCCCTATCTGTTTAGGATTACCTGGTACTTTACCTGTTCTAAATAAAAAAGCAGTTGATTATATAATTGAAGCAGGTTTAGCTGTAGATTGTGAAATAGCTACTTTCAGTAAATTTGATCGGAAGAATTACTTTTATGCTGATCTGCCAAAGGCTTATCAGATTTCGCAGTTTGATCTACCTTTCTGTGAAGATGGTGAAGTAAAAGTTGATATTGATGGTGATGAATATCAGATAGGTGTTACTAGAATTCACTTAGAAGAAGATGCTGGTAAGTTGACTCATGCTGGTAATATCTCTAGTGCTGATAGCAGCTTAGTTGATTATAATCGAGTAGGAACGCCATTGATTGAGATTGTTAGTGAGCCAGATATGCATTCACCAGCTCAAGCAGTTGCTTACTTAAAGAAACTAAAGAGTATCTTAGAATACATAGAGGTTTCTGACTGTGAAATGGCCGAAGGTTCTCTACGAGCTGATGCGAACCTTTCTATTGCTCCACAAGGTGCTGATAAATTAGGTACTAAGACAGAACTTAAGAATATGAACTCCTTTAAAGCTATTGAGAAAGCCTTAACTTATGAAGCTAAGCGCCAAGCTAAAGTTTTAGATGAGGGTGGCGAAATAACTCAAGGTACTAGAACTTGGGATGGAGATGCTGGAAAGACTCTACCATTACGAGAAAAAGAAGAAGCACATGATTATCGATACTTCCCAGAACCTGACTTAGTGCCAGTGGTAGTAGAAGAGGAATGGGTAACAAAAATTAAAGAAGATATTCCTGAATTACCTGATGTAAGACAGGAACGTTATATAGAAGAATTTGATATTCCAGAGTATGATGCAGGTGTAATTACTGCTGATAGAGAGATGGCTGACTTCTTTGAAGCAGTGGTGGAAGTATACGATGACGCAAAAGAAGTTAGTAACTGGATGATGGGTGAATTCTCACGTCTATTAAATGAAGAAGATACTGAATTAGCTGAGGTTAAATTTGGCCCGCAAGATTTAGCTGATTTATTAACAATGATGGATGAAGATACTATCTCTCGTGATATAGCTAAAGAAGTTTTTGAAGATATGTTTACTACTGGTGATAAACCAGAAGATATTGTAGAAGAAAAAGGTTTGAAACAGATTAGTGATGAAGGCGAGCTGGATAATATTGTTGCAGATGTACTAGCTGACAATGAATCTGCTGTACAAGATTATCATGATGGCAATAAGAATGTAATTGGTTTCTTAATTGGTCAGACTATGCAAGCCAGTGGTGGAAAAGCTAATCCACAGAAGGTTAGAGAGTTATTACAAGAAAAATTAGAGGAATAAATAAAAAAGTCCCCTGGTTAATTCAGGGGGCTTTTTTTAATCTCTTAGAACATGTCTTACACTAAAGCCATCATATAATTGATTAGGTCTAAAAATCTTATTATTTACTTCTAAGTTTTCAACCCAATGAGCACACCAACCCATAATTCTACCTAAAGCAAAGATTGTTGTAAAGTATTCTGGTTGAATATCCATTGCTCTAAGTACTAATCCTGACCAGAAGTCAACATTAGGATAGATCCCTTTATCTGCAAACTTATCTAGAGCTATCTCTTCCATTTTCTGAGCTGTGTTATATAAGTTTTCTAAATCAGAAGTAACTGCTTGCGAATTCTGATTAAATATTTTTGGTAATATATTTTCCTTTAGATACAGAGCTCTAGGATCATATGTTTCATATACTCTATGACCTAGTCCCATTATCTTTTCTTTATTGGCTATTTTTTCTTCAATATAACTTGCTACGTTATCTGGAGAATCAATTTTTTCTAATTCTTTGATCACTCTTTCATTAGCGCCTCCATGAAGAGGGCCAGACAAAGAATTAATAGCTGAAGATATTGAAGCATAAATACTTGCTTCGGAAGAACCAACAGCTCGTACAGAAAATGTACTATTATTTATTGTGTGGTCAGCATGTAGAATTAATAGTTTATCGAGGATATTTACCCACTTATCTTTAGTAGCTAAGTCTTGATTAAAACAATAAAGAATGTATTGAGCAAAAGAATCAAAAGTTTTATCCTTAGCAAAGTTAGGATCTTTGGTCTTATAAGTTCCAATTAAAGTAGGTAACTTTGCTATTAATTGAATAGCATGGTGTAGATTTAAGTTGTATTGATCTACTGTAAATGAATTGCCATTATTGCTTTGTAATTGTAAAACACCTGCACTTAGCATATACATTGGATGTAAGTTATTGTCCATAGAGACTACAGTATTTGCAATATTAGAAGTGATATCTTTATTCTTTAGAAGTTGTTCTTGTAAACTCCCTTTCTCTTTAGGTAAAGGTAAATCCCCTTTAAGTAATAAGAAGCAGACATCTTCATAAGAGCAGTCATCTGCCAATTCTTGGACAGGGTAACCTCTAAAGGTAAGAATGCCATTCTCTCCATCAATATTACTAACCCCAGATTTTGCTACAGGTATATTTTCAGCTCCTGGAAAATATCCTTTTTCAAAGAGTGTTGTTATTATCTGTATATATTTTTCTTTTACTTTTTCATCTTCAATGTCTGATAATAGTTTTTTTATCTCTGTAAGCATAATAATTCCTCCTTTCATTATTCTAGTTATATCTATGCGAAGAAATATAAGAATATTTGTATAAATATACTATCATAAATCTTTTTAAATTACAATTAGATTATCTTAATCTAATGTAAGCTTTAATTGACATCTTAGTTAGGAAACGGTATAATAAGGATGGCTAAATATTAATAAAGTGTATTTTATAATTATACAAAAGAGATAATAATTAAACTTAAGAAATATTAGATGAGGAGTGAGAAGATGTATAATGTAACTTTGATTCCAGGAGATGGAATTGGACCAGAAATCACTAAATCTGTTCGTGAGATAATTGCAGCAGCAGGAGTAGATATTAATTGGGAGACTGTTAATGCTGGCGCTAATGTAATGGATGAGTATGGAACTCCTTTGCCAGAAGAAGTATTAGAATCAATTAAGAAGAATGAAGTAGCCCTCAAAGGGCCAATTACTACACCTGTAGGTAGTGGATTTAGAAGTGTTAATGTAGCTATTAGACAAAAGCTAGATTTATATACTAACTTACGTCCAGCTAAGATATTAGATGGAGCACCAACAGAATTTTCTAATCTAGATGTAGCTATCTTTAGAGAGAATACTGAAGGATTATATGCTGGTATTGAACATAATGTAGGAGAAGATGCTGCAGAAAGTATTAAGATTACTACTAGAAAAGCTTCTGAAAGAATTGTAAGAGCTGCTTTTGAATATGCAAAAGAAAATGATAGAGATAAGGTTACGGCAGTTCATAAGGCCAATATCTTAAAGTTAAGTGATGGTTTGTTTAAGTCAGTAGCAGAGGAAGTAGCTAAAGATTATCCAGAAGTTGAGTTTAATAATAAAATTGTTGATAATATGTGTATGCAGTTAGTACAGTATCCAGAGGATTATGATGTATTAGTTTTACCTAATCTATATGGAGATATTGTTTCTGATCTATGTGCTGGTTTAATTGGTGGTTTAGGTTTAACACCAGGAGCTAACTTAGGTGATGAGCTAGCAGTTTTCGAAGCGGTACATGGCTCTGCACCTGATATTGCAGGAGAGAATAAAGCAAACCCAATGGCTTTATTATTATCTGCTTGCTTAATGTTAGACCACTTAGGAGAGGAAGAAGCAGCTCAGGATATAGAGGCTGCTATTGAGAAAGTATTAACAGAAGGAGAGGTATTAACTGCTGATTTAGGTGGTCAAGCTAGTACTACTGAGTTGACAGAAGAAATTATTAATCAACTTGGAGTAGAGTAGTAGTGGCGATGTTCTCTTCTTTCTTTTTCTTCTTTAATTTGGTTGCGTTGTTTATTAATATAAGTATCAATGAAACCGATAATTAAGATGATAATTGTACTAATTAGATATAGTCGGAATAATGGATTATGCTCTAGTAATGGAAAATTAACTAGTTTACTGTCTTGAAAAAAGGATTCAATCATTTGATTTAAATCAAAATACCAGTAGCTAATATAGGTTAAGGTATTAAAGGCTAACCAGCTCAAGCTTGGTTTGAATTCTTGTTTCATATTATTACCTCCTTAATTATAAATTAGCTACTATAATTAAAAATCCTTGCTTGCGACCCAGTAAAATGGGTCGTTTTTTATTTGAAAATAAATTTGTAAAACTTCTTTTTTTTAATTATATTAAATGATATAATTATATATAATGCTCCTTATTTCTGGATCTATGATTTAATACCAGGAGAGGAGCTATTTTCCTTTTTTGAATTAAAGAAATCTGTAGTAGGTGATTGAATGAAGCAGTTAAAAAAGAAACTTTTGTTGACAGTAGGTTGTAGTTTATTAGTAGTTTTAATGTTAACTTTATATACAGTGAATGAAGATACATGGCAGGCTCTAAAGAAATTAAAAGTTAATTATGCATTAATTATTACAGGGGTTATGTGTCTAGTCTGGTTTACTAATGGACTAAAATTAAAGGTGTTGGCTGAAGGAGTGGACTTTGATTTACCACTATTATCTGCTATTGAAATTGGTTTAGCAGGTAGCTTTTTTGCTAATATTACCCCTTCTGGAATTGGAGGACAGCCTTTTAAGATAGTAGCTTTAACTAAATCAAAAGTTTCTTCTGGTAAAGCTAGTGCTATTGTAGTTGTAGAGTTGATTCTTAGATTATTATTTTTTATCTCTACTCTACCATTGATCTTTATTAAATTAAGTAATCTTTTTGTCGCCTATATTAATACGAAACTATTAATCATAAGTACTATAGTTTTTTTCTTAGGTTTACTATTGTTAATTTATTTACAGTTATGTCGACCTCGTTATTTAGTTTTAGTCTGTTTTTGGGTTTTAAATAGAGGAATAGTTGCCAAGCTAATTAGTCAAAGGAAGATATATGCTTGGAAAAGAGGCTTAGTTAAGGAGATTCATATCTTTCATGAGACTCTGTGGCGTTACTTAGAAGATAGTAAAATGGAGTTGATTGTTAGTTTCTTGTTGACTATTTTATCTTGGGGAGCACAATTTACAGTTATTTATTTTATAATTAAAAGTCTTAATCTACAGATTGATTTAGGTTATCTCTTATTATTACAATTATTAGTTTATACACTTGTTATTTTTATTCCTATACCAGGAGGAAGTGGTATAGAAGTTATTTTAGCCAGTCTATTACAGAGAAGTATACCTGTCTCATTAGTAGGAGTAATAGTAGGTAGTTGGCGTTTCTTTACCTATTATAGTTCTATTATTCTAGGAGGATTATTAGCTTTTAAGGTATTTGATATAGATAGTAGTTGTGAATGATAAAAGGAAGACTGTTTGATACTAATTTTAAGTGTAATGAATAAATGTGAAGGTAAGAAGGAGTTGTTATGGTGAGTAAACCAGTGGAAGTAGGAGATATAATAACTATTCAGTTAGATAATGTAGCTTATGGTGGAGATACAGTAGGTCGAAAAGATGGTTTTGCTATCTTTATTCCAGAAGGAATTCCTGGGGAAGTAGTCAAGGTCAAGATAACTGAAGTGAAGCGAAGTTTTGGTAGAGGAGAGATAATAGAGGTAGTCTCTCCAGTTGAAGAGCGAGTTGAATCTGAGTGTGTAGACTATGGAGCTTGTGGTGGTTGCCAGATGCAGCATATTGATTACCAAGCCCAACTTGATTATAAATATCAGATGGTTGAAGATGCTATGGAGCGAATTGGTAAGCTTGATCTTGAGATAAATCCAGTTAAAGGAATGGAGAATCCTTATCTCTATCGTAATAAGGCCCAATTTCCTTTAGCAATTAGAGAGGAAGAGATAGTAGCTGGTTTTTATCAGGCAGGTAGCCATGAGTTGGTACCAGTTAGTGACTGCCAGATTCAACATCCAGTCATTAATCGGATTGTTGATCGAGCTACTGAACTACTTACAGAGTATCAACTACCTGTTTATAATGAAGAGAGTCAACAGGGCTTCTTACGCCATTTGGTAGTTAGGATTGGGGTCTGTACTAATCAAGCTATGTTGATGATTGTAACTAGGGAAGAGGAATTTGTAGTAGGAGAAGAGATAGCAGAAAAGTTAATGAATCAGATACCAGAATTGATTAGTATCTATCAGAACATTAATCCAGACCAGACTAACGTAGTTCTAGGAGATAAGACTAAAAAATTAGCTGGGCAAGATTATATTCTTGATTATATAGGTCAGATTAAGTATCAGATTTCTCCTTTATCTTTCTTTCAGGTGAATACATTACAGACAAAGGTACTCTATGATCAGGTTCTAGAGTATGCAGAGCTAACTGGTAATGAGAAGGTTCTCGATGCTTACTGCGGATTAGGATCTATTTCTCTATATTTAGCTAGTGAATCTGAGGAAGTTTATGGTATAGAGGTGGTAGCTGAGGCTATTGAACAAGCCGAAGAGAATGCTAAGTTGAATCAGATCGATAATTGCCACTTTGAAGTAGGCAAAGTAAAAGATGTATTACCTAAGTTGAAAGAAGAAGTTTCGCCAGAAGTAATTGTAGTTGATCCACCACGTAAAGGATGTCATGAAGAAGTATTAGAGACTTTTGCTGAAATTGGCCCAAAGCGAATCGTATATGTTTCTTGTAAACCAACTAGTTTAGCTAGAGATTTAAAGAGGTTAAAGGAATTAGGCTATCATACAGAGGAGATTCAGCCAGTTGATATGTTCCCGCAAACCTATCATATTGAGAATGTAGCACTCATTAAAAAGAATTGACAATTGAAATTTAATATCATGAGCTGTGAGCTATGAGTCATGAGTAAAATATTTTTCTGATTTGTTTGGCTCACAGCTGATAGCTCAAGACACATAGCTTGAATTATTTTAACTGTCAATTGTAAATTATTAAAGGAAGTGATATAGATGAAGAAGGAAGAAAAATATAATGAGATAGTTACAAAAGTTCAAGGTTTAACAGCTGATGAAAGCAATGTGATTGCTAACTTGGCTAATACTGCTGCTGTCTTATATAATGATTTAGAGCAGGTCAATTGGGCTGGATTTTATTTATGGCAAGAAGGACAGTTAGTACTTGGCCCATTTCAGGGTAAGTCAGCTTGTATTAGAATTGATAAAGGAAGTGGAGTCTGTGGTACAGCAGTAGAGAAAGAAGAGACTTTAGTAGTACCTGATGTACATAAGTTCCCAGGCCATATTGCTTGTGATGCTGATTCTGAATCAGAGATTGTAGTGCCAATTATTGTAGAAGAAGAAGTAAAGGGAGTACTGGATATTGATAGTCCTATTAAAGAAAGATTTAATGAGGTTGATCAAAAATATCTAGAAAAAGTTGTTGAGATTATAGTGGCTCACTGCCAATGGTAGAGATATGAAAAGCTCCTTATATAAGGAGCTTTTTTATCTATTGAAGCAGGAATTATTAGAAAATATATATAATTAATTAATTATGTTAATACTTATTATGAGGTGATAAAAATGCTAGAAAAAGAAATAAAGATTAGTAATCAGACAGGCCTTCATGCTAGACCAGCTGCTTTGTTAGTTGATATGGCTAATGGATTTGATTCTAGTTTAAAGTTGATTTATGGTAATAAAGAAGCCAATTTAAAGAGTATTGTTAGTTTGATGTCTTTGGCTGTTGGTTGTGGAGAAGAGGTTATTATTCAAGGCGATGGGCCAGATGAGCAAGAGGCTGTAGCAGAAATTATAGAGTTAATTAACCAGAAATTTAATGAAGATAATTAATAATTGGAAATGATTTATTGGTATTAATATGCTATAATGCTCTTGCAATAATAAAATAATTAAGGAGGATTAGGATGAAGAAAAGATTTGCAGTATTAGTTTTAGTACTAGGACTTATTATAGCCAATACCAATTTTGTTTCTGCCTTACAGCAGGCTGAAGTTAATCCTTATGATACTTCAATTGCTTATGGGGCTCAGACTTTGAATGGTGAATTGATTTCTCTTAATCTAGAAGGTGATATGGGGATATCTTCTAATATAGGGATTGAAGGAATGTATACTTACTATAAAGATAGTGGAGATAATAAGAATATTTTTGATTTAAATGCTAAGATTGGAGTTGTAGATAAACAGGACTTTGATCTATCAGCTATAGTAGGCTATCATATTAAATTAGATGGAGATGATGATTCGCCTCGAGTTGGATTTTTAGTTTCTAAGGCAGAAACAAGTGAATTAGACTTAAATGCTGGTGTGGATTTTCTATTAGGGGCTCAAGATAATTATATAGGCTATACATTAGGTTTTGATTATAAATTAACTGAAAAAGTTTATCTAGAAGTAGAACACAGAAGATTTACTGGTCAAGCTAAGACTGAAGGATTAAATGTAGGAATGAGGTATTATTTCTAAAGGAGAGGTGGATTATGGAATTAGATCAAGTAGGCGTATTTATGGATCGTGATGGAACAGTAAGTAAAGAAATTGGTTATGTCAACCATCCTTGGCGTTATGAATTGTTACCAAGGACTGGTTTAGCAGTTAAAAAGTTAAACCAAGCAGGAATTAAAGCACTTTTAGCTACTAATCAGGCTGGTGTAGCTCGAGGTTATTTTGAAGAAGAGATGATTGGAAAAGTGCATAATAGATTAGAGGATTTATTAGAAGAAGAAGGAGCTTATTTAGATGAAATTTATTACTGCCATCATCATCCTGATGTAGGTGAAGGTAAATTCAATAAAGATTGTAATTGTAGGAAACCAGAACCAGGTATGTTATTACAAGGTACTGAGGACTTTGATTTAGATTTAACTAAGTCGTATATGATAGGAGATAAGATCAGTGATGTGGAGTTGGCCCATAAGGTAGATGCGAAAGGTATTCTTGTTTTAACTGGTTATGGGCGAGGGAATTATGAAAACGATCAATCTGACTGGGAAGTAGAGCCAGATTATATAGCAGAAGATCTATATGATGCAGTAGAGTGGATCTTGTTAGACCTTGAAGAGAGGGGGCAATAATGTCAGATCTAGTAGATTGCTTATCTGATTTTAGTAATCAAGATATTCTAGTAGTTGGTGATATGATTGCTGATGAGTTTGTTACTGGCCAACCAGAACGTATTTCCCGTGAAGCTCCAGTTTTAATTCTAGAACAAGATGATCATGAAGTCTTACCTGGTGGAGGTTGTAATGCTGCTAATAATGTAGCTTCTTTAGATGGGAAGGTTTATTTAGCAGGAATTATTGGTGATGATTTAGTAGGCCAGAGATTAACTAATACTTTAGATGAGTTAGGGTTAGAGACAGAGGGATTAATAGTTGATGAATCTCGACCTACTTCAGTTAAGACTAGAATTTTAGCTGGTGGTGGACATACAGTGAAACAACAAGTAGTTAGAGTTGATAACTTAGAGACTCATGCTATCTCTAAAGAGATTGAGGACAAGCTATTAGATTATATAAAAAAAGTTATAGATCAAGTTGATGCTATATTATTGTCTGATTATGGCAATGGAGTTTTTACTGATACTCTAAAAGAAAAAGTAATAGAATTAGCTAATAATTATAATAAGATTATTGCTGTTGATTCTCGATATGAACTACCTAGTTTTAAAGGGATTACAATTGCTACTCCTAATCAAGAAGAAGCAGAAAAAGCAGTAGGATTCAGTCTTGATACACCAGAAAAGGTAGAGAAGGCTGGTTGGCAACTTAAAGAAATGTTAGATGCTGAAGCAATGTTAATCACTTTAGGTGGAGAAGGAATGCAGTTATTTGCTCAAGGAGAAACAGTTCATATTCCTGCTTCAAATTATGCTGAGGTTTTTGATGTTACTGGTGCTGGAGATACAGTAATTGGAACTTTGGTACTTGCTTTAGCTAGTAAAGTTTCTTTAGAAACAGCAATGAAGTTGGCTAATTATGCAGCAGGAATTGTAGTTAGAAAATTAGGTGTAGCTACTGTTAGCAGAAAAGAGTTGGCTGAAGTAATTAAAGGGACGGGTAAAGATGGAGAATAAAGTGTATCCGTTGGCTAAGTTACAGAAGATTGTAGCAAGCAAACAAGAAGAAGGAAATCAGATTGTTTTTACTAATGGTTGTTTTGATTTATTACATGTAGGTCATACTCGATATTTAAAGGAAGCAAGAAATTATGGTGACTTATTAATAGTTGGATTGAATAGTGATGCTTCTGTTAAGGCTTTAAAAGGCCAAAAAAGACCATTGATTCCAGATGAGGAACGGGCTGAAATGTTAGCTAACTTAGAAATGGTAGATTATATCACAATTTTTCCTGAACAGACAGCAAATAATGTAATTGCTACTTTAAAGCCTGATATTTATGCTAAAGGTGGAGACTATCAGATAGAAGAATTACCTGAAGCAGAAGTAGTTAGTTCTTATGGTGGCCAGATTGAATTGGTTCCTGAAGTTAAAGGAGCTTCTACAACAGAAATTATTAATAAAATTTTAGAGCGGTATACGTAAAACTGAATATTTCATTGTTAGAGGCGCTTTTAGCGCCTCCTTTTTTATTTAATAAGGTAAATATTTACATAAGAGTTTATATTAAGTATACTATTAATAGTTAGACTATCTACTATAGTAAAATAATGTATTTGAAATCTTGCCTAATATTTATATTATTTTAATTTATATAATCTTCAACAGATTGTTATTTAATTATCAATTTTGACAAAATATAATACTTTATTTTATAATCAAATAGAAGATAAAATTTAACCCTTTAGTTATCCAAGTGAAGGCATTCACATTTTGAAAATAAAAAGGAGGTACTAGTATAATGGCCTGTCAATGTGGAAATGAAGAGGAGAACAAAGAACAGTACTTAGAACCATTACGAAGAATGTTAGAAGGTTATGAAAAGAAAGAAAAAGATTTAATTCCAGTTTTACAGGATGCTCAAGAAGAGTATGGTTACTTACCTAAGGAAGTATTAAGAGAGATTGCTAATAAGCTTGATTTATCTTTTAGTCAAGTTTATGGAGTAGCTACTTTTTACTCGCAGTTTCATTTAGAACCACGAGGTGAGAATATTGTTCGAGTTTGTATGGGAACTGCTTGTCACGTTCGTGGAGGAGGAGAAGTATTAGAAGAAATCAAGGATCAGTTAGGAGTAGATGATGGTGGTACTACTGAGGACTTACAGTTTACTCTTGAATCTGTAGCTTGTATTGGTGCTTGTGGATTAGCTCCAGTAATTATGGTTAATGATGATACTCATGGTCGAATGACAGCTGATAAAGTAGAAGAGGTTTTAGAACAGTATAAATAATGCGTGAACTGTCGCTTCATATTTTAGACATTATTCAGAATTCAATTACAGCTAATTCTAGTTTAATTAAGTTAGTAATAAATGAAGATAGTCAAGAGGATCAGTTAACTATTGAAATTACTGATGATGGTCAGGGAATGAAGGAAGCTAAAGCAGCTTTAGATCCCTTTTGGACTTCACGAAATACAAGAAGTGTTGGTTTAGGACTTCCTCTTTTTAAAGCAGCAGCTGAAAGGTGTGAGGGAGATTTTGAATTAAAGTCTAGACCAGAAGAGGGGACTAGAGTAAAGGCTACTTTTAAGCTAAGTCATATAGACAGAGCACCATTAGGTGATTTAGCAGGAACTATTATAGCTTGTTTAACTTCGAGTCCAAAGGTTGATTTCTTATATTATCATCAAGTTGATAGTCAGAATTTTGAGTTTGATACAAGAGAGATCAAAGCTGAGTTAGGTGGGGAGTTAAGTATAAATAATCCTCAGGTATTACAGTGGGTAGAAAAATACTTAACCAATAACTTAGAACAATTGCGGGGGTGACTATTGTGAAATCTTTAGATGAATTAAGAGAGTTAAGAGAACAAGCCCAAAAAGACGTACAGGCAAGAGATACAGCTAATAAGCCAAAGGTAATTGTAGGTATGGGGACTTGTGGTATTGCAGCAGGAGCTAGAAAAGTAATGAAGGCTATTGTAAATGAGATAAATAAGAGAGAGTTAGATGTAACTGTAACACAGACTGGTTGTATTGGTATGTGTGAAAAGGAGCCATTAGTTGATGTTAAGTTACCTGGTCAGGATCGAATTACTTATGGGCCAGTAAAAGTAGACGATGTACAGAAGATTATTGTTAATCACGTAGTAAATGGTAATGTTGTAAAGGACCTAGTAGTAGCTAAATTAGATGAGTAATTAAAGAGATATAAGGAGGTAACGAGAATGGCAGATTCTATTTATAGATCTCATATCCTAGTTTGTGGAGGAACAGGTTGTGTTTCTTCTGGTTGTAAAGATGTACAAGATGCTTTAAAGGAAGAGTTAATAGAGAAGGATTTAGATACTGAAATTAAGATAGTAGAAACAGGTTGTCATGGTTTCTGTGAAAAAGGTCCAATTATGATTGTCTATCCTGAAGGAGTATTCTACTGTGAAGTACAGCCTGAAGATACAGAAGAAATTGTAGAAGAACATTTACTGAAAGGTAGAAGAGTAGAGCGATTATTATATCAAGAGCCAGTTACAGAGGAAAATATTCCTTCTTATCATGATATTGATTTTTATAAGAAACAACAGCGAATTGCTTTAGATAATTGTGGTAAGATTGATCCAGAAGATATTAAAGAGTATGTTGCTCAAGGTGGTTATGAAGCAGCAGGTAAGGCTTTGACAGAAATGGAATCTCAAGAAGTAATTGATGAGATAAAAGAAGCAGGTCTGCGTGGCCGTGGTGGAGGTGGATTCCCAACTGGTCTAAAGTGGCAATTTGCTTCTGATGCTGATGGAGATAAGAAGTATATTATCTGTAATGCTGACGAAGGTGATCCAGGAGCATTTATGGATCGGAGTTTATTAGAAGGAGATCCACATCGCCTAATTGAAGGTATGATTATTGGTGGTTATGCTATGGGTGCTGATGAAGGATATGTTTATGTTCGAGCTGAGTATCCACTAGCAGTTGATAGATTACGTAATGCTATCGAAGAAGCCGAAGAGTATGGCTTATTAGGAGATAATTTATTTGGCACCGACTTCAGCTTTGATTTACATATCAAAGAAGGAGCAGGAGCTTTTGTTTGTGGTGAAGAGACAGCCTTAATGAATTCCATTGAAGGTAAAAGAGGTATGCCACGACCAAGACCACCATTCCCAGCTCAGAAAGGTTTATGGGGTAAGCCATCTAATATCAATAATGTAGAGACTTTTGCTAATGTACCAGTTATTATTAAGCAAGGTGCTGATGATTATAGTAAGGTTGGTACTGAAGGAAGTAAGGGTACCAAAGTATTTGCTCTAACAGGTAAGATTAATAATACAGGTCTTGCTGAGGTACCAATGGGAATTAGTGTTCGAGAGATTATCTATGATATTGGTGGTGGAATTTCTGATGATAAGGAATTCAAAGCTGTTCAGATTGGAGGACCATCTGGAGGTTGTCTAACAGAAGAACATTTAGACCTACCAATTGATTATGATTCTTTAATTGATGCTGGAGCAATGATGGGTTCTGGTGGATTAGTAGTAATGGATGAAGACACTTGTATGGTAGATGTAGCAAGATTTTTCTTAGACTTTACTCAGAGTGAGTCTTGTGGTAAGTGTACACCTTGTCGAGAAGGTACAAAACGTATGTTAGAAATCTTAGAAAGAATTACAGATGGAGAAGGTCAAGAAGGAGATATTGAGTTGTTAGAAGAGTTAGGTGAGACTATTAAGGATACTTCTCTATGTGGTTTAGGTCAGACAGCACCTAATCCAGTGATAAGTACTTTAGAGTACTTTAGAGATGAGTATGAAGCTCATATTTATGATGAAAGTTGTCCAGCAGGTGCTTGTGATGAATTATTATCCGGTTATAAGATAGATGAAGATGATTGTATTGGTTGTACTGCTTGTTCCAAGATCTGTCCAGTAAGTGCCATTGCAGGAGAACCAAAAGAAGTTCATACAATCGATCAGGATGAATGTATTGCTTGTGGAGCTTGTGAAGAAAAATGTCCAGTTGATGCTATTGCTCAATGTTAGTGAATGTGAATACAAGTGCTAGTTGACAAAATTAGTCTTTTAATTCGAAACTAGATATAAAATATAAATACTTAGATAGTTTATTAGCAATTAGAAGGAGTGGTAAAGAAATGGCTACCATTACTTTGACAATAAATGGTCAGCAGGTTGAAGTAGAAGAAGATGCTACAGTTTTAGATGCGGCTGAGAAATTAGGAATTGAGATTCCTACTTTATGTTACCATGAGGACTTAAGTTTATATGGTTCTTGTCGAGTTTGTGTAGTAGAAAATGAGGAGAGTGGAGATTTAGTAGCTTCTTGTGTAGCTCCAGCTCAAGATGGAATGGAGATTAACACTAACAGTGGTAAGGTAAGAAGATCCCGTAAGATGAACTTAGAGTTATTATTGGCTAATCATCCTAATGAATGTTTAACTTGTGAACGAAGTGGGACTTGTGAATTACAAGATCTTACTGAAAAGTTTGGCATTACTGATGTTAGATTTGATGGAGAACAGAATGAACATCCAATTGATGAAGTTGGCCCGTCTATTAAGCGAGATCCAAATAAATGTATTTTATGTGGTCGTTGTGTAAGAACTTGTGAAGAGATTCAAGGAGTTTCTGCTTTAGACTTTACAGAACGTGGTTTTGATTCTGTAGTAACGACTGCTTATGATATTCCACAGGCTGAAATCAATTGTGCTAATTGTGGTCAATGTGTAACAGTCTGTCCTGTAGGAGCTTTGACTGAAATTAGTGAAGCTGATAAAGTATGGTCTGCTTTAGAAGATGAAGAGAAACATGTTGTAGTTCAGACTGCACCTACTATTCAAGCTACTTTAGGAGAAGAATTTGGTATGGAACCTGGTACAGTAGTTACTGGTAAATTAGCGGCTTCTCTAAGGAGATTAGGCTTTGATAAAGTATTCTCTACAGATTTTGCAGCTGACTTGACTATTATGGAAGAAGGTCATGAATTATTGGAACGACTAGAAGATGAAGAATCTGATGTGCCACAGATCACTTCTTGTTGTCCAGGTTGGGTTAAGTTCTGTGAACATAATTACCCACAATTATTAGATAATTTATCTACTGCAAAGTCTCCAATGTCAATGTTCTCTGCCTTAGCTAAGACTTATTATGCTGAGCAGATGGATGTTGATCCTGAGAGTATCTATACAGTAGCAGTAATGCCTTGTACAGCTAAAAAGTTTGAGAAAGAAAGAGAAGAGCTACAAGATAGTGGTTTCCAAGATACTGATGCAATCTTGACGACTCGGACTCTAGCTCGAATGGTCAAAGAGGCTGGAGTTAATTTTGTAGGTCTTGAAGATGAAGAATATGATAGAATGATGGGTGAAGCTACAGGAGCAGGTACTATCTTTGGTACAACTGGTGGTGTAATGGAAGCTGCTTTAAGAACTGTTTATGAGAAGTTGACTAACGAAGAACTACCACATCTTGATTTAGAAGAGGTGCGTGGTTTAGAAGGTGTTAAAGAAACAGCAGTAGATATTAATGACCAGACTGTTAGGGTAGCAGTGGCTCATGGATTAGGTAATGCAGCTAACTTACTAGACCAGGTTGAAACTGGTGATGCTGATTATGACTTTATTGAGATTATGGCTTGTCCAGCCGGTTGTGTTGGTGGTGGAGGTCAGCCATATCCTGTCTCTGAAGAGATTAAAGCTAAGCGTGGTCAGGGACTATATAATATTGATCAATCTGATAAAATTCGTAAATCACATGAAAATCCAGAGATTAAGAGAGTATACAATGACTTTTTAGAAAATCCATTAAGTGAAAAAGCACATCATCTATTACACACTAATTATCAGAAACGGAATAGAAATTAATTTTTTAGTAAGGCAGGCGAAATTTTTTCGTCTGTCTTTTTTTATTTGTTTATAGTATTTTAAATCCTACTCTGATTTATGGTATAATACTAATAAACTGGAGGAGCAATTATATGGAAGGAAATGATTTAAACCCATTTGAAGATACTATATTAGTTGCTATAGTAATAATTTTGGTGACTATTATTTATACTGTATTAGGTGGCGATTTAGAAAGTTTATTATCTAAGTTAGTTTAGAAAAAAGGGGGAGTGAAGTGAAGGTATCATCTATAGAATGTAATGATTATGACCAACAATTAATAATAGATAAGGTGCGTAGGAGTATAGAATTATTAGGAGGAATAGAGGAATTTTTTACTCCTGGAGATACTGTTCTATTGAAACCTAATTTATTAAGTCCTCATAGCCCTGAGCAAGGAATTACAACTCACCCTACTATAGTTAAGGCAGTAATTAAGTTAGTTACAGAGGTAGGAGGAGAAGTAATAGTAGGTGAGAGTTCAGGAGGGATGATGGTTAATCAATCTCTTACTCAGCAAGCCTTTAAGGAGACTGGTATGGAAGAAATCTGTCAAGAAGCAGGAGTTGAATTTATTAACTTTGATCGAGTAGCTACAGAGATATTAATTTCTCCTCAAGGAGAAGAGATTCCATTACCTAAAGTTTTATTATCCTCAGATGTTATTATTTCTTTACCTAAGTTAAAGACTCATAGCTTAACTCTATTTACAGGGGCAGTTAAGAATTTGTATGGCTGTATTCCAGGTATGAAGAAGGCAGAATATCATAAACTATATCCTCACCCTCGTGAATTTGCTGGTTTAGTAGTTGATCTATTCAGTTTAGTTAGTCCAGATTTAGCAATTATGGATGGTATTATTGGTCTAGAAGGAAATGGGCCAGGAACGACAGGAGATACCTGTCAGATTGGAACTATTTTAGCTAGTTCTGATCTAGTAGCCTTAGATACAGTAGCTGCTTCTTATTTAGGCTATAAGGCAGATCAGGTACCTATTGCTGAGATTGCTAGTAGTCGAGACTTAGGAAGTAATGATTTAGATCAGATTAAAGTAGTAGGTGATTTTGAGTCGACTGATAAAGATTATAAATTACCTTCTAATGCCGCTTTAAATTGGCTACCTAGTTGGTTATTAAGTTCAATGTTTGAATCATTATTATCTAGTCCAGAAATTATACAGAATGATTGTGTTCAGTGTAAGAGATGTCTGCAGAGTTGTCCCCAAAAAGTAATTGTAGAAGAAGGAGATAGAATAGAGATTAAGCCAGAAGACTGTATTAAGTGTTTATGCTGTCAAGAATTATGTCCTAAAGAGGCTATTGAAGTTAATGAACATGCTGTAGTTAAGGTAGCAAAATGGGCCAAAAAATTTTGGGGTTGATTTTGAATGTTGTAGGGAAGTATGGTATAATTAAGTCGATTATTGTGATATAAAGTTGTAATAGTTTTTATATGGTTAATTAAATTAATTTATGTATATAAAATTTGACAACTACTAGAATATAAGAGTTAAATAATAGTTAGTTATTTTTGCATTAAGAGAATGGGATTCAGCTTTAAATTATGCAGATAAGCTCATTCGTTTTGGATATGAAATGCTCGAATAAATATGCAAATTAAAATAAGGACGTGAAACTAAGTTGCTTAGAACAAGTAAGATACTAATTAAGGATAAAAAATTTAAAAATTTTGCAATTGAAAAGGCATATTTAACTAGACATTTTGAAAATATTTTGCTTATACTTTTAGAGCAGGATTATAAGCAAGGTATTGGTGATAGGAAATTAATTGCTAATCCTTATGTAATGAGAGCTGTAATTTGTGATACTAAAGGTGGCTCTTATGCTGATAAAGTATCTTATATTAAAGATAAATATAAAAATCATCAATTAATGCAGGATTTAATTAATACAGGTACAAAGTTAAAAAAAGATAATTTAGTCATGACTATAAAGAAAGTAAAAAAGGATTTTAATTCCTTTTATAGTAAACGAAAAAATGGAGATAGTCAGGCAAACCCACCTAAACCTAAAAAGTTATCTAAAATGAGTCATTATACTCTTTTAATAGATAATAATAAAGGACTAGGATTATCTTATTTGAAAAAAGGTCAAGATAGATTAGGTATTACTTTAGACCATGATAGAGGTAGACAGTATATTAAAATTAATAGTAATAAAGTAAAACAATTAGTTGATGGAGATATAGATAATATTCAAAATATAAGTTTACATTATTCTAATGGAGAGCTCTATTTGCTTATTACTTATCATCATCAAGTAAATAAATGTTGTAATAAAGATAAGCCACATAAAATAGCTGGACTTGATGTTGGAGTTAATAATCTAGCTAGTATCTACATAAAGGATAAAGATAGCCCTAGTTTAATTGTAGATGGTAAAAAGTATAAAACCTATAATGCTAACTTTAATCGGTTTACAGCTAAATTAAATAATACTATAGATACTTTAAAAAATAAGAATAATGTTAATAAAGATAAAATCGATTATCTTAAACAATATAGAAGTTATTTGTTTGAGAAAAGAAATAACTTCTTTTATGATCAATTTCATAAAATAAGTAAAAGAATATTAGAGTATTTAGATAAACACAATGTAACTGAATTAGTAATCTCTAAAAATCTTAGTAAGTTAAAAAATAATGGAGAATGCAAATTATTAAAGAAAACTAAACAAAATTTTATTCAAATACCTTTTATTAAATTACTAGAATATCTTGAATATAAAGCCAAAGATTTTGGAATAAAAGTAACTATTGTAGATGAGTCATATACTTCTAAAAGTAATTGTCAAACTGATGATATACACAAAGTTCATAATTTGCTTGATAAGATTAAAAAATTAAAAGAAAAACTTAAAGAAACTAAAGGGCATCAATATTATAGGATTAAAAGCTTAATTAATGCCTACCAGGAAATCTTGAAATATTATTTCTTTCAAGGAAGGCGAATTAAGCGCGGTTTATATATTGATGATATAAACAACTTAGTTTATAATAGTGATTTGAATGGAGCTAGAAATATTATTAAGCTAAGTCCTAATTATCAAAAAAAGAATTGCAATGATTTGAAAAAGTTGTGTAATCCTATTAAAGTAGAAAATGATTATCAGTTTAGTAAATTACTTAAAGATAGGTGGAATTATGAAATTAAGAAAAAAGTATCTTAAAAGCACTCTCGAATCTGTTGGTAGATAGAGGTAGTGGATAAAGATACCTAATTTTGATAAAGGAGGTGTCAACGCTGTAGTTTAATTAAAGTTACTCATTTGAACAAGTTTTAGTAACTTTGATTAAACATAAACCAGCGGATATCGTAATGACTGGCAACTATAATCAGACCCCTAAACAAGATACTACCAAGTATGAAGAAATGTCGGAAAATGATATAGTATGGTTGGCTCAAAATGGGGACAAGCAGGCTGAGGAGTATTTGATTGATAATAATATTGATATTGTTTATTCCAAGTCTAAGCTATTCTACATTAAAGGGTTAGACAATGATGATGTAATTCAAGAAGGATTAGTAGGGTTGTATAAAGCAATTCGTGACTATAAAATTAAGCGCGAGGCATCATTTAGAGGTTTTGCTCATCTTTGTGTTAGTAGACAACTTATATCAGCTATAAAAACAGCTAATCGCCAAAAACATATGCCACTAAATAATTCTACCTCTATTAATAAGAAATTAAATTACTCTAAGGATGATGGAGGCAGAGGTAGAACTTTATTGGATATTCTGCCTGACCAACAGAATGATCCTGAAAGAGATTATGTAAATCGAGAGTTAGTTGGTGAGGTAACTGAACAGTTAAAAGATCAGTTAACTAAGTTAGAATGGCAAGTTTTTGATCGCTATATCCAAGGTAAGTCTTACAAGGAGATTGCCTCTGAGATAGAAGGTAGTGTTAAGACTGTAGATAATGCCTTGCAACGAGCTAGACGTAAGATAGATGAACTAAAACAGAGGTTAAAGTCTGAAGTAGGAGAGTTGTCAATTACATAGCTTACATAAGATATTAGCCGTCCGAGAGGGCGGCTTTTTTTGTTATTATACTTTTCTAACTCAATAAAGTGAATCTCTAACAGATCATTCAACTGTTTTTTAGTATCTTTATATCCTTTTTTTGTAAAATAATAAAATAAATGTTATAATCAAAGGTATAATAATAGTGATGAGGTGAGGAAGAAAGTGCAACAGCCTGTGCTTTATTTTTTAGCTGATACGAATAAATTTTTAGTAGGGCTTTCTACTAGACCTACTTTAGAAGCTAAATTTCACTTTGCTGAAGGAGATATAAATCAACAAGAAGGAGAATTATACCTATTAACAGATAGATTAAGTTGGGGAGTAGCTGATTATATCTATCAAGAGATTACTACTGCAGAAGAGAGAAGTGGGAAAGAGTATAATCAAGATTTAGGAGGCTTGCTTAGTTTCTTCTGGGAAGTTGATTCCTTCGAACAGATACTAGAGGAGAAGTTAGAACTGATTAGAGACCTAGTAGCTGATTTAGAGCCAGATGTGGAAGTAATGAGTAAAAAGATTGGTAAGGAGGAGATAGATAGAGTAAGGCTACCATCTAAACAAAACTCTGAAGAAGTTTACCAATTGATTCAAGGGCGTAGGTTATATCAGAGTGAAATAAAGAAGCTGTTACGACAGAACAAGGTAGTAGTTGAGTCTGTAGACAAATTATTAGTCTATCTAAAGTTACTACATAAATTAGAAGTTGTGCCTAGTATCAGATATCAAGAGAGAGAACTTATCTGTCAACGGTGTGGTAGTCAAGAGGTAGTAGCAACAGACTGTAATTATTGCTATAACCAGGACTATTACTGTGAAGACTGCTTATTAATGGGGGAGGCTAGGTTATGTCGGCCTTTGTATTTAATTTCTGCTTTATTAAAAGATGCAAAGCTAGATTATATCCAACCATATCTTGAGTTTGAGTTGACTGATTTACAGGCTGAAGTATCAAATTCTCTGTTGGATTTCTGGTATCAAGACTATAGCCAAGCTTTTGTCTGGGCTGTCTGTGGAGCTGGAAAGACTGAAGTAACATTTTCTGTAATTGCTGAAGTATTGAGCCAGGGAGGGGAGGTCTTATTTGCTATTCCTCGTAAGGATGTAGTAATAGAACTAGCAGAAAGATTAGAAGAGGCTTTTCCTATGGTAGAAGTTAAGGCGTTGTATGGAGGTAGTAGTGATAAGTATAAGCAGGCAGATTTAGTAATTGCTACTACTCATCAACTGCTGAGATATTATAGGGCTTTTGATCTCGTAATCTTAGATGAGATGGATGCTTTTCCTTATCAAGGAAGTGAGATGTTACAACGAGCTGTTAGACAAGCTCGCAAACTATCAGGTAAATTAGTCTATATGACTGCTACTCCTAGTCAGGGTCAGTTACAAAAGATGAAACAGGATGATGATAATAAGTTAATTAAGTTATCGGCACGTTATCATGGATATCCGCTACCTGAACCAGAGTTGGTAGAAACAGATTTGATTTATGATAAAGAAACAGAGCAGGTAGAGTTGTCAGAGATAGTAGTTGAAAAACTAGAGCAGTGGGTTGAAGGGGAGTTGGCCCAAGCTTTTGTTTTTGTACCTAGTCGGAGTTTGGTTCAGCTAGTAGTAGAAACTTTGCAGGATAATTTCCCGACAGCCAATGGTCAAAGTTGGGTACAAGGAAGCCACTCACAAGATAAGTTACGTGATGAAAAACGAGAGGCCTTTCTTGCTGGTGAGTATCCTATCTTAGTATCCACAACAATAATGGAGCGAGGCATAACAGTTGATAAAGCCAATGTGTTAGTTTTATTTGCCCATTGGGATTGCGTCTTTGATGAACAGTCACTAATTCAGATGGCAGGTCGTTCTGGCCGATCATTTAAGTATCCAGAAGGAAGAGTCTGTTTTGTAGGAGATAAGATAACAGAAGAAATGGAATTGGCAAGAGATATGATTCGAGATTTGAATCGAGAAGCAGCGGAGAAGGGACACCTTAAAAAAATTTACAATTGAAAATTGAGAATTGACAATTAAAATCAGTTAATAGTAAGTTGAGTATAAGTTTTAGTTTGAGTCTGAGCTTAAATAAATTCATTTATAAATGGTTGACTTAATCTCAAACTTAAACTGAATATTGAAGTTAAAATCAAGAGGTGGAAAACTATTTTATCCAAATTAGCAACAGGTCTACTAGAGTTAGTCTATCCTAGTTTCCCTCAGTGTCCTAGTTGTGGAAGTGAATTTGAACCACAAGAGGTTACTTTATGTCCAGAATGTATTTCTGAAATAGAGTTTATTAAAGAGAATTACTGTCAGAAGTGTGGTAAGTTAGTGGCTAGTAGTCAGAGATTATGTCAGGATTGTAAAGAACTACGGAGATTCTTTGATCAGGCTAGAGCTGTAGGTGTTTATAGCAAGCAGTTAAAAGATTCTATTCAGAAGTTAAAGTATAGTAAATACCGTAGTTTAGCCCAGCCATTAGGTCAATTATTGGCTATATATGCTAGGCGATTCTATGACTTGAAACAGTTTGATCTAATTACTTATATTCCAGTTCATCAGGAAAGAATGGAGGAGCGTGGTTTTAACCAGGCTTATTTGTTGGCCCGGGAATTAGGAAGTAGGATTAATTTGTCTCTACAATCATTACTAGTTAGACAAAAGAATACAATAAAACAGAGTAAGTTATCTAGAAAGGAACGGTTAGATAATATAAAGAATAAGTTTACTATAGAACAGTCAGATTTAGTCAGGAATAAGAATATATTAATAGTAGATGATATCTTTACTACTGGGGCTACAGTCAATGCAGCTAGTAGAATTTTATTAAATTACGAGGCTCAAAAAGTAAAAGTAATTACTGTTGCTACAGGAAAGGATATTGGTAGTTAAAAAGGAATATTAATATGTTTGTAGAATTAATTATAAAACGAAGTCAGTTAGGAGGAAAAAGATGGATATTAAGAAGTGTAAAAGGTGTAAAAAAGTTTTTTCTCCAGTAGGTGGAGCTAAAATCTGTCCTAGATGTAAACAGAAAGAGGAAGAAGATTTTGAAGATGTAAAGGAATACTTATGGGATTATCCTGATGCAAATCTTGAACAAATCACTGAAGATACAGGTGTAGATAGAGAAATAATTAGGAAGTTTATCAGAGAAGGGCGTCTCCTTTCTTTGGATGGTGTTAATCTAAAAGTTGAGTGTCAACGATGTGGTACTGAAATTGATAGTGGTAAATACTGTGAAGAGTGTAGTGGTGAACTGCAACAAGGACTTAAAAGTAATAAAAATAAACAAAAAGAGAAGAAAAAAAATAAATCAAACCATCGAATGTTTAGTAGAGACTAAAAGTTATTTTTAATTTAAGGGTTTGAGGCAGAATAGTTTATTTTCAGCTAGCTAATCTGCTTTAAATCCTTTTTATTATTTTAGATTATATTTAAGTTATTAGATAAAACTACGATGAATAAGATAAGTCGTGAGTTATGAGTTGTGAGTCATGAGCCAATTCAAAACCACATATAAGGGTTAAGTCTTTATAATACAGAATATAAAAAATGGACTTTGGGTTTTAAATGGTTTTGCATTAGCTCATAGCTCAAGACTAAAGACTCACGGCTGTGTCACTAGAAACGACACATAATATCAACTAATGTACACTTTTCTAATTAAAATTTTTCCAACAACTTATAAAGGAAGGTAGGTGATAAAATGAAGATTGATGGTAGTAGAATGTCTAAAATAATTAATAATTATGGCAAACAGAATAAAAATGAGACTCAAAAGGCTGAAAAGAATAAGAAGAAGGATGAATTATCTTTATCAAATCAAGCACAAGAGTTACAGAATATAAAGGAAAAGGTAGATTATAAACCTCAGATTCGGCAAGAAAAAGTTGCTAGTCTAAAGAAACAGATTAAACAAGGAACTTATGATGTAGATGGAGAAGAAGTAGCTAAAGATATTTTAGATCAGGTTATAGATAAACGGGTGTAGCAAAGGAGGTATTAGATGGAAGAGAAATTAGCTGATGTACTAGAAGCGGAATATAAATTGTATCAGAAAGTATATGATCTGGCAGAAAAGAAACAGGAAGTAGTAATTAATGAAGATATAGATCAACTAGAAGAGATAGTAAAAGAAGAGGCAGAATACTTAGAGATGATTCAAAAGTTGGAGAATAATCGAGAGCAATTAGTAGGAAGTGAAAATATTTCTCAACTGATAACGGAGTCTAAAGAACCGATTAGTAGCAGGTTAAGTCAATTACAAGAAAATTTATTAGAGATTACGACTAAGTTGCAGGATTTAAATCAGTTGAATAGCAAGTTAATAACTGATGCTTTACAGTTAAATAATATTAATCTTAGTATATTAGGAGCCAACCAGCAGAATAGTACTTATAGTAAACAAGGTAGTGTAAGTCAAGGTCAGAATGGTAGTTCAATGTTGAATCAGAAAGCATAGTAGCAAATAATAGATAATAAAGAATAATTATTGAGTTTGAGCTTAAGGTTAAGTCAATCCTTTGAAAAATTAGTTTTATGGTTTACTTAAACTCAAGCTTAAGCTGATAAATTATGCTTTATATTTGATTTTAACTATACACTGTAAATTGTAAACTGTAAATTATAAAAGTTTGGGGTGAGAATATGGGGTCAACTTTTGGTGGGATAGAGATTGGAAAACGAGCTTTGCAGGCTCAAAAGAAGGCGTTAGAGGTTACAGGACACAATGTAGCCAATGCTAATACAGAAGGATATAGTCGACAAGAGGCTATACAGTCGGCTACTCAGCCACGAAATGCAGCTGGAGTAAGAGCAGGACAGATAGGAACAGGAGTAAAAGTTAGTCAGATTAAACGAGCTAGAGATAAATTTATTGACGGTCAGATCAGAAAAGAGTCTAGTACTCAAGGTCGTTGGGAGATGAAGAATGAAGCATTAAAGGAGATAGAGTTAATCTTTAATGAACCATCAGATAAAGGATTACGAAAATCAATGAGTGAATTCTGGAATTCAATGCAGGATTTAAATAATAATCCAGAAAGTAAGGCAGTGAGAGCTACTGTAAGACAACGAGCTTTAGCAGTAACTGATACTTTTAATCATCTTAATACTCAGTTAGATGATTATCAATCATCTTTAAATGAGCGGGTTAAGACTAAAGTAGAAGAAATCAACTCTTATGCTGATCGAATTGCTGATCTGAATGGACAGATTGTGAAGGCAGAAAGTACAGAGCAAGATGCTAATGACTTACGAGATAAACGAAATAAGTTAGTTAGTGATTTATCTAAAATAACTGATATACAGGTTAAAGAAGCTAGTAATGGAGCGCTAAGAGTTGGTATTGGAGGGACTAAGCTAGTTTCTAATACTAAAGTGACTAAATTAAAAGCTGAAAAAGATGCAACTAATAATGATTTATATAAAGTACAATGGGAGACTGGTAATCAAGTTCAGTTTAAAGATGGAGAGATTAAAGGTCTATTAGAGTCTAGGGATGAAGATATTACTAAACAGAAAGAACAATTAGATAATTTAGCTAATAAATTAATTACTGAATTCAATAAGCAACATAAAAAAGGATATGGTTTAAGTGATACAAAGATGGATACTATGGTATCTAAAGAGCAAGCAAATTCCTCGAATCCTTTAAGAGGAAAGACTGGTAGTTTTAGAGTAAAAGTAAATGGTAGTTCTTTTTCTGTATCAGTAAATAGTGGAGATAGTCTTAGTGATATTGTTACCAGTATAAATAATAATGCTGTAGATACAAATTCTAATGGTACTAAAGATGTGACTGCTAGTGTTATAGATTCTGATGGAGATGGCAATAAAAGACTAAAGATTGAGGTACAAGATGCAGGAACTAAACTTGATATAGTTAATACTAGTGATACCAGCACTGGAGAAGTAAATATAAAGAAGGAGTTAGGAATTCAAGGAACTGGTGCAGGAAATAACTTTTTTCAGGGGACTGGAGCTCAAGATATAGATATAGCTAGTGATATTAAAGGAGATACTGGATTAAATAATATAGCTGCAGCTACTCAAGCAGCAGATAGTAATGGAGATGGAGTCAACGATTATGCTGGTGATGGGAATAATGCTTTAGAATTAAATGAGTTAGGAAACAAAGAAGTAATGAATTCAAGTACTGCTACTTTAGATGAGTATTATACTTCTAATATTTCGCAATTAGGTGTTGATAGTCAACGTGCTAATCGAATGGTAAGTAATCAAGATACACTACTTAATCAATTAGACCAGCAGCAACAAGCAGTAGCAGGAGTCTCTTTGGATGAAGAGATGGGTAAGATGATCAAGTATCAACATTCTTATACAGCTGCTTCAAAAGTAGTTTCGACTATGGATCAAATGTTACAGACATTAGTTAATGGATTAAAGAGATAAGAAGAGAGGTGGTAAAGAATGCGCGTAACTAATAGTATGATGACTAGTAAGTTAATGGAAAATTTAAATAATAACCGAGAACGGCTAGATAAATTTAATCGGCAGTTGTCAACAGGAAAGAAATTTAGTCGTCCGTCACAGGATCCAATTGGTGTAGCTCGGAGTATGGATTTAAATAATACAATAGAAAAGAACGAACAATATACTAAAAATGTAGATGAAGCGATAGCCTGGACTGAAGCAACAGACTCTGCTTATAAGCAAGCTGGTAATGTATTACAGAGAGCTAGAGAACTAGCAGCTCGTGGTGCTAATGGTTCATTGAGTAAGCAAGATAGACAAGCAGTAGCTGATGAAATAAGTGAGCTAAGAAAAAGTTTAGTTGGTGTTGCTAACACTACTTATAATGATCGGTATATTTTTGGAGGGAATAAAACTAAAGTTGAGCCTTATAATGATTCTCCTTCTAGTATTTCTGTTTCTGATCCTGTTAATGATCCAAATGCCTCTTTAAATTATAATGGGGATATTAACATAAAAGTAGATGGTACATTGATAAATAATCCTGGGCCTTCAGTTTCAGTAAATAATAGTGATAGCCTTAATGATATAGCAACTAATATAAATGGACTTACAGGGGTTTCAGCTAGTGTAGGTAGTGATAATACTTTAGAGGTTACTGCAGACAATGGGAAGAAAATCTCTGTTGAAGATAATAGTGGAGATAATGTTGTACAAAAATTAGGTATTAAGAATAAAAAGTATACTTATGAAGGAGATGGTAGTAAAATAAAGCGGGAAATTTCTCCTGGAGTAGAAATGCAGATTAATCAATCAGGGAGTTATTTTGAAGATCCTTTAGCTACATTAGATAAATTAGCAAATGACTTATCTAATGATAATGGAAAAGCTATTTCTCAGCAAAGAATTAATGAATTAGACCAGAATATAGATAAGTTATTACGTAAGAGATCAGAAAATGGAGCTAAACAGAAAAGATTAGAGACGACTAAAAGTCGTTTAGAGAGTGATGAAATCAAATTTAAGAAGTTATTATCTAAGAATGAAGATGTTGATATTGCTAAAACAATTATGAATCTAAAGACTAGTGAGAATGTTTACAAGGCTGCTTTATCTTCGGGATCAAGGATAATTCAACCAAGCTTAGTTAAGTTTCTTAGATAGTGTGAGTGTGAGGAGTTAGTGTGAATATATTAATGTCATTGTATAGTAGTAGACAGGAGTCAAAAACAAGTAATCAGTATGATATTAGATAGCAAATGGATTAGGAAATACATACAGATAATTAATTTTAGGTAACTGGTTACTACTGAAAACTAATTATCAACTAAATATTAGATGATAATTTCAGAGAACTGAGAGCTAACTATATACTGATTCTCGAAAACTGATTACTGGTAGCTAACATGGGAGCTGATACTTTTGAGGTTAGAAATCCATCAACAATTTGCTAAAACTGGCTTACAAATCAAATCTCCTCAGATGAAGATAGATCAGAAACCTGATCAGTTTGAATTACAACAGGTTCCTGGCCAATTAAAGATAAATTCTAAACCTGCTCAGGTAAAGATTGATATGAATAAAGCTCGAGCAGATTTAAACTATAGAAATCATAAGTTATATGGTAAAAAGATAGTACAAGAAGCTAGACAGACAGCCCTTAAAGGAATCAAGAGAAGATCTCAAGAAGGAGATCAGTTGGCTGCTATTGAAAAGAATAATAAGCCGTTGATTGCTCAGGCCAAAAAAAGTCTTAAAGATAAGAAGAAAGAAATAGGATTAAAATGGAAACGAGGTGCTGAAATTAAGGTTAAACCTGGTAAACAGAAAATCAAGTATGAATCACCTGATCTTGATGGAATCAAATTAGATGTAGAATCTAGTTGGCCAGAAACTGATTTGAAGTGGGGTAAGGTTGAGACTTATTTGAAACAGAAAGCAAAGTTGGATACTCAAGTAATTGATAGGAAATTATAGAAATGATTGAAAGGAGCTTATATATGAAATTTGAAACTACTCGCTTTGGTGAAATTGAGTTTAAAGAAGAAGAGGTAATTGAATTTGTAGTTGGCCCTTATGGTTTTGAAGATGAGAAACAGTTTACTTTAATAGATAATGGAGAAGATGCTTTCTTCTGGTTACAATCAATAACTAATCCAGATCTAGCCTTTGTAGTTACTGAACCATGGAGCTTTTATCCAGATTATGAGTTTGAAATAGGTAGAGAGCTGGAAGGGATGTTAGAATTAGAGGATAAAGAAGATGTATTAGTAATTAATATTGTAACAGTTCCGGAAAATCTTCAAGATATAACAATGAATTTAAAGGCTCCAATTATAGTTAATAAGAAAAATCAAATTGCTAAACAGTTTATTTTAGAAGATAAGGATTATCCAGTTAAATATCCATTAATTGAAGGACAAGAAAATATTTCGGCATAATTAAGGGAGGCAGGTTAATGTTAGTTTTAACTAGGAGAGAAGAAGAAAGTATTATGGTTGGTGATGATATAGAGATTACAGTAGTTAATGTAGCAGGAAATCGAGTTAGAATAGGAATTGACGCTCCTGAAGATATAGAAATTCATCGTAAAGAAATATATGAGCAGATAGAAAGAGAAAATAAACAAGCAGCTGCAGTGGCCAAGTTAGATACATTAGAAAAATTAATAAAGGAAGTTGGTGAGTAAAAGTTAATGAATTAATAATTTGAAATCAGGGTAAATAAGCTCGAAAAAAGAACCTATTTTTTTAAAATGAGCTTAAATAAGGATATATGGTCTTATTATAGAATTAAAAGAATAGTTTTTTATTCGATAAGAATAATGAAAGAAAGGTAAAAAAATTGTATTTATAAATTTAGTAATGATTGGTACTCTGAAATAATTCAGAGTAGTAATGGTTACTAACTTATATTAGTTGTAAATAAAGTCAATTAATGAGTTAGAGCCTATTATAGTGTATAGTTTTAATTAAGTGTATAGTTTTAATTATCAATTATATGCTATTAATTATTAAATAGTTTCTCTAGCATGGAGGCTGGAGAAATCAAAATACTCAAGGAGGAATAAAAAATGAGAATTAATACGAATGTTGCAGCTTTAAACTCTTATAATCAACTAAAACAGACTAATCAAAGTATGGATTCTTCACTGGAGAGGTTATCATCCGGTAAGCGGATTAATAAGGCGGCTGATGATGCAGCTGGATTAGCAATTAGTGAGAAGATGGAAAGTCAGATTAATGGTTTAGGTCAGGCTCAGAGAAATGCACAAGATGGTATTTCAATGATCCAGACAGCAGAAGGTGCTTTGAAAGAAAGTCATTCTATTTTACAACGGATGAGAGAGTTATCTGTTCAGTCAGCTAATGATAGTAATACTGATTCAGATAGAGCAGAGATTCAAGAAGAGGTTAGTCAGTTGACTGATGAATTAGATAGAATTGCTGAGACAACTGAATTCAACACGAAAAGTTTATTAGATGGAAATGTGGAAGATAGAACTGAGATAAGATCTGGTAGTGGAGCAACTGGAGTTACAGGCATGAATGGTGAAGTAGAATTTGATGCTACTTATGATATTGAGCATATTGATGGAAACACATCTACTATTCAAGTTAAAAATGAAAATGGTGAGGTTGTAGCAAGTAATACAGGAGGCACATCAGTTAAATTTGATAATGTTACATTTGATACTGGTTCTGGAGCAGTTAGTGGAATAGATATTGGAGCTGGTCAAGCTTCAGGTAATATTGGTTCAAATAATTCTTTGACATTCCAAATTGGAGCCAATGGTGGTCAGGATACTGATCTAAATATTAAGTCTATGAAAGCAAAGGATTTATTGACATCAGCTGGTATTGATGTATCAACTCAAGATGGAGCAGAAAAAGCAATTGGTGTACTTGACCAAGCAATTGGAAAAGTATCTAGTGAACGTTCTAAGTTAGGTGCTAAGCAGAATCGATTGGATCATACAATTAATAACTTAAGTGCTTCTGAAGAGAATTTAACTGCATCAAAGTCAAGAATTAAAGATGTGGATATGGCTAAAGAAATGATGAGCATGAGTAAGTCTAGAGTCTTAAAGCAGGCAGGTACTTCTATGTTAGCTCAAGCTAATCAGAAATCACAAGGAGTACTTTCTTTACTTGGATAATAGTATTTAGTATTGTACTAAAATTGAATGTTAAGTTACCAAGAAGCCGGCCGGTTTTTCCGGCTGGCTTTTTTATTTAGAATAGTGGTGATTAAAATTTAAATTGGAGGTGGGATAAAATGGTTAATATGGGTTTGAGTCAATTAGGAATGAGTGCTACAGGAATAAATACTCAACAGATTATGCAACAGATGAGATATATTGAAGAACAACCTATCCGAAATATAGAAAATGATATTTCACAAGTCAAAAGAGAGAAGGATGCTTGGCGGGATATTAATTCTCGGATGTCAAAATTAGATAATTTACTTAAAGATCTAAAGAAACAAGAGACTTATAATAGTATGACTACTTCTTCTAATGATAAGGATGTAGTGACTGCTAGTGCTGATCCTGAAGCAAGTAAGGGAAGCTATGATATTACTGTAAATCAAAAAGCCCAAGTCCAAAGAGTAGTAGGCGGAACTAAAGTGGCAGAAGCTGTTTCTAGTGAAAGTCAAGATGCTACTACTTCTGATGGTGATGCTAGTGATATTGCTATGGAAGACGGAAAAACTTATGATACTACAGATATAACTGATACTACTATTGATGGAACTACTTACAAATATGGTTTAACTGATAGTAATGGAGATGTTGTTGCTATTAGTGAAAATGGTGAAAATTATACTTCTTTAAAATCTGCTACTGCTGAGGGGAATTTAGGAAGTTTAAATCTTGATAATGATACTGGAGGAAATTATGATTTTGGTTATCAAGTCAGTATGGGTACTACCTTAAAGATGCATGGTACAGATGGAGATCAACAAAACACGTTAACCCAGAATAGTTTATATGATACTGTAGGCAGTGATCCTACAATGAACGGTACTACAATTGATATGACTGCTAGTGATACTTTATCTGATTTTGTAACTAAAATTAATGATAGTAGTGCTGGAGTTACTGCTTCTATAGTTGATAATCGAGTTGTATTAGAGAGTAGTAAAACTGGAGCAGACAATTCAATGACCTTGAATGAAAATGGGGGTAATCTATTAACTGACTTAGGAGTTTATGATTCTAATAATACTGGTAATGTATATCAAGGAAATGGTGGGTATCAAGATGCTCAAGATGCTGAAATAACTGTTAATGGCATAAGTGGAATCACTAGTTCCGATAATACTTTCGAAGATGCAGTTAAAGGAGTAACATTTAATATTGAGAGTTCTGCTAGTTCTGGTGACTCTACTACTGTGGATGTTAGTGCAGATACAAAAAAGGCTAAAAATGCAATTAAAGAAGTGGTTGATCAGTATAATAGTGTGGTAGACTTTATTGAAGGGAAAACGAGTGTTAGTGGAACAGGAGAAAATATCGAAGGAAATGTATTGCAGGGAGATGGTACTGCTAACAGAATTGCTAGTAATTTGAAATCAACTCTATTGAATAGTATATCTACTGGTAATGAGATTGATCATATGTCAGAAGTGGGATTAGAGTTTGATAATGGAGATTATAATAAATTAACTCTCGATGAAGAGAAACTAAAAAAGTCTATTCAAGATACCCCAGGTCAGGTTCATGAATTTTTTGCCCCAGATGCTAGTGAAGATGCTAATTATAACCATGATGGTTTGGCAACTAAACTGAAAGATTATACAAATTCTCTGGTAGAACGTGATGGGATTATTCCTAATCGAACAGATAGATTAGGTGATCAAGTTGACCGAATGAATGATACTATTGATGACTATCAGAGACAAGTAGATATGGAAATGCAGCGAATGAAAGAACAGTTTACTCGAATGGAGACTACAGTTTCTAATTTTAATAGCCAAAGTTCATGGTTGAGTTCTCAAATTTCAACTTTGGGATTAGGATAAAAATGAAAAATATGACTAAATTTTATACTAGGACTTAGATGACTTATGAAGAATCTAATTAATGTATCAGAAGATTAAGAAAGGAGATTGGTATGAACCAGATTTATAATAATAATTTAGCAGCATTAAATAAAATTAATCCTACTTTGGCTCACAAAGTTGATCGATTAGAAACTACTCGAGATGATTTTGTAGTAGTACCTACCAAAAATGGTCAAGATTATAGCTTGAAGATGATAGAATCTGGAAATGAAAGGTTAGTTCATAGTTTATATCGACCTCGTTTACAAGCGGAAAAGAAGATAAATAAATTGAAATTAGGGTATCATAATTTGATTGGAGTTGCTGGTATAGGTTGTGGGCACTATATTAGAGCAATTATGCAAGAATTCAGCCAGGAATCACAAGTAGTAGTTATTGAAAACAGGCCTGATATTTTGAAAGAAGTAATGAAACACCAGGATTTAACTGATATATTGCAGCAGATTAGAAATATAAGAATATTTGATGGTTCAGATAAAAGATATATTACTCGCATGAAAGATCAATTGCAGAGGATAGATTATACAGCTTTGGTAGCAGGAAATATTGATTTTTTTAAGACGCCGATTTTAGCTAATTCAGAGGAAAAAGATTATATTAGATTTAGGAAGAGATTTTTTTCGACTTTGCAGTTTATAAATCAGTCTGTAGGTAATGATCCTGGAGATAGTATATTAGGAATAGAACAGGCTTTTTCTAACTTAGAATATATTTTACAGAGTTCATCTTTAGATGAAATTAAAGAATTCAAGAATCAACCGGCTGTTTGTGTTGCAGCAGGACCTTCTTTGGATAAGAATATAGATGTATTAAAAGAATATCAGGATCAAGTATTGATTATTGCTGCTGATACTATACTAGAAAGGTTACTTAGTGAAGGAATAAATCCTGATATTGTAGGAGTATTAGAAAGAACTGAAACTGTTTATGATTATTTCTTTAAGGAATTAATAAAAGAAAATAAATTACCTGAAGATGTTGTACTTGTGGCAGAAGGGATTATTAATCCTAAAATTTATAATAATTTTCCTGGTAAAAAAGTATCTGTTTTTAGAAATAATATACCCTCGGAACAGTGGTTGGCCGAAACTACAGGGGAAATTACTTCCTTTGATACAGGAAATTCAGTTGCCAATTTAAATTATAGTACTGCTTTGGCTCTAGGATGCTCACCGATTGTACTTGTAGGACAAGATTTAGCTTTTTCTAAAGAGGGAAAAGGACATGCTACAGGGACAAAATATGATGAGGTGGGAGAAAAAAAGGATGAGATAGTAACAGTAGAGGGCTATAATGGAGAAGAGTTAAAGGCTAGAAAGTGGTGGAAAATCTTTAAAGAATGGTTTGAGTATCGTATTGCTGAGACTGAAGTAAAGTGTATTGATGCTACTGAAGGTGGGGCTTATATTGAAGGTACTGAACTGATGTCTTTACAAGAAGTAGTAGAGGAGTATTGTCAAGAAAATCTAGCAGACATAAATCAAATTTCAAATTCAGTTTCAACTAACAAGATAGAAAATAGAGTAGATAGCCTTGAGAAAGGAATCTCAGAAGAGTTAAATCGTTTGAAGGAGATTAAAGAGATGATAGAAGAGATAGTAGATTTGTTAGAGACAGTTGAGAAGAAAATAGATACAGCTAATAATACTGTAGGGTGGGCTCAAAAAAAATTTAATGAGATAAATACTCAAATTGCCCAAATGTCAAATGGTGATGCTATCTTTTTCTTTGTCTGTCAAGCTATCTTTATTCAACTAGAACGAAATAAAGTACAGTTAGGTGACTTATCTATAGATACTAAAAATAAATTTAAAGATTGGTGTAGATATGATTTAGATAAATTAGATGATATAAAACAGATCTGTGATATCTTGATTGATGTATTTAGTGAAGGGAAAGAAAGTATAGAGCAGATTAAATTAGCAAGGAGTGATTCATAATGGAAGAAATAGATATAGAAATAGAGCAAGCTGAACTCTTAAACCCACTAGAGGGAGCAGTAGATTATTTGAATAAAGTTCTATTAAAAAAAGAATTGATTTCGGATGCATTAGATGAGGAAGATTATGAAATTGCTTGGCAGGAATTCGGAAATTTGATTGATGGGGTAGAGAATTTAAATAAATTATTATATAATATAAAGAATATTTTAGGATTAGATTATAGTCAAATAAAATACGAAGGGAAAGAGTTGAATCATTATATCGAACAGTTTAACAATTTTTTAGCTAATAAATTAATAATAGCTATGGAAAATGAGGATTATTTGCAAATATCTGATTTGATCAATTATGAATTAGAAGTTCATATTAAGGAATATAAAAAGATATTTATTCGTCTTTTAAATTATATAACTAATCATAAGTTTGTGTAAAGAAAAGTATCAAAAAGAGGAGGAGTTAATAATGGCTAATAATCCATATCAAAAGTATAAAAATACTCAAGTTGAGACAGCTAGTCAGGAAAAACTTTTATTAATGTTATATGATGGAGCAATTAAATTTACTAAACAAGGAATCAAAGGAATCAAGGAAGAAGATTATGAATTGACAAATAATGCTTTAAATAAGGTCCAGGCAATTTTATCTGAATTTCAAACTACTCTTGATCATGACCAGGCACCAGAACTGACAGCTGACCTTGATGCTTTATATGACTATATGAAACGTCGGTTGATTAAAGGAAATGTAGGGAAGAACATAGATCCAGTTGAAGAAGTATTAGGGATGTTAAAGGAATTACGAGAAACTTGGCAACAGGCTGCAGAAAAACTGAAGAAAAAAGGAAAAGAAGGGAATAGGGGAGTTAGTATTGAAGGATAAACCGAAAGTAAAATCTCTTCTATTAGACTTAATAGATAAATATAAAATCTGTTATAGAGATTATAAGAAAATCTTGGAGTTGACTGAGCAACAGAAAGAAAATATAATTACAAAGGAGCTTACTGATTTAACAAAAGTCACCAATAAAAAGCAACGAATTATTGATAAGATAGATCAAGAACAGAAAGAAATTGATCTTATTCGAAGGCAATTATCTGATAAATTGAATATAGTTAATGATAAAGAATTTATTAATAATTTACTTAAAGTTGATATTCCTTACAAAGATAAAATAGAAAAAGTAAGCTATCAAATTTTGAAATTAGTTTCTAAATTACAAAAGTTAGATGAGAAAAATTATGAATTACTAGAGAAAAGAAAAGATAAATGGAAGAAGAAGTTAAGTCAGTTAAATGAAGGTAAGAAAGCTTTTAATTCCTATATGAGTGGTAATAAGGTTAATAGAGAAGGTAAATTTTTTGATAGTAAAAGATAAATAATATAAAAGGAGATATAGTTATGTTAGAAGAAAAAACTATTTTAGTAACTGGTGGAACAGGGTCCTTTGGAAAGAAATTCACTCAATTAGTTTTAGATAAATATAATGTTGAAAAATTGATTATTCTCAGTCGTGGTGAACTTAAGCAGGCAGAAATGAAAGCTAAATTTAATAATGATCCAAGATTAAGATTCTTTATAGGGGATGTCAGAGATAAAGATAGATTATATCGTGCTTTCGATGGAGTGGATATAGTGATTCACGCTGCTGCTTTAAAGAGAGTTCCAGAGTGTGAATATAATCCCTTTGAAGCAGTTAAAACCAATGTATTAGGTGCACAAAATATAATCGATGCTGCAATTGATAAAAAAGTAGAAAAAGTAGTAGCTTTGAGTACTGATAAAGCAGCTAATCCAATAAATCTCTATGGAGCTACGAAATTGTGTTCTGATAAACTATTTACAGCTGGAAATGCCTATGCTGGGGGAAAAAAGACTAAATTTTCAGTAGTTAGATATGGTAATGTGATGGGGAGCCGAGGTAGTGTTATTCCGTTGTTTCAACAGCAAAAAGAAGAGGGGAAAATAACAATTACTGATCCTCGAATGACGAGATTTTGGATTACTTTAGACGAGGCAGTAGAGATGGTAACATTGGCATTAGAAGAGATGGAAGGTGGCGAGGTTTTTGTTCCTAAGATTCCTAGTATGAAGATTACTGAATTAGCTAAAGCTATCGCTCCAGAATGTAAGCAAGAGACTATAGGAATTAGGCCAGGAGAAAAGTTACATGAAGTACTAATTAGCAAGTCTGATGCTCGGCAAACTCTTGAGTTTGATGATTATTATATAATTCAACCTAATTTTGACTGGTGGAATGCTGGTAATCATAGAGGCGGACAACCATTAGAAGATGGATTTAAATATAGTAGTGACAATAATAATCAGTGGTTGACAATTGAAGAAATGAGAAACAAGATAAATAAGTTAGATTTTTAGGTAGTAGGAGGTAGAATATGGGCCAAGAGTTTATACCATATGGGAGCCAGTGGATAGATGAAGATGATATAGAGTCAGTAGTGGAGACATTAAAGAGTGATTATTTAACTACTGGGCCAAAAGTTAAAGAATTTGAAGATAAGTTTTCTGAATATGTAGATGCTGAATATGCTGTGGCTGTTTCTAATGGGACAGCAGCCCTTCATGCAGCTTGTTTTGCTGCTGATATTAGTGAAGGGGATGAAGTAATTACTACGCCAATGACCTTTGCAGCATCAGCTAATTGTATACTTTATCAAGGTGGAACTCCTGTTTTTGCTGATATAGATAAAGAAACTTATAATATAGACCCAGATGAAGTTAGAGATAAAATCACTGATAAAACAAAGGCTATTATTCCTGTACATTATACTGGACAACCTTGTGAATTGGATAAAATCCATAAAATTGCTGAGGAATATAATTTAATTGTGATTGAAGATGCTGCTCATGCACTAGGAGCTACTTATAACAGGCAGAAAATCGGTGGTTTAAGTGATATGAGTACTTTTAGTTTTCATCCAGTTAAGCATATTACTAGTGGTGAAGGTGGAATGATTACTACCAATTCTAAGAAATTATATAATAAATTAATACAGTTTCGAACACATGGAATAACTAAAGATAGTAGTAAGTATATAAATGAAAGTCATGGTTCTTGGTATCATGAACAGCAGAGTTTAGGATATAATTATCGAATGACTGATATTCAATGTGCTTTAGGAATTAGTCAATTAGAAAAGAGTGATCAATTTTTAGCTAGAAGAAAAGAAATAGCTGCTGAATATAATCAAGTTTTTGAAGATTTAGAAGGGGTAGTTATTCCTCAACAAAAATCTACCAGGGAATCTTCCTGGCATATTTATGTTTTGCAGTTGGAATTGGATAAATTAGAAGCTGATCGAAAGAAAATTTTCACTAAATTAAGAGATAAACAATTGGGAGTTAATGTCCATTATATTCCTGTTTATTATCATCCTTATTACAAAAATTTAGATTATGAATATGGATTATGTCCTAATGCTGAATGGTTATATGAACGAATTATTACTATTCCCTTATATCCTAAAATGAAAGATAAAGATGTGCAAGAAGTTATAAAAAGAGTGGCAAAGGTTATAAAGAGATATCAACCTTAGATCTAATAAATAGTTGTTTATAGGAGGTGAATAAATTGAGTAAAGTAGCAGCGATTATTCAAGCTAGAATGGGTTCTACTCGGTTACCGGGAAAAGTAATGAAGAATTTATGTGGGCAGTCGGTATTGGCCCATGTAATAGAAAGAGTAAAACAAAGTGATTTGATTGATGAAATTATAATAGCTACTACAGTATTAGATAAGGATGATGTAATAGTAGATGAGTCTAAAAATTATGATGTGAAGTATTATAGGGGTAGCGAAGAAAATGTACTTAGCAGATATTATTATGCTGCTAAAGAAAATAATATTGATACTATTGTTAGGATTACGTCTGATTGTCCTCTAATTGATCCTTTTGTAGTGGATGAAATTATTAAATCATATAAAGAAAATAATTATAGATTAGTAACCAATGCTGGTCCTAGTCTTGAAGATAGAACCTATCCAAGAGGACTGGATACTGAAGTATTTTCATTTAAAATGTTAAAAAGAGCATTTGAAAAATCTGAAAAAGAATATCAATTAGAGCATGTTACTCCCTATATTTATGAAAACAATGAAGAAATATATTATTATAAAAATGAAACTGATTACTCTAATTATAGATTAACATTAGATGAAGATGATGATTTAAAATTAATAAAAATCATATATAGTAAATTGTACAATGGAGAACATGATTTTTACTTGAATGAAATTATAGAATTAATGAAACAAAACTCCAAATTAGTAAAAATTAATTCTAATGTAGAACAAAAAAAGCTCTAAAGTAAGTTGGTGATTGAGATGAATATTAGTTTAAGAGAAGTAACTAAAAATGATTGTGATTTATTGTTTGAATGGGTTAATGATCCAGTTGTTAGAGAAAATTCATTTAATAATGAATTTATTAAATATGAAGAGCATAAAAAATGGTTTAAGGAAAAATTTAATTCTAGTAGTTCATTTATTTATATTGCTCTTTTAAATGATAAAGAAATAGGACAAATAAGAATAGATATTGAAGGTGGTAATGGGTATATAGATTATAGTATAGCGAAAGAGTATAGATGTAATGGATATGGTAGTCGATTATTAATTAAAATCTTTAATTTTATAAAAAAATCTAAAAATGTTAATATTAAAAATTTAATTGGTAAAGTTAAATATAATAATTTAGCTTCTAGAAAATCTTTTGAAAAAGCTAGATATCGAAAATTAGAAAAGGAAAAATATATAAAATATTATATGGATATTGATTGATATGGATTTTAGATTGAATAAAAAGGTGTTTAAATATGAGAATTTTATTTAGAACTAATGCTGGTCGGGAAGGTTTAGGTCATTTAAATAGAATTTATTCTTTGTATAGAGCTTTAAATGAAATCATAAATTATGATTATAAATTTATAGTTAATAATGAAGCTAAGAAGAGGCTATTAATGTGGAATATTAATCAGAAAAATATTAGATTATCCGATAATTATAATAATCAAGATGTTGAATTAATTTCTTCTTATAATCCTGATATAGTAGTGGTAGATACTTATAAAAGCAATAATCAATATTTTAATTATTTAAAAGAAAATTGTTCTGCAGTAGTAGTTATGTTTGATGATAATAGTAATTTATATTCTGATATAACAGTAGATGTATTAATTAATGGAAATGTTTATGCTGATAATCTCAATTATGAGAAAAATATAAATTATAAACAAGGTCTGTTTGGTCCCCCATATCTAGTTATGAATCCTCAGTTTTGGCCAGTAGACAAAAGCCAATCTAAAGATGATGATGGAATTTTAGTAACTTGTGGTGGAGCAGACCCTAAAAATTTAATGATAGATTTCATTAATAAGTTAGATAATATTAATTTAACTAAAAAAATAGTAGTAGGTCCATATTTTACTGCTAAGCAAATTGATAAAATCAAAAATAAGATTAGTAATAAAGATAAATTTAAATTGATTATGCAACCTGTTGGTCTTAAGAAGCATATTGAGAAGTCTGCTTTAATTCTAACTGCAGCGGGGTCTACAGTTTATGAAACACTTACTTTAAATAAAAGGCCTATTATATATATTATGGAAGATGATCAAGTGAAAATTGCTAATTCATTTGCAGAAAAAGGTGTAATTAATTTAGGTTGGCAGAAAAATATAAAAGAGAATAATATTTTTAAAGCCATTAAAAAAGCAAATGGTAAAACATATAAAAACAAACTTCAACAATTATATAATTGTTTTGATGGTAGTGGTGCTCGTAGAGTGGCTAAAAAAATCCTTGAATTTAGGGGAGATTTATAATGTTTAGAAATAAAATTGAAGTTGGAAATAAAATAATTGGAGGGGAAAAAACTTTTGTAATAGCAGAGATTGGTTCAAATCATAATCAAGATTTAGAATTAGCGTTTAAATTAATTGACATAGCTGTAGAAAGTGGCGCAGATGCAGTGAAATTTCAGTCTATAAAGCCTGATAAAATATATAATTTAGATGATTTAAAAGCTAAAGATAGGGAACTATTAGATAAAATAAAATTGCAAAAAAATTGGTACCAAAAGATAAGAGATTATTGTCAAGAAAAAAATATATTATATTTTAGTTCTCCAACCTATTTAGAGGCAGTGGATATTTTAATAAATCATGGTGTTAAGCTTATGAAAATAGCTTCTCCTCAAACTTATGGTTATCCAAAATTGATAGAAAAAGTAGGTGTTAGTAATTTACCTACTATTATGTCTACTGGTTATTGTAAATATAAAGAGATTGAAAGAGCTGTTGATCTTTTCAAGGAAACTGGTAATGAGAAACTTGTTTTATTACATTGTATTTCTGATTATCCTACTGATCCTAAAGATGTGAATTTGAACTTTTTGACTACTCTAAGAAATATGTTTGGCGTAATACCTGGATTTTCTGATCATATTTTAGGTTATGAAGTTACTTTAGGAGCAGTTGCTAAAGGGGCAAAAGTGATAGAAAAGCATCTTACATTAAATCGAGATATGAAAGGTCCTGATCATTATTTTGCTCTTGAGCCTGATGAGTTTAAAAAAATGATGGTAGGGATTAGAAAAATTGAAAAGGCAAAAGGTAGGTGTTCAAAATCTCAATTAAAAGAGTTTGAAATTGAATTTCGTTCAGAAATAGAAATGAAACTTGTAGCCAAGCAAAAAATTGATGCGGGAGAAAAAATAACTAATGATAAATTAGGATATTTGAGAAATAAAGAAGGAAAAGGAGTTTCAGCTTGGCAAGAAAAAGAAATAGTTGGGTTGAAAACAAAAAATAAGATAAAAGAAAATGAATTTATAACATATGAAAAACTATATTAAACAGGGGGGGATATTATGGATAAGATAATGATTATAGGAGTTGGTTGGGAACAACTTCCGTTATTAAGTAAGGCTAAAGAGTTAGATTTAGAAGTAATAGCTACTACTACTTGGGATAAAACAGAAATTGAAGCAGATGAGGTATATGAAGTAGAGCCTCGAAATTTAAATAGATTAGAAGAAATATTTTCATCGGAAAACCCAGATGCTGTCATTGCTGATGAATGTGATTATTCCATGTATGCTGTAGCTTATTTAACTGACAAGTATAATTTACCTGGACCAGGATTAAAGCCATTAAGCATTACTAATGATAAATCTTTACAACGAAAAATTTGTGAAGACACAAGTGTATGTCAACCTGATTATAAATTGTGTTGGAATTTTAAAATGGTTTTAGAGGTAGCTCAGGAAATAGGTTATCCAGTAATTTTAAAGCCAATTGATAATAGAGGAAGTATAGGAGTTTCTGTTGCAAATAATAAACAGGAATTAAGTGAGGCATGGTTTAAGGCCATTTCTAATTCTCATTCTAGAAAATGCATAGTTGAAGATTATATAGAGGGAGAAATGATTGCAGTTGATGGATTTCATGATTCTTATGAATTTTCTGGGCTCTGTATTTCAACTAAAGAAGAATATTCAGAATTTAGAAATTTAGACAAGTTATTATATTTTCCAGGGGAAATTACTAATCAACGGAAAAATAAGATACTTAATTTAAATAAAGAAATTATTAAAACTGTAGGGATAGAGTTTGGTTTTGTACATGCTGAGTATAAAATCGAAAAAGAAACAGGAAATATTTATTTGATAGAAATTGCTAATAGAGGGGGAGGAGTTTATATATCTGAAAAAATTTTATCTGAAATTACAGGATTGGATTTGAAAAAAAAGTTTATTTTAATGTCATTAGGAGAAAAAGTAAAAATTGATTTTGATAATGAATATAAATCTAAGGTCTTAATGTATTTTTTAGATCCTAAAGGGCAAGCTTCTCCTCAAGCAATAAAGGAAAATTATAAAGAAGACATTTTAGCTTTGTATATGAAAGATAAATCAAAAATTGAAAATGTAGATAGTAAAGATGCATTAGGAAGAGCAGGAGTGGTGATTTTAACGGGAGACTCTTTTGTTGAATTGAAGAAAGAAGCTAGAGAGATAGAATCAGAAATAAATGTGGTAAATACTGAATATTTTTGGAGGGAGTAACTTCATGATTAATGAAAAGGAAACAAAGCAAATTATAAGTAATTATTCTGAAAAGTATTGTGAGTTAAAGGGCCTATATAAAAAATGGAAATTAGATAAATCAGTAGATAATGAAGAATTTAATATAGATTCATTACTAAATATATATATAGAACCAACTAATGCTTGTAATTTAAAATGTTATTTTTGTGCCCGAGAAAATATGGAACGAGATATTAAGTTTTTGGACTTTGAAAGTTTTAAAAGAATAATAGATCCTTTACCAGAAGGATCTTATATTACTTTAACTGGGAATGGAGAACCGTTACTGAATGAAGAAATTTATGATATGATAGAATATGCTGCAAACAATGATTGTTTTGTATCTTTAATTACAAATGGAACAGTTTTAACAGAAGTGAATGCTAAAAAATTAATTCAAAGTGGTATTTCCCGAGTTCAGTTTTCTTTTGACTCAATTAACCGAAAGGTATATGAAGATATTAGAGTGGGAGCTGATTATGAAGATACGTTGTTTAAAATTCTTAGATTTATTTATTTAGCTAAAAAAAAGTATAATAATGATATTTTCATTAGCATTTCTAGTGTGCAAACTGAAAAAGTAAAGGAGTTTGCAGAAGAAAGTAAAGAATTTTGGACCTCAATGCCAATTGATAATTATTATGAGTCTCCTCTGATGAGCTTGCAAACTGATTCCAATGCCTATGATGAAATTGATTTTAAAAAAGAAAATTGGAGAATATGTGCTGCTCCTTGGTTAGTTACCAAAATTGATTCTGACGGAAAAGTCACTGGCTGTCACCATGATTATTCGGCTAAATATATAATTGGAAATGTTAATGATAATGATATATTGGAAATTATAAATTCAGAATCAGCGATTAAATTACGTGAGTCTTTATTTAAAGGAGATAAACCTTTTTTTGAGAAAATAGGATATAATTGTCATAGATGTAATGTGTGGAGAGAAGGTGGGGGATATAATTTTAAAGAATTTCTATCTGATACCTATCCAATTAGGATGAAATTAGTTCTTGATGAAATTAATTTAGAAAAAGATTATTCATTTAAATTTCTAGAGGAAAAAATGAGTGAACTTAAGGAGGAAAAAATATAAATGATTAATAAAGAAAAGATAATTAAAATAGAAGAAAAAGCAGTAAAGAGATATAATAGTCGGTTTAAAAAGAAGGGAGTTTCTCCAACTACTTTAGGATGGGGAAGTAAAGAGGATCAATTACAAAGATTTGAGGTAATAACAAATCAATGTAATTTGGATGGAAAGACTGTTATGGATGTGGGATGTGGTTTTGCTGATTTATTTTCTTACTTGAATAAAAATAATATAAATATTAACTATATAGGGATAGATATAGTTCCAGATTTTATTGATTATTGCAAAGAAGAGTATCCGCAACAAGAATTTTATTGTAAGAATGTAATGTTAGATTTTGATAAATTACCTAAAGCTGATATAGTGATTGCGTTGGGAATTTTGAATTATAACTTTGATGAAGTTTCTAATTTTGAATATTCAAAATTATTCATTAAGAAAATATTTCAAATTTCAAAAGAAAAAGTTGTAATTGATTTTCTTAGTAAATATAGAACTGAGGAATACCCTAAGGAGAATTTTGTTTATTATCATTCTCCAGAAAAGGTTTTTAAATTTATGACTTCTTTAACAAATGATCTTTTACTTGCCCATAATTATCAACCAATTCCTCAAAAAGAATTTATGATTTTTGCTAATAAAAACAAGGAGGATAAATAATAAATGTTTGATAGTAATGTTCATTTATTAGAAATTGAAGATGAAGGAATTAATACTCCAGATGATATTATTGAGGAACTTAATAAAAAATTTAATGAAATGACGAAGAAAGAAATAAAAGAAACATTAACTAACTTATCAAATGAAATAAAGCAGGAGCAAATTAAAAAAGGTCTTTTATATATATTAGATGAAGAATGGGAACATCATGATTGGTTTCCAACAAATTTTCCTCATAATATTATTCCAGGGGTGGTTATGGATCCATTTTCTAAAAATATAGATGTTAAATTAGATAAATTAAGTAAGAATAATGTTGGATTTTTAAAAATTCTGCCTTATGAACAGCATATTTTTAAAGAAGATTATCAAGAGGTGGTTGAATTTGCTAAAAAAGCAGAACAAAGAAATATGGTATTAACTGTTTGTTGTGCTTATGGATCAAGTTATTTATATAAAACAAATGGAGTTGAATTAGTAGCTCGTTTATTAAATGAAGGAATAAGTTCGCCAATAATTATGGCTCATGGCGGTATGACAAAAGTATTAGATGCGATGTCTTTAATGTTAGAATTTTCTAATGTATATATGGATATTTCTTTTTCTATTGCTTATTGGTGGGGATCTAGAATATTAGAGGATTATGCTTTTGCTTTTGAAAAACTGAATTATCAACGAATATTTTATGGTTCGGATTATCCTTATATAGGTTTTAAGAATTCACTAAATTATTTTAAAAAATTTTGTGATAAATATAATTTAAGTTCTGAAGAGCAAAATAAAATTTTACATAATAATTTCAAAAAATTTTTGACAAAAATTAATAGATGATGAATTGTTGGGGAGGATTGGAATGGACAAACAAATTAAATTATTAGAATGTACTCTTAGAGACGGTAGTTATACTGTTGATTTTTCGTTCACTAGTCAACAAACTTATAATATAGTAAAAAAATTATCTGAATTAGGATTTGAATATATAGAAGTTGGTCATGGTGTTGGTTTGGGAGCATCTAAGCCTAAAATTGGAATTGCAACTGAAACGGATGAAGAATATATAAAAGTGGCTAAAGAAGCAGCTCCTAATGCTGAAATTGCTTCTTTCTTTATACCCACAGTTGGTTCATTAAGTGATATAAAAAAAGCAAAAGATGCTGGGTTAGATGTTTTAAGAATTGGAACAAATATTTCAGAATATTATTTAGGGGAAGAAGCGTTAAAATTAGCCAAATCATTAGGCTTAGAGGTTTCTTGGAATTTAATGAAGTCCTATGCGGTTCCCCCAAACGAATTTAAGAGAACTGCTAAAAAAGTTACTAATTTAGGTGCAGATACAGTAGTTTTAGTGGATTCTGCGGGTACTATGTTACCAGAGGAGGTAAATGAATATTTATCTAATCTAACTGAATATGTAGCGAATTCTAAGATAGGATTTCATGGTCATAATAACTTAGGATTATCTGTTTCAAATGTATTAGAAGCAATAAAATGTGGTGCTACTATTATTGACACTTCAATTGGTGGTATGGGAAGAAGTGCTGGAAATGCTCAAACAGAAATAATAGTACATTTATTACAAAAAAAAGGGCTACTAGAAGATATAAATATATATAAGTTAATGGACTTTGCTAAAAATGAAATATTTCCCTTAATGAATTATGTTCAAGGAAATAAACCTCAAGATGTAGCTTGTGGGATGGGAAGCTTTCATTCAAGTTTTATGCCAATAGTACAAGAAGTAGCGAAGGAGTATGATATTCAGCTTGAAAAATTAATTATAGCTGTAGGTAAAGATTCTCCAGTTAGAGTTACTCAGGAGCTTGTAGAACAAATAGCGAAAGTAATAAAAGAAAATAATTAATATTTATAGATAGGGTGAATAGTATGGATAAAATATTAGTAGTTGTTGCTCATCCAGATGATGAGATTTTAGGGGTTGGTGGTACTTTAGCTAAGCATATTGATAATGGCGATGAAGTATATTGTTTGATTTTAGGGGAGGGAATGACTTCTAGAAATGAAAAAAGAGAAGAAGTTGAACAGGAGAAACTAGAAGAATTGCATACGGATACTCTAAAAGCTGCAGAGATTATTGGATTTCAAGATGTATTTTTTTCTGATTTTCCTGATAATAGATTTGATGGAATTGATTTATTAGATATTATTAAAGAAGTAGAGGAAAAAGTTAATAAAATTGAGCCTGATATTATTTACACACATTATTCTGATGATTTAAATATTGATCATCAAAGGACTTTTAAAGCTGTAATTACAGCTTGTAGGCCAGTAGAAGATTATACCGTAAAAGAAATATATGCTTTTGAAACTCCTTCTTCTACAGAATGGAATTTTAATGATGAAATTTCTTTTAATCCTAATGTTTTTGTAGATGTAAAAAAAACTATAGATAAAAAGTTAAGGGCAATGGAATGTTATAAATCAGAAGTCAAAGATTATCCCCATCCTCGATCTATAAAAGCTTTAAGAACTTTTGCTAAAAGATGGGGTACAGTAGTAGGAAAAGAATATGTAGAAGCATTTGAATTAGTTAGACAAGTTAAAAATTAACTAATAACAAATAGAGTAATTATTATTTCAGATGTAAATCTTATAATTAATTTAATCAAATATGGCTTGAAATCTAACTATTTAAAGTGATAAGAAGTTATTAAATATATAATAAATAATTAAGTCTAAATCATAGAGTAGACATTAGAAGGAGGAAAATCATTGTTAGAAGTCTCAATTGGAAAAAGTTTTGATATAGATTTATTTATTAATTATGGTGTGTTAGAATATATAGCTGGTTTAGATGAAAGTAAAGAATGGGAAATTAGAGGTTTAGCAGGACACAAACCAAAAGCTGCTAAAAGATCATTAGAGCAACGAAAACAAAAAGTACAGGAATTGATTCAGAAGCAAAGTTTTAAAGAAGAGCTAAATAAGTTTATTAAAGAAGCTTTAAATTTATTTAATGCATTTATAAATAATAATGGAATAATTTCCAAATATATTAGTAATCGTAATTTTTATTTTGTTATGGGTTCCCCAAAAACTGGTGGGACATATATTTATAAAGAAGTGAGTAGAGCAGTTGGGTGGCCTTGGAAGAATCTTTTACGTTCAATGACTCATGATTCAATGCCTAATGGATATTTTATTAGAGGTGAAAAGAATGAAATAGGTGGTATGGGCTGGCGAGAACCAATGAAGTATTTTAATTTATTATTTCAAATTAGTCAGTTTTTAGTATATATGGATAAATAAGTTGAAAAAACAAGTAATGTTGTTTTAAAACATCTTTCTTTAGCTCATTGTTTAACTATATTAGATCAAATATTTGGGAAACAAGCAAATTATTTGGTTACTGTTAGGCATCCAGGAGCTGTGAGTGCTTCTAGAGCTGAAAGTTGGGGTAGAGAGAATGATAATGAATTTAAATATGGTTGGTTTCAACTTTGGGAAACTCTCTACACTGAAGTAGTTCGTGATGGTTTAACAGAAGGAGAGATTATTCCACTATTATTTGGTAAGGATATGGATGATTTTCTTAAAGAGTTTTTTTCAAAACAAGGTTTTCCAGAAGAAATTGATGGAATTAAAATAACCTCATGAGATTATAATCAGGAATTCTGGAATCAAAAAAGAATTATTGAGCGTATGGAAAGGATTAAAAATTTATGGGAACTATATGGTCTCGAATTTCCTATGCCAGAAGAGATAAAGTAACTGAAGTTTGGACTTCTGAAATAGATACTAAGTTTAATGAATTATGGATTATTGAATAGAATACATCTTTAATTATAGTCAGTCTTATGTTTCTTGTAGTTTTGAAACTATAATCCTCTAATCCAGGTTGTTTTTAAGAGATGTGCTTTAAAATATATTATTTGTAATTATGATAAATTAATTATTCAATAAGATAATAGTTAGTTTAAAAAGGAGTGATTACTTATTCAAAATATAAATTTAGAAACTAATCTTAACCTGCCACTCCATCAAGCTACTTTGGATTATGTTGGAGAAGTAGATCCAATTTTAGAATGGGAGGCAAGAGGAATAAGTGCTCATAATCAACAAGAAAAAGCTGAATTAAAACAACAAAGAAGAAATGCTAAACAGCTTTTAAGTACAGAACAAGGGCAGAAAAAAATTAATTCTTTTTTACAAGAGTGTAGTACAATCTTTCATAAATTACTTTATGAAGATAAAATTTGGCTTGAGGATTATTTTTCAGAAAAAAGATTTATATTTGTAATTGGAGCAATGCGGACAGCTGGCACATATTTGTATACAGAATTAAGTAAGATAAGGAATATTGATTGGAAAAATTTAAGCATAAAGATGACACATGATAGTATTCCTACTTATGGATATCTAGAGGGTTGGGAAAAACCTAATAGATGGTTACCTTTAATGTTTGAAATGGCTCAATTTTTAACTTGGGCCAAGAGAGAGTGTAGTGAGCAAAATGTTATAATACAGAAAAGAATTGCTTATGGTCATGCGTTACCGGTATTAAATAATTTATTTGGAGATAAAGCAAGTTATGTAATAACTGTGAGACATCCTGGTGCGATAGCTAAATCATTTCAAAAGATGGAAGGTATCGATATGAAAAATACGTTAGAACCTCCATTATGGAAAGAGATGGCGAAACAAAGAAAAGGGATTAGTTATTCCGAATGGGAAAAATTAAGTTATAATGAAAGGATCTTAATCTATTGGCAAATATATTATGAAGATGTAGTTAAATATGGTTTACCAGAAGGTAATATAACTGTCTTAGGATATGGTAAGGAAGAATATGAAGGGTTTTTAAGTGATTTTGCAGATAAAAATAATAATAAAGAATATACCCTAACTAAGTTTAATGTAAGTGATAAACAATATTCTGACTTCTGGGATTCAGAACAAGTTAATGAAATAATTAATCAGGTTAAATTATGGTGGCAGATTCATGGATTTGAGTTTCCAGAAGTAGAATTAAGATAATATATCTAAAGCAGATTTAAGAGTTAGTAATTTATGAAAGATAGGTGATAGAAATTAAAAAGGTTGCTTTTCGAGTTGATGGTGGTGTAAAGGCTGGCCTAGGCCACATTATGCGCTCTTTAGCTTTAGCAAGGTCCTTTCCTCGAGAGATTGAGCTAACCTTTATTACTAAATCTGGGCAGAAAGTCAAAGATCTAATTAAAGAGAGAGGCTACGATGTGTTACAATTAGATTCTAGTTTAAATTATACAGTCGAAGTAAGAGAAGTGAAAGAATTAATTAAAGATAATGATTTTGATATTTTAATCACTGATTTCTATGAAATAGGTCAAGACTATTTATTAGAATTAAAAGAAGTAGTAGATAAATTAGTATCTATTCATGATTTTGCTCCATATGTTTTCCCCTCTGATATGGTGATTAATGGTAATGTATATGCTCCTGATATAGATTATCAGTCTTATGCTGGAGATACAGAGTTTTTATTAGGAACAGATTATACATTAATACGAGAAGAGTTTCAAAATATTCCGCAACGTGAAATTAATCAACAAGTAAATAAAATATTAGTTACTGTTGGCGGTAGTGATACATTAAATTTAACGCCTAGGATATTACAAGCTTTAGATAGGTTAAATATTGATTTACAGATAGACGTAGTGATAGGGCCAGGATTTGAGAATGTTGAGGAAATTATATCTATAACTAGACAAAGTGATTTAGAAGTTGCTCTTCATTTTAATGTAAAAAGGATGAGTGAGCTGATGTTAAATAATGATTTAGCTATTTCAGCAGGAGGAAGTACTCTTTATGAATTGGCAGTGACAGGTCTACCTGCTATAACGCTATTACAAGCTGAAAATCAGATTTTAGTTGCAGAAAATATGGAAGAACAAGGAGCAGTTAACAATCTAGGTTTTGGAGATCAAGTTACTAGTAAAGAATTAAGTCATAAAATTAAAGAGTTAATAGACAATTTTTCTTTAAGGAAGGAAATGTCACAACAGGGCCAACAGCTAGTTGACGGACAAGGAGCTCAAAGAGTAGTGGAGAACCTATTATATGACTAACCTTAGAGAGAAACTTATTTTATATTATGACTATTGAGTTTGGGCCTGACTTAACCTCAAGCTTAATAATATTTTAGCAGTTTACTTAATTGAGTAATTATTCAACTAGGTACGCGCATTAACTTGGACTTCAAGGGGTTGATAAATTGCATACTAATGGATTAAATATAAAAGAGATAGAACGAGATATAGGGCAGAATCTCCAGGTCCACTATGGAATAATAGAGTATCTAGCTAATTATGATCCCCAAGCAGCTTGGACGGTAAGAGGTATTTCTGGTAGAGATGGGTCATCACAAAAGTATTTTACATACCAGCAGAAAAAAATAAAAGAATTAGAACGAAGGTTAGAAAATGATAACCAGCTCCAAGCTAAGCTAGATGATTTTCTAGAAGAGTGCTTTGCTTTATTTAATGCTTTTATTAATGAAGAGCAGAGTATAATTAATCGGTATTTAGATAAAGAATTTTATTTTATCTTAGGAGCGGCTAGAACTGGTGGTACTTTTATGCTTAAAGAAATGAGTCGAGCCCTAGATTGTCCTTATAAGGATTTATATATGTCTATTTTACATGAGCACTTCCCTGATTTTGATATAGAAGAACCCTATACTATGGGATGGAGAAAGCCAGACAATTATTATTATCTCTTATTTCAAATAGTACAATTTTTAGTTTATATTAGAAGAGAAGTTCCACAGAAAAAGAAGGTAGTTAAAAAGACTAGATTTAGTAAATGTATGCAGCTTATAGATCATATTTTTGGTGAGCAAGCTCATTATATAGTAACAGTCAGACATCCAGCTGCTATTAATGCTTCCCGAATTGAAACAGGGGCAACAGGAGAAGTAGTAGATGATTTTGAAAAAGAATCTAATAGAACTCTATATTTATGGCAGAATGTCTATAAAGAATTAGTCAGAGATGGAGTGCCTGAAGGAGAAATCTTACCTGTTTTATTTGGGCCAAAGATGGATAAATTTTTAAATTATTTTTTTGGTCAGCATAATTCTGATAAACAACCAGAAAAATGTAAAATAACTCCTAGGGATTATAATCAAGAGTTTTGGCATAGTGATTATGTTGTTAACTCTATGGAGTGGGTAAAATTATTATGGCAACTCCATGATTTAGATTTTCCAGTTCCTAAACAAATACTGTAAATGAGTAGAGGAAGCTGAGGTTAAAATCACCTCAGCTTTCTGCAATTAAGCTCTAACATCTAAATTATGTCCTATATGTGGATGGGCAGGTTGTTTCTTAGGTTGAGTAGAATCGAGTAGTTTAGTAATCTGTTTACCAGTCTGTTCTACTTGATCTTTAGCCATATTCATAACTTTCATACTAGCTTGATTTTGCAGTTGATTATGCTGAAGAGCTGTTTTTGTAGCTGCAATATCCATAATTGCACCTCCTTTAAGTACTTATATGTTAAAATTCAAGAAAATTATAAAATACTCCTTTTTAATGGTAGTTTTAAATTACTTATACTATATTTTAATAAATAAAGGAAAGTTGATTGTTTTCTAGAATTAAATATAAAATAAAAAGGAGGAGGATGGTATGAAAGTATCTAGGGCCAACAATAATTTATCAACAGAAAGTATAAGCTCTAATAGAAAGCAAGTTCATAAGTCTCAAATAGTGAATAATAACTTAGGGTCAGAAGAAGATAAGCTAGAGAAAGAATTTACTAAAGAAGAGTTAGAAGAAGGAGTAGAGCAGTTAAATGAAGCTGTACAACCTTTTCATAAAGAGTTGAATTTTGAGTTGCATGAAGAGAGTGAGAGAATGATGACTAAAGTAGTCAATACTGAGAATAATGAAGTTATCAGAGAAATACCTCCTAAAGAAGTATTAGATATGTTAGGCAAGATCAAAGAGATGGTTGGTTTGATTTTAGATAAAAAGATATAATTAAGTTTGAGTTTAAATAAAAAGTATAGTATTATTAATCTTGTCGGACTATTATAGTTCGGCTTTTTTGTTTAAAAAAAGTTAAGGAGAGATAACAATGGCCGAAGATATGTTGTCAGCATTAGAAGAAGAAGTAGATTTATATCAAGAGATATTGGAACTGACTAAAGAGAAAAATAAACTACTTAAGAATAATGAAGATACAAGTGAAATTGATGAGAAGAAACGAGAGTTACGAGATCAGATTTCTAACTTAGACCTTAAATTTGATATCAAGCAGATTGATAAATTTAATATAGTGAATAAGAGTGATATTGATAAGATTAATCAATTTAAACCAATGTTAAAAGAGTTATATGCTTTAGAACAGGATAATAAAGAGTTGGGATAAGATAATAGGATGTTTCAAAAAATATTAATGTAATCTGAAATTAACATAGTGCAACTTGATTAATCAAAGCTTAAGCTTGAGTTTAAGTTTAAGCAACCAATAAATCCAGTAGTTTTAATGGTTTACTTAAACTCAGGCTCAAACTAAATAGTTGTACTATTAATATTTAGTAGACAAAATTATCTTTTAGAATCCTCTTGATTAAGGCTAACAAACATTAGTCATAAATTTTATTATTTCCTCTTGCATAATTATAATATATCATTTATAATTATTTATAAGACAACAAATGTTAGGGGGCTAATAATGAAAAAAATATTATTATTTTCTTTATTAATAGGATTATTGGTAGTTACAGGATGTGGACAACAAGAGACTTCAACTTGGTCACAAGTTAAAGAAGAAGGAAAATTAGTAGTAGGGATGAGTGCTGATTACAAACCATTTGAATATCCTAATAAAGATAACGAGATTGTTGGTTTTGATGTGGATATTTTAAAAGCTATTACTGATGAATTAGGAGTAGAGTTGAAATTAAAGGATACAGCTTTTGATGGATTAATTCCAGGACTTAAGACTAATAAGTATGATATAGTTGCTTCAGCAATGACAATCACAGAGAAAAGACAGAAGGCTGTTAACTTTTCTGATTCTTACTTTGATGCGGGCCAAGTGATTGCAGTTACAGCTGATAATAATCAGATAAAAAAACCAGCAGACTTAAAAGGTAAGACAGTAGCAGTTCAGTTAGGAACAACAGGTGATTTAGAAGTTAGTGAAATGGATGGGATTAAGAAGATTAAACGATATGAGAAGATTACTCAGGCTTATATTGAATTAAAGAATGGTCGAGTAGATGCAGTAGTTAATGATAAGCCAGTAACTAAAGCTTATATTGACAAGAATCCAGAGGTTAAGATGGTAGATGAACCATTTACTAGTGAAAAGTATGGTATTGCCTTTAAGAAAGGTGATAAGAAGTTATTAGAGAAGGTTAATGGAGCGCTAAAGAAGATTAAAGAGAATGGAACTTACGATGAGATTTATGATAAATGGTTTAAATAGTTAGTCATTAGCTATTAGTCGTGGGTCGTTAGCTGTGAGCCATAAGCCATAATTATAATTTATGGCTCATAGCCTAAGACTCAAGACTATTTATTAATCCAGATAGCATTTTACTTACTTCATTTATTCTATTTTTAAATTGTAAGTAATCTTGATTTGTTATGTAGTTTAAGTCTTTTGCTAGTAATAAGTGATATTTTAACTCTCCAGAGGATCCTTTCGCTATATTAACAAAATTTTTATATTCTTTATCACTACTTCTATGACTACCCTCCATTAAATTGGCATTAATTGAAGAAGCTGCTCTTCTGATTTGGGATGTAAGCCCAAATTTTTCTTTATTAGGAAAGGAAGAAGTAAGTTCATATAGTTTTATTGTAAGCTTGTGAGTTTTTTTGAAAACACTTAAATTCTCTGCAGTGCTCATATTATTCCCCCTTTTAAATCTATTAAACGTATTATAACCTTAAAATTACTTTTTATAAGGTTTTGAATTAGCACACGACTCAAGACTAAAGACTAATAGCTAAAGTGTTTGCATAACTAAACAAAGTAATGTATAATTACTTTCGATGGATTTTTATTATTTATATTATATATAGTGTCAGTGTGAGGAATCAGTATAAGATTTAATAATTTAAGGATTTGAATTGGCTAGTAGCACACAGCACATAGCACACGACACACAGCTTATAAACTGTACACTGTAAATTAAAATACAAGGAGTGAAAATAATGTGGGCCAATAAAATAGAAATTATGCAGAATGCATTACCTTTATTACTTAAAGGTGCTGGCATGACAGTTAAGTTGACAACTTTTGGTGTCTTGATTGGTGTTATCTTAGGGACAGTATTAGGATTGGCTAGAGCTTGGAGAAATAAATTTTCTCGTAACTTAGCTAAGGCTTATATTGAATTCTTTCGTGGTACACCTTTATTAGTGCAATTATTCTTATTATATTTTGGATTACCTAGTTTAGGAATTGAGTTATCTCCTTATTTTGCTGCGATTATTGGATTAGGTTTAAATAGTGGAGCATATGTAGGAGAGATTGTACGATCTGGAATTAGTGCCATTAACACAGGTCAAATGGAGGCAGCTCGTTCTTTAGGGATGTCTTATTTTCAGGCTATGAGATATGTTATTTTACCACAGGCTTTTAAAAGGATTGTGCCACCATTAGGTAATGAATTTATTGCTTTATTAAAAGATTCTTCTTTAGTATCAGTGATTGCCGTTAAGGATTTAACTCGACAGGGACGGGTAATTATTAGTCGGAATTATGAATCATTCTTAATCTTTGCTATGGTAGCTGTGTTATACTTTATGATGACGTTTGTTATGACAAGATTAGTAGAGGTTGTAGAGAGAAGATTAAATGTTAGTAATTAGGATTACATCTGTAAGTAATTAGCTTGAATAGAGAAAAAGAGCAGGATATCCTGCTCTTTTTAATTTAAGAATCATTATTAGTGTTTTATAGAGTAGAGAGGTGATAGCTGTATGAAAGATATTTGGCAGTTATTTATCATTTTCTTACGAATAGGAGGATTTACTTTTGGAGGTGGTTATGCTATGCTGCCTATGATTCAACAAGAAATTGTAGAAGAGAGGCAGTGGGCTACAGAAGAGGAGATAGTCGACTATTATGCAATTGGTCAGTGTACTCCTGGGATTATTGCTATTAATACAGCTACTCTAATTGGTTATAAACTTAATGGAATAATGGGGTCACTGGCTGCAACAATAGGTATGATAGTTCCTTCTTTAATAATAATAATAAGTATAGCCACTTTTTTTATCGGTTTCAAGATTATCAATTGGTACAACATGCTTTTGCTGGTATTAAGATTGGTGTAGTAGCTTTAATAGTAGATGTAGTTATCAAAATGTGGGATCATTCGGTACAGAACTACTTTGGAGTAGTTTTATTTCTAGTATCGTTCTTATTACTTGCTGTTATAGAATTATCTCCCATTGTAGTTATTGTAGGTTCTGGTTTGATTGGAATTATTATTCAGATCAAAGGAATTAATGATTTAGATAAAGGTTCTTTAGACCAGGGGACTGATCAGGAATGATATATTTCAAATTGTTTTTTGAGTTTTTTAAGATTGGTCTATTTTCTATAGGTGGTGGGCTGGCTACTTTACCATTGTTGCAACAACTGGTAGAGAAATATGGTTGGATTACAAATCAGCAATTACTAGATATGATTGCAGTTTCTGAATCAACACCAGGGCCAATTGGAATTAATGTAGCTACTTTTGTAGGCTATAATACTGTTGATTTATTAGGAGGAATAATTGCTCCTATTGGTTTGGCAACTCCATCAGTAATTATTATTGTAATAGTAGCTCGTTATTTTATTAGGTTTAATGAACATCCTATTGTTAAAGGAGCTCTTGGTGGGGTTAGGCCAGCAGTAGCAGGCTTAATTGGTTTTGTAGCTTTTGAAGTTGGCAAAGGAGAACTGGTTGATTTCAAAGCAATGATTTTATTTAGTATACTCTTATATTTGATAAATAAATATGAGAAACATCCTATTCTATACTTAGTAGGGGCGGCAATGGTAGGTATAATTTTCAAGTATTAACTTTAAAGTTTTCCCAACACTCTAATTAATTTGTAAGAAAGGTGAGTATCAATGATTAAAGTAGAAAACTTACACAAAAGTTTTGGTGAGTTGGAAGTCTTACGTGGTATTGATCAGGAGGTTGAGCAAGGAGAAGTAGTTGTGGTTATTGGCCCAAGCGGTTCAGGAAAGAGTACCTTCTTACGTTGTTTGAATAGATTAGAAGAGCCAACAGCTGGTGAAATTAGTATTGATGGAGAAGTAATCAATTCACCACAGGCTGATATTAATCAAATTCGCCAAGAGACTGGTATGGTCTTTCAGCACTTTAACCTATTTCCTCATAAGGCGGTGTTAGGTAATATTATCTTATCTCCTATGAAGGTTAAAGGAGTAGCTAAAGAAGAAGCTACAGAGATAGCTTATGACTTACTAGATCAAGTAGGTCTAAGTGATAAAGTGGATACCTATCCTAGTCAACTCTCTGGTGGCCAAAAACAACGGATTGCCATTGCTCGTGCTTTAGCAATGCAACCTAAAGTAATGTTATTTGATGAACCGACTTCAGCTTTAGATCCAGAGATGGTAGGAGAGGTATTAGAGGTTATGCGTGATTTGGCTGAAGAAGGAATGACCATGGTAGTTGTAACTCACGAAATGGGCTTTGCTCGTGAAGTAGGAGATAGAGTCTTATTTATGGATCAGGGAGTTGTCGTTGAAGATGCTAAGCCAGAAAAGTTATTCTCTAATCCAGACGAGAAGAGAACACAGGAGTTTTTAGCTAAGGTGTTGTAAGAATTTGTTTTTGTGATAAGTAAATTATTACCGATATAGTGTGTCACTTTTGTTACACAGTTATGAGTCGTGTGCTGTGAGTTATCAGCCCATTCAAAAAACCACTACATTCAAAATTTAATCTCTACAAAAGGTCTTATTTTAAGATACATGAGCTGTTTTATGGTTTTGAATTGGCTCATCCTACGAGTTTCTATGAAACTCTTCGTGATAAAGATCATCCGCACATAGCAGACAGCTGTCTGTTGTGGCAAGAAAGTGCCACTTTATATCAATTAAGTTACATTATTTAAGTCGACACTAGATTGCTTATAATCGCTTATTTGATTAGTAAAATATTCTTGACAACTACTAGACCATATGTTAAACTAATAATCGAACTGAGTTGGCAAGAAAGTTGTCACAAATGATTTTCTAATTAGGAGGAATGTGCATAATGAAAGAACAAGGTAATGTTAAGTGGTTTGACGAGAAAAAAGGTTATGGATTTATCGAGCGTGAAGAAGGTGACGATGTATTCGTTCACTTTTCTGCAATTGAGGAAGATGGTTTCAAAACTTTAGAAGATGGTCAAGCAGTAGAATTTGAAGTTGTTGAAGGAGACCGTGGTCCTCAAGCTGAAGATGTCGTTAAGCTATAATTAATATAGATTACGACTGTCAAGTCTCGGAGTTGATCCGAGACTTTTATTTATTTTTTGTAACCAATTTTTCAAAAAATAAATAAAATTTATGCAGGAATTTATTGATCAATCTATAAATAGTATAATAGAGAAAGATATTTACTTACTATATTATGAGATATTGGTTGTTTAATCTCTTCTGGAAGGGGTTGATCAGGTAATGAAATTGATGTTACGGGGTAAAAATATTGATATTACAGATGCTTTAAGAGATTATGTGGAAGAAAAAATAGGAAAAATAGAAAAGTATTTTAATATTGATGATGAAGCAGAAGTTGAAGCTCAAGTTTCATTGACTGTAGAGCATGAGGAACATATTGTAGAGGTTACTATCTTTGTTGATGGTTTAATCTTACGTGCTGAGAAGAAGACAAGCGATATGTATGCTTCTATTGATGGAGTAATTGAAAAACTTGAGCGTCAAGTCCGTAAATATAAGACTAAGATTCAACGTAAGCTGAGAAAAGAAAAAGAGGAATTCAAACAGAATGTAATTGAATCCCGGCAGGAAGAGGAAGATGATGAACCTAAGATTGTAAGAACTAAGCGTTTTGCTGTTAAACCAATGCAGATAGAAGAAGCAGTTATGCAGATGGATCTACTAGACCATGATTTCTTTGTCTTCTCTAATGCTGAAACTGAAGAAGTTAATGTAGTATATAAGAGAAATAATGGAGATTATGGATTAATTGAACCTACGTTTTAGATAATAAATCTAAATAGTTAGAAAGGGGCTAGCCGAGAGGCTAGTCTTTTTTATTGAAATAAAGCTAGTTTCATTTCAATAATTGACAGTTTACAGTGTACAATTAACAGTTAAAGTCAAAACATAATTATAAATTATCTGTATTATTATATTTTTTTGTTTTTTAGAGAGTTTATGATTTGAATAGGAAAAAAGGTTGATAAGTCTTTCCGAAATGGTTTTTGAACTTAAAATTTACGTTGACATTTTGTAATTATTGGATTTGATGATATAATGATAGTGACTATGAAATATAAAATTAAGAGGAGGTAATCCATGTTTGGATTTTTAAAGAAGTTATTTCCTGATCCGAATGAAAAGAAATTAAATCAAATTAGACCTATAGTAGAGAAAGTAAATAAATTTGAACCTGAAGTTAGTAAGTTGACTGATGAAGAGCTTAAAGATAAAACTGATGGATTTAAAGAGCGATTAAAAAGTGGTGAGACAGTTGATGATATATTACCAGAGGCTTTTGCTGTTGTACGAGAAGCTTCTCAGCGAACTACTGGGATGCGCCATTATGATGTACAAGTTTTAGGAGGGATTGTTCTTCACCAAGGAAAGATTGCTGAGATGAAGACAGGTGAAGGTAAGACTTTAGCAGCTACTTTACCGGCTTACCTGAATGCATTAGCAGATAAGAATGTTCATATTATAACAGTTAATGATTATCTAGCTGAACGTGATAGTGAATGGATGGGCCAAATTTATCAGTTTCTTGGTTTGGAAGTAGGTGTAGTTTTAGAAGATATGGGCACGGAAGAAAGAAAAGAAGCCTATCAAGCCGATATCTTATATGGAACTAATAATCAATTTGGATTTGACTATCTAAGAGATAATATGGCTACTGAGTCAGAAGAGTTAGTACAAGGAGATCTAGGTTTTGCAATTTTAGATGAGGTAGATAGTATTTTAATTGATGAAGCTAGAACACCTTTAATTATCTCTGGTCCTGCTCAAGAGTCACCTCAATTATACTATAAGTTTGCTAAGATAGCTAATAGGTTACAGATAGATAAACACTATGAAGTAGATGAGAAGAAGCAGTCAGTAATTTTAACTGATGAAGGTATTGATAAAGTTGAAGATATTTTAAAGATAGATAATATTTATGATAATCAGCATATGGATGAGTTGCATTATATCAACCAGGCTTTAAAGGCTAAAGAGTTGATGCAACGAGATGAAGATTATATTGTGCAGCAAGGAGAGGTTCATATTGTTGATGAATTTACAGGGAGGTTAATGTCTGGTCGTCGCTTTGGTGAAGGGTTACACCAAGCTATTGAGGCTAAAGAAGGAGTTAAGATCCAGCGTGAGACTCAGACATTAGCTAGTATTACCTTCCAGAACTTCTTTAGAATGTATGGTAAATTATCTGGTATGACAGGTACTGCTGCAACAGAAGAAGAAGAATTTGAAGAGATTTATGATTTAGATGTTGTTGTGGTTCCTACTAATGAACCGGTTATTCGTGAGGATCTTCCTGATGTAGTTTATAAGACAGAAGATGCTAAATTCAGAGCAGTAGTTAGAGATATTAAAGAGAAGAATCAGAAGGGCCAACCTGTCTTAGTAGGTACAGTCTCTATTGAAAACTCTGAAAAGTTAAGTCGTCTGTTAAGAAAAGAGAATATTCCTCATGAGGTACTAAATGCTAAACAGCATGAACGAGAAGCTGAGATTATTAAACGGGCTGGTCAGAAAGGTTCAGTGACAATTGCTACTAATATGGCCGGGCGAGGAACTGATATTGTCTTAGGAGAGGGAGTAGTTGAGTTAGGAGGACTGCATGTAATTGGTACAGAAAGGCATGAAAGTCGTCGAATAGATAATCAGTTACGTGGTCGTTCAGGACGACAAGGTGATCCTGGTTCTTCTAGATTCTATGTATCTCTTGAAGATGATTTAATGCGCCTCTTTGGTTCTGATAAGATTTCAGGAGTTATGGAGACACTAGGTGTTGATGAAGACCAACCAATTGAGCATAAATTAATTAGTAAATCACTAGGAAATGCTCAAAAGAAGGTAGAAAGCCGTAACTTTGAGATTAGAAAGAATATTTTAGAGTATGATGAAGTCTTGCATCAACAGAGAATAGCTATTTATGAACGCCGTCGCCAGATCTTACTAGGAGAAGATTTAGAAGAACAGGCAACTGAAATTGCTCACAACTGGTTAGAGGATATATTAGAAGATTATGTCGATGAAGATGATCATCCACGTGATTGGGATCTAGCAGGGTTAGCTGATCATTTAAAGCAGATGTTAAAGGTGGTTGAAGTTGAAACTGAAGATTTAGAAGGTTTACGACTAGAAGAGTTAAAAGATAAACTACTTTCTACCTTCCAAAATGCTTATCAGGAGAAGAGGGAAGATTTAGGTTCTGAAGGCTTAGAAGATTTAGAGAAGATAGTAATGCTTAAGATTATTGATGATAAATGGATGGATCACTTACAAGCTATGGATAACTTACGCCAAGGAATTGGTTTAAGGGCTTATGGTCAGAGAGATCCATTGACTGAATATAAGTTTGAAGCTTTTGAGATGTTTAAGCAGATGAATCAATTGATTAGAGAAGAGATTATTAAGTATTTATTTGCTATTGAGGTAGTTGAAGAAGAAGCAACTCCTGAAACTAGAGAAGGTCTTAATTATACACATGGTTCTGAGGTTACTGCTTATGATTTGGCCCAAGAGCAGAAACAGCGCCAACAGCAAGCTAGAGCTCAAGGGCAACAAGCTCAAGGTCAAGGTCAAGAAGAACAGCCTAAAGCCCAGCCTTTAAGAAAGAGAGAAGAGCCAGGTAGAAATGATCCTTGCCCTTGCGGTAGTGGTAAGAAGTATAAGAAGTGCTGCATTAATAAAGATAAGTATGGTGGATATAATAGGTAGATTGATATAAAAATATTTTTATATCAATCGTCGTGAGTTGTGAGTTATGAGTCATGAGTTAATTTAAAATCACTAGTTTAAATTCTTTAAAAGCAGAATAGAGAATATAAAGTATCAGGAATTAGTGTGAGTAATAAATATTAAGTCTGAGCTTAAGTTTGAGTAAATATTGATTTAAGCTTAAACTTAGGCTCAATTATTATTTAATCTTTGTTACTTGTTTTTTGATTTTAACAGTTAACTGTAAATTGTAAACTGTAAAATACATATGCGAGGTGGTTGGATGAAAGATTTAACAGAAAAGTTATCTAAGTTAGAAGATCAATTAGCAGAACTGAGGGAATCTCTTTGACTATGATCAATTGGTAGCTAAACATGAAAAGTTAAAAGAAGAGATGGCTCAGCCTGATTTTTGGAATGATAATAAACGAGCTCAAAAAATTAGTAAGCAGGATAGTAATTTAGAAGATAAAATCACTGGTTATGATGAATTAATTGAAGAAAAAGAAGAGTTAGAAATTCTATTAGAGTTGGCTACTGAAGAAGATGACCAGGAAACAATATCTGAAGTAGAAGAGCGATTAGGTAAACTAAGTGAAGATATAGAAGATATGGAACTTAAAGTATTATTATCAGGTAAGTATGATAATAATAATGCTTTATTATCAATTAACCCTGGAGCTGGTGGAACTGAGTCTCAAGATTGGGCTGAAATGCTACTTAGAATGTATACTCGGTGGGCTGAAGGACATGATTATAGCATTGAAACCTTAGAGTTTATACCAGGTGATGAAGCAGGAGTCAAGAGTGTAACAATGCAGATTAGTGGTTCTGCTGCTTATGGTTACTTAAAGTCAGAGAAAGGGGTCCATAGATTAGTTAGAATCTCTCCTTTTGATTCTTCTAGCCGGCGCCATACTTCTTTTGCTTCAGTTGATGTCATGCCTGAGTTAGATGATGATATTGATGTAGATATTAAGCAGAAAGACTTAAAGATGGAGACTTATCGAGCTAGTGGTGCTGGTGGACAGCATGTTAATACTACTGATTCTGCAGTGCGAGTTACTCACTTGCCAACAGGAATTGTAGCTCAGTGTCAGAATGAACGTTCTCAGCATAAAAATAAAAGAGGAGCTATGAAGATCCTAAAGGCCAAATTATTTGAATATCTACAGGAAAAACAGGCAGAGAAATTAGAGGAGATTCGTGGTGAGCATAAAGAAATTGCTTGGGGTAATCAGATTCGTTCTTATGTCTTTCATCCTTATCAAATGATTAAAGATCATAGAACTGATTTTGAGACAGGTAAGACTGAGCAGGTAATGGATGGAGACTTGGATTTATTGATTGAAGCTTACCTAAAGCAAGAATAGTTTTAAAAGCTGAGGCATAAATTAATATAGGTTTACTTTCCTCGTCTTATATAGGCGAGGAGTTTCTTTTTTTATAGTAGTGAGTTGTGAGTTATGGGTTGCTCAGACTTAACCTCAAACTTAAGCTCAATATCTGTCTTTTGATGTTTTAGATATTATTTATTAATTATTATTTGTTCTTTGCTTTTAACTGTCAACTGTACATTGTCAATTAACACAAGTGAGGTGAAGGATATGTATTTGATTGCCTCAATTACAATAATTGGTCTGTTGGCTGGAGTAGTGGGTACTGGATTAGGGGGAGCTATTAGTTTTGTTTGGCGCCGACCTAAGGATAGATCGATTAGTCTGATGTTAGGAGTAGCCAGTGGAGTTATGTTATCTGTTGTTTTACTGGATTTACTTCCAGAAGCAATAGAGCATAGTAATTTAATTTATACTGTTTTAGGTGTTTTATTAGGTTTAATAGTATTAAGTTCATTGGCTGGTTATATTAAGACTGATGGAGAAGAGAATGAGCATATAGAGACAAGTCTTTTATTAGGTTTAGGGATTGCTCTGCATAATTTTCCTGAAGGGTTAGCTATTGGAGCTGGCTGCATAGCTGAAGCTAAGTTAGGCTTGAGTTTAGCCGTAGTAATCACTTTACATAATCTACCAGAAGGCTTAGCTTTAGCTACACCAATGAATATTGGGGGGTGGTCTCCTTTTAAGATTTTAGGGGCTACTATGCTACCTGGAATTCCAATGGGAATAGGAGCTTTTTGTGGAGCACTATTAGGGTTTATATCGCCTATAATATTAACTATTAATCTAGGCTTTGCTGGTGGAGGTATGCTCTATATTATTATTTATGAGTTATTACCAGAGGCTTATAATTTTAGGTATGGTTTATATGCTACAGTAGGACTATTAGTTGGTTTAGGGGTTGGGACAATGTTAGCTTTATTCTTGTAAAGTGGAGGAATTAGTATGACAAAATCAATTAAATTCTGGTTTGTAATTATTATAATAGTAATAATGATAGGTCTGCAGTTATTATTACCTGGCTTTTTTGCTCAAGAAGTAAAAAAGAGTTTAAAGAATGAGGTAGAAAGTTGGCAACAGTTAGAAGTAGATGTTGATGCTTTTCCAGCAGTCAAGGTCTTGATTGGTCGAATTGATGAGTTGGATTTGGTAGGTAGAGGTATCAAGTTAAATGGAACTAGAGTTGATAGCTTGGAGGCAACTTTTAAAGATCTAAAATTAAAAGAGACTAAAGAAGGTTGGCAGGTGACAGAAGGAAAGAATACCTATTTAGATTTAGAGATAACAGAAGAGGATTTAAATAATTATTTATTAACTAAGCCTGCTTTGAAGATTTTTAAGAACTTTAAAGTTGATTTAACTTCTAGTCAGGTGATTATGACAGGATTAATTAACTTTTTTAATGCTGAAGTTAATCTACAGTTAGCCGGTAATTTTGTAGTAGCTAATAAAGACAAGATTGTTTTCAAGTCTGATAAATTAGCTGTTGAGAATATTGTAGTTCCAGGAGAAGTTATTAAGGAGTTGAAGAATAAGTTGCAGTTTAAAATAGATTTAGCTAAACTAACTGTTCCTATCAGAGTAAGGAAGGTTAATTTAGAGCAGGATAAATTGCAGTTGTTAGGAGAGAACGGTGAGTAGTGAGCGGTGAGCTATGTGTCGTGTGCTATGAGTTATGGGCTAATTCAAAACCAAAATTCAAAATACTTCTCTCCCTTGAAATGATATATTTTATATAGGGTATAGGTTTTGTAATGTAGAGATTTTGATTTAGCTCACAGCACATGTCACACGACTCATAGCTATTAATAAGATAGACAATTTGACCTAGTAAGAATAATTAACTAATAAGTTCCGAATCCTAAAGGTAGGGAGAATAATAAAGTGTGGTGGACTTGATGCGAAAGATATTAATTATTCTACTATTGATTTCTATAGTTAGTGCTGGGATTCTAGTAGCTGATAAATCACAAGTAGAGACTAGTAATAGACAAGTAGAATTGATAATGGATTATAATTTGTTGGCTGATGCAGACCAATTATCATTATTACCTAAGTTAAAGGAATCAGGACTACAGACCATAGCAGTTAGAGGAGAGAGTTTACAGGAGCTGGACAACAAAAATGAGTTAGTCTATTATACTGGTAAAAGACTTAGCCTATTAGATAATCTAGTCCAAACTAATGCTGAGTTTGATTCGAATGCTCTTTACATTAGTGGTCCTTTTAAGTTATTAGTGAATTTAAAACGAGCTTTAAAACTTAAGTTAGGAGCAGATAGAGTAGAGTTAGATAATAATATCCTAATTATTAAAGATTACCAATCTGATTCTAAAATACTGAAAGAGCCTTTAATGATGACTTCTTTTGGTTATCAGTTGGCTAATAAGTATGGTTTAGATTTGATTCCTAGAGTTAGTAGGCAAGTTGGCTCTAGTAATTTAGCTAATATATTGGCTAAAATTCCAAAGGTAAGCCAGATTATTTTTAGTGGAGAAGAGGTAGTTGGTTATCCAGATAAATTAGAGCAGACAGCTAGGGTGCTCCAAGAGTTTGATATTACTCTAGGTCTGATAGAGCCCTTTATTGCTTATCAACAAGGGGCTCATAAGTTGGCCCAAAAGATAGACTACCAATCTGTTAGAGTACATAGTATTGATCGACAACTATTATTGAACCTACGAGTAGAAGAGGTAATTGGTCGTTATTTAAAGGCAGTACAAGAGCGAGGAGTGAGAAGTTTATACTTAAAGCCTTTTGCTACTAGAGAAGAGACTCTAGAGTTTGTAGCAGGGTTGAGTAGAGAATTAAAAGAAACTGGCTATCAATTAGGTAGAGCTAAGCCCTATCAACAATGGAAAAAGTCTTTTCATTTACGCTATTTAATATTATTAGGTGCAGTTGCATTAATATCTTTAATAGTAGATCTAGTACAACCTAATTTTACATTATCTATTTTTATCCTAGTAAATATAACATTAGTATTGTCAACTTTACTTGTAAGACATTTCGCTTGGCAGTTGATAGCTTTAGTTATAGCCATTGCAACTCCTATACTAGTAATTAGTTATATTAATTTCCAACTTGATAGAAAAAAAGGTATAGTTGATAGTCTTATTCTCTTTATTCAGGTTAGTCTATTATCTTTAGCAGGTGGTATCTTAATTTCTGGTCTATTATCTGATACTAGTTATTTATTACAGATTAGAAGTTTTCGAGGGGTGAAGTTGGCTTTTCTTCTACCACTATTATTAGGAGGAGTTTATTACCTTTATCAACAGTATAATAGTTGGGAGAAGTTAAAAGAATTTTTATTAAATTTATTTCAGCGACCAGTATTATGGCAAGAAATAATAGTTATAACTATAGTCTTAGGAGTTGGAGTTATTTATCTTAGTAGAACAGGAAATGTCTCAGTGATTGGTGTTAGCTCTATAGAGCAGATGATTAGAGGTTTTTTAGAAGAGATACTGCCAGTTAGACCACGATTTAAGTCATTTTTAATTGGACATCCTCTACTTTTATTAGGTATAGATCATTCATTACAGAGAAAGAAGTTAAGTTGGTTAGTAGTACTAGGGCTAATAGGGCCAATTAACTTACTCAATACTCTCTCTCATCTACATACTCCAGTCTTAATCTCTTTAGTAAGAATTGTTGAGGGGTTGCTGTTAGGTGGGGGGATTGGAATAGGGCTGGTAGTTGTTAATCGTAAGTTATCAGTAGTGAGTGGTGAGTAGTGGGTGAGGTGTAGTGAAAGGTAAATTATAAAAGCGAAACTTAATTGATATTAAGTGGCACTTTTGTGGTACAGCAGTGGCTATGAGCTGTGAGTCCAAAATAGCCCATAAATCTTAAAATAAGAAATTTTATAGAGGTTAGATTTTGAATGTAATGGTTTTGAATTGCACATAGCTCAAAGCACACGGCTCATGACTATGTCATTGAAACTGCAAACCTTTTGAAACAGGTGATTTTTATGCCCAAGGTTATGTTATCTGGATACTATGGTTTCAATAATGCTGGTGACGAGGCAATTTTATCTGCTTTAATTACAGGGTTGAGGCAGAAGATAGATGGTGTTGAATTAACTGTCTTGTCTGGTAATCCCAGTTGGACAGAAGAAGTACATCAGGTTCAGGCAATTAATAGGTATGATGTAAAGCAGTTGACTTATTATTTCAAACAAGCTGATTTATTAATCAGTGGTGGAGGAAGCCTGCTACAGGATGTAACTAGTTGGAAGACAATACCTTATTATTTAGGGGTTATACAGTTGGCCCAATTATTTAAGTTGCCTGTCTTCTTCTGTGGTCAAGGAGTAGGGCCAATTAATAGTCGACTCAATCGAAAGTTAGTTAGGAAGGTATTATCTAGAGTCGATGCTATTACAGTTCGAGATAAAGCATCTATGAAACTTCTAGAAGAGATAGGTGTCAAAGGAGAAGTGAATTTAACAGCTGATCCAGTCTTTTTACTAGAGGCTGTTTCCCAACAAAGAGTTGATCAGATTCTAAGCCAAGAAGGTATTAGTTTAAGTTCACCAGTGATTGGAGTTTCGCCCCGTTCTTGGGGAGATAATAGATATTTAGAAGAGTTGGCTAAGATATTAGATAGACTTAAAATAGAACTAGAGGCAGAGATCTTATTTCTTCCTCTGCACTACCCAACTGATAAAGAGGTTAGTTTGCAGATAAAAGGATTGATGACAGAGCAAGCAGTTGTTATTAGAGAGAATTATACTCCTCAGGAGTTATTGACTTTAACTGGAATGACTGATTTACTAATAGGTGTTAGACTTCACTCACTAGTTTTTGCTACAGTAATGGATGTTTTACCAGTTGGAATTGCCTATGATCCAAAAGTAGATAACTTTTTGGAGCGGTTAGAGTTGGCCCCAGTAGCCAAAGTTGATTCATTACAAACAGAAGAAGTTTATCCTACAATAATATCCTTATGGGAGAAAAAAGAAGGTATAAAACCAACTTTACAGAAAAAATCCAATAATTTAGAAGGACTAGCCCAACAGAATCTAGAAATAAGTTTACGGCTGTTAAGGGATTTTTATGGTAAATAAAGTCGATATCTTAGGAGTTTTAATTGATCAGGTAAATATGTCAGAAACAGTAGAGAGAGTTGAAAAGTTTGTTCAATCAGAAACTAGTAATCTAGTTGTAACTCCTAATGCAGAAATGATTGTACAGGCTAATGAAGATCTAGTGTTAAAGAGGATTATCAACTCTGCCCAATTGGCTATACCTGATGGTGCTGGAGTTGTATTAGCTACTAAGTTATTAGGAAAACCACTTAATGAACGGGTGGCAGGAGTTGATTTAGTAAAAAAATTATTAGCTAAAGGAAATAAGAGTGGGTATAGTTTTTATTTTTTAGGAGCTGCTCCTGGAGTAGCAAAGCAGGCTAAGCAGAAGGTATTAGAGAAGTATCCTAATTTAACTATTTTCACTCATCATGGTTATTTAGATCGTGAATCAGAACAACAAGTAGTAGCTGATATTAAAAATCAGTCAATTGATATTTTACTAGTCGGTATGGGAGTTCCTCTACAGGAAAAATGGTTAGCTACTTATCTACATGAATTAGCAGTTCCAGTAGGTATAGGAGTGGGAGGTAGCTTTGATATTTTAGCTGGTAATAAGAAACGAGCTCCTATTATGATGCAACAACTTAATTTAGAATGGTTATACAGACTAGGGCAAGAGCCTAAGCGTTTAGGAAGGATGATAGCATTACCAGAATTTATTTATAAGGTTATACAACAGCGGTTTAAAATGGGTAAGCAAGGTGATAAGTAGTGATTATAACTAAAGAGACAGTCTATGATTACTTTATAATTACATTAGGATCAGTATTGACAGCAACAGGGTTAGTAATGTTTCTAATACCTAATAAGGTTGCTGCTGGAGGAGTTAGTGGTTTAGCTACAGTAATTTATTATCTCTTTAATTTACCAGTAGATAAGGTGATACTAGCTTTTAATGTCCCACTTTTTATAATTGGTTTTAGAGAGTTTGAAACCAAATTTGGAATTAGAACTTTATATGGAATTTTAGCTTTATCTTTAGCAATTGATTTATTGACTGGAACCCTACCAGTGATTACGCATGATCCCCTATTAGCTACTTTATATGGTGGTGGTTTAACTGGTCTGGGTTTGGGATTAGTCTTTAGAGCTAAAGGTACTACTGGAGGGACTGATTTAGTAGCTCAGCTGATTAGTAAATATACAAATTTTAGTGTAGGAAAAGGACTATTAATTATTGATTTTTGTGTTATTGCTTTAGCTGGAATTGCTTTTAACCCGGAACAGGCTTTATATGCTTTGGTTGCTTTATATGTTACTAGTAGAGTTATTGATTTAGTTCAGGAAGGATTAGATATTGCTAAAGCAAGTTTTATTATCTCTGATTCGGCTTCTGATGTTAAGGGTAAGATCTTAGAGGAGATGGATCGGGGGGTCACTGTTTTAAAAGGTGAAGGTGGTTTTACTAAAGATAATAAAGAAATATTATTATGTATTATTAGTCGTTCAGAAGTATCAGACCTTAAGCGTTTGGTACATACTATAGATGAAGATGCCTTTGTAATTATTACTGAGGTACATGAAGTCTTAGGTGAAGGTTTTAATGAAAACTTACTTAAGGAGGGTTAATTATGGCAAAGATTACAGAGTTAGAAGAGAAAGCAAAAGCAATTAGATATGATATTTTAGAAATGTTAGTTGAGTCTGGTTCTGGACACCCAGGTGGTTCTTTATCAGCAACTGATATTGTAACTGCTCTTTATTTTGATGAAATGAATGTAGATCCTGAAAATCCTGATTGGGAGGATCGTGATCGTTTTGTTCTATCTAAAGGGCATGCTGCTCCAGTATTATATGCTGCTTTAGCAGAGAAAGGTTACTTTCCGAAAGAAGATCTAGATACTTTAAGAAAGTTAGGTAGCCACTTACAGGGACATCCAGATATGAAAAAGACACCAGGAGTAGATATGACAACTGGTTCCTTAGGTCAAGGTTTGTCTACTGCTTTAGGAATGGCTTTAGCTGGAAAGACAGATGATAAGGATTATCGTGTTTATTCTTTATTAGGTGATGGTGAACTGCAGGAAGGACAAATTTGGGAAGCTGCTTTAGCTGCAGTCCAATTTGAGTTAGATAATTTAGTAGGGATTGTAGACAATAATCGTATTCAACTTGCCGGAAAGACAGAAGAGATTATGGAAGTTTTGCCTATTGTTGAAAAGTTTGAGTCTTTTGGATGGTATGTAATTGAAATTAATGGACATAATTTAGAAGAAATTTTAGCAGCCTTTGATGAGGCAAGAGAAGTAAAAGGACAACCAACAATGATTGTAGCAAACACAGTCAAAGGTAAAGGTGTTTCTTATATGGAAGATAATCCAGCTTGGCATGGTAAGACACCTGGAGATGAAAAAGCTAAAACAGCTTTAACTGAACTAGAGTAAAGGTGGTTAACAATTAAGCTTAAGTTTGAGTTTAAGTCTAAGTAATTTATAAAACTAATTGTTTGGATTTAGCGATCACTTTGTGATAGTTTCACTTAAGCTCACCTTTGGGTTCAAAATACATGAACCACTTCGTGATAAGATCTGCTCAGACTCAATATTGTGGCTTGTTTATAACTGTACACTAAATTGTAAACTGAATTGTTCAGGGAGGGTTAATAATGACAGAAGAGATTCCAACACGTAACGCTTATGGTGAAGCTTTAGTTGAATTAGGAGCTGAAAATGAAGATGTAGTAGTTTTAGATGCTGATTTATCTGGTTCTACTAGAACTGCTTACTTTGCTGAAGACTATGAAGGTAGATTTTTTCAAGTAGGAATTAGTGAACAGAATATGATGGGGATGGCTGCTGGATTGGCTAGTGCTGGCAAGACTCCTTTCGCTAGTACTTTTGCTGTATTTGGTAGTGCACGGGTAGGTGACCAGATTAGAAACTCAATTGCTTATCCAAATCTTAATGTTAAGATTGCAGTAACTCACGCTGGAATTACAGTTGGCCCAGATGGTGCTACTCACCAAGCTATTGAAGATATTAGTATTGTGCGTGGAATTCCAAATATGACTGTAATTGTACCTGCAGATTATACAGAAGCTAAGGCAGCTACTAAAGCTGCAGCTAATTATGACGGACCAGTTTATTTAAGGTTTGGTCGTGTAGGAACTCCAGTAGTTTTTGATGAAGAGACATATGAATTTGAATGGGGTAAAGTGAATACAGTTAAAGAAGGTAGCGATGTAACAATCTTTGCTACCGGAATGATGTTAGCAGAGGCTATTGAAGCTAGAGAAGAGTTAGCTAATGAAGATATCTCAGCTGAGGTAGTCAATGTACATACCATTAAGCCATTAGATGTGGAAGGTGTTATTGAATCTGCTAAGAAGACAGGTGCTGTAGTAACAGCAGAAGAGCATAATATCTATGGTGGATTAGGTAGTGCTATCTCTGAAGCATTATCAGAAAATCATCCAGTGCCACTTAAAAGAGTAGGAGTTGAAGATACATTTGGTAAGTCTGGTGCTCCAAAAGAGTTAATGAAAGAATTTGAATTGACTGCTGATAAGATTATAAAGCAGGTTAAAGAGGTTATAAAAAATAAAAAGTAATATTAGTGTCAGTGTGAGTAATGAGTGGGAGCAGATTTATTACGAAAAGTCTGAAAAACTTGTAGAAAATGAAGAGTTTGAATTTACTCACACTAGTACTAGTTCCTAATTACGTAAAGAAGGAGGCGTTTATTTAGATGAATACAGAAGAAGTAGCAAGCATGATTGATCATACAATTTTGAATGCTGATGCTACTGCTGAAGATGTAATAGCTAAATGTCAAGAAGCTATTGAGTATGGCTTTGCTTCAGTCTGTGTTAATCCAGGTTTTGTTAGGTTAGTTAACCAGGAGTTAAAAGGTAGCGAAGTTAAGGTTTGTACAGTAATTGGATTTCCATTAGGTGCTGCCACTACAGAGACTAAGGTATTTTCTACTAAAGATGCTATCAATAGTGGTGCTGATGAAATTGATATGGTAATTAATCTAGGAGCAGTAAAATCTGAAGCTTGGGATATTGTTCAAGATGATATTGTTTCTGTAGTTAGAGCTGCTAGTAATAAAATAGTGAAAGTTATTATTGAAACTTGCTATTTAACAGAAGAAGAAAAGAAGAAAGCCTGTGAAGTAGCTAAAGAAGCTGGGGCTGACTTTGTTAAGACGTCTACTGGTTTTGGTACTGCTGGAGCTAAGATAAAAGACGTTAGGTTAATGAAGGATGTTGTGGGAGACAATTTAGAAGTAAAAGCTTCTGGTGGAGTTAGAAGTATAGAAGATGCAGAAGAGATGATTGAAGCAGGAGCTACTAGAATCGGTGCTAGCTCAGGAGTTAAAATTGTAACAGGTGAAGAAGTAAATACAGATTATTAATTTATAAGAAAGCCTCCCTTAAATGGGAGGTTTTCTTATTTTAATAATTCGACAAAGTTATACAGAAAGTAATAGTTTGGAGTTGACAAACTTGTATATACAGGTTATAATATTAACAGAACAAAAGTTGTATATACAAGTTATAATATTATAACCTCTATAAGAACTGTATATATAATGACAAATAATATGATGAATTTCTATAGGGGGGAAAACTAATGGCAGCAGATTATAAGAAGAATGCTGAACAAATAATTAAACATCTTGGTGGCAAAGAGAATATTGAGAATGCGGCTCATTGTGTGACTAGGCTTCGCTTGTCTTTAAATGATGAATCAGAAGTAGACAAGGAAGAATTAGAAGCAGTAAAATTAGTTAAAGGTGCTTTTAGTTCATCAGGAGTTTATCAGGTTGTTATTGGTTCGGGTGATGTTGAGAAAGTATATGCCGAATTTACTCAACTTACTGGCATGGAAGAAACTTCGGTATCAGAAGTGAAAAGTTCTGGCGCTAAAAATTTAAATCCATTGCAGAAATTAGTTAAAACATTATCAGATATCTTTATGCCAATTATTCCAGCTATTATAGTTGCTGGTGTGTTAATGGGACTTAATAATTTATTAGGTGCTAAAGGACTATTTGTAGAAGGTAAGACTTTATTACAAGTATATCCTGGTTTGCAAGGCTTATGGAATTTAATTAATATGATGGCTAATACATCTTTTGTATTTTTGCCTGCTTTAGTTGGTTGGTCTGCAACTAAGAAGTTTGGTGGTAGTCCAATCTTAGGTATTGTTACGGGACTTATGTTAGTTCACCCTAGTTTGATGAATGCTTGGGGTTATGGAGAAGCAGCACTTGAAGGAAATGTTGAACACTTTAATATCTTAGGATTATTTCAGATAGAAAAAGTAGGATATCAAGGACAGGTTTTGCCAGTCTTAGCTGCAGCATATATCTTAAGTACAGTAGAACAATGGTTAAGAAAATGGGTTCCAAATGCTATTCAGTTATTAATAGTTCCAATTACTAGTATTTTAGTAACAGGGTTCTTATCATTAGGATTTATTGGCCCGCTTACTCGTAATCTAGGAGGTATGTTAACTTCAGGAATTGTTGGTGCATATGAGACTGCTCCATGGTTAGGCGGTTTATTATATGGTTCGTTATATGCTCCAATGGTTGCTACAGGAATGCATCATATGTTTCTTGCTGTTGATATTCAGTTAATAGCTCAGCATGGTGGAACATTCTTATGGCCTATGTTAGCATTATCTAATATAGCTCAAGGAAGTGCTTGTTTAGCAATGTCTTGGATGGCAGATGATCCAGATGATAAGAGTCTAGCTTCAACTTCTGCTATCTCTGCTTACTTTGGAATTACTGAACCAGCTTTATTCGGTGTTACATTAAGAAAGAAGTATCCGTTCTTTGCTGGAATTATTGGTTCTGCTTTAGCAGGCTTATATATTACAATGAATGATGTACTGGCTTCATCAATTGGAATTGGAGGATTACCAGGATTTATCTCAATTATTCCAAAGTATATTCCAGCATTCTTAGTTGGAACAGTAGTTTGTTTAGTTATTCCATTTGTCTTAACAGTAATATACGCAAAGAAATTTGCTAAATAGATAATTTATAAAAGGCCTGAGAAGGGCCTTTTAATTTTATCAATAAAGTGATAATTCGTAAGTTATTAATAATTAAAAAAGGGAGGGTATTATGAATAATTTACAACAAGATTGGTGGCGGGATTCAGTTGTTTATCAGATTTATCCAAAGAGTTTTAATGATACTACAGGAAATGGTGTAGGAGATGTTCAAGGAATTATAGGAAAATTAGATTATCTAGATAAATTAGGAGTAGATGTTATTTGGTTGACTCCTATTTATGATTCACCACAGAATGATAATGGATATGATATTAGAGATTATTATAGTATTTATGAAGATTATGGTACAATGGATGATTTTGATAAGTTATTGGATGAGGCACACAAACGTGATATTAAAGTTATTATGGATATAGTAGTTAATCATACTTCTACTGAACATGAATGGTTCGAAGAGGCTAGAAAGTCTAAGGACAATAAATATAGAGACTTTTATATCTGGAAAGATGGTAATGATGGCCAGATTCCAAATAACTGGGAATCAAAGTTTGGTGGCTCTGCTTGGAAGTATGATGAACGGACTGGACAGTATTATTTACATCTATTTGATGTAACTCAAGCTGATTTGAATTGGGAGAATCAAGAAGTAAGAGATAAAATATATGAAATGATGAACTTCTGGTTAGATGAAAAAGGGGTAGATGGATTTAGATTAGATGTAGTTAATTTAATCTCTAAAAGACAAGACTTCCCAGATGATTATGAAGGAGACGGTAGAAAATTCTATACTGACGGGCCAAGGGTTCATGAATTTATGCAAGAGATGAACCAAGAAGTGTTCTCTAATTATGATATGATGACAGTAGGAGAGATGTCTTCAACTAATATTGAAGACTGTATTAAATATACTAATCCAGATAGAAATGAACTGGATATGGTCTTTAACTTCTATCATTTAAAAGTCGATTATCCAAATGGAGAAAAATGGACTAATGTAGACTTTGATTTTATTGAACTAAAGGAGATTTTATCTAATTGGCAGGTAGGAATGAACCAAGGTGGTGGTTGGAATGCTTTGTTCTGGTGTAATCATGATCAGCCACGAGTTGTAACTAGATTTGGTGATGATGGAGAGTATCATAAAGAATCTGCTAAGATGTTGGCTACTACGATTCACATGATGCAAGGAACACCATATATCTATCAAGGTGAAGAGATTGGTATGACAGATCCTAAATTTGACAGTATTGATGATTATCGTGATGTCGAGTCTTTAAATGCTTATCAGATCATGAAAGAAGAAGGAAAAGAAGAAGAAGAAATTATGAATTCTATTAGAGCCAAATCAAGGGATAACTCAAGAACTCCAATGCAGTGGAATGATAGTCAGAATGCTGGTTTTACTAGCGGAACACCGTGGATTAATGCAGCACCAAACTATAAAGAAATTAATGTCCAACAAGCATTAGAAGATGAAGATTCTATCTTTTATTATTATCAGCAGTTAATTAGCTTAAGAAAAGAGTTTGATATTATTGTATATGGTGATTATCAATTAATCCTAGATAATCATCAAGATATCTTTGCTTATCTAAGAAGTTATGAAGATGAAAAACTGTTAGTTGTCAATAACTTCTATGGAGCAGAAACCATGTTTGAGTTACCAGATGAATTACAAGATTTAGTTGGTTATGATAGTGAAATTTTAATCTCAAATTATGATGATTCTCCAGAAGAGCTTAAAAATATTAAGTTACGTCCATATGAATCCATTGTTTATCATCTTGAAAAATAATTCATAAAATGATAGAATAAACCGGGTGATAGATAATGAAAAACAAATATTTAAGTATTTATAATGATTTAGTTGATCAGATAGAAGAAGGTAAGTTAGAGCCTAAGACTAAGCTACCTTCAGAAAATGAGTTAGTTAAAGAATATGATGCATCTCGTGGCACTATCAGAAAAGCTTTAGATTTATTATCACAGAATGGTTATATTCAAAAGATAAAAGGTAAAGGTTCATTTGTTTTGGATATACAAAAATTTGATTTTCCTGTTTCAGGTTTAGTAAGCTTTAAAGAGCTTTCTGATAAACTAGGTCAAAATTCTGAAACTATTGTTCATGAGCTAGAGTTAATGAAACCAGATAATTTTCTACAGAAACAATTGAATCTATCTAAAGATGATGAAGTATGGAAGATTATTAGAGCAAGAGAGATAGGTAATGAAAGAATAATTTTAGATAAGGACTTCTTAAATCAAGAATTTGTTTCTGATTTAACTAAAGAAATCTGTAAAAGCTCTATTTATGAGTATATTGAAGATGAATTAGAGTTAGAAATTAGTTTTGCTAAGAAAGTTATTTCTATAGAGGATGTTAGTAGAGAGGATAGAGAGTATCTAGATCTAAATGGTTATGATGTTGTTGTAGTAGTTAAAAATTATGTTCATCTAGATGATGCTAGCTTATTTCAGTATACTGAATCTAGACATAGACCAGATAAGTTCAGATTTATAGATTTTTCTAGACGAGGTGTCTAAAGAATCTTGGTAGGTGATCTACTGAGGTTCTTTTTTATTTTATGCAGTAACTAGTAATTAGTAATCAGTGATAAGTGATAAATAATAAAAAGTATATTTCAAATTATCTAGCTCTAGAATAATATAAATAATGTCCCTCATACTAATAAAAAAGATTATTTTGGAGGGATAATATGTTTCTAACAGATGAATTTGCTGAATTATCTATTGGAATGGTAAATAAAAAATTAAAAAAGATGGAAGAGTCAGAGCCGGAGAAGTATGATGAATCACTTGAAATGATATTATTATTGACTGAAATAGCTACTCATTTTTTAAAGGAGAGTAAAGAGTTTCGAGAGGCTTTTGCTGAAATACATGCTGAATTCTTAAAATATCCAGAAAGCAGACAAGTAATAGAAGAATCAATAGCAACCTTCAAGCGGAATGAAGATTAAGCATATTAGTTATTTGTTTAATTAGAAAAGTTCCGGATAAATTTGGTGATATAAAATCATGATAGATATAGTTGATAGTAAATCGAATTTATTCGGAAGTATATTTCTTGACAATAGTCTAAGTTTTGTTTAACATATAAATAGATATAAATATGTTTATGTTATAGTCAGGAGTTATAAGTAATAAGTTGTGAGCCAATTCCAAGTTAAACCATAAAGCAATTTAAGTTTCTTAAATAAAATTGAGGGGAGATAGTAATGAAAGAAAGAATAGAAAATACTACGCAATTGTTAAAGGCCTTAGCTGATGAACGAAGATTACAGATTATTAATTTATTATCTTGTGGCAAGATGTGTGTCTGTGATTTAACAGATCATTTAGATATAAGTCAACCTAATATGTCACATCATCTTAAAGTACTTAAAAATGCTGGACTAATTAAGGCTACTAAGCGTGGAAAATGGGTTGATTATGAATTAAATGATAAGAAGTTAGATCAACTACAGGAAAATTTAGATTTTATGACTACCAAGCAATCTAGTCAATCAAATTTTGAAAAATCAAATTGTTAAAGGAGGATAAAAATGAAATTAGCTTTAATCTCAGATATACATAGTAATATTTATGCTTTAGAAGAAGTATTAAAGGATATTGAAAGTAGAAATATTAATCAAGTAGTTTGTGCAGGTGATTTAGTAGGTTATAATCCTTTTCCTAATCAAGTAATTGACAAAATAAAAAAGGAAGAGATTAAAACAGTCCAGGGCAATTATGATGAGGCAATAGGAAATAGTCGAATTGCTTGTGGCTGTGATTATAGGACTGAAGAGGCTAAGAAGATAGGACTATCCTCTCTTCAATTTACTGGGGAAGAGACTACAGATAATAATAAAGAATTTTTAAGTAATTTACCACAGGAGTTAAATTTGCAACTAGATGGTTATATTGCTTTAGTAGTTCATGGTAGTCCGCGAAGATTAAATGAATACTTGTATGCTGACAGTGAACAGGTTAAAGAAGTAACAGCAGAGTTACAAGAGGACATTTTAATCTGTGGTCACACTCATTTGCCTTATCATAAAATAATTAATGATAAACATGTAATTAATGTAGGAAGTATTGGTAAACCAAAGCATGGTAATCCTAATGCAATTTATACAATTATTGAGGTTAAAGATAATCAGATAAAGGTTGAATTTATTGAAGTATCTTATCCAGTAGAGAAGGTAACTGCTAAAATAAAGGAGACGGATTTAGCAGATGAATCGATTGAGCTGCTAGAGCAAGGCATTGGGTAAATAATTAATAATTGAAAATTGATAATGAATAATTAGAAAAAAGATATTAAGAAGGAGGATTATTATGAAACAAGAAGTGGAGACTAAGGAGGAAATTGAAGAAGGAGGATTAGGTTTTTTTGAGAGATATTTAACGGTTTGGGTAGCATTATGTATTATAATTGGAATTGGGATTGGTCGCTTTTTACCAGCAATTCCAGAAACACTTAGTCAATTTGAATATGCTCAAGTTTCTATTCCAGTAGCAATTTTAATCTGGTTTATGATCTATCCGATGATGGTACAGATTGATTTTAGTAGTATTGTAGAGGCAGGGAATAAACCTAAAGGTTTGGGTTTAACATTAGTAGTAAATTGGTTAATTAAACCTTTTACCATGGCTTTTTTTGCTTGGTTATTCTTAAAGAATATTTTTGGTGCTTTTATTAGTCCTCAGTTAGCTGATCAATATATAGCAGGTGCAATTTTATTAGGGGCAGCACCTTGTACAGCAATGGTTTTTGTCTGGAGTTATTTAACAGATGGAGATGCAAATTATACTTTAGTTCAGGTAGCTGTTAATGATTTAGTCTTAGTTTTTGCTTATGCTCCTTTAGTAATGTTTCTATTAGGAGTAACTGACTTCAGTGTGCCATATGATACAGTACTATTATCTGTTGTATTATATATTGTTGTGCCGTTAGTAGCTGGTTATTTATCACGAAAATATATAATTAAGAATAAAGGTCTAGAGTGGTTTGAGAATATCTATCTAAAGAGTTTAGATAATTTCACAATTATTGGGTTATTATTAACATTAATTATTTTGTTCTCTTTTCAAGGAGATATTATTTTAAATAATCCATTTGATATTTTATTAATTGCTATTCCACTAACGATTCAGACCTTCTTTATCTTTATTTTAGGTTATGGTGGCGCTAAACTGCTTAAATTAGATCATTCTGTAGCTGCACCAGCTAGTATGATAGGAGCTAGTAATTTCTTTGAGTTAGCAGTAGCAACAGCTATTTCTATCTTTGGTTTAAGATCAGGGGCTGCTTTAGCGACAGTAGTAGGAGTATTAGTTGAAGTTCCAGTTATGTTGGCATTAGTAGGTATTGCTAACCGTACTAGACAGTGGTTTCTTAAAAGGTAGATAATTATAAAAGTAAAATGATATCGAGATAATGTTTCACTTTTTAATAAAAAGTTAGCTTAAAAAATTGAATTCAAAGGCGGTTTCGGAACGGCCTATCGGCCTTCTTCCGAGTACCTTTTGTCAAAATACACCCCAAGAGTACTTCTTCATTTCATTCAGAACGCAATTAGTAGTCTTTATCATTAATTCAATAATTTTAATCAGCTATATAGTTTAACAATAAATGAATTGAAGTAACTGACTATTTTTCATTTACATCTGATAAAACTACTAAAAAGGTACAAAAAGATTTTTTAGAAAAACAAGTTATGTTTCCTACTATTAAAGGATTACTAGATTATATTCAACACTTTTGATTCATATATTAACTGCTATCTTAAGTAAAAAGTCGCATTGTTTTTCTTATTTAAAATCAAAACTTTTTAGAGATAACAAAATTATTTTTAGTAAAGATACATCTTAGATTTTTATTGGTTTTGACCTTAACTGTACACTGTAAATTGTAAACTGTAAACTGCAGAAATATCTCGATTAAATACCATTTTAAATATTTTTATTGACAATAACTACTCTGCAAACATATAATTATATTAGAAGATGTTAATATAGTTATATTTTTTTAAAATTAATATTAGGATATTATAATATACTTATAGAAGGAGGAGTATAATGTCATTAATTTCTAAATTAAAGAGTGATTTATTTAAGGCGTTGGCCCATCCAACTAGAATTAAAGTTATAGAGTTATTAACAGAAGGCGAGTTATGTGTTTGTCATATCTATGAAGAGTTAGATCAAAGTCAATCTAATATTTCTCAGCATTTGAGCAAGTTAAAGCAGAACCAATTAGTGAAAAGTAGAAAAGATGGTTTAAAAGTTTATTATAGCTTAAAGGATGAACAAATTATAGATATTTTAGACTTAGCTAAAGATATTTTGTTAGATCAAATTAATGAGACTAGAGAGGTTTTAACTAAGGAGTGATTTAGTATAATTGAGTGGTTTGCTGATTTAATGGTGTACAATTGGTTTGGTTTTAGTGAAACAACTCGGCTAGGTGAGTCTGTTCACTTCTTTATTTATGATACAATTAAAATCTTATTTTTATTAACTATAATGATCTTTGGGATTTCTATTATTCGGAGTTTCTTTCCGCCTGAGAGGACAAAAAAGTTATTAAGTAACAGAAAAAAGTATGTTGGTAATGCTTTGGCTTCTATTTTAGGAGTAGTGACTCCTTTTTGTTCTTGTTCATCTGTACCTATCTTTATTGGTTTTGTTGAATCAGGAGTTCCATTAGGTATTACCTTTTCCTTCCTTATTACTTCTCCAATTGTTAATGAAGTAGCATTAGTTATGTTATATTCTTTATTTGGTTGGAAGGTGGGGACTTTATATTTAATTAGTGGGCTTGTAGTTGGTATTGTAGGAGGAATAATAATTGGAAGTCTAGGCTTAGAAGATGAAGTAGAAGAATATGTCTATCAGATTGAGATAGATGAAGATGAAATAGATGAGTTATCATGGCAAGATAGAATTAAATATGCTAAGGGCCAAGTTAAAGAGATTGTTGGGCGTGTCTGGAAGTATGTAATTATTGGAATTGCTATTGGTGCTTTAATTCATGGCTATGCTCCAGCAAGTGTTTTGGCTAAGTATGCAGGAGAAGGAAATCCACTAGCAGTTATTGTAGCAGTTTTATTTGGTATTCCTCTATATTCTAATGCTATGGGAACTATTCCTATTGCCCAGGCTTTAATGAATAAAGGAGTAGCTTTAGGAACTGCTTTAAGTTTTATGATGGCTACTACTGCTTTATCTTTACCAGAGATGGTTATCTTACGTAAAGTAATAAAACCTAAGTTGATTGCTATCTTTATTGCTGTCGTAGGAATAGCAATTATAGGTGTTGGTTATTTATTTAATTTTGTAGATGTATATTTTAATATAGCGATGTAGGATCAATTGGTAATTGAGAATGAAGAATTAATAATTAAATAATAAGACATAGGGAATAGTTAATAAAGAATAAAAAATAAGGAATAACGAATGAATATAAAAAAAGTAGAGGGCTTAATATATTAAACCCATATCTTTAAAAATTGGTTTTGATTTAGCTCATGACACAGGACACATGACTCACAACTAGTGTCACTGAAAGTGATATATTTAAATTATAAATTAAAAAGGAGGTGAAAAAATGAAAGTTACTATTTATGGGCCAGGTTGTAAAAACTGTGTTACATTAGCTGAGAATGCTCAAGAAGCAGTTAAAGAGTTAGGAATTGATGCCCAAGTAGAGAAGGTTGAAGATATGGCTGAGATTGCTAAAGCTGGAGTAATGAGCACACCAGGGTTAGCAGTTGATGGTGATGTTAAGATTAAGGGCAGAGTACCTAGCAAGGATGAGATTAAGGAATTACTTAAGTAGTATAGTGAAAAGAGGTGCCTCTTGGCACCTCTTTTCTATGTTAAAATTACTTAGCCTCAGCTAAGACTTGATCATATGTTTCTCTATCTTGAAATTCTTCTTTCTTTGCCTTATTCCAGTTGCTAGTAGGAGTAATGAAGCCAACCACTCTACTATATACCTTACACTTTTGTCTTTTTGTTTCTTTAGCCATTTTTACACCTCCTTAATTTCGGATATTTACTTCTGTTACATAATCTTCAGCAATCTGTTTAAATTCCTCTAATTTAGCTGGGGGAAAACCTTGCTTTTCTTGTAACTTAGGATCTAATGTATTAGCTGATCTAAAGTTTTGAATATAGTAGTAGTTGGCGTTAGTAATCAGTTTACCAATTTTTTTGATATCATCAGTATCATGGAGACTAGGGACTACAGTAGTTCTAAATTCATAATTCAAGTTAGAGTCTTTAATTAAATTTATACTAGTAATTATTTGATCAGTAATTGATCTATCAGTAAATTTATTATATTTATCTAATGGACCTTTGATATCCATTGCTATATAATCAATTAGATTTTGGTCTATCAGTTTTTTTAAAACTTTAGGTCTGCTACCATTAGTATCTAGTTTGATTTTTAATCCATAGTTTCTTATATCTTTAATTAGTTCTTCTAAATTAGGTTGTAAAGTAGGCTCGCCACCTGTAATACAGACGCCATCAATTAAATCTTTTCTATTATCTAAAAACTTCCATAGCTGTTCTAAAGGTAGATATTCTGTTTTAATTTCTGGTTTAGAGATTAAATTAGGATTATGACAATAGGGACACTTTAGATTACAGCCTTGGGTAAATATAATACTAGCTATCTGCTCTGGATAATCAATTAAAGTTGTCTTTTGGACACCTGCTATCTTCATATTATCAACCTTCTTTATTCTGCTTTATCATATTTCATTTCAGCATCACATTTAGGACAATACTCATACTCTCCAGCTAAGTAACCATGCTTAGGACAGATACTGAAAGTAGGGGTAATGCTTAGATAAGGTAATTCAAATTTTTCAAATGATCTTTTAATTAACTTCTTAGTAGCTGTAGTGTTAGGCATTCTTTCTCCAATAAATCCGTGATGAACAGTGCCTCCTGTATATAGAGTTTGGAAATTATCTTGTAACTCTAAAGCCTCAAAAATATCATTTGTATATCCTACAGGTAGCTGAGTAGAGTTGGTGTAATATGGTTCAGCATCTTCTTCTACAACTCTATCTTGATTAGCACAGATAATATCGTCTCCATATCTTTCTCTATCAGATTTAGCAAATCTATAGGTTGTTCCTTCACCTGGAGTAGCTTCTAGATTAAAGATATCTCCAGTCTCTTCTTGATAGTCTTGTAGCTTTTCTCTCATTATTCTCATTACTTTAAGACCAAACTCTCTAGCTTCTTGTTGTGCAATATTTTGGCCCATGAAATTAATTAGTGCTTCATTCATACCTAAAAGACCTATTGTATTAAAATGATTCTTCCAGTATTCATCAAACCGCTGTTTTATGTTACGTAAGAAGAACTTACTATAAGGATATAGGCCTTGTTCAGTTAATCTCTCTAATACTTTTCGTTTAATCATTAATGATTCTTTAGCTAAATCCATAAGCTCAGTAACTTGATTGATAAAGTCTTCTTTATCTTCGGCGAGGTAGCCAATTCGAGCCATATTTAATGTTACAACTCCAATACTACCTGTTAGTGGATTAGATCCAAATAGCCCTCCGCCACGCTTCCGGAGTTCAGTGTTATCAAGACGTAATCGACAGCACATACTTCTAGCATCTTCTGGATTCATATCTGAGTTAATATAGTTGCTGAAATAGGGAATGCCATATTTAGCAGTCATTTTCCAGATTGGTTCTAATACTTTATTATCCCAATTAAAATCTTCTGTAATATTGTAAGTAGGAATAGGAAAGCTAAATACTCTTCCTTTCTTGTCTCCTTCCATCATTACTTCAGCAAAGGCCTTATTTATCATATTCATTTCATCTTGAAATTCTTTGTAGGTTTCATCTTTGTATTCACCAGAAATGATTATTGGTTCATCTGCCATCATTGCTGGTACTTTCAAATCCATAGTAATGTTTGTAAATGGAGTTTGGAAACCTACACGAGTTGGTACATTTAAATTATAAATAAACTTCTGCATACCTTGTTTAACTTCTTTATAGCTTAGATTATCATAAGCAACAAATGGGGCTAGATATGTATCAAAGTTAGAGAAGGCTTGGGCACCCGCCGCTTCTCCTTGTAGGGTAAATAGAAAGTTTACCATCTGCATTAAGGCAGTATCAAAATGTTTAGGAGGTTCACTTTCTACTTTATGCTCAACTCCACTAAAGCCTTCTAATAATAGATCCTTAAGATCCCATCCACAACAGTAAACTGATAAGTTACCTAAATCATGAATATGTAAATCTCCTGATTTATGTTTTTTTCTAATCTCTTGTGGATATACTTCTTGTAACCAGTATTGGGCTGTAGCTTCAGAGGCAATATGGTTATTTAATCCTTGTAATGAATATCCCATATTACTATTTTCATTTACTTTCCAGTCACTACGATCCAAGTAATTACCAATAGCATCAATAGCATCATTGAAGATTTCTTCTGTATTTCTTAATTTAGTATGTTGATTTCTATAAAGAATATAAGCTTTAGCTACTTCTGCTTCTCCTTTTTCAATTAAAATCTTCTCTACTAAATCTTGAATCTGTTCTACAGTTGGAATTGTTTCTGATTTAGCAAAAATTTCAAGATAGGATATAACTTCTTGAGTTACTTCTTGAGCAGTTGCTCTATCTGCTTTATCTACTGCTTTAGTAGCTTTAAAAATTGCTTCTTCAATCTTTTCTTTTTTAAAAGAGACTTTATTTCCGTTACGTTTTTTAATATAATTAATTGTCATTGACGTTCCTCCCTTTTGACCCATCAAATTAACGATTTCCTAAGTGCGACAATGACGATTTTATCTTATTTTGAAGGATGTGTCAACTATATATAGTGCATCTAAAATCTGAATAACACTATATATAGTGGTTGTTTTAGGGACTGAGCTTTTTATACTAGCTTAAACTATTCTTTTCAATATTTTTTAAATATAGATTTTAAACGAGAATTATTCCAACTTATTCTGTTTGCGAAGAAAAAAAAAGAGTGATACAATTAATTTAACTAGTTATAAAATAATATATTAGTAATAGAAAAAGGAAGGCAGGGTAAATGAATGTTTAATAAACGACGTATTTTAGGAACTTTATTAGTTTTAGTGATGTTATTTGTTGCAGGAACAGCAGGTTTCTTTTTTCATAAAGTGCAAGCCAATTCTACACCTATTAAATCTCAAAATCAACAATTAAATCCGATTCAAAAGCTATTCTTAGTTTTAGATGTAGTAAAGAAAAATTATGTAGAGAAACCAGATATGGATAAGCTATTAACTGGTGCTATTAATGGAATGTTAAAATCATTAGATGACCCTTATACAGTCTACTTACCACCTCAAGAATATGAAAATATGAAAGAAGATTTTTCAGGTAAGTATAGTGGTATTGGAATAGTAATTACTATGAAAAACAACCAATTAACAGTTGTATCTCCAATTAAAGGAACACCTGGAGATAAAGCAGGACTAAAAGCTGGAGATATGATTATGACTATTAATAGTAAATCTACTAAAGGGATGACAATGAAGAAGGCTGTAAGTATAATGAAAGGCAAAGCAGGTACTGACGTAACTTTAGAAATTAAGAGAAAGAAAAAAGAAACAGACCAGAATAATCAATCTCAAATGAAGTATGAAAATCTAACAATAGATATTACTAGAGCAGAAATAGAAGTACCATATGTCACTTCAGAGCTTAAAGAAGATAAAATAGGTTATATCAGACTAAGCCAGTTTATTCAAGAAGTTGGACCAAAAATTTCTGATAGGATAGAAAAGCTACATAAGAAAGGTACTCAAGCCTTTATTCTAGACTTAAGAAATAATCCTGGCGGTATATTACAGCAGGCTAATGAAGTAACTAGTAATTTTATAGCAGAGGGAAAAGTGGTTTCTGTTAAAGATAGAGAAGGACACAAGAAAACTTATTCTGTAGTTAAAAAGATAGATGCTATTAATGCACCACTAGTTATTTTAGTAAATAAGGGTAGTGCTAGTGCTTCTGAAATTGTGACAGGTGCTATTCAGGATCATACTCGAGGTGTCGTTATTGGAAAGCAGACTTTTGGTAAAGGTGTAGTACAGAGTGTAGTTCCATTCCCAGATGGTTCGGCAGTTAAATTGACTACAGCACGTTATTATACTCCTCAAGGACGTTATATTAATCATGAAGGTATCAAGCCAGATATAATAGTTGAGCAGAACTTGGATACACCAGAAGATGAACAATTACAGAAAGCAATTAAGGTTTTACAACAAAAATTAAAATAGAGAGGAATTAGGCTGATGAAGTCTAAAAGATTTATTTTACCCCTAATTTGTATTATACTAGTTTTAGTTACAGTATCTTGTACTCAAGAAACTAAGCCAACAATTACTAATAACAATGTTTCAGAAAATAATACAGATAAGCAGCAGACTAAAGATCAATCAATCAAGGTTAATTATAAGCAGGAGATAGCTACTTTTCAGGAAGAGATTAATCTTACTCTAGAAGAGTTAGGATTAAAAGAAGTAAAGGAATTAATATCTGTAAAGCAGAAAGAGCAGAAAAAAGTAAATGAATATAAATTTTTTTGGAACTATAACTATCGTCAGTTAGAAGTTCCTTTGTTTGGAGCTAAAGGGAGATTGTTATCAGATTATAAAGAAGAGATTATTAATAAATTTAAGACTAGGTTTCCTATTGTTAAGACTCAGTGGCAGAAGAATGAGAAACAGATTTTAACTATCAAGATTAGCTTTTCACCTCAGACTGATTTAAGTTTATTGACTCATAAATTACAGTTTGTTCAAGAACCTCCAGTGGCTAAAATGGCAGTGGTTATTGATGACTTAGGTTTCAATCATAAAGGAACAGAAGAAATGTTAAAGATTAAACGTCCTTTGACTTTAGCTGTTTTACCTGGGCGTCCTTTTTCTCAACATGATGCCAAACTAGTTAAAGAGGCTGATCAAGAGTTGATTTTGCATCAACCATTAGAGCCTTTAAACCCTAAGGTAGATCCTGGTGCTGGGGCTATAGATACGTCTATGACTAAAGAGGAAATTCGAACTACTTTACAGGATAACTTGAATAGTTTACCTCAAGTTATGGGAATTAATAATCATATGGGGTCTAAGGGTACATCTAATAAGCGAGTAATGAAAGAGATAGTTAAGGTATTAAAAGATAGAGAAATCTTTTATGTAGATAGTAGTACTTCTGCTGATTCAGTTGCTTTTGAAGTAGCTCGGGCCAACAATTTACCAACAGTAGCTAATTATCTATTTATCGATAATATTGATAAGAAAAAAGAGATTAAGAAGATGCTGTTACGATTAGGTAAGATTGCTTTAAAGAAGAAAGAACTAGTAGTTATTGGTCACGTCAGACAGAATACAGCTTTAGCTTTACAAGAAGTAATTCCTAAATTAGAAGACTGGGGTATTAAGTTAGTCTATGCTTCTCAGTTAGTTAAATAGTTTAAGTTTAAGCACCTTATTTTATTGAGGTGCTTTTTCTTTATTAGTGGTAGTGTGAGGAATTAGTGATCAGTAAATTCGTTATAAAAAAATTCTGTTAAGAATTGTTGTAAGGGGAGGTCAAGGATATGCCAAATTTTGAGTTAGTATCTGAATATACGCCACAGGGTGATCAGCCACAAGCTATTGATAAGTTAGCTACAGGTATTAATAAAGGAATGGAAGAACAGACATTATTAGGTGTTACCGGTTCAGGTAAGACTTTTACAGTAGCTAATGTTATCGAAAAGGTAAAAAAACCAACTTTAGTTATTGCTCATAATAAGACTCTAGCAGCACAATTATGTAGTGAGTTTAAGGAATTTTTTCCTGAGAATCGAGTTGAGTATTTTGTTAGTTATTACGATTATTATCAACCAGAGGCTTATGTTCCTCAAAGTGATACTTATATTGAAAAAGATGCTGCAATTAATGAAGAGGTTGATAAATTAAGACTATCAGCTACTAGATCTTTATTTGAAAGAGAGGATGTAATTATTGTAGCTAGTGTTTCTTGTATTTATGGGTTAGGTAATCCAGCTGATTATTTAGACTTAACTTGTTATTTAGAAGAAGGAATGATTAAAGAAAGAGATGAGATTATTAAAGAATTAATTAATATTCAGTATCAACGCAATGATATCGATTTTGATCGAGGAAGCTTTAGAGTTAGGGGGGATACAATTGAGATTATTCCTGCTTATGAAGATAAAGCTTATAGAGTAGAGCTTTTTGGTGATGAGGTAGATAGAATTAGAGAGGTAGATACAGTTACTGGTGAGATATTAAATCAATTAGAAGAGGTGACTATTTATCCAGCCAGCCACTTTGTTAAACCTCAGGATAAGATTAATCGAGCCTTAAAAGATATTGAAGCAGAGTTAGAGAAGAGATTAGAAGAGTTAAGAAATGAAGGAAAGTTAGTAGAAGCCCAAAGGTTAGAAGAAAGAACTAAATATGATATGGAAATGTTGGCTGAAGTAGGTTCTTGCTCAGGAATTGAAAACTATTCTAGGCTGTTAGAAGATAGACCAGCTGGTTCTCGACCACAGACATTACTTGATTATTTTCCTGATGATTTCTTATTAGTAGTAGATGAGTCACATAAGACAATTCCTCAAATTGGTGGTATGTATGCAGGAGATAGGGCCCGCAAAGAGAGGTTAGTTGAACATGGATTTAGACTACCTTCTGCTTTAGATAATCGTCCTTTAAAATTTACTGAATTTGAGAAATTAGTTAATCAAGCACTTTATATTTCTGCTACTCCTAAAGAATATGAATTAGAAAGAAGCAGGCAAGTAGTAGAGCAGATTGTACGTCCAACAGGTTTAGTTGATCCTAAAGTAGATGTAAGACCAATTAAACATCAGATTGATGACCTATTAACAGAACTACAAGATATAGTTGCTAATGATGAACGGGCTTTAATTACCACTTTAACCAAAAAGATGGCTGAAGATCTGACTGATTATTTAGCTGAGGCTGGAATAAAGGTCAGATACTTACATTCTGATATAGATACTATTGAGCGTTTAGAGATTATTAGAGATTTGAGATTAGGTAAATTTGATGTTTTAGTAGGGATTAATTTATTACGAGAAGGATTGGATATTCCTGAAGTATCATTAGTAGCTATATTAGATGCTGACAAAGAAGGGTTTTTAAGATCAACAACCTCTTTAGTACAGACAATTGGACGAGCTGCTCGAAATGTAAATGGGCGAGTAATAATGTATGCAGATAAGATGACTGATTCGATGAAAGAGGCTATTGATGAGACTAAAAGGAGAAGAGAATTACAGATAGAATTTAATGAAAAACATAATGTTACTCCAGAAACAATTAGAAAAGAAGTACGTGATATCTTACGTCCAGTTGATATGGTAGCAGAATCTAAAGCTAATTATGATATATCTAACGAAGAGGCTGATGAGATGTCAGTTGAAGAATTAGAGGATAAAATTACAGAATTAGAACTAGAAATGAAAGAAGCAGCGGAACAACTAGAATTTGAAAAAGCTGCTGAGTTGCGAGATAAAATAGATGCACTGAAAAAAGAACTATAGTTTTTATACACGGAGAGTCCGAAGGACTTGAAGGGAGAACTTGCAGTTTGAAGAAACAGCAAAGATAGTGATGAAAACTACTTTAATATTAGTTTAGGAGGAAAATGTGTAACTAGGGGGAAATAGAACAATGTAAGCTTAATTATGATATTTGTTATATTACCCTAATTTTGTATTAATACTAGAAGGAGGACTAGTAGTGGAGAAGATAAAGAACTTAAACATTAAATTCAAGATTATATTGGGTATTGGGATTAGTTTCTTATTGGTAATGGTAGTTATTGGAGGAGTAGTGGGGTATCAATTTAATAGGTTACAGCAAGAGAATAGTCAAAATTTAAAGAAGGTATTATTAGGAAAAGAGAGGGAAAGAATTAAGAATGCTACTCATTCTGTAGCCAAAACTTTTAGTCAAATCTATAAAGAAAAGAAAGGAAAATTATCTAAATCAGAGTTAAAAGATTTAATAGCTAAACGAAATTCTAAAATAAATTTTGGGAAGGTCGGTTACTTTTTTATTTATAATTATAATGGGGATACTATTTCTTTACCACTAGATCGAGTCAAGGAAGGAAGTAATAGATGGGATTTACAAGATGCTAATGGTAAATATATTATAAGGGAATTAGTAAGTACTTCTAAAGCAGGTGGCGGATTTATAAATTATATTTATGAAAATCCTAATACTAGTCAAAAAGAACAAAAGTTTGGATATGTTGAACCAATAGAAGGTACAAACTGGTTTATAGGAGCAGGTAGTTATCAATCTGTTGTTAATTCTACTTTAAATAAGTCTAAAAAAGAAATTTCTAGTTTTAAAGACAAAACTTTAAAGATTATATTTGGAGTTTTTATTTTAGCAGCTATTATTTTCACATTAGTTGTAACAAAAATTTCTAATTATATAACTAATAATTTAAATAAGATTTTGAAAGCTATGAAGAAGTTAGCGTCAGGAGATTTACGAATAAGCTTAAATATTAATAGTGAAGATGAGTTAGGTAAGTTAGCATCTGGTTTTAATTCTACTGTTAGTCAACAGAGAGACCTAATAACTAAATTACTAGATTCAATTGAAAATTTATCAGCTTATAGCGAAGAATTATCTGCTTCAGCCCAAGAAGGGAATGCTACAATTAAGACAGCAAATGAAATTATCGAGGATATGTCGGCCAGTATTCAACAGATTTCTGCTAGTGCAGAAGAAGTAAGTAGTTTTGCTCAGCAGTCTAATTCTAAGACAGATGTTGGAGATGAACATATTGAAGAAACTCTAGAGAATATGAATGAGATCAGTTCTACTGTTAAGAAAACAGTGGATGTCATTGATGAATTAGATGATACTTCACAAGAAATTGGAGGAATTATAGAATTAATCACCAATATTGCAGAACAGACTAATCTATTAGCTTTAAATGCTGCTATTGAAGCAGCAAGGGCAGGAGAAGCAGGTCAAGGTTTTGCAGTGGTGGCTGAAGAGATTAGGGATTTATCAGAGGAGACTAATCAAGCTACTAATAAAATAACTGATTTAATTGATAAAATCCAAACCAAGTCTGATACTGGATTAGATGCAATTAGAAGAGTTGAGAATATGGTACAACAGGGACGAGCTAGTGTAGAAGAGAATGGTGAAGTTTTTGCTGAGATACAGAATGCTAGTAAAGAAACGGCAGTTCAAATTCAAGAAACAGCTGCTGCTACTCAGGACTTGGCCCAAAGCAGTGATGATATTATGAGTGCTGCTGGAGATGTGGATAATATGTCTGATGAAATAACTTATTCTTCACAAGAATTAGCGAATATGGCACAAAAACTACAGAGTTTAGTTGAAGAATTTAAGGTATAGATTATTTAAGGGGAACTTGATTAAGTTCCTCTCTTTTTATGTAAAATACTTTTAGTAAGAGATTACTGGTATAAAATAAAAAATATTACCCTCTGTGATAAAGTTCACAGAATCATTGGTAACTTATCAATATAATATAAGTGACGATAATAAAGAAAACAAATAATTTAATTATAAATCTTGAAAGGGGAGATTAAGATGGCTAAACGAGAGATTGTTAAGATTGATGAAGATAAATGTAACGGTTGTGGTGAATGTATTACAGGGTGTCACGAGGGAGCATTACAGATTGTAGACGGAGTAGCTAAATTAGTAAATGAAGAGTTTTGTGATGGATTTGGAGACTGTATTGGTGAGTGTCCTACAGGAGCTTTAACAATTGAAGAACGAGAAGCTAAAGAATTTGATATAGAAGCGACTAAAGATCATGTAAAAGAATTAAGAGGAGAAGAGGCTGTAGAAGAAATGATGAAAGCACAAGAAGAACATGCAGATGAAGAAGATACAACAACAGGACATAATCATAGTCATGCTGGACATACAGGTGGTTGTCCTGGAAGTAGAATGAGAATGATGAATAAAACTAATACAGAATCGACTGAAGATGAGGTAGAAGTTGAATCACAATTAGAGCAATGGCCAGTACAGATTCATTTAGTACCTCCTACAGCACCATACTTCAAAAATGCTGATTTATTGGTAACAGCTGATTGTGTGCCAGCAGCTTATGGTAATTATCACCAAAAGATGTTGAAGGGAAGAGCAGTAGCTATGGGTTGTCCTAAATTAGATGATGCTCAAGCTTATGTGGATAAATTAGCAGCAATTATTAAGGAGAATGATTTAAATAGTATTACTGTAGCTCGGATGGAAGTTCCTTGTTGTGGAGGATTAGTCAGAATTGCTGAGCAGGCTATTCAGACTGCTGGTTCAGATTTAGATTTAGAGGTAGAGACTGTAGGAATTAATGGTAAACTTAAATAGTTGTCAGTTATAAGTAGTGAATGTGAGTAAAGTTAGAATTATTAGAAAACCCCTGGAATTATGTCCAGGGGTTTTACTTATATAAGTTATCTAGTGAAAGTAGGAATTTCAGATTTATCTTTAGCTGCAGCTACTAATTCTACAGTTCGATTTACATCTTCAATATCAAATTCAGATAAATCTCCACCATTCTGAATTGTATTATAAATATCATCTAATGTTTCGTATTCAATTCCAAACTCTTTTTCGTCTCTATCACTTTCATCTCCTCGGCATCCGCCAGTTGGAGGACGATCAATAATTTCTTGTGGTACATTAATTCTAGAAGCTAATTCCCATACTTCTGTTTTAGTAAGATCTCCTAAAGGTCGCATATCAGTAGCTCCATCACCATATAAAGTATAATATCCAGCAATAACTTCACTTTTGTTACTAGTTCCCATTACAACATAGTTCTTTTTTTCAGCTATATAGTAAAGCGTCATCATTCTTAATCTAGTCTGAATATTCTGCTCTGCTGGATTAGGTGTAGGAATCTTAGTCTGTGGCCAATATTCTCGTTCAGTCTTTTTAATATCAATGTCTTGGAATGTATCTTCAAGTGCATCATTAGCATCTTTCATATTAACTTTAATTGTATCTAGGTCAAATCTGTCAGCTACCTTTCGAGCATACTCAACATCTTTGGTAATTGTTCCACCTGCAGGTAACATAACTCCTAAACTATTTTCAGGAAAAGCCTTTTTAATTAGACCGGCAGTAACAGAAGAATCAATTCCACCACTTAATCCAACTACTGCTCCATCTGCTCCTCGTTCTTCAACTTTTTCTTGCATCCATTGGATGATTTCTTCCTCAATACCTTTTTTCAACATTGGTCATAAATACCTCCATATTAAGAATATTGTTTAGATTACTTACTATGTAATTTAATAATCATGATTACTAACTTTCAATAAAGGATTATAGGGGGAACCTCCCCCTATTGTCAAGCTATATAAGAATTAATTTGAATTAATATTTTATTCTAGTTTTTTTCCTTTAGGAAGCCACTGGTTAACTAGTTTTGGATTGTTATTAATAAATGTAGTTGCTGCTTTTTCTGGTGATTTTCCTTTTTCAATCATATTCATTACTTTACCTAATTGTTGAGTTGTTATATCAAAATTCTTCAGTATCTTTGTTACTGTTGGCAAGTCTTCTTTAATTCCTTTCCTACCAATACTTTTGATCATTTCTGCTTGACCATAACTGTTCTTAGGATCATTAAGAAATTTAAGATCAAATGCTGACCATTTCCAGTGAGGAGTCCAACCTGTTACTACAAGAGGTTCTTTATTTTGAATAGCACGTTTTAATTCAGTAGTCATAGCAGGGCCACTACTTTTTACTAGCTTCCAGTCTTTCAGTCTATACTTAGGTATTGTTGCATTCTTAGTAGTCTGCATAATTCCTGCTCCTGGGCCAATACCTATAATCTTTTTATTAAATTTATCAGCATTCTTCTTTAGTTCAGTTATACTATCAATATTGACATACTTAGGTACTACTAAGCCTAGTTTCGCCTTTTGAAAGTTGGCCCCTAAGTCGACTAACTTATCTGAGTATTTATCCCAGTAAGACTTATGAGTTTTAGGTAGCCAAGCACAGACTAAGGCATCAATATCTCCTTGAGCTGTTCCACTATACATGGCTCCTGGTTGTAAAATTGAAGTCTTTACTTGATAATCTAATTGTTTTAATAACTCTTGAATAATATGAGTAGATGCTTCTGCAGATGCCCACTGTACATAACCTAACTTTACTTTCTTACTTGTTTGTTGGTTCTTGTTTACTTCTTCTGTACAGCCTGTAACTGCTAATGCTAATACTAAGATTGAAATTAAGACTACTATCTTTTCTGAATGATTACTTACCATAATTAATTCCTCCTTATATTTTATTAATCTTATCTATAAAGCTTATTGATTGGTAAATTAATATAGTAAGTTGATCAAATTATGTACTGATTAAATAAGTTTAGGATAGATTAAAAAAGGTGTTTTTGTAGCAAGTAGTTTTGAGAATAGAAGAGGTGGAACTATATTATATAGTCAAATTAATCTCTTGAAGAAAACGACTTATTATCTAATAAACTATAGGATATATATTCCAATAAGAATTATAGATTAGATGTCGGGTTATGTCAAGGGATGATTTAGATTCAGCTGTTATTATGGTTATTCATCTCTTGATCTCTTTCCTATACTCTTTTTTTCTTTTATAATTGTTAGTATCTGTTATTTGTTATTTACTTTGTTGGATGAATTCGTTGTGAAGTGAATTTATTTTTATTAGTGAAAGATAATTAATATAGTGTGCCGCTTTTGTAATTAAAACTAAATAGTTTAGATTTAAAATAGATTGAGAGTTTTAAAAAACTATATCCTCTGATATAATGGGGCAAACTAGAGTAGAAAGGATGGAGTAGGATGGAGTATATTAGTACGCGAGGAAATTACAAATCAGTTAGTGCAGCTGAGGCAATTCAGTTAGGTATGGTACCAACAGGTGGTTTATTTGTTCCTAAAAAAATACCAACTATTGATAAAGAAGAAATTTACGAATTGCAGGATAGTACTTATCAGGAGGTTGCTTATAAAGTATTAGCTAAGTTTTTAACAGATTATAGTGAGCAGGAATTAAAGGAGATTGTTACTACTGTCTATAATAAAGATAATTTTTCAGTTGAGGAAATAGCACCAGTAGTTAAATTAGATGATAATGAGTATATTTTAGAATTATGGCACGGGCCAACTGCCGCCTTTAAGGATATGGCTTTACAGTTAATGCCTCATTTGCTGGCTAAGGCAATAGAGAAGGTAGAATTAGAGAATAATGTTGTTATTTTAGTGGCTACTTCTGGAGATACAGGTAAGGCAGCTTTAGAAGGATTTAAAGATGTAGATGGAATTGAGATTATTGTCTTCTATCCTGACCAAGGAGTAAGTAAGGTACAAGAGAGGCAGATGGTAACTACTGAAGGTAATAATACTGCAGTAGTAGCTGTTGAAGGTAATTTTGATGACTGTCAAAGTACAGTAAAAGAGATCTTTGCTGATCAAGACTTTAAAGATGTTTTACAAGAGAAAGGCTATCAATTCTCATCTGCTAATTCAATTAACTGGGGTCGGCTAGTGCCACAGCTTGTTTATTATTTTGCAGCTTATGCTGACCTGTTAAGAAATAATGAGATAGAAGAGGGAGCAGAAATAAATATTAGTGTTCCAACAGGAAACTTTGGAAATATTTTAGCTGCTTATTATGCATCACAGATGGGACTACCAGTTAATAAATTAGTCTGTGCTTCAAATGATAATAAGATCTTGACTGACTTTTTAGCTACAGGAGTATATGATATAAATCGTGACTTTAAACAGACTATTAGTCCTTCAATGGATATTTTAATCTCTTCTAATCTAGAGCGATTCTTATTTGAAATAACTGGTCATGATGACAAGAAGATTAATAAGTGGTATCAACAGTTACAAGAGAAAGGAAAGTTTGAGGTTGATCAAGAGACTAAAGATAAAATAAAAGAATTGTTTAGTGGTTATTATGCTACTGAAGAAGAGACATTACAGACTATTGCAGATGTATTTACAGACTATGATTATACTCTTGATACTCATACAGCAGTAGGAGTTAAGTCTTATCAAAAGTACAAGAAGGATACCAACGATCAGACTCCAACTATTATTGCCTCTACAGCCAATCCATATAAGTTTAGTAAGGCAGTATTAGAGTCATTAGAAGGAGAAAGTAAGATAGAGGATGAATTTGAGATTTTAAATAAACTAAAGCAGGTTTCTGGAATAGAAATTCATCAAGGACTGAAAAATTTAGATAAAGAAGAGGTCAGACATGACCGTAAGTCTACTAGTGAAGGAATAAAAGATGAAGTAAAGGATGTATTAGAAATAGAATAAAGGTTGATTTGGGATAGGCTATTATAGTCTATCCTTTTTTATTTTTTAGAGATATGTTTATCTGTGATTTGGTGAACTAATTCTTTAAAGTAAGTTGGCCCTTCTTTTTTAATATAGAGATAACCAATAATAGAAGTTACTAAAGCCCCTATAGAATCAACAATTAGGTCCCACATAGTATCTACTAAACCTGATTTCTGCATATTCAAGTTCAGTAGAGAATCCATAGAAAACTCAAAGATCTCCCATAAGACTCCTACTGAAAGAGCAAAGGTAAAGGAGAAGATAGTAATAAATAAAGGGCTTAGAATGACATTAATTTCATCTTCTTGACTGAAAAAATAGACTAGTACAAAACCAATAAAGCCTAAAATAATTCCTGATAAAGTATGAAGCATTAGATCCCACCACCAAAACTTAAGATAATATTCTTTTAATTCTCCTAAATAGAGTGAAGCAAAGATAAATAGTAAAATAATAATTTGAAAGCCAGAAGGAAGATAGATATGATTTTTTTCTGCTAGTAAGAATGGTAAGTAGGTTAATAGTAAAGTAAGCAGTGAAGTAAAGAGGTTTAACCAGTTTTGAGTTAGTACATTTCCTATTATTGCTCCAATAAGTAAAAGTCTAAATAAACTAACCAAAACTCTATGCAATTTATCTTTTCCAGTTATTTTAATCATTTTTTTCCTTCCTTTTATTTAAACTTATTTTATGCCCCCTACTAATAGTTTCTAATACTATTATATAGGGGAGTTAATTGAATTGTGATTATGTGATTAATAGTTTATAAATAATTAAATTTAAAAAATCTTGTTATGTATGATTCAAAATAAAGATATCATTGATTATCGTATATTGTCAAGTTAAATCGAATTTTTAATATAAAAATATAACTAAAATTAGTATAAATATTTAATAAAATTGAGGTTAATATTAATATTTTCTTATTTTGGATAGTATTATTGTAAATAAGTTTATAAGATAAGGTATAAGTTAAAGGGGGATACCCATGAAGAGTATTAGAAAGAAAATATTATCTTCTTTTGTCTTGGTTACTATAATAGCTTTAGTGCTAATGGGAGCAGTACTTTATTTTCAGTTTCAGAATACTATAACTCCTCTTGTTAGTGATATGGCTATGGAGATTGTTAAAGGTAGGAGAGCTGAAGTAGGGGAGTGGATTAATGGTATTATAAAGAAGACAAAAGAGATTTCGCGACGTAAAGAAATAAAGTCTCTACAGTGGAATAAAAGTAAAGATATTTTAGTTAAGGAACAACAAAGAAAGAGTAGTCTCTATAAGATGATGTTTATTGCTGATAAAACAGGTGATGCTCATACTACAAGCAATAAACAGAGTAATATTTCTGATCGAAGGTACTTTCAGAAGATCATGAATGGCCAACAATCTGTAATAAGTAATCCAATTATTTCTAAATCATCGCAAAGACCAGTATTTGTAGTAGCACATGCTATTAAAGATAATAATAACAATACAATTGGAGTTTTTGGAGTAACAATAACTTTAGCAGCATTATCTAATAGAGTAGATGATATTCAAATAGCAGATGCAGGATTTGGTTGGGTTGTAGATAATACTGGTTTAATAGTGGCTCATCCAGAAGATAAGATGACTATGTCCCTAAATGTATTAGAGAGTAAACAACAAGGATTTAAGGGGTTAAATAAATTAGGAGAGAAAATTGTTAATGGTAAAGAAGGATATGGAGATATAGTCAGACCTAATGGAGATGAAATGTTATTGACTTTTGCTCCTATTCCTAATACACCCAACTGGACGCTAGGAGTTTCGATTCCTCAGCATGGTTTATTAAAAAGAATTGATAACTTAATTAAGACAGTTATCTTAACTATAGCTATTGTAATTATGATTATGATTGGTGTTTCTTATTTAATAGGTAAGAATATAACTCAGCCAATTAAAGAGTTGTCTCAGAAAGTATTAAAGTTTGGTGATGGTGATTTTACAGTTGAATTTGATGTTGATTCAAATGACGAAGTAGGTCAGATGAGTACAGCTTTAACAGAAATGAAGAATGAATTGAAGGAAATGATAGTAGAGATTTTAGATATAGTGGAAAACCTATCGGCTCATAGTGAAGAGTTATCTGCTTCAGCCCAAGAAGGAAATGCTACAATAGAGACTACTAATCAGTTGGTTGAACAGATATCATCAAGTATTGAACAGATTTCAGCTAGTGCAGAAGAGATAAGTAATTTGGCCCAGGAGGCTAATAAGCAAACAGAGATTGGTAGTCAGAATATTAATCAGACAGTTGCCAATATAGAAGAAATTAATCAGGTGGTAAATAGGGCTGTAAAGGTTATTGATAGTTTGGCAACTAAGTCAGAAGAGATTGAAAAGATTGTAGATTTAATTAATGATATTGCTGAACAGACTAATTTATTGGCTTTAAATGCTGCTATTGAATCGGCTCGAGTTAGCTCTGCTAATAAGTTAGGAACAGGACAAGGATTTGCAGTAGTAGCAGAAGAAATTCGAAATTTAGCTGAAGATACTGCAGAAGCAACAGATGATATTGATAAATTAATTACAGATATGCAAAACGAGTCTAAAGTTGGTTTAGAGACTATTGAAGAAGTGAAAGATAAGGTAAATGAAGGGAAACAGATTACTCATCATACCGATCAGGTATTTGTTGAAATCAAAAACTCAACCACTGAAGCAGCAAAGAATATTGAAGAAGCTGTTTCTGCTACTGAAGATTTAAATGAGGATAGTCAGGAAGTAGTAACTGCTACTCAAGATATTACCAAATTATCTGATGAAATAGCTGTTTCTGCTCAGCAATTAACTAGCATGGCTGAACAACTACAATCTTTAGTAGATAAGTTTGAGGTTTAGAGGAATAATATTATATATTAATTAAACTATAGAGTATATGTTATGTTGTAATTAGCAATGATTACTGATATAATAATTGTTAACTTTTGAGTATTTAACAGAGAGGTGATTTAAATGGTACAAGATAAGATTATAATTAAAGGTGCTAGAGAACATAATCTTAAAGATATAGATGTTGAAATTCCTCGTGATAAGTTAGTGGTAATGACTGGATTAAGTGGTTCTGGTAAGTCTTCATTGGCTTTTGATACTATTTATGCTGAAGGGCAGCGAAGGTATGTGGAGAGTCTATCAGCTTATGCTCGGCAGTTCTTAGGACAGATGGAAAAGCCAAAGATAGAGTATATAGAAGGTTTATCACCTTCTATATCTATTGATCAAAAGACTACTAGTAAGAATCCTCGTTCTACTGTAGGAACAGTAACAGAAATTTATGATTACTTACGATTATTATATGCTCGAGTGGGAACCCCACATTGTCCTGAGTGTGGACAAGAGATCTCCTCTCAGACAGTACAGGAGATTGTAGATCAAATTATGGAGTTAGAAGAGAGGACTAAATTTCAGATTTTAGCTCCAATAGTGAGAGGAAGAAAAGGAGAGCATCAGGATCTACTAGATCAAGTCAGTCAAGATGGTTATGTTAGGGTTAAAGTTGATGGAGAGATTAGAGATTTAGCTGAAGATATTCAGTTAGATAAGAATAAGAAACATTCAATTGAAGTAGTAGTAGATAGATTAATTATGAAAGAGGATATTGAATCTAGGTTGGCTGATTCTTTAGAGACAGCTCTTGATTTAGCAGATGGTTTAGTAATTATTGATCTAGTTGATGGAGATGAGATGTTATTTAGTGAAGAGTTTGCTTGTCCTGATTGTCAAGTAAGTTTAGAAGAATTATCGCCACGAATGTTCTCTTTTAATAGTCCTTATGGTGCCTGCTCTACTTGTGATGGTTTAGGAAATAAACGTGAATTTGATCCTGATTTGATTTTAGACTATGATTCTTCTTTGAATGATGGAGCAATTATTCCGTGGCGAAAAACACGAAGTCGTTTTCAACCACGGGCAGTAGAAGCTGTAGCAGAGAAGTATGGTATTGACCAGGACAAGCCACTTAGCAAAGTAGATGATGATCTTATTGATATATTATTATATGGTGATGACAGTTCAGTTACTTTTCCGTATACTAATCGGCGTGGAAATACGAAGAATAAAACTATTACTTTTAAAGGATTAATTACTATCTTAAAAGAAAAATTGAGAAATAAAAACTCTAATCGAGCCAAAAAGAAGTTAGAGAAGTATATGACAGTCAGATCTTGTCCAAATTGTGAAGGAGATAGGTTGAATAGAGCTAGTTTGGCTGTGACAGTTGGTGATAAATCAATTGCTGATGTGACTGAGATGCCAATTGGTGATACTTATCAGTTCTTTGCTCAACTAGAGTTGACAGGTCAAGATAAGGTAATTGGTAGTGAAATTCTAAAAGAAATTAGACAGCGTTTAAATTTCTTAAATGAAGTTGGTTTAGAATATCTAACTTTAAATCGGTCAGCTGGTACTTTATCAGGTGGAGAGTCGCAAAGGATTCGGTTAGCAACGCAGATTGGTTCTCAGTTAGTAGGAGTTATTTATATTCTTGATGAACCAAGTATAGGTCTTCATCAGCGTGATAACCAACGTTTAATTAATACTTTACAGGAACTTAGAGATGTTGGAAATACTGTCTTAGTAGTTGAACATGATGAAGATACAATGAAAGCAGCAGACCAGATTATAGATATTGGCCCAGGTGCTGGTCGCCATGGAGGAGAGATAATAGCTCAAGGTGATCTAGAAGATATTAAAGAGGTTGATGAATCATTAACTGGCCAGTACCTATCTGGGAAGAAAAGAATAGAAGTTCCAAAGGAGAGAATTGAGCCTAGTGGAGATTATTTAACGATTAAAGGAGCTAAAGAGCATAATCTAAAGGATATTGATGTTGAGATTCCTCTAGGTACCTTTACTTGTATTACAGGAGTTTCTGGTTCTGGTAAAAGTACATTAATTGATGCCACACTAAAGCGGAGGTTAATGCAAGAATTTTATGATTCTAAATTAAAGCCAGGAGAACATGATCAAGTATTAGGCTTAGAGGAGATAGATAAGGTAGTGAATATTGATCAATCTCCTATTGGTAAGACACCACGGTCTAATCCAGCAACTTATACTAAAGTCTTTGATTATATTCGAGAAGTTTTTGCTAAGACGCCATTGGCCCAAGAAAGAGGTTACAAAAAAGGTCGCTTTAGCTTTAATGTTAAAGGAGGACGTTGTGAATCCTGTAAAGGACAAGGTATCGTTCAGATTGAGATGCATTTCTTAGCTGATGTCTATGTACCTTGTGAAGTCTGTGATGGAGCACGTTATAATCGAGAGACATTAGAAGTTAAGTATAAAGGCAAGACTATTGCTGATGTCTTAAATATGACTATTGAAGAAGCTCTAGAATTTTTTGAGAATATTCCTAAAATCAAACGTCGTCTACAGACCTTATATGATGTAGGATTAAGTTATATGAAACTAGGACAACCATCTACAACTTTATCAGGAGGAGAGGCTCAACGAGTTAAATTAGCTTCAGAATTAAGTAAACGAAGTACTGGTAATACAGTCTATATCTTAGATGAGCCAACAACAGGTCTTCATTTTGAAGATGTAAATAAATTATTGCAGGTTCTACAGCGATTAAAAGAAGGTGGCAATACTATTATTGTGATTGAGCATAATCTTGATGTCATTAAATCAGCTGATCATATTGTTGACCTAGGACCAGAAGGTGGAGATAAAGGTGGTCAAGTAGTTGCTACTGGTACTCCAGAAGAGGTAGTAGAGGTTGAAGAATCTTATACAGGCCAGTTTTTAGAGGAAATACTATAGATATATTGTGATAATATCACAATATATCTAGATGTGAGTTGGCAGTTATGAGTCGTGATTAAGTTCAAAACCATAAATAAAGCTTAAATTAATTAAGAGTGTCACGACTCATAACTTTATTTTACAAACTCATTTTGTAAATTTCTACCACGTCATCTTTATCCAATTCTTTGTAGCTACCTCGTGTACCACGGTCTGTAGCTTTTTCTGCCATTAACTCTAACTTTTCATCTCCTATATCATAGTCTGCTAAACAAGAAGGGGCCCCCATTTCATTAAACCACTCTCTAGTTTTTTCTATTCCTTCTAAAGCTATTTCTTGATCAGATTTTCCTGTTGGATCAACATCCCAAACTCTTGTAGCATACTGTACAAATTTACCTGTTCCTTTATCTAAGACATACTTCATCCAGTTAGGAAAGATAATTGCTAGTCCACCTCCATGAGGGATGTCATAGACTGCACTGACAGCATGTTCAATACCATGGCTAGCCCAGTCAGTCTCTTTCCCCATAGATATTAAACCATTTAAAGCCATTGTTCCTGATAGCATTATGTTGGCCCTAGCATCATAGTCTTTAGGGTCCGATAGAACTTTTGAACTTTCTTCTTTTAGAGTTACTAGTATACTCTCTGCCCATCTATCTTGTATTGGAGTAGATTCTGTATGACTGAAGTATTGTTCAAAAACATGGGCTGCTATATCTATAATTCCATAAACTGTATGTTCTTCTGGGACTGTAAAGGTATTAACAGGATCTAAGATTGAAAAGTTAGGATAAAGTAGTGGACTACCAGCTCCCATTTTTTCTTCTGTTTCTAAATTAGAAATAACGAAGTTTGGATTCATTTCAGATCCTGTGGCAGCCAAAGTTAAGATTGTACCAACTGGAAGGGTTTCTTTAATTGGTGCTTTTTTAGCAAATAAATCCCAAGGGTCATCATCATAATAAACAGAACCAGCAATTGCTTTACTAGCATCAATTGTACTTCCGCCACCGACTGCTAAAACAATATCTATATTATTTTCTCTACAGATTTTAACGCCTTTTCGTACATTAGTTACTCTAGGATTAGGCTTAATTCCTGATAATTCATGAATCTCTAAGTTCTTTTTTTGTAGTGAGTCGATAACTTTATCATATAGTCCTATTTTCTTAACACTTCCTCCACCTGTAACGACTAATACTTTAGTACCATACTCTTTAACCTTCTGTCCTACTTGGGCTACTTTTCCTTTACCGAAAAGCAACTCTGTTGGGTTATTAAAATTAAAATTATTCATTTTATGTGACCTCCTTAATTATGAGATTAAGTGAGTTAGATATGTATATAGTATTTAGATAGAATTTTTTTATTTCCTTCATAACTAGTATGACTTTGCTTATTCTCTCTTATAAGATTGGGATTTAATATAATGTGAGTAAAAGACTGATTGTAACTAATAATAATTACTGTTATAATAAAATTAAGTAATTTAACTATAAAATTGATTTAAAATAATATATAAACCAAGATGGTGGTATAAATGAATCTACAGCAGAAAACTAAAGGTCTTCCTTATGAACCTGGAGTTTACTTAATGAAGAATCAACGAGGTCAAATAATTTATGTTGGTAAGGCTAAGTCTTTACGCCGGCGTGTTGGTTCTTACTTCCAAAACTCAGAGCATCGGCGATTTAAGACGACAGTTTTAGTCAAACGAATTGTTGATTTTGATTATATTATTACTGATACTGAAATGGAAGCCTTAATTTTAGAGAATAATTTAATAAAAAAGTATAATCCAAAATTCAATATTCAGCTAAAGGATGATAAGACTTATCCTTATATTAAAGTAACAGTAGACGGTCTCTACCCTCGAGTATATAAGACAAGAATAGTTAAACAAGATGGGGCTCGTTACTTTGGTCCCTATACTGATCCTAAGGCAGTTAATGATATGTTAGAGTTAATTCACGATTTATTTCCTTTACGGACTTGTAAAAAGGAGTTAACTGATCAAACTGAACAGCGTGCTTGCCTTAATTACCATATTGATAAATGCCTTGGCCCTTGTTTAAGGGAGGTTAGTTCTAAAGAGTATCAAATGATGATTAAGAAGGTTATTATGATTTTAGAAGGGAAGGAAGATAATCTTAAACAGAAATTAGAGATCAAAATGAGAGATGCTTCAGCAGAGATGGACTTTGAAAAAGCTGCTCAATATAGAGATCAAATTCAAGCTATTGATAAGATTACTCAAAAGCAGAAGGTAGTCTCTGATAATTTAGTTGACCAAGATATTGTGGCCTTGGCACAAGATGAAGATGCTATCTGTCTCCAATTATTAATTGTACGTAATGGACGATTGATTGGAAAAGAAGATTTTATCTTTACTGAATTTCAGAATAAAGCTGAAACCATAGTTTCTTTTTTACAGCAATATTATGATACGGCTTATTATATACCAGAAGAAATCTTAGTTGACACACAATTGGATGATCAGCAATTGATTGGTAATTGGTTGACTGAACAACAGAAGAGTAAGGTAGAGATAAAGCTACCTAAGCAAGGAGAGAAGAAGGAACTAGTAGAGATGGCAGCCCGCAATGCTAGTCAAAATTTAAAAGAATATCGAGTCAAATCAATTCTACATTCATCTCAAATAGGAAAAGGAGTTGAAGAATTACAGAGAAAGCTTGATTTAGCTCAAGCTCCCTATCGAATCGAAGGTTTTGATATTTCAACTATTCAAGGCCAATCTACTGTAGCTTCATTAGTCGTTTTTGAGAATGGAGAAGCTAAGAAGAGTGATTATCGTCGCTTTAAGATGAAGACTTTAGAAGGTCAAGATGATTTCGGGGCGATGAAAGAAGTGATTGAGCGTAGATATTCTAGATTGATTGAAGAAGAAAAAGAATTTCCTGATTTGATCTTAATTGATGGTGGTAAGGGCCAACTAAATGCTGCTGTTAATATTTTAGAAGAGTTAGGTAGGACAGGACAGCAGATTATTAGTTTGGCCAAAAAAGAGGAAGAAATCTTTTTACCTGATAGAGAAGAGTCTATTCTGTTATCTCGTGATTCAGATGCTTTATATTTAGTCCAACGAGTCAGAGATGAAGCTCATCGTTTTGCTGTCAGTTACCATCGTAAATTACGTTCTAGAAGATTAACCCACTCAATGTTAGATGATATTCCTGGTATAGGAGATAAGAAACGTCAGGCTTTATTAGAGTACTTTGGTTCATTAGCCAAGATTAAGCAGGCTAGTGAAGAAGAATTGGTTGAAGTATCAGGCATTAGTCATAGATTAGCTAGTAAGATTAGAGATTATTTAAAAAGGCATCTACGCCCTTAATTTAAGGGTATATTTAAGTTTATGACTAACGGAAGATATCTTTAATCTTAATTTTAATAAGTAGTATTTATTAGATTATTGAGGCTTGAACTAAATAAATCATGTGGAATCACTTGACATTTAGCAAGTGATTCCATATAATAAAATTGAATTGGTTGAATTAACCAATTTTTATATTTGTGAATTATTTTAACCCTTAAATTAACTATTAATATAAGGTTAGTGATTGTTCCTTGGGATATAATCCTATAATTAAAATATTAGAGGTTATAAGGTATAATTATATAAGAATATAACAATTAGGAGGTAATAAGATGGAAACTCAAGTGAAGAATTCATTTTTAATGCGTGATTTGAACTTGGCCAATATTTTCAAATTAATTCATAAGTTGGGTCCTATTTCTAGAAAGGAATTGGCTGAAAATACTGATTATAGTTCAGCTACAATTTCTAATCATGTTAAAACTTTAATTAAACAGGATTTTGTGTTGGAAACAGAAAAAGGATCTTCAACTGGAGGAAGAAAACCTGTTTATTTAAAGACAAATCCTGATAAAGCCTATATATTAAGTGTTGATATTGAGGTAAATCGGGTGAGAGTAGTTTTATTTAATTTAGATTTAAAAATAGCAGTAAAGAGTATAGTACCAATTATTGATAAAAGTGATCCCAATAGAACAATGGAAAGAATATGTAACGAGATCAATAAAATAGTCGATAATCGAAAGTTAGACTGGAATAGTATTTTGGGAATAGGTGTAGCAGTCCCAGGATTAATTGATAAAGAAAGTGGTTGTCTGAAGTTTGCTCCTAATTTAACTTGGACTGATGTAGAAATAACTAAATTATTTAAAGATAAATATGATGTTCCAGTAATTTTAGAGAATGAAGCAAATGCTGCAGCAATTGGAGAGAAAGAATTTGTGTATCCTGAAGAAGATAATTTAGTATATGTTTCCATAAATGCAGGAATAGGTTGTGGAATCATCTTTAATAATGAGTTGTATAAAGGGGCAAGTGGAAATGCAGGAGAGTTTGGACATATAATAATTGATCGAGATGGACCAAAATGCCATTGTGGAAATAATGGTTGTTGGGAGACTTTAGCCTCAGAGAGCTATATTTTACAAAAAATTTCTAGAGCCAATAACTTAAATGAGTTAGATATATATAAGGAAGATAAGCAAGAATTTATTGAGGTTTTTAAAGAAACAGGGAAAAATATAGGAATTGGAGTAGGAAATATCATCAATAGTTTAAGTCCTGAGTTGGTAGTTATAGGAGGTGATGTAACTGAGATAAAAGATTATATTTGTGATGAGATATTAAAAGTTGCTAAAGAAGAAACCTTAACTGTCTCTTATGAAAAGACTGAGATAAAATTTAGTCAATTAGGAGATGCAACTGTAGTTTATGGCTTGGCTAGTTTGATCTTTAATGAAAAATTAATATTTTCTAAATAAAATTTAAGGAGGAATAAAAATGAGTGATTTCTTTCCAAATGTATCACAGATTAAGTATGAAGGAAGAGAATCTGATAATCCACTAGCTTTTAAGTATTATAACCCTGATCAGGTAATTGGTGATAAAACAATGGAGGAACATTTACGTTTTTCTATGGCTTATTGGCATACCTTGACTGAAGATGGAGGCGATCCATTTGGAGTGGGAACAATGATTCGTCCTTGGGAGACTGGATCAGAAATGGAGATAGCTAAGAGGAGAGTAGAAGTTGCTTTTGAGTTTATGTCTAAATTAGGCATTCCCTATTTCTGTTTTCATGATCGAGATATTGCCCCAGAAGGTGATAGCTTACACGAAACAAATGAGAATTTAGATGAGATTGTAGAATTAATTAAAGAGAAGATGGATCAAACAGGTATTAAGTTATTATGGGGTACTGCAAATGCCTTTACACATCCTAGATATGTTCATGGAGCAGCTACGGCTCCTAATGCAGATGTATTTGCTTATGCAGCAGCGCAAGTAAAGAAAGCAATGGAGATTACACAAGAGTTAGGAGGACAAAATTACGTCTTTTGGGGTGGACGTGAAGGATATGAAACTCTATTAAATACAAATATGGGATTAGAACAAGATAATTTGGCTCGATTTTTCCAGATGGCTATTGATTATGCTGAAGAGATTGGTTTTGAAGGTCAATTCTTAATTGAGCCTAAACCTAAGGAACCAACTAAACATCAGTATGATTTTGATGTAGCTAGTGTGTTAGCTTTCTTAAGAAAATATGATTTAGATGATCATTTTAAGGTGAATATAGAGACGAATCATGCTACACTTGCTGGCCATACAATGCAACATGAATTACACTATGCTAGAATTAATGATGCTCTAGGAAGTGTTGATGCTAATCAAGGAGACAAATTATTAGGCTGGGATACAGATCAATTCCCAACTAATATTCAAATGACTACCCTTGCCATGTATGAAATATTGAAGAATGGCGGCTTAGAACCTGGAGGGCTTAATTTCGATGCTAAAGTAAGAAGAGGTTCTTTTGAACCAGTTGATTTATTCTATGGTCATATTGCTGGAATGGATACTTTTGCTAGAGGATTAGAAGTTGCTCATAAGTTACTTGAAAGCGGAGAATTAGAAGATTTTGTTGATCAGAGATATAGTAGTTTTACAACAGGGATTGGAAAAGAAATTGTTTCAGAAGAAGTTGGTTTTAAAACTTTAGCTGAGTATGCTTTAGATAATGAGATAAATAATACTTCTGGGCGACAAGAAAGACTAGAATCAATTCTTAACAGTTATATAATTGAAGGTTAATTGTTCCTAAGGAAGGAGTTGGTTAGAGGTGGATTACTTATTAGGTCTTGATATAGGTACTAGTGGAACAAAGGGGATTCTTGTTTCTAAGGAGGGAGAAGTTGCCGCTGAGGCAACTGAATCCTATCCTTTAGATACTCCTCAAGCAGGTTGGGCTGAACAAGACCCTAATGATTGGTGGGCAGCTACTAAAGAAGTTATAAAAGAGCTTACAGCAAATAATGAGGTAGCTTCTAATGATATTAAAGGAATTAGTTTTTCTGGTCAGATGCATAGTTCAGTTTTTCTAAATGATGAGATGGAAGTCATTAGACCAGCTATTTTATGGAGTGATACTAGAACTACTAAACAGTGTAAAGAAATTGAAGAAGAAGCGGGAGGATTAGAAGAATTAATTGGTCATGTATCTAATCCTGCTTTAGAAGGTTTTACTGCACCTAAGATATTATGGCTTAAGGAAAATGAGCCACAAAATTATGAGCAAGTAAATTATGTGTTAATGCCTAAAGATTATGTTCGTTATAAGTTAACTCAAGAAATATATACTGAAGTATCAGATGCAGCTGGTACATTATTACTTAATGTAGAAGAGAAGGATTGGAATTTAGATCTAGTAGAAAAACTAGATCTGGATTCCGATATATTACCTCCAGTAATTAATTCAATAGATCTAGCTGGAACTGTACAGGATGAAGTAGCAACAGAAATTGGAATTAAAGCTGGGACTCCAGTAGTAGCTGGTGGAGCAGATAATGCTTGTGGAGCAGTAGGAAGTGGAATAGTAAAAGAGGGAAGAGTGATGGTTAGTATTGGCTCATCTGGAACGGTTGCAGCCCAGATTAATGATCCTGTAGCTGATGAGCAAGGAAGAGTTCATTTATTTAATCATACTTGTCCTGATAGTTGGTATTTAATGGGCGTTATGTTATCAGCAGGAATGTCTTATAAGTGGTTAAAAGAAGATTTATATGATAATAAATTTGACTACGATATCTTAAATAAGTTGGCTAGTCAAGTAGAACCAGGTAGTGAGGGACTGATCTTCTTACCTTATTTATATGGTGAGAGAACTCCTCATGCTGATGCTAATGCTCGTGGTGTTTACTTTGGTATTTCTGGAAAGCATGAGCAGGGCCATTTTGTTCGTAGCTTATTGGAAGGAGTAAGTTTTGGTCTGCGTGATTCTTTAGAATTAATTAAAGATAAGGATATTGAAATTGATGAAGTAAGAGTGATAGGTGGAGGAGCTAAAAGTGAGTTATGGCAACAGATATTAGCTGATATCTTAGGAGAAGAGATCAGTTTAATTAATATAGAAGAAGGCCCTGCTTTTGGAGCAGCTTTAATTGCTGGAGTAGGAGTAGGAGTTTATGATAATTTCTCTGCAGCAACTGAAAATATTATTGAAGTGAATAAAAAAGTAGCTCCAAATTCTGAAAAATCTGAATATTATAATAATTATTATAAGTTATATAAGCAACTTTATGCTAGTTTAAAAGATGACTTTAAGCAATTAAGTCAACTGCAAGAATAAGGTTGAGGAGTAGGGAAAATTTAAGAGGCAGTTTAGCAGCTAAATGATTAAGTTATACCCAAAATATTTAGTGGGGGGAATTTAATATGTTGGCCCAAAAAAAGAGATTGATGGTTGTTGCCTTATGTTTGACTCTAATGTTTGTAACTACTTCAGTAACTAATGCTGGATGGTTTGACAGTCTATTTGGTGGCGGAGATGATAATAAATTAGTAATTGGTCTTTCAATGGATAATTTGCGCTTGGAAAGATGGCAAAAAGATAAAAAAGCATTCATTAAAGAAGCTAACAAATTAGGAGCTGAGGTCAAAGTTTTATCAGCTAATAGTAATGATCAAAAACAGGTTTCTCAAGCTCAGAACTTGATTACTCAGGGTGTGGATGTGTTGGTAGTGATTCCTCATAATGGAAAGGTTATGGGCAGTGTAGTTTCTGATGCTCATGCTGCAGGGATTAAAGTATTAGCTTATGATAGGATGGTACAAAATGCTAAAACAGATGCTTATATTTCATTTAACAATGAGCGAGTTGGTGAAATGCAAGCTAAAGCCTTAGTCAAAAGACAGCCTAAAGGTAAATACTTTTTATTAGGAGGTGCTCCTACAGATCCTAACGCTCATATGTTTAGAGAAGGTCAGATGAATGTATTGGAACCTTATATTGAAAAAGGTGATATAGAAGTAATTGGTGATCAATGGGCTGAAAATTGGTTACCACAAAATGCAATGAGTATTATCGAAAATGCTTTAACACGAGTTGGAAATGATATTGATGCAGTAGTAGCCTCTAATGATAGTACTGCTGGAGGTACAATAGAAGCTTTAGCAGGCCAAGGGCTTGATGGAAAAGTCTTAGTTTCTGGTCAAGATGCTACTCTTGCTGGTTGTCGTCGAATTGTAGAGGGTACTCAGACAATGACTATCTTCAAACCAATTAGTAAATTGGCTAATAGAGCTGCTAAAGTTGCTGTTAAAATGGCAAAGGATAAAAGTATCAAAACAAATAAAAAGATTGATAATGGGAAAATCCAAGTACCATCTGTATTGTTAAAACCTATTTTAGTTAATAAAGATAATATGGTAGAAACAATTATTAAAAGTGGATATCACACTATAGAAGAAGTATATAAAAATGTACCTAAAGATAAAAGGCCTAAAGAAACTGAGTAATGTTAAATAGAATAATAGGGGAATATTCCCCTATTATTCTAAATCTAAGGAAGGGGAGGGAAGAATGGAATATATACTAGAAACTGAAGATGTAATTAAAGATTTTCCTGGGGTTAGAGCTTTAGATCATGTTTCTTTTAAAGTAAAGAGAAATGAAATTCATGCTTTATGTGGTGAGAATGGAGCAGGAAAGTCAACCTTAATTAAAGTATTAAGTGGAGTTCATCCTTATGAAACTTATGAAGGGGAAGTATTATTAGAAACAGCTAAACAACAATTTGATACAGTTAATGATGCTGAAGAAAAAGGAATTGCTGTTATTCATCAGGAGTTAGCAGTTATTGAAGAACTAAGTGTAGCTGAAAATATATTTATGGGTAATGAAATTGAGAATAATGGAATTGTTGATTGGGATACAATGTACAATGAGACTGAGAAATGGTTAGAAAAATTAAAAATAGATTCAGTTACTCCCCAGACTAAAGTTAAGAATTTAGGAATGGGTAAGCAACAATTAGTAGAGATAGCAAAAGCATTAGCTAAAGAAGTAAAGATATTAATTTTAGATGAACCAACAGATTCTTTAACTGATAGTGAGACTGATATTTTATTTGAAATATTAGATGATTTACGTGAAGATGGTGTAACTTGTATTTATATTTCACATAAATTAGAGGAAGTATTTGAGATTTGTGATTCAGTCACTGTCTTAAGAGATGGTAAATCAATTGGTAGTGATAAAGTAGATAATTTAACAAAGCAGGAGATAGTTGAAATGATGGTAGGAAGAGAAATGAGTCAAGTGTTTCCTGACAGAAATCCTAAGGCTGGTAAGCCTGTATTAGAAGTTAAAGATTTTAGTGTTGCTGATCCAGATAATCCTAATCAGTTATTAGTAAAAAATGTTGATTTTGAATTAAAAAAAGGAGAAGTTTTAGGAATATCTGGCTTAGTAGGAGCAGGAAGAACCGAATTAGTAAATAGTATATTTGGTGTTTTTCCTGGACAAAAATCTGGAGAAGTGTATTTAAAAGGAAGTAAGATTGAAATAAATTCTCCTAAACAAGCATTAGAATCTGGTATAGCTCTTGTTTCTGAAGATAGAAGAAGATTTGGTTTGATTCCTACTATGGATGTTAAAGAAAATACTTCTATAGCTAGTTTAGATAAATTTAAAGATTTTTTAGCACTGGATCAAGAACAGGAGATATCAGAGGTTAGAGAGTATGTGAATGACTTGAATGTTAAGACTCCCTCAATTAAAGAAAAAGTATCTAAACTAAGTGGAGGTAATCAACAGAAAGTAGTCTTAAGTAAGAATTTAATGACCCGACCTGAAGTACTAATTTTAGATGAACCAACTAGAGGAATTGATGTAGGGGCTAAATATGAAATATATAAATTGATGGAAGAATTGACTGAAGAAGGTGTTTCAATAATTATGATTTCATCTGAATTACCTGAAATAATTGGAATGAGTGATAGGATTTTAGTTTTAAGTCAAGGACAGATTACAGGTGAATTTGATAATAGAAAAGATAAAGTTTCACAAGAAAAAATTATGATGGCTGCTACAGGAGGGAATTAAATATGGAGGAATCTAAAAAGATAACTTCTAAATTTAGTTTAGATAATATAAATTTAAATTTCGATTTAAAGACTTATATGATGGTAATAGCTTTAGTAGGTATTTGGTTTATGTTTACCTTTCTTACCAAAGGAACTTTTTTAACACCTAGAAATTTATCTAATTTATTTAGACAGTCAGTAATTACTTCTACTTTAGCAGTAGGAATGGTTTTAGTTATAATTTTAGGAGAAGTAGATTTATCAGTTGGTTCAGTATTAGGATTAGCTGGTGGGATTGTTGGTATTTTAGATGTTTGGCTAGGATTAAATCCATTTTTGACTATTTCAATTACTATACTTGCAGGTTTGTTAATTGGTTTATGGAATGGATGGTGGGTAGCTTATAGAGGAGTCCCTTCTCTAATTGTAACATTAGGGGGGTTATTAGGATTTAGAGGAATATTGATTGGAATTACTGGTGGAACAACTATTGGGCCTTTAAGCAAAACTTTTAATTATTTAGGAAGTGCTTATCTTTCTGAGCCTATGAGTATTGGTTTAGGCTTAGTAGTTAGTGGATATTTGATTTTTCATCATCTTAGAAAAAGAAAGAAAAGAATAAAACATAATTTTGAAGTTTCGTCATTATCTTTAGAGATTGTTAAGATATCTTTTTTTAGTTTTCTTATTTTCATCTTTATAATGATTATGAATAGTTATCAGGGGATTCCGATATTAGTACTTATACTATTAGGTATAATGGCATTATTTAGTTATGTTGCTAATAATACAGTTTTTGGACGACATATATATGCAATTGGAGGAAATGAAGAAGCAGCTAGGTTGTCTGGAATTAAGACAAAACAAACCACTCTTATAACCTTTACTTTAAATGGGATAATGGCTGCTATAGCTGGTATATTATTAACTTCTCGTTTAAATGCTGCTTCTGTCGCCTCTGGTCAGCAAGCAGAACTTGATGCTATTGCTGCTTGTGTAATTGGAGGAGCAAGTTTAGCTGGAGGAATAGGAACTGTATTTGGAGCAGTTATAGGTGCAATAGTTATGGCTAGTCTTGATAATGGAATGAGTTTAATGGCTGTTCCTAGTTATTGGCAACAGATTATTAAAGGGTTAGTACTAGTGTTAGCAGTTTGGTTTGATGTAGCAAGTCGAAAGAATGGAGAATCAAATTAAGTTTTAAAATAATATAAAGTTATGGACACATTCGATTAAGATAATTTAATCAAGAATGTGTCCATGTAAATAGAACTATAAAGTAATTAATTAAAATGATATCGGCAATAAATAAAGGGAGGAATATATTGATAGAAATTGATTTTACTTTGAAGAAGAAAATTAATTTATTATTTATCTGTACATTAGTAATTATAATATCAATAGCCTTATTTATTGTTAACAAAGTATTAATTAGCCAAATATCACTTCAAACTGCTAAACGTAATTTAGCTACTGGATACAAAATCTTAGATGTTAAATATCCTGGAGGATGGAAAAATGAAAATGGAGTGCTATATAAAGGGAATACTCCTATAAAAAATAACTTTTTAATTGCTCAAGATATTGCTGGAGCACTAACTAATGAAGAATCAAGCGAGCAAATTCGTGTAGCAGTTTTTGCTGATAATAAAGTAGCAGATGCCAATATTGGAATTGATTATTCAATCTCTGAAAAAATAGAAAGAAAAGTATTAAATCAAGGTGGGGATTATCATAATATAGTTGAGATAAAAAATAAAAGATATCATACCTCGTATATACCTATTAGAAATAATTCAGGAAAGATTATTGGAATATGGTCAGTAGGTGTACCTGAAAATTTAGTTGATGGTGTAATGGAAAATATTTTCTTCTGGGTTGTATTTATTTTAATTATTAGCTTAATATTAGTACAGTTTATTTTATCTTTTAGTATAAATAAATTATTATTTATACCTTTAAATAAAATTATTATGCAAACCAAGAAGATCTCTAATGGTAATTTAAAAGGTCAAGTTAACTTAAATCGAGATGATGAGATTGGTGATTTAGAAGAAGCAATTAACAAAATGACTGTTATCTTAAATAAAATTATAGCCGGCATTCATGAAATGGGTAAAGAAGTTTTAGTAACTAGTAAAACATTAAGTAATTCTAATCAACAGACTAGTGCTTCAATTGAGGAGATTTCTGCCACTACTAGAAATTTTACAAATAAAATTAAAGAATCTAATCAACTAACTCAAGAGATGGCTGGAAAAACAACAAGTGTAACAGAGTTAGCAGAAGATGGCCTAGAAAAGATGAGATCTACTAAAAGAGAAATTGAAGCTACTTTATCTAATTCTGAAGAAGCGACAGAGGTTATAGAAGGGCTAGAGGGTATTTCTTATGAGATACAAGATATAACTACAGTGATTTCAGATATAGCTGAACAGACTAATTTACTAGCTTTAAATGCTTCTATAGAAGCAGCTCGAGAAAAAGGTAGCTCTACAGATGGACAATCAGGCCAGGGCTTTGCAGTAGTAGCTCAAGAAATACGAGAATTAGCAGAGCGAACCCAGAATTCTACTAATAATATAAAAGAGACTATTGAGAAACTAATTAATCAAACAATGCAGGCAGTAAATATTATTCAAGAAAATAATGATCAAATTAAGAATCGGGTTCAAAATATCAATCAGACAGAAGTTTTATTTCAGAATATAGTCAATCAGATTGATGAACTTAATGATTGTGTCCAACAAGTAGCTACAAGTAGTTCTAATATTCTTAATAGTAGTCAAGAAATTTCAGAAGCAACTGAAGAGCAAAATCAAGCTATCCAGCAGGTCTCTAGCTCTAGTCGGGAATTAAATGAGATGGTTAAACAATTGAATGCGTTGATTGAAAAGTTTGAGGTAGAGAATTGACTTTATACTTATAACTAAGGAGTGATAAGAGATGGAGTTTTTTATTGATACTGCTAATTTAGAGGAGATTAAGAAGGCTACAAGTTTAGGTGTGATTGATGGAGTAACAACTAATCCAAGTTTAGTTGCTAGAGAAGGAGATGTTGATTTTCATACTCGAATTAAAGAGATTTGTGAACTAATAGAGGGACCAGTAAGTGCTGAAGTTATCAGTCTTGAGGCTGAAGGAATGATCGAAGAAGCTAGAGAGTTAGCTGAGTTGGCCCCTAATGTAGCAGTTAAGATTCCAATGACAGAAGAAGGGTTGAAAGCAGTCAAAGTTTTAGAAAATGAAGGGATCAAGACTAATGTAACATTGGTATTTTCAGCTAATCAGGCTTTATTAGCTGCTAAAGCAGGAGCAACATTTATTAGTCCATTTGTAGGTCGCTTAGATGATAGAGCTCATGAAGGAATGAAATTGATAGAAGAGATTAATCAGATCTTAGAGAATTATGGATTAGATAGTGAAATCATAACAGCTAGTATTAGAAGTCCTCGCCATGTAAAAGAAGCAGCATTAATAGGAGCAGATATTGCTACAATTCCATTTGAAGTTGTACAGAAGATGTCTAAGCATCCCTTAACTGATATAGGAATTCAGAGATTTTTAGATGATTGGGAGAGTACAAAAGAGTAATTGAGAATAGGAGGGAAAAGAGATGTTAAAGCAAGTAGCTAATATAGTTAGAGGTTTATCAGCTGATGGAGTTGAAAAAGCTAACTCAGGCCATCCAGGCTTACCACTTGGTTGTGCTGAAATAGGAAGTGTACTTTATGGAGCAGAGATGAGTTATGATCCAGGTCAGTCTAGTTGGCCTAACAGAGATAGATTTGTCTTATCAGCAGGTCATGGTTCTATGTTCTTATATTCATTATTACACTTATCAGGTTTTGATGTGAGTTTAGATGATTTAAAAGAGTTTAGGCAATTGGATTCCAAGACACCAGGTCATCCTGAGTGTGACGAGACTGATGGTGTAGAGACTACAACTGGGCCACTAGGACAGGGATTTGCTAATGCAGTAGGAATGGCAGTCAGTGAGAGAATGCTAGCTGAGAGATATAATACAGAAGAGTTTGAGATTGTAGATCACTATACATATACTCTGCTTGGTGATGGAGGTATGATGGAAGGAATCGTATCTGAAGCAGCCTCTTTAGCAGGCCATCTAGATTTGGGTAAATTAATTGCTATCTATGATGATAATGAGATTTCTATTGGTGGTGACACAGATATTACCTTTACAGAAGATGTGCCAGTCAAATTTAAGGCTTGTGATTGGCATGTAATTGATGGAGTTGATGGGCATGATCCAGAAGCTATTCAATCAGCCCTTGCTCAAGCTAAGAAGGTTACAGATAAGCCAAGCTTAATTGTGGCAGAAACTAAGATTGGATTTGGAGCTCCAAATAAAGAAGGAAAGAGCTCAGCACATGGAGCCCCGTTAGGAACAGAAGAAATTAAAGGGATGAAAGAAAATGTAGGTTTACCAGTTGATACTGATTTTTATGTATCAGATGAAGTAAAGGATTTCTTTGCTCAAAGACAAGAAGAGCTTAAAGAAGAAAGAACAGCGTGGGAAGAAGAATTTGCCCAGTGGGCCAAGGCCAACCCAGAGCTTAAAGAGAAATGGGATCAAGCTCACAATCAAGAGTTACCAACTGACTTACGAGAGATAGTTGAGGAGGTTGAAATAGAAACTCCAGTTGCAACTAGAAATGCTTCTGGTGCTTCATTAAGAAAGGTTGCAGATGAAGTTGATTATCTAGTAGGTGGGTCAGCAGATTTAGCTCCATCTAACAAGACTTACTTAAATAAATATGATGAGATTCAAGCAGGTGCGTATCAAGGTCGTAACTTCCGTTTTGGAGTTAGAGAGCATGCTATGGCAGCAATGGCTAATGGTATTGCATTGCATGGTGGCTTAAGACCATTTGTATCAACCTTCCTTGTCTTCTCCGATTACATGCGAGGGGCAATCAGATTATCTGCTTTAATGAATCAACCAGTAGTTTATGTTTTGACTCATGACTCTATTTATGTAGGAGAAGACGGGCCAACTCATGAGCCAGTTGAACATGTAGAATCACTGAGATTAATACCTAACTTAAAAGTTATTAGACCAGGTGATGCAGAAGAGACTAAAGCTGCTTGGGCTCAGGCCATGGAGAGAACAGACGGGCCAACAGTATTAGTTTTAACTCGTCAGAGTCTACCACATATAGAAAAAGATGATACTACTGCTATCTATAAAGGTGGTTATGTAGTCAGTGAAGAGGAAGATGCAGAGGTTACTTTATTAGCTAGTGGTAGTGAAGTATCTCTAGCAGTAGAAGTAGCAGATAAGTTAGCAGAAGAAGGAAAGTCTGCTCGCATTGTATCTATTCCAGATAGAGATAAATTCTTAGCTCAGGGTAGTGACTATGTAAACCAAGTTTTAGGTGACCCAGAGGCTTTACGAGTGGCTATGGAAGTAGGTGTTGGTCAAGGCTGGTATCAGTTCTTAAGACAAGGAGATCATCTGGTAAGTATGGATACTTTTGGTGCTAGTGGACCAGGTGAAGAGGTTGCTCAGAAATTTGGTTTTAAAGCTGAAAAGATTGTTGAAGATATTATGATTAAATTAGAGAATAAATAGGATTGATAACTTGTAAGTTATTTTAACCCTAAAAATAACTTTTTATATAAGTTGAGTGATTTTTAAATCATAAGAAGTAATTTCAAATATGATATTTTGTAAATAATTTTATAATTTATATAAGAAGTAATAATATTTTTCAAATAAATTGCTTATTAGTTAATCTATAAGAAAGGGGGGATTCTAGAGAAAAGTTGAAGATATAAATTTAAAAATTAAATTGTTAGGTGATACCAAAAAATCTATAGGAGGGATTGAATATGCAAGTACAAAGAAAGAGATTGATGGCTGTTGCTTTATGTTTACTTCTAGTATTTGTAACTACTTCAGTGACTAATGCAGGATGGTTTGATGGTTTATTTGGTGGAAGTAGTGATGAGAATAAGAAGGAGGTAACCCTTAATTTATGGCATATCTACACCTCTGAGAATGCTGCAGCATATAAACCAATTAATGATGCAATTGATAGATTTGAAAAGGATCATCCTAATGTTGATATTAAGTCGACTCCAGTAGAAAATGATTCTTATAAGACAAAACTAAAGGTTTCTATGGGAGCAGATAATCCACCAGATATATTTATGAGTTGGGGAGCTGCAGGATTAGAAAAATATGTCGATAGTGGGAAAGTATATGATCTAACATCTGAGTTAGAAGCAGGCTGGGAAGATAGATTTGTACCAGCAGCAATGGATTTAACTCAGTTTAATGGTAAGTATTATGGAGTACCAATTACCAATATGATTGGAGCTTTTGTATGGTACAATACTGAAATGTTTGATAAGTATGGTTTAGAACCACCAGAAACTTATGAAGAATTAAAAGAAGTAGCTAATACGTTAAAGGAAAATGAAATTATTCCTTTTACATTAGCTAATAAGGATAAGTGGACAGGTTCAATGTACTTTATGTATTTAGTTGATAGACTAGCTGGAGCAGATGATTTTAAGAAAGCAGCAGATAGAGAACAAGAAGGGGCATTCAATAACCAAGCATTTGTAGAAGCAGGAACAATGATTCAAGAGATGGTAGAAAAAGACTATTTCCCACCTGGCGTTAATGGTTTAGAAGAAGACGCAGGACAGTCTAGAAATCTATTATATACTGGAAGAGCAGGTATGTATCTAATGGGTTCTTGGGCTTATGGCGCTATAAAGAATGAAAACCCTAAATTTTTAGATAAGTTAGACTTCTTTATGTTTCCTGCCATCAAGTCTGGAGCAGGAGATCAGTCTAATATTGTTGGCACACCAGGAAATACTTACTTCTCAGTTTCTAGCTCATGTGAAAATAAGGAGTTAGCAGTAGAATTTTTGAAATATTTATCTGATGAAAAAGCAGGAGAGCTTTTTGTTGAGGAAGGGAATATTCCTCCATTTAAAGGAGTAGAAAGCAAACTAACTAATCCAATAATGAAGAAAATTTATCGTAAATTGGAATCAGCAAATTATATTCAGTTGTGGTATGACCAGTATCTTCCACCGCAATTAGGTGAAGTTCATAAAAATACTACTCAAGCATTATTCGGGTTAGAGATGAGTCCAAAAGAAGCTGCTAATAAGATGGAGCAGGAAACTAAAGAGTACTATAAAAATAATTAATTATCTTGGATTATTTAATTAAATAAGAGAGGCTAAATTTAGCCTCTCTTATTTGTAATGTAAAGTGTTAAAGAATAAGGAGGGGAAGAGTATGAAGGAAAAGTATGAGAGTTCAATTGATTCTAATAAAAATACTATACCAGAAAAGTATAAAAACATATTTAACTCTAAGAAATTTGTAGTAGCCTTCTTTTTATTTCCAGCAGTTTTTTTCTGCCTGTTATATTTATTTTCACCAATTCCTATTTCAACTTATTATTCCTTATTTCAGTGGGATGGAATGGGAGAGAAAATATTTAATGGCTTAGGCAATTGGATGGAGTTAGCAACTGATGAAATATTTTGGCTAGCTTTAGGTAATAATATTAAGTTAATTGCTTTTTCTATAGTAGTTCAGATTCCAATTGCTCTTTTGTTGGCAGTGATGTTAACTAGAGGCTTTAAAGGAGCTGATTTTTTAAAAACAGTCTATTTTATTCCTCTATTAATGTCGGCAGTAGCAATAGCTATTTTATGGAATTATGTTTTTGATCCTAATTTTGGAGTATTTAATTCTTTCTTAAAATTATTAGATTTAGGGCCAATTAATTGGTTAGGAAATCCTGATATTGCTTTATATGCAGTTATTTCTGCTGTTAGTTGGCGTTATATTCCTTTTTATATGATTCTCTTTATTGCAGCTATTGTAGGAATTCCTGAAGATTTATATGAAGCTTCTAAAATAGATGGTGCAACTGAGTGGGAAAAATTTAGATATATTACTTTACCCTTATTGAAACCAACTATTATTAATGCTGCTGTGTTAATATTGGTAGGTTCTTTAAAATATTTTGGAATCGTATTTGCAATGACTGGTGGTGGGCCTAACCATGCTTCTGAGTTAATGGCAACATATATGTATAAGAATGCTTTCCAAAACTTTAGAATGGGTTATGGAAGTACTATTGCAGTAGCTCTATTTGTAATTGCTTTTGTCACTTCGCTTCTATTTATGAATGCAACTAAAGATGATATTAGAAATTAATCAGAACTATGGAGGTGTGAAAGATAGTGGACAAAATTAAAAATTATATGGAAAAATTGTTTTTAGCCTTTTGGTTACTTATTACTAGTTATCCTTTAATCTTTATGATTCAATCTAGCTTTAAAAGTAAAATGGAATTTATCACTGAATCAGTCTGGTCTTTACCAAATTCGTTAAGTTTTAAAAATTATATTCAAGCTATAGATTCAGGTTTTTATATTTATTTCTTTAATAGCTTGATTGTTTCTTTCCTTGCTTTAGCTTTTATAATTTTAAGTGCATCAATGGCCAGTTATGTGATTTCTAGAATAGATTTTAAGATAAATGGATTAGTCTTTATTTTGTTTGTAGCAGGGATGATGATTCCAGTACATGTTACTTTAATTCCGATTTATAAATTAACTAAATTTCTTGGTTTATATGATCAATTAGTTGGCTTAGTTGGCCCTTATGTAGCCTTTAGTCTGCCTATTTCAATCTTTATTTTAACTGGGTTTATGCAGGATATCCCTAAGGAATTAGAAGAAGCAGCTATTATTGATGGGGCCAATAAGTTCCAAATTTTTACTAAGGTTATTTTACCTTTAAGTAAACCAGCTATTTCAACTGTAGCTATTTACAATTTAGTTATGTTGTGGAATGAGTTTGTTTATGCCTTAATTTTACTTTCCGATCCAGAAAAATGGACTTTGACTTTAGGTCTATTTAACTTTCAAGGTCAGTATGGAATAGATATTCCATTGGTAATGACAGTCTTAACTCTATCTATTTTGCCTTTGATATTACTTTATATCTTCTTCCAAGAAAGAGTAATTAAAGGTATGACTGCTGGAGCATTAAAAGGATAAATTTTATTAAAAGTTAGGAGGATAATAATGGAGAATATTACAGCTAAGGTTGATGGTTTATTGTCAAAAATGACTTTAGAAGAGAAAGTAGCTCAATTAGGGTCAGTTGGCCCTGAAAAGATATTAGAAAATGGGGAGTTTTCCAAAGAAAAGGCAGATCAAGTACTTACTAATGGTATAGGTCAAATTACTAGAGTAGCTGGTGCAAGTGGTTTAGAGCCTAAAAAGGCAGCTAAAGTAGTTAAAGAAATTCAAGATTATTTACAAGAAAATACTAGATTAGGTATTCCAGCTATTATTCATGAAGAGTGTCTTAGTGGCTATATGGGAAAAGGAGGTACTACTTATCCTCAATCAATTGGCTTAGCAAGTAGCTGGTCGCCTGAATTAATCGAAAAAATTACAGGAGAAATTAGACAACAGTTGAAGGCTATAGGATCGCATCTTGCTTTATCTCCTGTAGCAGATGTAGCAAGAGATATAAGATGGGGTCGAATTGAAGAGACTTTTGGTGAGGATCAATATCTTGTAGCTAATATGGTAACTGCTTATGCTCAAGGCCTACATGGTTCAGATATCAAAGATGGAATTTATGCTACGTTAAAACACTTTGTCGGCCATGCTGTTCCTGAAGGTGGTAGAAATCATGCTCCTGTTAACCTTTCACAGCGAACATTGCGTGAAAATCATCTTTTTCCTTTTAAAGCAGCTATTAAAGAGGCAAATATAAGTTCAGTAATGAATGCTTATCATGATCTTGATGGAGTTCCTTGTGCTGCTTCAAAGAAATTATTGACTGATATTTTACGTGGTGAATTAGGATTTGAAGGAGTTGTAGTATCTGATTATTGGAGCATAGATATGCTTTATATGGATCATCATGTAGCAGTTGATAAGCAGGAGGCAGGAATTAAAGCTCTAAAAGCTGGTTTAGATATTGAGTTGCCTGAAGTTAACTGTTATGGATCAGAACTAGTAGTAGCGGTTAGAGATGGATTATTATCAGAAACTGTTATTGATCAAGCAGTTAAAAGACATTTGAAACTAAAGTTTAGAATGGGTATTTTTACAGAAAGTAAAACAATTATGCCTGAAAAAGTTGATAATGTATTTGAGACTGAAGAACAACGAGAATTAGCTCGAGAAGCTGCTCGTAAATCAATGGTATTGTTAAAAAATAATAATGATTTATTACCTTTAGATGATGATATAGAGAAGATTGCAGTAGTTGGCCCTAGTGGAGATAGTACTCGTAATTTATTAGGTGATTATGCTTATAGTGCTCATGTAGGAAGTGAAGAAGAGAAGATTGAGATAGTAAGTATTCTAGAAGGGATTAAGAATAGAGTTTCTGATAATACAGAAATCAATTATGTTGCTGGTTGTGACATAATGGGAACTTCTAAAGAAAATTTTGCTAAAGCAGTTGAAATAGTTGATGAAGCTGATATTGCTGTTGTAGCAGTTGGAGGAAAGTCAGGTTTATCTGGCATGGGAGAAGATGATGTTACAGATGAAGAAGGAGTTGTAGATTTCTCTGATGGAGGATTTAATGCCTCTTTACAAGGTAATACTGATACTACAGGGGAGCATCATGATCGGACTAACCTACAACTACCAGGAGTGCAAAAACAATTAGTGCAGGCTATTTCTGAAACTGATACTCCAGTAGTTGGTATTTTAGTTAATGGAAGACCATTGGCTATAAATTGGATGTATCATAATCTCCCTGCTATTTTAGAAACTTGGTTACCAGGAGAAGAAGGAGGTAATGCGGTAGCTGATATTTTATTTGGAAATTATAGTCCTAGTGGTAAACTCCCAGTATCTATTCCTAAAAATGTGGGCCAACTTCCGATAAATTATAACCGAAAGTGTATGTCTGCTAATAGAGGTTATGTATTTGTTGATAATGAACCATTATTTCCATTTGGTTATGGGTTAAGTTATACAACTTTTGTATATCGAGATATAGATATAGATGTTTCTACAGAGAGTCTAAACCATAATTCCAAAGTTGAAATTAGATTCAAAGTACAGAATACTGGAACAACTACAGCCGATGAAATAGCTCAGCTTTATATTAGCGATAAGGTTGCCAGTTTAACTAGACCAGTTAAAGAGTTAAAAGGATTTAAACGAGTTACTTTAAAACCAAAAGAAGAAAAGGAATTAAAGTTTATATTATCAGTTGACCAGTTGGCTTTTTATGATGAAGATATGAATTTAACTGTAGAGCCTGGTGAGTTTGAAGTAATGATTGGAAGTTCTTCTGATGATATTAGATTAAAAGGAGAATTCGAGTTGACAGGTCGGCCTAAAGAAGTTGTTAGTGAGCAGAATTATTTTTCTAAAGTAGAGATATTAAATTAAGTAGTACTATATCAAATTTAGAGAACTCTCTTTTTTCTCTATATACTAAAGTCGTTTTAGAAAGGAGAGAGTTCTACTTTTTATTGAAGTAATTGAAGATTAAGAGTAATGATATAGGAGGGGAATAGATGAAGGTAAAAAGGGAGAACTTTGGTAACTTAAAGAGTGGTAAAGAGGTAACCAAGTATCTGTTAAGTAATGAGAGCTTGCAAGTGAATATACTTAACTATGGAGGAATTATTACAGAAATATATACTCCAGACCAAGATGGAAATAAGGAAAATATAGTCTTAGGTTTTGATAATATTAAAGATTATGAAGAGAGATCTCCTTACTTTGGTGCTATTATAGGACGCCATGCTGGTAGGATAGAAGGAGCAGAATTTACTATTAATGACCAGACATATAAGTTGGCCCAAAATGAAAATGCAAATAATTTACATGGCGGCCCAATGGGACTTGATAAAAAGATCTGGGATGTTACAGAAATAGAAGATGGAATAGAGTTAAGCTATTTTAGTCCTCATTTAGAAGGAGGTTTTCCAGCTAATGTAGAATTCACAGTTAGATATTTACTAGAGGGGAATAAATTAATAGTAGAATATAAAGCTAAACCGGATCGGGAAACTATTATTAATTTAACTAATCATACTTACTTTAACTTATCAGGTAGTAGTAAAACTGACATTCTAGATCATCAGTTGATGATAGACTCTGAAAGATTTGTAGCTCTTGATGAAGAATCAATTCCTACAGGAGAAATCAGAGAAGTTGAAGATACTCCTTTTGATTTTAGAAAACTTAAAGAGATTGGTAAAGATATAGAGCTAGATTATAAACAGCTTAAATTTACAGATGGTTTTGATCATCCCTTTGTTTTAGAAGATAATAAAGACAGTATAGTTCTTAAAGAAAAAGAAACTGGTAGAGCAGTTAGTATTTCAACTGATCAACCAGTTGTAGTATTTTATGCTGGCAACCAGCTTGGAGATGAAGGACGATTAAGTAATGGAGTAGAGTCTCAAAAAAGATTAGGAGTCTGTTTAGAAACTCAAGATTACCCTAATGCCATAAATCTAGCTGATTTTCCTACTAAAATATATACGTCTGATCACTCATATACAGCAAGAACAAAGTATAAATTTTATCTAGATTAATTGAATAAAGAGATATGTTAAATTGAAACCATCTTCAATCCTTCTTTACTATTATTATTTATAGAAGGATAGTTTGAAGATGGTTGAATAGTAAAACTGAATTTAGTTTCTATAAGAGGGTGGGCCAATAACCCACTCTTTAAATTTTCCGTATTCAAAAAATTTATCATAAACCTTGATTTCATCTAGTAAAAAATTTTTAAACTGCTCCCTTAATTTAGGAGATGAAATTTGAATAAATGCTTGCATATGCACAGTTAAGAACTGTTGAATCCCAGTAAATATCTGTCTGAAGACATATTCATCTGTAATAATTTCAATATTCAATCCAGTTTTAGAATTAGCAGGTGGTTTTTTAGGTAGTGCAACTCCATAATGTTTCAACCAATCTTCTAATATTTCTATCTGTTCTTCAATAAGATCTAGTCCTATTTTTATTACTTGTTTTAAATCTGTATCGCGACAAAAACTATTAAGAATTTTTGTCTGGTGCTTAACATTATATCTTGAGACTAGGTCATTCTAGAGATGCCCTACTTCAATTACATTAATTTCAGTCTGCTCTTCTTTAGTAGATTTTCCTATATCCATAATCTTTTCAATAGTAGCCATAATTTCACTCATAGTAGATATCCCCTCTTAAAACTCTTTTACATTTATTTTATCACTAAATATACTTTTATTATTCAGTTATTTATGTTTATTTTAAATCTAGAGTAGTGAGTAATTGATATAATAAAAATCATAAGTTAGAACATATTAGAGCATAATAGTAACAATATGGGAGGGATGTAAGTGAAGAAAGCGACTTTTGAAGTCAACGGCATGTCTTGTGGAAATTGTAAGCAAACTATTAAATCAGCTGTGACAAAGCTAGAAGGAGTAGAGGAGGCTACAGTTGATTTAGAATCAGAACAAGTAACAGTTAAGTTTGATAAATCAAAGGTAGAACTAAGTGCTATTAAAGATGAAGTTAGAGCAGCAGGTTATGAAGTTTCTTAATAGTTGTCCACTTCTTTTTTAGAAGTGGTTTTTTATTTTCTTCTATTTGTTGTATAATAGTAAAGAGTAGCTAGTTGGTGGACTTTATATCAATAATATTTTACTAAAAATAAAAAAAGAGGTGATTTTAATGGCTTCTTATGAAACAGAAAAAGAAAATTTAGTCAATCGATTAAGTAGAATTGAAGGGCAAGTACGTGGTCTACAGCGGATGGTTGAAGAAGATAAGTATTGTGTTGATATTTTAACACAGATTGCAGCAGTAAAAGGTGCTTTAAATAAGGTAGGTATGGCCGTGTTAGAAGAACATACTCATGGTTGTGTTCAAGAAGCAGTAGCCAATGATAATGGCGATGAGATTATTAATGAATTAATGGATGTAATTAATAAGTTTACTAAATAGAGGAGTCGATAAAATAGACTCTTTCTTCATTTATAAATAACTTAAGTTATATAATAGGAGGAATAGATTATGGACTATAAATTACTAGCAATTGATTTAGATGATACATTATTAGGTCAAGATCTACAGATTGCAGAACAGACTAAAAAGTTAATTAGACAGGCTAGAGAAAAAGGAGTCAAGGTAGTAGTTGCTACAGGTAGAATGTATAGTTCAGCTTTACCTTATCTTAAAGAATTAAATCTCAAAGGAGCAGCAATCACTTATAATGGAGCTTTAATTAAAGAAACTAGTTCAGATGAGATAGTATATCATAAACCTGTGCCATTGAAGTTGGCTTATCAGATAGTTGATTATGTCAAGCAGAATGATCTTCATTTAAATCTGTATATAGATGATTTATTATATGTTAATAAGCTAGGATTTGGTGCTGATTACTATGAGAAGATTTCAGGCATAAAACCTATTTTAATTAATCAAGATTTAGATGAATTTTTAGACCAACCATCTACTAAGTTATTAATTGTAGAAGAAGATTTAGATAAAGTAGACCAAACCTTAACAGACTTGCAAGATAAGTTAGGTTCTGACTTACATATTACAGCTTCTAAAGATCATTTTGTAGAGATTATGAATCAGCAGGTATCTAAAGCAGATGCTTTATCCCAGCTAGCTGATGAATTAGATATAAACTCTGATCAAATATTAGCTATTGGAGATAGTTATAATGATTTAGAAATGATTGAGTATGCTGGTTTAGGAGTGGCAGTCGATAATGCTCGTGATCAACTAAAAGAGGTAGCTGATCATATTACTTCATCTAATGATGAAGGTGGAGTAGCTGAGGCTATTGAGAAGTTTATATTATAAAAAGCAAACAAAGGAGTAAAAGATGAAAGAGATAATTAAAGCATTACCTAAGACAGAGTTACATTTGCATTTAGATGGTTCTTTAAGACCTGAGACAGTATTAGATTTAGCTAAGAAAGAAGGAATCAAGTTACCTGCTACTAATAATAGAGAGTTACAACAGTATTTAAAAGTAAGTGATGATTGTAATAGTTTAAATGAATATTTAACAAAGTTTGAGTTACCTCAAAAAGTTATGCAAAACGAAAGAGCCTTAACTAGGATTGCTTATGAATTGGCTGAAGATGCAGTTCAAGATAATGTTAGATATGTAGAAGTTAGATTTGCTCCTCTACTATTAACAGATAATCTAACTAAAGAGCAAGTTATCGAATCAATATTAGCTGGTTTAGATAAAGCAGAGAATGATTATAAGATACAGGCTAATTTAATTCTTTGTTGTATGAGAAATCATACACCAGCTGAAAATGTTAAAGTTGCCCAGTTAGCTGTTGATTATTTAGATAGAGGAGTAGTAGGTCTAGATTTAGCTGGAGACGAAGCTAATTTTCCTCCTGAAGATCATAAAGAAGCCTTTCAATTGGCTAAAGAGGCAGGTCTACATCGGACTGTACATGCTGGGGAGGCGGCAGGAGCTGATAGTGTAAGAAAAGCTATTAACTTTTTAGATGCTGAAAGGATTGGCCATGGTGTTAGGTCTAAAGAAGACTTAAGTATTTTAAATCTTTTAAAAGATGAAATAATTTCTTTAGAAATCTGTCCTACTAGTAATCTACAGACAGGAATAGTCAGTAATATTAAAGAACATCCAGTTGCAGAATATTATGATTTAGGAATTCCAGTTACAATTAATACTGATAACCGAACAGTTTCAGACTTGACTTTAAGTAAGGAGTATTTAAATCTATATAACAATTTCTTTTTTGATTTAGCAGATATAAAAGAATTAATTTTAAATGGAGTTAGAGCAGCTTTTATTTCTAAGGATGAAAAAGAGAGGTTGATAGATGAGTTTAAAGCTGAGTTTGCGAAGATTACTAAATAGGAGGGTTAAAATGGAGTTAGAAGAGGTATATGAAATAGCAAGAAACAAGATGGAAGGGTACTGTCGAGTCTGTCCAGAATGTAATGGGCAAGCTTGTGCAGGAGAAGTACCAGGCATGGGAGGTGCTGGAACAGGTGCATCATTCCAGACTAATGTTAAGGCTTGGCAGAATTATAAGTTGAATCTACGTACTCTACATCAGGCTACAGCTCCTGACCTAAGTACTAATATTTTAGGAGAAGAATTAACTACTCCTATTCTGAAAGCACCAGTAACAGGTACAACTTATAATATGGGTGGTGAATTATCAGAGGAGGAATATGCTAAACTAGTTGTAGAGGCTAGTAAGGAATTTGGTACTATTGCTATGACTGGTGATGGAGCTGATCCTACAATGTATAATTCAGGATTAAAAGCAATAGAAGAGTCAGCTGGTTATGGAATTCCAATTATTAAACCTAGAATGCAGGATGAGATCATTAAGCGTATTAAAGAGGCTGAAAAAGTTGGGGCCAAAGCAGTAGGAGTTGATATTGATGGTGCTGGATTGATTACTATGGGACTGAAAGGTCAACCTGTAGAAGCTAAGAGTAAAGAAAAATTACAGGAGTTAGTAGCTAGTACTGATCTGCCAGTTATTTTGAAAGGAATTATGACTCCTGATGAAGCTAAGTTGGCCCAAGAAGTAGGTGCAGCGGCTATTGTAGTATCTAATCATGGAGGAAGAGTTTTAGATACTACTCCTGGAACAGCTGAAGTATTACCAGAGATTGCATCATCTGTAGAAGATGATCTTACTGTCTTGGTTGATGGAGGAATTAGAGCAGGAGTTGATATATTGAAAGCATTGGCTTTGGGTGCTGATGGAGTATTAGTGGCTCGTCCATTGATTATTGCAGCTTTTGGCGGTGGTAAAGAAGGTTTTGAGTTATTATTAGATAAGTTAACAACAGAATTAAAGAAGGCTATGATTTTAACTGGGTGTAGTAGTATTGATGAGATTAGTCAAGATATTTTATACTAATCAAGCAGGATAATTTTAATTAATTCAGAATCTAATAGTTAAGCTTATTAATATAAAGAATTAAATATTGCAGAATATAATATTAAGGAAGGAAGGTTAAAGATGAGCAATGAAGAATTAGAAAATTTAGAAGATGTAAAAAAAATCAATCCAAAAGAAGACAGAAAGATTTATTCCGCTACTCCTAAGGAGATAGAACAAGGTGTTACTACTGATATCTATTTTATTAAAACAAGAGAAATTTTAGAAGAATTAGGTCATGATGATACTAAGGTAGTAGCTGAGGTTTTTGCTAGTAGTTCTGGGGTAGTAGCTGGTATTGATGAAGCACTAAATTTATTAGAGACTAAAGATGTTAAAGTTTGGTCATTAGAAGAGGGGGCAGAAATAGAGCCAAAAGAGGTAGTAATGCGAATTGAAGGAGCCTATAATGACTTTGGTATCTTTGAAACAGCTATTTTAGGTACATTAGCAAATTCTAGTGGCTGGGCTACAGCAGCAAAAGAGTGTAAAGATGCTGCAGGAGATAAACCAATGCTATGTTTTGGAGCCCGACATGTCCATCCTTCAGTAGCACCAGTAATGGAAAGAGCTGCTTTACTTGGTGGAGCAGACGGAGCTAGTTGTATTTTAGGGGCCAAATTAGCAGGAGAAGAACCATCTGGAACTGTTCCCCATGCGCTGATCTTAACCGTAGGAGATACATTAGAAGTGGCTCAATCCTATCATGAATTGATGCCTAAAGAAGAGCCTAGAACTATTCTAGTAGATACATTTCAGGATGAAGCAGTAGAGAGCTTACGATTAGCAGAAGAGCTAAAGGACGATTTAGATGGAATTAGGTTAGATACTGCGTCAGAGCGAGGGGGGGTTACACCAGGCTTAATTAAAGAAGTGAGGGCTAGATTGGATCAAGCAGGATATGAAGATGTTAATATTTTTGTTTCTGGAGGTTTAACTCCGGAACGGATTAGAAAGATAAATGATTTAGGAGTAGCTGGCTTTGGTGTAGGTAGTTATATTTCTTCTGCTAATGCTATTAATATGACCATGGATCTAAAGGAGATAGCTGGTAAACCAGTTGCTAAGCGAGGCAGAATTCCTGGAGTAACTAATAATCCACGTTTAGAACGTAGAATTTAGGCTAAAACTTGAAAAAACTTGCAGGATATAAATGTTTCTATAGAGAAGTATAAAATTAGCAATTGCTTAATAAAAATACAACTTAGTTTAGGCAATAGTTAGGAAAGGTGAGATTATGACCACTTGGAGCCTAATTAAGAAAAATTATAAAGAAATATATAAACATATCTTCCCAGTTTTACTGACTAGTTTTACTTGGTTTCCTACAGCTGGACTTTTAATTATAGCTAGTATTATAGGTTTTGAAGCTAAGTTTTTCTTACCTGTTTTGTTAGCTTTAGTATTTGTTGGACCAGCTACTGCTGGTGGGTTCTATGTTACAAATAAAGTTGTTAATTATGAACAGGTAAAAATTAGAGATTTTTTTGTAGGGGCCAAAAGATACTTCTTACCTGCTATGGGAGTTAATTTCTTATTAACCTTAGCTGTATTTGTCATTAGTGTTGATTTTCATTACTTTCTAAATTCAAATTATAAGATTTTAAATCTAACTAGTGCAGTTTGGATTTATATTTTTATCTTTCTATCAATGTTATCGCTATATATCTTTCCATTATTGATAGAGTTTGATCGTCTTGATAAAGAATACTCTTTTTTTGATTTGTTTAAATATTCATTCCTTTTTACTATGAATGAAGTTAAGTATACACTGATTATATTTTTAACTATAGTTATGTTTGCTATTATCAGTGGAGGAATAGTTGTTGGACTACCTACTCTATTTATGGGAGGGATAAGTTTAATGGCCAATAATACCACTGTTAACCTATTGGTTAAATATGGAATCAAAGAAGAGATGCAGGGACCAAATGATTTTTCCTATTAAAAATTAATGCTTACAATTTAATATAAAATTAGAGGAGGCCTAATTATGAAGAAGGAATATGTAATTGGGATTGATTTAGGTGGAACAAAAATTTTGACAGCTGTGGCTGATTTAAAAGGAAATATTGTAGCTGAAGTGAAACAAGCAACAGAAGCAGCCAAAGGAAAAGATGTAGTAATTGCTAAGCTAAAGGATACAATTACACAAGTCTTGGAAAAAGCAGAAGTAGATATAAATCAGGTAGAGGCAATAGGTTTAGGATCTCCTGGTCCACTTAATATTGAAGAAGGAATTATTTATCATACTCCTAATTTAGATTTGGATAATGTTAATATTGTTGAGGAGTTAAGTGATTTAAAACCTCCTGTTTTTTTAGAGAATGATGCTAATGCTGCTGCTTTAGGAGAGAAATATTTTGGTGCTGGACAGGATGTGCAGGATTTAATTTATGTGACTGTCAGTACTGGAATTGGTGGTGGTGTTATTATTGATGGTCAAGTTTATCATGGGGCAAATGATGGTGCTGGAGAGATTGGACATTTAACACTATTGCCATTTAGTGATCGTCAGTGTGGTTGTGGCAATTATGGATGTTGGGAAGCTGTAGCTTCTGGAACTGCTTTAAGTAGATTAGGTCGTGAGGCTCTAGAATCAGGTCAAGAAACTCTAATAGCTGACTTAGTAGATAACTCTACTGAAGTTGATGGTGCTGTTATTGCTCAAGCAGCTAAAGAAAAAGATCAAGTAGCCTGTGAAATTATGGAGCGGATTGCAGAATACTTAGGTATTGGTTTTGCTAGCTTAATTAATATCTTTAATCCAGAAAAGATTGTAGTAGGTGGTGGAGTCTCTCAATCTTGGGATCTTATAAAGAATAAAGTAGTCTCTACTGTTGAAGATAGAGGAATGGAAGTTCTAGTTGATGATGTGGAATTGGTTACCTCTCAATTAAGTTCTAAAATAGGAGTTGTAGGAGCTATTGCTACTGCTCTAGTAGGTATTGATGAATTAAGTTAAAATCAGGAATTTTTAATTTCCTGTAATATAAATTAAATAGGAGGGATAAATTATGCCTAATAGCGTCAATTTAAGTAAGGTAGCTTTTCAAATTACTCTTCATGGTGGTAATGCTAAGGATTTGGCTCATGATGCATTAACAGCTGCTAAGAAAGGGAATTATGACGAGGCTGAAGAATTGTTAGAAGAGGCAAGAGAAGAGTATAAGGAAGGACATGAAGTTCAGTCTGGAGCAATGAAGAAAGATGATAAAGAAGATAAAGTTTATACTAACATGTTATTGGCTCATGCTATGGATCATTTAATGTCTGCTAAGTCTGAGATGGTATTAATTGAGGAATTAATTGAATTACACCAGAAGGTAGAGGAATAAATTAAAGTGAGCAGGAAGTTTTACAATCTTAATTTAACTTCCTGTTAATTACATAAAACTTTAATCTAGAAGTTGGAGTGAAATTATGGAAAAAATATCTGTGCAAGATGTTATTTCAGAATTTAAATTAGAAAATTTAAATCAGGTAGATATTGATCAAGATGTAACAGTTAGTGATATTAAACGACCAGGATTAGAATTAGCAGGTTTCTTTGATTATTTTACTCCAGAACGAGTACAGATTTTAGGTAGAACTGAAGTTTCTTTTTTAGAGGAACTACCTAAAGAGTTATTAGTAGAACGATTAACTAAATTTGTTAGTTATGATATTCCCTGTATTGTAATTACTCGAGGTATGCACCCACCACAGAAACTAATTGATTTAGCTACTAAAGCTAATATTCCAGTCTTAAGTAGTGACTACTCTACTACTAGTTTCGTAAGCCGTTTAACTCAATTTTTAGAAGAGAAGTTTGCTCCTGAAGTTACAAAACATGGAGTCTTAGTTGAAGTCTATGGTGTAGGAGTATTTATTAAAGGAACTAGTGGTATTGGTAAGAGTGAAAGTGCTTTAGATTTAGTAAAGCGAGGACACCGATTAGTTGCTGATGATGCTGTAGTAATGAGACGGATTATGAGAAATAGATTGATTGGATCCTCTCCTAATCTTTCCAAACATTATATGGAATTAAGAGGTCTAGGGATTATTAATGTAAAGACTCTCTTTGGTGCAGGAGCTATCAGAGAAGAGCAAGATATAGATTTAGTAGTTGAATTAGAGCAATGGAATGAAAAAGAAAATTATGATCGTTTAGGTTTAGAGGATGAGGTAGAGGAAATTTTAGATGTTACAGTACCTAAAGTTACTATTCCAGTCCGACCAGGTAGAAACCTAGCAATGGTTATGGAAGTAGCTGCTATGAATTTTAGGTTGAAGAGTATGGGTTATAATGCAGCGGAAGAGTTTACAAATAATCTTAATCAGGCTTTGCAGAAGAAAGATAATCTATTATAAATGGGGTGAAGTAGTGTGGAATTAAGTGGTTTTAGTGCAGAAGATTTCGTTACAATTGAAGATGAAAGAGCTTTAGGAAAGATGGCTACTATGTTGGCCATGGTAGAAGATGGAGCCGATGATAAGTTGGTAAAAACTTTCATTGATGAAGGATATAAGGCAGTTATTACTAGAGCAGGAGGTAAAGGTGAAGAATTAAAGAATAAGGTGTTACGTAATGCTTTAGGAGCTGCTGTTAAAGGTAATGTTATTGGTGATGATGTTCAGAATCGTAGAGTTCTGACTCGTTGCGTGGAACGTGCTTTAACTGGTTTGAATGGGCCAATGAGTAGCATTTCTGGTGCTGGAATTAAGATAGGTATTGTTAAGCATGATGTCCATTTAGCAGTAGCAATTCATGGTAAGATTGGAATTCCTGGCTTAGAAGTTGATCATGAGATTTCTGGTTTAGGTGTTCACTATTATGGTCTAAAAGATAATTAAGAATAATAGGGTGTTGTATAGAGCAGATATTATATCTGCTCTATTTTTATTATGAGAGAGAAGGGTTACTATGAGAAATAAGCAAGAATTGAAATCTGAAATTATAGGAGCTAACAATCAACATTTAGCTAGTAAAGTAGCTAATCAATCTTTACTAGTAGGACTTATATTAGGAAGTTTAGTTTTTGGAATAGCTTTCTTTCTAGCTCCATTTCTACTGCAGTTATTAGGTGCTAAAAAAGAGGTGATAGAGTTAGGAGTAGGTTATTTAAAGATAGTTTTTGGTTCTATAATTGCTAGTGGAGTAATGATTATTGGTAATTGGTTATTTATTTTTGGCCTGGGAATATTACCTACTTTAGGTTTAACTGGAGCTGCTTGGGCTACCTTTGTAGCTAGAGGTATAGGAGTTCCTTTAGCTTTAGAGCGATTTGCTTTTAAGGGAGGGCAATTAATTATTCTAAAGCTTTGAATATGATCTTAGGAGGTACCTTTCGTGGAGCTGGCGATACTAAGTTTCCTATGTATTTAACTTTTATTGGTGTTTATAGAAAAAATAATTTTTTTAAAGGACTTTTTTATTAAGTATATAATAGTTAATATAAGAGATATAATTTATAGAACAGTATAATTTTATAATTTATTATAATGCAAACGATTGCACATTGCACAATGATTTCTGAATATGAAAAGAGAAATATTTCATACATAAGTATATAAGAATATAAGAATACCCATTTAGACCCTTTCTGTATCTAGTCTAAATGGGTATTTTTCATTTAATAGGTTTAAGATATTATTATTGATTAGTAGCTGATTAGATCCCCCTTAACAATTTAAAAGGAAGGATTCTAGTCGGGATCCTTCCTATAAATGAATTACAAACTAGTCAGATTTATTTTAGAATACTAAATTAAAAGCAGATAAGTATTAAATTTTATTTAAAAATAAAATTTGGAGGTGTAGCTAATGAGGAAAGGGTTAACTTTAGTAACACTATTATTAGTACTTATAGCAGCAACTCAAGTTTTTGCAGCTCCACCAGGAAAAGTTGAGGTAACTTTTACTTATAAGCCAGTAATTGCAGTAGATGGTGTCAATTTAGCTGGTAACTTTAATGGTTGGAGTCCAACTAAGACTAAGATGACTGATAAAGATGGTGATGGAACTTATGTAAAAACTCTTTTTTTAGAGCCAGGTAAGTACCAGTATAAGTTTGTGCTTAATGGTGAGACATGGAAGAAACCACCGGAAGCAGATGATTATGTAGATGATGGTCAAGGTGGAAAAAATGGTGTAATCTATGTTAAAGCAGGTGGTGCCTTAGCTAAGAAATCTAGGCAAGGAGATAATAAAATAGTAACCAAAGCTTTATATCATAATAAAACAAATAAAAGTTATGTCAATCCTATGGCTAAAAATAAAATTTCAATTGTCTTCCAGGCTAAAGAGAATGATCTAGAAGAAATTATTTTACATTACAACGATGGGCAACAGAATGAGATAAAAATGAATAAGTTTTTAACTAGTCAGAACTTTGATTATTATCGCACAACTATCAGAGTTAAAGAGACTAACTTTGATTATAGCTTTGAAGTTAGAGATGGTACTAAGACAGTCTGGTATGATGCTAATGGTGTAGTTAAAACTAGTAAGAATAAGACTAAGTCAAAAAAACAAGATAGAAATTTATTTAGTTGGTTGAGGAATGATGATGCAGAAGAAATAACAGATGAAGTTACAAGACCAGATGTAAAGCCAGTAAGTTATAATTTAGCCAGCAAAGAAGTTTTTGATACACCTGCTTGGGTAAAGGATGCAGTTTTTTATCAGATCTTCCCTGATCGATTCTATAATGGGAACCCAAATAATGATCCAGAGAAGATAGAGGTTTATAAAGATGTAGAGGTTAGACATGACGCTTTAATTCCTGACTGGGATCAAGGAGTACCTGCAAGTAATGGCTCTGTATTAACTGATGAAAGTCAGTTATCTGATAATAATAATGCTATTAAGCCTAAGGTTGGACTTCATGTCTTCTATGGTGGCGATTTACAAGGTGTAGAAGAGAAGATTTCTTATCTTAAAAAGTTAGGTATTAATACTATCTATTTTAATCCTGTCTTTGAATCAACATCTAATCATAAGTATAATACAGCAGGCTATGAGTTAATTGATGATAATTTAGCTATTAAAGATGATTTTGATGTTTCTAATGAATATATGGTTAAGTTAATTAAGAAGTTACATGATAATGGAATTAGAGTTATCTTTGATGCTGTATATAATCATGTTGGATATGAACACTGGGCTTTTCAAGATGTGGTCAAGAATGGTAAAGATTCTGAGTATGCTGATTGGTTCTATATTAATAGCTACCCAGTAAAGCCACTTTATAAGCAGAGTGAAAGTAATCCACCTAATTATGAGGCCTGGTGGGGCTTTGGTTCACTACCTAAATTAAATGTTAATAACCAGGAAGTTAAAGATTATCTTTATCAAGTAACTAAGAAGTGGATGGATCCAAATGGTGATGGAGATCCTAGTGATGGTGTTGATGGTTGGCGTTTAGATGTAGCTAATGAAGTAAAGGATAGAAACCCAGAGTTTTGGGCCAACTGGAGAGACTATGTTAAAGGTATTAACTCTGATGCTTACATCACAGGTGAAATCTGGAATGATGCTTCTGATTACCTAGAAGGTAATGAATTTGATGCAGTAATGAACTATCGTTTCCGTGAAGCTGTAATTGGATTTATTGGTAGAGGAGAGATGACTGCTGATAAATTCGCTTCTAAGTTAGGTCAAGTTCAGTTTGATTATCCTCGTCAAGCCAACTATGTATTGCAGAATCTAATTGGCAGTCATGATACAAAGCGTTACCTAACAGTAATTAATGATAATAAAGACCGAATGAGATTGACTTCTTTCTTACAAATGACTTATGTAGGTGCACCAATGATCTATTATGGTGATGAAGTGGGTATGAAAGGTGGCGAAGACCCAGATGATAGACGAACTATGGTCTGGAAAGATCGTGGATATACTAAGCCAGATAAGAAGTTATTCAACCATTATCAGAAGTTGATTGATATTAGAAAAGAAGAACCAGCTCTACGGCGTGGAAATATAGAAAGAATTGATCTTGATAATAAGATGGTTTATGCCTTTAAACGGAGTTATAAAGGTGAAGAGTTATTAGTCTTCATTAATGCTGGAAATAGTAAAGTAAATCTTGAAGTTCCAGTTGATGTAGCTAGTGGTAGTTACCAAGAACTATATAGTGGAGATGAAGTTAAAGTTGAAACTGGTAAGTTACAGTTAAAGCTTGATCAGGTAGATGGAGCAATAGTTAAGTTGAAATAGTTGGGGAATCATTTTTAGCAGTGGTCTAGGTAGGTATTTTTTTGTTTCAGGAGGTGATAAGGTAATATATATTAATTAATAATGATCTTTAACAGAATCAAATTAAAAGGGAGGAGAAATTATGTTTACTAGACGAAATAAAATAACTGTTACGCTTTTAATTACTTTGCTTATTACAATGTCAGCTTTTACTTATGCTCAGGCTGAAAAGAAATATGAGACTGTTGTTCTACGAGGTAGTTTAGCCCCTTTAGATTGGTCATCAAATAATAACCCTCTTACTTATAATCAGTCTACAGGTACCTGGCAGAGTCAACCTATCTCTTTAAAAGGAGGGGAGACTTTACAGTTTAAGTATGTCTATAATGGAAATTGGATGCCTGGTAATAACTTAAAGTTTACTCCAGCACGTGATGGTAAATATGTATTTACTTTTTATCCTAAGCAAGAGAGAAAAGTAGATGTTCAGTTAGTCAGTAATTATCAAGGTAAGGCTATTTTAGAAGTTACTGTTCCAGATGAAACACCAGACTGGGCAACTTTAACTTTAGGTACTAATCTAAATGATTTTAACTATAAACTTACTAAGTTAAAGCAGAAAGATAAACAGGTCTGGACTATTGAACTAACTGGTAAACCAGGTAAGAAGATAACTTATCGTTATGCTCTAGGTGATAAACGATATACAGAAAGGAAGGCTGATCCACGTCAGGCAGCTTTTACAAAAGAAGATAAAGTCTATCAGGATCAGATTACAGCTTGGGAGAGTATTCCTGTTGCTAAGAATGTAAGCCATAGTTTTAATCACCAACCGTCTATTCCAGATAATAAAGATCAGGTCAAGATTAAGGCTACAGTCAAACATTATGGTAATGTAGATACAGGTGCAATCTATTATACAACTGATGGTTCTGCTCCTGCAGGAAAGAGAGGTAAGATTCAGAATGGGCAAGTTATCTCTCTAGAGGTGAAGTCTTCTACAACTAATAAGAAAGGTGTTACTACTTCAGTATTAACAGGTAAAATTCCGGCCCAGAAGAATCAGACTCCTGTTAAGTATAAGATTGATGTCTGGGATAAAGAAGGTCAAGGTTCACAGTTTGCTGATACTAATAGTCGTACTGCAGCTAAAGCAACTGAATTTGCTTACTATGTTGATGACTATCAGACTCCACAGTGGGCCAAAGATGCAATTATATATCAGGTTTTTGTAGATCGGTTTAGAGATGGAAATAAGGATAACAATGAACCAGGTGTAGCTAAGCTACCTCATGACCAACAGCTAAAGAAATGGATGGGTGGAGACTTAGCTGGATTAAAAGAGAAATTAGACTATATTGCTGACCTTGGTGTCAACGCTATCTGGATTTCTCCAGTCTATAAAGGCCCTTATTCTCATGGTTACCATCCAGCTGATTTTAAGCAGATAGATCCACACTTTGGTAATGCTAAGTTAATGAAAGAGATTGTTAAGAAAGCTCATGAAAAAGATATTAAGGTTATCTATGATTTTGTAGCTAACCATAGTTCAAATCGACATCCTTTCTTCCAAGATGCACTAGAGAAAGGAAAGCAGAGTAAATATTATGATTGGTATAGCTTTACTGATTGGCCTAACAAATATGAAACTTTCTATGACATTAAAGAATTACCAGAGTTTAATAATGATAATTACCAAGCCAGAAATTATATGCTAAATGAAGTTGTTCCTTACTGGTTAAATGAGCTTGGTGTAGATGGTTTCCGGCTTGATTATGCTAAAGGGCCAAGCTATAGTTTCTGGGTAGACTTCCGTAATAAAGTTAAGCAGTTAGATTCAGAGGCTTATATCTTTGGTGAAATTTGGGATAATCGACAAAAGATTGATAGCTATGAAGGTGAGTTAGATGGAGCTATTGGCTTTGGTATGCATGGTGCTTTTAATAAGACCTTTGCTCAAGATAAATCAATGAGAGAGTTAACTGCTACAGTAGAGAAGAATTTAGCAGCTTTTGATGATCAATATATAATTAACTCCTTCCTTGATAGCCATGATATGCCACGATTCTTGTTTGAGGCTGGAGGAGATGTTAAGAAACTTAAGTTAGCAGCTGCAGCCCAATTTACTCTACCAGGTACACCAATTATTTATTATGGTGATGAAGTTGGTCTATCACAGAGTGGAGATCATAATGCAGTTTCTGAATGGAAAGATCGATACTATAGAGAGCCAATGCCTTGGAATAAAGCAGACCAGAATTTAGATGTTAAGGATCACTACAAAGAATTAATCAAGTTACGCAAACAAGAGGTAGCTTTAAGAAGAGGAAGTTATAAAACGCTTTATACAAGTCAGGATATCTTACTCTTTAAGCGTAGTTATGAAGATCAGGAGATTGTAGTAGCAATCAATAAAGGATCTAATAGTGAAGCCTTCTCTTTACATCAGTTATTAGGTGAAGTAGCTGACTTAGATGATTCAGCAGTAGAGTTACTGACAGATAAAGAGTTACAAAATGATAAAGAAGGAGAATTGATTCTACCAGTTGCTCCAGAATCAGTAGGAGTTTATAAAGTATCTATAGACTAATACTAGTCTGAAGGTGCCTCAGTTGAGGCACCTTTTTTATTTTATACTATATAGTTTTAAATATTACTGGTTTGGTAATAACTAAGTATTAAGTCTAGTTTTAAGTTTTAAAAATACATACTCACTTATTTTTTGTCATAGATATAAGCAAGAGAAATTATACAAAGGAGCGATTTTAATGATTAAAAGAATAAGTGAAATTCTATTGATTAGTATTATCATAGTAATGTTATTAGCTCCTTTTGTTCAAGCTGAAGAAAAGAGTATTTTTGAGTTAAATGATCCAGTTGGTGATGATTTTGGCCCTGGTAGTTATACCTATCCAACGAGTAAACAATTTACTCCCTTTGAAGGTTTATTTGATTTGACTAATTTTAAAGTGGAAGAAACAGGAGATAATTATAAGTTTCTTTTTAAGTTTGTAGAGATAACTAATCCTTGGCATGCTAAATATGATTTTAGCCATCAGTTGATTCAAGTCTATATCGATAATCAAGATGGAGGGAGTTTAGAAACCTTTAAACCAGGAGCCAATATTCAGTTTGAACAGCGACATCCTTGGAATAAGTTGATTAAATTAACTGGTTGGTCTGTAGAAGTTTATTCTTCACAAGATGATCCTAAAAAGGAGAATAGGTTAACTAAAGCCCAAGTAGAACTAGAGGATGAGACGATTAAATTAATTATTCCTAAAGAAAAATTGGGTTCATTAAAAGAAGCCCATTATTATGTCTTAATAGGTGCTTTAGATGGCTTTGGTTATGATAATTATCGACCAGTAGTTGAGGAAGCAGAAGGTTGGAAGTTTGGTGGAGGAACAGATACAGATTTAAACCCTAATGTATTAGATACTGTAACTCCAGAAGGAATGAATCAGAAAGAAGTGTTAGGTAGTTTTGATCTAGAGGAAGGTAAAGTGGCTACTTTACGAGCAGTTGGCCCTGATTTGAGCTTACCTGTCAAGTTTATGATTATTGTTGGTTTTATTATTGTCTTAATTCTAACTATTTTAGGAGCTACTGTAAAATTTATTGCCAATAAAGTTGAAGAAGTTTAAAGTTAAAGATTGGATTTAGGTACTACTTATAAAATAATGCAGTTAGGATAAACTAGATTTAGAATTGACTATAATTTTATTTAGGGAGGTAGGATTATGACAGGAAATGGAGTATATGTTGACCCTACTCCTATTACTACAGGTCAGAGAGTAACAGTTAATTATGAAGGGTTACTTGCTGAATCAGGAGCAGATCAGGTATATTTACATGCTGGTGTAGGCTATGGTGATAATTGGCAAGATGTAACAGACATTAAAATGCGTCCAGAATCTGATGGTACTTGGACAGCACAATTGAGAATTAATAGTGCTGACCGTTTTAACTTCTGCTTTAAAGATTCTGCTGAAAATTGGGATAATAATAGTGGTCATAATTGGAGTTATGAAATTCACAATGGAGATCTATATACTAGTTAATAAAATAGTAACCTTCGGTTCAATTGAACCGAAGGTTTTTCATTTGAAAAAGGTATTTTAATTTTTACATATAATATTGTATTTACAGTATGAGTATATCAGGCTAATAAAAACTAATTCTAATGGGTAAGTATTAAAGAGATACCTATTTGAGATTTAAAGTATTAAAGAATAATTAGGGAACGGAAGTTTCCGTTCCCTAATTGACTTATTTTTTATCATGGTGGAGTACTTCTATACTAGGAGTAATTTCATCGCTTGCATCCATAGCATAATCTTGTCTCTGCTTTTTAATTTTTTCTCCTTGGAGAACTTCTATAGTCTCCTTTTCAGTAGGACTAAGTTCATCACTTGCTTCCATGTCCAATTCATAATCTTGGGTTTCAGCTGGTTCAGCTTCTAGCCCTTCTTCATTTCTAAGCCAGTAAAAATAAAAGATGAGCACGCCTAATAGGGCAATACTAGCTGATATCCAAAGCATAATTAAGGTCCACCTCTTTTTGGTTTAGTTTAGTTTTAATATGTTTAAGTTTAGTTTTAGATATTCAGTTTGAATAAAAATATTATAATGATAAATTATAAATAAATAGTAGTTCAGGAAAATTGTTAATGGTTTTTATATTCATTTTTAGCAGGAGATTAAGGTTAATTATGGAAATAATAAGATAGAAATTTAAATAAGGAGGAGAATATGCTAGTTAAATTAGGTTTAGCTATAGTAATTACTTTATTATTTTATCTATATCGTAAAGTAAACTTTAGGTGGCAAGTATTTTTACATCCTATTTTATTAACTCCATTAGTAGGTCTATTTTTTGGTTGGGGTGGATTTACTACTGGACTTATTGTAGGAGCTTTAGTTGAATTATTATGGGGAAGTAACTTAGTTGATTATGAATCAGGATTGAAATATCCTTTATTAGTTAGTTTATTAACTATAGTATTAATGCATTTAACCCAGAATATTAGTTTATACTTTAATTTAGGTTTGGTAGTTATTTTAACCTATAGTTTTCAGGAGAGTTTAGATTTTCTACAAGATAAAAAGTATTTTATTGGATTGGTATTTTTATTTAATTTAATTGTATTAAGTAGTGCTTCTTTAATTAAGCTAATGTTAGGTTGGATTCCAGCTCAATTTATAGATAGTTTACAGATTAGTGGTGGGTTACTTCCGACAGTAGGGTTGGCTTTGTTTTTAGTGCAGAGTTTTAAACCAATCTTTAAGCGAGATAATATTTGGTATTATGGTTATAGTATAGCTACTTTAGTTACAGCTATATTTGTTTTTAATAGGTATTATTATGGCTTATTATTTTTCCCTACAATTTGGTATACTGTTTATTATTTATGGCATCAGATTCGAGAATTAAAGTTTAAAAAATATCTTAAATATTCAATAGCAATATTAGCTTTAATATTAGCACCTAAGATTATAGAAATAGGTAGTTTTTTAGTTACAGGGCCAATCAGTTATATTCTGTGGGTTGATGTTTTATTAGGAGTCTTTGCTATTTTACGTTTCTTTAAATTAACAGTAATTGAAAGTTACTTTATTATTATGGCATTAGGAATTGCAGGTTCTCAATTCGGTATTTTGAGGTGATAATATGAAATTAGTTGCTGATTTACATACACATACTATTGCTAGTGGACATGCCTATTGTACCATTCAAGAATTAGCTGCTAAAGCAGAAGAAAAAGGGATTAAGATGATAGGAATGACAGATCACGGGCCAATTATGCCTGGTGGAGCTCATCCTTACCATTTTGCTAACTTAAAAGTACTACCAGATAAGATAAATGAGATAAGAGTTTTAAAAGGGATTGAAGCTAATGTAACAGATATTCACGGTACTTTAGATTTAGCTGCTAAAGAATTAGCTAAGTTAGATATTGTATTGGTTGGTTTTCATAATGATGCTGGTTATAACCCTAGAAGTAAAGAAGAAAATACAGAAACTATGTTAAATGCTATCTGTAATCCGCTAGTAGATATTGTAGTTCATCCTGGTAACCCAGCGTATGAAGTTGAAATTGGAGAGATAGTTGCAACTGCTAGAGAGAATGATACTTTGTTAGAAATCAATAATAGCTCTTATCATAGTCGTCCTGGTAGTAAGGAGTACTGTATCAAAATTGCTGATAAAGCAAAAGAGGCAGGAGTTAAAGTAGTTCTGGGAACAGATACTCATTATGCTGATCAAATAGGAGAGTTTCCTAAAGCAATAGAGATTATAAAAAAGGCTGGGCTAGAAGAAGAAGATATTCTCAATACTTCACTAGAAAGAGTAAGAGAATTTGTAAGAGAGAAGAAGAAGGTTAAGCAGCAAGCGCTAGAACAATCAATTGAGAACTGATATAAAGTGTCAGTAATCAGTGAATTTATTACGGAAAGTCTATCAGAACTTGTAGGTGAGTGTGACTGACACTTTATTTAAAATAAAGGGTGACATAATAGATGAAAATAGTTGCTGACTATCATACACATACTCAGTATAGTCATGGTCAAGGAACTATTCGGGAGAATATAGAGGCTGCAATTGAGCAAGGCTTAGAGGAGATAGCAATTGCTGATCACGGACCGGCCAGTCAAAGTATAACTAGATTAGGTGTAAAGGATGCTCTTACTTTATTAGAGATAAAACAAGAGGTAGAAAAGTATGATAATTTATATCCTGAGATCAAAGTCTTGGCAGCTACTGAAGCCAATATCATAACTTTAAATGGTCAGTTGGATGTACCTGAGTTTATCCTAAAGGAATTAGATAAAGTATTAGTTGGATTTCATTTAATGATACGTCCAGCTAATTGGCAGAGTTGTTTAGGTATTATTTTTAATAATTTAGTTTTAGAAAGATTAGGGATCAATAAAAAGGAGATTAGAAGGCGCAATACAGAATTATTAATTAGAGTAATGAATAACTATAATATTAATATTATTACTCATCCTGGCTATCAAATTAATATTAATACTGAATTATTGGCAAAAGAGGCAGCTAAGCAAGAAGTAGCTTTGGAGATTAATGATAAACATCTACCAAGTCAAAAGTATATTAAGCTGGCTGCAAAAGAAGGTGTTAAATTCAGTTTAGGTAGCGATGCTCATAAGCCAGAGCGAGTAGGAGATATAGAAGGTGCTTTAGCTGTTGCTAAGAAGGCAGGGTTGACTGCTGATAGGATTATTAATGTTGAGTAGTGAGTGTGAGTGTAAGTAAGGGTTTAATATATTAAACCCTTACTTTATAAAGCTTTTGCTTAACTGTAAACTAATAAGGTGAGGTGGATATAGTGACAAGAAAAGTCGATTTTATTATAGTAACTGGAATGTCAGGAGCAGGTAAATCAGAAGCTATTAATGTATTAGAGGATTTAGGTTATTTCTGTGTAGATAATCTACCTCCGGCTCTAATCTCTAAATTTGCTGAGTTATGTAAACACTCTAGTGATAAGGTTAAACAGGCTGCTTTAGTAATTGATATTAGAGGAAGAGACTTTTTTGATAGTCTATCTGAAGAACTGGCTAAGTTAGAAGAAGCAGGGTTTAATTATCGGATTCTCTTTTTAGAAGCGGCTACTGATGCTTTAATCAATCGTTTCAAGAAGACAAGAAGACGCCATCCATTGGCTCCAGAAGGAAGGATTTCAGAAGCAATTGATTTAGAAAGAAATAAGTTAGAAGAGATTAGAGGCGCATCTGACAAGATAATTGATACTACTGAGTTGAATCCAAAAGAATTAAAGAAGGAGATTGAAGGTAGTTTTGTAGAGAATACAAAGAAGGATCAGATTACTCTATCTATATTATCCTTTGGTTTTAAATATGGAGTTCCTTTAGATGCTGATCTAATGTTTGATGTTAGGTTCTTACCTAACCCTCATTATGTTGATTCGTTACGACCACTAACTGGAGAAGATAAAAAAGTACAAGATTATGTACTTAAATGGCCAATTACTCAACAGTTTAAAGATAAACTCTTCGATTTGATTAAATTTTTATTACCTCAGTATATCAAGGAAGGGAAGACACATTTAACTATAGCTATTGGCTGTACGGGGGGTAAACATCGATCAGTTACTTTAGCTGAAAAATTATATAAGGAGTTTGAAAATGAGTATAATATGTTGATAAAACATCGTGATTCTGATAAGTAGGGAGTTGGTTTGGTGAAGAAACTAAAGTGGTTCTATCCAGGAATGTATTTTAAAAGATGGTTAGCTTTAGTAGGACTAGGTATTTTATTAGTTAGTGTTGGTGTAGCAATTTTAATTGGTTTTGAATCATTAAGTTTAATTGAAAGTATGTTAATTGAGTTTGTATATTTGCTAACAGGAGAATTTACTCCTATTATTAATAAAGTATTAGGTGTCATGATTATTTTAGTCGGTTTATATTGTGTAGCATTAGGAATTCGGAGGACAATTAAGTCAGTGTATGAGGTTGTGTTACCTGAACAAAATGCAGAGTTAGTAGATCTATTCTTCCAAAAGAGATATCTAAAGAAAGGACCTAAGATTGTAGTAGTTGGTGGCGGAACAGGTCTATCGACACTATTACGAGGTTTAAAAAAGTATACTACTAATATAACAGCTTTAGTAACAGTAGCTGATGATGGAGGTAGTTCAGGTATGTTAAGAGATGAATTAGGTGTTTTACCTCCTGGAGATATCAGAAACTGTTTAGTAGCTTTGGCTGATACAGAGCCATTAATGGAGAAATTATTTCAATATCGTTTTAATAAAGGTACAGATTTAAAGGGACATAGCTTTGGTAACTTATTTATTGCTACTATGTCAGAAATACTAGGTGATTTTGAAGAGGGAGTTAAAGCTTCTAGTGATGTATTGGCTATTAGAGGTCAAGTCTTGCCAGCTACTTTAGAAGATGTTACTTTATCAGCTCAGCTAAAAGATGGTACAGTAATAGAAGGTGAGTCTCAGATTCCTGAAGCTAAAGGGAAGATTGAACAAGTCTTTATTAATCCTATTGATAGTGATCCATTACCAGAGGCTGTAGAAGCAATTCAGGATGCAGATGCAATTATTTTAGGACCAGGTAGTTTATATACTAGTGTATTGCCTAATTTATTGGTTAAGAAGTTGAGTGAAACAATTAAAGATAGTCAAGCTTTAACTACCTATGTCTGTAATGTAATGACTCAACCAGGTGAGACAGATAACTATACAGCTAGTGATCATGTCCAAGCTATTTATGACCATATAGATTCAGAGATTATGGATTATGTATTAGTGAATAATGAAGAGATTGAGTCAGATTTGATAGAAAAATATGCTGAAGAAGGTTCAGAACCAGTAGAAGTTGATTTAGATAAATTAAAGGAACAAGGATTAGAAGTTGTTCAAGAGGGAATGATTAATCAATCAGACTTAGTACGGCATAATCCAGATAAATTAGCAAAAGTAATTATGGATTTAGTTGTTAGGAAAATGGAATAGTAAATAATAATTTTAACTGTAAACTGTTAACGGTAAACTATAAAAGCTAGGTGATAAGAATATGTCATTTACAGATGAAGTTAAGCATGAAGTAGTCAGAAAAGATAATTCTAACCAATGTTGTCATTTAGCAGAATTAGCTGCTTTAATTAAGTCAGAAGGTAGTTTAAAGATAATTAATCAGAAGTTGGCCCTTAAATTAGTTAGTCAGCAGGCTGTGGTAGCTCGTAAATTGTATAAATTATTACAAGAACAATTTAAATTTATCACAGAAATTATAGTTAGAAAGAAGATGTATTTAGATAAGGGTAATTATTATATCATTAAGGTTGCTCCCCAGCCTGGAGTTAAAGAGTTATTAGTTGATTGTGGTTTGATAGATGACCTATACTCTTTAAATTATAAAATAAAAGATAAGTTTATTGAAGATTCCTGTTGTAAGAAATCATATTTGAAAGGATTATTTTTAGCAACAGGTTCTATTACTCATCCTGAAAAAGAATACCATCTAGAGTTTAGTATTGAATATGAAGAGTACGCCGAGGAGTTAAGTAAATTATTTAAAAGTTTTGAAATAAATATTAAATTAAGAGAGCGGAATGGTGTTTATCTACTATATCTTAAGAAGTCAGATGATATAATTAAAGTATTAAATTTAATAGGTGCTCATTCAGCTTTATTAAAGTTCGAAAATACTAGAGTACATAAAGAAGTTCGTAATCAAGTTAATAGGTTGGTAAATTGCGAAACAGCCAATCTAAATAAGACTGTATCTGCTGCTCAAAGACAATTAGAGACTATTGAATTGATAGATAGATTGAAAGGATTAGATAAGTTATCTTCTAGTTTACAAGAGGTAGCCCAGTTAAGACGAGAAAATCCTTATGCCAGTCTGAAAGAGTTAGGGGAAAAGTTGAATATAACTAAATCAGGTGTCAACCATAGATTTCGTAGATTAAGAAAGATTGCAAAAGAGTTACCAGTTGATATTTAAGAAAAAAGTAAAAAAGTTTATTTTTTTGCAGGAGTTAAAATTTAAATCTAGAAAGATAGCTATGGAACAATTAAGATAAAACAGCAATTATATAATTATTAAGCAAATAAATAAAAAAGATCAATTTTTTGCAGGAGTTAAGAATTAAGTCTTGAAATACTCCTAGTGGAGACTGAATAATTGGCACTTATATTTCTTATAATAGAAGTGCACTTTTATTTTTATAGTTGCTGGGACAGTTTTATGTTGGCGGGATATTTTTGTCCCGCAGAAGGATTGAGGGATATTTGATGGTTAACTATTTTAGGTTACAGCAGAAGATTGCTCCAGAGTTAGTGGAGGTTATAGAGGCAAGATATATTATTCTTAGAGAGATTCATCGTTTTGGGCCAATCGGACGCCGTTCTTTGGCTAAGAAGTCTGGTTTGAGTGAAAGAACTGTGCGTAAGCACTTAAATTTTCTAAAAGAAAATCAATTTATAGTAATTACTAGTTTAGGTGCTCAAATTATTGAAGCAGGAATTAGAATTTTATCCGACTTAGATGGTTATATTAAAGAACTGAGAGGAACTAAGGAACTAGAAAGAAAATTATCTCAAATTTTAGAAGTGGAGGTTCATATAGTTCCCCAAAGTTTAAATTATAACCAATCTAAAGATGAATTAGGTAGATTTTCTGCTGATTTTTTAACCGATTTAATTACTGCTGATGACATAATTGCTGTAACAGGAGGGAATACTTTAGCTACTGTAGCTAAAATGATGACTCCTATAGATGATAATTCAAATATAACTGTAGTTCCTGGTCGTGGCGGATTAGGAGAGGAAGTAGAGATTCAAGCTAACACTATTGCAGCTAAAATTGCTAATAAATTAGGTGGTGAATACCACTTATTACATATACCTGATAGTTTACAACAGGATACTATTTCTAAATTAGTGATTGAACCTTCTATTAAACATATACTTGATTTAGCAAAAAGTGCTGATATTTTAGTACATGGAGTTGGAACAGCTCAAGTAATGGCCAAAAGAAGAAAGATGTCTATAAGTAAGATTAGAGAATTAGAAGATAAAGGTGCTGTAGGAGAGAGTTTTGGTTATTATTTTAACCAAGTAGGAGAAATTGTCTATTCTACAGCTAGTGTGGGATTAAAATTATCTGATTTGGTTAAAATAAAAAAGGTCGTTGCTGTTGCTGGAGGAGAACAGAAAGCAGAAGCTATCTTAGCTGCTGTTTCTAATAAATATCAGGATGTTTTAATTACTGATGAAGAAGCTGCTCAAAAGATTTTAGAATTAGTTTAAGTTTATAATTTTATTTTAAATAAATTTATCCTAAATAAGGAGGAGTTAAAATGACAAAAAGAATTGCAATTAATGGATTTGGACGAATTGGTAGAGGTTTCTTAAGACTTATTAATCAAAGAGGTGAAGATTTAGAGATTGTTGCTATCAACGACTTAGTTGATGTAGAGAACTTAGCTTATTTACTTAAGTATGACTCTGTACATGGTCAGTTTGATGGTACAGTAGATACTAAAGATGGAAACTTAGTTGTTAATGGTGAAGAAATCGAAGTTTCTGCTGTTAAAGATCCTGCTGAGTTACCATGGGACGAACATAATATTGATATTGTAATCGAATCTACAGGTGTATTCCGATACAAAGAGCAATTAGAACAGCACTTAGAAGCTGGAGCAGACAAGGTTCTTTTAACTGTACCTGCTAAAGATGAATTAGATAACACTATTGTATTAGGTGTTAATGATGATGACTTATCTGATGATGATAAGATTGTTTCTAATGCATCATGTACTACTAACTGCTTAGCTCCATTAGCTAAAGCATTAAATGATGAGTTTGGTATTGAGAAAGGATTAATCACTACTGTTCACGGATATACTGCTAGCCAGGCTATCTTAGATGCGCCTGCAAGCAAGACTAGAAGAGGTAGAACTGCTGCTGAAAATATCATTCCTACAACTACTGGTGCAGCAATTGCTACTACTAAAGTATTACCTGAATTAGAAGGTAAGATTGACGGTATGGCTATGCGAGTTCCAGTTCCTAATGGTTCTTGCGTTGATGGAGTATTTACTTTATCAGAAGATGTAACTGCTGAAGAAGTAAATGCTGCTCTTAAAGAGAAGGCTGAAGGAGAAATGGAAGGCGTATTAGGTTATACTGAAGAGCCTCTTGTTTCTCGAGATATTATGGGACAGTTCGAATCTTCTAAGGTTGATGCTGGAGCGACTATGCAAGTTGCTGACAATATGGTTAAGATTATTTCTTGGTACGATAACGAGTTAAGTTATACTAATCGAGTTGTTGATTTAGCACTTAAGATGTAATTAGAGTTAACTTTTAGAGGTGGGGTCATCAGTAATTGTTGGCCCTGCCTTATTATTTAAAAAACTCGGAGGTGAAACTAATGGATAAAAAAGTTCTAAAAGATGTTAATGTAGATGATAAGCAGGTGTTAGTTAGAGTTGATTTTAATGTACCTGTTGATGATGAAGGTAATGTAACTGACGAGACAAGAATTGAAGCTGCTTTACCTACAATCAAGTATCTACTTAAGCATGATGCTAAAGTTATCTTAATGGCCCACTTTGGTCGTCCAGGTGGAGAAGTTAAGGAAGATCTACGTTTAGATCCTGTAGCTCAAGCTTTATCTAATAGATTAGATAAGCAAGTTACTAAAGTTGATGATACTGTTGGTGAAGATGCTAAGAAAGCAGTTGCTAATATGGAGTCAGGTGACGTTGTATTATTAGAGAATACGCGATTCAATCCTGGCGAAAAGCAGAATGGCGAAGAGTTCTCTAAACAGTTAGCTGAGTTTGCTGATGTATATGTTAATGATGCATTTGGTGCAACTCATAGAGCTCATGCTTCTACAGCAGGAGTAGCTGACTATGTAGATGAAGCTGTTGCTGGTTTCTTAATTCAAAATGAATTAGAAACTATGGGTCAAGCAGTTTATAATCCAGAGCATCCTTATGTAGCAATTATTGGTGGTGCTAAGGTATCTGATAAGATTGGAGTTATTGAATCTCTAATTGAAAAAGTAGATGCTTTATTAATTGGTGGTGGAATGGCCAATACCTTTATTGCTGCTCAAGGATATGAGACTGGTGACTCTTTACTTGAAGAGGATAAGATTGATTTAGCTGGTGAATTAATTGAAAAAGCTGAAGCTAAAGGAGTCGATCTAGTATTACCAGTTGATTTAGTTATTGCTGATGACTTTGCTGCTGATGCTGATAATAAAGTTGTAGCTGTTGATGAGATTGAAGAGGGCTGGCAAGCTCTAGATATTGGCCCTAAGACTATAGAAGAATTTACAGCTGTTCTTAATGATGCTAAGACAGTAGTTTGGAATGGACCAATGGGTGTCTTTGAAATGGATGCCTTTGCTCAAGGAACTAATAAAGTAGCTGATGTATTAGCTAACCTTGATGCAATGACTATTATTGGTGGTGGAGATTCTGCAGCTGCTGTTAAGAAAGCTGGACTTGAAAATGAAATGACTCATATTTCTACTGGTGGTGGAGCTTCTTTACAATTCTTTGAAGGTAAGCCATTACAAGCCGTAGAGGCACTAGATAACAAGTAGTATATATGTATACAGTGTACAGTTGAATTTAATAAGCTGTGCACTGTAGGCCTTTAGATATTGAATACATAATCTTGATATTAGTCTCAAACTTTAATAAATTGTGAATTAATAAGGAGGATAAATTATGCGTAAGCCTTTTATGTGTGCTAATTGGAAGATGCATAAGACAGTTGATGAAGCTGTAGAAATGGCTAAAGAATTTAAAGAATTAGTTGCTGATGTTGATGATGTAGAAGCAGGTATTTGTGCTCCAGCAGTTGATTTATATCCACTAAATGAAGTATTAGCTGATTCAAATGTTAAGCTTGGATCAGAAAATATGTATTATAAAGAGAGTGGTGCTTATACTGGTGAACTTTCTCCAGATATGATTAAATCTGTTGGATGTGAATATGCAATTATTGGTCATTCTGAACGAAGAGAGATCTTTGGTGAAGATGATGAATTACTTAATTTAAAGTTAAAGACTGCTTTTGCTAATGATATTAAGCCTATTTTATGTATTGGTGAAAAGCTAGAAGAAAGAGAAGCAGGTCAGCATTTCGCTCGAGTTAAGTTTCAATTAGAAGCTGATTTATCTGGTATTGAAGCAGATGATGTTAAAGAGATGGTACTTGCTTATGAGCCACTATGGGCTATTGGTACTGGAGAAAGTGCTACTCCAGAGCAAGCTGAAGAGATAGTTAAATTTATTAGAGAAACAGTTGCAGAAATGTATGATGAAGAGACTGCTGAAGCAATTCGAATTCAGTATGGTGGCAGTGTTAAGCCATGGAATGTAGAAGAGATTATGGCTCAGCCAAATATTGATGGTGCTTTAGTAGGAAGTGCTAGCTTAGAAGCAGAGTCATTCTCTAAAATAGTAAAGTTTAAATAGTATAGAGAGGTGATAAACATGGCAGCACCAAAACCGTTAGCATTAATTATATTAGATGGATTTGGTTGTAATTCAAAGGAAGAAATGAATGGTGTTAAAGCTGCAAATACGCCAAACTTTGATAAACTATGGAATGAATACCCTAGTACAACTATTCAGGCTTCTGGAAAGGAAGTTGGTTTACCAGAAGGACAGATGGGTAACTCTGAAGTAGGTCATCTGAATTTAGGGTCAGGAAGAATTGTTTATCAAGATTTTACTCGTATCAATCTTGCTATTGAAGAAGATAAATTAAATGATAATGAAGCTATAAAGGGAGCAATTAAGAATGCAAAGGAGAATAATTCTGCTTTGCATCTGTTAGGATTGCTTTCTGATGGTGGAGTTCATAGTCATAATAAACATTTATATGGCTTATTAGAGGTTGCTAAGGAAGAAGGTCTTGATGATGTTTATGTTCATGCTATTTTAGATGGTCGGGATACTCCTCCATCTAGTGCAGAAAAATATGTACAAGAGTTAGAAGAAAAGTTGGCCCAAATTGGAGTAGGAGAAATAGCTACAATTGGTGGGCGTTATTATTATATGGATCGTGATAATAATTGGGAAAGAACAGAAAAAGCGTATAATGCTATGTGCTTTAGTCAAGGTAATAAGGCAGAGTCAGCTTTGGAAGCAGTAAAGTCTTCTTATGCTGAGGATACTACAGATGAGTTTGTTCTTCCTACAGTTGTTGTAGATGAAGCTGGAGATCCAGTTGCCAAAGTAGAAGAAGATGATTCAGCTGTCTTCTTTAACTTTAGAGCAGATCGAGCTCGGCAGTTAACTCGTGCTTTAAATGATGTTACCTTAAAAGGATTTGAAAGACAAGAAGGTTATCCTAATGTGCATATGGTTTGTATGACTGAGTATGATGAAACAATTGATGCTCCTGTAGCTTTCCCACCAGCTGAAATTAAAAATACATTATCAGAGGTATTATCTGATAATGGTCTTAAGCAACTTAAGATTGCTGAGACAGAAAAGTATGCTCATGTAACTTTCTTCTTTAATGGAGGGAAAGAGAAAGAGTATCAAGGAGAGGACAGAGAGTTAATTTCTTCTCCAGATGTTGCTACTTATGAGCAGAAACCAGAAATGAGTGCTTATGAAGTAACTAATAGATTAGTAGATAAGATAGATGAAGAAGACCATGATGTAATCATTCTTAATTATGCTAATACAGATATGGTAGGTCATACTGGAGATTTTGAAGCTGTACAAGAAGCAATTGAGTCTGTTGATGAGTGTTTAGGTCGGGTAATTGATGCTATTACAGAGCAAGGTGGAGCAGTTTTATTGACTGCAGACCATGGTAATGGTGAACAAATGATGGATTATGAGACTGAAGAACCATTTACAGCTCATACAACTAATCCAGTACCATTTGTATATATTAATGACCAAGCCAAAGATGCTCAATTAATTGAAGATGGAAAATTAGCTGATTTTGCACCAACTATGTTAAACTTATTAGGCATTGATGTGCCTGAAGAAATGACTGGTGAACAGCTTATTGGAAAGAATAAATAACAAAGAATAGATAATAAAGAGATTTATTATTTATTAATTCTTAATTATTAATTAAATAAAACTAGGAGGGAAAAATATGTTAGAAATTGTTGATGTAGTTGCTAGAGAAATTCTTGATTCAAGAGGTAATCCTACAGTCGAAGCTGATGTTTACTTAGCAGGAGGTGCAATGGGACGAGCTGCTGTTCCTTCTGGAGCTTCTACTGGTGAAAATGAAGCTTTAGAACTAAGAGATGGTGAAGATCGTTATAATGGAAAAGGTGTTCAAGAAGCTGTTACACATGTAAATCAAGATATTGCACCTGAAATTATTGGTATGCTTGCTAATCGTCAAGTTGATATTGATAATTTAATGATTGAGTTAGATGGAACAGAAAGAAAAGAAAACTTTGGAGCTAATGCTATTTTAGGTGTTTCTATGGCAGTAGCTAAAGCAGCTGCTAATCAGTTAGGTCTGCCATTATATCAGTATTTAGGTGGAGTTAACTCTAAAGAATTACCAGTTCCAATGATGAATATCTTAAATGGTGGAGAGCATGCTGACTCTGCTGTAGATATTCAGGAATTTATGATTATGCCAGTTGGTTTCGATAATTATAGTCGAGCTTTACAAGCTGGTTCTGAAATCTTCCATGCTCTACAAAATATCTTAGCTGAAAAAGGAGATGTAACTGCAGTAGGTAACGAAGGTGGTTTTGCTCCTCGTGATATTGATGGTACTGAGGGAGCTATTGAAATAATCATCGAAGCAATTGAACAAGCTGGTTATGCTCCTGGTGATGATATTGTACTTGCTTTAGATGCAGCTGCTAGTGAATTCTATGAAGATGGAAAGTATAACTTCAAGCGAGAAGGAGCAGTAAGAACTAGTGAAGAGATGGTTGAATTCTATGCTGATCTAGTTGAGAAATATCCAATTCAGTCTATTGAAGATGGATTAGATGAAGACGATTGGGATGGTTGGGTGAAATTGACTGAAGAATTAGGAGATAAAATCCAAATCGTTGGTGATGACTTATTCGTAACTAACACGGAATTCCTTGCTAAAGGAATTGAAATGGGTGCTGCTAATTCTATCTTAATCAAAGTAAACCAGATTGGTACTATTACTGAAACTCTTGATGCTATTGAATTAGCTAAAAGAAATAATATGACTGCCGTTGTATCTCATCGTTCTGGTGAAACTGCTGATGATACAATTTCTGATCTTGTTGTTGCTACTAATGCTGGTCAGATTAAAACTGGTTCTGCTTCTCGTTCTGATAGAATGGCAAAGTATAATCAGTTATTAAGAATTGAAGAGAAGTTAGCTGAGACAGGTCAATATAATGGTTTAGCTAATTTCTATAACTTATAATAGATCACTTTTAAGGGCAGGGAAACCTGCCCTATTATTATTTTATAATGTGTATAGTTTATAATTAGAGTTAAAACTATATAATTATATATTAATAGTTGGTAATGTTTTGATTTTAGGATTTAATTGATAATTGACTATTGTCAATTATCGATTGCTTTTTTACTCCAATTGTGTTAAAATATTTATTGGTATTTTAACGAGGAGGTAATACAAGTGGCATTTTTTCTTAAGATACTATTAATCATTGTGTCTATTACCCTAATTGTTTCTGTATTATTACAGTCTGGTAAAAGTGCAGGATTAGGTGGTCTTGATGGAGGAGGAGCAACTGGTTCTTTATTTGGAGACCAAGGTAAGGCCTTAGATCAAGTTTTAAGTAAAGTGACTACTGCTGCAGCTGTTTTATTCATGATATTATCATTAGTAGTTGCAGCTGTATAAGTAATTATATTACTTTGATTTCATAAGACTCTTGGTTGGATTCTTATCTGACTGAGAGTTTTGTTTTTTATAAGGGTATATAGACTCTAGATTATGAGAATAATAAATAATAAATCATGTAATAACGGAGGGAAAATATGAGTGTAAAGAGTTCTATTTTAAACTTTATGCGTGAACAGGCTTATAAGCCTATGACAGCAGAAGAGTTACTACAGGTATTTGAGATTCCTAAAGAGGAAAAGGATATGTTTTTAAGTGTCCTATCTGAGATGGAAGCTGAAGGTTCTATTATTAAGAATCGTAAAGATCGTTATGGTGTTCCAGAACGAATGAATTTAGTAGTAGGTCGTATACAAGGACACGCTAAAGGTTTTGGTTTCTTAATTCCTGATAATCCGGCTCAAGAAGATGTTTATATCAGTTTTAAAGATCTAAATGGTGCTATGCATAATGATAGAGTAGTAGTCAGAATAATTGGTAAGCAAAGTGGTAAGCGATTATCTGGAGAAGTAATTAAAGTCTTAGAACGGGCCAATAAGAAGATAGTTGGTACATATGAAGATAGTAAGAACTTTGGTTTTGTAGTACCAGATGATTCTAGGATTAGCCATGATATTTTTGTGCCTAAAAAAGAGAGTAAAGAAGCCCAAGAAGGTCAAAAAGTAGTAGTTGAAATTACTCGTTGGCCAGACAAAAGTAGAAATCCTGAAGGACAGATAGTAGAGATTTTAGGCCATCAAGACGATCCTGGTGTTGATATTGAAGCTATTATTCGTAAGTTAGAATTACCAGAAGAGTTTCCATCAGAAGTGCAAGAAATGGTAGCTGAATTGTCAGAAGAGATCCCTGAAGAAGAAGCAGAGCGGAGAAAAGATTTAAGAGATTTAATGATGGTGACTATAGATGGTGATGATGCTAAAGATTTTGATGATGCAGTATCAATTGTTGACCTAGGAGATAATCAGGTTCGATTAGGAGTTCATATTGCTGATGTAACCTATTATGTTGAAGAAGGATCTGTTTTAGATAAGGAAGCTAGTAAGAGAGGAACAAGTATTTATTTAGTAGATAGAGTTATTCCTATGCTACCAGAGAAACTGTCTAATAATTTATGTAGTTTACGGTCTAATGAAGATAGACTAGCTATGACAGTATTAATGGATTTTGATTTAGGTAGTGGAGAATTGCTGGATTATGAAATTACTGAGAGTATAATTGAAGTTAATCATAGATTGACTTATAACAAAGTTAATCAAATGCTAATGGATAATGATGAAGAACTAATTTCTCAATATGATGATGTAATAGATGATTTAAGAATGATGGAAGATTTAGCTGCTATCTTGAGAGATAATAGACAGGATAAAGGTAGTGTTGATTTTGATTTTTCAGAGATCAATATAGTTCTAGATGATGAAGGTAGTCCGATTGATATTGTAAAAGTAGAAAGAGGAGTATCTGAAAAGTTAATTGAAGACTTTATGATTAGGACTAATGAGGTAGTTGCTGAAGCAATGTATTATAGGGAAGTTCCTTTTATTTACCGAGTTCATGAACAGCCTAGTTTAGAAGACTTAACAGATTTAAATCAGTTTCTTCATAATCTAGGTTATCATATTAAAGGGTTAAAAGAAGATATTCATCCTAAAGCTTTACAGACAGTACTGAATAAGGTAGCTGGAGAGCCAGAAGAGAGGGTAGTTAATACAGTATTACTAAGAACAATGCAACAGGCCCATTATCATCCTCAAAATGTAGGTCACTTTGGATTGGCTTCAGACTGTTATTCCCATTTTACTTCTCCAATTAGAAGATATCCTGATTTAATGATTCATAGAATTATTAAAGAGGTAATTAATAATGGAGTTTTATCTTCAGATCGAAGAGAAGAGTTAGAAGAGAATCTATTTTCTATAGCAGACCATTGTTCTGTTCAAGAGAGAAAGGCTATGGATGCTGAAATGGAATCTAAAGATTTAAAGAAGGTAGAGTATATGGAAGATAAGATTGGAGAAGAATACGAAGGTATTATTAGTAGTATTATGCCCTTTGGATTCTTTGTTGAGCTAGATAATGGAATTGAAGGTTTAGTACATGTTAGTACAATGCTAGATGATTATTATCACTATCATGAGGACAAGCATGCCTTTATTGGTGAAAGGACCGCTAATATATATCGATTAGGTGATGAAGTTAAAGTAGAACTTAGTCAGGTCAATTTAGCTGATCGAGAAATTGATTTAGAGTTAATTACTGATTAATAGTTATGAGTTATGAGCTATGAGTTGTGAGCCAGTTCAAAACCAAAGAAATAAGAATTTAAAATAAAAGATTTTATATAAAAAGGTTGTGATTTGGCTCATAGCTCAAGTCACATGACTATAACTATTGATATAAACTACTAAATTATTCTTGACAAATAAAATATAGTTGTTATAATAATAAGTGCTCTTGATGATAAGGAGATGACTAAAATCTCCTTAGGTAGAAGTCAGAGGTGAAGAAAATGGGAGATCAAGTGAAAGTTATTGCTAAAAACCGTAAAGTAAGACATGAGTATCATATTGAAGAGACTTATGAAACCGGAATTGCTCTTAAGGGAACAGAGATTAAGTCTATCCGGCAAGGTAAGGTAAGTCTTAAAGATAGTTTTGCTTTGGTTAGAGAAGAAGAAGTTTTCTTGCATAATCTGCATATTGCACGTTATAAGCAAGGAAATCGCTATAACCATGAGCCAGAAAGAAAGAGAAAGCTTTTATTGCATAAACATCAAATTAAAAATTTAATAGGAAAGACTAAACAGAGTGGATATACGTTAGTTCCTTTAAAACTCTATTTTAAGAGACAGTTAGTTAAGGTTGAGTTAGCTTTAGCTAAAGGTAAGAATCTCCATGATAAACGTGAAGATATTAAGAAGAAGACAGCCCAACGTGAAATGGAACGGGCTATGAAGGATCGACAAGTAGGTAGGTATTAAATTCATGGGGGTGTATATGGGACTCGACCTATAGAGTATGAGGGAGCCAGCGAGCCGAGATTGCTATTAAACTCGTAACATTAATGGCATTTCTAAATTTATTTGCAAACGATAATAATTACGCTTTAGCGGCTGCGTAACGCACCCGCTACACTTATAGGGGCTTTGTCTGTGAGTGCCTATAAGTGTCATATTAGCAGACTACCTATCCTCTAAAGCTTGTAGGAGAGTAGGGAATTTTGCAAGCTAGTGCTTTAGATCCTGTCTGTGGGAGCTAAAGTTGCGAAGTTAAAACAGAGACTATGCTCGTAGAACCTCCTAGGGTATTCTATAGGGACGGCGGTTCGACTCCGCCCACCTCCACCAATTTAATTTATATAAATTTTTCTTGACATTTTATTTTCTATTATATATAATAGTTATTGTCTTGTGAGGACAAGCCACTAACAAATATGAATATTATAATGTACGGGAATAGCTCAATTGGCAGAGCACTGGACTCCAAATCCAGGTGTTGCGGGTTCAAGTCCTGCTTCCCGTGCCATTTTTATTTTTTGTACCCTTAAAAAGGGTGCTTTTTTAATTTTTTGACTATAATATTTTATTGTACAGCTAATAATTCTCCTCTACGCATTCCTGTAAATACTGCAATATAGATAAGATCATAGACCCAATCATCTGCTTGATCGAGTAATTTATTCACTTCTTCTTGAGTTAATGCTTTAATCCCAGTAGTATCTGGTGATGGAGCTTCTATGACTTCAGCTGGATTATTATCAATTACCTCGTTAAAAACCATCCTTTAAAGAATATTATTCAGGAGGTACATCATCTTCTTCAGCGAAAGTTCTAATGATCTTAATAATTTTAACCAAGTCTTCATCAGATAATTTTCTACTTTCTCTTAATAGTATCTGTCGTTGGTCATCTTGAGATAATTCAACAAGAAATTCTAACTCTTCTTCACCCAATAACTCTAACGTCTCCTCAGGGATTTCTTTTTTTAAGATGGAAATCACAATAAGCCAGGGACAATTCGAGAAACTTTTGAGGAGTACTGGAGGATATTAACTCCTAACCCTTCTCAAGTATTAAAGTTGACTGAAGTTGCTGAAGACTTAACTGTTGAAGTAGTCATTGAAGGAATGAAGAGAGCTAGGTATAAGGATGATCCCTTTCAATACTGCTTTGGACTGAATCCTAAGGAAGGTAAGGGTTTGATCAATAACTGGATTAAAGCAGGAGTTAGTTCAATGGCAGATGTCAAAGGGTTAGACAGGCAGTATAATAGAGAACAGAAGCAGAGGAGGGACTGTCAAGATGGAAGGTGAAAGAACAAACTTCAACTACATGTAGAAAGAGCCAGAAGGAACTGGAAGCAGAATACCCAGACTACTAAGCAAGTTGAAGAAGAGGAGTATGACTGTCAGATTTGTAAAGATAGAGGTTTTTACCAACCTGAAGGGCAGTCAGAGATGGTTGAGTGTAGCTGTAATAAGAGTAAGAAGGTTAAGAAGAAGATTAGGTCTGCTAAAATTCCGGCTAGATTTAAGAAGAGCCGATTAAATAATTTTCAGTTTAAAGATGTATCTCATAAGCAGGCCTATCAACATGCCCAAGTATTAGTTAAAGAGATAGATAAGTTTATTAATCATAACTGGGGCTTATATATTCAAGGTCCACCAAGTCAAGGCAAGACTAAGCTCCAAGCTAGTATAGTCAATGAATTATGTGTTGATGATGATTATCTAGGGGTAATGGTCAATGTCAGAGAGCTGTTAAGTGATTTGAAGGATGCAGTAGGTGAAGGCAGACTTAATGAGATGTTAGGAGCTATTGGAGAGAATAAGATAATTGCTTTAAATGATTTAACTGGGGGTAAGAGACCGACTGATAGTTTTACTGAGTTTGAGAGAGGAATTATTTATCGCTTGATTGATGAGGTTTATGAGGAGAATAAGACTTTAATTATTACTACTAAGTATAATTATGACTGGTTGCAAGACAAGTTAGGTCAGGATGTTAGAGATAGAATTCAGGAGATGTGTGGCCAGTCAATTGTGATGAAGGGATATAACTGGAGAAGAAAAGCTGGAGAGAAGAGAGATCAAGTTGTTAAGCAGATGATTAATAATTTATAACTGAAGCTGAAAGTGAGGTAGTAAAGTGGAAGAGCTAAAGAGTGAGATTAAGGAGCTCAAGGAACAGCTAAAAGATAAAGCAGCAAGAAGAGATGATTTAGTTGATAGAGAAGTTGTTGAGTTAAGTGAAGAGTTAGATGGTAAAATCTTAGCTTATTATCAAGAGAAGATTTAATCTATTTTACACCCTTGTTATGTTAACGAGGGTGTTTTGTCTTTTGGGTTTGATTTTTGACACATGACTGATGACTAAAAGTCGCCAGAGGCGATCTTTTCTAGGGAGGGGGACTACGATAAGCTGATTGAATATTTATCTAGTTATAGACAGTTTAAGAGTAGATTAGAAGCTCTTGAGATTCAGTTGGAGTATGATGGGAAGTTGGAGGAAGAGTTGGCTTGTGAGAAGGAAGAGTTGGAAAGGAAGATTGGAATAATAGAGGCTGGATTGGATGCCTTAGATCAAGAACAGGAGTTGCCATTGATTAAGGCTAAGTATCTACAAGGCAAGATAGAAAGGGATAATTTAATTTATGATAGTAGATTGTTTCCTTATTCTAGTAGTCAGTACTATCGAGTAAAAAAACAAGCATTAGATAAATTAGAAGAGAGTATTGGTGATTTATTGTAGTTAATGATTATAAAAGTAAATTTTAAAATATAACTAAGGGAGGAAATTAATAATGGGTCTGAAGGGTTTAAAAAGTAATAACTTAATTTCGAAAAATACTTGATTTTCAGAAATTATGTAATAATTAGTATATAATGATTTTTTATTATTAAAAGGAGGTTAATTACAATTAATCCATAATAATAAATATATGTGGAATATATTATTTTGTAAAGGAGGGATATTGAATGGCAGATAATAAGGATATTTTGAAAGGTGCAGCTAAAGTGGTAACTGGTCTGGTAGCTGCTGGGGTTGCTGTAGTTACTGGAAAAGAGGGAGCTAAAAACATAAAAAAATATGCTGATGAAGTTACCAAAAATAAGAAGTAATAGGAGGGGAATAGATGGGAGATAAGAAGAACGAGTTAGTTGAAAAAGGAGCAAAAGAAGTTGTTAAGCAAGGTGGCAAGGTTTTTAAAAATATAGATAAACAATTACCTAATACGCCAATAGATAAAGCAGGAAAGTCATTAGGTAAGAAAATTTGTAAAGGTATTGATAAAGCGATAGATACTTTATTTTAAATTTAATTAAATTGTGCAACCAGATCTGGTTGCACAATTTTTTTAGTGTATGATTAAATCTTATCATGTTTCACAACTAATTATCAAAACAGATGCCAAGCAAGATAAGATATATTTGAATATATTGTAATCTTTTATAACAAATTTAGGATTCATTCAGCTTTAAACTATAAAAGTCCAGATAAATACGAAAATGAGAGAAAAACCACTAAACTATGTGTCTAATTTAATGGGGGAACCTCAAATTGCATCATAAGAAATATACAATAAAGTTTTAGTGTGGAAAGATTAGACTTCAGTTTTGATCTTTCAGAATATAACATAAGATTAAAAATATTAATATTATATATTACCGGGTCAACTTTGAAAGAACTATGGGAGATAAACTTACTGAGCATATGATACGATAAAAATAGAACAGTTTCTTATTTAGACACCTAGAGCTAATCTAGGTGTTTTTTATATATTGTATGGTTTTAATCCCAGTAAGCAAGCTGAGAATAGATGAGAAACTGATGCGTCATTTCTCATCATCTCAAATCGTGTCCCTCAATCTTCCCTGTCCCCCAATTTAATGCATCCTTATTTGATCGGCGGGGGGGGTTGCCGATCTGTTTGGGAAGGGAGTGACGATTTTGAGTACGAAAAGTCCTATAGGACTTGAAGGAAAGGGTTTAGGGGGTTTGGGGGAAAGGGAATGAGGGATACAATGGGCTTGCAAAATAGAGCAGAGAGTTTTTATTAGAAGTAGTAATTCCTTTATCTTTATAGCCAGCATGGTTTTTATGCTGGCTAGGGAGGGGATTGGTTTTAGCCTAGTGGAAGGAATGTAATGACTGGAACTGGGCGTTGGTTTTCAAGAATTGTGATGCTGGTTTTTAGTATGACAATTCGTTGGGATGGGAGGGTTAAATTGAATTGGCTCGAGGAGATAGTTGAATACTTTCATTATGCCATTGGACTGACAGGTGGTTTTCTTTCTTATTGGTTAGGTGGTTATGATCAGGCTTTAGAGATTTTATTAGCTATGGTGGTAGTTGATTATCTAACTGGCTTACTGTCAGCTTATGTTCTCCAAGAAATTGATAGTGCCATAGGCAAAAAAGGAGTAGCTCAGAAGATAGGAATGTTTTTGACAGTAGCTGTTGACAGTAGCTGTAGCTCATTTAGCAGACCAGATATTAGGCAGTGGAGGTATGATTAGATTAATGGCTATCTGGTTTTATATCTCAAAAGAAGGAATCAGTGCTTTAGAAAATCTAGGACAAGTTGGAGTACCAATTCCTAACTTTTAAAGAAGTCTTTAAGGCAACTTAAGGATAAGAAAAATGGCTAGATTAAGGGGGATAATATGGAAGAAAGATTTGATAAAATCTTAGAGGAGATTATGAGTTGTGAAGATAGCTGTTTAAGTAATAAAATTGAAATGTCTGAGATATGTCATAAGGATCAGTTTAAGTATAATCAAATTGAGGATGATAGAGTAACACTTGAAGTTTTAGAACAGGCTGCTGACTTTGGCCCTCAAATGGCTAATAGACACCTGAAGAGGGCCTGTAATCTGCTTAGAGAAGGTGAAATTGTAGTTGAGGGATAGTTGGCCCGATTACTTTAGAAGCAGTTAATAACTACTCTCATAAAGAAGAGTTAATTAAGTTACTTAATATTTTACAAGGTTTTAAATATATCAAGATAGTTGAAGAGGATAAATCACAGAAGGGTTTCATTAAAGACTGGCTTAATGGAGTAGCATCTATAAAATAAAGGGGTGATAATATAAAAATTGATTTTGATACAGATCGAAAAATGCTTTATATTAGATCAGAATCTCAAGAAGATATAAAAGATGAAGATACTAAAGAAAGTCATTATAATTACAAACTTACTCCTATTGGCAGGGATGGTGTTGCTCAAACTATTAATAATAGAGCTTTAATTGCAGATATATCTATAACTTTAGATCTAGGGATAAATAATATTGGGATTAATAATGAAAAAGATGAGGATGTTGAAAGAAAAAGATATCAAATTAGAAAGCCAATTGGAGAGGAAAAAGAGAATATAGAAAATACATTAAACGATCTATGCATGATGATGAATATATTATAGATTTAAATCAAGAAATATAATATTAATTTTTAAAGGATGATTAAAAAAAGAGAGAGGTGATTTTTAATGGATCATTTATGTTGAAGAAAGTCAAGAATAAGTAAAGAAGAAATGATTTTTTGTATTTATTGGAGCTTGTTTCACTTATTTAATTATTAAAATAATAACAGGGTTTGATGAAGTGGAAACTGAACATCTTAAGTTAAGAAAGAATAGATATTAATTTTAACCCTGCTTAATGTTAAGCAGGGTTATTTTAATTTATTTAAAATTTCAATTTATTTATTTCATCTACAAATATCTTAATAAATTTCTCAATCTCTTTTTGAGTATTAAATTTACTTAGAGAAATTCTATAGCTAGAAGAAATTTCTTTTGAGCTTAATCCAATAGATTTTAAAACATGAGAAGGTTCTCCTATAGAACAGGCTGAACCAGTGGAAATAGCTATTTCTTTTTTTAGATTATTAATAATAAATTCATTATTAGTACCAGTTATTGTTATATTTACAATACCTGGTATTTTTTTATCTTGATCACCATTAAATTGGATATCAGATAATTTATTTTTCAATTCATTTTTCAAGTAAGTTTCTAATTTTTTAATTTTAGGAACGTATTCTTTCATTTTTTTATTTGCTAATTCAGCTGCTTTACCAAAACCAACAATATTATGAACACTATGAGTGCCAGCTCTAAGTCCTTCTTCCTGTTCTCCTCCATGGATAAGAGGTGTTATTTCTTGTTTAAGCCCTAAATCATCTAATCTAATAAAGGTAGCTCCAATTCCTTTTGGACCGTGAATTTTATGAGCTGAACAAGATAAAAAGTTAATTGGAATTTCTTGAAGATCTATTTCTATTTTACCTAATACTTGAGTAGCATCAGTATGGAAAAAAATATTATTTTGTTCAGCAATTGATGCTAGTTTTTTTATATTATTTAAAGTTCCTAGTTCATTGTTGGCCCACATTATAGATATTAATATAGTTTCTTTTGTGATTGCTTCTTTTAAATCTTCTGGATTTACTTGTCCATTTTCATTAGCAGGTAAGTAAGTTAATTTATAATTCTTATCTTCGAGATATTTACAACATTCTATAACTGATTTATGTTCTATAGAAGAAGTAATAATGTGATTTCCGTCAGCATTACATCTATCTGAAATACCTTTTATAATAAAATTATTACTTTCTGAGGCTCCACTAGCAAAAACTAATTCTTCTGTTTTACAGTTTAATAGTTTGGATAAATTTTTTCTAGAATTTTCAACAGCTTTTTCAGCAGTTTTAGCTAGAGTATAGTGTTTACTACTAGGATTTCCATATTGAGCTTTGATAAAAGGTAACATTGATTTAGTTACTTGCTGATCAATTTTAGTTGTAGCTGCATTATCTAAATAAATCATAAAATCACTCCAGTTTGTTTTTTGTCAGATTAGTAACAAAAGTTTTGAAATTACCTGAGTATTCATATTCTCTTTCCAACATTTTAGATCCTCTTTCTAAATGTAATTTAATATAATGCGGAAAGTATTTTTCCTCTTCTAGATGACTTTCTATTTTTTGAGTAAGAAGGGCTCTAAATAAGGAATCATACTCTCCTAATAGAACATTTCTAGGAAATTCAAGTCCATCATTATCGTAATCCTTTTCTGATACAGGAGTTTCATTAGTTAAAGATAAATTTATAGCTATTCTTGCAAGAATATTAGGCCTAAGATTTGACTTAGACTGAAGTTTCTTTAAAATTTCTTTCGTCTGTTTTGAAGTTTTTAGTCTGAATTTCATTTTTATCATCCCCGAAAAAGTAATTTTGTTTTATAGTAGACTTATGATTTAATTTATCCGTTTTATCTATTAAGTAACTTCTTTCAATATAGGGAATTAATTTATGATAAAGCTTATTATTTATTTCAGAATCTGTAGCTAGAATGATTACTTGACTATTTGTTTTAGGTAATAAATTTTTAATTATATTTTCCCTATGATCTTCGTCGATCCTTCCTAGAAGAGTATCTAAAATTAATGGAAATTGCCTCTTAGATGAGTTAGCTAATGACCATAAAAGTGCTAAGATCACTAATTCTTGTTCACCAGCTGATAGATCATTTAATAAATCATTAGTGTTACTATAAAGTTTTATTTCAAAAGTTTCAGAATCAATTTCTATGTCCTTAATATAATTTTCATGACTAATTAACTTATTAATATTTTTTAAAAACTTTTCTTTAACTATTTTTAGCTTATTATTAATTTGAGTTCTATTATATTTTGATATAATATTTTCTATTTTATCGCAAAGTAGTGGTATATTACTACTTTTTTTGGCTTCTTTTAATTTTTTATATTTTTCATTTTTTTCTTCTTCTAATTGTTTTAACTCTGTTTTATTAGTTTCAATTTTTTCATTTAATTCTTCTTTTGTTTCTTTTAATTTACTAACTTCGAGGTGGCATTGTTGAATTTGATCTAATAAACCTTGTAAATCTGAGTTTTCTTTATTTTTTTGGAGTTTGTTATTCAACTTTTTTAATTTCTCATTTATATTTTCTATTTTATTGGCTTTTTCTATAACTTCTGGTGTATTGAAATCTTCGATTTTCTGAATGGTATTCAACAGATCATTCTTGTTATTTGATGATAATTTATGTATTTGATTAAATTGATTAATATTAAAGTCTGGTTTAAAAGATTTATCAATAACATTAACTACTTTAGAGGTTAATATTTCTGATTTATCTTTTCCAATATTATCTATTTGTTTCAGTTCTTCATCAAGATTTGAGAAAAATTCATTATTCAAGTTTTCTTTAATATCCATATATTTCTTATAATCTGTTTCCTTATGTAATTGGTTCTTTATTTCTTTTAATAAGTCTTTATTAATTATAAAAGGAAAAAATGTTTCGTAGTAATCATTTAAAAAGGATCTATATTTTTCTTTCTTTACTTCGAGTTCTTTAATTTTTTCTTTTATTTCTTCTCTTTTATCGGCATGGATTCCTCCTAAAGTATTGAATCTTTCATTTAATTCTTCTTGCTTTAAATTAAGGTTTTTAATTTTTTGTTTTGTATTTTTTAATTCTTCTTCTTGCTTCTTTATTTTTGATTTCAGTTGATTATATTCCTGTTTCTTTTTAGTAAATTCTTCTTCTGGCTTAGATAGTGATTTAGTTTCTAATTGAGTACTTAAAAGATTATTAATATCTTCTTTTAATGTATTGGTTAAATTAAGATTAAAAACAGTGATAATTGCTTTTTTTAAAATATCATTAAATTTTTTATTATAAAGTAGATCCCCCATATTTTCTCCATCAAATAAGAAAAAGTCGAATAGAGCAGGGGGGAAAAGAGTTCTAATATAATTTTCAAATTCTAAAGTTTCTTTATCATTCAAAATATTGGTATTGTGATCTGTAACAATTAAATTTTCACTGAGTTTTTCTTCAAAGTTCCATTTTCTTTTAATTATATACCTTTTAATATTTCCTTTTTTATTAAGACTTAAATTAAGGATAATAGACATTTCCGATTGTTCGTCATCTTCAAGAGCAGAATAATTTATTTTCTTTTTAATATAATCAAAATACTTTGTTGTATTAGTTTTATATCCTAAAGCAACTGAACCATATAATGCTAATCTAATGGCTTCTAATAATGTTGTTTTTCCAGCTCCATTTTGTCCACCAATTAAAATAATATTTTTATTTTCATCATCAAGACTAAAATTTAATTTATTTTCATCATAAAAAATCCCGAAATTTTTAAGTTTAATATTATTCACTTTCACTTATATCACCTTCTATATTCTCTATATCATCGTAATGAATCCAATCTTGACTAAGTAGTTTTTTCATTTCTTTATAAATGTTATGCCTATAATCATAACCTAAATGAGTTGCTTCAAGAGTTAAAAGTTTTTTTAGTAATTCTGGATCAACGCCTTCTTCTTGGCAAAGCTCAGATAATAGATTGCTTTCTTTTTTATCAAATAAATAATTTCTATCTAACTCCCAGGGAAGAGGTTCGTTATATATTTTTTCATATATTTCAGGTAATGAATCTTCTAGATCTCCTGAATTAAGCCATTCTTTACGTATAACTTTTAATTCGTCGCCTTGAATAAGTTTATAATCTACTCTTTTTTGTATTTTTAATAGTTTTTCTAAAATTTCTTTCCTAGCTTCTAGTGTGTAAGCTCCAAGCCCTTTAACTTCTTTATTATCTCGTTTTACTTTATAGACTACTCCATTGCGTCTCTTTTTTTCTCTTTTGTCCCTGTCATCCCTTATATTATAGAGCCAATTTCTAAATTTTAATAATGGTTTAAGCCATTTTTCTCCCGATTTGATAAATCCTTTCAGAGATTTATCTTCTGTTACTACTGTACAAACCCAGCATCCAAATCTACTATTACCACATGCTTTAGTATTTTTATTAATAACCATTGGACATTCAGTATCAGAATTTCTATATAAATTATATAATTTATTATTATCTGTCTCCCAAGGTGAAATACCATTATTATGTTGTAAAAGATATGCCCAAACATCTTTTACTGTAAACTTTTCAATTGGTGCAAATATGTATGCATTATTTAAAGATTGATGACGTCTTAATACTTTGCCTTCTAATTTACTATTTTTTAAGACTTGATCTCTACTAGCACTTTCTCCTTTTCTAACTCCTAATAAAACAATAACTTCATTATATTCTGAAAGTTTGTTTTTAATAAAATTAGTTGTTGGTTTAATTTTTAATCTATCAGTACACCATCTGAATTTTTGTCTAGGGTTAGGATAACCTTTCCCGATTAATAAAGACCAGAAGGTTTCTTCAGGTTTTGGATAAACCTTTTGAGCCTTTATTGGTAAATTAAGTTCTTTAGCTTTTTCTTCAATTTGATTTAATGTATTAGTAATAAAATCAATTATCATTGGAGTTTCTACTAAGGTATCAGCTGAGATTATATAAACTGGTTTGTGTAATTTCGTTCCCTGGTTTTTAAGGTCGTGAAGGGCATTAAATACTAGTTGAGCAACTGTGCTTGAATCTTTCCCACCACTATATCCTAAAATCCAAGGTCTATCATCTGATAAATATACATTTTGAATATGATTATAGATATCTTCTATATTATGTTCAGCAAAATAATTTTCCATTTAAATGCCTCCCTAAAGTTGCATTTACTATTTATTTTAGAAATTTTAAGGCATTTTACGTTTAACAGTCCTTAACAGAATAATGATATAACACTAAAATTTCATTGTCAAATTTGTTTTTTTAACAATATATTATTTGTTAAATTTTAGATTTTTATATATATAATATAGATATAATACATATTATTTGGAATTATAGAAGGATTTATAAAATTATTATTGAATTAATCAATTAATACGAATAATAAATGAAAAAACAAATTTTAATTCAAAACATTTATAAAATAAGATAGGAAATTCACAATGGTCAATTTAGTATAAGATAAAGTTATTAAACTAAATTTTCGCAATTCATTAATGTTAAACAGACTATTTTAATATCTAAATTAACAATAATTCATTATTGTTATAAATAATCAGGTTGAAGATTATTATATAATAATTTAAGAAGGTGTTTTAATTGACTAGAATTCAAAATTGTTTTATTGAAGAATTAAGGAAATTGAAAGAGTCTTCTAAAGAAGCGGTAGAAAATTTAAAATCTTTTAGCAAATTCAAAGAATACATGCATGTTAAAAGAGGTTTGCAAGATGAACTATTAAGCTTAATTAGAAATTCACAGAAAGTTGATAAGTCTCAACTAATTATGGTATGTGGTAGTGTAGGAGATGGTAAATCACATATTATTTCATATTTAAAAGAGCATTATCCAAATATTATTGATGATTTTAATATACATAATGATGCTACTGAGAGTTTTTCACCAAAGAAAACTTCTATAGATACATTAAGAGAGGTATTACAGTCTTTTTCAGATGAAAATTTAAAAAATAATTCAAATCAAAAGTGGATTCTTGCAATTAATTTAGGTACTCTAAACAATTTTATAGAATCAAAATATAAAAGTGAATTTAGTATATTAAGAGAATATGTTCTAAATAATCAAATTTTAGAGACTAAGGTAATAAAGAATTCTTTTGTAGAAGATAGTCACTTTCAATTTATTAATTTTAGTGATTATCACATGTTTACTTTAACTGAAGAAAAACCGAAATCTAAATATATATTGAATTTAATCAATAAGGTCGTTGAATCTGATAGTAATAATCCTTTTTATAGAAGTTATAAATCCAATTGTACTAATTGTAATTATAAAGAAACATGTGCTGTTAGATTTAATTATGAGCTATTACAAAAAGATAGTGTTCAAAACACTATTATTAATTTTTTAATCGAGATTATAGTTAAATTTAAATTAATTATTTCTACTAGAGATTTATTAAATTTCATTTATGATATAATTGTTTGTGACTATGATGTTACTAATTTAAAACAAGAGTTGGATAAAAAGATGAGCTTTGAAAGGATGAAAAAATATATTTGTTCTTTGATTCCTATGTCCTTATTTGAGCATCATGATTTATCTGATATCTTTGAGCATATATCTAGATTGGACCCAACTGCTTTAAGAACAGAGCAGTTAGATCAAGAAATTATTAGATTTAATAATACTAGTAATATTAAGAAAGTATTTAAGGAATATATTAACTTGGATAACAAGACGCTAGAAGAAAATTTATTTATTAATGAGCAACTGTTAGAGAAATATTGTAAGACCAATGAAAAGTTGAAATCTTTTAAACAGATATTACTCAAAGTACTTATTCGTTTTTATAAATTTATTCCTCTAAATGATTCTTTGAAGCTAGAGGATAATACCTATGTTAAATTCATGAAAGATTTATATTATTGGAATAAAGGTGATAAGAAGAAATTAAAACTTTTATATGAGGATGTAGAATATGCTATATATAATTGGAATGGTAGAAATAAAGATGGCTATATAAATATTAATCTAGGAAAAAATCAGACTGATTATAAGGTTAGTCAAGAATTTAATATTAAAGCAGATACTTCAAATTTGAAAAAGAAAGTAGAAGATAATCTAGATAGATTTATACCGACAATCAACTTGCAATATAAGATAGAAAGAAAGAATCAAGAGAACAATAGTTTAATCTCTATAGATTTCTCTTTATATGAGTTATTAATGAAAATAAAAGAAGGTTATAGACCTAATAAAAGGGATAAAAATAACTTTATTAGTTTTACACAGTTTATTAATAAGTTAATAGAGGTTAATGGTTTATCAGAAGAAATGTACTTTGAAGAATTACAATCAGAAGCAAAGACAAGGTATAAATTAGTGTTTGATGATGAATTTGAAGAATATGAGTTTCTGGAGATGTGATATAGATGATCTTGGATATAGAAGAGATAAAAGATACATTTAATGTTGATATAGATAGTCAAAAAGACTACAAGTTAAGACACAATCATTGTAATAATATTAGAATTCTTCCTTATATAACATCAAATCCAAGTGAAAAAGCACTTGATTTCACTGGGGTTTTGGGACACTTTTCACGGTTATTATCTAAAAATGACTTTTCTGATAAAGTCGATAAGAATGAAATAATTGAAAAAGCAATAGAAAAGGTAAATACTAAAAATAAAACTTCTTTAAAGGATATTATAAATAAGGTCTTTTTTAATGAACAAGAAGAGTTGAAAGTGTTTCATCCTAAAATCTTTAATTATATTTCATTAAAAGATTCTAAGCAAAAGAAGATAGCTGAATTTTTATATTCAGTTTTATTAAATGATGAAAATAAGGACTTGTTTTTAAAGACATGCAATTCAAAACCAAATAATATTTTAGAGCATTTAATTTTGGAAGCAATGCCATCACTTAAAGATGGAATAAAGCTGAGAAAGAGTTATAAAAGTTATTTCTCTTTTGTAGCCAAAGTTTTTAATGAAGACTTTAAATTTATGATTAATGATTCAGAATTTTTTGTAGAACATTTTGGCTATTTTTTAAACTATTATTATTTTTATTATGTTTCTCAATTGGCTTTACATTTAAATAGAATGTTTAGTTCTGAATCAGAAAAGCCTATTCCGTTGTATTTCAATTTAGATTGGGAAAAGGCTTCTAAGTCAAGAACAAGTTATAAGCAAGGATGGAGATTTTTAGAAGAACCTGTTAATTGTTTATTTTCACATGCTATTTGTTTAGAGTTTTTGAATCACCTTAAAGGAATAGAAAAACCTTATGGTTATAATCAAATTATAATTGATGTTGTAGAAGATATGAACAAAGCAGAGATCGATGCTTTTGTAGAGCAGTTAGATGAGTTAATTTTATTATATAAATACTGTACAGAGGATATAGATTGGGAGAAATACTCTACATTAGGTCAGAGATATGACAATCCTGTTAAAAATAAAATATGTGAACTTTTTAAGACAATTGATTTTCAATTTAATAATCCTCCTGGTAATAGACAGGGGCCTTACAAAAAATATAGCAATTGGTTTAAAGATTTTTGTAAAAAAGAATTTTTACAGCCAAGAGGAAGATTAGGGTATAGATTAAAATTAAGTCAAGAGTATTTAATTTTCATTACTAAATTATGTATAAAAAATGAACCTAAAATTCGTCTCAAAAAATTATTTGAAGAGTTTAAAAGAAGAGGTCTATTCTTTGATAAATATTCTAAACAAGAAATCATCGAGGTGTTTGAGAAATTAAACATTCTTGAGAAAAAAAGTGATAGTGGTGATGCACAATATGTCAGAGCAATTTTATAAATTTTTATCAAATCAGATTGTAAATTTTTTTGAAGGAATAGAAGTCAAAAATGGAGAACGTTTTGATATTCAATTTGAAAAAAAAGAACAAGTAAAAAGATTATATGAAGCATTAGGTGAAGAAGCTAATATAGAAGAATTTATATATGAAGGAAATGATTCATCTTATCAAACATACTATATTTTAGTAAAGGGTATAAAAGTGATTGTATCTGCAACTATAGCTGATGTTACTATTGACTTCTTAACTTTTTTGAGAAACCAAGTAGGAACAGACGGTAAATTTAAAGATACAGCTATCTTATTTATCCATAATACTAATTTAGATAGTATAATAAAAGGATCTGGCGATTTTTACAAAGAAGGAATGCCATTTCATTGGAAAAGTATCGAAAGTGTAATTGAAGAAGAGATTGAGGCTAAAAATCTAAATAAAGCAGATCGAATTGTAGTTAATTTTATACTATCTAAAATTGAAAAGAATAATTTAGAAGATGAAACTTCTTTATTTGCTTACAAAGAAATATTGGAAGTTCTTAATCAAGGCAATATTTCGAAAGATAAATATAAAAGTTTTGGGCTCTTTTATGATAATGGTTTAGATACATTTTCAGAAAAAGAAGCTTTAGAACGCTTAGAAGAAAATTATAATTTGTTTTATCAAGTATCTAATATTCATCAATATGGAAATCCAGATCAAGAATTAGAAAAAACTTTTGATGATGAAGGGGTTAATTTACTAAGACAGAAAGATTGGACTAAAGTTAACTATAAAAAAGTAAAGAATTCAATTGAAAATAAAAAGAGTATTACACCCTTGAAGTATATAGAGAATACTAAAAAAGAAACATTAGAAGGTTGTGTTTATTGGGAAAAGCCTAAAGGAAACACAAAAGCACAAGCTAGAACTAGAAATATTATTGTATTTAATCCAGATAAGGAAGAAGAAATTAATTTGTTCTTTCAATTTGATGACTATCTTAAGAAAAGTTGTATTAGTTATACTCCTAAAAGTAATATTATAGCTACGCCTTCTGGAAAGAAATTAAAAGTTACTATTATTCCTGAAAAGAATCAAACTACTTTTAAAAAGGTACTTTATAATTATAAAGGAAGGAAGAATTATGCTTTTAGAATTGCTATTGTTGAAGCCAAAACAGATCTTTTAGAATCAATAAAGACAACCTACTCTTTGCCTGCTAGCCCTAGAAAAAGTTATATTGAAGTTAAAAGTGAAGAGGAAAATTTGGTTATAAATTCAAATGGAAGTACAGAGAAAAAGATAATAATTGATCAAGAAAAATGTGATATAAAAATATCTAATTCGGAAGAAAAACTTATATTAGAAAAAGATACTGATGTTTTATCAGAAATAGAAGAGATTCAGGTGGATTTGAAATATATTGATACATTTATTTCATTAGTTTTAGAACAAGAAGTGGAAAGACCAAAACCTTTAACTGGAAATAAAGTATGGAAGTTAAAAAGAGAGAAACAAAAAGATTTTGAGTATGATTTCGAGAATAAAAAGCTGATTCAAGGTAATCAACAGTATTTTGCTAGAGATGAATTTAGATCTAATTTAGAATTGGAAAAGCAGATGATTGAAAAAGGGGCTTTGTTTTATAAAAAGTCATTTGAAGAATTGGAAGAACAAGAATTAGAGATTGATATTAGGGTTGAAAAAACTTACAATAAATTGATAGACTACTATCATATTAATCAGCTTTTACCGAGCTTAGCTTATTATGATGAAGAGTTATTAGATTTATCTAAGAAATATGTTAAATCATATCTTGAGGTGATAAGTGAGATACCAGAAGGAGAACCATTAGATCATTCTCAGAAGAATCTTATAAAATTAGGTTCCATAGAGGAAAAAGAGGGGGCAAAAGAAATTATTTTTACCCCGCTACATCCATTGAATGTATCTTATCAAATTTTAGCTAATAATATTTTAGGCAAGCAAGAAGTTAATAAAAACATATTAAAAAGATTAAAACCTATTAATTTACTCCCTTATATTCAAAATGATTGTCAAAAATTATATAAAGCTATTGAGCAGCATCATTCTCCAGAGTGGAATTATTATGTGAATGATAATCTAACTAGATATAATGGTTCAAAAGAATTTGTATCAAAATTAGTTAGTGACAAAATATCTGAATTTATCAATCATTTTTCTTATCTGTTCACTATAAAATCTGAATCTCCGATAAAGATAAATTTGATTAATATGGGGGATTGTAAAGAAATATTACAGGGGATTTTTGAATATTATAGCAAAAAACTCAAGGAAGTTAAAATGGAAGAAATCATACCTATGGATATATATATATACGGTAATGATAGTGGGACTAACGTTTTTGAGGAACTATCTTTATATACTGATATTGAAAATATTAAAGAAAAGTTTGAAATCAATTTAGCTTCTAAAAATTATGATGAAGTAGATTTATTAAACTTATTTAGAAATAAAGTAAGTGTGTATACAAAAGATTTATTTGACGAAGAATTCGAATATTCTCATATAACTTTTTACCAAATGAAAGATAATGTAAAAGACACATATCGAAAGATGGACGATATAAAAACGGGTGCTTCCTTAGATGGTTTAGTTTCAGGAATACCTTCAGTTCATGTTCAAAACTCTTATTGTACTGGATTTGGTACTAAATATATAGGAGAAGAAAAGAATATCTTGCTAGAAACAGCTATTAAATTAAATGCTTTAGCTAGAACTGCTAACAATATGAATCCTTATAATGAAGAAGAAAGTATTATTACGGTAATTTCAGAAGAAAAGAAACAAGATTTAGATAAAATTTATGATAGTTCTCATTGGGTTTCTTTTATAGAACCTAAGGTTGATTTAAGTTTTTTCAAAAATGATGCTAAATTTAAAGATTTATTAATTATACATTATAGTGATCAGTATACTTCATCCAGTGGATATGATGCTATTACTGTGACAAGAAGATCAAAACAATATCAAAATATAATAGAAGAGTTTTTAGAAGAAAAAGATATTGAAAATGTTCAAGAACATTCTCCTGATATTATTAATTGTTTTAATGCTATCAATGGAGATTGGCTCTTGAGGTTGATATCTAAAAAGAGTCATTTTCCTAGAGAAAAACTGAGTATATTATCAGCAGTAAAAATTTCATTAGCATATTTTTATCATCCAGATATAATTTGGGTACCGGTCTCTTTAGAGGAAATTTTGAGAGTATCAGGAGCAACAGGTTTAAAGACTAATGAAGGACTTTTTCAAAAGTCTAAAAAAGGTAGCTATAGTGATGATTTATTGTTAATTGGATTTGAAATTAATGATAATCAGATTAAAGTTCATTATTATCCTATTGAGGTTAAAATTGGTCTTAATAGGAGTAATGTTGTAAGGAAAGCTAAGAAGCAAGCTAAACAGACCAAAGATTTATTAAATATAAACTTGCAAGGGAATAAATTTATTAATAAATTTTATAGAAATTTCATGATGCAGTTAGCATTGATTAGTGCTGAAAAAATGAAACTTTATGGAATATGGGAAGAACAAAATTGGGATTTAATTATTGATAACGATGTTAGAGAAAAAATATTAAATGATAATTATGTGATTAGTAATGATTTAGATTCATTAATTCAGAAACAGGCGGTAATTTCATTTAAAAAAGAAACTCATTTTAGAAATACAAAGATAGAAGATGAAGTTTTAATTTTAGAATTTACAGAAGAAGATGGTTATAAAAATATTGTGAGTTCTATAGAAGATTTAAAAAATAATTTTTTACCTTTACAAAGTGACTTTAATAAAAGTGATCTTTTACGTAATATCTATAAAAATTCTTCAATTAAAGCTACACAAGAACAAGAAGGTGAAAAAATTGAAGATATAGAAGAGTCAGAAGAAAGTTACAGTAAAGAAAATCAAGCTAAAAATAAACCAAAAGTAGAAAATTGCACTTCAAATGATAAGCCTATGGAAGTTATATTTGGATATGATGAATATAACAATCCAATAAAGTGGTATCCTACTTCTACAGATAAAGTTATGCATACTAATACTGGAATTATTGGTACTATGGGAACTGGGAAAACTCAATTTACAAAGTCAATGGTTACTCAGTTGTATAAAAACTCCAAATATAATTTGAATGGTACTGAGATTGGAATATTGATTTTTGATTATAAAGGCGATTACGTGAAAGGTGATTTTAAAAAGGCTACAGATGCTACAGTTTATAAATTGTATAATTTACCATACAATCCGTTGGCTTTATATGAACCTAAAATCTCTAAGGCATTATTACCACTTCATACTGCTAGTAATCTAACAGAAAGCATTTCACAAGCATTTAACTTAGGTAATGTACAAGAACAAATTTTAGAAGAGTCAATTATAGAAGCGTATGAAAATAAAGGGATAAGCCCTAATGATAAAGAGACATGGGATAAGAAACCACCAACATTACATGATGTATATGATATTTATGTAAATAGAGATGATGTTAAAGTTGATAAATTGCACAGAGCTTTAACTAAATTAACTAGATTTCATATTTTTCAGCCAAATGCTGAAAAGACAAAACCATTGTATGAGCTTATTGATGGTGTTACAGTTATTGATTTATCGGGATATGATGAAAGTATTCAGAATTTAGTTGTTGCGATCACATTAGATACGTTCTATAATCAGATGCAAATGAAAGGGCATAGTACTATTCAAGGTGATTTTAGAGAAATTACAAAGATGATTTTAGTTGATGAAGCAGATAATTTCTTGAAGAATGATTTTACTTCTCTTAAAAAGATTTTAAAAGAGGGAAGAGAGTATGGTGTAGGAACGATTCTATCTACACAATTTTTAGATCATTTTTCTACATCTAATAATGATTATTCTAATTATATCTGGAGTTGGGTAGTTCATAATGTTTCAGATATTAAGAAGAATGACGTGAAGTTTATTTTTAACACTCAATCTAAAGGTGAAGAAGAGAATATTATAACGAAAATTAAACAATTAGAGAAGCATTATAGTATAGTACACCTTGGAAAAGAGAAACACCCTATTCATATAAATGATTTAGCATTTTGGCAGTTAAATAACGATATTGAGGTTAGATTTGGAGAATAGAGTTAAAATTATTTCTTTTTCAATAGATTAAATTATTTTTTAGTATTATATATTTCCAATGTATTTGTTTGGTAATATCAGCTATTGTTTAACACAAAATTATATTATTCAAGTTAAAAATAATGATATCAAATTAAAATTTATCTTTACTATAATAATAATGGAGTTGAAATAAAAGAAGTTTAAATGAAATTAAGAAGGAGATTATAAAATGGTAAAAGAATATGAACTGTTTAAAGTAGAAGAGGAATTAGTTTTTTCAGATTCAAGAGAAAGAGTAGAAGAGTATGCTAGAAAAAAGAATATTGATAATATTTTTTATAAATATTCATCAAATAATAAGGATTCATTAAAGGAAATTGCAAAAGAGATATAAATCTTATATAGTGCAATAACCTACTAATTAATTAGTAGACTGAAAGGCAGAGGTGATAGTATAATGAAATTACCAATGGCTTCAAGTTTAAACATCCAAGCATTTGAAAACATGCTTACTTTGAAGAGAATAACAAACAGCTATAAGTTATATTGGTTTACATCAATCTTAGATGGAATAAAAAAGGGTCAACAAGAGTTTGGTTTTCAGAATTTAGCTTTAAAAATGGTAACTAAGAGTTGGTATTCTATTGTTGAGTATAAATTGAATTTTGGTTCGCAAGATAAATTAGGAAAACTAGTTCTTGATATTTATAATAGCTATGATTTAAGTAAAGATATAAAAGAAAGTGATTTATTTGATTTTTTGCAATATATAATTGCTAAGAATGAAGAAATTAAGGAAAGAGTAAATAAACTGTGTAAATTTGTTCCATATAGATTGTTATCTCCTTTTTACTTTGAAATAGTTGGGGTTAAAGATTATAAGAAGAATAAATTAATAGAGAAACTTTCTAATCAAGATAATAAAGCTATTTATCAGATACAAGATCAAAAAATAATTATTAATCAAAACTGGTTTAATTATATTTATAAAAATCAAACCATTGTAGAAGGTTGGCTTAAATATAAATTGATTTATTTTTTGCAAAAAAGAAACCCTAATGTTCCAGCAATTCCTTTTAAGTTATCTGCTCCTCAAAAGAGGAATTTACGTAAAGCTAAAAAGTATTGGGGTAATGTATTAGATATTGTTTCTTTTGAAGATATCTATACTGAAAAAGAGATAGATTCCGAAACTAATATAAGTTTAGATCATTTTATTCCTTGGAGTTTTGTACTACATGATGAATTGTGGAACCTAGTTCCTACCTTTAAAAAAATTAATAGTAAAAAGAATGATAAGTTACCAGATTTAGATTTGTTGTTAGATGACTTTTGTGAAGTGCAGTATAAGGGATTTAAAATTGGATTAGAGTATGGTTTTTCAAGAAAAGCAATGGAAGATTACTTAAATCTTAAACAGAGTATTAGCTTATCGAAAGAGATAAAGAAAGAGTATTTTGTTTCAGCTTTGCGAAATACTATTAAACCTCTTTATCAGATAGCTAAAAACCAAGGTTTTATGGTACTAGATGGTGATTATTTACACGATGATAGAAGTGAAGAAATGATCAGTTAGATTATAGAACGGGCCAACTCCACATAAAGTTAGTTTAAATGATAAAGAAGCTTATTTGTATTTACTATTTGAACATAAGAGTTATCCCTATAAAAAGATAAGTATCCAATTGCTAAAGTATATAATAAAGATTTGGGAGTTAAAACTAAAGCAGACAGAAAGAGATGATTTATCATTAGTTATTCCAATGGTATTTTATTATGGTAATAACAAATGGAATATTGGGTTGAATTTATCTAGTTTACTAGAAGAAATTCCAGGAGAATTAGAAAAGTATATCCCTGATTTTGAATACTTATTATATGATATATCGCCATATAGTGAAGAAAAAATTAAAGGGACAGCTAAGGCAAGAGTATTTTTAGAAATAGCTAAAGCAATATTTAGTGATGATTTTATAGAAAGACTAAAAAACGCTTTATTAGTTTTAGATAAGTTATAGGAGCAGGAAACCGGAGAAACGGTGGTTAGATATATTATGAGTGCTAAAGATGATTTAACGAAAGATAAGTTAGAAGAAGTAGCAAAAGAAATTTCTACTGAAAGGAGTGAAAAGATTATAACTATTGTTGAGAAGTTAAAAGAGGAAGGAAAAAGAGACATGGTTAAAAATTTATTAGATGTAGGAGTTAAGATAGATAAGATAGTAAAGGCCAGTGGCTTATCTGAAAAAGAAGTGAAGAAGATTAAGAAAAAAACGCAGCATTAATTTTCTCGCTTAATAACGAAAAAGCCAGTTGAATAACTGGCTTTTTTAATGTGCAGAACACTAAACTTTTTTTAATTTAGTATTTTAACAGGTGCCGAAGAAGTGCCCAAAATCTTATAATTAGCTGATAAAGGCTAATAAGACAAATCTTTAAAATGCCTATGAACCTTGATATCATGGGAAAGTCAAAATGGTCTACAACACCTAAAAAAATACTGTCTCAACTCCAAATACAGGTGTTGCGGATTCAAGTCCTGTTTCCCGTGCCATTATTATCTGTTATACTCTTCAGCATCTTCTTTAGTCTCATGAACTGTACCACGTGGATGCTCAGGTGGAGCATAAATAGAGTACAATTTAAGTGGGGTACGACCTGTATTGATCAGATTGTGCCATTTACCAGCAGGGATAAATATTGCATAGTCATCATAGACTTTTGTTTCAAAATCTAACTGTTTTTCTCTATCTCCCATCCTAATAATTCCTTGCCCTTTCTCAATGCGTATGAATTGATCAAGGTTAGGATGCATTTCTAAACCTATGTCATCACCAGGATTGATGCTCATCAATGTAAGTTGTAAATATTCTCCTGTCCACAAAGCAATACGGTAATAATCGTTTTGCTTAGTGGCTTCTTCAATATTAACTACAAAGGGACATGGTCCATAATCCTTTAACTTAGTAATTTGTTTCGGGGGACGTGGATTAATTATATAGTCATCATTCATATTAATCATTCCTTTCGTAGGAATTTTTAATATTATATGTTATATGTTTAAGATAGGTTCGTAGATTCACAGAGAAATTATGAATTCTTGACTAATCTAACAAAATTTTTTAGCAGGTTAGCAAGGTAGAATTATCCGAATTGATTTACCAACTTTGAAACAACTATAGGAAATAAACTTGCTAAGTATATGATACGATAAAAATAGAACAGTTTCTTATTTAGACACCTAGAGCCAATTAAGTATGGCAATCGAGAAGTTTATAGAAATGGTAGGTTATTTAACTATTATGATGAAGAGGCTTTTATGAAACTAAAGGATAAGTTTGCTGAATTAGAAGTAATTAAGATATGGAAGACTGATTTCATTCTATTCCAACTGTCAGTATAGCTGAATCTTATTTTTTATTATAGAATATTAAATTGTAAACTTGGTTAATATATAGGTGTGAATCATTAAGGGGGATGTAGCTATGCCCAAATTCACTGTAGGAGGAGATAAAGATATGCCAACAGTCTTAGGAGTATTTAATGGTGAATCTGAAGCTAAAACTGCAGTTGATAAGATGAAAGAAAAGGGGATTTCTGAAGATAAAATTTCATTAGTAGCTAAACAAGACGGAAATGATAATATTGAAGCTGGAGAAGAGATGGCAGGTAATGATCAAAATTTAGCTGATGGTGCTACTACTGGTGGCGCTTTAGGAGGGGCAGCAGGAATATTAGCTGGGGCTGGTTTATTAGCAATTCCAGGAGTTGGCCCTGTTTTAGCTGCTGGACCAGTAGCTGCTGGTCTAACTGGAGCAGCCACTGGAGGCGTTGCAGGTGGTTTAGTTGATTATGGATTAGACCAAGAAACAGGAGAGAGATATGCAGGAGAAGTAGAACAAGGAAAAATCTTGGTAGCAGCAGAAGATACAGATGAGAATAAGATTAATGAAGTATCCGATATTTTACGTAAAGAAGGAGCTAATGATGTAGCAACTCACTAAGATAATAGCTATTTATTGAGTATAAAGCGGTTGGTAGTATGACTAATCGCTTTATACTTTAATAGTTAGAAAGTGATAATAAATACAAGTTGCTAACTTATATAAGTACATTAAAAGATCATTAGTAATTTTAAAAAGTAGTATTTAGAATATAAAATTGTCAGTTATAAATTGGATATTATTAAAAAAATTAATAAAAATATTTTTTTATGGAGGATAATAAAAATATATCTAGTATTACTCTAACAGGTCATTATAAAAATAACGAATAATTAAAAGTAACCCTCGAAAAAGGCACACTTATTGAAAAATAAGGTCGCAAAACTATGAGTCTACGGTACATTAAATCGTTGTACTAAGATTGTCAGGTTACCGAAAGGAATATAGGCTTTTTTAATAAGAGGGATAATTATAATAGATTTTAAAGTACTTAAAAAAATATAGGGAGTGATAATTATGCCTCTTTCTTCAATTGTATTGCTTTTTATTTTAGGATTTATTATTAATCTTATTTTAAAAGATGATTCTGATTCTTTAAATGACAAGTACCAAAGTGAAGATTTTTCAAATTTTATTAATGTTTTAGAAAAAGTTAGTAATAATCAAAAGTAAAGTTTAGAGAAGTTAGCTAAAAAATAGAAAATGAATGTATTTAGGAGGCAGAGAAGTATAATCTTTATTTGGGCACCTGGATTATATGGAGTCAATGGTGAATCCGACCTAAATTTTCTAGTATTCTCTAGAAAATTTAGGTTTTTTTATTATAATTTATAAGTTTATAACATAGTACTTTGTTAGAGGAGGGGTATATTGCCAGTTAAAACTTTAAAGAAAATTTTAGGGGTGAGTAGTAAGGTATCCAGCTATGATGTAGCTAAAGAACTGTTTGAATTGATAAAAGAAGAGGAGGATAAGTTAAGATTTAAGGAGATAGGAGCTAAAATAGAAGTGGATGATCGTGCTTTAATGTTAGTTGTTATTCATTATTTTAGTTTTATATTTGTAACTAAAAATAATGATTTAGCTTTTAGTTCAAGTACTATACGTAATATTTCTAATAGTTTCTCTTCTCTGCTAATAAAAGATGTAAATACTCAAGCTAGTTTATTAGAAGAAATAAGAGAAAAACTATTGAAAGTTTATAATAATTATTCGAATGAGAGTAAGAGAAGACAAATTGAAGAAGTAGTTAAAGTATTGTGTAGTTATTTAGATTTAAATGATAAAATAAAAGAGGATTTAGTTAATAAATTAGTGAGTTATATATTTAAAGATGTAACTTTGATGCAAGATTATCTAATCAGTAAAAGTAGAAATTATAAAATAACTAATCAATAGTCACTTAAAACATCTTTCCAATTAGGAGAGGTGTTTTTTTGTTTTAATTAGTTTTTGACAGTAGAAGTTATTAATGTTATACTAAATATAGATATTGAAAACCAATTTCAATTAGTTAGATGGATAAGGGGGAGAGAAGATGAAAGGGACCAAAAAATGTAGAAGTGATATAAATTGCTTTAGGAAAAATTGTGAATGTTTGTTAAGAAGAATAGGTGCTACTATTATGGGAGTTAAGCCAGCTGAATTAAGAAGTATAAAACAAGAAAAGAGTTGTTGGCAAAAGTGTAAAGGAACTCTTCTAGGCTATAATCAGTTAGAACTTATAGAAATAGATATAGTGAATGGACGACGGAAAGTCCTTTTCTATCATTCTCAAGCTTTAGAAGAACAACTTAAAGATCAACGTGTACTTAATTTTCTTAAGAATATAGGTTATCCTCAAGAATATAGTCTAGATAAATATTTAGAAAAATTAAAGAATAGATTACAGGGAGCTGAATTTCCTCATGAGATTGGTATCTTTTTTGGTTATCCTCTTAAAGATGTATTAGGATTTATGGGATATGTAGATTTAGAGGTTACTCATAGAGGAGAATGGAAGTATTATGGTAATAAGAAGATTTCTCTATTAAAGCAGAAGAGATTTGATAGGGCAAGAGAAGAGTTTAATGCAAAGTTAAATAAATTAGAGCAAGTTGAAGAATTTCATAAAGTAATCTAGTAACTTAGGTGAGCAATGTGTTTTCACATATTGCTCTATTTTTATTTTTTGGAGTTTATATTTTTCAAAAAAATATTCTTTTCTTGCAGGAAATTAGATGGTTAGGTAGAATCACGTAACAGAAAGTACATACTATTCTTTATTATTGTAAGAGAATGGAAACGTTTGCAGGAGAATATTTTTTATAAGTAAAGTGATAATAATTAAGAGGAGGAATAGAAATGACTAAACGTTATGAAGATGCAGAATGGAAAGAATCTATGCGCTTGAAATTAGACGTAAATAATATGTTTGCTGACAAAGTAGGTCAAGAGCATGGTTATACTACTGAAGATATTGCTAAGATGCAAGATAAAGCTGTTGAAGCTCATAAGGCAATTAAAGAAGGTAAGGCAGCTGGAGACTTAGGTTTTATGGAGCTGCCAGAGACTCATAAAGAGATTGCGAAAGAGATTAAAGAGTTTGCTGAAGCTAATCGTGCCAAGTATGACAACTTTGTAGTATTAGGAATTGGTGGTTCTGCTTTAGGTAATATTGCTGTGCAGACTGCTTTAAATGATCCTTACTATAATTTAAAAGATGAAGCTAGAGATAATTGCCCACGATTATTTACACCTGATAATGTTGATCCAACTCGTTTAAAGTCTTTATTAGAGACATTAGATTTAGAAAAGACTGTCTTTAATGTTATCTCTAAGTCTGGTGGAACTGCAGAAACAATGAGTCAGTTCTTAACTGCTCGTGCTGCTGTAGTAGAAGAGTTAGGAGAAGATGCAGTAGGAGATCACTTTATTGCCACTACTAGTGAAGATTCTGGTAATCTAATTAAGATTGCTAAAGAAGAAGGTATGAAGAAGTTCTTTATTCCTGATAATGTAGGAGGTCGTTTCTCTGTTTTAACTCCAGTTGGTCTAGTATCTGCAGCATTTACTGGTGTTGATATTGAAGAGTTATTAGCTGGAGCAGAATATATGGCTGAGTTATGTGATACAGATGAGCTATGGGATAATCCTGCCTATCTAAATGCTACTTTACAGTATTTAGCTGATCAAGATGGTAAGCCAATGTCTGTAATGATGCCTTATAACCATTCTTTAAAGGATGTTGCTGACTGGTATCGTCAGTTATGGGCTGAGTCTTTAGGTAAGAAACTTGATCGAGATGATAATGTTGTTAATGTTGGCCCTACTCCAATTAAAGCTTTAGGTGCTACAGATCAGCACTCTCAAGCTCAGTTATATATGGAAGGTCCATATGATAAGGTTGTTACTTTCTTAGAAGTAGAAAACTTTGCAGAAGAATTAGAGATTGCTGCGGGTTATGAAGGTATTTCTGGGGTTTCTTATCTTGGTGATCATACTTTCAATAAATTGATTACTACTGAAAAGAAGGCGACTGAGTTAGCTTTAACTAAAAACAATAGATTGAACTGTACAGTTGTTTTCCCTGAGGTAAATGCCTTTACTTTAGGTCAGTTCTTCTATCTATACGAGTTAACAACTGCTTTCGCTGGAGAGTTATATGATATTAATGCCTTTAATCAACCTGGTGTTGAGTTAGGTAAGAAGTATGCTTATGGTGTGTTAGGTAGAGAAGGTTTTGCTGATATGAAAGAAGAGTTTGATTCTCGACCTGAAAAAGATGATGATTTAATTGTATAATTTTTAAAGGACCCAGATGGGTCCTTTTTTATTTTTTTGTTTATAGTTTAATATATATTTAATATATATCTAATTACTAAAAAATAGGTAAGTTGAATTGGACTATAAATTATGGCATATTTTTATAAGAGGTTTTTTAACTTATGTCTTGAATCTGTAAAAAGAAGAAGTCTTTTGTTAGGAGGTTAGAAGAGCTTTGTTTTGGAAGAAAATAGGGCTTAGTAAATCCAAAGAAGTTCCTTTTGTTTCTTTAATTAATAAACAATGTAATTGTAGTACTATGGAGTTAGAAGAAGTAAATTATAATGCATGGGTGTTGACTGATCAAGGGGATAGATTAAAATTGCCTAAGTATCATCAAAACTTATCTATTCTTAATATCAATTATAGTAAGTATTTTCTAATTTATGTTGCTTTAGATAAATGTAAAAGAGTAGGTTGTAACCTTAAGATAGATAGTATCCTACAGCACAAGAAGGAAGTAGTAGTTAAAGTGTTACCTTATTCTTCAGTTAACCAGCTATCCTTAGAAGTAGTTAATTTACCTTATGATGTAGTCAAAGTTAATAGGGCCAAGTTAGATCCAACACAGAATACGAAATTTAAATTTACTAATCATCAAGATGAAATGGTAGAGAAAATTAAACTTTAAGGTAGATGAATTAGATAATATAGTAATTAATGGTGTTAGAGAGGAGCTAGGAGATTGCAGACTAAATCTAGACTGATAGTAGCTTTGGTGGTAGCAATGGTTCTTGTTGCTATTCCTGTTTCTGCTCAAGATATTAAGTTAGTAATTAATGGAGAGCAGATAGCTACTAAGTTGGTAGTTACAAATGGTAGAACTTTAGTTCCAGCTCAAATTTTAGCCGATGAATTTGGAGCGAAAGTAAATTGGGATAGAGATAACCAGAGCTTAAAGATTGAAGATGATTATTTACAGACCTCTTTTCAGATAGGAGATAGGGTTATTGAAATCAATTCGGAGATTATTCCTTTGCGTAGTAGAATTAAATCAATAAGTAATCAAGTAATGATTCCATTAAGATTATTACCTAAAATTTATGGTGGTGAGATAAGTTGGGAAGGTAGTACTAAGACAGTTTACTATCAGACTAATCAAGTAACTAACATAGGTATCAATACTTTAGCTAATACTTCGCAAGTGGTAGTTAATGCTGATACTAAGGTTGATTATGAGGTTAATTCATATGAAGATCCTAAACGATTAGTCCTTGATCTCTATAATCTTAGTTTAGGAGAGGTTAAGACTAAAATTCCAGTTAATAATGGAATTATTGAACAAGTTCGAGTCAGTCAGTTTAGATTTAATCCATCAGTAGTAAGAGTAGTTGTTGATTTGAAGAAAATGAGTAGTTATCAGATTAAACCTAAAGGCTCTGAGGTGGTATTAGAGGTTGAGAATAATACTCAAGTAGTTGCTTCTTCTACTATCAGTCGATCTAGTCAACCAAAATCAGAAACAGGATCTAAAAAAGCACCTAAGTTAAAATTAAGAAGAAAAAAGATAGTTATTGATGCTGGTCATGGTGGTCTGGACCCAGGAGCAATTGGCCCATCAGGAGTTCAAGAGAAAGTAGTCAATTATCAGATGTCTAAGAAAGTCAATCAGTTATTAAAGCAGGAAGGATTTAGAACTAAGATGGCTAGAAGAGGAGATAAGTTTCATACTTTATCTAATCGGGCCAACCAGGCTAATAACTGGTCAGCTGATCTTTTTGTCAGTATTCATGCCAACTCTAATTCTAATTCTAGAGTTAATGGGACGTCTACTTATGCCCACTGGTATGCTTCTGAAGAAAACTGGGCTTTAGCTTGGTATGTACAGAGTGAATTGATTAAGCGGATTGGATTAGAAGATGATGGTCTAAAAGCAGCTAACTTTGCTGTCTTACGGGAAACAGATATGCCATCTATTTTAGTAGAGACAGCCTTTTTATCCAATCCACGTGAAGAACGTTTGTTATCTAATAGTAGTTTTCAAAATCAGGTGGCGAAAGGAATAGTGGCAGGGATTAAAAAGTATTTTACAAAGCAATAGAGGGAAGTTGGCCCACTATTATGTGGGCTTTCTTTATATTTAGTGATTTAAAAGAGGATTTTAGTAATTAAACTAGAATTTAAAAAGTATAGCCTATATAGTAGAAAAAACAGTATAAGATTGTCTAGTTTAGGAGGCTAGTATGATGTCGAAAAAAATATTAGTAGGGGTATTAGCTGTAGTTATAATTTGTAGTTTTTCTACTTCTTTATATGCTAATGAAGATATTAAGTTGGAGGTTAATGGACACCAAGTAACTGATAGTTTAAGTTATCAACTTGTTGAAGAAGATATTTTGATTCCAGTACAGATGTTGACCAAGGCTTTACCAATAAAGATGAAGTGGTTTAATTCAATTAAGACTCTTCGTTTACAGCTTAAGGATAAGATAGTTAAGTTACGAGAAGGAGATGAGAATCTACAGGTCAATGATGAGTTGATTCAGTTGCCTGTAGCTACTAAGAGAGTTAATGGAGAGTTGATGGTACCTCTTAAAACTTTAGGAAGGGCTTTAGGTTTGGTTATTAAGTCGAATCCTAAAGATAAAGTGGTTAAAGTTTTTCAGATTAAGGCCAAAGTAGAAGAAGTTAATTATTGTCAGAATGATAATTATCATGGCATTGGAGTAACAGTTAGTCAGAAGGTAGAATCTAATAGTGATTTTTTACAACAACCTAGTCGAATTACTCTTGATTTAAAAGGAACTGCTTTATATAAAAAGCTAGATCAATTAGAGGCTGATAGTGATTTGATTAAAGAAGTTCGGGTAGCCCAATTTAATGGAAATACAGTACGAGTAGTTGTAGATTTACAGGATAGAGTTGATTATAAAATAGTAAAGAAACAGGTAGAAGATAAATACCAGTATTTAATTAAGATGAGCCCGATAATTACTGATTTAAATTATAAATCAGGTAGGTTGAGAGTTGGTTCTACAGCTTCTATAACAGCAAGTGAACCAAATTATTTATCTAATCCACAAAGGATAGCTATTGATCTTAAGAATGCTGTACTAGAAGAAGCTAAAGAGATTAAAATAGATGATTCTTTCTTTAAGCAGATTAGAGTTAGTCAGTATCAGACAGAACCTAATAATATAGTTAGAGTAGTTTTTGAGCCTAAAAAGAAACTAAAGATAAAGACGATTAAAGAGGATGCCGGTTTAAAGATTAAAGCTATGTTGGCTGAATTGAAACAGGTGGATTACCAGTCTAAGAAAGAGAATCAAATAGTATTTAATTTATCTAATCGTCAACAGCCTGAAGTTGTTCCTTTGACAGATGGAGATAGATTGATTCTTGATTTTCCAAATACTACTAATAGATTTGATAAAGAAGAGATTCAAGTTGATAATCAATTAATTGAAGAGATTAGGGTAGCTCAGTTTGATAAATCAACTACTCGAGTTGTGATTGATTTAAAGGAATTAGTTCCTTATCAACTTAAGTGGGTTGATAATCAACTACAGTTAAAGTTGATGAATAGACTACAGGCAGTTAAAGTAGAGGATATTAAGACACAATCTAAAATCAGTCTTTCTTTATTAACTACTGGTACTTATCAAGTGTATAAACTAGAGAATCCTAAACGCTTAGTAGTAGATTTATCTAATACTGTTATTGATCAAGAGGCTATTAATTTAATTGATAATTCAGCTATAGTAAGTAAGATACGCTATAGTCAATATTCTACTGATCCTTATAATGTAAGAGTAGTATTAGATTTAACTGAGGATGTTAATTTAATTGGTAAGGACAAGTCTAAGGCTAAAGAAACTGAGTTTAGGATAGCTCGAAATAACTTAGCTGGTAAGAGAATTGTTGTAGATCCTGGTCATGGAGGATATGACCCTGGAGCTTTAGGTGCTAGATTACGTGAAAAAGATATTAATTTAGATATTGGTTTAGCATTGAGAGATATTCTAGAGCAGGCTGGAGCTAAAGTGATTATGACTAGAGAAAAAGATAGAGAGGTTAGTTTAGATGAACGGACTGACTTAGCTAATAAATTAGGTGCTGATATCTTTGTCAGTATTCATATTAATTCTCATCAAACTAAAGAGCCTTTTGGAACTGAGACTTTTGTGGGAGAAGAGGCAGAGAATACGTCTTATTTACTAGCACATTTTGTACAAGATAGTTTAGCTAAAGAGTTAGATACTTATGATCGGGGAACTAAATCTGAAGATTTATATGTCCTGAGAAATAGTAATATGCCCTCTATTTTGGCTGAGGTAGCTTTTATTAGTAATCCAGAAGAGGAAGAATTATTAAGTCAGCCAGAGTCTAGAATGAATGCTGCAGTTGGCTTATATAAAGGGATTAGTAAGTACTTTAAGTTGTCGGTAGAGGAGGAGTTCTAATGTTTAATTTAGAAAACAAAAATATATATATTTTTTTAGCAATAGCTATAATTTTGTTATCAATCTTATTATACCCTAAATTCTTTGCTACTAGGGAAGTAAAAGTCTATTTTGGTGATAATCAAGCTCAGTATTTAGTAGCTGAGAATAGAGAAGTCAAGATAAATAATTTCTACTATAATTTAATGGAAGAGTTAATTAAAGGGCCAACTTCTAAAGGTTTAATAGCTACTATCCCAGATGAGACTAAGTTGCTTGATTTAGAAGTAAAAGATGGATTAGTTAAGGTTGATTTTAGTCAAGAGATAGTTAAGAATCATCCAGGTGGTACTGCTGGTGAAACAATGACAGTCTATTCAATCATCAATACATTGACCCAATTTGAAGAGATAGATCAAGTGCAGATTTTAGTAGCTGGTCAGGAGGTTGAATCTTTAGTAGGACACATTGATTTACGGCATCCACTAAAATTTAAAGGCGATTTAATTCAGTAAGCGAGGCGAAACTTCAGGCCTCGTTTTTTCTTTGGAGAAATAATTATTAACTAATTAATATAAACTATAAGTAGTAGTGATATAAAGTTTAAACTTTATATCACTAGTCATGAGTTATGAGCTATTAGCTGTGAGCCAATTCAAAGTCAAAACTATAAAACAGTTCAAAATACTTAAAAAATGATTTATGAGAGTTAGAATTTGAATGTAAATGTTTTGAATTAGCTTAAGACACATGACTATGTTATTTTTATAAATCATAAAGTTAGGATGGTGAACATGAAGAGAGATAATCCTATTGTGTTGTTCGATTCAGGAGTTGGAGGTTTAACGATAGCTAAAGAAGTGATAGAAGAGTTTCCTCAGGAAGATATAATTTATTTTGGTGATACAGCCCATTTACCTTATGGTGAGCGAGAACAAGAAGAAGTAGAAGAGTTTGTGCTTAAGATTATAGATCATTTTGTAGAGTTAGGAGCTAAAATGGTGATTATTGCTTGTAATACTGCTACTGCAGCAGGTCTAGAGTTGGCCCGAGATAATTTTTCTATACCAATTATTGGCCCTATTGATGCTGGAGTTGAAAAGGCAATTTCTGGAACTAAAAACAAGAGAATAGGTATTATTGCTACTGAAGGAACAGTAGGTAGTGGTGCCTATCAAGAAACAATCAAGCAAGCAGATAGTGAAGTAGAATTATTTGTACAAGCTTGTCCTGATTTTGTCCCTTTAGTTGAAGCAGGAGAATTATACAGCCAACGAGCTAGAAAGATTGCTCAAGATTATTTAGCTCCTTTACAAGAGCAGGAAGTTGATACTTTATTATTGGGTTGTACACATTTTCCTTATCTAGGTGGAATCATTAAGGAAGTAATGGGGCAAGAAGTTAAATTGATTTATCCAGGTCAAAGTATTGCCTTAAAGGCTAGACAAATATTAGCAGATGAGCATTTAATGACTTCTAATCAAGTTGGTGAAGCTAAATTTTATGTTAGTGATTTAGATAGATTATCTGAAAAATTTGTTAAGTTAGGAGCCAAGTTTTTGAATTTTGATCAGCTGAATTTTTCTGAACTTAATCTGTGGAATAGGTGATTTTTTAGTTGTTAAGTTAACATATATTTGACATAATTTTTGTAGCAATGTATAATTAAAAGTGTTGCTGTATTTATATTATTATAGTTATTAAAAATCTAATAAGCGGATAAGAGAAGGGAGTAATAAGTATGAGAAGTAAAAAATTAATTTTTTCTTTAGTATTACTAATATCAGTATCTTTAGTAGTGGTGGGATGTTCCTCTCAAAATAAAAAGGAATTTTTATCTATTGCTACAGGTGGAACTTCTGGAACATATTATCCTATAGGAGGGGCAATTGCTAAAATAATCAATTCTGACGTAAGCAATGTTTCAGCTTCAGCCCAATCTACAGGTGCATCAGTAACAAATACTAGACTAATGAAGAAAGAAGAAGTTGAATTAGCTATTTTACAGAATGATATTGCTAGTTATGCTTTTAATGGTCAACAACAATTTAAAGATAAAGCTGTTAAAAATATGAGAGGTATTGCTACTTTATATCCTGAAGTTATTCAAATCGTTGTTAGAGAAGGGACAGGAATTGATAGTATTCAGGATCTTAAAGATAAAAAGGTAGCTGTTGGGGCTCCAGGTAGTGGTGTAGAAGCTAATGCTAAACAGATATTAAAGACTTTCGATATTACTTATGATGATATTGATGAGGACTTCTTATCATTTGGAGAAGCAGCAAGTAGATTAAAGGATAGACAGATAGATGCTGCTTTCTTGACTGCTGGTGTACCAACAGCAGCAGTTATGGATGTCGCTTCTACTCAGGATATTAAGTTATTAAGTTTCAATCAAGAGCAGATAGATAAGTTACATGGTAAATATCCATTTCTAACTGGACTTGAGGTACCAGCTGGAGTCTACAAAGGTCAAGATGAGAAGTTTAAGACAATTGCTTTAAAAGCGACTTTGGTTGTCCAAAAGAATTTAGATAAAAAATTAGTTTATGAAATTACAAAGTCTATCTTCGAAAATAGAGATGAACTGATTAACGCTCATAAACGAGCTAAAGATATTAAGGTTGAATCGGCTAAGGAAGGAATGACTATTCCTCTACACTCAGGAGCTAAGAAATATTTTAAAGAAGTAGAGTAGTGGCTTAATTAAATGGAGGTGAAGTTATCCGGACATTTTTTAAATGTCCGGATCTCATTTTTATGCGGAGAAAATATTTGGTTTTAGTAGTATTATTTATCTTAATAATAGTGGGGCTAATTTATCAGGAGAATATACTAGTGATTAAAGAAGCAGATAGTGGACAAGTAGTTTGGCAAAAGTCTACAACTGATAAGATGAGATTTGCTATTGAGTATATTCATTCTGTAGAAAGGACGCCTGTCTGGGATTATTTTCAGATTAAGCAGGATCAAATCTGGTTAGTAGGAACTAAATATGAATCTTATGGAGCTGGATTACCATTTTTAAATAAGAATAAATATATTATAGCTGATGATAAATTTGAGATTAAAGAAATTGATAAGAAGTTAGATGAGATACCTCTACGAGTTAGTGACTATGCTCGCCATAAATTAATAATTGGTAATAAAGAATATAAGTTATTTAAGATGGTTGAGCCTAAAAGTTTAGTACAGATTAGAGTAGAGAGTAGAAATGGTTGGCAGATGTTATTAGATTAAGATAAGAGGAGGAACTAAGTATGGCGGAGGAAACAAAAGAGGAACAGACAGAAGAATTATTAGAACAATTCGATCCTAGTAGTAAGTTTAGAGAATATAGCGGGATAATGGCTGTATTAATTACTTTAATTGCTGTTGGAATGTCTTTATTTCATTTATATACAGCTGGATTTGGTGTTTTATTGGCTTTGAAACAGAGGGCTATTCATTTAGGTTTTATTTTAGTCCTGATCTTTTTACTTTATCCTGTTCATTCTAAATTTAAGGAAGATAAAAAGCTATGGATGCTAGATATAGGATTGGCAGTCTTAGGTTTGATAGTAGCAGGTTATCTAGTAATTAATTATAGAGAGCTAGTTAGTCGAGCAGGTATGTATACAACTCTTGACCAAGTGATGGCAGTAGCAGCTATCTTTCTAGTTTTAGAAGCAACTCGGCGAGTAGTAGGTTGGGAACTACCGGCTATTTCGGCAATCTTTTTGATTTATGCCTATTTAGGGCCAAATATGCCAGGGGTGTTGGCGCATCGAGGTTTTTCTATTCCACGGATTGCTAGTCATATGTACTTTACTACTGAGGGAATTTTTGGAGTACCATTAGGTGTGTCGGCGACCTATGTTTTTCTTTTCTTATTATTAGGAGCTTTTGCTAAGAGAACAGGACTTGGTGACTTATTTATTGATTTAGCAATGGCTTTAACTGGAAGAACAACTGGTGGTCCAGCTAAGGCTGCTGTTGTTTCTAGTGGTTTTATGGGTTCTATTTCGGGAAGTTCAGTAGCTAATACAGTAACTACTGGTTCTTTTACTATCCCGTTGATGGAAAATGTTGGATATAAACCAAAGTTTGCCGCAGCAGTTGAGGCAGCAGCCTCTACAGGTGGTCAGATTATGCCGCCAATTATGGGAGCAGCAGCCTTTATTATGGCAGAATTTATTGGTGTTCCTTATATGCAGATTGCTAAGGCAGCAATCTTACCTGCTGTGTTGTATTATTTAGCAGTTGGTTTAATGGTCCACTTTGAAGCTAAGAAGTTAGGTTTAAGTGGTATGTCCAAAGATAGAATTCCTAAGGTAAAAGACATATTAAAGACTCGAGGACATATGTTAATTCCACTAATAGTTATTTTCTATTATTTATTTAGAGGTTATACCCCTCTAAAAGCGGCTTTTATGGGGATTATATTAGCTTTTGGACTTAGTTTCTTACGTGAAGATACTAGGATGAGTTTACAAGAAGTGATAGAGACTTTAGAAGAAGGAGCCCGAGGGGCTTTAGGAGTAGCAATTGCCTGTGCCTGTGTTGGATTTATTGTAGGAGTAACAACTTTAACTGGCTTAGGCTTAAAGTTTACGACAATTACTATCTCTTTAGCTAATGGGAATTTATTCTTAGCTTTATTATTTACTATGGTAGCATGTACCATTTTAGGTACTGGATTACCAACAACAGCTACTTATATTGTTTTGGCTGCTATGGCTGCACCAGCTTTAATCAAGTTAGGAGTTTCTAAGCTAGCGGCTCATTTATTTGTTTTATACTTTGGAGTAGTAGCTGATTTAACTCCACCAGCTGCTTTGGCAGCTTATGCTGGAGCTGGTATTGCTGGTTCTAATCCATTAAAGACAGGTATTACAGCAGTTAAATTAGCTATTGCTGGTTTTGTAGTACCATTTATTTTTGCTTATTCTCCGGCAATGTTATTAATAGATACTAGTTTAAGTCAAGTAGTCTTAATTTCTGCCAGTTCTTTAATTGGAGTGACAGCTTTGTCGGCAGGAGTATTAGGTTACTTTAGACAAGAGACTAGTAATCTAGAACAAGGATTATTATTAGTTAGTGCTGTAGGATTATTGATACCTAATTTAATGTCTGACTTAGTAGGAGCTGTTATTTTAGCTGTTGTTTGGTTCTTGCAGAGTAGAACAGTTGAAAATGTAGTTAGTGAAAATATATAATGTCTTTTAGTGAAGTGTCGCTTATTTAAGCGGCACTTTTTTGTTAATAATATTGCTAAAAGACAGTCAATTATAAAAGTGAAACTATATTGGTATATTGTGTCACTGTGAGTGACACAGCTATCAGTATAAACAGTTTTCAAATCTTTTAAAAAAAGCTTTTATAGGGTTTAGATTTTGAATATAATGGTTTTGAATTGGCTAATAGCAAACGACACACGACTCACAACTAGTGTCACTGAAAGTGACATAATAACTATAAAGGATGATAAAGTTGATTTTAATGATTGATAATTATGACTCATTTACTTATAATTTAGTTCAGTACTTGAGAGAATTAGGATATGAGGTAGTTGTAAAAAGAAATGATGAGCTCACAATCCCTCAAATTGAAGAGATAAACCCTGAAGTGATAATAATTTCTCCAGGGCCTTGTTCTCCTTTAGAGGCTGGTATTTCGATTTCTGTAGTAGAGTATTTTAAAGATAAGAAACCAATTTTAGGAATCTGCTTAGGTCACCAGACAATTGGACATGTTTTTGGAGCTGAAATCATAGAAGCTATTAGACCAGTTCATGGTAAGGCGGGACCAATTAACCATAATAGACAAGGAATATTTAAAGATCTCAATAATCCTTTAGAAGTAACTAGGTATCATTCTTTAGTGATTAATCCTGGGACTTTATCAGATGAGTTAGAAGTTACTGCTAGAACTAATGAGGGAGAAATAATGGGAATTAAACATAAGGATTATTTAATAGAAGGAGTACAATTTCACCCTGAAGCTATATTAACTGAGCAAGGACATCAACTATTAGATAATTTTATTAAGCAGGCTAGAGGTGAATAGTAAATGATAGAGGAGTTGACAACTAGCTTAACTAGTTTTGAATTATATACTATATTTAAAGATGATGACCATAGTTTTATTTTAGATAGTGCTATGGATGCCGAAAAATTAGGTAGATACTCGTTTATAAGTGCTAATCCTTTTAAAATTTTAAAGTATGATAAACAAATAGCAGATCCTTTGGAAGAGTTAAGGGAGGAACTTAAGTCATATAAAGTAGAGAATAATACTGAACTACCTTTTATTGGTGGAGCAGTAGGCTATTTAGCTTATGATCTATCTGCTCAGATTGAAAATCTACCTGAGACAGCGATTGCTGATGTTAAAGTTCCTGATTTATACTTAGGACTGTATAATTGGGTAATAGTAGTTGATCATTTAGAGAATAAGAAGTATATTGCTACTCCTAATCTGGATCAAGAACAGGAATTAAAGCTAATAAAAGAAGTTAAAGCTAGAATCAATTTAGCTGAAGAAAAAGGAGTAGCAAGTAGTAATGAAAATAATGATTATCCTGAGGTAGAGCTTAAATCTAATTTTACTAGAAATGAATATTTAGAAGCTATAAAGAAGATACAGGATTATATTCAAGCTGGAGATATTTATCAGGCTAATTTGGCCCAGAGATTTAGTGGGAAAACGAGTATGTCTAGTTATGAATTATACAGCAGATTAAGAAGAGTAAGCCCAGCTCCCTTTGGTTCTTTTTTAAACTTTTCTGATGTGGATATTATCTCTAATTCTCCCGAGAGATTTATTAAGGTGCGGAATAGGATTGTAGAGACAAGACCAATTAAAGGAACTAGACCAAGAGGTAGTTGTCCTAAAGAAGATCAGCAGCTTAAAGAAGAATTACTTAATAGTGCTAAGGATAGGGCTGAATTATTAATGATAGTTGATTTAGAGAGAAATGATTTAGGTAAGATAGCAAGAGTTGGAACAGTTAAAGTACCTGAATTATTTGAATTAGAAGAATATGCTAATGTACATCATTTAGTAGCTACTGTCAAGGCAGAAATGAGTTCAGATAAAGATATAGTTGATTTGATTGAGGGGGTCTTTCCTGGAGGGTCTATAACTGGAGCACCTAAGATAAGAGCAATGGAGATAATTGATGAATTAGAGCCGACTAAGAGAAATGTATATACTGGTTCAATAGGTTATATAGGTTTTGATGGTTCAGTTGATTTGAATATAGCTATTCGAACAGTTGTAAAGAAGGATGAACAGGTTTGTTTTCAGGTTGGTGGAGGAATAACTTGGGATTCTGATCCTGTAGCTGAGTATCAGGAGACATTAGATAAAGCTGATTCTATAATCAAGGCATTGAGGGGATATTATGCAGAATAGAGTATCATTTAATAGTGAGCTAGCCAAGTTTGGTAATGGAGTTTTTGAAACTATGAAGGTGCACCAAGGAAAAGTTATTCTTTTAAATAAACACTTACTTCGCTTGTATAATTCACTTGATAAGTTAAGTATTTCTTTTAAATTGTCTAAAGAAGATTTAAAGCAGAAAATATTGGATTATGTAAAAGGAGTAGATGATAAAGCTTTTAGAGTAACAGTCTGTGCGGAAGGTTATAATTTTTTCTTAAGAGATATTCCCTATCAAGCAGAGGATTACAAAGAAGGATATAGGTTAAAAATTGCGTCTATTAAGCGAGGTTGGAATCCTTTATACCAACATAAAACAGTTAATTATTTAGACAATATTTATTCTAAGCGTCAAGCTGTAGAGCAAGGATATGATGAGGCTTTATTTGTTAATTTGAATAATCAAGTGTTAGAAGGTACAATGACTAATATATTTTTTCTTGACCAGAAAAATATATATACCCCTAAGCAGGAATTAGGTTTATTACCAGGAATAATAAGAAATAAAGTATTAGAGTTGAGTGCAGAGTTAGGTATTGAAGTTAATGTAATAGAAATTGATCTAGATAAAATTAATGAATTTGATGCTGCTTTTGTAACTAATAGTTTATTAGATTTAATGAAAGTAGTAGAGATTGAAGGAGTAGAGTATTCGTCTGATAATCAAGTCTTTGCAGCTTTAAATGAAGAATTTAAGCAACGGGTTTATAATAAATAAGGAGAGATGTATGATGAATCAAGAGCAGATAGAAGCAGCAGTTAGTAATATTTTAGAGGCTATAGGAGAAGATACAGAACGTGAAGGATTAGAGAGAACTCCAGAACGAGTAGCACTAATGTATCAAGAGATATTATCAGGTATTAATGAAGATCCTAAAGAAATACTTGATGTATTTATAGAAGATGAAGCAGATGATCTAGTATTGATTAAAGATATAACTTTTTATTCTCTTTGTGAGCATCATTTGATTCCTTTCTTTGGTAAAGTACATCTGGCTTATAAACCTAAAGATGGTAGAGTAACTGGTTTTTCTAAGTTGACTAAACTGGTTGAGACAGTAGCTAAACGACCTCAATTACAGGAGAGAATGACTAAAATAATTGCTGATACAATGATGGAGTCCTTGAAGCCACAAGGAGTGTATGTAGTAGTAGAAGCTGAGCAATTATGTATGACAATGCGAGGAGTAGAGCAGACTGAAACCGAGACTATTACCTCGGCTACTAGAGGAATATTTAAGGAAGATTCTGCAATTAAGAATGAAGTAATGAGTCTGTTGAATTTTAATTGATATAAAGTAGCAGGTGCTATTTTATATCAGTGTACAGTTAACAGTTTATGGTTTACAGTTAAAATCAATCCCTTTTAAAGCATTAATATATATAGAATTATAGTGGTGCTGATTTTGGTTTTGAATTTAACTGTCAATTGTACATTGTACACTGTAAACTATTGATTAAAACTTGATAGGAGGGATAAAAGTGTTTAACTTCGGCGAAAAAACATATATTATGGGAATTTTGAATGTAACGCCAGATAGTTTTTCAGATGGAGGAGACTTCTTTGATTTAGATGCTGCTTTACGACAGGCACAAAGAATGGTTAAAGCAGGAGCAGATATTATTGATATTGGTGCTGAATCGACTAGACCAGGGGCCAAGAAGGTTACAGCTCAAGAAGAAATAGAACGGATTACTCCTGTCTTAAAGGAATTAGTAGACAAGGTTGAGGTTCCTATCTCTATTGATACATATAAGTCTACAGTAGCTAAAGAGGCTTTAGACTTAGGGGTAGATATTGTCAATGATGTGCGTGGTCTACAAGGTGATAGAGAGTTGGCCCAGGTAGTGGCTGAGTATGATGTCCCAATTATAATTATGTTTAACAGTCGATTATATGAAAAGCAAAGTGATGATATTTTAATTTCAATGAAGGAGTTTTTAAAAAATAGTATTAATATAGCCCAAAAAGCTGGGATTAAAGATGAAAATATAATTTTAGATCCAGGAATTGGATTTGGAACTAGTGCAGAAGAAGATATGAAGATTATGCGAAGAATTTCTGAGTTAAAGGAGTTAGGGTATCCTATCTTATTAGGAACTTCTCGCAAATCAATGTTAGGTAATATTTTAGATGAGCCACCTAAGAAGAGAGTAGTAGGTACAGCGGCTACTACAGTAATGGGGATTATGCAAGGGGTAGATATAGTTAGAGTTCATGATATTAAAGAGAATTTAGAAGCTGCACAAGTAACAGATGCAATATATAGATAGTTGATAATTAATTGTCAATTTTAAATTTTTAAGGAAAGGGGTTAAAATGTGGATAAAATAATACTAGATGGATTATCATTCTACGGCTATCATGGTGCACTAGAAGAAGAAAATAAATTAGGGCAGAAGTTTATTATTGATTTAGAGTTAAAATGTGATTTAAAGCAGGCAGGAAGTAGTGATAATCTTAAAGAGTCAGTAAATTATGCTCAAGTTTATCAATTGGTAGCAGATATCTGCCAGAATCAGCAATATAAATTATTAGAGGCCTTGGCTGAGAATATTGCTCAAAGTATATTAGAAAATTATTCTTTAGTAGAAGAAGTATTGGTTAAAGTAAAAAAACCTGAAGCACCTATTAAAGGTATTTTTAATTATGTAGCTGTTGAGATAGAAAGAAGTAGGCTTTAAGGAGCGATAAAAATGAAGGATGTATATTTAGGTTTAGGAACTAATAAAGGAGATAGAGAAGAAAATTTAAATCAAGCAATAAAATCAATTGAAAAGTTTCCTCAAACAGAGTTGATAGGTTTATCTAAAATTTATGAGACAGAACCTTGGGGGTATACTGATCAGCAAGACTTTTTAAATATGTGCTTGCAGATAGAGACTGAATTGACTCCTTATGATCTATTAGACTGGTGCCAAGAAGTTGAAAATAAATTAAAAAGGAAAAGAAAAATCAAATGGGGACCTAGGACAATTGATGTTGATATTTTAGTATATGATGATTTAAAGTTAAATGATGAAGAATTAACTCTGCCTCACCCTAGAATTCGGGAAAGGGCTTTTGTTTTAGTACCATTAGGTGATTTGAATGAGGATTTATTTATAAAAGGGAAAAGTATTAAAGACTGGGTAGCAATAGTTGAAGTAGGTGGTATTAAAAAATATAATAGTGATCTAGTAATAGGAAAAGGCGTCTAATTAGACGCTTTTTATTTTTTGGCTATTATTTCTAATTAAGATTGATTTAAGAAAATAACATAAAATTTATTGACAAATTCAAGATTAATTGTTATTATTACCATAGAAATTAAATGAAAATGATTTTCAGTTTTATATAATAGGAGGTTGGGTAAAATGTCTGTTTTAATTGTAGGTGGCGATCGATTAGGTAAGATACCGGAAAGGTTAAGTAACTGTGGATTTAGTTGTATTAAGCATATTTCTGGGCGTAAGTGTCAAAATTGTAGAGTAGATAGAGAGACTGATATGGTCTTAGTATTAACAGATTATGTAGGTCATAACTTATGTGAGAAGGTTAAATCTAAAGCTAAGGCAAGAGAGATTCCAGTTTTATTTTCTAGAAGATCCTGGTCTTCAATTTATAAGAAATTAAACTTTTGTGGATTTTTGAATTAAATTGATTAAATGGTTGACATTATACTTTGAAGTAGATATAATTATTGGTGTTAATTGGTAATGATAATGATTTTTACTATACATAAGTTCAATGGGGCTATAATAAATTGAGTATAAAGATGGATTAAAAATTAAAGTTCTAAAAAATTTTAACTATTAATGATAATGGATTTCAAAATCTTTTAGAAGGGTGGAATAATAATTGATTAGACAGAAGAGATTAACGTTATTAATATTAGCAGTAGCAGTACTGGTAACAGGTTTTTCATCTATTAGTCACGCTGCTTCTTGGCAAGATGTAACTGATGATATTGAAGTTAAGATTAATCAAGGATTAGATTTGTATAAGGAAGACAATTTAAAAGAAGCTAAACAGAGCATTACTGATGCCTACTTTGGCCCATTTGAAGGAGAAGAGATGGAACAGGCTATTCAAAAGAATATAGGCGGTAAGGATGCTTTTATGGTAGAGTATATGTTTAATAAAATAAAGAAGTTAATGGATAAAGGTGCTTCTCAACAAGAGGTAAAATCGATGGCTACTGAGTTGATCAATAGATTAGATACTTATGATGAAAAGTTAGATAAAGTAGCTCCTAGGGAAGATGATGGTTTATTAAGTAGATTCCTTTCTTTATTCAAGATCTTTTAGGAGGTAGATTGATCAGTGGGTAAGCAGAAAAGATTATTGTTTTTAATATTAGCAGTAGCAGTATTGTTAACAGGCTTTTCACCTGCTAGTCACGCTGCTTCTTGGCAAGATGTAACTGATGATATTGAAGTTAGGATTAATCAAGGATTAGATTTGTATAAGAATGGTGATATAAAAGAAGCTAAGAAAAGTATTACTGATGCCTATTTTGGCCCATTTGAAGGAGAAGAGATGGAACAGGTTATTCAAAAGAATATAGGTGGTCAGAATGCTTTTAAGGTGGAGTATATGTTTAATCAAATAAAGAAGTTGATGGACAAAGGAGTTTCACAACAACAAGTAAAAGGGATGGCTACTAAGTTACTTAATGAATTAAAGATTTATGCTAAAAAGTTAGATAAGGTAGCTCCCAGAGAAGATAATAGTCCATTAAGTAAATTTTTATATTCTTTATTGATTATAACTAGAGAAGGTTTTGAAGCTATCTTAGTTATCAGTGCTATTATGGCTTACTTAATTAAGTCTGGTAATAAGGAAAAACTTAAGACTGTTTATAATAGTACCTTTGTAGCAATAGCAGGTAGTTTTGTAACAGCTATTTTATTTAATTATGTTTTTCAGACTACTGGTGTAGCCCGAGAATTGTTAGAAGGAATTACAATGTTGTTAGCTATGGTTATTCTGTTCTCAATGAGTTTCTGGTTAATTAGTAAGGTAGAAACTAAAAAGTGGGAAGAGTATATAAAAGGTAAAGTAGAAGACTCTTTAACTACTGGCAATACTTGGACTCTTTGGTGGGCAGTCTTTTTAGCAGTTTATCGTGAAGGTGCAGAGACAGTTTTATTTTATCAAGCTTTATTTGCTAAAACAGATAAAAGTAATTATGGGATGATTGGTTTAGGATTCTTAGTAGGTTGTTTAGCTTTAGCAGTTATTTATCTAGTAGTTAAGAAAGGTAGTTTAAAATTACCATTAAAGCCTTTCTTTATAGGAACAAGTACTCTAATGTATTATTTAGCCTTTGTCTTTGCTGGTGATGGAATCCGTGAATTGCAGGAGGCTGGAGTAGTAGGAGCTAGGCAGATAAGTAAAGTGCCTACAATTAGCTGGTTAGGAGTCTATCCTACTTGGCAAACATTGAGTTTGCAGGTGGTTTTATTAGTGGTAGCGATTTTGGGTCTTGGTTATTACTTTTTAGGCGATGATCAAGAAGCTAAATTAAGTTCGTAAATACAATTAGTTCAAGTTTGAGTTTGGGATTAAGTATGGTTTAAAAGTTTGCTAGTTAACTTAAACTTAGACTCAAACTTAATCTTAATCAACTTAAGGAGGAGTTCAAATGTTAAGTAAGAAGAAAACATTAATCACAGCAGTAATGGTAATGACTTTGATGTTAGGAATGGCAATGAATACTTATGCTTTTAAGGAGTATCCAATTGGAGAACCAAAGACAGCTAAAAAGATGCAGATTGCAGCAGTTTATTTTCAATCAGTACCAATGAAACCAGGAGCTAAGGCTGGATTAGGACCTAATGAATCTGATCTTCATATTGAAGCAGACATTAGTGCTTTAATGAATAATCCTTATGGATTTGCTTTTGGATCATGGGTTCCTAATTTAACAGTTGATTATAAATTAAAGAATTTAGATACTGGAGAAGTACAAGAAGGAAGCTTTATGCCGATGGTAGCTAGCGATGGCCCTCACTATGGATCTAATGTAAAGATGATGGGAATTGGAAATTATAGATTAACTTATATCATTAAGTCTCCAGCAGAACAGGACTTCTTACAGCACGTAGATAAAACAACAGGAGTTCAGAAGCGGTTCTGGAAGAAACCTATTAAAGTTCAGTGGGACTTTACTTACAAAGGTAATGTGTAAAATATAATTAAAGCTAATCACTTTAAGTCTCCAGGTAGTAGTTAATCTATCTGGAGACTTAAGCATTTAGTCTAGGAGGTGTAAGAATGTTAGAAACATTAGTTATGACACTTAAAGATGGACTTGAATTGGCAATTTTAAGTGGGCTGTTATTTGGATTTATATACAAGACTAAACAGAAGAAACTTAGTTTATATGGCTATGGAGGTTTAGGATTAGCGTTATTATTTAGTGCTTTATTGGCTTATTCAATAGCTAATTTAAGAATTGAAAAAGAAATAAAAACTTTATTATCCTTTGCTGGATTTATATTGACCATAATAATGGTAGGTTGGACTTGGATACAAGGTGCTATTTATCAAGGGGTTTCAAATAAGGAAGGTGAGTTATCTAGATATAGTTCTTTCTTATCTGAAATTATTATTTTCATCTTTAGTCTCTATTTAGGTATTAAATTTGAGACTAAACTATTATTATTTCCGACTAGAATAACTGTTGATAGTATGTTGACTACTGGTTTTAATACAGAGTTATTATTAAAGTATTCTGGTGGAGTATTAGGAATTATATTGGCTATCAGTTTTTCTTTTGTATTAGTTAAAGCTCATAAAAAGATGACTTTAATTCAAAGTAGGAAATTAATTACTTTAGTTTATATAGCTAATTTATTACGATTAAGTGTTTTAAGTGTCTATGGATTAATGATTAAAGGAGTAATTTCAGCTACTCCTCAATTGATCTCTAGTTTAGCTCCTTTTTATAATAATATTGGTTATTTCTTTCATATTTTATTAGGAATAGTAGCAGTTTATCTATTAATTAATGCCTTTAGAAAGAAAGAATTAACTATTAGCAAAGATTTAAATCTAGCTCAAATAAGAAAAGTAAAGGCTAAACTTAAAAATAAGCAACGCTGGGCCAAAGCTGGAGCCATTATGGTTAGCTTTTTAATCTTATTATTAGGAGTTAATTATATATATGCTAATCAGTCTGTTAAATTATCGCCAGCTGTTGAATTAGAACCAAGTAATGGACAGTTTTCAATTAAGAAGGAAGATTTAGCTGATGGTAAATTACATAGATATTCATATCAGACTGAAGATGGAACAGTAATTCCATTCTTCTTGATTAAGAAGGCAGAAGGAGCTTATGGAGTGGTCTATGATGCCTGTGAAATCTGTGGAGCAGCAGGTTATTATCAACGTGAGGATAAAGTAATCTGTAAAAGATGTGATGTAGTAATGAATAAGATGACTATTGGTTTCCCAGGGGGATGTAATCCAATTCCTATGGAGTATGCTATTGATAAAGATAGTATTCAAATAGAAGTTAGTGAATTAGTCAAGAGAAAGGGAATGTTTAAATAGGAGGTGGAAAGATGTTACTTAGAATCTTAAGAAGAGGCTTTACCAAAGGTTTAAAGTCTAAGTTGTTGGCTATTTTAGCTATTACCTTTGGAGCTTCTTTAGCTACGGCAATGCTAAATGTATCTTTGGATATTGGAGATAAGATGAATCAAGAGTTGAAGTCCTATGGTTCAAATATTGTTGTTGAGCCTGAATCTGAAAATCTACCAGTAGAAATTGATGGAATCAGCTTTAATTCGCTTGATAAGGGAAAAGAGTATATTACTGAAGATGATGTTACAAAGATTAAGACTATCTTCTGGCGTCATAATATTGTAAATTTAGCCCCATATTTAAAAGTCAATGGTCAACTAAAAGATAAGCAGATTCCAGTGGTTGGTACTTGGTTTAATGATAGAATTCGAATTCCTACTGGAGAAATATTTAATTTTGGTATCAAGAATCTAAAGTCTTGGTGGGAAGTAGATGGTAAATGGATTAAAAATGGTAAGAGCAAAAATTTAGCTATGATAGGTCAAGAAGTAGCAGGAGATTTAGATGTATCTGCTGGTGATCAGATAGAATTAAACTTCAATTTGGATAAAAAGGTGGTTATTAAAAAGATAAAGGTAGCAGGAATAATTGATAGTGGAGGAGAAGCAGAAGGAAAAATTTACTTGCCACTTGACTTCCTGCAACAGACAATTGGTCTAAAAGATAAAGTTGATAGGGTAGAAGTTAGTGCTTTAACTACTCCTGTTAATGATTTGGCTCGGAAAGCAAAAGAAGATCCTGATTCTTTATCTGATAAAGAGTTTGAGACTTGGTATTGTACAGCTTATGTTAGTGCTATTGCTTATCAGATAGAAGAAGCTATTCCAGGGGTTGTAGCTGAAGAAGTTCGCCAGATTTCAAAATCAGAAGGAATAATCTTAAATAAGATTCAGTTACTAATGTTTTTAGTTACTTTAGCAGCTTTAGTTAGTTCGGCTTTAGGTATTTCTAGTATTATGACTACTAAAGTTTTAGAGAGAAAGAAAGAAATCGGATTATTAAAAGCAATTGGAGCTAGCGATTTAGCAGTTATTGCTTTGTTTGTAATTGAGATTTCTTTAGTTGGTCTATTAGGTGGCGGATTAGGTTATGGTTTAGGTATTGGATTTGCTAATTTAATTGGGCAACAAGTTTTTGGTACTGCAATTGCTATTAATTTATTTGTATTGCCTATAATTTTAGTTCTATCAGTTATTATAGCCTTATTAGGTAGTGTCTCACCATTACGAATTGCATTAAAGTTAGAACCAGCTGAAGTTTTACATGGTTAAGGAAGGAGGGATTTGATGAGAAAATTAAAGATGTTTTTGCGGATTGTTGGTAAGTCTTTTAAAGAAAGAAAATCAAGAGTTGCTATAGCCTTCTTTGCTATAGTAGTTGGAATCAGTGTGATTTCGGCTTTATTTAGTGTTTATTATGATATAAATATTAAAATGAGTCAGGAATTAAGAAATTACGGAGCAAACTTAATTGTAAAGCCTGGTAAGCAAGATAAGAAAGAAATTAATGAATCAGATTTAGATAAAGTAGTCAGTAAATTTAGTGATCAAGAATTGGTAGGTTATAGACCTAATCTTTATGGAGTAGCTAATGTTAAAGTAAAAGAAGTTATTTATGAGGGTACTAAATCAGTAGTCTTAGTAGGAACTTGGTTTGATCAGATAAGGAAAGTTAATCCTTACTGGAAGATAACAGGTGAATTACCACTAGATCATAGTATAACTGATGAAGTAGTAATTGGGAAGGAAGTAGCTAATAAATTAAATTATGAGATAGGAGATACAGTTAAGGTTACTACAGATAAGATGTGGGGCCAGAAAGAGTTTATGGTTACTGCTATAGTAGAGACTGGTGCTCAGGCAGATAATCGGATTTTTGTTAATTTGCCAGTAGCTCAAGAGGTCTTTGCTAAGTCGAATAAGGTTAGTACTGCTTACTTTAGTATTTTGACTAATGGACAAAGTTTGGATCAGAAAATAACAGAACTGAATAAAGAATTGACTAATGTTAAGTTAGAATCAATCAAGAAGATTGCTAGTTCAGAAGGTAAGATTTTAAATAAGATTAAGTCATTGATGTATTTGGTAGTTATGATCATTTTAGCATCAACACTACTCTGTGTTTCAACTACTATGATGACTATAGTTACAGAGAGAAAAGAAGAGATTGCTTTAAAGAAGGCTTTAGGAGCTGAGAATAAGCAAGTAAGTATGGAATTTTTAACTGAAGCTGCTATTTTAGGTGGTATTGGTGGTTTAGTTGGATATGGATTAGGGTTTTTAGGAGCTCAAGCTATTGGTAAAAGTGTCTTTGATTCTTATATTTCCTTTAGACCAATGATTATTCTTATTTCATTTATACTATCTATTATAGTTTCTTGCCTTGCTTCTGCTCTACCAGTACAGAGAGTGATTAATATTGATCCAGCAGTGACATTAAAAGGAGAATAGTTTATAAGGAGGTTAAACTTGTGAGTTTAATTCAATTAGATAATGTGTCTAAAATATATGATGGTGATGTACGTGCCTTAGATAATGTTAGCTTAGGAATTGGAGAAGGAGAATGGATATCTATTATGGGGCCTTCTGGTTCAGGGAAGAGTACTATGTTGAATTTAATTGGTTGTATGGATACTCCTTCTCAAGGTCAAGTCAAGATTGATGGTATTGATATTTCCGAATTAGATAAGAAAGAATTAACTACTGTGCGACGAGAGAAGATTGGGTTAGTCTTTCAGCAGTTTCATTTAGTTCCTTACTTAACGGCAGTAGAGAATGTAATGACAGCTCAATATTATCATAGTATGGCTGATGAAGAAGAGGCTAGAGAAGCTCTAGCAAAGGTTGGTCTAGGACATAGAGCAGATCATTTACCTAAAGAATTGTCTGGGGGAGAACAACAGAGAGTCTGTGTAGCTAGAGCTTTAATTAATTATCCAAAATTAATTTTAGCAGATGAGCCAACTGGTAATTTAGATAAAGAGAATGAGAATATAGTATTAGATTTATTTACTGAGTTACATGAACAAGGACATAGTATCTTAATGGTTACTCATGATCCTAAAGTAGGAGAGTTGGCAGAAAGACAGATTAATTTAGATCATGGTAAGTTAGTTAAGTAGTGGTCAGTAAGGAGGTAAAAGATGAGAAAGTTAGTTACTAGCTTAGTAATTTTATCTTTAGTAGTTGTAGTTAGTACCATGGTAATTGCTAAAGATGTAGAATATAAAGATGGAACTTATATTGGTTATGTACCTGATAACCATGGAGATGTAGTAGTTAAAGTAGAGATTAATCAAAATAAGATTGCTGATGTGAGAATCTTTAATCCTGTAAAGAAAGAAGGAAGATATCCTCATGGACCATCAGTTAAATTATTTAATCAGTATCCAAGACAGGTAGTTAATAGACAGTCTGTTAATGTAGATACTGTTTCTGGAGCTACAGAGAGTTATAATGATTATGTAACAGCAGTTAAGATGGCTTTACAGATAGCAGCTGGTAGGTATAATGATAATATTTATTATGGAATTAGTAAAGACTTTGGTGATGATGGATATGCATTATTGCAGGTTACTGTTAAAGGAGAGCAGATTAAAGAAGTAGAGATTATTCCTGGGGAGAGTTCAACTGGTGGGAAGTTGGCCCCAGATAAGAGTAGAGGATATCCGCATCAACCAGCAGCTAAGGCCTATCAAAAATTTCCTGAATTAGTTGTAAGAAAACAAGAAACAGAAATTGATACTATTTCTGGAGCTACTTATAGTACTAAGGCTTATAATAATGCTTTGCAGCAGGCTTTAAAGCAAGCTGGATTAAATTTATAAAGAATTAGAAGGTTACTCCCTCTGGAGTAGCCTTTTTTATTTTTTGAAAGTAAAATATTATCGAGATAATGCGTTACTTTTTATTAAAAAGTTTAAATTCAAAAGCTATTTCTGAAAGGCTTGTCAGCCTTTTTCCGAGTAGCTTTTATCTAGGGCTATAAAAGCTACCAAAAGATCCCTTTGAAAAACAAGTTATGCTTCCTACTATTAAAAAAGCACTAGATCATATTCAATACTCTTAATTTATATATTAACTACTATTTTTAATAAAAAATCGCATTGTTTTTCTTATTTAAAATCAAAACCATTTAAATATAATAAAATTATTTTTAGTAAAGATACATCTTAGATTTTTATTAGTTTTGACCTTAACTGTACACTGTAAATTGTAAACTGTAAACTGCAGAAATATCTCGATATAGTTATAATTTAAGAAAAAATATTGACATACTGACTAATAAGTGCTATCCTATCAATAGATAATGAAAATCATTTTCAAGAAATAAGAAAGGAGAGATAAATGATGGAGAAGGCAATTATTGCATTCGGTTCAACAATGGGAAATACTGAAGATTTAGCTAAGCAAGTAGAAAAGACATTGGCTGATAATTATGAGGTTGTTAATGAAAATGTATCTAATATAGAAGTTGAAGAGTTAGAGGATTATGATCTAGTAGTATTTGGTTCATCTACATGGGGAGCTGGAGAGTTACAAGATGATTTCCTTTCTTTTAGTGAATCTTTATCTAAAGCAGATATTGATTTATCTGATAAAGAAGGAGCGGTTTTTGGCCCAGGAGATACTTCTTATGGTGAAATGTTCTGTCAAGCAGTAGATACTTTAGAAGAGCAGTTAGAAGAATTAGGTGTAAATATTGTTACTGAAGGATTTAAGTGGGATGGAGATATAACTTCAGAGGCTATAAAAGAAATTAATAAGTGGGCCAAGGAAATATAAAGTCTATAAGAAGAGTGATTAATTATGGAAATAAATTTTAAGAATCTAAAAAAGATATTAGCAGCAAATAATTATCAGTTAACTTTTCAGCGGAAGTTAATTTTACAAGTATTTTTAAGTAATCAAGAGAAACATCTTAGCGCAGAAGAAATTTATAATAATATAAAGAATAAAAATCCATCTATTGGATTATCAACAGTTTATCGTACTTTAGAGGTTTTCTCCAATTCAGGAGTAATTAAAGAGTTAGACTTTGATACTAATTGCCGACGTTATGAATTAAAAGGTAAAAATATCCACCATCATCTAATTTGTGTTGAATGTGATAAGATAACTGAGTTCAGTGAGGAAATGTTAGAGAAGATTGAATCTCATTTGTATAAGAAATATAAATTTCAAGTAACAGAACATAAAATTAAGTTTTATGGTTACTGTGATGAATGTCAGTAATATAGCTTAATATATAAGCCATTTCTAATTTCAATCTGATAAATGATTATGGTTTTCATTCATATTTTTAAGATATAATTGATACTTAGAAAAAAATATGCTACTATATAAATAGTGAAAAAATGACTTACATAATACTATTAAAATATTATTAAATGAGGTGAAAGAAATGGCTTATACAATTACTGATGCTTGTGTTTCTTGTGGTGTTTGTGCAGGTACTTGTCCAGTTGATGCAATTTCTGAAGGAGATTCTAAATACGAAATTTCTGATGCTTGTATTGATTGTGGAGCTTGTGCTAGCTCTTGCCCAACTGAAGCAATTGAAGAGTAATTTAGTAAAAAGCCCTTGGGAATTAATTCCCAAGGGCTTTTTATTTTTTTGAATATGATATATTAATGAAAAACTGCTACATAATTCTAGTAGTTTTTTATTATATTGACTTTTTTAGTTGAATATATTATAATATATTTGAGTAAAATGAGAATGGTTTTTATTTTTGGATATTAATGATAAAGAATATCAATTGCAAGGAGGAGATAAATATGACTTTAGCAGAGGTAAAGCGAGGGGAACAGTTTCAAATTACTTCTATTCCTGATAGAGATGTTAGAGCTCAGACACTACGCTTTGGAATTTCAGAAGGAGCAGAGGTAGCCTGCGCTGAAAAAATACCAGGTGGGCCAGTAATTTTAAAACGTAACTTACAAGAGATTGCTATTGGAAGAAAATTGGCCGAGAAGATTGAGGTTGCATAATAGATTAAGGAGGAATTGAAAAATGGATTGTTGCGATATTAGTCATCAGATAGATATTCCAGCAGATGCTGATAAGATAGTATTAGCTGGTAACCCTAATGTAGGTAAGTCTATTTTCTTTAATGATTTTACTGGTGTTTATGTTGACGTATCAAATTATCCTGGCACGACTTTAGATATTAGCTCAGGTAAGTATGGAGATGATGTTGTACTTGATACACCAGGTGTTTACGGAGTATCTTCTTTTAATGATGAAGAAAGGGTAGCTCGAGATGTAATTGCATCAGCTGATGTAGTAGTTAATATTGTTGATGCTGTTCATTTAGAACGTGACCTATTCTTAACTCAACAGATTATTGATATGGGTATTCCAGTAGTTGTAGCTTTAAATATGATGGATGAAGCAGATAACCAAGGTCTTGATATTGATATTGATAGTTTAAGTCAAAGTTTAGGGGTACCAGTTATTCCAACAGTAGCTCCTCAAGGAAAAGGGCTAGCTGAAGTAAAAAAGGCTGTTGATCAAGCTAAAGTTGGAAACAGTAGCTTAAATCTAGAATCAGAACTAGCAGCTACTCAAGAGGAAGTAGGTAATCGACCAGAATCATTATTAGTTTTAGAAGGTGATTCTAGTGTTGCTCAAAAAAACAATGTAGAGCCTTTAGATTATCAGGAAGAGATCTATCGAAATCGAAGAGAAAGAGTCAATCAAGTAGTTGAGCAAGTAGTTGAGCAAAAGAGTGAAGGGGCCAACTTTAAAACCAAATTAGGTAGATGGATGGTTCGACCTTTGACTGGAATTCCGATGTTATTTGGTGTCTTATATCTGTTATATAAATTCATTGGAGTTTTTGTGGCCCAAACAATTGTTGATTTTACTGAAGGACATTTATTTGCTGGTACTTATGAACCATTTATTAAAGATATTATTGGTAATTTAATCTCTAAATCATCTTTAGTAGGCCAATTATTAATTGGAGAATTTGGCGTTTTAACTATGGCAGTTACATATACCTTTGGATTATTGCTACCATTAGTTATAGGATTTTATTTCTTCTTGGCTGTATTAGAAGATTCGGGTTATTTACCACGGATTGCTGCCTTAGTTGATCGTATCCTAACAGCTTTAGGAATGAATGGTCGAGCAATTATTCCAATGTTACTTGGTTTTGGTTGTGTAACAATGGCTACAATTACAACTCGATTATTAGGTTCTAAACGAGAAAGGATTATTGCTATCTTCTTATTAGGATTAGCAATTCCTTGTTCTGCTCAATTAGGGGTAATTACAGGGTTAATTGCACCTTTAGGTGCTAAATACTTTATGATTTATGTAGGTACTATTGCGGCTGTTTATGTTTTAGCAGGTACTTTCTTAAATAAAGTAATGCCTGGTGAATCAACTGACTTATTGATTGACCTACCACCGCTTAGAATGCCTAAAATGAGTAATGTATTACAGAAGACTTATATCAAGTCTAAATCCTTTATTAAAGAAGCAGGATCGGTTTTTGTACTGGGATCAGTGGTTATTACTGTAATGCAGTATTTTGGTTGGTTAATAGCTATTCAAGATGCAGTAGCTCCAATTACTGTTGGGTGGTTACAGCTACCTAAACAAGCAGCTACAGCTTTCATCATGGGAATTGTAAGGCGTGACTTTGGAGCAGCTGGTTTAACTGGTTTAAGTATGACAGCAGCTCAAACGACAGTTTCTTTAATTACTATTACTTTATTTGTGCCATGTATTGCTGCAATGATGATTATGATCAAGGAAAGAAATTGGAAGGAATCTGTAGCAATCTGGTTTGGTAGTTGGATTACTGCCTTTACTGTAGGTGGTATTGTAGCACAAATCATCTAACTTGAAGGTGATAGAATGAAGTGTAATACTGATAAACAGATTAGAATCTGCTCTCAATGTGGTTATGAAGTTAAAGATTTTAATAAGATTAGATGTCCTCGTTGTTTTAAAGTATTATTAAAAAAATGTTCAGAGTGTGATAAGTGTGGTATCTAAGTGGCCTACTATTAGGCCACTTTTTTATTTGTAATTTGTTTCGATTTAATTCTATATAATCCATTAATTACAATAATTAATTAAAACAGGCAGGAAATTCAGAGGGCTTATCTAATTAAATTATTAGTAATTATTATTTTGAGAGGAGATTATAGTTGTGAAAGATATCAAGGTTAAAGAAAAAGTTTTACTTTCATTAGGAAGATGTAGTAGAGAAAATTTACCTACTGATATTACTAAGCCTAAAATTAGATTAGCTAAAAGCAGACTAAAAGATAGATTAAAAGAAAATAAGCTATTGATTTCAGCTTTTGATGATAATATTAAAAAAGTGGCAAAATTTATTGATGATGATTATCTTTTCTTATTAACTGATTTCAATGGGATCTTATTAAAGGTAGTGACAGGTAAAAATATTCAACAATTGGTTGCAAACTCTATAAATAAAGGAGTAAGTTTTTCAGAAGAGAGTAGTGGAACTAATGCTATTTCATTGGCTATGGATTTAAAGGAACAGATTTACTTAGCTCCAGAACATCACTATTGCGATTTTTTGCAGGATTGGTATTGTTTTGCTCTTCCATTATATTTAAATAGAGATATAATTGGTTATTTAGATGTATCGACGATAAGATTTGAGTTAAAGAAAGAACTAATGGGAATTGCTTTATTGTTAAGAGATAATATTATTAAAGATCTAGAATCACATAAGAAGGTAGTTTCCTTGCAACAGGAGAACTCTAAAAGAAAAGTAGCTAATAAGCAGATAAAAGTCTTAAAGTTTTTAGCTCAAGGATTAACGGAACAAGAAGTAGCTCGAAAGATATCATGCAGTATAAGCACCATTAAATATCATAAAAAGAAAATATTTGATTATTTAGATGCTTGTTGTACACGGGAGGCAATTATTAAGGCTTTACAGAAGGAAATAATTGATTTAACAGAACTTTAAAAAAGTTGATAATAGGCGAACTTGTGTTCGCCCTTTGATAGTCATAACAGATAGTTTTTACTCTTCTTCATCAACAATAACTATATCAAGCTCATCCTTTAAATTGATTTTTTTATAACCTTCTAACTCCTCTCCAGTTTCATCTGTAATAATTCTGACTACTGGTCTAGTAGGAATATCTCTATTCTGTCTTTCCACAATTGCTTTTTCACCTGTACTTAATTTTACTGAACTACCATTAGGATAAATGGCAATTGTTTTGACAAACTTATTAATTAGTTCTGAGTCAAATTCTTCTCCAGCTTTAGAAATTAAGAAGTTGACTGCTTTATTGATTGGCCACCGATCTCTATAACAGCGATCACTAGTTAAAGCATCAAAAACATCTGTAATAGCAACTAATCTACCAAACTCATGGATATTGTCTTGAGAGAACCCTTTTGGGTAACCGGTTCCATCTACTTTTTCATGATGAGACAGAATCACTGTTCTAGATAAAGGACTAATATTATAATACCCTTTTATATTTTCATAGCCTAGAGAAGGGTGTTTTTTAATTATTTCGTATTCTTCATCTGTTAGTTGAGCAGGTTTCTTTATTATTTTTTCTGGAATAGCTACTTTACCAATGTCATGTAATAAAGCACCTATACCTAATTTAATTAATTGTTGGCGAGTATAATTTAATTCTCGGCCTAATAATAAGGATAAGACTGCTACATTAACTGAATGTTCAAAAGTATAAGAATCTGTACTTTTGATATCTATTAGGTTAACTAAAATATTGTCTTGATGAGTGATATCTTCAACTATTTCTTTAGTAACATTACTTATTTTATCAACTTTGATCTTTTTATTATTAGTAATATTTTGAAATGATTCTTTGATTATCTTTTTACTCTTTCTTCTTGTTTTTTTATCAATTACGTCAGTAACTTCTATTCCTTCTGATTTATCATCAGTAATATAAATATGGTTAATTCCTAATTCTAGTAATTTGTTTTTATACCTAGATAAATTAGTACAATGGGTATTTAGTAAAACTCTATCCTTATGATAGATTGGTTTAGCTAACTCCATATCTGGTTTGATATTCTCTACGCTAATTAATCTCATTTTTTACACTCCTTACGCTTGATAATTCGTTATAAGGATAATTATAGCAGAGTATTGATTTGGTGTCAAAATAATACAACAAGTTGTATAATTACTAATTAAGTATCTACATAGAAACTAATAGATTAATTATTGAGAATATATATTGAAAATAAGTTTTGTTTGATATTATAATAAAGGATGATAGAATTTATATAGATTATTATTTTGAAGAAGATAGTTCAATTAACTTAAAATTAATTAATTAAATATATGATGAGGTAGAAGGAGGTAACTGATGAGAGAGATAGATTTACATATTCATACTAATTATAGTGATGATGCTGATTTTACACCAGAAGAAATAATCACAAAGGCTAAAGATAATGATTTAGCTGCAATAGCTATTACAGATCATAATTTAACAGAGGGAGTAGGTGAAACTCTAGAGTTAACGGTAGATGATGAATTAGAAGTAATTCCTGGTGTTGAATTTGATACAAGGTATGGAGATAATATATTACATATTTTAGGTTATTATTTTAATTGGCAATCTTCTAAGATTGATGAAATGCTAAAAGGTATGGAAGAAGCTAAAAAGGAACAATTTTTTAAACGAATTGAAAGACTGCAGGAGTTAGGATTTGAGATTACAGCAGAGGAAGTATTAGAGCAATCAGATAATGATAGACCATTAGGTGGATTTATTGCTGAAGTACTATTAAATAAGCCTGAGAACCAAGATAATGAAGAATTACAGACTTACTTAACAGGAGATAAGAGCGATCAACCTTATTTCAACTTTTATTTGGATTATTTTAGAGCAGGGGCCAAAGCTTATGTTCCTTGTTGGAAACCTACTGCTAAAGATGCAATTAAATTAATTAGGGAGTTAGGTGGTGTGGCTATCTTAGCGCATCCAGGTTCTACTTTAAGTTACCACGATAAAGATGTAATTGATGATTTAATAGAGGCAGGATTACAGGGTATAGAGGCTTATAGTACTTATCATAATGAGGACGAAATAGACGGTTTCTTGCAATTAGCAAATGAGAAAGATTTATTAGCTACAGCAGGTAGTGATTTTCATGGACACCTTAAACCTAAGATTGAATTAGGTGGCGTAATAGGAAATAACTATCAGATTGTTGAAGAACTAAAAGCACTAAGAGGTGATACTAGTGAATGATTATTTAGTACGAGCTATAACAACTAATAAAGAGATTAGAGCTTTAGCAGTAAGATCAACTGAAGTAGTTAGTGCAGCACAAGAGTCTCATCAAACCACTCCTGTAGCTACAGCAGCATTAGGTCGGACATTGACAGCTGGGTTATTGATGGGGTCAATGGTTAAATCTGGTGATAAGATAGCTTTAAGAGTTATAGGTGATGGTCCATTAGGAAAGATAGTCGTTGAAGGTAATCAATATGGTGAGGTAACAGGTTATGTAGCCAATCCTCAAATTGAATTAATGACAAATAACCAAGGAAAGTTAGATGTAGCAGAAGCTATTGGTAAGGGCCAACTTCAAGTTACTAAGAAGATGGGTTTAAAAGATCCTTATCAAGGCAGTGTGCCATTGATTTCAGGTGAGATTGGTGATGACTTAACTTACTATTTTACTAAGTCAGAACAGACGCCTTCTTCAGTAGGACTAGGAGTCTTAGTTGATACTGACTTATCTGTTAAAGCGGCAGGAGGATTTATTATTCAGCTAATGCCAGATGCTAGTGAAGATACAATTGATAAATTAGAAGCTAATCTAGCAGAAATTAATTCAATTAGTAGATTAATTGCGGAAGGACTAAGCCCAGAGGAGTTATTAAAGAAGTTATTAGATGGTTTTGAATTTAGAGTATTAGCTGAAAAAGATGTTGAATTTAAGTGTAAGTGTAATCGAGAAAAGACTAAAGATCTGTTAGTAAGTTTAGGTGAAGGTGAACTAGAAGAAATATTAGAAGAAGAAGGAGCAGTGGAGATTAATTGCCATTTCTGTGGTCAAGATTATTCTTTTAATGAGCAAGAAGTAGATGAGCTATTAACTGAGTAGAGAAATTAAATTTTATCTACTATATTTTCTCATTAAATAAAAATTATAGTATTATATATTAAAAGAGGCAATCTTGCCTCTTTTTTGTTTCATTTAATTGAATTGATGAATAGTTTTATGGTTTTAACTGTAAATTGTAAACTGTAAACCGTAGACTAAAATTTTCAAAATCTAAGGAGGAGATGATAAGTGTTTAATCAAAAGTTAGCAACGATAAGTAGTTTATTAGGTTCACTGTTAATTGTATTAGGGGGCATGCTTTTATTACCAGCTATGGTTAGTCTATTATATCAAGAAGGACTAGTTCACATCTTTCTTATTCCAGCTGTATTAGCTTTGGTATTAGGTTTTATTCCTCACTTAAAGGCAAGAGAAGAGAAGATTACAATTACAGTTGGTATGCTAGTCTGTACCTTAGGATGGATAGTTATCTCGCTAGTAGGAGCATTACCTTTTTATCTAGAGTTAGATTATTCTTATTTAGATACTCTATTTGAGACAGTCAGTGGCTTTACTACTACAGGAATTACTGTCTTTACTGGGTTAAATAACTTACCTAAGTCAATTCAATTCTGGCGTTGTTTGATTCAGTGGTTAGGAGGATTAGGTTTTTTAACCTTCTTTTTAGTAATTACATTTCGAGGACAGTCAGGTTTATTTCAGTTATTTACTGCTGAGAGCCATAAGATCAATCAGAGTAGGCCTGTACCTAATGTCTTTAAGACAATCAAGATCTTATGGGGAGTCTATGCTGGATTTACTATATTAGAGATGATACTATTAAAATTGTTAGGACTTTCTTTCTTTGATGCTATAACTCATTCTTTTACTACTCTATCAACTGGTGGCTTTTCTAATTATGATAGTAGCATTGCCTACTTTCAGAAAGCTGGATATCAGCATTATAAGTTAATTGAGTATGTAATTACTATCTTTATGGCTTTAGGTGGAATTAATTTCTTAGTTCATTATAATATATTAACAGGAAATATCAAAGCGTTATGGGATAAGATAGAGATGAAATATTTCTGGGCTACTATTAGTGGAGTAACAGGGCTAATATTAGTTGATCATTATTTGTCTGTTCCATTTAATTGGTTGGGACTAGAGACAGCAGTTAGACAGACTCTATTTCAAGTAGTTTCTATCTTAACTACCACTGGTTATGGAACTAAGAGTATTATGGATCCCTTCTTTCCAGCTTTAGCTAAGCAGTTATTCTTATTATTAATGTTGGTTGGAGGCTGTGTTGGTTCCACTGCTGGTGGTATTAAGTTGATTAGAATTGCTATTTTACATAAGTTACTTAAGCGTGAGGTTAAGAAGATCTATTATCCAAAGCGGGCTATCTTACCAGTGGTAGTAGATGGGAGTATTATTCCAGATGCTGAGATTTTTAGAGTAGTTGCTATAGTCTTTGGATGGTTGTTATTTATTATTATCGGTGGAGGGATTACTGCTATATATTCTGATCTACCGGCTTGGAATGCATTTTCTGGTATCTTCTCGGCAGTAGGGAATATTGGTCCATTTTATTTCAGTGTAGAGAAGATGCAGAGTCTATCAGCTGGAATTAAGATTACTTATATTATTGGAATGTTAGCTGGTCGATTAGAGATTTTACCACTTTTTGTTATCTTTAGTAAGAAAGCTTGGAGGGGATAAAGTGTATATTTTAATTGCTGGTGGTGGCGTTGTAGGACGTAATCTAACTAAAAAATTAGTAGAAAAACATGATGTAGTAGTGATTGATCTAGATCAAGAAGTATGTGAAAGGATTTATTCTGAATATGGAGCAGTTAGTATTCAGGGTAATGCTACTAATATCAATATTTTAAAAGAAGCAGGGATTGAACAGGCAGATATTGTTGTAGGAGTAATGAGAAATGATGCTGATAATTTATCATTCTCTTTATTAGCTAAAAACTTTGGCATAGAAAAGATTATGGTTCGAATGCGAGATCCTGAATATAAAAGTGCTTATCAATTGGCTGGAGCTACAACTATTGCTGGAGTCGTCGATATGATGGTAGATGAGTTTGTGTTAGATATTGAGCAGCCAGATATTCGTAAGGTTGTTTCGCTAGGAGGAGGAAAGGCTGAAGTTTCTATTTTAACTATTCCTGAAAAGACATGGAGCCATGGTAGGAGTATTTCAGAGATTGCTCAGCATAGAGACTTTCCACAACAAGTTTTAATTGGTGGTATCTTTGACCAAGATCAAGATAAACTCTTAGTACCTCATGGTGATACTGTAATTAAAGGTTCAAATCAAGTATTTTTAGTAGGGGCTAGGGCCAACATTAAAGAGGCTGCTGATCTGTTGACTAAGAAGTAGTTTTAGATTTGCTTTTAATCTTAATCAGGTCTGGTGAGATATCAGAAGTATAGATGAATTCAGCCCTAAATTGGCCCTGATATTCTGTAAATGGTAGAGGAGTAGCTATCTTTTTTAGCTGAGACCAAAAGCTACTTGTAACATTATCCTGATTAATTTTTAAGATAGTGTCAGCTATCTGATGTGGAAAGGCATATAACTGATCTAACTCTAAATCAACTACATCTATTTCAATATGTACTTCTTCTTTAATTGGTTGGCCCCAAAAGTAGATGCCAGTAGGTCGTTGTGTCTTGTCGTCTATAATACTTGTTGTATCTCTAGGATGGGCTACTTTAAGTCCATCTTTTTTAATTTTAGTAATTGCCTCTTTAATTAAACTTTCTTTATTCTCTCGAACATAATGATATAATCTATCAGGAATAAATTCAGTTTTAGGTTCTTGTTGATATAGTTTTTTTAGTTCAGATAATTTTTCTTTTTCAAATTCTTTATTTTCTTGCTCCATTAAATTCCCTCCTAAATGAATTTTGCCCTAATATATTTACAATTATACTATTGAATTTTAATTGATATAAAGCATAGCTTTATATCAATAATGTTTTATTTAATACTTACTACTTTAACCTTGAGAGAATCAAATAATTGTTATATCATAATAATTAAGCTAAAAAACTAGTAATTGGGAGTTGACATTTATGGCAGAAGATAAGCTAACAATTGGAATTATGGGAGGGACTTTTGATCCAATTCATAATGGTCATCTTTTGACAGCAGAGTGTGCGGCTTATCAATATGATTTGGACCAAGTTATTTTTGTTCCTTCTGGTAATCCTCCACATAAGACTGAACAAAGAATAACAGATGCTGAAGATAGATATGTAATGGCTTTATTGGCTACAATGAGTAACCCTAAGTTTACTGTTTCACGGATAGAAATTGACCGAACAGGGTTATCCTATACTATAGACACAGTAAGAGCTTTTAAAGAGATCTACCCTGAAGCAGAGATTTATTTTATTACTGGTGCAGATGCTATTTTAGAGATTTTTACTTGGAAAAATCCAGAAGAGTTATTAAAAGAGGCTAAATTTATTGCAGCTAGTCGACCTGGTTATTCTCTGTCTAAATTAGGTCAGGAAGTTTATGATTCTTATCGAGATAGTATTCATATCTTAGAAATTCCTAATTTAGCTATCTCCTCAACAGATATTCGACATAGAATTGAAGCTGGAAGAACAATTAAGTATCAGCTACCTGAAGAAGTAGAAGCTTATATTGGCAAGCATGATTTATATCTGGAGGTAGAAGATAATGAATGAAGAAGAAACCATAATTAAGCTAAAGGAGATGATCAGTGATTCCAGATTACAACATAGTCTTGGAGTAAAGGAAACAGCTATTAGGTTGGCTAAAAAATATGGGGCCAATATAGAGCAAGCTAAATGGGCTGGTCTATTACATGATTGTGCTAAAGGAGTGTCGACTAAAGAGCTATTGCAAAAGGCAAAAGAGTTTGGTATAGTGATAGACAGTGTTTGCCAAAAGGTACCTGCTTTGTTACATGCTCCAGTAGGTGCTAAGCTGGCTAGTGAGAAATTTAAGATTACTGATCAAGAAATTCTACAAGCTATTAGTTTACATACTTTAGGCAGTTCAGAGATGACGTCTTTAGATAAGATAGTCTTTTTAGCTGATTATATTGAACCTAATAGAGATTGTCAGGCAATAGATCAATTAAGAGCCAAGGTAAAAGATAAACCATTAGATGAGGCAGTAAGAATTGCTTGTGAAAATACTATTAAGTATAATTTAAAGCAGGAGGCAATAATTCATCCTCAGACAATTGAGACTCGAAATGTCCTCTTGTAGATAGAGGTGTAATTATGGTGAAAAAAATTACTGTTCTAGTGGCTCTGCTAATGATAGTCAGTGGAGTAGGAGGCTATCTGTTACTCAATTCATCTCCGTTAGATTCAGTTCCTAAAGAAGTCAAAAAGGATAAAGCAGAGGTTAAGTTAGATGATAAATTTAATATCTTATTATTAGGATCAGATGCTAAATTAGAAGGTCGGAATCGGACTGATACAATTATAGTTGTCAGTATTGATTTAAATTCTAAATTAGTAGGTTTATTATCTATTCCTCGTGATAGTAGAGTAAAAATTGCTGGAGATAAATATAGTGATTATCATAAAATTAATGCTGCCTATTCTTATGGTGGTTTGAAATTAATGCAAGAGACTTTAGAAGAGTATCTAGAGATTCCTTTAGACTATTATTTACAAGTTGATTATCAGGGGTTTGTTGCTTTAGTTGATACTCTAGGTGGAGTAGAGATTAATGTAGAGAAAGATCTGCATTATGTAGATCAGGCAGCTGGTTTAAATATTGATCTTCAGGCAGGAAAACAGAGATTGACAGGAGAGCAGGCTCTTAATTATGTTCGGTTTAGACATGATGCTTTAGGAGATATTGGTCGAATTAAGCGACAACAGAAGTTTTTACAGGCAGCTTTAAAGGAGTTTTTAAGTTTAAAGACTATCTTAAAAGTTCCAAAACTGATAAATAAATTTAGTAAATATGTAGCTACTGATTTAGAGCTGGCTAAGATGATGAAGTTAGCTAATTTGATGGATAATTTCAGTTTAGATCAGATAGCAATGGAAATGCTACCAGGAAGTCCTAAATATATTGAAGGAGTTAGTTATTGGTTACCTAATCCTAAAGGGGTTAAAGGGGTAGTTAATTCTTTATTAAAGACTAAGAGTTACTTTAGAAATCAAGGTATAGAATTATCTATTTTAAATGGTAGTGGGACATCAGGCTTAGCTGGTCAATTTGCTGATTTATTGGTTCAACAGGGGTATCAGATAAAAAAGGTTGGTAATGCTGAACATTTTAATTATAATCAGAATATTATCATTGCTCCTGTAGGTAAGGTTAAAAGTCTACAGAAGTTGGCCCGTTATTTAGATGCTAAAGTAATTAATAGAGAAGAGGGGCAACAGGTTGAAGTAATTATTGGTCAAAGAAAGATTAATGAAGATTAGAATAAATTATAGTAATTCAGGAAATACTATAGATATATATAGGAGGTCATATTTTATATGACATTAGAAACTATTAAGACAGATGAATTGGCTAAAAAGATTGTAGAAGGTGCTAAAGATAAAAATGCTGAAGAGTTAGCTGTTTTAGATATGAGGGGTATTACCACTTTAGCAGATTACTTTGTGATCTGTAATGGTACTTCAACGCCTCATGTTAGAGCTATTTTTAATTCTATTGAGGATAATTTACAAGAAGAAGAGATTGAAGTTCTTCATAAAGAAGGAACTGATGAAAATCGTTGGGTAGTATTAGATTATGCTGATGTAATAGTGCATGTTTTTCATAAAGAAGAGAGAGAGTTGTATAATCTAGAAAAATTATGGGGCGATGCAGAAGAAGTAGCTATAGAGGGTTTATAAATCCATCTTCTTGTAATTGACAATAGAAAGTGCTTAGAGTATAATAGATTAAAAGTTATATTTACTGCTTTGAATATAACTCTCGTCCCTATTATTTGGGGTGGGGGTTTTTTGTTTAATAGTGTCAGAGAAGACTATATATTAAATTTGAGGGAGGATTAGAGATGGAAGAAAGGTATAACTTTAAAGATGTAGAAGGAAAATGGCAGAGCCAATGGGAAGAAGAGGGCATCTATCAGATAGAAGCTAATCAAGACCAAGAAGAGTATTATGTATTAGAGATGTTCCCTTACCCATCAGGCAATTTACATATGGGACATGTAAGAAATTATTCTATAGGAGATGTCTTTGCTCGTTTCAGGAAGATGCAAGGCTATAATGTATTACATCCTATGGGATGGGATGCTTTTGGATTACCTGCAGAGAATGCAGCAATTCAGCGTGATATTCATCCTGCTGATTGGACTGAAGATAATATTTCTAATATGAAACAGCAGTTTAAGATGCTAGGTTTAAGTTATGATTGGGAGCGAGAAGTAGCTACTTGCAAACCTGATTATTATAAATGGACTCAATGGCTATTCTTAGAATTATATAAAGAAGGATTGGCTTATAAAGAGACAGCTGAGGTGAATTGGTGCCCTAGTTGTCAGACTGTATTGGCTAATGAACAGGTAATTGATGGGGAATGTGAGCGATGTGATAGTCAAGTTAACGATAAGGAATTAGAGCAGTGGTTCTTTAAAATTACTGAATATGCTGATCAATTATTAGGTGATCATGAATTATTAGAAGGTTGGCCAGAGCGAGTTAAGACAATGCAAGAAAACTGGATTGGTCGGAGTGAAGGGGCTCAAATTGAGTTTCAAATTAAAGATAGTGATAGTAAATTAGAGGTATTCACTACTCGTCCAGATACAATTTATGGCGCAACTTATATGGTTTTAGCACCTGAGCATCCATTAGTAGATGAGTTAATAGCTGGTCAAGAGAATGAAACAGAAGTTAGAGACTTTATTGCAGAGGTTAAAGATCAGGATGAAGAAGAGAGAACTGGTGCTGAGGCTGAAAAATTAGGTATTGATACAGGAATTAAGGCTATTAATCCAGTAACTGGTGTAGAAATTCCAGTAATGATTGCTAATTATGTATTAATGGATTATGGTACAGGAGCAATTATGGCTGTTCCAGCTCATGATGAGCGTGATTTTGAATTTGCTAAAGAATATGATTTACCAATTAAAGTAGTAATTCAACCAGAAGATAAAGAGTTAACTGCAGATCAATTAGAAGAGGCTTATACTGAAGATGGAGTAGTAGTTAATTCTGAATTTTTAAATGGTCTAACGGTAGATCAAGCCTTTGATAAAATTGTAGAATATCTTGAGGAAGAAAAGATTGGTAGTAAAGATGTTAACTATCGCTTACGTGACTGGTTAATCTCTCGTCAGCGATATTGGGGTACTCCAATTCCAATGATTTATTGTGGTGATTGTGGTACAGTACCAGTTCCAGAAGAAGATCTACCTGTTGAGTTACCAACAAATGTAGAATTTACAGGTGAAGGCCAATCTCCATTAGGGAATGTAGAGGGTTTTGTCCAGACAACTTGCCCTGAATGTGGACAAGAGGCTGAGCGAGAAGTTGATACTATGGATACTTTCGTTGATTCTTCTTGGTATTACTTACGCTATACAAGCCCTGAATTAACTGATAAGGTATTTGACCAAGAACGAGCTAATTACTGGATGAATGTTGACCAGTATATTGGTGGTATTGAACATGCGATTTTACACTTATTATATGCTCGATTTTTTATGAAGTTTTTAAATGACCAAGGATTAGTTGCAGATAGAGAACCATTTGCTAGTCTGTTAACACAAGGTATGGTCTTGTTAGATGGGGCCAAAATGTCTAAATCCAAAGGTAATATTGTAGATCCAATGAAAATTTTAGATGAGTATGGTGCTGACGTGGCTCGTCTCTTCATCTTATTTGCTGCTCCACCTGAAAGAGATTTAGATTGGAGTGACGAAGGAGTAGAAGGTGCGCAACGCTTTTTAAATCGAGTTTGGAGATTAGTAGCTCAAAATATAGAGGATATCAAAGATGTAACAACTGATTTTGCAATCGATAACGATACAGATAAGAAGTTACATCGCCAACTACATGTAGCAATTAGAGATATAACTCAAGATGTTGCAGAACGAAGACAGTTAAATACAGCTATTAGTTCTATTATGGAACTAGTCAATGCTGCTTATAAATACTTAAGTGAAGCTGATGATCTAAATTATGAATTACTAAAGACAGTAATTGAAAATATTGTTCTATTATTAGCGCCATTTGCTCCACATATGACTGAAGAATTATGGACTGAATTAGGATATGAGGAGAGTATTCATAATCAAGATTGGCCTGAATTTGATGAAGCAGCAACTAAGAAAGATGAAATTGAGATTGTAGTTCAGGTTAATGGTAAGGTTCGAGATAAAGTAAAGGTAGCTGCTGATATTGCAGAGGAAGAGCTTAAGACAGTTATTAAAGAGCAGGATAATGTACAGCGTCATATTGAAGGTAAAGAGATTATTAAGGAGATTGTAGTACCAAAAAAATTAGTTAATATAGTAGCACAATAGATACTAATAAAAGAAAGGCCTGCACAATTTTGTGTAGGTCTTTTTTATTTTTTGAGAGATTAAATATTATCGAGATATTTCGTCACTTTTAGAAAATTGACATCAAAATTTTAAATTAACTTTTTATTAAAAAGTAAAGAATTGTATCGATAATGAATATAATAATCGAGTATAGAAAAATTATCCTTGGGAAAATTAACTAAAGAACGGAGGTGAGTAAATGTTTAAGATAGATAAAAAGGAAGACGCAATAGTACTTGTATTAATAATTCTTATTGTAGGAACTAGTAGTTTTTTAATTTTAAAAGATAAAAGTTATGGAGATGAAGCTGTTAAAGTAAAGAAACAGAATAATAATAATAAACTTAAGAAAGAGAATTCTCATATGAAGGCAGGTCAGTCAGATAATAATACCGAAAAGATATTTGTTCATATTGGAGGGGCAGTATCTAATCCCGGTGTCTATAAATGTAAAAAAAGTGCTCGACTTTATCGTGTGCTTAAGAAGGCAGACGGGCCAACTGATCAGGCTGACTTAAATGCTATCAATCTAGCTTTACCAGTTAGAGATGGTAGTAAAATCATTATTCCGACTAAAGGTCAGACTGAAAAGAAAGGTTCAGATAAGATAAATATCAATCAAGCTAATAAGAAAGAGCTTCAGCAGTTGAGTGGAGTTGGCCCGGCGACAGCAGAAAGTATTATTAGTTATCGTCAACAGCAGAATGGATTTAGTAGTCTAGATGAGTTAACAAAAGTTTCGGGGATAGGTACTAAGACGTTAGCTAAGTTAAGAGGGCAGATTAGCTATTAGAGTTCGTCGTCCTTTAGTCAAAGTATTTCTTGCTCTTAGTTTAGGGTTAATAGTGGCTCACTACTTGTCTGAAAATCAAAAAATGATTGACTTGATCAGACTAGGAATTAGTCTACTATCTTTAATAACTATTTATAGTTGGCAGCAAAGATATGATAAAACAAAAATTTTGGTCTGGATATTAATATTTTCTTTAGGATTCTTATATCTTCAGTATCTTAATTTAGACTGGAAAGAAGACTGGTTAAGAGAGTATTTAGGAGTAAGAAAAGAGTTTAAAGCTAAAGTCGTTGGCATTGAAGAGAGAAAAGAAAGAATAAGATATCTAGTTACTGATATAAAGTTTTCTGATAGTGATCAAGTTAGTGACAGACAAATGCTACTTAATCACTGGGAAATAAAGGATAACTTTGATTATGGTGACATAATTAAAGTTACTGCTAACATAGAGATTCCTAGTAGACAACGTAATCCTGGTGGTTTTTCTTATCGGAATTATTTAAAAGAGCAAGGGGTATATGCTATAGGTCAGATTGAAACAATAAAGAAGGTAGGAAAAGAGGTTAATTGGTTATTTAACTCTTTATTTAATCTACGTCAAAAAATTATTCAGAGGATAAAAACCTATTTTTCATCTCCGCAGGATAACCTATTGCAGTCACTATTGTTAGGAGATAAAGCTCAATTATCTACTCAAGTAAAAGATAAATTTAAAAAGTTAGGTGTCAGCCATTTATTAGTTATCTCTGGTTTTCATATTGGACTAATTAGCTATTTAATCTATTCCTGTGGTCAATATCTTAAATTACCACAAGGATTACTTTTGGTGCTGACTATATTTTTCTTAGCTGGTTATTTAGTATTAACTGGGTGTCAATTACCTAGTTTACGGGCAGTTCTATTGATTATATCAGTTTTAATAGGCAGGTATTTAGAGAGAAGAATTGATCTATATAATCTCTTAGCTGGAGTAGGAGTTATTATCTTAATAATTAATCCTAGAAGTCTATTTACTATTAGTTTTCAACTTTCTTTTTTGGCTGTAGTAACTATCAGCTACTTGGCTCCTTGTTTAGAAGAATATCTAGATTGGTTACCAACGAGGATACAAGATATAGTAGCTGCTACTTTAGCCGCCCAGTTAGGCTTATTACCAGTCTTGGCTTACTACTTCAATCAAATTTCAATAGGTAGTTTAATTGCTAATCTATTTTTAATTCCGTTAATTAGTATTATTTTATGGTTAGGGATAGTCTTTATTAGTATTGGTTTTATTAATCAATTATTAGCTAAATTAATAGCTAGTGGAATTAATTTATTGCTATTATTTACTTTACAGGTAATAGAATATTTAGCTGATTACATAGCAATATCTATTTCTTTGGCTACTCCAAATCTAGGCTGGATAATAGTTTATTATTTAGTTATTTACTACTTTGGACAATTAATTAGATCTAGATTAGTCTCTTATTATAAAAAATATAGGAACCAAGGATTAATTATCTGTTTGGGCTTGATTTTATTATTACTTATCCAGTTAGGTTTTAATAATTATCCACAGTTGAAAGTTATCTTTTTTGATGTAGGACAAGCTGATGGAGCTTATATTAGGACACCTAGTGGTCAGAAAATTTTAGTTGATACTGGAAAGAGTGGTCAAAAGATAATTAGTTTTTTAGAGTCACAAGGAATAGAAGAAGTTGATTTAATCTTGATTTCCCATTTCCATCAAGATCATATAGGAGGTGTATTGCCTATAATCAAAAAGTTTAAAGTAAATAAGGTCTGCATTCCTCCTACTGTTAAAGATAATAAATTAAAGCAGAATTTAAAGCAGTTAATTAACAAGAAGAAGATAAAATTATTTAAATTAGCTGCTGGTGATAAAATAGATATTAATCCTATTCAGTTTAAGGTAGTAGGGCCAACTTTACCATTACTTAAAGATGATGCAGCAAATAATAATTCTTTAGTAGTACAGTTAGTTTATAAAGAGTTTAAGCTATTATTGACAGGAGATATTGAAAGACAGGCTGAAAAGAGGATAGTAGCTAGTGGTTATAATATAGACAGTAGTTTATTGAAGTTGGCCCATCATGGTAGTCAGACTTCTAGTACAAATAATTTTCTCAACTATGTTAGACCTCAAGTAGCCGTTGTTTCAGTAGGTGAGAATAAATATGGTCATCCTAATATAGTAGTGCTTAATAGATTGAAAAATAAAAATATTAAAGTATTAAGAACTGATAAACAAGGAGCAATTACTTTATTCACTGATGGTGAGAGATATAAGTATAATACTTTTCTGGATAAAAATTAAAAAGTGTGAGTGTAGAAAATCTCACTCACACTTATACTATCTATGGCTTAATAAACATCTGTACCCAATAAGGAGTTCCATCTTCATCTTTAGCTAATCCAACACCAATTTGAGTAAATCTTTGACTTAAGATATTGCGACGATGACCTGAAGAGTTCATCCAGCTATTCATGACTTGTTGGGCTGTACCTTGGCCCTTAGCAATATTCTCTCCAGCAGTTCTGTAACTAACATTAAATTGGCTTAGCATTTCAAATGGAGAACCATAGGTAGGAGAAGTATGGCTAAAGTAATTATTTTCTGCCATATCTTGGGCTTTAGTTCGTGCTACTTCTGATACTTTTTGATTGTGTTGGTAAGGTTCTAATCCTTGTTTCTGTCGTTCTTGATTTACTAATTCAACTACTTTTTTCTCCATTTCCTTGAGACCAGTTGGAGTTGGCTGTTGCTGTCTTTCTTCTTGTTGAGGTTCTTCTCTTTGTTGAGGTACATTTTCTCTTTGTTGTTGCCTATCTCTTTCTGGTTGTCTTTGTCGTCTTCGCCGTCTTTGCCATCTGTTTTTATAGATTCTATCTCCAGGATATATCAAGTTAGGATCTTCAAACTGAGGATTAGCTTGAATAATTTCATCTAAGCTCATATCATAACGTTGAGAAATTTTCCATAAGGAATCCCCATCTCTAACAATACATAATAGGTTTTGATTCTGATTCTGTCGACGATAATTCTGAGCTTCTACTGAGACTATAGTTCCAACCAATAATCCTAATACTAAAGATAAAATTAACCAAGGTTTTATTCTTTTCATCATCAAACCCCTTTCTGGATTTTATAATAATTTAAATAAGCGGTGCTTAAGCACCGCTTATTTCGATATTTTATTGTTGAGGTTCAAAAGATCCAGCTTTAGCTGCTAGATTATAGTTCTCTTGAGTATTAGCAGTAGTAGTTTGATTACCATTAGCTAGTTTCTGTTCATACTCTTGAATCATCTTCTTAACCATCTGTCCACCAACAGCACCACACTCACGAGAAGTCATATTACCCCAGTAACCAGACTTGTACTCATCAGATACATTAAGCTCTTGTGCTGCTTCTACTTTGAATTTATCTAGTGCCTGTTTAGCCATTGGGTTTAGTAATCGATTACTATTATTTCTAACTGACATATTGATTACCTCCTTGAATGTTGGATTGTAGTAGTTGATTTATTGTTGAGGTTTAAAAGATCCAGCTTTAGCTGCTAAATTATAGTCTTCTTGAGTATTAGCAGTAGTAGCTTGATTACCATTAGCTAGTTTTTGTTCATATTCCTGGATCATCTTCTTAACCATTTGTCCACCAACAGCACCACACTCGCGAGAAGTCATATTACCCCAGTAACCAGACTTGTACTCGTTAGAGACATTAAGTTCCTGAGCTGCTTCTACTTTAAATTTGTCCATTGCCTGTAAAGCTTGTGGGTTTAATAATCGATTGCTGTTATTTCTAGTAGACATTTTTTCCAACTCCTTTGTTTAGTAGATTAATTACTTGATTAATTAGTGTATTTGATTACTTTGTTGCATTACCTATTATGTGTTCTAGGTGCTATTTTATACTTAGCAAGTTTTGTCTGGAATTAATTTTCTTTCATAAATTCTAGTTTTTATGTTACAATTAAATTTGATTCCAAATTAAGAATAGTAAAAAAATTGAGGTGAAATAATGCAGTATGAAGATATTTTGCAACAGAATGTTGATGGTTTAGAATCTATCTATTTGGCTTATGGTGAAGATGAATATTTGTTAGAAAAGTTTGTGGATAGATTTATTACTAGTTTTGTAGATGATGAATTCAGAGATTTTAATCTTAATGTTATTAAACAAGAGAATAATTTAGTGGGCCAACTGGTTAATGCCGCCGAAACACTACCATTTATGACTGATAAGCGGATAGTAGTTGTTCATACTTATGACTTATTTACTAAACAAGTTAAAGATATAAATTTACTTTATAACTTATTAGATGATTTTCCTGAGACAACTATTTTATTATTTGTCAGTTATAAAAAACCAGATAAGAGATTAAAGTTATATAAAAAAGTAAATAAAATAGGAGAGATTTTAGAATTTAGATCTTTAAAATATAAGAAATTAGATCGATGGATAAAAAAAAGAGTTCAACAGGAAGGATATCAAATTAAATTTAAAGCAATTAAGTTGTTAGAGGAAGCTTTTAATAATGATTTACAGCGCTTACAGAGTGAATTAGAGAAAATTATTACTTTTGTAGGAGATAAGAATACAATTACTAAATCAGATGTAGCAGCAGTTATTAGTAGAGATTGGTTAGTTAAAGATAATATCATTTTTGATTTTGTTGATGCAATTGGTCATCAGAATACTTCTTTAGCATTAGAGTTGTTGAATAATATTTTAGAAGAAGGAACTGAACCTAAACAGATTTTAGGTATGATTGCTCGACAGATTAGGTTGATGTTACAGACTAAGTTATTATCTCAACAGGGATTAACAGTAAAAGAGATAGCTAAAGAATTAAATCAACATCCCTATCCTATTGAAAAGTGTTTAAAACAGAGCCGTAATTTTTCAGTTTCATCATTAGAAGAAGCTTTAGAGAGGTTAGCAGAAACAGATTATAAATTAGTAACAGGTGCAGATCAAGAATTTGAATTAGAGTTGTTAGTAATTGATCTAAAGGAAACTATTTAAAAGCAAAGTGAAATATAAAAAGGTGTTGCCAATTAAGGCAACACCTTTTTATGTCTTATTAATCTAATTGATTAAACTTTCTATCTAATTTAGATTTTTTTCGGGCAGCTCTATTTTTAGGAATAGTTCCTTTACTAGCTACTTTGTCGATAACTTGCTTAGCTTCTTGTAATCTTTCTTTAGCTAACTCAATATCTTCTTCTGCAACTGCTTCGTGAAAATTATTAATAGCAGTCTTCATTTTAGATTTTCTGCCTTTATTGATTTCACCTTTTTTTCTATTAGTTCTAGCTCTCTTATCAGCAGAGTCAGTTGTTGGCATATTTTGCACCTCCTTTGTTAATATGTATTATATATAAGGAAATTATCTGACATTTGAACCATATGAATTCTATCATATTGCTATAAAAAAAGCAAGATTATTTTAAGAGAAAAGATGAATAAGAGTAGTTAGTTATGGTATTATAATTAATAACAGAATATTTTTTGATAAACCGCTTTACCTACTTTATGAAAGGGGTTGGTGGTATGATTGGTTGGTTAGGAGCATTAGTTAGGTTTATTGTTTCAGCATTTGTTCTATTGGGAGTTGGTATTTTAATACCTGGTATGGAAATAGTGGGTTTTACTAATGCTTTAGTTGCAGCAGTTATAATTGCTTTTTTAGGTTTTATGTTAGAAGCAGTATTAGGAGAAGATATTTCACCTCAAGCAAGAGGTTTGATTGGTTTTGTTACTTCGACAGTAGTAATTTATTTTACTCAATATTTAGTTGCTGGAATGAATGTTACAATTATGGGAGCTTTATTATCAGCTTTAGCAATTGGAGTAATTGATACTTTTGTACCAACTGAGCTAAGATAAGGATAAAGGAGGTTAGTTATGACAGATGAATTTGAAGATTTGGCTAGCTTAACTGATTTGGCTTTAGAAGCTAAAGACCTGGCAGTAGAGAGAACTGGTGGAGAAATTCCAGGTGTAGCAGTGGAAGAAGAATCACTAGAAGATGCTACTATTACTAGAATTGAAGTTATGAATCAACAAGCTGCTCAACATATTGGTAAACCACCTGGAGAATATATTACTATAGAGTCTGAATCATTACGAATGACTAATCGTCAGGTTCATGAACAGTTAAGTGGAGTGTTGGCCCAAGAGATGAATAATATAATAGATTTTTCTAATATGGGAGTAGGTCAAGACCCAACTATTTTGGTAATTGGATTAGGTAATTGGAATACTACTCCTGATGCTTTAGGGCCAAGGGTAGTTCACCATCTATTAGTTACTCGCCATTTGTATGATTCAGCTGCTCCAGAATCTCAAGCTGGGATGCGTTCAGTCTGTGCTTTAGCACCAGGAGTATTAGGCTTGACAGGAATTGAAACAGCTGAAATCATTAAAGGAGTTGTTGATAGAGTACATCCTGACTTGATTGTAGCCGTGGATGCATTAGCAGCACAAGAAAGTAATAGATTAGCTTCGACTATTCAGATCAGTAATACTGGTATTTATCCTGGGTCTGGATTAGGAAAGAAGAGAATAGGTATCACCGAAGATGATATGGGAGTACCAGTAGTTGCTATGGGTATGCCGACAGTAATTAATTCAGTTCATATTGTCAATGATACTATTAAACAGATAGAAAATAATCAAAATTTACCTCCACAGGCAAGAGATATATTGCGCCAGACTAGTCAAAAAGATTTAATCAAAAGTGTTTTACAGCCTTTTATGGGCGATTTAGTTGTAGCTCCTAAAGGAGTAGATCAGTTAATTCGAGATACTAGTCGGGTGGTAGCTGGGGGAATTAATGTAGCTTTACATCCTGATATTAGAGCAGAAGATGTGTCATTATATTTGCAATAATTTAACTTGTATTAGCTCTAATCTATTAATAGATTAGAGTTTTTTTATTTAGAGTTTAAGAGTAGGTAAGGTTATAAGTTTAGTTTTAATTACATAAATTTTCTATAGGATTTGATATAAAAAAGGGATTAATTGAATATAGGAAGTGGTATTATGCTAAAGAAAGTAGTTGCTTTTACGTTACTTATAAGTATCGTTTGTTTTTTATTTATTTTACCAGGAATTAAGATGGTTGATAGTAACGTAAACTATCAATTACTTGTCAATAATCATCTTTTTAATAGAGTAATTAATTATTGGTTGGGAATAATAGAACTTGATAATTTTCATTCTAAGTTCATTCTACAAGAAGGTCTACCTGTTGTACGAGTTAACAATCAACTGTTAGAGTCTGATTCAGATAAAGTCTCTAATATAGTTAATTATAGTTGTGAGTTTATTACAGGAGTGCCACTTTCTTTTTTTAAGGTCAAAGATAAACAAGAAAGACCAGCTAAACCAGTAGTTAGTCAGCCACAAATCAAAGTAAATATGAAAGATGAAGTAGAAGATAAATTAAAAGCTGAAGGTAGGCATAATAATGAAGAGAACCATAGAGTAAAGTTAGATTTTTGGCAGACAGAATCTAATATTCAGTCTGATGAGAATAGATTAAAGAATAAACCAGAAGATACATTGGCTCCTAAAAGAGATAATAAGAGTGAGAGTTTAGAACCAACTAGAGTAAAAGGAAACTTAGTTGGCATCTATCATACTCATACTTCAGAGAATTATGAAAATAAAGGCTATAATGCTCATGCACCTGCTGGCGAGAGAGGAGATGTAGTTCAAATTGGAGATTATTTAGCTGATAGATTGAAGAATAAATATCAGATTCCAGTGATACATTCTACCCGGGTTAATGATACAACTTATGCTCGGTCTTATATAAATTCATTACATACAGCTAAAGGTATGGTAAGAGACAATCCTAACTTAGAGATGGTATTTGATATTCATCGTGATGCAATTGCTAAAGGAGGTAGAGATTTACTTACAACCCAGATTAATGGACAACAAGTAGCTACAGTTATGATTATTGTAACTAATAATAATTATGGACTGCCTCATCCAGAATGGAAAAAGAATTTAAAATTTGCTAAGCGATTAGGAAGTAAAATGGAGAGTATGTACCCTGGTCTATTAAGAGAAGTAGAGTTGGTTAGTAATAGAAGATATAATCAACATATTCATCCTCATGCTCTATTATTAGAGGTTGGTGGGGCTAAAAATACAATTCCTGAAGCTAGAAGGTCAGCCCAACTATTAGCTGATGTACTTGCTAGTCTGATTAAGGAAGGTGGTTGATTAAACTAGAGTCTGGTGTTATAATTAGACCAGCAAACTTTTACCCTTAAAGGAGGAAGAGGATGACTCAGATTAACCAAGAACATATCAGGAATTTTTCCATTATTGCCCATGTTGATCATGGAAAATCCACTTTAGCTGATAGATTATTAGAGATTACCGGTACTATTTCACAAAGAGAGATGCAAGAACAGTTATTAGATACAATGGATTTAGAGCAGGAACGTGGTATTACTATTAAGGCTCAAGCAGTAAGAATGGATTATCAAGCCGAAGACAGTCAAGACTATGTCTTAAATTTAATTGATACGCCAGGTCACGTTGATTTTGCCTATGAGGTTTCCCGAAGCTTAGCAGCTTGTGAAGGAGCTTTATTAGTTATTGATGCAGCTCAAGGTATTGAAGCTCAAACTTTAGCTAATATTTATTTAGCATTAGAGAATGATTTAGAGATTATTCCCGTTATTAATAAGATTGATCTACCAAGTGCCGATCCAGATCGAGTTAAAGAAGAGTTGATAGAGGTAGGTATTGATCCTGACGAGGCTATTTTAACTAGTGCTAAAGAAGGAACAGGAGTTGAAGATGTATTAGAAGCAATTGTAAAGAGAGTTCCAGCACCTAATGGTCAAGAGGACAAGCCGCTAAAGGCTTTAATTTTTGATTCAATGTATGACTCTTATCGAGGAGTTATTTCTTATTATCGAGTAATGGATGGAACTATTAAGCCAGGTATGGAGATTGAGATGATGGCTACTGATAAGACTTTCGAAGTAGATGAAGTAGGTACATTTAGTCCAGAAATGACAGAAACAGATCAGATTTCAGCTGGTGAAGTTGGTTATGTAGCAGCCAGTATTAAAGATGTTAAGGATGCTCAGGTAGGAGATACAATTACTAATGCAGAGAATCCTGTTTCAGAGCGGCTACCAGGATATAAGCCGGCTAAGCCAATGGTCTTCTGTGGTCTATATCCAGTTGATAATAGTGATTATGAGCTACTGCGAGATGCATTAGAAAAATTACAGTTAAATGATGCAGCATTAACTTTTGAGGCTGAAACATCTGAAGCTTTAGGCTTTGGTTACCGTTGTGGTTTTTTAGGTCTATTGCATATGGAGATTATTCAGGAACGTCTAGAAAGGGAATTTGATATTGATCTAATAACTACTGCTCCTAGTGTAATCTATAAGATTCATAAGACTGATGGTCAGGTAGTAGAGGTTGAGAATCCAGCCCGAATGCCAGAGAAACATCATATCGAAAAGATGGAAGAGCCAGTAGTGGAAGCTACTATTATGTTACCTGATGAGTATGTTGGAGCAGCTATGGAGTTGGCTCAAGAAAAACGAGGCGAATTTAAGAATATGGAGTATCTAGATGAGATCAGAGTAAGATTAACTTATGATCTTCCATTAAGTGAGATCGTCTTAGATTTCTTTGATAAGTTAAAATCTAAAACACGAGGTTATGCAACTTTTGACTATGAATTTGCTGGCTATCAAGAAGCAGATTTAGTCAAGTTAAATATTTTAGTTAATAAAGATTCAGTTGATGCTCTATCTTGTATTGTTCATCGTGATTTTGCTTATCGCATAGGACGACAGTTGGCTAAGAAGTTGAAAGAGTATATTCCAGAACAGATGTTTGAAGTGCCTATTCAGGCTGCTATTGGTAATGATGTAATTGCTCGTGAAACAGTTAAAGCTAAAAGAAAAGATGTCTTGCAGAAATGTTATGGTGGAGATGTCTCTCGAAAGAAGAAGTTGCTTAAACAACAAAAAGAAGGTAAGAAACGGATGAAACAGGTTGGTAGTGTAGATATTCCTCAGGAAGCATTTATGGCTGTCTTGACAATTGATGAGGAGTAATTGATATAAAGCATAGCTTTATATCAATAGTTGACAGTGTACAGTGTACGGTTTACAGTTAAAATCAAAATCTCTATAATCTCTTATATATCAAGTTTTATAGATTTTTAATTTAGAGCTTTCAACTGTCAATTGTCAACTGTCAACTGATATAAAGTGGCAAAATGCCACTTTATATCAACTATTGATGCAAGGGTGATAATTTATGACTGACTATGGATTATATATTCATATTCCTTTCTGTATAGAGAAGTGCCATTATTGTGATTTTAATTCAGTTTCTATCAAGAATAATAATCTAATAACAGAATTTGCACAGGCTTTAGAAAGGGAAATAGAACTACTAGCTGATAAATACAGTCCTAAGGTTGAGACTATTTTTATTGGTGGAGGTACCCCTACAGTATTATCAGGTTCTACTTTAGCTAAGATCATTACTAAGTGCCAGCAGGAATTATCATGTAGTGATAATTTAGAGCTGACAGTTGAAGCTAATCCTGGTAGCTTAGATAGAGAAAAATTGATCACTTTAAAGAGGGCAGGAGTCAATCGTTTAAGCTTTGGAGTACAGTCTTTTAATGACTACTTTTTAGAACAGTTAGGACGAATTCATACTGTTCAACAGGCCATTGATAATTATTATTTAGCTCGTGAAGTAGGTTTTGATAATATTAACTTAGATTTAATATTTGCCCTACCAGGACAGAGTTTAAGAGATTGGAAGACTACTTTGGATTTAGTCTGTCAATTAAATCCTGATCATCTATCGACTTATAATCTTAAGTTTGAAGAAGGAACACTATACTATCAGTGGTTACAAGAAGGTAAGTTAGAACCAGTTAGTGAAGAACTGGATTTAGAGATGTATCAGTTAACAAAAGAAAAATTAGAAAATCATGGATATCAACAGTATGAAATTTCTAATTTTGCTCAAGATAATAAAAAGTGTTTTCATAATAAAAGATATTGGTTATACCAGCCATATCTGGCAGTTGGTCCAGGAGCCCACTTTTATGATGGAGAAGGTAGAGGATATAATTATAATTCTATTAAAAAGTATTGTCAGCAGATTAAAGAAGGACAGTTACCAGTAGCTAATTATCAAGAGTTGGTTTTAGAGGAGCAGATAGAAGAAAGAATGATGATGGGGTTACGTCTTACTGAAGGTATTTTATTAGCAAACTTTAAGGCTAGATATAATCTATCTGTTTTTGATCTATATAAAGAAAAAATTAGTCGACTCAAAGAGACAGGTTTAATTTCTATTGATAATACAAGCTTGTCTTTAACCACCTCAGGTATGTTAATGGCCAATCAAGTTATATCTGAATTTCTGTTGACTTAAATTTGAACTTATAGTTTTAAATTTTATTTGACAAATTAAAAGGTAAATGATATTTTTATTATAGCAAGTTATTAGCACCCGAAGCTAACGAGTGCTAATACAGAGGGGTGGTGGTTACTAGGTGGAAATTACAGAGCGAAAAAAGAAGATTTTAAAAGCAATTATTAAAGAATACATTACAACAGCTGAACCAGTAGGCTCTCGTAAATTGACAAGAAGATATAATTTTGATGTTAGTTCTGCTACCATTAGAAATGAAATGGCTGATTTAGAAGAGGTAGGTTATTTAGAACAACCTCATCGGTCAGCAGGTAGAATACCATCGGATAAAGGATATAGATTCTATGTTGATACTTTAATGGACTTAGACAAGTTATCTTCTGCTAAAGCTGAATCAATTAGACAGAAATACAAGTCTAAAGAACAGGAGATTCAAGGTTTGATTGAGGAGACTTCACAGTTGTTATCTGATTTGACTCAATATACCTCATTAGCCTCTAGTCCTAAAGTTCAGGAGAGTGTATTGCAATATTTAAAACTGGTTCCAATAGCAGACAAAAAATTACTAATTGTACTAGTGACAGATACTGGAATAGTTAAAGATAAAATAGTAGAGGTCCCATCGACCCTCAGTCAGAATCAATTAGAAGATGTCTCTAGATTTTTAAATCAGCGGTTACACGGTTTACCATTATATAAGATAGATAACAAATTATTAGCAAAGTTAAATCAGGAATTAGTTAGACGTTTAAGTTTAACTACTCGAGAGTTAAAGTTTTTAAAGACAACTAATTTTAGGAATAATCTTTCTTCAGCTGGTAAAATATATTTAGGTGGAACAACTTATATTTTAGATCAACCTGAATTTAGTGATATAGATAAAGTAAAGAATGTACTACAGGTTCTAGAGCATGAGTCAGTTTTAAAGAATATTTTAGGTGATTCTCAATCTAAAACTGGTTTAGAAATTTTAATAGGTAATGAGAATGAATGTGAAGAAATTAAAGATTGTAGTATAGTAATTGCTACTTATCACTTTAATGGTCGACCAGTTGGTAAACTTGGTGTGTTAGGGCCAACTCGGATGAATTATTCTCGAGTGGTTGGTACAGTCAAGTTTATGTCTAACATCTTAAGTAAATATTTAGCTAACCAAGATGATTAATAGATTGAGACTGAGCTAGAGCTTGGTCTCAAATACATAAATATTTTAATAGTAGGAAGCAGGTGATGATTGGTTATGGCAGAAGAAGATACTACAGATCAAGAGCTTGAAGTAGAGGAAGATACAGAAGATTTTACTGAACTGGAGTGTGATAGTGATTTAATCCAGTTAGAAGAGGAAGTTGATGAGCTAAAGGATAAGTTAGCAGATTCAGACTTAGTTAAGGATAAACTTAGTCAACTTAAAGATAGGTTAAATAAAGCTCAAGAAATTGAGAAACAACTAGGAAAGATGGAAGAAGAGTTAGTTACTGAAAAAGAAGAGAAAGAAAAGTATATTAATCGTCTTCAGAGGTTACAAGCTGACTTTTCTAATTATAAAAAAAGGGTAGCCAAGGAAAAGAAACGACTGACTACCCGGACTACTAAAGATTTTGTAGCTGATATGTTACCGATTATCGATAATTTTGAACGAGCTCTAGCTACTTCTCAAGATAGTAAAGAAGTAAATGATGTACTAGAGGGAGTTGAAATGATCCATCGTCAGGTGGTTAATCTACTAGATAAAAATGATGTAGAGGTTATTGAAACTGTAGGAGAGGAATTTGATCCTAATTTACATGAAGCAGTAATGAATGAACCAAGTGATGAATATGATTCTGGTATTATTACTGAAGAGCTGCAGAAAGGCTATAAGTTAGATGATGTAGTAATTAGACCAGCAATGGTTAAAATAGCAGAATAGAGAACAAGGTACAATTTATAATATAAGATTAATGGCTAAAATATATTTAGAATTATTACTTGGAGTTAATTGTTAATCATCAATTATAAATTAATAATAAGGAGGAGAATACATAATGGGTAAAATTATTGGTATTGATTTAGGTACAACAAATTCTTGCGTAGCAGTAATGGAAGGTGGAGAGCCAACTGTTATTCCAAATAGACAGGGAGGTAGAACTACTCCTTCTGTAGTAGCTTATAATGATAATGGAGAGAGACTAGTAGGAGAGCCTGCTAAACGACAGGCAATCAAGAATCCTGAGGAGACAGTACAATCTATTAAACGACATATGGGAGATAGGAATTATACTGTTGAATTAGATGGTGAAGATAGAAAGCCACAGGAAGTTTCTGCAATGATCTTGCAGGAGATTAAAAGTTATGCTGAAGATTATCTAGGAGAAGATGTAGAAGAAGCTGTTATTACAGTTCCAGCTTACTTTACTGATGCTCAGCGGCAAGCTACTAAAGATGCTGGTAAGATTGCTGGTTTAGATGTTAAACGAATCATTAATGAACCGACTGCTGCTTCTTTAGCTTATGGTTTAGATGATGACCAAGAGCAGACAGTATTAGTTTATGACCTTGGTGGAGGTACATTTGATGTTTCTATTCTAGACCTTGGTGGCGGAGTATTTGAAGTAGTTTCTACTAAAGGAGACAATGAACTAGGTGGAGATGACTTTGATGAACAGATTATTAATTACTTAGCAGATGAGTTTGAAAAGAAGCATGGTATTGACTTAAGAGAAGATAGAATGGCTTTACAACGACTAAAAGATGCTGCTGAGGAAGCTAAGATTGAATTATCTGGAGTAGCTACTACTAATGTTAACTTACCATTTATTACTCAGACTGCAGATGGGCCAAAGCACCTTGATATTGACCTGTCTCGTTCTGAATTCGAAGATATGATATCTGAATTAATTGATAGAACTATAGATTCAACTGAGAATGCTTTAGATGACGCAGGTCTATCTAAGTCTGATCTTGACCAAGTATTATTAGTTGGTGGTTCTACTCGTATTCCGGCAGTTCAGGAAGCACTTAAGCAAGAGACAGGTATTGAGCCTAATAAAGGAATCAATCCTGATGAATGTGTAGCACTTGGTGCTGCTATTCAAGGTGGTATTCTAAATGATGAAGTCGATGATGTTGTACTATTAGATGTTACTCCATTATCTTTAGGTATTGAGACATTAGGTGGAGTCTTCACTAAGTTAATTGAGAGAAATACTACTATTCCAACAGAGAAGAGTCGAGTCTTCTCTACTGCTGAAGATAATCAGACAACTGTTGATATCCATGTTTTACAAGGTGAACGAGAGATGGCTAAGGATAATGAAACACTAGGTCGATTCCAGTTGACTGATATTCCTCCAGCGCCACGAGGAGTACCACAGATTGAAGTTACTTTCAAGATTGACAATGATGGTATTGTAAATGTATCTGCTAAGGATAAAGGAACTGGAAAAGAACAAGAGATTACTATTCAATCTGATACTGGATTATCTGATGAAGAGATTGAAGAGATGGTTCAAGAAGCTGAAGAGCATGCTGAAGAGGATAAGAAGAAGAAAGAAGCTATTGAGACAGTAACTGAAGCAGATAGTTTAGTTCGTCAGGTAGATAAGACAATTGAAGAAGCTGGCGAACAGATGGATAGTGGATTAATCAGTGATATTGAAGCTGCTAAAGAAGAATTAGAAGAAGTACTAGAAGATGTTGATATTCATAATATTGATCCAGATGAAGTGGATATTGATACTATTGATGAGAAGAAAGAAACTGTAAGCAGTAAGTTACAAGAAGCAACAACTCAAATGTATCAGCAGGCACAACAAGCTCAGCAAGCTGCTGGTGGAGCAGGAGCTCAAGGAGCTGGAGCTCATGGAGCAGCAGATGACGATGATGATGTAGTAGATGTAGATTATGAAGAGGTTGATGACGAGTAAATTTTGAATAAGGAAGTGAATTACAGGAGTCAAAGCCATAATAGTTGGCTTTGGCTCTCTTTTTATGTTAAGATGTAATGTAGTTTATATCAGTGTACAGTTAACAGTTGATGGTTGACAGTTGTAAATTCAGAATCTAATAATCTTTTGATATATAGGTTTTGATTTTAACTGTAAACTGTAAATTGTACACTATCAACTATTGAAAAAAACAGGTGGTGACTTAAGATGGCAAAAAAAGATTATTATGATATACTAGGTGTTGATCGAGATGCTAGTCAGAAAGAGATTAAGCGGGCTTATCGTAAATTATCTAAGAAGTATCATCCAGATATAAGTGATCATGAAGATGCTGAAGAGAAGTTCAAAGAAGTTACAGAAGCTTATGAAGTTTTAAGTGATGAGGAGCAGAAGGCTAGATATGATCGTTATGGTCATGCAGGAGTCAATCAAGATGCTGGTTTTGGCGGTCAAGGTCAAGCCGGAGGTTTTGGTGGTGGTAACTTTGGTGGCTTTGATGATATCTTTGATATCTTCTTTGGTGAAGGAGGACGTGGTCGTGGTCGACGCAGAAATGGTCCTCGTAAAGGAGCCGATTTAAAGTATAGAATGAGTGTCAGTTTTGAAGAAGCAGCCTTTGGGGCAGAAAAGGAGATTACTATTCCTCGAACTGAAGAGTGTGAAGTCTGTGATGGTACAGGGGCTGCTTCACCTGAGGATGTCGAAACCTGTGCTAAATGTAATGGTGCAGGAGAGATTAAATATAAGCAGAATACACCATTTGGTCAAATGGTACAGTCTAAGACTTGCGATCGTTGTGGAGGTACAGGTCAATTTGCAACTGATCCTTGCTCTGAATGTAATGGTGAAGGTAAGGTTAAGAGAAAGAGAAAAGTATCTGTTAATATTCCAGCTGGAGTAAAAGATGGTTCTAAGTTAAGAATTAGAGGTGAAGGTCAAGCTGGTGAAAATGGTGGACCAGCAGGTGACCTATATGTTGTAGTTCAAGTTGAGTCACATGAGATCTTTGAACGCCAAGGCAATGATGTTATCTGTGAGGTGCCAATTAATTTTGTGCAAGCTACTTTAGGAGATGAGATTAAAGTACCGACTTTAGATGGTAAAGTCCAATTTAAGATACCTGAAGGTACTCAACCTGGTACTTCCTTTAGATTAAAAGATAAAGGAATTCCTTATATTAATCGGAAAGGTCGTGGTGACCAAAGAATTAAGGTTAAGGTAGTTATTCCAGAGAAATTAGACCAAGAGCAGAAAGAAATGTTAGAGAAGTTTTCTGAAATTAGTGGAGAAGAGATTAATCCAGAACATAAAGGTTTTTGGCAAAAAATAAAAGATTTATTCTAAAAGTAGGTGAGATAAATGTCTTGGAAAGAGATAGAGATTAGTACAACTTATCAAGCTTATCCTGCTATTAGTAGCTTATTAAAAGAAGAGGAAGTAGCAGGTATATCTAAAGAAGATTTAACAGATAGTAAAGATGAGATAATGATTAAAGCTTATATTGAAGAAGATATTGATTTAGAAAGGTTAAGGAATAATATTTCTACTTTAGAAGAGTATGATTTAGAAGTTGGTAGTGGTAAATTAGAAGTTAGAGAAGTCATTAAAGAAGACTGGTCTTCTAAATGGAAAGAGAATTTTAAACCACTACAGATTACAGATAGAATTGTTATTAAGCCTACTTGGGAAGAATATCAGTCAGCTCCAGAAGATATTATAATCGAGATAGATCCAGGTCAAGCCTTTGGGACAGGACATCATGAAACAACAGAGAGTTGTTTGCAGTTACTTGAAGAATATCTAACCCAAGATACTAGTCTATTGGATATTGGTACTGGCACAGGTATTTTATCTATTGCTGCTGCTAAACTAGGGGCAGAAGATATTTTTGCTTTAGATATTGATCCTGTAGCTATTGAAGCAGCAAAAGAGAATGCTAACTTAAACGTAGTAGCAGAAGAGATAGATTTTGTAACAGGTGACTTAGTTGAAGTGGTAGAGAAAGGCTATGATTTAGTAATAGCTAATCTACTGCCACATATTATCTTAGATTTAATTCCTGATTTGGCCCAAGTAATAGAAGATAATAGTTACTTTATGTTATCAGGAATTATTGTAGAGAAAGAAGAAAAAGTAAAGGATAAGTTGAAGGAATATAACTTTAAGGTTGTAGAGCGAGTTCAACAAGGTGAGTGGGTTACACTTGTTGGACAAAATAGTTGATAATTTTCAATTGTTTTAGTTAGGAGTGAGTAAGGTGAATCATTTTTTTGTTACACCAGATGATATTAGAGGGGATCAAGTTTTAATTACTGGTTCTGATGTAGGACATATTACTCGTTCCCTACGCTTAAGAGCAGGTGATGAAATTACTGTAGCTGATGGTCAAGGAGATAAATACTTAGTTGAGTTAGTCCATAGTTCTGATGAAGTAGTAGAGGGCCAAATTAAAGAAGAATTAGCTCAATTAGTAGAATCAGAAGTAGAGATTACTTTAGTCCATGGTCTGCCTAAACGTAAAAAGAAGATGGATTTGATTGTAGAAAAATGTACCGAGTTAGGTGTAGACAGAATTATTCCTGCTTTAACTAAGAGAACTGTAGTTAAGTTAACAGATAAAAAAGCTAAGAAGCGACAGGATCGGTGGCAGAAAGTAGCTTTAGCAGCAGCTAAGCAGTCACGACGAGCTAAAATTCCTACTGTAGAGGAAGTAATCGATTCTTCAGATGTTTCTTCTTTGCTAGCTGACTATGATTTAGCTTTAATTCCTTGGGAAGATGAGGATACAAGAGGAATTAAAGAGATGCTACAAGAAGAGAAACCGAAAAGAGTAATTATCTTTGTTGGCCCTGAAGGTGGATTTAGCTCAGAAGAGGTTAGCAAGGTAAAAGAGGCTGGAATGAAGCCTGTTAGCCTTGGCCCTCGTATCTTACGTTCAGAGACAGCAGGAATTACTGCAGTAGCTTTGGCTCAATATGAGATAGGAGATTTAGGAGGTTAATTATGAAACGGGTTGCTTTTTATACACTAGGTTGTAAGGTCAATCGTTATGATACAGAAGCCATGATGGCCCAATTTGAAGATGAAGATTATGAGATAGTTGATTTTGAGGAAGAGGCAGATATTTATATCATAAATACTTGTACTGTAACCCATCAGGGAGCTAGAAAGTCACGTAAGATAACCAGACGGGCCAAGCGACGTAATCCAGATGCTTTACTAGCAGTGGTAGGCTGTTATCCACAGGTAGAACCAGAGAAGGTACTAGAGAGTGCTGAGATTGACTTAGTAGTGGGGACAGCAGGTAGAAGTAAGATTGTTGAGTTTGTAGAGCAGGCAGCTAAAGCTGATAAGCCACTTAATTTTGTTCAGCCCGTTGAAGAAGAAGAGGTCTTTGAAGAGATTAAGCTAGAAGACTTTAAAGGCCGTACTCGAGCTTCAATTAAGATTCAGGAAGGTTGTGACCAATTCTGCTCTTATTGTATCATTCCTTATGCTCGTGGTGGATTGCGAAGTCGAGAATTAGAAGATGTTTTAGCTGAGGCAGAGAAGTTGGCCCAGCATGGATTTAAAGAAATTGTCTTGACAGGAATTCATTTAGGAGAATATGGTAAGGATAAAGATGACCTTAGCTTAGAAAAGTTACTTAAAGAGTTGATTTTAGTTGAAGATATTGAGCGAATTAGATTAAGTTCAATTGAAGGAACAGAAGTAAGCAATGATTTAATTGATTTGATTGCTGAATCAGATAAGTTATGTCGCCATCTACATTTACCATTACAGAGCGGTTCAGATAAGATATTAGAAAGTATGAATCGACCTTATGATAGTAGTGAGTTTGAAGAAATGGTAGCTAAGATTAGAGATAGAATACCTAAAATTGCTATTACTACAGATGTAATTGTTGGTTTTCCTGGTTCTAGTCAAGAAGACTTTGAAATTACTTATGAGTTGGTTAAAAAGCTTGAATTTAGTGATATTCATGTCTTTAAGTATTCAAAACGAGAAGGAACTCCAGCTGCTGAATTTTCTAATCAGGTTCATTCTAAAGTTAAGAAAGATCGAAGTAAGCAGTTGAGAGAGATGGCTGATGAACTTGCTTATGATTATCAACAGAACTTCACTGGACAGAAGATGAAAGTCTTATTAGAAGAAGAACGTGACTATCAGACTGGGTTATTAACTGGTTTTACAGATAATTATTTACGAGTTTTAGTTGATGGTCCTGATAAATTAGCAGGGGAATTAGTTGAGGTAAAATTAATGGAAAAAGAAGGAAAGCTAGTAGGTAAGTTAGAAGATTAATAATAATGATATAAAGTCGATTATCAATTTTGTATCAAATTGACAATTGGCAATGTAGAATTTACAATTAAAAATCCAAAGCTTATAAATACTATAATCAATCTAAAAGTCAAATAATTATGTAGTTTTAAAAAATATTTATTTAATATATATTACATTGTCAATTTAAATGGGGGAGGTGAAATGATGGATGATTGTCTCTTTTGTAAGATAGTAGCAGGTGAAGTTGATAGTGATATTGTTTGTGAAGACGAAGAAGTAATTGCCTTTAAAGATATCAATCCTCAAGCCCCTGTCCACATATTAATTGTACCTAAAAAACATATTTCTACTCTGCTTGACTTAGAAGAAGAGGATAATGAGCTAGTAGGACATATTTATCAAGTAGCTAATCAATTAGCTGAAGATATGGAAATAGCCCATGATGGATTTAGAGTAGTCAGCAACTGCAATCAAGCTGGGGGACAGACTGTCTTCCATATTCATTATCATTTATTGGGCGGTCGTAATTTACAGTGGCCACCAGGGTAAAAATATCTTAAGGAGGAAGTTTTTATGTCTATTCAAGATAAATTATTAGAAGATATGAAAGATGCAATGAAGAGTAAGGAGAAGAAGAAACTAGCTGTCATTAGAATGGCTAGAGCTGAGATCAAAGATGCTGAAATTAATGAACGTAAAGATTTATCAGATGATGAAATAATTGAGGTTCTAGCTAAGTTGGTCAAGCAGACTAAAGAATCTTTAGCTGAATTTGAAAAAGCTGGAGATGAAGATCGAGTTGCAGAGGCTAAGCAGGAAATTGAGATTTTACAGGAATACTTACCAGAACAGTTAAGTGAAGAAGAGATTGTTGATATAGTTGAAGAAACCGTTACTGATTTAGGTGCTCAAGATATGAGCGATATGGGCCAAGTAATGGGAGCTATTATGCCTAAGGTAAAAGGTAGAGCTGATGGAAATGTAGTAAATAAATTAGTAAGAAAGAAGTTGCAGTAATTAGATATGTTGGTCTGGCAGAGATGTCAGGCTTTTTTCTTTTTTGTAATTAATAATTTTCTTCTTACATAATATTTAAAGACAGAGAATTTAAAATCTTCTCTGTAGAACTTAAGGAGGAGTTTAGATGAGGAGGCAGGAAAAAATAAAAGCTAAACTGGCCGAGTTATTCGACCTTCCTCAAGACGTATTGCTAAATCTACCTATGATTTCTATTGTAGGTAATTTAAATTTGAGAGTAGAGAACCATCAAGGAATTATTAAGTATACACCTGAATCAGTTAAAATCAGAGTTTATCATGGTCAGATATTAATTACTGGTGAAGATTTAGTTATTGATCAAATGAAGGAAGAGGGGGTTATTATAACTGGTAGAATCACTGATATAAGCTTTGATTTGTTGTAAGGAGGATACTATGTTTCAAAAGTTATATGATTTCTGTAGAGGCTATGTACAACTTAAAGTAAGTGGTAGACGGTATACTAAATTAATTAATGATTGGATGCGACAAGGAATTGAATTATGGAATATTATTCGGATAGATGATACTATTTATGTAAATATTAATGTCAAGGATTTTAAAAAAGTTAGGAAAAGTGTTCGAAATACAGATTGTAAAGTAGAAATTTATCAAAAAAGAGGCCTGCCTTTTTGGATTAATAAATTAATCAGACGTAGAGTTCTAGCTATTGGTATTTTATTTATCATACTGGCTGTTTATACTCTATCACATTTTGTATTATTTATTGAAATAAAAGGGGTAGAAAATCTAGATAAGAGTGAAATCAACTCTATTCTTAAAAAGGTTAAAATACGACCAGGTGTCTTGAAATCAAAGATTCCTACTGATAAATTGTCTGAGTTAATTGTAGAAAGTAAACGACAGGTATCTTGGGCCAATGTTTATTTTCAGGGTACTAAGTTGATAGTTGAAGTAGTAGAAAAGGAATTGATTGATACAACAATAGAGCCTGCTGACATTGTAGCTCACAAGCCAGGAATAATTAGTGAGATAATAGTACTAAAAGGAAGTCCTCAGGTTAAAGAAGGAATGACAGTCAGCACAGGAGATACCTTAATTAGTAGTAAAGTAAAAGTTAAGAAACAAGTTAGTGAGACAACTAAAAATGAGACAGAAGAGGAAGATAAAGGAGTTAAGATAGATACTAAAGAGGTTAAAGCAGAAGGAATAGTTAAGGCTAAGGTCTGGTATGAAGGTTATGGAGAAGCTAAATTAACTCGATATTATCAACAACCAACAGATAATATAAAGACTAGTTTAGCAGTTCGAATTAATAAACAAGAGTTTATACTTACAGGGCCTAAAAAGCCCCCCTATTCTAATTTCAGAGTTGAAAAAGAGGTAAAATCTCTGCCCCAATGGAGGAATCATCAGTTGCCTATAGAAATAGTTATAAGAAAATATATTCAGATAAAAGAGTTTAAAGAGCAAAGAAGTTTAGTAGAGGCTAAGCAAGTAGCTAAAGAAAAGGCTATTGATCGTATCTTGCAAGGGGTAGAAAAAAAGGCTATAATATTAAATAGTAAATTAAAATTAATTAAGGTAGATAATGAAGATAAGTTAATTAGAGTGAAAGCTTTAGTGGAAGTTGAAGAAGAAATTGGAACTAGGAGGGAAGAAATACTTGGCACAGATAACTAAGGAGTTAGAATTAAGTACTAACTACTCTACAATGAGTATTTTTGGTAACCAAGATCAAAATCTAGAAATGATCGAAGATAATTTTACAGTAGAAATTATTGGACGAGGTAATTTAGTCAAGATAAATGGAGAAGAAGATAGCGTTGAACAGGTAATAAATCTATTCCAAGAATTAGATCAGATAGTACAGAGTAAAGGCGATTTAACTGCTCAGGAATTAGAATATGCTATTGAATTAGCTAAAGAAGATAGTTTTTCTTTAGATGAGATATATTCTGATATAATTCAAGTGACCAGTTCTGGTCAAAAGATTAGACCTAAGACTTTAGGGCAGAAGGTTTATATTGATGCTATTCGAGGTAATGATATTGTATTTGGTGTTGGCCCGGCCGGAACTGGAAAGACTTTTTTAGCAGTAGTAATGGCAGTTAATGCTTTAATGAGTGATCAAGTAAAGCGAATTATATTAACTCGACCAGCTATTGAAGCAGGAGAAAATTTAGGATTTTTACCAGGTGATTTACAAGAAAAGGTAGATCCCTATTTGCGACCAGTTTATGATTCTTTGTATGATGTATTAGGAACTAAAAAAGTAGATGAACTATTAGAGAGAAAGGTCATAGAGATTGCCCCTTTGGCTTATATGAGAGGAAGAACACTAAAGAATTCATTTGTAATTCTAGATGAAGCTCAAAATACTACTAAAGAACAGATGAGAATGTTTTTAACAAGATTGGGGCGTGACTCTCAGGCAGTAATTAATGGTGATATAACTCAGATTGACTTACCAAGAAGAAAGAGTTCTGGGTTAGTAGAGGCAGAACAACTTTTAAAGAAGATAGTAGGAATTAATTTTGTTTATTTAACTAATCGAGATGTAGTTAGACATCCTTTAGTCAGGGAGATTATTGCTGCCTATGAAGATATTAAGTAGGAGTGAATAGTATGAATTTGTGGTCACAGTTTAAAGAAAAAATTGATATAAGTAGATTTGATTTTTATCAAAATAAGAAATTTCAACAGGTAGCTGGTAGTATACTGGTAGTTGTAGCATTGGTCTTATTAGTAACAATTGATTTTTTACCTGATAAAGTCGATTTAAAAGTGGGACAAGTCACTCAAAATGATATTGAGGCTCCTAAAACAGTTAATTATATTGATGAAAAAAGAACTCAAAAGTTAAAAGAAGAAGCTGCAGATTCAGTATCTAAAGTCTATGAAGAAGATATAACAGTTTCTCCGACTATTAGAAGAGAAGTTAATCAGTTCTTCAACCTTCTTAGAGACTTTAGGAGGCAAAAAAGAGAGTTAGGAACTAGGGTTAATGAACTTAAGAGGAAAAGCCAATTAAAATTGACAGACCAGGATTATATGTATTTATTACAGCTGAAACCAGAAAGGCTTACTAAATTAAAAGAAGATATTATGATGTTTTTAGAGAAGTATTTGAATAGAGGAGTTAAGAGTGACTATTTAGCTCAAGTCAGAGAACAATTAGAAACAGAAGCAGCTAAATTAGATCAGTCTAAACAGTATATAGATTTAGTTAAGAAACTTACCCAACAGTTTATTGAGCCTAACTTGATTCTTGATTTAGAAGCTACTCAAAAGAGAAGGGAGAAGGCTAAAGAACAGGTTAAGCCAGTTAAGAGAACAATTCATAAAGGTGAGATTATTATTCGTCATGGTAAAGTACTGACTGAAGAGGATATGAAAAAATTAGAAATTCTAGGTTTACAAGATCCCAAAATAAATTATTTAAATATTATAGGTTATCTTTTAATTGTGCTAATTATTTCGGCTATGACTATTATTTATATTCGTCAATATCATTCCTATATATTAGATGATATGGGAAAGTTGGCTCTATTAGGTCTATTGCCGATTATTATATTATTATTAGCTAAGATTGTAAATTATTTACCTATCACTTATCCTTCTTTTGTTGTTCCGATAGCTGCAGTTTCGATTCTAATAGCTATCTTGATAGATAGTAATTTATCTATTATATTTACTATTGTCTTGTCCTTTTTGGTAGCAATAGTCAGTGACAAGAGTATGGCTGATATAGTAGTAGCAGTAGTTAGTGGTTTAAGTGGGATTTATAGTGTTACTAAACTCAGTCAAAGGTCGGATTTAGTAAGGGCAGGTTTTATTGTTGGAGGAGCTAGTTCAGTTACTATCTTTGCTTTTTTATTAACTAAGCCTGTTTTTGAAGTAGTCACTTTTTTAAAAATAGTGCCTTTGGGTATACTAAATGGAGTAATAGTAGCAGTTATCACAAATGGTTTATTGCCTTATGTAGAGAATATTTTCGGTATTACTTCTCCAGTTAAATTACTGGAGCTTTCTAATCCTAACCACCCATTATTAAAGAGGCTATTAGTGGAAGCTCCCGGTACCTATCATCATAGTATTATAGTAGGTAATTTAGCTGAAGCGGCTGCTGATAAAGTAGGAGCTGACTCTTTATTGGCCCGAGTAGGTGCTTATTATCATGATATAGGTAAGATAAAAAGGTCTTACTTCTTTACTGAAAATCAAATTGGAGATGAGAATCCACATGATAAGTTGTCACCTAATCTAAGTACTTTAATTATTACTTCTCATGTTAAAGATGGAGTAGATATGGCCCAAGAATATAAATTACCACAGATACTAATTGATATTATTAAAGAGCATCATGGTACTAGTTTAGTATCTTACTTTTATCAAGAGGCAGCTTATGATGATAAATATGAAAATGTAGATGAAAGCGAATTTAGATATCCTGGGCCAAAACCCCAAACTAAAGAAGCAGCATTGGTAATGTTATCAGATATGGTTGAAGCAGCAGTTAGATCTAATGTAGCAGTCCAGAGTAATCCAGATAGACTAGAGAAATTTGTTAATGACTTAATTAAGAAGAAACTAAATAGTGAACAATTAGATGAATCGGATTTAACATTGAAAGATTTAGATAAGATAAGTGCTGCATTTGTTAATATCCTAAAAGGTATTTTTCATAATCGAATTGAATATCCTGATAATATTGAACAACAATTTAAGGAGGGAGCGAAATCAAATGGCAGTTCTAATTAATGATACACAGCTTGACTATGAACTAGACCAAGCGGTAGTTGATATAATTAATAGAGTTGTTAATCAAGTACTAGAGTTAGAGGCTGGCCAGGAAAAAGAAGTAAGTATTGCTATTGTTGATAATAAGTATATTCAGCAATTAAATGAAGAGTTTAGGAATAAAGATGAGTCGACTGATGTATTATCTTTTCCTCAAGATGATGAAAATTTATTAGGAGATATTATCATCTCTTTAGAGACTGCAGAGCAACAAGCAGAGGAATATAATCATTCCTTAGCTCGAGAGGTTGGTTTTTTAACTGTCCATGGTATGTTACACCTTTTAGATTATAACCATAAAAAAGATTCAGAACGAAAAATAATGCGTCAAAAAGAAGAAGAAATTTTAGGAGATTTAGGTTTAACTAGAGAAGAATGAGACTAATAAATAAGCTGATTCAGAGTTTTAATTATGCTGTAGCCGGTATTGTTAAAGTCTTAAAACAAGAACGAAATATGAAGATTCATTTTATGATAGCTATTATTGTTTTGTTAGCTAGTCTTTTATTTAATATTTCTAAAGTAGAGCTAGTAGTCTTATTTTTAGCCATTACTTTAGTTATCTTTGCTGAAATGATTAATACAGCCCTTGAATCTTTAAGTGATTTGATTAGCAGTCAATATCATCCTCAGATCAAAGTGGTTAAAGATATTGCTGCAGGGGCTGTACTAATTACAGCTTTAAATGCAATTGTTATAGGTTATATAATTTTTTTTAATGAGTTAAGACCATTGACTCTGATTTTATTGCAGCGAGTTCAAAGAACCCCTATGCATTTAACTTTTATTTCTCTAATAGTAGTTATGTTAGTAGTAATTTTTGTTAAATCTTACTTTAAATCAGGTACTTTTCTACAGGGTGGAATGCCTAGCGGTCATACAGCTATAGCTTTCTGTATAGTCTTAATTATTTCAATATTAATTGACAATGCTTTAGTAATCAGTTTAGTCTTATTATTAGCTTTATTAGTAGCGCAGAGTAGAATTGAAGGAAGGATTCATAGCTTTTGGGAAGTAGTTTTAGGGGCAGTAGTTGGTATTTTAGTAGGTTTATTAATCTTCCAATTACTATGCTTATAAACTACTAGGGGATTGTTGAATTCTTTAAGGAGGCTTGGTGTATGCAAATTCAGGAATTAATTGAGCCAGTGTCTTTCTTTATTTTGCTAATTTTATCTGGCTTCTTTTCTGGTTCAGAGACTGCCTTAATGTCAGTCAATAAGGTTGAAATTAGGCATCTTAATCAAGAAGGAAATAAAAAAGCAGCAATTGTAGAAAAGCTATTAGCTACTCCTGATAGATTATTAGCTACTATTTTAGTAGGTAATAATTTAGTTAATATTGCAGCTTCTTCAATTGCAACTAAATTAGCCATTGATATTTTTGGTAATGCAGGAGTAGGAATAGCTACAGGGATAGTTACTTTATTACTATTAGTTTTTGGAGAAATAACCCCTAAATCTATAGCTAATAAAAAAACAGCTAAGTTTTCAATGACAGTGGCTCGACCAATTGAGGTCTGTTATTATTTATTTTATCCAATTGTCAAGGTTTTAAATATACTAACTAGTATAATTACAGGTAGTAAAGAGGAAGATCAATATCAAGGTAAGGCTTTTATTAGTGAGGAACGAATTAGAAGATTTTTGACAGTAGGAGAAAGAGAAGGCGTTATTGAGACTGATGAAAAGCAGATGATTAATAGTATTTTTGAATTTGATGATATTCGAGTTAAAGAGATTTTAGTGCCTCGTATAGATATGATCTGTGTAGAGATTAATGATCCTATGGAAAATTTAATAGAGATTGTTACAGATATGGGATTATCAAGGATACCAGTCTATAATGATACTATTGATAATATTGTAGGGATTGTCTACGCTAAAGATTTACTTCCTTTATTACGACAAGAAGAATCTGATATGGATGTCCAAAAAATAATGAGACCAGCCTACTATGTACCAGAAACTAAGAAGATTGATAATTTATTGAGTGAATTAAAGAAAGAAAAGATACATATGGCTATTATATTAGATGAATATGGTGGTACTGCTGGTTTAGTTACTATTGAAGATATATTAGAGGAGATTGTAGGAGATATTCAAGATGAATATGATGAAGAAGAAAAATTAATTAAGATGGTTAATGAACAAGAATTATTAGTGGATGGTCGAGTTGATATTGATGAAATTAATGAAACATTAGGAATCGATCTACCAGAAGAAGATTATGAGACAATTAGTGGTTTTGTTTTGAGTATGTTAGGCTATGTTCCTAAAGATGGAGAAAGATTAGAGTTTGAAGATTTAACTATTACAGTTGAAGAGGTAATTCAACGTAGAATTACTAAAGTAAAGATTAAGCATTTAGAGGCTGAATCTAAGGAAGATAATGAAGACCAGGAGGAAGACTAGATGTTAAAACGGTTACGTAATTATCTGCTTACAGGATTAGCTGTATTATTTCCTTTATTGGCTACTATTTATATTATAGTCACTTTAGTTAATATTGTTGAGCAAAGCTTTGGTCCTGTAATTGAGTTTTTGATTGGTACCAGAATTTATGGTTTAAGTGTTATAATTAGCTTTGGGCTTGTTTTAGGAGTAGGAGTTATAGCTACTAATGTATTAGGGAGAAAGTTGATTAATTATGGTGAGAAGGTATTGACTAAGATACCTATATTTCGTAATATTTACCTAAGTATTCAGCAGATAATTCAGGCTCTATTCTGGAAAAATAAGACTGCATTTCGTAAGGTAGCTGTAGTGGAGTATCCTCGTTCAGGAGTCTATCAGTTAGGTTTTTTGACAAGAGAAGGAATTAATCGTATTGAAAAGAATACAGGTGAAGCAGAAATTGTAAGTATCTTTATTCCTACTACTCCTAATCCTACTTCAGGTCATTTGGCTTTAGTTCCTAGAGAGGATGTAACCTATTTAGATATTACAGTAGAGGAAGGATTAAAATTGATTATTTCAGCTGGAACAATAATGCCACAAGAAATAAGGGATAAGGAGGCAGATTATGCAGATGAAGATCGAAAGATTAACTGATAATCAGACTGCTATAATCAAAGAATTAGTTGCTATTGAAGAAGAAATATTTGGCCCAGGTGGATTAAATCAATGGGGATTAGTGCCTTTTTTACGTCATGGTGCTGTATATGTAATTTATATTGATAGTCAACCTGTAGGAGTAATTGAATATATGAGAGATATGGATGAAATTAATACTGCTTATCTTTATGGTCTAGCTATTGTAGAAGAATTTCAAGGACAGGGACTAGGGAAGAGATTACTTGATTATTCATTAGAACAATTACAACAGCTAGGAATAACTAATGTCGAACTGACAGTAGACCCTGATAATCATCCTGCTATTAAATTATATCGTAAGTTTGGGTTTAAACAAGTTGATTTTCATGAAGAAGAATATGGTCTCAATGAGGATAGATTTATTATGGAGTTGAAGTTATAAAAGGAGGAGCCAAGATGAATAAATTAGAAGTTGGAGAAGATTTTAAATCAGGATTCATTACAGTAGTTGGACAACCTAATGTTGGTAAGTCAACTTTAATTAACCATTTAATTGGAGAAAAGATAGCTATTACCTCTCGGAAAGCCCAAACGACACGTAATAAGATTCAATGTGTTTTAACTTTAGATGATGCTCAAATGGTCTTTCTTGATACACCTGGTGTACATCGACCACAAGATAAAATGGGCCAATATTTAAATGAAGTTGCTTATCAGTCTTTACAGGATATTGATTTAGTTTTATTTATGGTTGATGCTAATTATCCTCCTAATCAAGATGATAAAAGAATAGCTAAACAATTATCAGGTGCCGACATGCCTATCTTATTGGTTTTAAATAAAGTTGATGATATAGATAAAGATAAACTACCTGAACGAATAAAGAAGTATCAACAGTTGGCAGATTTTGATGATGTAATCAGTATTTCAGCTTTAAAAGATATTAATTTAGACTACTTAGTTGACGAAATAGTTAATTTTCTACCTAAAGGACCTAAGTATTATCCTGATGAGATGATAACTGATCAGATTGAGCAGTTTATTATTACTGAATTAATCAGAGAACAAGTTTTAAATTATACTCATGAAGAGGTTCCTCATTCAGTAGCAGTTGAAATTATTGACTTTAATGATCGTCAGGAGCAGGAATTAATTGATATACGGGCCAATATTTATGTAGAGAGAAAGTCACAAAAAGGTATTTTAATTGGTAAGAAAGGAAAGATGCTTAAAAAAATCGGTAGTGCTGCTAGAGAAGATATTGAAAGTTTATTAAATTGTAAGGTATTCCTTGATTTATGGGTTAAAGTAAAGAAGAACTGGCGTGATAAAGAAGATGCCTTGCGGATGTTAGGATATCGGGGGTAGTAGTATGGGAGATAAGCAGGAGCAGTTATTAGCTGAACTGAGAGGAAAGATTGAACTCGAAGCTGATTCTAAAATTAAAAATTTTTTAGCCAAGTTATATCCTGCTGATATTGCAGAGTTGTTAGAAGATCTGTCGACAGCTGAACTGAGATTTGTATTGCCTTGTTTGCCTTTAGAGAAGATAGCTTTTTCATTAACTGAGATTGATGCAACATCAAAGCGTATCTTATTAAATTTTTTAGAAGCTAAGCAGTTGAAAGTAATCTTAGATAATATGTATGCTGATGATATAGCTGACTTGCTTGGTAGTATTTCAATTGGTAAGAGTAAAGAGTTATTAAGGTTAATGAAACAAGATGATGCCCAGCAGATTCAAGATTTATTAGGATATGACGAAGAAAGTGCTGGGGGGATAATGACCACTGAGTATATTGCTGTTAAAGAGAGTAAGACAGCTGGAGAAGCTTTAAATACTGTCAGGCGAGTTGCTACTGAAGCAGAGATGATTTATTATATCTACATAGTTGATAAGAAACAAAGGTTAGTTGGAGTGCTCTCTATGCGTGAATTGATTACAGCTGATCCTGATAGAGAAATTAAGAGTTTAATGCAGAAGAAAGTAATTCATGTTCAAGTTGATTTAGATCAAGAAGAGATAGCTCAAGTTATCTCTAAGTATGATTTATTAGCTGTTCCAGTTGTCAATTCTAAAGATCAATTATTGGGTATAATAACTGTAGATGATATTCTTGATGTAATTGAAGAAGAGGCAACAGAAGATATTTATAAAATGGCCGCAACGACTGAAGTGGATTTAGATACAAGTAGAGATACAATTTTGCAGGGGGCATTTAAAAGGTTACCTTGGTTGACAATACTTTTATTTGCTAGTATGTTATCTGGAACTGTAATTGGTAGTTTTTCTGATGCTTTATCTTCGGTAGTAGCTTTATCTTTTTTTATTCCTACTTTGACTGGAACTGGGGGAAATGCTGGCACCCAGTCTTTAGCAGTTGTAGTACGAGGGTTGGCTACTGGAGATATAGAACCTAAGGAGATTGGTAAATACTTATGGAATGAACTTAAAGTTGGAGTTTTGACTGCTTTATTTTGTGGCTTGATTATTGGGATAGTGGCTTTCTTCTGGCAAGGAAGTTATATGTTAGGAGTAGTTGTTGGTTTAGCAATGTTCTGTACAATTATAACTGCTACTTTAGCTGGTACAATTATTCCATTTATTATTAATTATTTTGGAGCTGATCCTGCTGTGGCTGCTGGGCCATTTATCACTACTTTAATAGATGTTTCAGGATTATTTATTTATTTTAGTTTAGCTAGAGTATTTTTAGAATATTTAACTTAATACTATATAAGGGAGTTGATGCTAGTGGCAATTAAACCTAAAGATATGGTGAAAGTTGTTGATTATACAATATTAGATCCAACTGCTACTGTAGCTGATGTAAAGCAGGTTTGTGAAGAGGCTAAGGAGTATAATTTAGTGGCTGTCAGTGTTAATCCATGTTTTGTTCCTTTAGCTACTCAGTTACTTAAGGATAGTTCAGTAAAGGTTTCGACAGTAGTAAATTATCCTTTAGGAGCAGGAACAGCTAAGGCTAAAGCCTATGAGACCAAAGATGCCTTAGATAATGGAGCTCAAGAAATTGAAATAGTAATTAATACTGCAAATATTAAAAAAAGGGATTGGGATGCAATTAAGCAGAATATTAAACCAGTAATTGAGGCTACTAAGTTATCAGGAGTTACTAAAGATATTATTACTAAAGCTATTATAGAGACTGCTTACTTAACTGAAGAAGAACTTGTAGAAGTTGCTAAATATCTTAAGAATTTAGGTGTTGATTTTATTAAGACTGAGACGGGTTTTGGCCCAGAGGAGGAACCAAATTTAGAGGATGTAGCATTAGTTAGAAAGATAGTTGGTCGAGGTATTGGTGTTGAAACTTATGGTGGTGTTGAGAATTTTGATGATGCAATTAAGATGTTGGATGCAGGAGCTAATAGAATTGGTACCGAGCATGCTATAGAAGTAGTTACAAATAAAGATGATTAATTTTTAAGAGCCAGTTTAAATGCTGGCTCTTTTTAATTTTGCTGTTATGAAGATTGATGGTCTGCATATACTAAACAAGTAGCAGTAGTTTAATACAAATTATAAAGTTACATCAAAATTTGATAGTAATACTATTTATCAGATGTGGAACAATAAATATCAAACTAGGGAAGTTTGGTAGGTGGGCATTAAAGAGGAAAAGACTATAAGCCAAGCTATCAAAGAGGAGTTTGGAGTTATATCTAGAAGGAGATAGGAGACACTAATAAAAAGGGTTGATAATTATGAGCCTCTTTGATACAGATGCTATAGTCTTACGTCATTATGAATTAGGAGAAGCAGATAAAATAATTGTTTTGTTTACTAGAGATAAAGGAAAGGTTAGAGTAGTAGCTAATGGAGTACGTAAAACCAAAAGTAGTTTAGCAGCAGGTTTAGAGCCTTTTACCTATAATCAGATACTGGTCTATCAAGGGAAATCTGATTTGGGTAGGTTAAGTCAGTGTGAGATTAAAGAATCTTTTAGCAGTCTTAGAGATGATATTGTAAAGATGGGAGTAGCTTCTTACTTGGCTGAATTAATTAATGAATTGACTGCTGATTACCAATCTCATGAATCTGTATTCAGTCTAGTATTGTTAACATTAAAGTTGGTGGATAAGTTAGATGAAGGTGAATTAGACTTATTAGTTAGAGCTTTTGAGTTGAAATTATTGGCTTTGTTAGGATATCGTCCTCAGATTAAAGCTTGTACTAAATGTGAAGCAGAAGTAGATTCTGATTTTAGATTTAACCTAGTAGAAGGTGGTCTGTTCTGTTCTAAGTGTAATACTAACCAGGATAAAGAAATAAGTCTAGGTACTATTAAGTTTATGCAGCAGTTATTACAATTAGATTATAGACGTCTATTACGGCTTGATTTACCAGCTTATGCTAATAGAGAACTAGTTGAAATTATGCCAGCTTATGTTGAAACAATTATTGAAAAAAGGTTAAAGACTCTCTCCTTTTTAGAGACAGTAAAAGATTTTTAAGGAGGAAAGCAATGGAGGAATTAGATAAGATAGATGTTATAGTAGAACGGACTGGGGCTAGTTATGAAGAAGCAATTCAGGCGTTAAAAGAATCTAATGGAGATGTATTAGAGGCAGTATTGACTATAGATAATGAGAGCCAACCTAAAAATAAAAGGGCCAACAGAGAGACCAAGAATCAGACCCAAAATCAGAATCAAAATAGAAGTCAAAATCAGAAACGACAAGAAGAAACTAAGGCTAATTTTCAGCAAGATGAGTTTCAGGCTCAAGGTAGTCAATTAGTCAGTAAGATCAGAGAGCTAATTAGGCAGGGGAATGTAACTAGAATTGTTGTTAAAAAAGGTGATCGTTCTGTGCTTAATATTCCAGTTACAGCTGGTCTAGTAGGTGTAGTTTTAGCTCCTTATTTAGCGGCTATAGCTACTATAGCTGCTATGGCTACTAAGTATAAAATCAAGGTGGAGCGTTCTAAGTAGAATTGACAAGGTGAATAATCTTTGATATATTAAGAGCAAAATTTGGTATAATAAAATGACAGGGTAGAGCTTGACCTCGTCCCTGGTAGTACTACTAGGGAGGGGGTTTTTTGTAATTAGAGTGTCACGGATTAGTGTGAGTGAAATTTCTTACTTAGATAGTTAATTTGAAAGTGATACAGTCGTGAGTCGTGTGCTTTGAGCTATCTGCGAATTCAAAACCTTTAATTCAAAACTTAAACCCTTAAACTTCTATGTTCTAAGGATTTAAGATATGTCTATGATTTTGAATTTGACTAGGCTCATGACACATAGCTCACAGCTTAAATTAACTTACATTGATTCCTTACACTGACACTAACTTAAAATGCGGGAGGGAAATTATTGTGAAGTTTCAGGAGATTATTAATAATTTGAATCAGTTTTGGTCTGAACAGAAATGTATTATTCGTCAACCTTATGACGTTGAGGTAGGGGCAGGAACTATGAATCCATCTACTTTTTTACGGTCTTTAGGTCCTGAGCCATGGAATGTAGCTTATGTAGAGCCATGTCGAAGACCAGATGATGGACGTTATGGAGAAAATCCTAATCGACTACAGCATTATTATCAGTATCAAGTGATTATGAAGCCTTCGCCTGATAATATTCAAGAGATATACCTCAAAAGTTTAGAAGCATTAGGTATTGATCCGGACAAGCATGATATTCGTTTTGTAGAAGATAATTGGGAGAATCCAACTGTAGGTGCTTGGGGACTTGGTTGGGAAGTCTGGCTAGATGGTATGGAGATTACCCAGTTTACTTATTTCCAGCAGGTAGGAGGTATTGAATGTCAGCCTGTATCAGTAGAGATTACTTATGGCTTAGAGAGAATTGCTATGTACTTACAAGAAGTAGATAGTGTTTATGATATTGAGTGGGTTGATGGAATTAAGTATGGTGATGTACACCATCAAGGCGAGGTAGAACATTCTACATATAACTTTGAAGAAGCTGATGTTGATAAATTACTTACTTTATTTAATTTATATGAAGAGGAAGCTCAAAGTGTAATTGATAAAGGTTTAGTATTACCGGCTTATGATTATGTGTTAAAGTGTTCTCATACATTTAACCTATTAGATGCTCGAGGAGCTATTTCAGTTACAGAACGGACTAGCTATATTAGTCGAGTTCGAGATTTAGCTAAGGCATGTGCCCAAGTTTATGTCCAACAGCGAGAAGAGTTAGGCCATCCATTGTTAAAGGAGGGACAGGATAATGAGTAAGGACCTATTATTAGAAATTGGAACTGAAGAGATTCCAGCACGGTTTATGTTGTCTGCTTTTGAACAATTAGAGAAGTTGGCCCGAGATAAATTTTCAGCCCAAAGGATTGAGACTGGTAATATTAAAGTAACTGGTACCCCACGCCGATTGGCTCTATATATTGAAGATGTGGCTATTAAACAAGAGGATTTACATAAAGAAGTACGTGGGCCAGCTAATAATATTGCTTTTGATGATGAAGGAAATCCTACTAAGGCTGGTCAGGGATTTGCTAGAGGTCAAGGTATAACACCAAATGAGTTAGAGATTAGAGATACAGATAATGGAGAGTATGTCTTTGCCTGTACTACAGAAGAAGGTCAACTGACTAAAGAGTTACTACCGCAGCTATTAAATGAATTAATAACTGATTTAAATTTCCCTAAGCCTATGCGCTGGGCCAACCAAGAAATGCGTTTCATCCGACCAATTAAGTGGTTATTAGCTTTATATGGAACAGAAGAGATAGACTTTTCTGTGGCAGAGGTAGAGACTGATAATTGGAGTTTAGGACATAGATTCTTAAGTGATGGAAAGATAGAAATTTCTCAACCTGCTGATTACTTCTCTGCTTTAGAAGAAGAATATGTGATTGTTGATCATAGTCAACGCCAAGAGATGATAATTGAGCAGATAAAAGAGATTGAAGAGGAAGAAGAAATTAATGTAGTTATAGATGATGATTTATTAACAGAGGTTAACTTCTTAGTTGAGTATCCAACTGCCTTGTGTGGTAGCTTTGAGCAAGAGTTTTTAGAGTTGCCATCTGAAGTGCTAATTACTTCTATGCGTGAACACCAACGTTACTTCCCAGTAGAAAATGATGCAGGAGAGCTAGAAAATTTATTTATTACTGTTAGAAATGGAACAGCAGAACATATTGATACTGTCCGTCAAGGTAATGAAAAAGTACTACAGGCTCGATTGTCAGATGGGAAATTCTTCTATGAAGAGGATCAAGCAGCAAGTTTAGAGGCAAAAGTTGAAGAGCTTAAGGATATTATCTTCCAGGAAGATTTAGGTACTATTTATGATAAAGTAGAACGAATAATTGATCTATCTGATAACTTTGCTCAAGAGCTTGAGATGTCTGATACAGAAGTAAAGCAAGCAACGAGAGCAGCTAAGTTGGCTAAAGCTGACTTGGTAACTGAAATAGTAAATGAGTTCTCTAAATTACAAGGAGTAATGGGACGAGAGTATGCTTTATTAGATGGAGAAGATAAGGAAGTAGCTACAGCTATCTTTGAACATTACTTACCACGATATGCTGATGACATCTTACCAGAAACTAATGTAGGTCAAGTTGTCAGTATTGCTGATAAGATTGATAATATTGTAGCTTGCTTTAGTGTAGGTATTATTCCTACTGGATCTCAAGATCCATATGCTTTAAGACGACAAGCACAAGGGATTGTAAACATTATTGTAGATGGTCAGTTAGATATTACTTTAGATACTTTAATCGATTCGGCCTTAGAGTTATTAGCTGATAAGATCCAGCGGCCAGAGGTTGAGATTAAAGAAGATGTAATTGACTTCTTTAAGTTACGATTAGAGAAGTTATTAGAAGAAGCAGATATTAGATATGATGTTAGAGATGCTATTTTAGCTACTGATTGTTCTGATATTCATGATACTTTATTGCGAGCTAAAGCAGTTATGGACTTTAGATCTAATGAAAGCTTTGCAGACTTAATCACTGTCTTCAATCGAGTCAATAATTTGGCCCAGAAGGCTACAGAGGAAGTTATAATCAATGAAGAGTTGTTTGAATCTACTACTGAAGAAGAGTTATATATTGATTATAAAGAATTAAAAGATAAAGTAGACCAGTTATTAATCGATCAAGATTATGTTATAGCTTTAGAAGAATTGACTACAATTAAAGAATCAGTTGATGCTGTTTTTGATTCTGTACGAGTAATGGCAGAAGATAAGAAAGTTAAGGAAAATCGTTTATACTTATTAAAATTAGTTGCTGAGTTATTATCTGAAGTAGCTGATTTAGATGAAATTGTAATTGATTAATAATAACCCTTTCAATTAAGTTTAAATAAAGGAGTCCTGTTAAATTTAACAGGACTCCTTTATTTTTTGAGAAATATGTAGTATTTTCTGTTATATTATCTTAGTATTTATTTCTAACAGAGCATCACAAATATTAGATCCAGGTTTTTTTTCAGTAATAATTCCATTTATATCCTCTAAATTAGAAAATTTATAAAATCCATCTAATTCAAATTTAATATTTTCAATTACTATAAAAGACTTTTTGGCAGAATTAATAATAGCTTTCTTAGTATTTCCATCCTCAGTATTAAATGTAGTTACTTCTTTCTCAAAAGCATTAACTCCTACACTACCAATAAAAGCCTTACTTGGTTTATAATCGGAGATCTCCTCAATTGTCATACTTCCTATAAAACCATCAAGTTCAGGATTGAATTTTCCTCCGGGACAAATTATTGTTACATTTGGATTAGAAGAGAGTGTAGTTATAATATCAGTCATATTGGTTATAACAGTTATTTTTTTATTACTTTGATCAATAAGTTGAGCTAATAAGATATTTATAGTTGAAATATCTAAAAATATAGTTTCATTGTCATCTATAAGATTAAAAGCTTTTTTAGCGATTTTATTTTTAGCTTCGCGATGAGAATCTATTCTTTCTTCAACTTTTCTATCTGTTGGAATCTTTCTAGTTGGAACCCCTCCTCCATAAGTTCTTTTTAAAACACCTTCGTTCTCTAGTTTTTTTAAATCTTTTCGAATACAATCTGCAGTAACATCAAATTGTTTACTTAAATTTTTAACAATGACTTTGCCTTTATTATTTAAGATATCTTTTATTTTTTCTCTTCTTTCTTCTGCAAATAATTTATTACTCATTAATATAGCCTCCTTTTATATACAATATAATTTATTATTAAGTATATAATAAGATAGATCAATAATCAATATTAATAAAATAAAAGGAAATAGTTGATTTTAATAATTAAATAATCTATAATAATATTAAGTAATAATAAATAATAAATAATAATAAAACAGATTATTAGGTAAAATATAATTAGGGAGGTGATTTTATATCACTCAAGGTTTAGTGGCAAATATTGAGAAGTATGCAGTTTATGATGGGCCAGGAATTAGAACAGTAGTTTATTTAAAGGGATGTCCTCTTAGATGTCAATGGTGCAGTAGTCCGCAGACACAAAGCAATAAAATAGAAAAAACCTATAATGGAAATGATTCATCCACAGAAACAATAGGTAAATATCTAACTGTTAATGAAGTTTTTGAAGAAATAAAAAAAGATATAACTTTTTATAATCAATCAGATGGTGGAGTAACTATTTCTGGAGGAGAAGTTTTATCACAGTCTGGATTTGCAGCAAGACTTCTAGAGAAGTGTCAACAAGAATATATTCATACAGCCATTGAAACTTCTGGATATGGAGCTTGGGATGACTTTAAAAGAATTTTAAAATATGCCGATTTAGTATTATTTGATATTAAGCACTTAAATAATAAGCAGCACTTAAAGGTAACAGGTGTTGAGAATACTTTAATCTTAGATAATTTAGAGAAAGTTTCCAAATTAGATAATGATATTATTATTAGAGTTCCTATTATACCAGGAATTAATGATAGTGAAGAGCACCTTAATTCAATTTATAATCTAGCTTTCTATTCAGGAATCCAAGAAGTTCATTTACTACCTTACCATACATTAGGCAGAGAAAATTATAAAAAATTAAATCGCAAATATCCTTTAGCAGATTTAGAACCACCTAAAAAAGATGAAATTAAGAGTTTAAAACAATTAATAGCAAGTAAAGGCCTGGATGTTAAAGTTGTAGGTGGAGTTAATATTCTAAAAGAGTGAAAGTTTATTAATTATTTTTAAACATAATTATAGGAGGGATTTTCAATGGATAAAAATAGTTATCAATTGGATAATCCAAGAGTAGAAAGATTAAGAGAAAGTGTTTTATCAAAGAGACCAGAGGTCTGTATCGAAAGAGCAAGGTATATTACTGAGGCTTATCAAGAAAATGAAGCTGCACCTATTTATTTGAAGAGAGCTGAATCAGTTAAAAATATTCTTGGAAATATGACAATTTACATTAAAGATGGTGAACTTGTTGTAGGAAATCAAGCTTCTGATGAAAGAACAGCTCCTATTTTTCCTGAGTATGCTGTCGACTGGATGAAGACTGAAATAGAAGAAGAAGGTAACTTTGACCAACGTCCAGGAGATAATTTTTATCTTCCTGAAGAAGATATTGATGAATTATTAGAAATAGTAGATTATTGGCAAGGCAAAACTCTACATGCTAAATGTAAAGAGTTACTGCCTGAAGAAGTAGAAAAAGCTTCAGAAGTGAAAGTCATTCATGGAGAAGGGAATATGACTTCTGGAGATGGTCATATTGTACCGGATTTTGAAAAAGTACTAGATAAAGGGCTTAATGGAGTTATTAGAGAAGCAGAAGAATCAATTGAAAAATTAGATATGGGCCAAACTGGTGCTTTAAAAAAGAAAGCCTTTTTAGAATCAACTATTATTGCTAATCAAAGTGTAATTGATTTTGCTAATCGTTATTCTCAACTAGCCTATCAGAAAGCAGTAGAGGAGACTGATAAACAGAGAAAAGAAGAGTTAAAAAAGATAGCTGATATTTGTCAGAGGGTACCAGCTAAACCTCCTAGAAATTTCTATGAAGCAGTCCAAACAATCTGGTTCATTCATTTAGTTCTTCAAATTGAAAGTAATGGTCATTCAGCTTCTCTTGGGAGAGTAGATCAATATTTATACGAGTATTATAAGCATGATATTGAAACAGGAGTTATAGAACGAGAAGAGGCTAAAGAATTATTAGAATGTTTATGGATTAAGTTATTCTCTATTATTAAGTTAAGACCTACTTCTCATGCCGGTTATGGAGCAGGTTATCCTACCTATCAAAATGTAACTATTGGAGGACAAGATTATAAAGGTAAAGATGAAACAAATGAATTATCTTATTTAATACTAGAGAGTGTAGCAGAAATGAAATTAACTCAACCTAATCTATCGGCTAGAGTTCATGCTAACAGTCCTGAAAGGTTCTTAAGAGAATGTGGTGAAGTTATTAAAACTGGTTATGGAATGCCTGCCTTGCATAATGATGAAATAATTATTCCTTCTTTATTAGATAAAGGAGTATCCTATGAAGATGCTTATGGTTACACTATGGTAGGGTGTGTGGAGGTAGCTGTACCAGGTAAATGGGGCTATCGTTGTACAGGAATGACCTTTTTAAATATGCTTAAAGCTCTAGAATTAACTCTTAATGATGGTAAGGATACACGAACAGGTCATGTATTACTAAAAGGCAATGGGGATCTAACTGATTTTGATACTTTTGATCAGTTATGGGATGCTTGGGAAGAACACATTAGTTATTATACTAAATTGTCTGTAATCTCCGATCATGTAGCTGATGTTAACTTAGAAAAGTTAGTACCAGATATTGTCTGTTCGTCTTTAATAAATAATTGTATTGAACGAGGTAAGACAGTTAAAGAAGGTGGAGCAGTTTATGATATGATAAGTGGATTACAAGTAGGTTTGGCAAATGTAGCTAATTCTTTTGCTAGTCTTAAAAAATATATTTATGAAGAAGAAGAATTAACTACTGAAGAAGTAATGGAAACTTTAGAAAACAATTTTACTGGAGAGAAAGGTCAAGAGATTCAAGAAATGTTAAAAGATGCTCCTAAGTATGGTAATGATATTGACTATGTAGATCAAGTAGCTCTAGATGCTTATAATTCCTATAAAAAAGAAATTAAAAATTATAAAAATACTAGATATAATCGTGGTCCAATAGGAGGGCAGTATTATTTAGGTACTTCTGGTATTTCATCTAATGTACCTATGGGATCTGTATGTGGAGCAACTCCAGATGGTAGAGAGAAAGGAACTCCTACTGCTGAAGGAGCATCTCCTACTCAAGGGACTGATGTAAATGGGCCAACTGGAGTAATTAATTCTATTACTAAATTGCCTACAATTGAGATTACAGGAGGGCAATTGTTGAATCAAAAACTATCTCCAGAATTATTAGAGGGGCAGTCTCAATTTAATAAATTTATTTCTTTTATTAAATCATTTATTAATCTTAAGGGCTGGCATATTCAGTTTAATATTGTATCAAGTGAGACACTTAAAGCAGCCCAGAGAAATCCAGAAGAATATAGAGATTTAATAGTTAGAGTAGCTGGTTATTGTGCTCAGTTTGTTACCTTAGATGAGAAGACTCAAAATGATATTATTTCTCGAACTGAACAGAGTCTATAGAAAGGAGGCTATTATTTGTTTAATTAATTGTTCATAATATAGATAATAAAAAAGGAGTGATAAGGATGACTACTTTATTAGATACAGCTAATTTAGAAAAGATTAAAGAGTATATAGATCTGTATCCGATTGCTGGAGTAACTACTAATCCTTCTATTATTGCTCAGGAGAATACAGATTTTTTAGAGTTAATAACTGCAATTCGGGATATAATTGGGGCAGAAAAAATGTTACATGTGCAAGTGTTGAGTCAAGAGGCTGAGGAAATGATAAAAGAAGCTAAATTTATCAATGAAAAAGTAGGAGGAAATTTATATATTAAGATTCCAGTAATTACAGAAGGAATTAAAGCAATTAAGTTACTTAATAAAGAAGGGATCAAGACGACTGCTACAGCAGTTTTTACTCCTCAGCAAGCCTTTTTAGCAGCCCAAGCAGGAGCTAGTTTTGTAGCGCCTTATGTTAATCGAATAGATAATATTTCTGCTAAAGGAACAAAGGTAGTTTCAGAAATTAATGAGTTATTTGAACTTCATAATTTAGCTACTCAGATTCTTGCAGCTAGTTTTAGAAATGTAGATCAAATTCACAATTGTTTTTTAGCTGGTAGTCAAGCAATTACTGCTAAACCTAACCTGATTAAGGAATTAGTCTCTCATCCAATGACTGACCAAGGTGTGGAAGAATTTATTTCTGATTGGGAAACTACCTATGGAACAGGAAATAAAGCTTACAATTTATAAGTATTTATTAATGCTCTGGATTTAATTAAATCCAGAGTTTTTTTATTTTATAATCTATTTAGAATAATAATTTAATAATTAATTAAGACTATATTAATGTATAATAAAATATAAATATAACCAGGTTATAAAGTACAATAGTACATCATATACTTATTTATTGAGTGCTAATTAAGCTCTTTTTATTATTTTTTATTTATTTTATTGAAATATATATAATAATTGTTATAATATGTATGCGAAATGTTTATTATATAATTAAATAAGTTCAAAATAGTGTTGATTAAAGCTATTATGTTAAACAATAAAGCATATAGTATAACATATATAACCTAAAAATGATGAAAAATAATCTTTTTCACCTGAAAAGTGTTGCATTTTATACATATAATTAGTATAATATATTTGAAAATTAAGATTCAGATAATAGGTGGATTTAATAATTAGATAATAAAATTATTTTTTAATAACTCAACTGTATATTCTTAAGGGGGAATTATCTTGGTAGCTATGTCAATTAAAGAAGATCTAGAGGCTAAAGAGAGAAATGATTATGGAGAAACTGTATTAATGCAGTCATTAAAGAATAATACTAATTTAGAATTAATTAAGTCACTAATTAATTCTGGAGTAGATGTTACTGCTCGTAACAGAGCTGGAACTACTGCTTTGATGTTTGCAGCTTGGTATAGTGAAGATAAAGAAGTAATTAATAAACTTATTAATGCTGGGGCCAATGTTAATAGCCATTCTGCAGTAGGAAAGACACCTTTAATGTATGCTGTAAAATATAATGATAACTTAGAAGTGATTGAAACACTTCTTGCTACTGGAGCTAGGGTAGATGCCAGAGAAGGTTTAGGTAGAACGGCATTAATGTATGCTACTGAAAAGAGTCAAGAGTTGGTACAGAACTTATTGTTAGCTGGAGCAGATGTCAATAAAGGTGATTGGACTGGGAATACCCCATTAACTTGGGCTATTAAGAATAATAACCAACCACAATTATTAATTGAATTAATTGAAGCTGGAGCAGAGGTTAATTGTCAAGATCAAAAAGGAAGAACCCCATTAATGATTGCTGCTCAGTCTAGTACTTGGCAAGAGATTTCTGTTTTACTTGAGTATGGAGCAAATCCAGAATTAGTTGATGATGAAGGTTTAACTGTAATTGATTATTTAAAGCAGAATGAGGAAATTAATGATAGAGTAGTTTATAGAGAGTTCAAACAAGCAAATTAGAATTGAGAAGTGAAAAGGATTAACATAGGTTCGAGGTTGAGTTTAAGTAATTTATAGAATGAATAGTTTAATTTAAACTTAGACTCAATCTTAAAATAAAAACTATAGAGGGGTTGATTCAGAAAAATGAATCGGTTAGCTTTAGAATTTGTTAGGGTAACAGAACAGGCAGCATTAACTGCTGCAGGGTTAATAGGCAAAGGAGATAAGATTGCTGCTGATCAGGCTGCTGTTAATGCAATGAGAAAGACTTTTGCCACAATTAATATTAGTGGTGAAGTAGTAATTGGTGAAGGAGCCAAAGATGAAGCTCCAATGCTATATACAGGAGAAAAGGTTGGAGCAGGCGGATCTTGTAAGCTAGATATAGCAGTTGATCCAATAGAAGGCACAAGTTTAGTAGCAGGAGGACTGCCTAATGCTTTAGCAGTAGTAGCAGCAGCAAAAAAAGGTAATCTACTTCAAGCACCAGATATGTATATGAAGAAGATAGCAGTTGGCCCTGAGGCCAAAGGGGTAATTGATTTAACAGCCACACCAACTGAGAATTTAAAAGCTGTAGCTAAAGCCAAAGAGGTTAAAGTATCTGATCTTACAGTAGTTATTTTAGATAGAAAACGGCATAGAGATTTAATTTCAGAAGTGAGAAGTATTGGAGCAAGAGTCAAATTGATTAGTGCAGTCGATGTAGCTGGCGGAATTAGTACTGCACTAGATAACATGGCAGCTGATATACTAATGGGAGTTGGAGGAGCTCCTGAAGGGGTTTTAACAGCAGCAGCTTTAAAATGTTTAGGTGGAGATATGCAAGCTCAATTATATCCTCGTAATCAAACTGATGTTGAAAAAGCTTTACAGATGGGGATTAATGATATTAGTCAGGTGTTTAAGCTTGATGACTTAGTCCAAGGCGATGATATTATTTTTTCTATGACAGGTGTAACTAGTGGTGAAATATTAACTGGGGTTCAAGAAAGTCAAACTCATTCTCTTGTTATGAATAGTCAAGCAGATCAAGTAGGATCTGTAAGGGAGTTAAGAACTAATCATAGTTTAGGGCCAACTGCAGCAGAACTATGTGGTTAAATTTTTAATAATTAGGGCAGGTGCCACCATCTATTTATTTAGGATAAAGAGAATAGCTATGTTACCCTGGATAGTTTTTACCAGGGTTTTTGTTTTAGCTACTTAACTTTTTATATTGGTTATTATTTGCTATAATAAATATGGTAGTTAAATAGATTAGATTCTCCATTTTTAAGGGAGTGATTACAATTAATTTAAGTGAACGACAGAAGAAAATAATTGAAATAGTAAAGAATAATGAACCAATTCCTAGTAAAGAAATAGCAGAACAATTGGATTTAACTCGAGGAGCTTTGCGTTCAGATTTATCAGTTTTGACGATGGCTAATATATTAAAGGCTAAACCAAAGGTTGGTTATTTTTATTCTCAAGATAACTCATATCTAAAAGATTTTGATGAACTGTATGGAAGAGAGGTAAAAGAGATAAAGTCAGCCCCTATAGTAATTAAAGAAGAAGGGACTTCAGTTTATGATGCAATAGTAACTCTATTTCTAGAAGATGCTGGTTCTATTTTTGTAATAAATGATAGTGAATCATTAGTAGGAGTTGTCTCTCGTAAGGATTTATTAAAGATAACTATGGGAGAGACAGATATTAACCAAGTTCCAGTTAGTGTTGCTATGACGAGAATGCCTCATATTATTACAGTCAAAAATGATGATACAATTTTTGAGGCAGCTAAAAAGTTAGTTGATTATGAGATTGATGTGATTCCAGTTATCGAAAAGGTTAAAAATCAATCAAAAAATAACAAAGATGATAAATTAAAAGTAATTGGTAAGGTGAGTAAAACAAATATTACTAGGGTTTTTGTTGATTTTGGTTTAGATATATAAGGAGGGAACTAATTAAAGTGCATGCTAACAATTTAGTTGTATTTTTAATATCTGATTTTACTGGTAGAACTGCTGAAACATTAATTGATTCAGTAGTTATTCAATTTGATATGGAACATATCCAGACTAGAAAATTTTCTAATATATCTAGTATAGATGAAATAGAAGGTATAATTAATAAAGCTCAAGAAGAAGAAGATGTAATTTTAGCTTATACTCTGGTCTTACCTGAATTGTGTGATTATCTAGAAACTAAGGCTAATAAATATAACTTACCAACAATGGATATATTAGGTCCCTTTATGACTCAATTTTCTCAAATATTAAACCAGCAACCTCAATTAGAAGTAGGATTAGGCTATAATGTTGATCCAGAAGCTGTAGAACGGATGAATTGTGTAGATTTTAATATACGAGCTGATGATGGAAAAGACTTAAATAAGTTATCAGAAGCTGATATTGTGCTAATGGGGGTTTCTAGAACTTCTAAAACTCCATTGAGTATGTATTTGGCCCATCAAAATTATAAAGTAGCTAATATTTCTTTATCGCCAGAAGTAGCACCACCAGAGGAAATATATAATATCCCAACAGATAAAATAATAGGACTTACAATTAGACCAGCTATTTTGCAAAAGATTAGACAGCAGAGGTTAAAAGCAATGAATTTTGGTTCCCAAAGTGGATACATAAAGTTAGAAAGAATTAAAGAGGAGTTAGATTATGCTCAACAGATCATGAAACATATTGGGTGTCGAATTATTGATATAACTAATACTTCAATTGAAGAAGTAGCTAGTCAAATAGTATCTAGAATACCAGAAGATCTATAATTTGTTCTTAAATTAATAATAACCCTTCTAAGGTAAGAATAGTATATTTTTGAATAGGAGGGTTAAGTTATGAGTAAATTAAATATTAGCTATAAAGATAAAATAAAAGCAATGGAATTTGCTGTATCTGCTGATGATAGATTAGATTATGCAAAGTTAAAAGAAGCAGATATTATCTTAATAGGTGTTTCTTGTACAGCTAAGACACCTTTATCTTTATTTTTAGGATACCAAGGATATAAAGCTGCTAATGTTCCTTTAGTACCAGAATTAGATTTTGGAATTGCTGATTTGGCTGATTATCAGAATAAAATTATTGGTTTAACAATTGAACTAGGTGATTTAAAGAAACATAGAAAAGATAAAATATTGAATCTAGGTCTTAGTTTAAATACTAAATATGTGAGTGATAGCCGTATAAGTAATGAATTGAAATATTCTAATCAGGTAATGAGTAAATTAAGATGTCCTAAAGTTAATGTAACAGATAAACAGATTGAGCAGTTAGCTACAAAAATTAATAGTCTTATTGATAGCAATAGTGTATCTCCCTAGGGTGAAAACCTAGGGGTTTTATTTTTAATCTAGCTTAATTTGTAATTTAGGGCAGGAACTTTGGTTATTATCTTGTAATAATAATATAGTGGTGAAATTAATAGTAAAAATATATTTTAATGAAATATTATGTTGAAAGATGTAGCTTATGTATTTTTAAAACCCTAGTATGGTTAAATTAAGATTGGAAATAATATAAAATAGATTTTTTGGATTTCAGGCAGGAATTTGTTTATACTTGTCGAAAGTCAATTATTGCTACTAATATTATAAACAAGAGACCTAACCAATTTATAAAGGAGGAAGATTTAGGGGATAATAATGATTAAAGGGTGAATCATTTTGGGGCATGGTTATTATAGTGATGATTTGATAGAAAAGGTTCGTTATAGCAATGACTTAGTTGAGATTGTTAATGAGTATACTAAGTTGAAAGAAAAAGGGAATAGTTATATGGGCTTATGTCCTTTTCATAATGAAAAAACCCCTTCTTTTAATGTAAATGCTGACCGTCAATTATACTATTGTTTTGGTTGTGGAGTGGGAGGAAATATTTTTAATTTCATTATGGAGATTGAAGGTTTTGATTTTGTAGAAACAGTGGAATATTTAGCTGATAAAGCTAATATTGATTTACCTAAGAAAGAGTCCTCTCCTCAAGATAGAAAGAGAAGAAACCAAAGACAGCAAATTTTTGAGATTCATAAACTAGCTACACGTTTTTATCAATATCTACTATCAGAATCAGATATTGGTCAGAAGGGGTATCAGTATTTAAAGGGTAGAGGATTTACTGAAGAAATAATTAAAGAGTTTAAATTAGGATTTGCTCCTGATAGATGGGAACAGTTATATAAATTTTTAAGAAAAAAAGGGTATTCGGATAAAGTTTTAGCCAAGTCTGGTTTAGTAATCTCTCGTAATAAATCTACAGGGTATTATGATAGGTTTAGAAATCGAGTGGTCTTTACTATTTGCAATCATCGTGGACAACCTATAGGCTTTGGAGGTCGGGTATTAGATTCAGATGATAAACCTAAGTATTTAAATTCTCCTGAAACTCCAATTTTTGATAAAAGTCGTAATTTATATGGGCTTAATTTAGCTAAAAAATCAATTCGAGCTTCAGAAGAAGCAATTATAGTTGAAGGTTATACTGATGTGATTACTGCCTATCAGTATGGAATAAGGAATGTAGTAGCTTCATTAGGAACTTCTTTAACTAAAGAACAGGCTAAGCTATTGCATAGGTATGCTGAAAAAGTTTATATTGCTTATGATGCTGATACTGCAGGAGCTAAGGCAACATTGCGAGGATTAGATATTTTAAAGCAAGAGGGTTTAGCTGTAGAAGTAGTTAAATTGCCGGCTAATCAGGATCCTGATGGATTCATTAAAGAAGAAGGTAGTCAAGTTTTTGAGAGATTAATAGATCAAGCTCAACCTTTAGTACAGTTTAAAATAGATAGCGTTTTAGACAATATGAACTTTGAAGTGATTGATGATAAGGTGGCTGCTGTAAAAAAAATATTACCGATTTTAGTTCAGATTCCAGATGATATAGAACGAGATGAATATTCTAAAATAGTAGCTGAAAAATTAAATATTAATCTACAGGTTCTAAAACGAGAGATTAATAAATATAAGAAACATAAAGTTAAAAGGAATCAGGATAGAAAGCATAAGAACAGGTATAATATTAATAATGATTTAAAAGAGGAATTGTCTGATTCACAAAAAAGTGGTTATGATAGTACAATAAAAGGATTAATTAAAATAGTAATTAATAACCCTGAATTTATTCCTAATCTAGAGGAGAAGTTATCTCTTGATGAGTTTGTTAATGATAAGTATCGGCAGATTATTTCTTTAATTTGTAATTATTCTGCTGATTATAATAAATTTAATGTTGATGATCTATTAGATAAGATTGATGATCAAGAGGCAGAGAATTTGTTACTTAAGTTGTCGGTACAGAATGTAGTTAATGGTAATGTTGATAAAATGTTTTTAGATTATATAAGTAAGGTAAAGGAGCATCAATTAAGAATGAAGATTAAAAATCTAGATGATGAGATTAAGCAAGCTGAAACGCAGAATGATGTTGGTAAGTTAAACCAATTATTAGAGGATTATCAAAAGTATCAAAGATTATTAAGGAAGGAGGGGAATTAATGGCTGTGCAACAACAAACAATGCAGAAAGAAATTAGTGAATTATTAGATAAAGGTAGAGAGAATGGTAAGTTAAAAGAAAAAGATATTCAAGAAGTTTTATCTGAGGTTGATATAGATTCGGATCAGTTAGATCAAGTTTATGATATCTTTGCTGCTGAAGGAATTAAAGTTATAGATGAAGAATCATCTGATGAAGACCAAGCAGTAAATAATGTAGAAGATACAGAACAAGAAGAGACTTCTACAGATACAGATGGCGAAGATGGTGAAGAAGATGATGACGAGGAATTTGATTTCAGTCAGATAGACTTTGGAGTACCTGATGCAGCTGGTATTGATGACCCTGTTAAGATGTATCTTAAGGAAATTGGTAAGGTTCCTTTATTAGATGCTGACGAGGAAAAAGAGTTAGCTCGTAGGAAAGATGAAGGCGATGAGCTAGCTAAGCAGAAGTTAGCAGCAGCAAATCTTCGGCTAGTAGTTAGTATTGCTAAAAAGTATGTAGGACGAGGAATGTTATTTTTAGATTTAATCCAAGAAGGTAATTTAGGATTAATTAAGGCAGTAGAAAAATTCGATTATACTAAGGGGTATAAATTTAGTACCTATGCTACTTGGTGGATTAGGCAGGCTATTACTAGATCTATTGCCGATCAAGCAAGAACTATTCGAGTGCCGGTTCATATGGTAGAAACAATTAATAAGTTAATTCGAGTAACTAGACACTTAGTTCAAGAATTAGGTCGTGAGCCAACAGATGAAGAAATTGCTGACGAAATGGATTTAGATCCAGAAAAGGTTCGAGAAATCAAGAAGATTGCTCAGGAACCTGTTTCTTTAGAGACTCCAATTGGTGAAGAAGAAGATAGTTATTTAGGTGACTTTGTTGAGGATGAAAATTCTCCTGAACCAGCTGCAGCAGCTTCTAGAATGTTATTAAAAGAGCAGTTAGATGGTGTAATGGACAGTTTAACTGATAGAGAAAAAAGAGTTCTAGAGCTTAGATTCGGTATTGAAGATGGTCGATCTCGTACTCTAGAGCAAGTAGGAAAAGAATTTGGAGTTACTAGAGAAAGAATTAGACAGATTGAGGCTAAAGCTTTACGTAAGTTGAGACATCCAAGCAGAAGTAAGAAGTTAAAAGATTATTTAAGTTAATAGATATTAATCAACTCCATCTAGCAATAGGTGGAGTCTTATTTTTATTCTATTATTGGAATACCCTTGATATCAGATAGTTAAGTTAGATATAATATAATGTAACAAAAGCAAGGTGAGGAGTACATTATGAAATTATCTCCACGTTTAAAGAAGATAGTATCATTTCTTGAACTACCAACAAGTGTAGCAGATATTGGAACAGACCATGCTTATATCCCTATTTATTTGGCTCAGAATACAGAATCTCCTAAGATTATTGCTAGTGACTATAATCGTGAACCTTATCAGGCAGCTCTAGATCATGTTAAAAAGGCTGGAGTAGAAGATAAGGTTGATGTAAGGTTAGGTTGTGGATTGTCAGTCTTAGGTAAGTATGAAGTCAAGACGGCTATTATTGCTGGTATGGGAGGCCAGACTATTCGTCAAATTTTAGCTGATGAGTATGAGTTGGCCCAAAGTTTAAAGCGAATTGTTTTACAGCCAATGGCAGGAGCTGCTTCACTAAGGAAATGGTTGGTGAAGAATAATTTTGAGATTGTTAATGAAGGGTTAGTGACAGATAATGATAGATTCTATCAAATTATTGTTGTTGCTCCTGGGCCAATGGAACTAAAAGATCCTTTTTTACTAGAAGTTGGCCCGAGATTATTAGAGAAAGAAGATCCTTTATTAGCTACATATTTAACTGAATTAGAAGATAAATGGCAAGGAATTATTACTCAGATTTCTACGGAAATACCTGAGCACCCTAAAGTAGAAAGGTTAGAAGAAAAAGTTGAACGTTTACAGGAGGTAAAGAGATGGCTATCAAATTAGGAAAAATAACTAATTTAATAGAAGAGTTAGCACCAACTAACTTAGCTGCTGATTGGGATAATGTTGGTTTGCAGTTAGGTGACTATAATCAATCTGTAGAGAAGGTAATGGTTACCTTAGATTTTAATTCTCAGGTATTAGAAGAAGCAGTTACAGAAGATGTTGATTTAGTAGTTGCTCATCATCCTTTTATCTTTAAAGGACTTTCTAAACTTAACTTTAATAATCCAATAGGTAAAATTATAAGAAAAGCAATTAAAGAAGATATTGGTCTTTATATAGCTCATACAAATTATGATATTGCCCCTAATGGTTTAAATGATCTATTAGCTTCTAAAGTAGATATAGTTGATACAAAGGTATTAGAAGTTACTGATAGCCAAGAGTTGAAAAAGTTAGTTGTTTTTGTTCCAGAAGACTCAGTTACAGAAGTTAGGGAAACTTTAGGTGAGGCTAAGGCAGGTTGGTTAGGTAATTATAGCCACTGTACTTTTCGTCAATTAGGTACAGGGACTTTTAAACCATTAGCTGAAACTGATCCTTATCTAGGATCTAAAGGTGAAGTAAATCAGGTGCAAGAGTATAGATTAGAAACTATAGTACCAGTTAATAAATTACAACAAGTAATTAATAAAATGTTAGAGGTTCATCCTTATGAAGAAGTAGCTTATGATATTTATCCCCTGGTTAATCAAGGGCCAAAAGTAGGTTTAGGTAGAATAGGTAATTTAGAGAAAGCTACTACTTTAAAAGAGTATGCTCAGTTAGTTAAAGAAAAATTAGATTTAAGGCAAATTAAGGTAGTAGGTAATTTAGAGAATAAGATTAAGAAGGTAGCTTTATGTAGTGGTAGTGGAGCTGATTTAATTAAAACGGCAGCAGTTAAAGGAGCAGATGTACTAATTACAGGAGATGTAAAGTATCATGAAGCGCAAATGGCTGAAGAAGAGAATTTATCTTTAATTGATGCTGGCCACTATGGAACAGAGCAGATTATGAGAAGAGGAATAGCAGATTATCTACAAGAAGAATTAGCTACGCAAGAAATTGAAGTAGTAGTATCTGAAATTAATACTAATCCATGGCAAGTAATTTAGGTAGGTCAGATTTGACCTACCTTTTTTCTATTCTTTTAACTTTTTAGGGAGGGTTATAATGAGCAAACTGAATTTATTATGCCAATTACAGAACTTTGATAATCAGATTGAAAAGGTACAAGAAGATATGAAAGACGAGTCATTATTATCTAAAATAGATAGATTAGAGAAGGGGATTGCTAATTTAAAGAAACAATATCAGGCTGAAAAGGTTAATTTGAAGAAGTTACATGAACAGGTTAAGGATAAAGAATTTGAAGAAGCTAGATTAGAAAGACAAGAAGAGGATTATCAACAACAATTATATAGTGGTGAAAATTCTAATCCTAAAGAATTAGAGCAATTAAAGGATAAATTGGATGTAGTAATAGTACAGAAACAAGAATTAGAAGAAGAATTATTAGATTTAATGGTTCAGGAGGAGACAATGCAGGAAAAGGTGGGAGCTTTAGAGAAAGAAATAGAAGAGTATAAAGAAAAGTTAAGTGACCTACAAGAGCAATGGAAAGAACAGGAGAATAAATTAAAAGTTAAGTTACAGTCAATAAAAGAGAAACGACAACAGGTAGTAGAAGAATTAGATGAAGAATTAGTGTCTAAATATAATCAATTAGTAGATAATAAGTATGGTAATGCAGTAGTCAAAATAGAAGATGGCTATTGTATGGGATGTAGAATGTCATTACCAATTAATCTAGTTACAGAAGTTAAAGAGAAAAAAGGAATAGTAACTTGTAATAATTGTGGTAGAATATTATATACAGAATAGGAGGTAGGGATAATGATGAATCTAGTAATGTATACTGATGGTGGGTCACGAGGTAATCCTGGTCCAGCAGGTGTAGGTGCTGTTGTTTATAGTGATCAAGAAAAGATAAAAGAAGTTTCAGAATATATTGGTCAGGCTACTAATAATGTAGCTGAATATCAAGCAGTAATTTCAGGGCTTGAGGTTTTAACTAAAGACTATAGTCAGAAAAAAATAGAAGTAAGAGCTGATAGTCAGTTATTAGTTAAGCAGTTAACAGGTGAATATAGAGTTAAAAGTAATAACTTAAAGCCACTTTATAATCAGATTAAGGAGTTAATAGATAACTTCTCTCAAGTTGATTTTGTTCATATCCCGCGTGAACAGAATAAGGAAGCCGATGCATTAGCAAATCAGGCTATGGATAGACGTAGATAGACTACTAAATTTTGCTGTTAAATTTTATTGACAATCTTATAACTGCGTGTTATAATTATTTTCGACGAATTGAATAAAGGTAATAAGCAGACCGGACAGTCGCAAGTATAGTATAATGCTATATTTGAGGAAAGTCCGAGCTCCATAGGGCAGGATGCTGGATAACACCCAGCCGGAGTAATTCGCGGGAAAGTGCCACAGAGAGTATACCGCCTAACTTATTGTTAGGTAAGGGTGAAAGGGTGCGGTAAGAGCGCACCGGGTTCTTGGTGACAAGACCGCATGGTAAACCCCATCCGAAGCAAGGCTGAATAGGGAAAGGTTAAGAGTTGCTCGCTCATCTTTCCGGGTTAGCTGCTTGAGGTGATAGGTAATTATCACCCTAGATGGATGACTGTCGCCTGCAAAGGTACAGAACTCGGCTTATAGGTCTACTTATTACTAACTATTAGGGCATCCTTATCAGGGTGCCTTTTAATATATTAACGGGGTAGTTTTATATACATATAAAAGTAGTTAGGATTAGATATCTATTCCAGATAAAATTAATAGAATCAGAATCAAGAAGAGAATAAAGGCATCATTAGTTCTATATGTGTTATTGTCTTTTGGATTTTGTTTGTTTTTATTACTATAATTTATTTCAGATAAGATCAATAGAATTAGAATTAAGAATAAGGTAAAGGCGTCATTAGTTGCATTATCATCATAATTATTTTGGTCTTCCTTTTTTTTATCATTATTTTTAAGTGGAAACATAATTATCCCTCCTTTATAATATTTGTTATAAGATATGTTGTTAGTTAATTTTTTGTTCTTATTTTGATATAAAGTGGCACTTTTGTGCCACTGCTATCTGTCGTCTGCTATGTGCTATGAGCTAAATCAAGTTCAAAATCATAAGTACATATTAAACGCTTGAAACGCAGGTGTTGTAAGAATTTAGTTTTTGAATTTAAAGGTTTTGAACTCCTATGAGTCCTACGGACTCTCCGTGAAAATCTGCTGATAGCACACAGCAGATAGCTCACGACTGTGTCACCTATGGTGACACATTATATCAATTAAGTTTCATTTTTATAATACAAGTCAAATAATAAACTGTTTGTTTAATAATCTAATTTGAAGTAGTAAGGAGTGAGTAGTTTGAAGTTAGGATTTTTAGGTCCACAGGGTACATTTACTGAATTAGCAGCTCAGAAGTATCAAGGTCAAGTCACTGAATATTCATCTTACCCTGATTTGAGAAGTTTAGTAGAAGGGGTTAAGCAGGAAGTAATTGATGGTGCAATAGTGCCTATTGAAAATTCTTTAGAAGGAGCAGTTACTTTAACTTTAGATCTATTGGTAGAGTCTGAACTAAAGATTAATCATGAGATTATAATTCCTATAGAGCATAATTTATTAGTTACAGATGAAATATCTCTAGCAGAAATAGATAATGTTATTTCTCATCCTCAAGCTTTGGCCCAATGTCGTTCATTTTTAGAAAATAATTTAACTGATTATCAGATACATAGCTCTAATAGTACAGCTGAAGCAGTTAAGAAGTTATCTGAATTAGATGATAGTTGGGCAGCTATTGGTAATCTACAAGCAGCTAAGCAGTACCAATTGCAGGTTTTAAAGCAAGGGATTCAGGATAATCGAGAAAATTGGACTAGATTTGTTTTACTTTCTCAGGATGACAATTCTCAAACTGGTCAAGATAAGACTTCTTTAATCTGTTCTCCTTTAGAAGACCATCCTGGTGCTTTGTATGAAATTTTACATGAGTTTGCTCAGCGAGAGATAAATTTAACACGGATTGAATCAAGACCAGCTAAAAAGTTGTTAGGTGATTATATATTCTTTATAGATTGTGAAGGACATAGAGAAGAAAGCCAACTTAGAGAGGTACTACAGAATTTAAAGAGTAAGACTTCTTGGTATAAACTACTAGGTTCTTATCCAAAGTCAACTGTTATTGATGAGTATTCTACAAGCAAGTAGAAATTGAAAAAAGATGCTTATTATGTTAAAATAATTAATTGATACTGATTTATTAAAGGAGGTATAATCATGGCTGGACATTCCAAATGGCATAATATTAAACATAAAAAGAAGAAAGAGGATAGAAGACGGGCCAAACTGTTCTCAAAACTAGTTAAGAAGATTACTGTTGCTGCTCGAGAAGGTGGCGGTGACCCAGAAGTTAATAACGATTTAGATTTAGCAATTCAAAAGGCTAAAGACGCTAATATGCCTAAAGATAATATTGAACGGGCTATCAAGCGGGGAACAGGTGAGTTAGAAGGTGTCAATTATGAATCTTATGTTTATGAAGGTTATGCTCCAGCAGGAGTAGCCTTATATATGGAAGTAATGACTGATAATAAAAATAGAACTGTATCTGAGATAAGGCATTTGTTATCTGAACATGGTGGTAATTTAGGTGAAGATGGTTGTGTAGCCTGGATGTTTGAAAGAAAAGGAAAGTTAATAATTGATCGTTCTGAGTATCAAGTTGTTGAAGATGAAGCAATGTTAGATGCTATTGAAGCAGGGGCAGAAGACATTCAATTTACTGATGATACAGTTGATATTTTGACTGATCCAGAAGATTTACAAGATGTTAGAAAAGTATTAGAAGAAGATGGTTATAAATTTGATTCTGGAGATATAGTAATGATTCCAGATAATGAAATTACTTTAGATGATCCAAGTGATGCTAAGAAAGTATTAAAAGTAATGGATAAATTAGAAGATCATGATGATATTCAAGATGTTTATGCCAACTTTAATGTAGCAGAAGAAGTTATGGCAGAGATAGCTGACGAAATGTAACTTTAAATAGAGGTTTCCTCCAGTCTGGCTCTAGAATTAAGATAATGTTTATTAAACTCTTTATTAGGAAATAATAAAGAAGAAGTCAAAGGCTGGAGGGATTTTAATAATGAAGATAATAAAAGCTATAATCTTGACAGCAGTTGTAGTTTCTTTAATTGCTATGGTTACTTATTTGACTTTAGATATTGATAGATCGCCTGATAAGAATCAGTCTTCTAGTTTAAAGTCTAAGGTTAAGGAACAAGATCAGCAGAATCAACAGTTAAAAAATCTAGTCAAGAAAGAACAGAAGAAGTTAAGTCAGCAAGAACCTTATATCAATCAGCAGTTGTCCAACTCAGAAAAAGTAGAAATAGATCTTGATACTGAAGTAATTATTAAGCAGATTAATTCTTTGAATAAAGAAGTAGTAGTTAGTCAAAAAAAGGTTAATGATAGTTGGACTGGTCTATCTAAAGAAGAATTGGCTAAGCAATTGACTAAAGGAAGAATAACAGAGTTTAATTCTGGACAAGTAGTAATTGAAGTGGAAACAGAAGATATAGAAGAACTACCAAAATTAGAAACTATAATTGGTAATAGTAGTCAAGATGATAGTGATTCAAAAAGAAAGTTGCCTAACAAATTATATCTTGGTATCAAAGATGGTTATGTAGCTGTCTATCGAGGAGAGATACTAGGTGAACATGAGTTGGTAGAAGTAAGAAAGGATATACCAACTAAAGATCTTTCTAAAGAAGATATTAGAGCTTTACAGTTAGGAATTGAGGTAGAAGATAGAGAAGAAATGTTAAGTTATTTAGAAGGGTTTGCTAGTGTTAAAAACTAAAATTGTCTTACAAAACAGTCTTTAGATGGCTGTTTTTTTCTTTTTCTTGAATTTGGAGGTAATAAAATGATTGCTTATTTAGAAGGAGAATTATTACGGCAGGATTTAGAATATATAGTAGTTAAATCAGATGGAATAGGCTATAAAGTTTATCTACCAGCTAGTCTACAGGATAGCTTAAAAATAGGTAATAAAGTTGAATTGCATATTTATACCTATGTACGCGAGGATGCTATTACTCTTTATGGCTTTACTACTATAGAGGAATTAGAGCTGTTTGAGAGATTACTAGGTGTATCTAGAATAGGGCCTAAAGTTGCCTTAGGTATTTTAGACAGTATGTCAGTTAGAGAATTTAAATTGGCTATTATTAATGGTGAAGTTAAAACTTTAAAGCAGATTAAAGGTATTGGAAATAAAACAGCTAAGCGGCTGATTCTAGAGCTACAAGAAAAAGTAGAAGTAGATGATCTTACGGAGACAGAAGGAAAATCTATAACTAATGATGAAATTAATGATGCTATTAAAGGTTTAATTAATTTAGGTTATACTAAACAGCATGCCCGACAGGCAGTCAAGAAAGTAACAGCAGATAAAGAAGAATTGGAAGTTGAAGATATGATTAAAAACAGTTTACAGTATTTAAGCCAGTAGGCTAAGTTTAAGTCTAAGTTTGAGCTTAAATTTAAGGAAAATTAATTGTTTAATTGTCAATCTTCAATTGGAAATTGTTAATTCTTCTATTAAGGGAGGTTGAAAGATGGAAGATAGGTTTGTATCTCCTAGTCGTAGATCAGATGATCTAGATATGAGTCTACGTCCCAAGAGATTTTCTGATTATATTGGTCAAGGTCAGGTTAAAGAGAACTTAAAGATCTTTATTAAAGCAGCTAAGAAACGGGGAGAATCTTTAGATCATGTTTTATTGTCTGGTCCACCAGGATTAGGTAAGACAACACTGGCTAATATTATTGCTAATGAATTAGGAGTTAGTATTAAGGTAACTTCTGGGCCAGCCATTGAAAAGCCAGGTGATTTAGCAGCAGTACTGACCAACTTAAAGCCTAATGATGTCTTATTTATTGATGAAATCCATCGGTTAAATCGAGTAATTGAAGAGATCTTATATCCTGCTATGGAGGATTATGCTTTAGATATAGTAGTTGGAAATGGGCCAAATGCTCGCTCAGTCAGACTAGATTTACCCCCCTTTACTCTAGTAGGTGCCACTACTAAGGCTGGTAGCTTAACTTCTCCTTTAAGAGATCGCTTTGGAGTTTTAAGTAGGTTAAGATTTTATGATAATAAGGAGTTGGCCCAGATTGTAATGCGAGCTGCTCAGGTATTAGAAGTAGGTATAGAAAAAGAGGGAGCCAATGAGATTGCTCGTCGTTCTCGAGGAACACCAAGAATAGCTAATCGCTTTCTAAAACGAGTAAGAGACTTTGCCCAGATAGAAGGTGAAGGAATTATTACTCAAGAAATAGCTAAAGAGTCTCTATCACGTTTAGAAGTTGATGAGTTAGGTTTAGATAGAATTGATCAGAAGATTTTATTAACAATTATTGAAAAGTTCGAAGGAGGACCAGTAGGTGTTTCTACCTTATCGGCTGCTATTAATGAAGAAGAAGAAACAATAGAGGATGTTTATGAACCTTATCTATTACAGTTAGGTTATTTAGAAAGGACCCCGCGAGGAAGGAAAGCAACTAAACAGGCTTATCAACATTTTGAAATTGAAGTAGCTCAAGAGGATAATTTATTTTAATTAGTTTAGCTTTTTCTCTAATTATTCGTTTGTTAAAATAGAATACTCATTAAGTGTAATATTTTCGAGATAATTCTGTAATTCAGGTTGAGGTTAAGGCTGAGGCTGAGTAAATCCAAAATCATAAATGTTTAAAGATTTTGATTTTAAATAAGAAAAACAATGCGCCCTTTTATTTAAGAATAATAGTTAATATATGAATTAAGGGTATTTAATACAATCTATTATTTTTTTTAATAGTAGGAAGCATAACTTGTTTTTCAAAGAGATCTTTTGGTAGCTTTTATAGCCCTAGATAAAAGCTACTCGGAAAAAGGCTGGTAAGCCTTTCCGAAATAGCTTTTGAATTCAATTTTTTAAGCTACTTTTTACTAAAAAGTAAAGCATTATCTCGAAAATTAATAACTTATTCAATTGAATAAGTTATGATAAACTATAATTATATACTATAAACTAAGTTTGGAGGCATTAAGATGAAAGTAGAAGAATTTGATTTTGATCTACCAGAAGAGTTAATTGCTCAACAACCAGTTGAACCCCGAGATGAGTCACAGTTAATGGTTGTTAATCGAGCCGAAGATAAACTTGAACACAATACTTTCAAAGATATTGTTGATTATTTTCAACCAGGAGATGCTTTAGTTAGAAATAATACTAAAGTAATTCCTGCCCGTTTATTTGGTCATAAAGAAGAAACTGGAGGAAAAGTTGAGTTTTTATTATTGAATCGAGTTAAACTTGACACCTGGGAAACTTTAGTCAAAGCAAATGGTAAGGTGAGAGTAGGAACTAGAATAGTCTTTGGTGAAGGAAAGTTAGTTGCTAAAGTAAAAGATGTAACTGATTTTGGTGGACGAGTAGTTGAGTTTGAACATGAAGGGGTCTTTGAAGAGATTCTTGATGAGTTAGGTAGTATGCCTCTACCACCATATATTAAAGAAAAGTTAGAGAACCCTGATAAGTATCAGACTGTCTATGCTGAAAAGAGAGGTGCAGCAGCAGCTCCAACAGCTGGTCTACATTTTACAGATTCTTTATTAAATGCATTAAAAGATAAGGGTGTCAAGATTATTGATATTACTTTACATGTTGGATTAGGTACCTTTAGACCAGTAAAAGTCGATGATATAGAAGAACATGATATGCACTCTGAATACTATGAAGTTTCAGAGGAAGCTGCTCAGTTAATCAATGAGACTAAAGAGAAAGGTAATCGTGTCTTTGCTGTAGGTACTACAACAACTCGTACTTTAGAGACAGTTGCTAATGAAGATGGGAAGATAAATGCAGGGAAAGGTTGGACAGATATCTTTATCTATCCAGGTTATGATTTTAAAGGAATTAATGCTCTGATTACTAACTTCCATCTTCCTAAGTCCACACTAATTATGATGGTATCTGCTTTTGCTGGGCGAAAACTGACTATGAAAGCTTATCAAACAGCTATTGAGAGAGAATATAGATTCTATAGTCTAGGTGATGGGATGTTAATAATATAGTTTACAGTTAACAGTTTACAGTGTACAGTTAGAACCAAAGAATAATTAATAAAGAATAGATAAGTTATAATGAAGATTAAGTAGAGTTAGCTTTGTAATAGTCTAATTTTAGAGCAAATGAAAAATTGGAGGGAATAAAATGTCATTTGAATATGAATTAGAGAAGACATGTTGTGATACTAAGGCACGAGTTGGCGAGCTATCAACTCCACATGGTAAGATTGATACCCCAATCTTTATGCCAGTAGGTACTAAAGCTACAGTTAAGAGTATGAGTCCAGAAGAGTTAGAAGATATTGGGTCACAGATTATTTTGAGTAATACTTATCATTTATACCTTAGACCAGGCCATGAATTGATAGAAGAAGCTGGTGGTTTACATGAATTTATGAATTGGGATCATCCAATTCTAACTGATAGTGGTGGTTTCCAAGTCTTTAGCTTAGGTGATATGAATGAGATTACTGAGAAAGGAGTTGAATTTAAGTCTCATCTTGATGGTTCTAAGCATTTTATTAGTCCAGAAAAATCTATTGAGATTCAGATGAGTCTAGGGGCTGATATTATTATGGCCTTTGATGAGTGTCCACCATATCCAGCTGAAAGAGATTATGTTGACCAGTCATTAGAACGGACAACAAGATGGTTAAAAAGATGTATAAAGGCCCATACTAGAGGTGACCAAGCTTTATTTGGGATTATGCAAGGAGGAATGTATAAGGATTTAAGAGAGAAGAGTGCCCAACAGATTACTGAATTTGATCTACCAGGATATGCAATTGGTGGTTTGAGTGTAGGAGAACCGAAAGAGGAGATGTTAGAAGTTCTTGATTATGCTCCTGATCTATTACCTGAAAATAAACCGCGTTATTTAATGGGGGTTGGAACTCCATATGATTTATTTGAAGCAGTGATGCGAGGAGTAGACATGTTTGACTGTGTCTTCCCAACACGAGTAGCTCGTAATGGAGCAGTCTTTACTAGTCATGGTCGAATTACAGTTCGGAATGCCCAGTATAAGAAGGACTTTACACCAATGGATCCTGAATGTGACTGTTATGCCTGTCGTAATTATACAAGAGGATATATTAGACATTTGATTAAGCGTAATGAGATTTTGGGATTGAGATTAACTACTTATCATAATCTATATTTCTTATTAAACTTAATGGAAAAGATTAGAGAAGCTATTAAAGATGATAGATTTTTAGAATATAGAGCCGAATTTTATGATAAATATGGATTAGAGGTTTAGAAATTTACTGGAAAAGACAGGATTTTATATTTGTTTCTTGAATATATAACTAAGTAAGGGATTTCATGATTCTGATATGGAATCCCTATTTGTATCAGGAAGGAGTGTAAGTAGATTCTAAATCTTAATTTTTAGAAGTTTGGTTTCACTTACACTGACTTTTACATTCATATCTAACAAGGAGGAATAAAAATGTTGAAGATAGTAGCTAGTATTGCCCCATGGATTATTATGTTTGCTATTTTTTGGTTTGTATTTATTAGACCACAGAAGAAGAAACAACAGGAATATCAAGAAATGATAAAAGAGCTACAACGAGGAGATAAAGTAGTGACTATTGGTGGAATTAAGGCTACAATTACTGAAGTTAAAGATGATGGATTTGAATTGCGAATTGCACCTGAAGTCAAAGTTGATGTAACCCAAAGAGCAATTGGTAGTCTAGTAGATAAAAAGGAAGAGGAAGTGGAATTAGAAGAAGCAGAATAGATTAGGAGGATAGGAGATTGATTAATAAAGAAACAGTCAAAGAATTTATAGAATCAGTTATTATTGCAGGGGTTTTAGCCTTCTTTATTATAACTTTTGTTATTCAGTCTTTTGTAGTACAAGGACATTCAATGGATGATACTTTACATAATGGAGAACGATTATTTGTTAATAAGTTTATTTATAATTTTCAGTCACCTGAACGAGGGGACATTATAGTATTAGAGCCTAAAGGTGATCTAGGACGAAAATATATTAAGCGAGTAATTGGCCTACCAGGTGATAAACTAGAGATTGTAGCTGGTAATCTCTTTATTAATGACCATCGTGTAAAAGAAGATTATATTCTTGAGACAATGTATGGAAACTATGGCCCTTATCATGTGCCTAAAGGTCATGTTTTTGTTATGGGAGATAACCGAAATCATAGTTCTGATAGTAGAATGACTTCTTTGGTAGGTTATGTACCTTATGATGCTATCAGTGGTCAAGCGTTTTGGGTTTATTGGCCCTTGACTAATATGCGGGTAATTAATGATGTTACTTATCCGAAACTGAGTAACAAATAATAGTCTGTTAGAAATTGTGAATTCTATATAAAGTTTATATTAGTGAAAAATTTAGCTTAGGGGGGATAAAGTGAAAAGGCTATATAATAAATTGAATTTAAAACAAAAGTTTATTTTAGTGGTTGTGTCTTTAGTTGTATTTCCATTGATTCTTACTACGATAGTACAGCACTATGAAGCTAGTAAGTTGTTCTCTCATCCAGAAATAGCAAAAGCATTTCAAGATATAACAGATAAAAATATGGCTACTATAGGGCAAGAAAGATTATTGGTCAGTATAGTTAGTATAGTTGTTATAGGAACAGTTGCTGGATTAATTGCATGGTGGTTTGCTAAACGATTTGTTGCTCCAATTGAAAATTTGGTATCTGTAATGAATAAAAAAGCAGAAGGAAATTTAGATGTTAAGTTAGACATTGAAAGAGAAGATGAATTAGGAATGTTAGCTGATACTTTCAATCAAAATACTAAAAAACAAAGAAAATTAATGGCTGATATTTTAGGGTATACTGAAGATTTATCAGCTTATAGTGAAGAGTTATCAGCTTCTTCTGAAGAAGGAAATGCTACAGTTGAAGAGACTAATCAGAACTTACAGGAAGTTATCAGTGGTTTACAACAGATAGCTGCTACTACTCAAGAAGTCAACGGTTTAGCTGAGGAAACTAGTAATCAAGCCGAATTTGGTAGTAATAATATTAAAGAGACAGTTGATAGTATGAAAGATATCGATCAAGCAGTAGGGAAGACAGTAGGTGTGATTAATGAATTAAATGCAAATTCACAAGAGATTGGACAGATTGTAGAGTTGATTACTAATATAGCAGAACAGACCAATTTATTAGCTTTAAATGCAGCTATAGAGGCGGCTAGAGCTGGAGATCATGGTCAGGGGTTTGCGGTTGTAGCAGAAGAGATTCGTGAGTTAGCTGAAGAGACATCTCAAGCTACTGAAAAAATAGATAATTTGGTTAAAGAAACACAAAACAAATCTGAAGCTGGATTAAAAGCAATCAAGCAAGTAGAAGTTAAGTCTAAAGAAGGTAAAGCTGTAGCACAAGAGACTGGAGAAGTATTTGGTCAGATTGAGGGTTCAATTCAAGAGACCTCAGATCAGATAGAACAGACTGCTATTGCAATTGAACAATTAGAAGATAATAGTGAACAGGTAATACAAGCTTCTAATGAAGTTGAAAATATGTCTGAAGAAGTAACTAATTCAGCTCAGGAATTATCAACAATGTCACAAAAATTACAGCAGTTAATAGAAGAATATAAGTTTTAACTCTTTACCTAGCCAATCTGGCTAGGTTTTTTATTTTATAGGTTATAAATTATTATTTTAAAGTATAAGTAGAGGACTATTAACGTATTTTATGGAATATATTAAGTAAGTTTAAATTTAGGTTATAAAAATTAATTTTTTAGGGAGGAAAAGATGAAAGTAGTAGATAAAGAAGATTTGTTTGCATTTATTATATTATATGCTGTCTGGATTGCCTTGTCTGGTAACTTATCTTTTAGTTCTTTAATATTAGGGTTAATTATAACTGGAACTATAGAATTTGTTATTGTACATAGTTCTTTTACTCGAGTATTGTCTAAAAAGTTTATTACAAAATCTTTGTTTTTTATTTTGTATAGTATTTTTGTAGCTATAGAAGTAGTTATAGCAAGTTATAAGGTAGCATATTATGTGATCAATCCTAACTCATCATTTAAATCTGGAATTGTGAAGGTTCCTATTAAATTAGGAAGAAAGGATAAGTTAATAAAATTAACTATTCTAGCTAATACAATTACTTTAACTCCTGGAACAGTAACAATAGATTCAGATATTAATAGCAAAGGGCTATATGTTCATTGGTTAAATATAAAATCTGATGATAATAAGGAAATTAGAGGGTTAATATTAGGTAATTTTGAAAAGATTATTAGGAGGATATTTGAATGATAGAAATTATAATAATAACAATCCTAATTTCAGTTTTATTAACATTCTATAGAGTTATAAAAGGGCCAACTGTCTTTGATAGAATTGTTGCAGCAGATTCAATTGGAATTATGTTTTTATTAGTTTTAGTATTATTAAGCTTGTATTTTAAACGAGAGATTTTTCTTGATGTAGCTATAGTTTATGCTTTACTGTTATTTATGGATGTATTAATTATGGCTAAATATTTTAGAAGATAAGGGAGGGTTTAAAATTATCCAACCAATTGGTTATTTTCTTGTTCTTAATGGTACCTTTTTCTTTTTAATTACTGCTATTGGTATGATCAGATTTGAAGATTTTTATATTAAGTTACATATTGGTTCTAAATGTTTAACTGGTGGGGGAGTCTCAATTCTGTTAGGGATTATTCTGCTTAAAGGTTGGTCACTTTATTCTTTAAAGTTAGGGCTAATAATTATATTTTTAATTACTACTAATCCAATTACTACTCATGCTATTGCCCGAGCAGGTTATTATGACCAAGGTAATGAAAATGAAACTTCTGATCAATTAGTTAGAGATGATTTAAAAGAAAAAAAGGTTGGTGAATTACAGTAATGGAACTTATAGTTTATATATTACTATTAATTGTTTTATTATCAGCCTTTTTTGCAGTGCTTTCTAGTAATTTAATTAATTCAGTTATTGGTTTATCTATTCTTAGTTCGAGTTTAGTTATTCTATTTGTAATCTTGCAAGCTCCAGATGTAGCTTTAGCTGAGGTTGTAATTGCTAGTGGTATCACTACAGGACTCTTTATAATTACTATTGATAAGACAGGAGGAAGACAATGAGGAAAGCTTATGTGATAGCCTTAGTTCTTATATTGGGAATAGTACTGCTGGCTAATTTCTCTTCTGTTCTACCAGAATCTCATAAAGTGGTTAATAAAGATTCTATCAGTAATTATTATATTGAACAAGGAGTTAAAGATACTGGTTCTATTAATTTAGTTACTGCTATTTTATTTGATTATCGAGCCTTTGATACTTTAGGAGAGGCAACAGTTATTTTGGTTGTTGTTTCTACTATATCTCTACTGGCAGGAAGAAGGAGACCTATTGCAGCTTATGATAACTTTTCTCCTATTGTTTACCAGAGTATAAGCTTGATTGTTCCTTTTTTATATATATTAGGCTTTTATTTAATCTTTTATGGTCATTTATCTCCTGGTGGTGGTTTCACAGGAGGAGTAATTATAGCTACTATCTTTATTTTATTAACAATTACTTACGGTTTAAGACATGACCCAGAAGAAAAGACTCTAAAAAAGAAATCTTTATTAGAGAAACTTGGGGCACTAGGATTTGTTCTGGCCGGGTTATTAGGAATAATAATGGGTAGTCAATTTCTATCTAATAGTCAAGCTGGATTTAATTTAGGAACTCCTGGGAAGTTGATGAGTGCTGGAATTATTCCGATCTTAAATTTATTGGTAGGACTCAAAGTAGGTGCTGGATTATCAATTATATTTATCCGTTTAATAAAGGAATAAAGGAGGAACTAGAGTGAAAGTAATCTATTTTACAGTAATCATTCTCTTCTCTTTAGGTTTATATACAGTCTTAACCTATAAAAATTTAATCAAAATAATTATAGGGATTAATGTTATGGAGAGCTCTCTAATTTTATTGTTACTTACTGTAGGTTATAAACCAGAAGGAACAGCTCCAATTATTGATCAGCATTATCAAACTATTGTTGATCCCATTCCACAATCTTTGGCTCTAACAGCAATTGTAATCGGGGCCAGTATGACTGCTTTAATGTTATTTTTAACAGTAAAACTTAACAAAAAGTATAATACCTTGGATATTAGTGAAATTAGGAGGCTGAGTGGTTAATGGAACCTATCTGGCTTTTATTAATCCCTTTAATAACTGCATTTAGTCTATTTATTATTGATTTATATTCTGCTAAGCTTATGAGAATAGTTACAGTTATTAGTGGAGGAGTTAATTTATTATTAGCAATTAATACTTTATTAGAGGTTATAAAGAACCCTGTTGTATATAATTTAAGTGGTTGGAATTCTAAACTTGGCATTAACCTAGTTATAGATCCTTTGAGTGGAATATTGATAACTTTAATTACTTTCATTTCTCTAGGAATTATTTACTATTCTCTAGATTATATTAGAGAATCGCAAAGAAAGTATTATATGTTATTATTATTATTAATTACTGGAATGATAGGTTTAGTAGCTACAGGTGATTTATTTAATTTATATGTTTTTGTAGAACTAACTTCAATTACTTCTTATGCCTTAGTAGCCTTTGAAAAGAAGGATATTTCTATTGAAGCAAGTTTTAAATATATGATTTTAGGTTCTATTAGTGGTGTATTAGTGTTATTAGCCATTATACTAATTTATCATAGTACTGGAACCTTAAATTTGGCCCAGTTGGTTGTGCAAAGTCAATCTATTCCAGAGATTACAAAAAAGATAATCTTAGCTCTATTTATAGTTGGATTTGGGACTAAATTTGCTTTAGTTCCGTTACATAGTTGGTTGCCAGATGCTCACCCAGCAGCTCCATCTCCGATTAGTGCTTTACTGTCTGGAGTTGTAATTAAAGTTTATTTATATGCTTTACTAAGGAATTTATTTACGTTATTTAGACTACAAGAGTTATTAGCATTGGATTTAGATATTATATTAACTTATATTGGAGTAGTGACTTTACTTGTAGGACATTTACTTGCTTATCAACAGAAGAACTTAAAAAGGGTTTTGGCTTATTCAAGCATCTCTCAAATTGGTTATATTATGATAGGAATTGGATTATTTAATGTGGCAGGACTAGAGGCAAGTGTATATCATATAATTAATCATGCTGTAGTTAAAGGATTATTATTTTTAACTGCTGGTATCTTTGTTTTTAAAACTGGAAAGAGTAATATCTATGATTTAAAGGGAATAGCATATCAGTTACCTCTTAATTCTTTTATCTTTACTATTGCTGCTTTAAATATAGTGGGTTTGCCTCCTTTCAATTCTTTTATCAGTAAGTGGTTGTTGACTAATGCTGCTATAGAGGCTAACTTTATAATACCGGCAGCTTTTATTCCACTTGGTAGTATTCTATCCTTAATTTATTATCTGAAGATTATTAGGTTGCTATATACTAATTTAGACTATCAAGCTAAAATTATAGCAGTATCTTTAAGATTAGTATTACCTACAGTCTGTTTATCAATTGCTTGTTTATTATTGGCTTTTCAACCAAAGTTAGTATTAATTACTATTAAGCAGATATCCAAGTTTCTATTAGAGCCAAGCAATTATTCTAAATTATTGTTAGGAGGAGAAAAATGGGCCTTATTATCTGGGTGATAATCTTACCATTACTGATAGCTTTTTCTTTAGGATTAGTAAAGTTTTATTTTAAGAAGTATATTAATATTATTTTAATGTTAGGCTCTACACTTCATCTGCTTTTAGTATTCAAAGTAGTTGCTAAGGCAATAAAAGAACCTCTAATTTATAATTTAGGTGGCTGGAATTCATCACTAGGAATCAGTCTTGTAGTTGATTCTTTTTCAGCTTTATTTGTTTTATTAATTGGGATTTTATCATATATAGTGATAATTTATTCTATAAGTTATATTCAAAAGAGTAGTATTAAATATTATATTCTTATTTTATTATTGCTGACTGGGGCTATGGGAATGGTCTTAACAGGTGATTTATTTAATCTATATGTCTTTTTTGAAATAGTATCTATCACATCTTATGCTTTGACTGCTCTAAGTAGAGAAGATAAGAATATTGAAGCTTCTTTCAAATACTTAATATTGGGTTCAATTAGTGGAATATTTATTTTATTGGCTACAATCTTAGTTTATTCTTCTACTGGAACATTAAATTTGGCCCAAGTGGCTATTAAATTTAAAAGTGTATCGAATATGATTCAAGTTACTATTATAGTCTTTTATTTATTCGGTTTTGCTACTAAGTTTGCTCTTATTCCTTTACATAGTTGGCTAGTAGATGCTTATAGTAATGCTTTAGTTACATTTAGCACGTTATCGTCAGGTGTTGTAATTAAAACTTCATTATATGCTCTTATGAGAATCATGTATTTATTTTATGGAGTTGAGTTTATAAAAGCTAATTTAACTACTCTTCTAATTTATTGGGGGGCAGTTACTTTCTTGGTAGCACATTTATTGGCTAATCAACAGGATACTTTAAGACGATTATTAGGTTATTCTAGTATTGCACATATGGGATATATTATTATGGCATTTGCAGTAGGAAATAATAAAGGTATTATAGCAGGAAATTATCATTTGCTTAATCATATAGTAATGAAAGGTACTCTCTTTTTAGCTACTGGTATTTTTATCTATAATATTAAGAGTGATAGACTGGAGGACATTAAAGGAATAGCTTGGAATTTACCCTATATATCAATGTCATTTACTATAGCAGCTTTAGCTATTATTGGGTTACCTCCTTTTAATGGATTTATAAGTAAATGGTTAATTGTGCAGGCTGTTTTGGAAGCTGATTATGTAATTCCCGCTTTTTTAATTTTAGTTGGTAGTTTATGGTCATTAATTTATTATTTAAAAGTAATTGTTAAGATATATAGTCAGTCTAACAATCGATCTAATCTGACATTGATACCTTGGAATTTAAAAGTTCCTACTTTAATATTATCGCTTTCATGTTTATTATTAGGGATATTTCCTAATTTCTTTTTTCAATTTATAATAGAAACTTCAGAAGCTCTTATTAATAGAAGTTTTTATATTAACTTATTTTAGGGAGGGTATTTATGGCTAATCCAGGATTGATCTATTTCTTTGGTGCTTTGCTGTTATATTTTACAGAAGATAAATTGAGACAGTTGTTAGCAATAGCTAATTCTTTGTTAGTAATAGGCATAATTTATAATTTATCAATTACACAAGAGTTGGTAGTGCCTTTTTTAGATTTCGATTTGGTCTTATTAAATGTAACTAATATTAGTAAATTAGTAGGATTAGTTTTTGCTTTTTTTGGACTCTGTAGTACTATTTACTCTTTACAAGTAGCAGATACAAAATATTATATATTATCTCAAATCTATATAGGGGCTTCAGTAGCTATTTTATTTGTAGGAGATTTCTTCTCTTTTTATATCTTCTGGGAAATTATGACTATTAGTTCTTATTTTTTAATCTTTAATAAGCAGAAACCAATTACTAAACAGACAAGTTATTATTATTTTATGATGCATATGGTAGGGGCAGTTAGTCTGTTATGGGGGATATTATTACAGTATAATGCTACAGAAAGTATAGTATTGACTAGTGTAGAATATGGACTACCTTTCTTTGTTTTAGCTGTAGGTATTAAATTGGCCTTTATTGGTTTACATACTTGGTTACCTAAAAACTATGCTAATGTTCCTTTTTATATTAGTGTGGTATTGTCGGCTTATACTACCAAGGTAGGAGTATATGCTTTATATCGTTTATTAGGTGAAGTCAATTTAAGTTATGCCGGAGTTATTACTGCTATCTTAGGAGTGTTTTTGGCTCTTAAACAGACTAAAGTGCGAAAGTTATTATCTTATCATATTATTAGTCAGATAGGTTATATGATTACTGCAATTGGAGTTGGAACTTCGCTTGGTATGGCAGGTGGAATTCTTCATTTAGTTAATAATGTTTTGTATAAAGGGTTATTATTTATGGTTATTGGAGTAGTTATTTATACAACAGAAAAAGAAGACTTAGTTGATCTAGGTGGATTATATAAAAAACTGCCATTAACTACTTGTTATGCTCTAGTAGCAGCCTTATCAATTGCTGGAGTTCCTATCTTTAGTGGTCATATCAGTAAATTATTAATCAAAAAAGGAGTCAGTAATCCTATTTTGACTTGGGGATTATATCTAGCAGGAATTGGAACCTCGCTATCTTTCTTAAAGGTAACTTACTTTGCTTTTTTTAGAGAAAATGATCAGGAGATAAAGGTTAAACAGAGACCAAGTAATTCAATGTTATTAGGTATGGGAGTAATTACAGTTGTAATTATGGTAATTGGAATTAAGCCTGGTCTAGTAACTAGCTTTTTTAATCAAAAGATTAAGTTGAAACCTTTTTCACTCTATTATATCTGGAAGTCTTTGCAACCAACTTTGCTGGCCTTAGTTATATTTAAGTTGGCCCATGATTTGATAGAACCTCATCCTCATTCAGAAAGTAATATAGACTACTATCCTATGTTAGGGAAAGCTTTTGATTATATAGGGGCCAACTTAAGTAAAGCACATAACGGTGACTTGAGTAGATATATATTATGGTTATTATCTACTTTAGTATTCTTATTAGTCAAATTTTTAATTTGACTTTTAATTTCTTCCACAAAAAAGGAAAAGTCTTCCTGGCTTTTCCTGCCCTCGTTACCTTTATATTTAATTTTAAAACGAAAAGATTTGTTTGTTAGAAAACTTTAATTAAATATCATATCTTAATTAATTCTTAATATATAAAGTAAATAAAGAAGTAAAATCAAATCTTGACAGATTAGATATGTTTTACTATAATTTATTATGAAACTGAAAATTACTTTCAATTTCATTTATGAGTTAATTTATATTATTTTAATAAAAGTATAAATTAAAGAATTAAATTAAGAGGAGATGATGACGTCAATGAGAAAATCATTATTTGTATTAGCTTTGGTTTTAATCCTAAGTACAGTTATAGTTTCAACAGCTTCGGCTGGCTTTTTTGATTTTTTATTAGGCGAAGATAAAGGTGTGGTTAATGTTTATACTAGTAGGCATTATGAGGCTGACGAGAATTTATATAAACAATTTGAAGAAGAAACAGGTATTAAGGTAAATGTGTTAAAAGGTCGTGCTGATGCATTAATTGAAAGAATAGAAAGAGGCGGTCAATCTACATCAGCTGATGTATTAATTACTTCTGATGCTGGTAGATTACATCGGGCCAAGACAAAAGATCTATTACAGCCTGTTAATAGTAAGGAATTATTTAATAATATACCAGCTAACCTAAGAGATCAAGGTAATCAGTGGTTTGGACTAACTGTTCGTGCTAGAATTATAGCTTATGCAAAAGATAGAGTAGATATATCAAAATTATCTACATATGAAGACCTGACAGATAAGAGATGGCAAGATAGAATATTAGCAAGAACTTCATTAAATATCTATAATCAATCTTTATTAGCTTCTTTTATTACTTTAAAAGGTGAGAAAGCTGCTAAAGAATGGGCGGCAGGAATTGTAAATAATATGGCTAGAAGACCTAAAGGCAATGATACAGCTCAAGCTACAGCTGTTGCTGCAGGTGTTGGTGATTTAGCAATTATGAATACTTATTACCTAGGAAGAATGTTAAACTCTTCTAATCCAGAAGAAGTAGAAGCAGCAGAAAAGCTAGGAGTCTTCTTTCCAGAGAAGACACATATTAACGTAAGTGGAATTGGTCTCACTAAATATGCTAAACATAAAGAGAATGCTATTAAATTAATAGAATTCTTATCAAGTAAGAAAGCACAAAAAATATTTGCTAATGCTAATTATGAATATCCTGCAAATCAAGATGTAGAAGCTTCAGATTTATTAAAATCATGGGGTGACTTTGAAGCTCAGGATATCAATTTAACTAAATTAGGAGAATACAACCAGCAAGCAGTTAAAATCTTTAATAAAGTAGGATGGCAATAATTAATCTTAAAAAAGCAGTCAATTAATTGACTGCTTTTTTTAACAGGTAGGTGATTACAATTGTTGAAAAAGAGAGATTTTAGATCTTTATTTAATATATGGTCAGTGTTAAGTTTTTTTATTGTATTGCTTGTTTTAATTCCCAACTTTAATATTTTAATAAATATCTTTAAGCCAGCAAGTGAAAATTGGCAGCATATAAAGGAATATCTTTTAAAGGACTATGTAATAAATTCGACTATTCTAGTTTTATTTACAGGTGTTTTTTCAATTTTTATCGGTTTATTACCAGCTTGGTTTGTTACACAATATAAGTTTCCTGGACGTGATTTCTTTAAATGGGGGCTAATACTTCCTTTAGCTATTCCACCTTATATTGGTGCTTATACATATACTGGTTTATTAAATTATACTGGAGTGATCCAGACATTTTTAAGAAATTTTGGTGTACAACTAAATCAAGCTTACTTTGATATAATGACAATAGAAGGTGCAATATTTATTTATACAATCTTTCTATTCCCTTATGTTTATATTATAACAAGGTCATTTCTATCAAAGCAGTCTGCTTCTTTAGTAGAGTCAGCCAGAACTTTAGGAAGAAGTCCTTTTGAGATTTTTTGGCATGTTGTTTTACCAATCTCTAGAGGGGCTATTGTTGCAGGAGTCAGTTTAGTGCTTTTAGAGGTTTTAAATGATTATGGAGTTGTAAAATACTTTGGTATTTCAACTTTTAGTACTGCTATCTTTAAGACATGGTTTGCAATGGGAGATTTAAATTCAGCAGTAAAGTTATCTGCCTTATTGATGCTTTTTGTTTTTGGAGTTTTATTAATAGAGAAGTTTTCTAGAGGAGATAAAAGGTTCAGTTATAGTAATACAAAAGTAAGACCTGTTTCTCGTCAGAAACTATCTGGAATAAATGCTTATCTAGTTTCAGGGTTCTGTTCTTTAATTTTTAGTATTGGCTTTTTAATACCTACTTTACAACTTCTTCATTGGAGTTGGTTAAGTTATGCTGAAATATTAGATTTAGAGTTTATTGTTTTCTCTCTTAACTCTCTATCTGTTGCTTTATTATCTTCAGCACTGATTATTATTATAGCAGTAATCATTGCTAATACTGCAAGGATTAATAAGAATATAATCTCTAAATTATATTCAAAAGTTGCAATACTTGGTTATTCAATTCCAGGAGCTGTTATAGCTGTTGGTATCTTATTATTTTTTATAACCTTAGATAATAAAATGAATATTTCATTGAGGTCAAGTATAATAATGCTTATTTTTGCATATATAATCAGGTTTTTAGGTATTGGATATAATTCTGTTGAGTCAGGTTTTGATAAGGTAGGAGATAGTTTCTTTGAAGCATCACGTACTCTGGGAAAGGGAATAACTGAGACCTTCTTTAAAGTTGATCTACCTATGATTAAACCTGCAATTATTAGTGGCTTTTTACTTGTGTTAATTGAAGTATTAAAAGAATTACCTCTAACTTTGATCTTGAGACCCTTCAATTTTGATACATTAGCTAGTAAAGCTTTTGAATATGCAGGCAATGAAATGATACATGAGTCGGCTGTATTATCTATGATTATAATATTAATTTGTAGTACTGCTATATATTACATTCACAAATTAGGAAGTAAGGAGGGGTAAAATGTTTGTTGAAATTAAAGATCTGAATTTTAAATATAGAAATTCTAAAACAGATGTTCTAACAGATTTTACCTTTAGTGTAGAAAAAGGAGATATAGTCTGTATTCTAGGAGAGAGTGGTAGTGGAAAGAGTACAGTTTTAAGGTTAATCTCTGGGCTTGAAGAACCTACTAAGGGTATTATAAAGATTAATAATAATACAGTAGTTAATAATGATGTTTTTGTATCTCCTGAAGAAAGAGAGGTAGGGATGGTATTTCAGGATTATGCTCTATTCCCTCATATGACAGTAGCAGAAAATATATTATTTGGCGTAAAGGATAAGAGTGAAGAATATAAAGAAAAGAAGTTAGAGGAAGTATTGAGATTGATTGGCTTAGAGGAGCTAAAAGATAGATATCCTCATCAAATTAGTGGAGGGCAGCAACAGAGAGTAGCTTTGGCAAGAGCATTAGCAATAGATCCTTCATTGATAGTGATGGATGAACCATTTAGTAGTCTTGATGCAAATCTACAGTCAAAAATTAGAGAAGAACTAAGAAGGATTATTAAACGGACTGGAATAACTTCTATTTTTGTCTCTCATGATAAAGATGATGCTATGAGTATAGCTGATAAAATAGTAGTATTAAAAGATGGGAAGATAGTTCAACAAGGTGATTCTCAAGAACTGATTTCTAAACCATCTTCTGATTATGTAGCAGGGCTTTTTTCATAATAGATATTAGCCACCTTTTTATAGGTGGTTTTTTATCTTTTAAATTAAGATTTTAAAAAAATTTATTACTTTCTTAATACTTTCTTAATATTTACTCTATATACTATGAGTACAAGATAAGTCGTTAGCTATGAGTTATGAGCTATGAGTTAGTTCGAAACCAAAGCTATAAAATAGTTCAACACCTTTAAAATAAAAATTTTTATGAAAATTAGATTATTTTTTTGAATTGGCTCATGACACATGACTCACGACTATATTACTTAATAGGAGGAGATAATTATGAAGAAGACTTTGAGTTTAGGTTTGATAATGATGTTGGTATTAAGCTTTGCGGCTATTGCTTTTGCTCATGGTGGAGGACATAGTACTAATGGAAACCAAGGTAATGTAAATCAAGGTCAAGGATATAACAATGGAGTAGATTATTATCAGGACCAGCTTGGTCTATCAGCTAATCAGCAAGATCAGATTCGAGAGTTACAAGATAAGTATTATGATCAAATGAGAGATGTTGCTTATGAATTAAGAGATAAAAATTATGAATTAAGAGAAGTTTATTTAGATAAGGATGTTAGTCGAGATGAAATAGTTGAATTACAGAATCAAGTTATTCAGTTAAGAAACAAAATGTCTAACTTAAGAACTGAAATGCGTTTAGACTTAAGAAGTATTCTATCTAATGAGCAATTACAGAGAATGGGTAGTTATAATTATGGTATGATGGGCTTTGGGCCAATGATGGGACGATATGGTATGATGAATGGTTATGGAATGATGAGAAGAGGACCACAAGGACCTAGAGGTCATATGGGTGGTCTAGGAGGAATGCATGGTAATGGTGGCATGATGGGTTGGTAGATATAAAATAATCTGATTTTTAGATTAAAGCCACCTTCTCAGGTGGCTTTTTATTAATATTTTAACTTTATTAGATTAACAAGGATATAGTAAATTTTAAAGATCTAAATATCAGCTTAAGATTAAGTTTTAAAAATTATAGAGTAATAATAATTTTTCTTCTATATTATTTTAGCAAAGTGTACAAGATAATAATAAAAGGAGGAAGAGTTATGAAGAAAACTATAAGTATCATCTTAATTACTACTCTATTATTGCTACCAGTTGTAGCTTTAGCTCAAAATGGAGGACAGCCTGAAGATAGTCCAGACCAGTCACCTGGTGAAGAATATAAGGAGAAGATTCAAGATGATCCAAGACGAAATATTGATGAAGAGACAGAAGAAATGAAGCAAGAGGAAAAGGGAAATAGGTGGTTTGGCGAGAGTATATTCATTAGTCCTTTAACAGTTGTAGTTCTTATAGGACTTGGTATCTATCTTATTGCACAAAGGTAGTTTATTAATTAGAGCAGTTTTTCTGCTCTAATTTACATAAACTTATACTCATAATTAGAAAATAAGGAGGAAAGATAATGCGAAGGCTAAAGATTAATTTGATGACTAAATTATTGACTTGTTCTGTAATAGTTGTTTTATTTTTAGGAGGAGTAGTCTATTATGGTAATCACCATTTAACCAAATTAAATCATGTGTTAGAGAAATTAGATACCCAACATGATGATTTAAAAAATATCGATAACCTTACTACTCAAGAGCTAAAACCTGTTGTATCAGATATGATGCAACATACTAACCAGGTAGATAAATTAGCTACTGAATTAAATGATTTTTTATTAAAAAGTGTAGTTATTATGGGAGTAGTAGTAACTTTATTAGGTTTAGTAATTACATGGTTGATTACTGTTCCTATTAAAAGACTAATTAAAGGAGCTAAAGAAATTGCTAATGGTGATTTAACTACAACTATTGAAGTTAATACAAGAGATGAGATAGAAGAACTGGCTAATATCTTTAATTGGATGACAGAAAGCTTAAGAGGATTGATTGTTAATATAGACCAAGAATCTGAGCAGGTTAATAGTGCCAGTCAAGAATTAAGTGCCATCTCTCAAGAAGTAGCGGCTATTACAGATACTCAAGCAGTCAGTGTAGAAGAGAATTTAAACTTGATTCAAGAATTTAATAATTTAATCGAAGAGACAAAACAAGACATTGAATATATTACAGAAGTTACTACTAAAACTAGTGATTTAGCTACTAAAGGAGCAGAAGATAATAGTCAATTAGTTCAGGATATGGAGAAAATAGATAAGAGAACTTTAGAATTAAACCAGATTATAGATGAAGTAGATGATAGTGCTCAAGAAATAAATGAAGTTATTGAGACTATAGATGACATAGCTGAAGAAACTAATATTTTGGCTTTAAATGCTGCAATAGAAGCAGCTAGGTCAGATAAGGAAGGGCAAGGCTTTGCAGTAGTTGCAGAAGAGATTAGAAAGTTAGCTAATGATGTTAAGAAATCAACATTAAATATTGAAGAGTTAATTAATAAGTTACAGGTGAAAACAAAAAAAGCAGTCAAAAATAGTAATCAAAACTATAAACTAATTAAAAAAGGTACTACAAGTACTTTAGAAACAGTAGATGATTTTAATCAGATTAAAGAGAATATTGAAGATATAGCCCAGCAGATGTTAGGTGTTAAGTCAGTAACAAAAGAGGAAGTAGATAAACTAGAAAGGATTGTAGATCATACAAAAACTATTAATGAAATTATTCAAGGTTTATCCCTAAGTGCTAAAAATACAGCAACTTCTTCAGACCAGTTAAAGGATTTTGCTCAAAATTTAGATGATAAAGTGGAAGAGTTTAAAGTATAATTAATTATATTTGATAATTCGAATAACCAGATGAAAATATTGACAGAATAAGTTTTGTTGCATATAATATAACCGAGTAAAATAGTAGAGATTATTAGAAACCACTTGTTCAGTATAATAGAAGTATAGATACTTTTCTATTATATATACCCTATATAGGTATGGGTAATATTAGATTTTAAGGTCAAGGCTGAGGTTTAGGTTTTTTGGTTTTCTTGATCTTAATCTCGACCTGAAGTTGTACTTTATGCTAATAACATCTATTAATTTCATAGGTTATCTTGACAGGTTAATTTTAGTATGTTATTATTTATGCAGAGATGGTACCCTTAGGGGGTATTTATAAAAATAATTTTTCTATTTTTAGAAATAATAAAATAAAAGGAGGGGGAAGAATGGCAGATGCTAAAGGGTTGAGACAAGAATCCCTAAAGATTTTAGGTATGAGTTGTGCTTCTTGTGCTCAAGCCGTTGAAAAAGGTGTAGATGAAATAGATGGTGTTAAAGAGGCAAATGTTAATTTTGCTACAGAAAAGCTAAATGTAGAATTTGATGTTTCTTCAGCCACACTAGATGATATTAAACAAGCAGTGAAAGATGCCGGATATGAAGCTGAAGATGATATAGAATTAAGAGAGGTTACAATTCCTGTTGGAGGTATGAGTTGTGCTTCTTGTGCAGCAGCAACAGAGAAAGAGATTCATAAACTAGATGGAATTGATGAAGTAAATGTTAATTTTGCTACAGAAAAAGCAAATGTAAGATATGATCCTGACCAGACTAGAATCTCAGAGATTAAGGCAGCAATTACAGATGCTGGATATGAACCATTAGAAATTGAGGCTGGTGAGCAGGTTGATGCAGAACAAGAACGGAGACAGAATGAGATACAGACTTTATTAAGGAAGTTTATTGCTTCAGCAGTATTTGTAATTCCATTATTCTATATCTCAATGGGCCATATGGTTGGAATGCCAATTCCAGAGATTATAAATCCAGAAGTCAATCCCTTAAACTTTGCTGTAATTCAGTTGTTATTAACTATTCCAGCAGCAATAGCAGGTTATGAATTCTATACAGTTGGTTTTAAGTCATTATTTAGAGGAAACCCTAATATGGATTCTCTAATAGCTATTGGTACTTCTGCTGCTATAGTATATGGCTTATATGGTATAGTAGAAATTTATGGTGGTAATATAGAGTATGCTAATAACTTATATTTTGAAAGTGCAGGAGTTATTATCACCTTAATCTTATTAGGCAATTACTTAGAAGCAGTCTCTAAAGGTAAGACATCAGAAGCAATTAAGAAATTAATGGATTTACAAGCTAAGACTGCTACTGTAATCCATGATGGTGAAGAGATGACAATTCCAATTGAAGAGGTTGAAGAAGGAGATATCCTGCTAGTTAAACCAGGAGAAAAGATTCCTGTAGATGGAACTGTAGTTGAAGGACATACTTCTGTTGATGAATCGATGTTGACAGGTGAAAGTATCCCAGTTGAGAAAGAAGAAGGAGATAAAGTAGTAGGGGCCAGTATTAATAAGAATGGAACTATTAAATTTAAAGCTACCAAAGTTGGTAAGGATACAGCCTTAGCCCAGATTGTTAAGTTAGTTGAAGAAGCACAAGGTTCTAAAGCGCCAATAGCTAATATGGCTGATATTGTTGCAGCTTACTTTGTGCCAGCTGTAATTGGAATTGCTATCGTGTCTAGTTTAGCTTGGTACTTAGCTGGTGCTACTGGAGTATTTGCCTTAACTATCTTTATTTCTGTATTAGTTGTTGCTTGTCCATGTGCTTTAGGTTTAGCTACTCCAACAGCTATTATGGTTGGGACTGGTAAAGGAGCAGAAAATGGAGTTTTAATCAAAGGCGGAGTTCCACTAGAAACTACTTATCAGACAGAGCGAATTGTCTTTGATAAGACTGGTACAATTACAGAAGGAAAACCAGAAGTTACTGATGTTATAACTACTGAAGAGTATGCAGATGATGAATTGTTAATTTTAGCAGCTTCAGCAGAGAAAGGTTCAGAACATCCATTAGGTGAAGCTATTGTAAGAGATGCTGAAGAAAAGGAATTAGAATTTAAAGATATTGATAATTTTGCAGCTATACCTGGTCATGGTATTGAAGTAGATGTTGCAGGTCAGAATATCTTATTTGGAAATAAAAAGTTGATGGATGATAATGATATAGATATTTCTTTACAAGAAGAATCTGATAAATTAGCCAATGAAGGTAAGACACCAATGTTTATGGCTGTTGAAGGTGAAATAGCAGGTATTGTTGCTGTAGCTGATACAGTCAAAGACAATAGTGCTCAAGCAATTAAAAAACTTCATGAGATGGGTATTGAAGTTGCTATGATTACTGGTGATAACGAGAGAACAGCTAATGCTATTGCAAGAGAAGTAGGTATAGATATTGTTCGAGCTGAAGTGCTACCTGAAGATAAAGCAAATGAAGTAAGAAAGCTACAAGATGGAGGAAATCAGGTGGCTATGGTTGGTGATGGTATTAATGATGCCCCAGCTTTGGCCCAAGCTGATATTGGAATGGCTATTGGTTCTGGAACAGATGTTGCTATGGAATCAGCTGATATAGTATTAATGAAGGATGATCTATTGGATGTTGTAACAGCAATTCAATTAAGTAAAGCTACAATTAGAAATATTAAGCAGAACTTATTCTGGGCTTTTGCTTATAATACAGCAGGTATTCCAGTTGCAGCAGGTCTATTGTATATCTTTGGAGGGCCAATGCTTAATCCAATGATTGCTGCTGGAGCAATGTCAATGAGTTCAGTTTCAGTTTTAACTAATGCTTTAAGGTTAAAAGGCTTTGAGCCTGAATATAAATTAAATCAAGGTGAAAGCCAAACTAATAAAGGAGGGATTCAAGTGAAGAAGACAATTAAAATTGAAGGAATGACATGTGGTCATTGTGCAGGTCGTGTAAAGGAGGCTTTAGAAGCTATTAGTGGAGTAGAATCTGCTGATGTAAGTGCAGATGATAATCAAGCTGTTGTAGAATTAGCTACAGATGTAGATGGTACTGATCTTAAAGCAGCCGTTGAAGAAGCTGGATATGAACCTGTAGAAGTTTCTGCATAGAAGAAGTTAATATCTTGTTAATAAGATATTAGTAAGGGGGTAGGATTTTAAATCCTATCCCTTTTTGATATAATAATTCATTAGTTGCTAATTTAAAATAAAAAGATGAGGTGGAGATTTATGGAAGAAATAGGAAAGGTTATTGAAACTAAAGGTGAAATGGCTGTAGTTGAGATTCAACGCCATTCAGCCTGTCATAATTGTGATAAAGAATGTGGTTTAGCAGGAGAAGAGCATGAACATGAAGTAGATGATCTAATAGTTGAAGTGGATAATCAGATTGGAGCTCAACCAGGACAGAGGGTGCAATTTGAGATGACTGGAAGGAGTATTGTATCTGCTGCTTTATTAGTTTATTTATTTCCACTAGTAAGTATAGTAGTAGGTTACTTTCTTGGAGATTACTTTATGGCACAAATTGCTGAAAATTCAGGTGCAATAGGTGCAATAGGATTTTTAATACTCTCAATTATAATAATAAGAATAGTAAGTAATGAGACGAATATTAAACCTAGAATAACAGATATTATAAAATAATAATTTGAGGAGGTAGTCTGATGCATTCATATAGTGGTAATAAACAAGACTTAATAACTAGATTGAAGCGAATAGAAGGCCAAGTTCGAGGTATTCAAAGAATGATAGATAATGATAAATATTGTGTTGATATCTTAACTCAAATTGCTGCTATTGAAGGAGCGCTAAATAAGGTAGGAATGTCTATTTTAGAGTCTCATACCCATGGTTGTGTTAGTAAGGTGATAAGTGAAGGAGAAGATAGTGAAGAAGTTATTGATGAATTAATGGATGTTATATCTAAATTTTCTCAGTGATTTATTGCCACCAAATTAATAGTTTAAATGGAGGTAATAGTTATGAAGAAGACTGAAACTAAAAAAATTAAGAAGAGATATAATCGAATTGCTCCAGTTTATGATATCTGTGAGGCAATGATGGAACAAGGGAAGATGGGAAGTTGGCGACAAAAATTGTGGCAACAAGTTGCAAAGATAACTAATGGTAAAAAGATTAATCTGTTAGAAGCAGGTGTAGGAACAGGAAAGAATATATCTTATTATCCAGCAGGAATTGAAGCTTATGCAATTGATTTTAGTAAACGGATGTTAAAAGAATCAGCCAAAAAGGTTAAGCAATCACAGGCAGAAGTTAAATTATTTGAAATGGATATTCAAAATCTTGATTTTGAAGATGATTTTTTTGATGTAATTGTCACTACATGTGTCTTCTGTTCTGTTCCTGACCCTATCAAAGGATTAAAAGAGTTGAAAAGAGTCTGCAAACCTAATGGACAGATCTTAATGTTAGAACATATGAGAACAGAAAAAGAGCCTGTTGGTTATTTAATGGATTCAATTAATTGGATGAGTCTCTGGATGTGGGGAGCTAATATCAATCGAGAGACTATGAACAATATTGAAGAAGCAGGATTAAAAGTAATTAAAGAAGAAGATTTATGGTTTGATATAGTTAAAGAATTGATTCTTTCTCCTTAAAAACTTAAAAGTAGTTGATTTCAATATTTAAAACTCCTTTGGTAAGGAGTTTTTTATTATTATTTTCACTATTGCAATTATTAATAGTATAAATTATACTGGATACAGGAGGGTTAATATGAAAAAATTAACAGTAGTTATTTTTATTATGTGTCTCTTACTAACAGCTTGTAGTAGCCAAAATAATACTGACCAGAATCAAATTAAGATAATGCATTGGCTAGGAAGTGGTTTAAAAGATAGAACTGAATCTATAAATATAAAAGAAATAGAAGTAAGTAGGATAGTTGCTCCTAAAAAATTTTATATGAAGAAGTTACTAATCCTTTATGGAGCAGATGATGAACCTGATTTATTTTTAATACCAGCTGAAGAGTTTAAAGTGCTTGCTTCTCAAGGAGGTTTAGCTAAAGTACCTACAGATAAATTGCCTGGTAAGGCTATTAAGTATAAAGGAACAAGCTATGGTATAAAGAAGGGAGATTTAATCTATGTTGTAGCTAAGGACACCAAACATTACGATAAAGCTTTACAAGTACTAAAGAAGTTGTTATAACCTCTTTTTTTGATTTAGTTGAATAGCTTAAGTTTAAATTATTATACTAAAAAAGAGAGAAAAAGGAGGGGACAATTGTGGCGCAGATTACTGTAGAAGATGTTAAACAAGATCATCGGGTTAAGTCTTACATAGAACGAGCTGATAAGCAGTTAGATAGTTTAGGATATACTGAGCATGGATTTAGACATGCTGGAATGGTATCTAAAGTAGCTGGACAGATTTTAAAAGAGTTAGATTATTCTCAACGTAAGGTGGAGTTGGTCCAATTGGCTGGGTATTTGCATGATATAGGAAATATAGTTAATCGATCAGATCATGCCCATACATCTGGGATATTAGTAGAAAGAATATTGACAGAGATGGGAATGAATTATGATGAAGTTGGAATTATTATGGGAGCAGTAGGAAACCATGATCATCGTGATGGAGCTCCAGTTGATGATATAACTGCAGCTTTAGTTATTGCAGATAAGTCTGATGTTCATCATACACGAGTTAGGAATAAAGAGGTTGCTACTTTTGATATTCATGATCGAGTTAATTATGCAGCTAAAGGTTCTGATGTTAGAGTAGATAAAAAAGAGCAGACAATTACATTAGATGTAGAGATTGATACAGAAGTTAGTCTAGTGATGGAGTATTTCGAAATCTTTTTAGACAGAATGGTCATGTCGAGGAAGGCAGCTGAAGTTTTAGATTGCCGCTTTCACTTACTTATTAATGAAGCCAAAATATTATAATGTAGTAATAAAGAGATTATGAAACTGTAGCCATAGCAATTAATTGACAAGTTCCCTATAAAAAAGATATAATGAACATGTTAGACTGATTATATTATAGCATTATAAGGAAGGGGAAAGAATATGAACTGGAAGCAGAAACGATTCGGAAAAGTATTTAGTATGATAGCTTTACTATTATTAGCAGCATATTTTCTCTATCCACTAAATGAAAGTATTAATTTAGGGCTTGATTTACAGGGAGGAACTCATGTTGTTTTAGAAGCGAAAGATACTGAAACATCTAAAGTTAATAATAAGTCTATGCAACGGGTTATGAGTGTTATTAATCGTCGTGTTAATGAGATGGGATTAACTGAACCAGTAATTCAACGTCAAGGTGAACGGCGAATTATTGTTGAGTTACCTGGGATTAAAAATCCTAATCAAGCAATTGAAACAATTGGTAAGACTGCTCAGCTAAAGTTTAAAGATGAAGCTGGGAATGTATTAATGAGCGGTGAGTATTTACAAGAAGCAAATGCTCGCTTTGGTGGTCAGTTTAACCAACCTGTTATTCAGGTTATATTTACTGATAAAGGCGAGAGAAAGTTTGCTGAAGTAACTAGAAATAATGTAGGAAATAGGATTGGAATTTATTTGGATGATAAATTATTAACTAATCCTAGAGTAAATGAGCCAATTACTGCTGGTAAAGCCAGTATTACAGGATATAAAAACCTTGAAGAGGCACAACAAGATGCATTATTACTTAGAGCAGGTGCTCTTCCAGTACCAGTTGAAGTAATTGAAAATCGAACAGTAGGGCCAACTTTAGGTCAAATCTCAATTAACAAGAGTGTAAAAGCTGGAATTATTGGTTTGATCTTAATTGTTTCTTTTATGACTCTAATGTATAGGTTACCAGGATTTTTAGCAGCTATTGCTTTAGTCTTTTACTCAGTAATTGTATTAGGTACTTTAGCTGGTTTAAATGCTACTTTAACTCTACCTGGTATTGCTGGGTTACTATTATCAATAGGAATGGCTGTTGATGCAAATATTATTATTTTCGAAAGAATTAAGTATGAGTATCAGGCAGGTAAGACTATTAAAGCAGCAGTTGATGCTGGTTTTAAACGAGCTTTTAGAACTATCTTAGATTCTAATGTAACTACTTTAATCACTGCAGCTATTTTAGCTTACTTTGGAACAGGTACTATTAAAGGATTTTCTATTACTTTAAGTATTGGTATTATAGCTAGTATGTTTACAGCAATTGTAGTAACTAGAATGCTAGTTAATTTAGCTTTAGATAGAGACTTATTACAGCAAGATAAATTGCTTGGCTGGTCAAGGGGGTAATGGATGTGGAGATTATAGAAAAAAGAAAGTTATGGTTCACAATTTCAGGTGTCATAATTACCATTGGATTAATTTCTATTCTAATGCAAGGTATGAATCTAGGTATAGATTTTACTGGTGGTACAATTATGGAGTTTCAGTTTGATAAACAGGTGACAACAGAAGAGGTTCGAGATATTTTATCTGAATTTGGTTTAAATAAGAAGAGTAGAGTTCAAGAGACTGGTGAGAATGGTATCTTAATTCGAACTCAGCAGTTAGAACATGATAAGGTAGTTGCTTTACAAGAAAAAGTAGAAACAGATTATCCATCTGCTAATATGTTACGAACTTCTGTAGTTGGCCCAACTATTGGACAAGAATTAAGGAATAAAGCTTTTTGGGCTTTAGTTGTTGCTTCAATAGCTATCGTGGCTTATATTAGTTTTAGATTCCAATTTAGATTCTCTATTGCTGCACTAATGGCCTTATTACATGATGTCTTAATTGTAATAACAGTCTTTTCTTTGTTAGGTCCAGAGATTAATAGTCCTTTTGTGGCAGCGTTATTGACAATTGTAGGTTATTCTATTAACGATACAATTGTTATCTTTGATAGAATTAGAGAAAAGTTAAGATTTGCTAAACGTAGTGACACTTTTGCTGAATTAAATAATCAAGCTATTCTAGAGACATTACCACGGTCTATTAATACGTCTTTAACTACTTTATTGCCAATTTTAGCTATTATATTCTTAGGTGGGGCTACTATTCAAAACTTTATGTTGGCCTTATTAATTGGTATGTTATCAGGAACTTATTCTTCTATCTTTGTTGCTAGTCCAATTTTAGTAGCTTGGAATGAAAGAGATAAAATGAAGAGACAGATGTAACCTTTAAGCTCTAGTCACTTATGGCTAGGGCTTTTTTACATTATTAAGAGGAAGATTGGGAATAATTAATTAAGATGATATAATAAGAATAGATATATATTGGTGGAGGTGATTTGATGAAGAAGGTATTTCGTGAGTTAATGGTAACTGGATTAGGAGCTTTGTTTTTGACTAAAGATAAATTAACAGAGATAGTTGATGATTTAGTTGAGCAAGGTAAGATGAGTCGAAAAGAAGCAGCAGAATTTGTAGATCAAATGGTTGCTGATGCTCAAAAACAACGAGAAGAATTAAAAGAAAAGGTCAAGTCTGAGCTAAAGAATAACCTACAAGATGAAGGAAAAATTAAAGAGTTAGAAGAGAAGATTAGAAAACTAGAGTTACAAGTAAAGTCATTAGAGCAGGAATTAGAACAGGAAGAAGGGCAGAAAGGTATAGAAGTTGATGACAGTTAAAGTGGTTATAGCCATAATTTCAAGCTTAGGAGTGTTAGGAACACTGCTACCTGGTCTTCCTGGCACTCCTTTAATTGTTTTAGCAGCACTAGTTTATGGTTTTAATGTTGGCTGGCAAGTTATTAGTTGGCAATTAATTGTAGGTTTGATTCTGTTAAGTGGATTGGCTGAGTTAAGTGAATATCTATTCAGTCTCTTAGGAGTTAAATATTTTGGTGGTAGTAGATATGGTATATTAGGCGCTATAGCTGGTTTATTAATATCTCCTTTCTTATTAGGACCAATTGGATTAGTAGTTGGCCCTTTATTAGGAGCAGTTATTGTAGAGTGGTTAACTGGACGAGAGATTAAAGAAGCAGTCCAAATAGGGTTAGGTACTATTTTGGGTCAGCTAGGAGGTTCACTTGTTTCTTTGTTAATTTCATTAGTTATGACTAGTTGGTTATTAATGACGATTTTTTAGGATGGTGGATTAAATGCTGCGTGGAATTACAAGAGGTTATCGTCATATCAAGCGTTATCGAGAAATAGTAGAGGTCTTGATTAAAAATGGCTTTGGTTATTTAGTAGAAGTATTGGATTTATATCACTTTGTACCTTTAAGAAAGCGATTTAAAAACTTAGATCCTTCTGGACCGAATAAAGATACACGTGCTATTAGATTAAGAAAAGTATTAGAAGAGTTAGGGCCAACTTTTGTTAAGCTAGGACAGCTATTAAGTACTAGATCAGACTTATTACCTCCTCGTTACATAGAAGAATTAGAGAAGTTACAAGAAGAGGTACCAGCAATGGACTTTAAGCAAGTAGTTGCTATAATAGAAGATGAACTTGAAGGAAGTTGTCAGGATTTTTTTACTGAACTGTCAGCTACACCTTTGGCTTCAGCTTCTATTGGTCAGGTACATAAAGGCATCTTAAAGAATGGAGAAGAAGTAGTAGTTAAAGTACAAAGAGAAGGTATTGAGAGTAGAGTTGAAACTGATTTAGAGATTATGGTTAATCTGGCTCAAATATTAGAAAACAGATTATTTACAGATTCTTTCTTTAGTCCAGTAGAAGTAGTAGAGAACTTTTCTAAGATGATTAAACGAGAATTAGATTATAGAATTGAAGGACGTAACGCCAGTAAATTCAAGGAGAACTTTGCCCAAGAAGAAGATATTAAGATAGCTGATCCTATTTGGGAATTTACTACTCGCCGATTATTAACAATGGAATTTATTGCTGGAAGTAGGATTCGTCAACTTGAATCTGAATCAACTAAGAAAGAAATGGCTAAAATAATTACTGAATCCTTTATGAAACAGGCTTTAATTGATGGGTTCTTTCATGGAGATCTCCATCCTGGAAATATAATTATTACTGATAACGATAAGTTAGCTTTAATTGACTTTGGGTTGGTAGGTCAATTGAGCCGTCCTGATAGAGAAGCAGTAGCTACTTTATTTACTTCTTTAATTAGAAAAGATATTGAGCGAGCAGTTAAAGAATTATTGAAATTAGGGGTAGTAACTCATGAAATAGATCGTAAAGAGTTACAACGTGATTTTTACAAGTTAGTTGATGATTATTATGGTGCTACTTTAGAAGAGGTAGAGTTAGGGCCAATTATTAATAGGATATTAGATTTAGCTTTTCGTTATAAGATTAGATTACCTTCTGAATTTACGTTACTAACCAAGTCATTAGTTACAATAGAAGGTGTAGTTTCTAATTTAGCCCCAGATTTTGATATTCTAGTAGTAGCTAGACCTTTTATTTATCAGCTATTAAAAGAGCAATATCATCCCAAAAGGTTAGTCAAAGGATTATTTAGAGATTTAAGAGATATGATAGAAGTTTTAACTGATTTTCCTGAAGATTTACAACAGGTAATGCATTTATTAGAAGATGGTAGTCTGAAAGTGAAAATGAAACATGTAGATTTAAATGATTTGATTTCCAAACTAGATATTGTAACTAATCGGTTATCAGTTTCGTTAATTGTTTCGGCTTTGATTGTTGGCTCCTCATTAGTAATGTTGACTGATAAAGGGGCTACCTTATTAGGTTTCCCTGTTATTGGGATTTCAGGTTATCTAATAGCAGTAATATTAGGAATTTGGGTAGTAATTTCTATTTTAAGATCAGGTAGATTTTAAATAATTAACAATTGACAATCTATAGTTTAGAATTTAAAATAATAAATGCTCTTTATTTAGTTATGAGGAATCAGTGTCAGGAATCATTAATCAGTGTACAGTTTACAGTAAAAAAGCTTATAGATGTTTTGAATTTTGTTTTAATTTTAACTGTCAACTGTTAACTATTAATATAAGTTAGGGGCTGGAGATTTTGCAACAGGAAACAATTTGGAAGATTAAAGAGATAGATCAAGGCTTAGTAACGAGATTGGTTGAGGCTTTAGATATTAGTTCTATTACAGCAAGGGTATTAGTTAGACGAGGTTTTACTAATCCTAAAGAAGTGAAGGATTTTTTAGACTTTGATTTAACTGATTTACATAATCCTTTTTTACTCAGAGGAGTAAAAAAGGCAGTAGCTAGAATTAAAGAAGCAATAAGTAAAGAGGAAAAAATAGTAGTTTATGGTGACTATGATGTTGATGGCATTACTAGTACCTCTTTATTAGTCGATTATTTAACTCAATTAAATGCTAATGTTGATTATTATATTCCTAATCGATTAACAGAAGGTTATGGTTTGAATCTACAAGCAGTAGAAGAGTTGGTTGATGCTGGTACAGAACTGTTGATTACTGTTGATTGTGGCATTAAAGCTCACAAGCAGATAGAGTATGCCAATGAGCAAGGAATAGATGTAATAGTTACTGATCATCATACTCCAGCAGTAGAAAATCCACCAGCAGTAGCAATAATCAATCCTAAGCAGAAAGAATGTACTTACCCTTGGCAAGAACTCTGTGGTGTAGGAGTTGCTTTTAAGTTGGCCCAGGCGTTGGCATTAGAATTAGAAGATAATAGTAAGCAGTCTCCATTGACTGATTATTTAAGTCTAGTGGTTTTAGGAACAGTAGCTGATATTGTTCCGTTAAGAGGTGAAAATAGAGTTATAGCTAGTTATGGTTTAGAACAGTTAAATCAAATTAGTCAGGTAGAGGCGCCAGGATTAGCTGCTTTAGTTGATATTGCTGGTTATAGCAATAAAGAGATTAAAGCAGGTAATATTGGTTTTCAGTTGGCTCCACGAATCAATGCAGCTGGTAGGCTAGGACAACCAGAGGCAGGGGTTGAAATGTTATTGGCTGCTGATTATAATCGAGCCCAAAGTTTGGCTACTAAGTTAAATCAGATGAATAATCGTCGTAAAGAGATTAGTGATCGTATTTTTTCTGAAGCTGAGGAAGCTATTCGTGATATTGATTTAGATAGTGAGAGAGTTGTTGTTTTAGCTTCTCCTAACTGGCATTCAGGAGTTATTGGTAATGTAGCTTCTGACTTACAAGAGAAGTACTATCGACCAATTATTTTAATTGCTTTAACGGAAGAAGGAGACGGGCCAGGTTCTTGTCGTAGTATTCCAGGTTTTAATATTCATGATGCACTAGTTGAATGTCAAGATTTATTAATCAGTTTTGGAGGTCATAAACAGGCAGCAGGTTTCTCTATTAAAAAAGAGAATATTCAACAATTTCGAAAGAGATTGAACCAGTATGCTAATCAGAAACTGACTGAGGATGATCTGGTTCCGCGACAAAGAGTTGATGAAAGAGTAGCATTAAAGGAGCTTTCTTTTGCTCTGATAAGAGAGTTAGATGCTTTAGCACCTTTTGGTTATAGAAATCCACGTCCTGTATTACAGGCTAGAAGTTTACAAGTGCAGAGTCTAAGGGCAGTTGGTAGTAATCAGGAGCATTTAAAGCTGTCTGTTCAGGCTGATGGTCAGCGAAGAGATGGGATTGCTTTTAATCAAGGGCATTTAAAAGATACTTTAGCTGATCAAAAAGTAGATTTGCTCTTTAATCTAGAAGAGAATGAGTGGAATGGACAGATCAGTCTCCAGCTTAAAGTAAAGGAGATTAGTCTGCCAGCTCCTAAATTAGTAGATAAACTTGCTGCAACTAAAGAAAGTACTGTAGTAGCAGAAGATAATGATAGGTCAACTGCTTTAGATTGGTTCTATACTGAATTAGTTGAAGTTAAACAAGAGATAATAGATAAATTAGCTATTAGAGAAGAGCTAACTTTAGTTTGGACTAATAGTCAGGAATTAGAAGTTAAATTACAGACTACTCAAGGGCAAGTGGTAGGTTATCTTAAGTCTAAGTTGGCCCTAGAGTTGGCCCCTTATCTTGCTGTAGGGGTCAATTATCGAGCTTTTATAGCTGATTTAAAACAACAAGAGATTAAAGTGTTTATTACTAGAAATTTAAATCAGTCAGTAGAGAAAGAAAAAGGTAAGAATTTAGATGATGAATTATCAGCTAAGTACCAACAAGTATTAACTGCTTTAGAAGCAGGAGAAGATAGGTTGGTTAATTTAGCTACGGAAGTGGAAAGAAGACTTTTGATTAATAACTTTATTAGTAGACAGGTCAGTAAGAATCAAGTATCATTAATTGTCTGGCCTGACAAAAGAATGGTGGAAAGAGACTATCGGTTATTAAAAGAAGAATTAGAGGTTTATCGTGGACATGCTGCTCTATCCTGCCAAGAAGAACAGACCTTATTGGCGGGTTTAGAGGCAGGAGAAGTCAATATTTTGTTGGCTACACCCGAATTTATTAGTTGTTATCAACAAATACTTAATAATGAAGTTGATAATTTGATTTTAGCTACTTGTCAAATACCAAGAGTAGCTAAAATTAGAGATAGTTTTACTGATGTAACATTATTAGCTACTACTTTATCGAGTGAAAAAGAAGGCAAGCCGATTGAAGTAGTTGATAAACGTGATTTGACTGATAGAGAGAAGTTAGAGCATATAACTGATATACTAGATCAAGGAGAACAGACATTAATTTATGTTTCTAATAATTCTAAGAGTGTAGCTTTAACTTCTAATCTATGGTATAGCCAAGAGGAGTTAACTGATCAAGTTCTATTCTATAACTCAGGGCTTGAAGTTCAAGATCAGCAACAAGTAATAGACCAATTTGTTAGCGGTCAATTAAGAGCTTTAGTAGCTACTCCTGATTTTAACCCAGCAGTATCTTTGCCAGGATTAAAGAATATAGTCTTTTATCAACCAAGTTTAACTCAGGTTGAATTTCTACAGCAGATTAGTTATTTAAAGCAGCAAGATGAAGCTACTCTTTATCTGTTGTATAATAAGCAAGATTTAGAAAAAGCTGAAAATCATCTGACAGGATTGGCCCCTAATCGAGAATTATTGAAGGAATTATACATTCTTTTATCTAAATTAACAGAAGGTCAGGGGTATATTGAACTATCTGATAAAGAACTATTAGATAGGTTAAAGCAAAGGAGTAAAGGTCTAGTACAGATAGAGACAATTAAGACTGGGTTGGCAGTCTTTGCTGAACTCAATTTATTGACTAGAAGTAAAGATTTAGAAAGTATGATTCAGTTAAACTCTCAACCAAAGAATAAACTAGACTTGCATAGTTCTATACGTTATAATGAATGTGTTGTCCAGCGAGAAAGATTTAATCAATTTAAGAATTCTGTACTGACTGCTCAATTAAAAGAAATATTAAATTTAATCAATTAGAACTATTTAGAACTGAAAGGAGAGCATAATAATGAATTTAACAGATAAAATTAGAACTATTTCAGATTTTCCTAAAGAAGGTGTTGAATTTAAAGATATTACTACTTTATTAAAGGATGCTAATGCTTATCAGGAAGCAATTGATAGAATGGCTGAACGTTATGATAATGAAGAGATAGATTTAGTTATTGGAATTGAAGCACGTGGCTTTTTAGTAGGTGCTCCTTTGGCTTTAAAGATGAATAAAGGATTTGTACCAGTTCGTAAACCAGGTAAATTACCAGGTGATATTGTAACAAGAGAGTATGACTTAGAGTATGGTAGTAATACTTTAGAATTACATAGAGATGCTATTGATGAAGGACAGAATATATTGATTGTAGATGATTTATTAGCTACAGGAGGAACTGTTAACGCTACAACTGATTTAATTGAGGAGTTAGGCGGTAACATTGTAGAAATTTCTTTCTTAATGGAGTTAGAAGATCTAAATGGTAGAGATCAGTTAGAAGGCTATGATGTCTTTTCTTTAATTAAAGAGTAGACTAAAAATTAGTAGAGGAGTAATTAATTTATGGCATCCTTAGATCAACTGATAACTGAGATAGAATCCTATACTGAAGATCCTAATCTTGATTTAGTCAAACAGGGATATTATATAGCTAAAGAATCTCACCAGGGCCAACAACGGGTCTCTGGTGAACCCTTTGTTAGTCATCCTCTACAAGTAGCTATGATCTTGGCCGAATTAGAGTTGGATGTAGTCTCTATTACAGGTGCTTTATTACATGATGTAGTAGAAGATACTGAGATTACAGCTCAAGAGATTGAAGAAGACTTCAATTCAGAAATTAGGCTCTTAGTAGATGGAGTGACTAAGTTAAATAAGATTGACTTTAAGACTAGAGAAGAACATCAAGCAGCTAGTCTAAGAAAGATGTTTTTGGCTATGGCTAAAGATATAAGAGTAGTTTTGATTAAGTTGGCTGATCGATTACATAATATGCGCACTCTAAACTATCTACCACAAGAGAAACAGAAAAGGAAGGCCAATGAAACTTTAGAGATTTATGCACCTTTGGCCCATCGTTTAGGAATGTCTCGCTTAAAATGGGAATTAGAGGATTTAAGTTTTAGATACTTAGAGACGGATAAGTATCATGAATTAGCCAATAAGCTAGCTAAAAATCGAGCTGAAAGAGAAGCATATATTGAAGATGTAATTGATACCCTTAATGGTAAATTGACTGAATCAGATATTAGTGGTAAGATCTATGGGCGACCTAAACATTTATATAGTATTTATCAAAAGATGGTTAATAAAAATAAAAGCTTTGATGAAATTTATGATTTGACAGCTCTAAGAGTCATTGTAGATACTGTAAAAGAGTGTTATCAGGTCTTAGGTATTCTGCATGAGATATGGAATCCTATGCCAGGACGGATTAAGGATTATATAGCTATGCCTAAGTCGAATATGTATCAGTCCCTTCATACTACAGTTATTGGCCCTAAAGGAGAACCCTTGGAGATTCAGATTAGAACTTGGGAAATGCATCGGACTGCTGAATATGGAATTGCTGCTCACTGGCGTTATAAAGATGGTAATCCTGAAGATGAAGACTTTGAAAGGAAGATTTCTTGGTTACGCCAGTTATTAGAATGGCAGCGTGATCTTAAAGATGCTAGAGAATTTATGGAAAATTTAAAGATTGAATTATTTGAAGATGAAGTATTTGTCTTTACTCCTAAAGGTGATGTGATGCCTTTACCAAAAGGAGCTACCCCAGTTGATTTTGCTTATCATATTCACACTGATGTAGGTCATACCTGTGTAGGAGCCAAGGTTAATGGTAAGATGATTCCTTTAGAGTATCAATTAGATAATGGTGATATTATTGAAATTCTGACTTCTAGTGACAGTGGTCCAAGCCGAGACTGGCTTAATTTTGTCCAGACTTCACGAGCTAAAAGTAAGATTAAGAAGTGGTTTAAGACACAACGTAAAGATGAGGCTATTGCTAGAGGTAAAGAGAAGTTAGAGAAACGATTAAATAAAGAACATTTTACTCTAAAAGAAGAAGTTAAGCGTAGTAAGTTAGAAGATATAGCTCAAAAATCAGGTGTTAATAATATCAAAGGATTATATGCTGGAATTGGGAATAATAGCTTTTCTGTATCAAGTATTATTAATAAGTTACGACCTGAAGAAAAGAAGAAGAAAGATAAAACTGATCCTAAGCAAGAATTGAATAAGTTAAAGAAATCTCGCAAAATTAAGACAGATGATAATAAGGGTGTCAAAGTAAAAGGAATGGAAGGTTTATTGGTCAGGATAGCAAGATGTTGTAATCCTGTACCTGGTGATGAGATCACTGGTTATATTACTAGAGGTCGAGGAGTTTCTGTTCATCGTACTGATTGCCATAATTTAGAACAGATGAAGAATAATGAACCAGAGAGAATTATTGATGTAGAATGGCATGTAGCTGAGAAAGCTTCTTATGATGTAGAGTTAGAGATAGAAGCTTTAGATAAACGTTCTTTGTTAAATGAATTAACTTCTGTTATTTCTGAGGCAGGAATCAATATATCTTCTATCAATGCTCGAACTACTAAAGAAAAAGTGGCTTATATTAAACTGTTAATTGAAATTAGTAGTCTATCTCATATGCAGGATATAATTAATAAGCTAGAAGAGATTGCTGGTGTATTAAATGTACAACGAGCTAATCCCAATTAAAAAATTGATTTTATTTCGTCATACTCTCGTAAAGATTATTATTTATAATATATATAGAAGAAAGAGTAAGACAGGAGGATAAGAGATGATAGTTAAGAGGCTGGTAGTAGGTCAATTAGATGTTAACTGTTATCTAGTAGCTGATGAAAAAACAGATAAAGTAATAGTCATTGATCCAGGAGCGCAAGCAAGTCAAATATTACAGATGATTAAAGAGAAAGAATGGCAACTCGAATATATAATTAATACTCATGGTCATGCAGATCATATAGCTGCTAATAAAGAACTATTAACAGAGACTGAAGCTGAATTATTGATCCATCAAGCTGATAGTGATTTTTTACAGAATTCTGAACTTAATTTATCTGCTTATATAGGTAATCCTAGTCAGAAGATAAAGTCACCTCAGGCAGATAACTTATTAGTAGAAGGAGATTTGATTGAATCTGGTAATTTAACTTTTGAAGTGATTCATACTCCAGGTCACACCCCAGGTAGTATATCTTTAAAGTCAGCTGAAGGATTATTTAGTGGTGATACAGTTTTTGCTAGAGGCGTAGGTAGAACTGATTTTCCTCATGGTTCATCAAAAGACTTAAAAATATCAGTTAATAAACTGGTATCTTTACCACCAGAATTAAAGTTGTATCCTGGTCATGGACCAACTTATACTCTAGAAGAAGTAAAAAGTAATAATCCTTATTTGTAGAAAGGGCTGTAATTATGAATGTAGCATTAGATATACCAGAAAAGTATTATGGTTCAGTCAAAGGGATGTTGAATATTCTGCTACCAGATGTAGATATAGTTAGAGCTGGTAAAGACGATAAAGTTGAAATAACAGTTAAGACTACTCTACAGACTGAAAAGGGAATTAAAGTAACTAGTCTTATTCAAGGAGAACCAGAATTGGTTGAAGAGATGACAGATCAAGAAATTTTGGCTGGCTCTCATACAAAAGATGAATTTCGGAAAAGATGTAAAGCAAGAGTGAAATTAAGTATCTATCGGCTACTATGTAATTATTTAAAGCAACCTTTAAGCCCTTGGGGTATTTTAATTGGAGTGAGACCAACTAAAATTGGTCACTTTCTATTAGATAAAGGATTTAGTCAGAAAAAGATAGATTATATCTTAGCAGATGTATATGGTATTGCCCAAGAAAAACGGGATTTATTATTAAAAATAGTAAATAAAGAACGACAGTATCTACCTAGTAAAAAAGAAGCTAAAAAGAAGGTCAGTATATATTTAGGGATTCCTTTCTGTCCTACTCGATGTGCTTACTGTTCTTTTGCTTCTTATCCTTTTAGCTCAAATCAAGAGTATGTAGCTGATTTTTTAGCTGCTTTAAATTATGAAATAGAAAGATTAGGTAAGAAAGTAATAGATTTAGGTCTCCAAGTAGATACACTTTATTTTGGTGGAGGTACTCCTACTGTTCTATCAGCTAAAGAATTAGGGGATATAATCTCAAAACTAAAAAAGTACTTTCCTTTAGCTAATCTAAGAGAGTTTACTGTTGAAGCAGGTCGGCCAGATACTATTACTGTAGATAAGTTAGAAGTCTTAAAGGAAGCAGGAGTTGACAGAATCAGCATTAATCCTCAAACAATGAATCAAGCCACTTTAGATAAAATAGGTCGCCATCATACTGTGGAAGAAGTTATAGATAGCTTTAAATTGGCCCGAGAAATAGGTTTTAAAAATATTAATATGGATTTAATTATTGGTCTCCCAGGAGAGGAAATAGAGGATGTAGAAAATACTTTATCAGAAATTAAGAAGTTAACTCCAGATAGTTTAACAGTGCATACTTTAGCTTTAAAGAGAGCTGCTAAATTAGATAAAGAAACTAAGTTGCCTACTGCTTCTAAAGTCAAAGAAATGTTGGTTTTAACTAAAAAAGCAGCTAAGGAATTAGAATTAATTCCTTATTATATGTATCGACAAAAATATATGCTAGGTAATTTACAAAATATAGGTTATGCTAAGTCAGGTTTAGAGTCAATTTATAATATTTTAATGATGGAAGAACGACAGACGGTGATTGGTCTAGGAGGAGGTTCTATTACTAAATTAGTTGATCCTCAAGACTGGTCTTTAGAGCGAGAAATCAATCCTAAGTTACCTGACCAGTATATTAGAGAGCTAGAAAATAGAACTGATAGAAAGATAGCTAAATTGACATCTTTAGTAAAATAAGTTACAATATTAGGTAGCTGTATGTAGTTAATTTAAATAAAAAGGGAGGCACGTTAATATGTTATTAAATTTCTTTAGAGAGAGAATGAAAGTTATAGCTGCTATAATAGCAGTCGTTTTTGTAGCAGGTGGTACTTTAGTTTACTTGAATACAGGTAGTGGACCGCAAGCTAATCAGGCTAAAGCTTCTAATAGACCAGTTGCTACTGTGAATGGTCAGGAAATTTCTTATCAAGAATTTAACTCTCAGTTAAGAATGGTTTTACAGCGTTATCGAGGACAAATTTCTCAATCCCAAGTGTTACCACTTAAAGATCGAGTTTTAGATAGATTAGTTGACAACAAATTATTGGTTCAGAAGGCAGAAGAAAAAGGAATGCAGGATAAAGTCTCTAAGCAAGAAGTTAAACAAGAAGTACAAAAGAGAATTGATCAATATGTTAAACAAGCCAAGGTATCTTCTGAAAAAGAATTAGATATGTTATTAAAGAAAAATGGACGTAGTTTAGCTGATATTAAAGAAAATCTTAAGCATGGAATGAAAGATATGTTAGCTATTAAGAAGTTAAGAGATGAAGTTACTAGTGATATTCAAGTTTCTAACTCTGAAGTTAAAGATGAATATAAGCAGGTAAAAGCTAGTCATATTCTAATTAAAGCAGGTGACAAGCGTAGTGACCAAGAAGCTAAATCTAAAGCGAAGAAAGTTTTAGCTAAGGTTAAGCAGGATAAAGATTTTGCTAAGATGGCTAAAGAGTATTCTGAAGGTCCTTCTGCTAAAAAAGGTGGCAAGTTAGGTAAATGGATTGGTAAGAGTAGTCAACTTGTATCTGCTTTTAAAGAAAAAGCTCTTTCTATGCAAGTAGGTCAAATTAGTGAACCAGTTAAGACTCAATATGGTTATCATATTATTAAGGTAACTGATAAGAAAGAAGCTAACGGGGAAGAATTTAATAAGCAACAGAAGAAGATCAAACAGAAGTTATTGAATCAGAAGAAGAAAGAAAGTTTCAATAAATGGTTGCAAAATACTAAAAATAAGTCTAATATTGTAGTAAAGGATCAAGAAATTAAAGCTTATAATGCTTTCAAGAATGAAAACTATAGCCAAGCTATTTCTGGTTATAAAGCTGCTTTACAGAATAAATCACAAGTTTCTTATTTATATAATAACTTAGCTCAAGCATATCAGAAACAAGATAAGACTGATCAAGCAATTAAGACTTATAAGCAAGCAATTAAGAAACATCCAAAGCAAGTTAGTTTTTATAAGAATTTAGCTAACTTATATAAAGAGACAGATCAGACTAAAAAAGCAGTTGATGTTTATAGTAAAGCTCTTAAGAAGAATGAAGGTAATGCTCAATTACACTTTGAGTTAGCTAATCTATATCGTGAATTAGATCAGAAAGATAAAGCAAAAACTCAATATAGTAAATTCTCTGAATTATCTGGAGATAATTTAATGGCTCATTATAGATTATATACTATCTATCAAAAGATGGGTCTAAAAGAGAAAGCTAAGCAGGAAATGAATAAAGTAAAAGAGATTCAGAAGAAACGACAGAAGAAAGCTAAAGAAACAAAACAAAATCAAGAAGCTAAAAAACAGAACCAGTCAGAGTAACGTAGCATATAAGGAGGATGAAAATGAAGTATCAAGCTCCTAGAGGAACTAATGATATTTTACCTCAAGATACTGCCACTTGGCAGTATCTTGAGAATATTGCTCAAGAAGTCTTTAGTACATATAATTATCAAGAGATTAGAACACCTATTTTTGAACAGACTGATTTATTTGAACGCGGAATAGGTGAGACAACTGATATTGTAGAAAAGGAAATGTATACTTTTCAAGATAAAGGAGATCGTAGTTTAACTTTGCGCCCTGAGGGTACTGCTTCAGTAATGCGTTCCTATTTAGAAAATAAGGTTTATGGACAAGCTCAACCAACTAAGTATTGTTATATAGGGCCAATGTTCCGTTATGAAAGGCCGCAATCAGGACGTTATCGTCAATTTCATCAGTTAGGAGTTGAAGTTTTAGGAACTGATGACCCAGCAGTTGATGCTGAGATTATTTCTTTAGGTATGCAGATTGTAGAACGGTTAGGATTAGATGATTTAGAGGTGCGTCTTAATAGTGTTGGGTGTCCTGAATGTAGAGCTGAATATAGAGAGAAACTATTAGACTACTTTAAACCTCATCTAGATGAATTATGTTCTGACTGTCAAGATCGATATGAACGTAATCCATTACGAATTTTAGACTGTAAAAAAGATAGAGGTAAGGAATTTATGTCTGATGTACCTAAATTATATGAAGAGTTATGTACTGAATGTGAAGAACACTTTACTGGTGTACAAGAATATTTAGATCTATTAAATATAGATTATATTCTTGATGCTACACTAGTTAGAGGATTAGATTACTATACTAAAACAGCCTTTGAAGTTATTTATAAAGGGCTAGGTGCTCAAGATACTATCTTCGGTGGTGGCCGTTATGATGAGTTGGCCCAAGAAGTTGGTGGTCGTGATATTCCTGGTGTTGGATTTGCTATGGGAATGGAACGAGTGTTATTGACTATAGAAGAGCAAGAAATTGAACTACCAATTGATACAAGTATTGATTTATTTATTACTACTATCGGAGAAGAAGCTAAAAAAGCTGCTTTTTCTTATTTGTATGATTTACGAAGAGCAGGGTTAAAGGTAGAAATGGATTATTTAGGTCGTAGTGTAAGTGGACAAATGAAACATGCTGATCGTAATAATGCTCAATATAGTATTATTCTAGGTGGCAATGAATTAGAATCTGGGGTAGCTACTATTAAAAATATGGAAACAGGAGATCAAGAAGAAGTTGAATTAAATAATTTAGTTACTAAGATGGAAGAGTTTGTACAATAGCATAGGAGGGAAGCAATAATGAAAGGAATAACAAGAAGCCACTTTTGTGGTCAATTAGGTAAAGAGCAGGTAGGAGAAGAAGTTACCCTAACAGGTTGGGTACAGAGAAGACGTGACCATGGTGGTGTAATTTTTGTTGATTTAAGAGATAGATTTGGACTAGTACAGGTAGTATTCAATCCAGAAGAAGACAATAGTGTATTTTCTATAGCAGATGAATTAAGAAAAGAGTATGTAATCGCTGTTAAAGGTGAAGTTAAAGCTAGACCAGAAGGTATGATTAATGAGGAATTATCTACTGGAAGAATAGAGATTCAAGCTAAAGAATTACATATTCTAGATGAGGCAGAGACACCTCCTTTCATGATTGAAGATGATGTTTCTGCAGGTGAGGATTTAAGATTAAAACATAGATATTTGGACTTACGTAGAAAACCAATGCAAGATAATATTATTTTGCGCCATAAAGTAAAGAAAGTAGTTAGAGATTATTTAGATAATAATAAATTTTTAGAAATTGAAACTCCAATTTTAACAAAGAGTACTCCGGAAGGAGCTAGAGACTTTCTAGTTCCAAGCCGAATTAGTAAAGGAGACTTTTTTGCTTTACCACAGTCGCCTCAGTTATTTAAACAGTTATTAATGGCATCAGGTATGGAACGTTACTTCCAGATTGCAAGATGCTTTAGAGATGAGGACCTACGAGCTGATCGTCAGCCAGAATTCACACAGATTGATATGGAAATGTCCTTTATCAATCAAGATGAGATTATGGAATTGGTTGAAGGTATGGTACAAGAAATTTTTGCAGTAGCAGATTTAGAAGAGCCAACTGAATTTCCCCATATAAGCTATCAGGAAGCTATGGATCGCTTTGGTACAGATCGACCTGATACTAGATTTGGTATGGAGTTAATTGATCTGTCTGATATTGTAGCTGATAGTGAATTTAATGTCTTTAGTGGTACTGTTGCTGATGGTGGCCAAGTTAAAGGTATTAATGCTAGAGGATGTGCTGATTTCTCTCGTGGTCAGATAGATGATTTAACTGATTTTGTAGGAGTATATGGTGCTAAAGGATTAGCTTGGATTAAGGTGACTGAAGAAGGAGTCAATTCTCAGATTGCTAAGTTCTTATCTGATGAAGAGATTGAAGGAATCTTAGAAAAAATGGAAGCTGAAACAGGAGATTTATTATTATTTGTTGCTGATACTCCTGAAGTAGTTGCTGCTTCTCTAGGTAATTTAAGGTTAAAGTTGGGTGAAGAATTAGACTTAATTCCTGAAGATGAATTCAACTTCGTATGGGTAACTGATTTTCCATTAGTAGAGTGGGATAATGAAGCAGGAAGATATGTTTCTTTACACCATCCATTTACTAATCCTAAACCAGAAGAAGTAGATAAATTAGAAGATAAACCAGAAGAAGTCAATGCTGAAGCTTATGACTTAGTCTTAAATGGAATTGAAGTTGGTGGAGGAAGTATTAGAATTCATAATAGTGAATTACAGAAGAAGATCTTTAATCTATTAAATATGTCTGAAGAAGAAATAGAAGAGAAGTTTGGTTTCTTATTAGAAGCCTTTAAGTATGGAACTCCACCCCATGGTGGTATTGCCTTTGGATTAGATAGACTAGTAATGTTACTAGGAGGACTAGATACAATTAGAGATGTAATTGCTTTCCCTAAAACTCAGAGAGGAACATCTCCTTTAACAGATGCTCCATCAGATGTATCGCAAAAGCAACTTGATGAGTTAGGTATTGAGGTTGAGCAGGATATAGAGTTAGAATAGTAGGAAGAGACTAGCCAATTTGGCTAGTCTTTTTTCATATAGAAGTGATACTTAATTGATATATTGTGTCACCACAGGTAACACAGTCGTGTGTCGTGTGCTTTTAGCTATGAGCCAATTCAAAATCTTTAAACCCCTCTATGAAACTCTTCGTGATAAAGACCATCTACACACAGCAGATGACAGATAGCTGTGGCACGAAAGTTTCACTTTATAGAAAGGAGTAAGATAATGACTAAAAATGAACAAAGAAAAAGGTTGCTTGATAAAAGAGATAATTTGACTAAAGAGGAGATAATAAAGAAGAGCAGACAAGTAAAAGAATATTTATTTCAACAATCAGAATTTAGAAATGCTAATCGAATTATGTTTTATGTAGCTTTCAGAAGTGAAGTAGAGACAGAACTAATGATAAAAAGATCTTTAGATTTAGGTAAAGAAATAGTAGTACCAATAACTAATAAGAAACAGAAGAAGATGGAATTATCATTATTGAAGAACTATAATCGTGAATTAGAACTAGGAACATATGGAATTTTAGAACCTAAGGATAAATATATAAGACCAGTTAATCCAGAGTCTTTAGATTTAATTATTGTGCCAGGAGTTGCTTTTGATTCTCATGGTAATCGATTAGGGTATGGTGGAGGATATTATGATAGATTATTTGATATTATAAGTGAAATTCCTAGAGTTGCTTTAGGATTTGAATTACAGATAGTAGATAAAGTAATTACTGAGGAGCATGACTTTTCAGTAGATAAAATAATCACAGAGAGAAATATATATGTAGTAGTTGAAAGATTTACTATGAAACTTTAATTAGGTTAGGAACAATTTCTCTTGACAGATTAGCAATTTAAAGTTATAATATAAATGTAATGGATTTCATACAGAGAAGGAGAACTGAAGATGACGACTATAAAAGAGGTTGCACAAGAAGCAGGAGTTTCTACAGCTACCGTATCTAGAGTACTAAATGGTAGTAATAAGGTTAGACAAGAAACTAAAGAAAAAGTAAATAAAGCAGTTGAAAAATTAGATTATGGTAATGATGAGTTAAAATCTAAAAATAAAGAAACTACTATAAAAGATGTAGCTAAACTAGCACGAGTTTCTGAAGCAACTGTATCTAGAGTATTAAATAATAATGATGTTGTTATTCCAAGAACTAGAAAAAGAGTAAAAAAAGCAATTGAAGAATTAAATTATAGTCCTAATATGAATGCTAGATATTTGCGACAGGATAAAACAAAATTAGTTGGATTAATAATACCAGATATATCTAACCCATTTTTTGGCAATATAGTTAAAGGAGTTGAAAATATAGTAGACCTTTATGGATATAATGTCGTATTATTTGATACTGATTTTGAGTTTGACAAAACTAAAAAAGCTGTTCAAATTTTAGAAGATAGAAGAGCAGATGGTATAATATATATGGGAGGCAAATTTGATAAAAAAAGAGCTGAACTATTAGAAGAGCTTAATTTTCCAGTAGTTTTAATTTCAAGAGAAGAATCCGAGGTTAAATTTCCAACAGTTAATATTGATAATTATAAAGCAGCTTATGATATGACTGAATATTTAATTGATTCCTCTTACAAAAAAATTGGATTTATTAGTGGTTCATTTTCAGATGAAACTGCAGGTGTTAGAAGATTAAGAGGTTTTCAACAAGCTATAGAAGATAATGATTTAAAGTATAAATCTGAATGGATAGTAGAAGGCGATTACACTTTAGAAAGTGGTTATCAAGCTATGAAAAAAATATTAGCATCTAATAAGTTACCTGAAGCTATATTCGCTGCAAATGATGAAATGGCTATTGGAGCTATGCAAGCAAACAAAGAGGCTGGTTTAAAAATACCCAATGATATTGGTATTGTAGGTTTTGATAATGTTAAACTGTCTCGTTATGTTATACCTAAATTAACGACTATAAGTCAACCAATTTATCATTTAGGTGCAGTAGGCATGAAAATGTTAATAAAACTAATTGAAAATAAACCATTAGAAGAAGAGAATGTTATGCTAGATTATGAATTGATTGTTAGAAATTCTAGTTAGAAGTGAGAACTATTTTTTGTTATGTAAAGCGTTTCATACATAAAAGATGATAAAGTATAAGTTTATAACCTCCATAATGCTTTATTTATATAAATAAACTTAGGGGGGATAAAATGTTTAAAAGAAGGAGCATTGTAGTAGCATTATCTTTAGTATTAGTACTATCGCTCTCATTAAATGCTGGAGCTTGGTGGATCTTTGGTGATGACAAAGAGAAAAATAAAGATAAGGTAGTGAAGTTAACATTTTGGCATGGTATGGAATCGGGAGTTAATAATAAAGCATTGAAGAAGAAAGTAAAAGAATTTAATCAATCTCATTCTGATATTCAAGTAAAGTTGCAGAGTTATGGTGCAGCAGATAATGCTGAGAGTAAAGTTATGACTGCAGTAGCAGGTGGCAATCCACCTGAAATGATGTGGATGGGACCTCATATGACAGGACAATTAGCAGAAGCTGGTGCTTTAGCTCCAGTTGAAGAGTTTATTCAGAATGATTCTAGTTTCGATAAATATGATGTTTATGATTCTTTATGGAAGGTGTCTTCTTATCAAGGAAAAATCTACACAGTACCATTTGAAGCAAATAACTTAGGTGTTTTCTATAATAAGGATTATTTTAAGCAAGCTGGAATTGAGAAAATGCCAAATACTTGGACAGAGTTTATCAAAGTAGCTAAAAAGGTACAAGAGAATAGTGATGCTAAATATGGTTTCCAAATTCCGATGGGAACTGGGGAATGGACTGTTTGGAATTGGGAAGCTTTCTTAAGGCAATCTGGTGGTGAATTCTTAAAGAATAATGGAACTGAGATTGCTTTTGATTCTTCAGATGGGGCAGAAGCTTTACAGTATTGGGCTGATTTAAAATATAAGTATAATGTAGCTAATTTCTCTCAAACTGGTGCTGGCTATAAGACTGGTGATTTAGAGTCAGGAAGAATAGCAATGCAAATTATTGGTCCGTGGACACTTCCACAGCTTAATAAGACTGATTTAAATTATGGTACTTTTATGTTACCAAAGCAAGAAGAAAGAGGTACTAGTCTTGGTGGAGAGAATTTATACATCTTCAAAACTACTGAAAGAAAAGAAAAAGCTGCTTGGGAATTTGCTAAGTATGTTATGAGTGCTGACTTCCAAGTGGAATGGGCTAAGAAAACAGGTTATCTTCCAGTAAGTAAGCCGGCAATGAATAGTGAAGAATATCAGACATTTTTAGATAATAATCCAGAGGTAAAAACATTTACTAAGCAAATGAAGTATGGATTTGCACGACCAACTGATCCAGCTTATTCAGATATCTCCAGTGCATTAGGTAAAGCGATTGAAAAAGTTTTATATCAAAAATTAACTCCTGAAAAAGCGTTACAAGAAGCAGCTAGAAAGGGTCAAGAAGCATTAAATGAATAAATCATTATAGTTGGATTAGAGTTTGGTGGGGAGATTCCCCCACCAACTCACTTAAAAAAAGCAATGAAGAATGGAGGAGGATAAAATGCCTAACCTCAATACGGAAAAAGGTTCAGTTAGTAATATAAAGAATATACTCAGTTTGGATGAAGAAGATATTATTAGTTATCTATTTATAGCTCCAGCTATGCTATTTATTAGCGTATTTATTCTAATACCTATTCTATTTAATATTATTCTTAGTTTTACTAAATGGAATGTAATTAGTTCTATGAAATTTGTAGGTTTAAAAAATTATATAGAAATGTTTCATTCTCTGGAATTTTGGAATGCTTTTGCGAATACTGGTTATTTTGTAGTTATAACAGTTCCTTTAACTGTAGCTTGTTCTTTATTTTTAGCAATTTTATTAAACCAAAAGATAAAAGGATTAGGTTTTTTTAGAACGGCATTTTTTAGTCCGCAGGTAATTTCTTTTGTTGCAGCAGGATTGGTTTGGGTTTGGATGTTAGATTATGATAAAGGATTAGTAAACTACTTACTGGGCATAGTAGAAGTTGATCCAATTCATTGGTTACAAAGTACCACTTGGGCTATGCCAGCAGTTATTTTGCTGACTGTATGGAGGTTTGCAGGATATTTTATGGTGGTTTATCTAGCAGGTTTACAAGGAATTCCAGAATCTTATTATGAAGCAGCTAGGTTAGATGGAGCAGGGTCTGGTTGGAAATCATTTAAACATATTACTTGGCCATTATTAAAGCCAACTACATTGTTTGTTACAATTATGATGTTATTCTTTAGTTTTAGAGGTTTTGCTCAGTTTCATGCTATGACTAAAGGTGGCCCAGTGGGATCTACTACAGTTTTAGTATATCATATGTATGAATTAGCTTTTGATAAATTCAATATGGGGGAAGCTTCGGCAGTAGCCGTGATCTTATTGGTTGTGACTATGATTGTAAGTAAAGTACAGATGAACTTATTAGAAGATGAGTAATAAGGAGGGGTGGAAATGAGTACATCAAGTTTAAATTCTTCCGGAAAACTAAAAAAAACAGGTGTTTATATTTTATTAATAATTAATACGATTATAGTTTTATTTCCTTTCTTTTGGATGGTAAGTACTGCTTTAAAGACTAGAAGTGAAATCTTATCTAGCCAAACAATTACTTTACTACCTAAAAAATCAAATTGGAGGAACTTCATTCAGGCTTGGAGTAAAACTAATTTTGGTCGTCAGTTTACTAATAGTATGGTAGTGGCCATTATTATTACCTTAGGTCAAATTATAACTTCCGCTATGGCTGGGTATGCTTTTGCCCGTTTTGAGTTTAAAGGAAAAAAACTCTTATTTGGCATCTTATTAACAACTTTAATTGTGCCTTTCCAAATGAGATCAATTCCTGTGTATGTAATAATTTCTAAATTAGGATGGTTAGATAGTTATAAAGCGTTAATTATTCCTTCACTGGCTAATGCATTTGGAATTTTTCTATTCAAACAATTTTTTTCTCAAATTCCCTATGCTTTAGAAGAAGCTGCCTTAATTGATGGGGCTAGCAGATGGCAAATTTTATGGAAAATAATGGTTCCCTTATCTAAACCAGCAGCAGTTTCATTGTCTATCTTTACTTTTACTGCTGAATGGAATATTTTATTCAAGCCATTAATTTTAACCCGTTCCCAGGCTATGAAAACAGTTCAATTAGGACTGACTACTTTCCAAGATCAATTTTCTACTAATTATACATTATTAATGGCAGCAGCTACTTTTGTGACAGTACCTGTATTGATTTTATTTTTGATTGGACAACGGCAGTTTATACAAGGAGTTGCTAATACAGGTATCGATTAAAATTTAACTGTGGGGGTTGGTTACATGTTTGAATTTAATCAAGGAATGAATTTTGATAATACTGAGTTAGATGTTTTAACAGTAGGTGAAGTTTTAGTAGATATAATTTCAGATAAGCTAGTTTCTTCTTTAAAGGAAACTAAAAGTTTCAATCGCTATTTTGGTGGTTCACCTGCTAATATAGCCATAAATATTAAGAAGTTAGGAGCTAAATCTGGTCTGATTAGTAAAGTAGGTGTTGATGGATTAGGAGAATATTTAATTGAAAAATTACAAGTTAGTGGGGTAGATACTAGAGGAATTATCAGTGATGTTAATTATAACACATCAGCTGTATTAGTTACTCAAAGTAAAGATACTCCAGAATTTATAGCCTATCGTGATGCAGAAAAGTACATTACTGAGGAAGATATTAAAGAAAAACTAATTTCAGAAACTAAAATTATTCATTTATCTACTTTTGCTTTAGCTGCTCCAGTTACTCGTCAAACTTTATTAAAAATAGTTGCAATAGCAAAAGAAGAAGGTAAGATTATTTCTTTAGATCCTAATTATCGACAACAGTTGTGGGAAGGTGAAGAAGATGGGCCGACTTTCATCACAAAATTACTACAGGATGTTAATATTACTAAACCTTCTTTGGATGATGCTAAAGCTTTATTTGGTTCAATGACTAAAGAAGAATATATTGTAAAATTTCATCAAGCAGGAGCCGATTTAGTAGTTTTAACTTTAGGAGCAGATGGAGTGTTAGTATCTACAGGTGATGAGACTATAAAATTAGATACTTTTGCTACTAAAGTGGTTGATACTACAGGAGCTGGAGATGCATTTTGGTCTGGAATGTATGCCTCTTTAGTTGCTGATGATAAGTTAGAAACAGCGATTAAAGTTGGTAATGCTACAGCTGCGTTAGCTTTACAACAGGTAGGAGCCGTAGCTGAGTTGCCAAATAAAGATGAGATAGTACAAGAGTTTGATATTAAGCCGCAGGTTACTCTAGTTTAAAAATAATTAATATAAGAAATATAAGGAGGATAAAACATGTCTAAACCAGAATTAGTTACATTTTTAAACCCTCAAGGTAATTTTGATCCAAATGATAGTTATTGGACTGAACATCCTGATTTTGGAGGGCAACTTGTTTATGTTAAAGAAGTTTGTTTGGCAATGGCTGAGGAATTTGATGTTCAAATTGATATTATTACTCGTCAAATAAAAGATGAAGCTTGGCAAGAATTTGCTAGACAATTTGATTCCTATATTGATAGTGATAAGGTCAGAATTATTAGATTGCCTTTTGGGGGAGATAAATTTTTAAATAAAGAGCAGTTATGGCCTTATCTTAATAAATATGTAGATGAAATCATTGATTTTTATCAAGCAGAAGGTCAAATGCCTGATATTACAACTACTCACTATGGTGATGGTGGATTAGCAGGAGCAATATTACAAGAAAAAACAGAAATTCCATTTACCTTTACAGGACACTCCTTAGGTGCACAGAAGATGGATAAATTTGATATTGATGAAGGTAATATTGAAGAACTAAATGATAAATTTAATTTTCATAGAAGAATTATTGCTGAAAGGATTAGTATGCATAATTCTGTTACTAACTTTGTTAGTACGACGCAAGAGAAAATGGAGCAGTATTCACATCAAGCTTACCAAAGTGCAGTAGATGTAGAAGATGGAAATAAATTTGCAGTAGTTCCTCCAGGAGCCAATACTGATATTTTTAATCCTGATACTCCAAATGAAACTGAGAATAAGATACAACAAAAAATTAAAAAAGTGTTTAAGCGTGATTTAGATGCTGATCGGAGAGAACTACCAGCTATTTTAGCAGCTAGTCGTTTAGATCATAAGAAGAATCATATTGGTTTAGTAAAGGCTTTTGCACAGAGTAAGGAATTACAACAGAAAGGCAATCTAGTAATTACTTTACGAGGGATTGATAATCCATTTGAAGATTATTCTCAAGCAAGTGATGATGAAAAAGAGATTTTAGATGAGATAATGGATATTATTGTTGAATATAACTTACAGGGTAAAGTAAGTATGTTCTCTCTTGCTAGTCAAAAAGAATTGGCAGCTTGTTATCGAACACTAGCAGATTATAAATCAGTTTTTGCTCTAACAGCTCATTATGAACCATTTGGTCTTGCTCCAGTAGAAGCAATGGCATCAGGACTTCCAACAGTAGCTACTAAAAATGGTGGTCCCAGTGAAATTATGGAAGATGATCAATATGGTATTCTAGTTAATCCATCTGATCCAGTTGATATTGCACAAGGATTATTAAAAATAGTTAGTAGCAATGATAATTGGAAAAAGTATCGTGAGGCTGGAATTAAACGAGTTAAAGATCAGTACACTTGGGTTAGTACTGCTAAGGGTTATCTAGACAGATTAGAACAAGTTTTAGTAGATAAGGAGAGATATATGCCACGAAATAAATTTCAAATTCCAGATTATTTTTTAAGTGGCAAAAAAAATAATGATATTTCTTTAGCTAAGTTAAAAGAGTTATATTTGGGTTAGTGTGTAAGGAGGATTAAAATGTCAGAAGTTAGACAAGACATAGTTACAGGTGATAGGGTAGTAATTGCTGCTAAGAGAGGTAAAAGGCCACACGACTTTGAACAGGATGATGAGACAACTAAAGACAATGATTATTGTCCTTTCTGTTATGGTAATGAAGTTGATACACCTTCAGAGATTATGGCTGTAAGTGATAATCCTAATAGGGAGGCTAATGAATCAGGTTGGAAAATTAGGGTTGTTCCTAATAAATTTGCTGCTTTAGATATTGATAAAAAATTAAGAAAAGATAAAGTAGGATTTTATAATAAGATCAGTGGAGTTGGAGCAGCAGAAGTTGTTATTGAATCTAATGAGCATGATAGTACTTTTGGTAGTCATTCTATAGATCATATAGAGGAAATTATTAAGGTTTTACAAACTCGGCATAATGATTTAGCTGATGATGAAAGATTAAAGTTTATTCAAATTTTCAAGAATTTTGGTGGTGCTGCAGGAGCTTCTTTAGAACATCCTCACTGGCAAGTTATGGCTACGCCAATAGTTCCTTCTGTTATTCAAAAAGAATTAACAGGAGTTAAAAAATTCTATGAAGAAGAAGGAAACTGTGTATATTGTGAAATGATTGATTATGAATTAAAGCAAGAAGAAAGAATTATTGTGAATAATAAAGATTATGTTGCTTTTAATCCTTATGCTTCTCGATTTCCTTTTGAAACTTGGATTCTTCCTAAAGAGCACCAAGATAGTTTTAGTCAAATTAAGGGGCAACAGATTGGAAGTTTGGCTCAAATTTTAAAGGAAATAGTGAGAAAATTAGAAATAGGATTTAATTATGCACCCTTTAATATAATTTTACATACTATTCCTATTATTAAAAATAAAGAGCTAATTTATCATTGGCATATTGAGATTTTACCAAGATTATCTATAACAGCTGGATTTGAGTTAGGAACAGGTTCTTATATTAATCCTACCCCACCTAAGTTGGCAACGGAATCATTAAAGGATATTAAGATTGATTAACTTTTATAATTTGATTGAACATTAAAAGCTTCCGATTAGGGAAGCTTTCTTTTTTAAAAAGTTAAAGTAGCTGAGGTGAATATTTCTCCTAACAGAAAACTGACTAAGAAACCAATTAGAACCCCTAACCCTTCGAATTTATTACCTATTTTAACTGCTCTAGGAATCATTTCATTAGTAATCATATATAGAATTGCCCCTCCAGCAAAACCCATAATCGAACCCAACCAAAAATCTGAAAAGTTAACTAGATATTTATAACCAATAATAGCTCCTAGTGGATTGATTAGAGAGATAATTCCAGAGACTAGGTAAGCGTATTTTCTCTTGAAATCACCTACATTGATCATTTCTTCAGTAGTTAAAAATCCTTCGGGAATATTATGCAAGAAGATAGATGCGGCTAGAACTAAGCCTAGTCCACCTTTATTAGTAGCAAAGCCAATGCCCATACTAATTGATTCTGGTAGATCATCTAATAGAGTACCTAAAGCAATGCCTAAACCAGGTTTAAAATTTTCCTCTATATATTCATCAGCTATTAAAAAGAAAATGCCACCTAAGATAAAGCTAATAGAGCTACCTAGTATTCCAGATTCTCGATAAGATTCTGGAATTAAAGAGAAAGAGATAACTGAAATTAAAATGCCAGCACCAAAGGACAAGATAAAAGATAAAAAATTATCTGTTGTTTCTTTAGTGCCTAAGTAGCCTCCTAATAAGATTGTACTACCTGCTAAAGAACTATAAATAATTACTCTAAGCAGATTATTCATTCTTCCCATCTCCATCTAGCTAAATTTTTCTTCTTTATTTAGTTTAATAATTTCTTATAAAAATATGTATTACTATTAGTAATAAGCAACTTATTCTCTTTTAAGACAGGTATTTAATGATAAAACTAGAAGTATAATATTGATATAGTGTGTCATTTTCAGTGACAGGATATATCTATAAATAATTTGAAATTAATTAAATATAATATGGAGGGAATAAAATGAGTTATAAATTAGTAGCAATAGATATGGATGGAACTTTACTTAATAATAATCACCAAGTATCGACTAAAAATAGGGAAGTTATTAATAGGTTGGCCGATCAAGGAGTTCAGTTTGTTCTAGCAAGTGGTCGACCATATCAATCTTTACATCCCTACACAGAAGAACTAGAGGTTTATTTACCATTAATTTCAGCTAATGGCTCTATAGTTAAATGTACAATAACTGATAAAGTTTATCATAAAGCAGATATGCCTTTAGAGTTGGCCCAAGAGATTTTAGATTATGGTTTGGAAAATAATTATGGTGTAAGTCTATATTTTGAAGATGATATTTATACTTTTGATGAAGAGTTGGCTCGTGGACATCAAGAATTAGAAGGATTAGATGTGGAAGTAATAGATGATTCTAAATTAGAAGAGCCACCAGTTAAGATTATATATTATGATAAAGTTGATAAAATAGATAAGGCCTTTTCTAAACTTGCTAGTGATTATGAAGATAGATTATATATTACTAGATCTGATGATGAGTATGTAGAAGCAATGAATTTAGAGATTTCTAAAGGACAGGCTTTAGAGTATTTAATGGATAGATTAGATTTGATTCCAGAAGAAGTAATTTCTATTGGTAATAATTATAATGATGTAGCTATGTTTGAGGTAGCTGGTTTAGCAGTGGCAATGGATAATGCTCCAGATGCAGTAAAAGAGAAGGCTGATTTTGTAACTAAAAGCAATCATGAGAATGGAGTTGCTTATGCTTTGGAGAAGTTTATAGTTGAGTAAAGTAGTATGAATGTTAGGATTCTGGTATTGAGATTTGTTTGGGAGTGATAAAATGGAATATAAGTTAGTAGCTATTGATATGGATGATACTTTATTAGATGATCAACATAGGGTTTCTAAGAAGAATAGAGAAGTGATTAATTATCTATTAAAACAAGGAATAAATGTAGTCTTAGCTAGTGGCCGCCCTTTTGGTTCTTTAGCTCCTTATGCTCAAGATTTAGGAATAGTAATGCCTATAATTTCAGCTAATGGTTCTTTGATTAAATGTTTATTAACTGATAAGATATATCATAAATTAAACCTCCAATCAGAGTTGGCCCAAGATATTTTGGAATATGGTAAAGAAAATGATTATATTATCAGTGTTTATTATGAAGATCAGATTGCAACTAATTATTCTAAGCGAGCTGAAATACATAGAGAATTGAAAGAAGTTGAAACTGTTACTATTGATAGAGATTTAGAAATAGATAAAGCTCCAATTAAACTATTGCTTCATCATGAAGAAGAAGAAATAGCAAGAGCAGGTTTTGATCAATTGAGATCGGAATACTTAAAAGAGTTATATATTACTAGTGCTGGCGGATCATCAATAGAAGTTATGAATCAAAAAGCGACAAAAGGGAAGGCCTTAGAGTATGTAGTTGATAGATTGAATATTGATTCTGAATCAGTTATAGCTATTGGTAATGGACATAATGATATTCCAATGTTTGAAGTAGCAGGTTTATCTATTGCTATGGATAATTCATTATCTCAAGTAAAAGAGGTAGCCGATTTTGTAACTAAGAGTAATCAAGAAGATGGAGTTGCTTATGCTTTAGAAAAGTTTATTGATGAATAATCAGTATGAGTGAAAATATCATATATTAGTTTGGGAGTGATAAAGTGTCCTATAAGCTAGTAGCTATAGATTTAGATGGAACCTTATTAGATGATAGATGTCAGATTTCAGAATATACTAAAAGGGTTTTGTTAAACTTAAAAGAAGAAGGAGTAAAAATTATTTTAGCTAGTGGTCGTCCTTATCAGTCTATGTTACAGTTTGCTAAAGAATTAGACTTAAATACTCCATTAATTGTTAACAATGGTGCTTTAATTAAGCAACCTGATGAGAATATAATATCTCAAGAGTTTATTCCTTCTTCTATAGCAGAGAGATTATTATCTTATGCTAGAAGGGAAGATTTACATATTAGTTTTTATTTCCCTGATAGAATTTGTGTAGCAGATATAACTGAAAAAGCAGATGTGCATATTAAAGAAGAGAAAGTAGATCCCCAGCCAGTTGGAGATTTGGCTGAAACTTTAAATGGTAACTTAATTAATATTCTATTTAATGTAGATAGTTATCGAATAGAAAAAGTAGTAATAGATTTAAAAGAGAGATTTGCTGATGAATTATCAATTGCACAGACCACAGACAATTATATAGATATTATGGCAGCTAATGTAACAAAAGGTGCTGCTTTAGAAGATTTAATGGACCAATACCATCTTAATTCGACGCAAGTGCTGACTTTCGGTAATAATTATAATGACTTATCAATGTTAGAATTGGCTGATTGTGGAGTAGCAATGGATAATGCACCAGATGAAGTAAAACAGAGCGCTGATAGGATAGCTAAAGATAACAATCAAGATGGAGTAGCACTTATATTAGAAGAATTATTCTTTTAAACGTCAGGATTAGCCTGGCGTTTTCATTTTGGAGGTGAATAAATATGGACTTATTTAGTCAACAAATAAACCAAGATGATAATGATAAACCATTAGCAGCTAGAATGAGACCAGAAAGTTTAGATGAATTTGTAGGACAAGAGGAGATTGTTGGTGAAGGTAAATTACTGCGCCGATCTATTAAAGCTGACCGGTTACAGTCAGCTATTTTTTATGGGCCAACTGGCACTGGCAAGACTACTTTAGCTAGAATTATTGCCAATACTACAGCAGCAGATTTTGAAAGCTTAAATGCTGTTACTTCAGGAGTAAATGATCTTCGTAAAGTAATTAAGCGGGCCAAAGAACGAAAAGGAATGTATAATACTGATACGGTTCTTTTTATAGATGAAATTCACAGATTTAATAAGTCACAACAAGATGCTTTATTACCAGCTGTAGAGAAAGGGACTGTAACTCTAATTGGTGCTACAACAGAGAACCCTTACTTCGAAGTTAATTCCCCTTTAGTATCTAGGTCAATGATTTTTCAGTTACAGAAGTTAACTAGAGATGCTATTATAAAAATTTTAAAGCGGGCTTTAGAAGATGAAGAATCTGGATTAGGTAGATATCAAGTAGAAGCTAAAGAAGAAGCATTTGAACATTTGGCTCAAGTAGCTAATGGTGATGCTAGACAGGCTTTGAATGCTTTGGAATTAGCAGTCCTAACTACTCCAACTAACCAAGATGGAGTTAAGAAAATCACTTTGGGAGTAGCCGAAGAATCGATTCAACAAAAGGCTATAAAATATGATCAAGCAGGAGACCAGCATTATAATGTTATTTCTGCTTTTGTTAAGAGTCTACGAGGCTCTGATCCTGATGCTGCTTTATACTGGTTAGCAAAGATGATTAAAGCAGGTGAAGATCCAATGTTTATAGCTCGGCGGATGATTATTCATGCTGCTGAAGATGTAGGAAATGCTAATCCTCATGCTTTAATGTTAGCAGTTTCAGCTGCTAGAGCTTTAGAGTATATAGGTCTTCCAGAAGCTCGTATTCCTTTGGCCCAAGCTGCTATCTATATTGCTAGTGTGGACAAGAGCAATGCAGCTATTAAGGGAATTGATAAAGCCTTGGAAGCTGTAGAAGAAGAGACTACTTCTGGAGTACCAGATCATCTTAAGGATGCACATTATTCTGGTGCCCAAAATTTAGGTCATGGTAAAGGCTATAAGTATGCTCATGATTACCAAGATAATTATGTATCTCAGCAGTATCTACCTGATGAATTAGTAGGTAGCAAATTTTATCAACCTACTACTAATGGTTACGAAAAAAGAATTAAAGAATTTCTAGAACAGTTAGATTAAAACAAATTGACAATTGATAATTGTCATTGTAAATTCTAAATTAATAAGAGGAGGCGTCTGGAATATGACTGATAAATATCAGACGATATCTCAAGGGATGAGAATAAAAACTAAGATAAAAAAGTGTAAATTTATAACTTCAATCAAGAATGTTAATACTGTTAATAAGGCCGAAGAATTTATTGACCAAGTTTCTGAAGATTTTACTGATGCTACTCATAATGTATTTGCTTTTAAGATTGGATTAGGAGATAAGTCAGTTACTAGATCTAGTGATGATGGTGAACCTAGTGGCTCATCTGGACCACCTGCTTTACAGGCATTAGAAGGGGCTAATATTACTAATGTAGCTGTTGTAATCACTCGTTACTTTGGTGGTGTTAAGCATGGAGTGGGTGGATTAATAAGAGCTTATGGTGGTTGTGTTCGTCAAGCAATTGAGGAAACTAAGATAATAGAAAAGACAAGATACATAAAATTAAAGGTTTCTGTACCTTATAGTCAGATGGGCCAAGTGATCAATGATTTAGAAGGTCATACTGGTCAAGTTATAGATACTACATATACTAATGAAGGTGCTGAAGTTATAGCTTTACTACAACCTAGCTTTGTTACTGAATTTAAAGATCGAATTACTGAAGCCACTAAAGGACAATCTGAGTTTAAGAAAGAAGGAGATGTATTTAAGTAGTTTGTAGGTAACTATTAGTGAGATATTATTGATATAAAGTGGCACTTTCGCGCCACGGCTATCAGCAAATAGGTTCTATTACGAAAGATCTTGATTTCAAGACCTCTAAAGGATCTGTCGTCAGCAGATGGGCTTTATTACGAATAGTTTCTATGAAACTAGTAGGGTAGCTTAGTCAAATTTAAAATCATAAACACGTCTCAAATCCTTAAAGTGCAGGAATTGTAAGAATTTAGTTTTTGAATTGGCTGATAGCACATAGCAGATAGCTCACGACTGTGTCACCTGTGGTGACACAATATAGTTAAAATCAGATAATAAGGTTATTTTTCAATAACCTATATAATGAATACTTGATTAAATTGGGAGAAATAATAGAATTGAATTGACAAAACCCTAGTAATGTGGTAAGATTACCTTACAAATCCCAACAAGAAAGGTAGGGATTGAAGGTTGAAGGGGGTGTAGGAAATGAAGTTATCAACTAAAGGACGCTATGGTGTGCGAGCTATGTTTGACTTAGCTTTACACCAAGGTGATGGGCCTATCCCCTTGCGTAGTATAGCAGAGCGGCAAGGGATTTCAGAAAATTATTTAGAACAATTAATTGCTACTTTAAGAAATGAAGGGTTAGTTAATAGTGTACGTGGTGCACATGGTGGTTATTTACTAGCTAAAAAAGCTGAAGAAATAACAATTGGAGATATTATTAGAGTTTTAGAAGGTCCAATTGCTCTCTCAGATTGTGTTTCTGAAGATATAGATACAGAATGTGAAAATAGTGATGGTTGTGTAGTAAAGTTGATTTGGCAGCAGGTAAAAGATAATATCGATGAAGTTTTAGACTCAATTACCTTAGAAAATTTACGTCAAGAAGCAATCAATGCTAAACAAGACGGAAAACAGCATGGATATATGTATCACATCTAATCAGTCAACAGTGTACAATTCACAATTTACAGTTAAATCTCAAAAATAGTACAGTAATTTAAAATTGAATTTATAATAAAATTAAGTTTGAGTTTTAGTTTAAGCAATGTATAAAGTGAGTGATTTTAATATTTAGACTTAAGGTTAGGCCTTTTGAATTTTTATTTTTTTAACTGTCAACTGTACATTGTAAATTATAAACTAAACAGATGGAGGGAATAAAAGTGACAAGAATATATATGGATAATGCTGCTACTACTAAAATCGATCCTCAAGTTTTAGAAGTGATGAAACCTTATTTTGAAGAGGTCTATGGAAATCCTTCTAGTTTCCACTCTTTTGGTCGAGAAGCAAGAAATGCAATTACTGAAGCTAGGGATTCAGTTGCTAAATTAATTGGTGCTGATAAATCAAAAGAAGTTATCTTTACTAGTGGAGGGACTGAAGCAGATAATTTTGCTATTAAAGGAGTAGCTGAAACTTTAGAAGGTAAAGGAAGACATATTATTACTTCTTCTATTGAACATCATGCTGTTTTGCATACCTGTGAATACTTAGAAGAAGAAAGAGGTTTTGAAGTTACTTATTTACCAGTTGATGAAGAAGGATTGGTTGACCCTCAAGATGTTAAAGATGCTATTCGAGAAGATACTATTTTAATTACAATTATGTTAGCTAATAATGAAATGGGTACTATTCAGCCTATTTCAGAGATTGGTGAGGTAGCTCAAGAGGCTGGTGTTACTTTCCATACAGATGCAGTTCAAGCAGTAGGTAATATTCCAGTAGACGTTAATGAGCTAAATGTAGATTTGCTTTCCTTATCAGGTCATAAATTCTATGGCCCTAAAGGAATTGGCGCTTTATATATTAGGCAAGGTACTAGAATTAATAAGTTATTACATGGTGGAGCTCAAGAGAGAGGTAGAAGGGCAACAACTGAAAATGTACATGGTATTGTTGGTATTGGGAAAGCAGCTCGGTTAGCTAAAGAAGAGTTAGAAGAAAAGCAGGAAAAATTAATTAAGTTACGTGATAAATTAATTAATGGTATTGAAGAGAAGATTGATTATGTTAAATTAAATGGACATCGTACTCAGCGGTTACCAAATAACATTAACTTTAGTATTCAATATATTGAAGGTGAGTCTATCTTAATGAAGTTGGATTTAGAAGGAGTTGCAGCTTCTAGTGGATCAGCTTGTACTTCTGGTTCTTTAGATCCTTCACATGTTTTATTAGCTATGGGCTTATCTCATGAGGTTGCTCATGGTTCTTTACGTCTATCTTTAGGAAAGTATAATACTGAAGAAGAGGTGGACAGAGTTTTAGAGATTTTACCTAAGGTAGTAGCTGACTTACGTGCTATGTCTCCAATTTATAATCAAGAAGTAAAAGCATAAGGAGTGATAAATATGAAAGATTATTCAGATGAAGTTATGGATCATTTTAGTAGCCCAAGGAATGTAGGTGAACTAGAGGATGCAGATGGTGTTGGTCAAGTAGGAAATCCTCAGTGTGGAGATATTATGAAGATGTATATTAAGGTTGATAATGATAAGATTGAAGATATTAAATTTAAGACTTTTGGTTGTGGAGCAGCTATAGCTACAAGTAGTATGGCTACTCAATTAGTTAAAGGTAAAAGTATAGAAGAAGCTAGAGACTTAAGTAATAAAGCAGTGGCTGAAGCCCTAGGAGGACTACCTGCTCAGAAAATGCATTGTTCTAACTTAGCAGCCGATGCTTTACAGAAAGCAATTGATGATTATTTAGGAATTGAACGTGAGTATGAAGAGGATCATCATCACGAATAATAAATAAAGGGTGACTTAGATGTTAGATAAAAATAAAGTTGTTGTAGCAATGAGTGGTGGGGTTGATAGTTCATTAACAGCTGCTCTACTAAAAGATCAAGGCTATGAAGTAATTGGAATTACAATGCAGATTTGGCCTTCTGATGAAGTGCCAGAAGAGAATGAGGGAGGTTGCTGTTCTTTATCAGCAGTTGAAGATGCTCGTAGAGTAGCTCATAAACTTGATATTCCATTTTACGTAGTTAATTTTCAAGAATTATTTGAATCAACAGTAATTGAAGACTTTAAAGATGAGTATGCACAAGCAAGAACTCCTAATCCTTGTGTAGTCTGTAATAAGGAAGTAAAATTTGAAGCCTTTCTGCGTAAAGCTAAAGAACTAGGAGCTTATTATATGGCTACTGGACACTATGCTAAAATAGAGCGGACTTCAGAACGTAATCTATTAAAAAGAGCTACTGATTCTAAAAAGGATCAAACCTATATGTTATATAACATGACTCAAGAACAGTTAGAGCATACTTTATTTCCATTAGCAGATTACGAAAAGACAAAAACAAGAGAACTAGCTAAAGAGTATGGTTTAAAGGTTCATGATAAACCTGATAGTCAAGAGATATGCTTCATTCCTGATGATGACTATCAGCGTTTTTTAACTGATCATTATCCAGATATTATTGAATCAGGTCCTATTTTAGATTTAGAAGGGAATAAGCTAGGAGAACACGAAGGTTTACCCTTCTATACTATTGGGCAACGTAAAGGGTTAGGATTAGATACTCATAAGCGATGGTATGTTGTTGAGTTAGATCCAGCCAGAAATGCAGTTATTGTAGGAGATAATGAAGATGTATTTAGTAAAGAGTTAATAACTGAAGATATAAATTGGGTTGCCATAGATAAGCTAACAGAGCCTAGAGAAGTTGAGGCTAAGATCAGATATAATGCTCCAGCTGCTAAAGCTACTATTTATCCTGCAGCTGATGATGAAGTGAGAGTAGTATTTGTAGAAAAACAAAGAGCAATTACACCAGGGCAGTCTATAGTTTTTTATGATGATGATTTAGTTGTAGGTGGAGGATTAATTAAAGAGTAGTATTTTAGGGTCAGCATAAAGTTGGCCCTTTTTTATTTTTTCTATATCATTTATCAAATATCTTTAAATAACGCAAAAATTTATTGACATATTGATAAGAGACTGTTATTATATAAAGCGTCGCTTGAGAAAAGCGATAAATTTAATAGCTGAAAAATTCTTTTATATTGATTTTTAAGGTTATAAAAAATCTTGACAGTTTGAATCTTATTTGTTAGACTGTTAAGCGTGCTATTGAGAGAGCAAGAAATTTAAGATTTATAAATAAACTTTCTCAAAAAGAACTTGACAATCAATTTAAAGTTTGATAATATAATAAGTGTCGCTTGAAAGAAAGAGCCATTTTTTCTGGACAAGCGAAAAATAATTTAGAAACTTCTTGACAGAAAGATAAACATTTGATAATATAGTAAATGTCGCTTAAAAAGGCGACAGAGATTTCGGTCTTTGAAAACTAAACAATGTAACATCCGACTATTCCGAAGTCAGTGTCAAACTCATTTCCTTTTTTCGGAGAGTTTGATCCTGGCTCAGGACGAACGCTGGCGGCATGCTTAACACATGCAAGTTGTGCGAGAAAGTTACCTTCGGGTAACGAGTAAAGCAGCGAACGGGTGAGTAACGCGTAAGTTATCTACCTTTAAATCTGGGATAACTACTCGAAAGGGTGGCTAATACTGGATATTCTCTTTTTAGAGGAAAGATGGATTACTATCGTTTAAAGATGAGCTTGCGTCCCATTAGCTAGTTGGTAAGATAACAGCTTACCAAGGCAACGATGGGTAGCCGGCCTGAGAGGGCGATCGGCCACACTGGGACTGAGACACGGCCCAGACTCCTACGGGAGGCTGCAGTGGGGAATCTTCCGCAATGGGCGAAAGCCTGACGGAGCAATGCCGCGTGAGTGATGAAGGCCTTAGGGTCGTAAAGCTCTGTCTTGAGGGAAGAACAACTTAGTAGTGAACAACTGCTAGGTATGACGGTACCTCAAAAGAAAGCCCCGGCTAATTACGTGCCAGCAGCCGCGGTAACACGTAAGGGGCAAGCGTTGTCCGGAATTACTGGGCGTAAAGGGTGCGCAGGCGGTCTAGCAAGTCAGAGGTGAAAGCCACTAGCTCAACTAGTGAAAGTCCTTTGAAACTGTTAGACTTGAGAGTAGAAGAGGGAGATGGAATTCCTAGTGTAGTGGTGAAATACGTAGATATTAGGAAGAATACCAATGGTGAAAACAGTCTCCTGGTCTGACTCTGACGCTGAGGCACGAAAGCTAGGGTATCAAACGGGATTAGATACCCCGGTAGTCCTAGCTGTAAACGCTGGATACTAGGTGTTGGGGGTTCAACTCCCTCGGTGCCGTAGTTAACGCTTTAAGTATCCCGCCTGGGGAATACGACCGCAAGGTTGAAACTCAAAGGAATTGACGGGGGCCCGCACAAGCGGCGGAGCATGTGGTTTAATTCGAAGCAACGCGAAGAACCTTACCAGAACTTGACATCTTTCTGATATTCTTTTAACAGAGAAGTTCCCTTCGGGGACAGAAATGACAGGTGGTGCATGGCTGTCGTCAGCTCGTGTCGTGAGATGTTGGGTTAAGTCCCGCAACGAGCGTAACCCTTATTCTTAGTTGCCAGCATGTAATGATGGGGACTCTAAGGAGACTGCCGCGGAAGAACGCGGAGGAAGGTGGGGATGACGTCAAGTCATCATGCCCCTTATGTTCTGGGCTACACACGTGCTACAATGGCTTACACAAAAGGAAGCGAGACCGCAAGGTAGAGCCAATCCTGTAAAGTGAGTCTCAGTTCGGATTGCAGATTGCAACTCATCTGCATGAAGCTGGAGTCGCTAGTAATCGTGGATCAGAATGTCACGGTGAATACGTTCCCGGGCCTTGTACACACCGCCCGTCACACCACCCGAGTTGGGGGCACCAGAAGTCGCTGACTCAACCAAGTGAGAGAAGCGCCGAAGGTGTGCCCGATAAGGGGGGTGAAGTCGTAACAAGGTAGCCGTACCGGAAGGTGCGGCTGGATCACCTCCTTTCTAAGGAGTTAAACGCTGAGGGTAGTTGGAATGTTACATTGTTTAGTTTTGAGAGACTGAGTCTCTCGTAATTGCACCTTGAAAACTGCACAATAACAACGATTAACCGAGTCTAGATTAAACTAGTAAGGGCGTATGGTGGATATCTAGGCGCCAGAAACCGATGACGGACGTGGCAAGCTGCGATAAGCCTTGACGAGCTGCAAACAAGTGATGACTCAAGGATATCCTAATGGGAGCACCTGACATGGTAACCCATGTCATCTTAGAGTGAATTAAAATAACTCTAGGAAGGTAACCGGGTGAACTGAAACATCTTAGTAACCCTAGGAAAAGAAAGCAAAAGCGATTCCCTAAGTAGCGGCGAGCGGAAGGGGAATAGCCCAAACTGTAATAGTGTAAAAGCTCATAGGCATTGCTATTATAGAGTCGTAGGGCTATCACGATACTACTATGAAGTATCATAAGCTGACTTTTAGCTAGTCGAAGTGGTTGGAAAGCCACACCACAGAAGGTAATAGTCCTGTAGATGAAAGTTAAAAGAGGCTTAGATAGTACCTGAGTACCATGAGTCACGTGGAACCTCGTGGGAAGTAAGGAGGACCATCTCCTAAGGCTAAATATTATCTGGCGACCGATAGTGAACCAGTACCGTGAGGGAAAGATGAAAAGAACCCCGAGAGGGGAGTGAAATAGACCTTGAAACCATATGCTTACAAGCGGTCAGAGGGCGTATATATATCAGCCTAATGGCGTGCTTTTTGCTTAACGAACCGGCGAGTTATGTGAAGTGGCAGAGGTTAAGCCTAAAAGGTGAAGCCGTAGCGAAAGCGAGTCTGAAGAGGGCGCAAGTCGCTTAGCATAGACCCGAAACCGAGTGACCTATCCATGGTCAGGATGAAGCAGGTGTAACAGCCTGTGGAAGTCCAAACCGCGTTGGCGTTGAAAAGCCATGGGATGAACTGTGGATAGGGGTGAAAGGCCAATCGAACTCGGAGATAGCTGGTTCTCCCCGAAATAGCTTTAGGGCTAGCCTTAAGACGGCTGTATTGGGTGTAGAGCACTGATTGGACTAGGGGCTTACCCAAGCTACCGAATCCATTCAAACTCCGAATCCTAATACAGAAAGCTTAAGAGTCAGACTATGTGGGATAAGCTTCATAGTCGAGAGGGAAACAACCCAGATCGCCAGTTAAGGTCCCAAAGTGTAGACTAAGTGGCAAAGGAAGTGAGACTGCCTAGACAACCAGGATGTTGGCTTAGAAGCAGCCATTCATTTAAAGAGTGCGTAATAGCTCACTGGTCGAGTGGTCTTGCGCCTAAAATATCCGGGGCTCAAGTCTACCACCGAAACTGCGAATTGGTTATCCAATGGTAGGGGAGCATTCTATACGGACTGAAGCAGTACCGGAAGGAGCTGTGGACTGTATAGAAGCGATAATGCCGGTATGAGTAACGAGAAACAGGTGAGAATCCTGTTCGCTGAAAGTCCAAGGTTTCCTGAGCAAGGCTCGTCCGCTCAGGGTAAGCCGGGACCTAAGCCGAGGCCGAAAGGCGTAGGCGATGGATAGTCGGTCAAAATTCCGACGCTACCTATTAGCATTTGAGCGAAGGGGTAACGCAGGAAGATAGACTTGCCTGTCAACGGTATGACAGGTTGAAACACTTAGAAGGATGGTTTAGGCAAATCCGGACCATTGATAACTTTGAAGTGTGATCAGGAGTTCCTACGGGAACGAAGAAGTTGATTCTCTACTGCCAAGAAAAACCTCTAGCAAGGTGATAGGTACCCGTACCCCAAACTGACACAGGTGGACTGGATGAGAATTCTAAAGCGAGCGAGTGAACCTTCGTCAAGGAACTCGGCAAACTAGCCCCGTAACTTTGGGAGAAGGGGTGCCTCAATAGAGTTATGCTCGAAGAGGTTGCAACAAAGAAGCTTAGGCGACTGTTTACCAAAAACACAGGTCTCTGCTAAGACGCAAGTCGAAGTATAGGGGCTGACGCCTGCCCGGTGCTGGAAGGTCACGGGGATATGTTAGGACTTAGATCCAAAGCATTGAACTTAAGCCCCAGTGAACGGCGGCCGTAACTATAACGGTCCTAAGGTAGCGAAATTCCTTGTCGGGTAAGTTCCGACCTGCACGAATGGCGCAACGACCTAAGCACTGTCTCGACGAAGGACTCGGTGAAATTGAAGTGTCTGTGAAGATGCAGACTACCCGCGGCTGGACGGAAAGACCCCGTGGAGCTTTACTGCAGTCTGATATTGAACTTTGGTACACTATGTACAGTATAAGTGGGAGGCATTGAAATCGGCGCGCTAGTGTCGATGGAGCCATCAATGGGATACCACTCTTATTGTGCCGGTGTTCTAACTACGCACTGTAACCCAGTGTTAGGACAGTTTCAGACAGGCAGTTTGACTGGGGCGGTCGACTCCTAAAGAGTAACGGAGTCGCCCAAAGGTTCCCTCAGTGCGGTTGGAAATCGCACGAAGAGTGTAAAGGCAGAAGGGAGCCTGACTGCGAGACATACAGGTCGAGCAGGGACGAAAGTCGGGCTTAGTGATCCGACGGTAGAGCATGGAATTGCCGTCGCTCAACGGATAAAAGTTACCCCGGGGATAACAGGCTTATCTCCCCCAAGAGTTCACATCGACGGGGAGGTTTGGCACCTCGATGTCGGCTCGTCGCATCCTGGAGCTGGAGCAGGTTCCAAGGGTTGGGCTGTTCGCCCATTAAAGCGGCACGCGAGCTGGGTTCAGAACGTCGTGAGACAGTTCGGTCCCTATCCGCCGTGGGCGCAGGATATTTGAGGGAAACTATCCCCAGTACGAGAGGACCGGGATGGACGTACCGCTGGTGGACCAGTTGTCAACCAATGGCATTGCTGGGTAGCTAAGTGCGGAACTGATAAGCGCTGAAAGCATCTAAGCGTGAAGCAGATCTCAAGATTAGATATCCCATGGAATAATCCAGTAAGTTCCCTGATAGACTATCAGGTAGATAGGCCAGGAGTATAAGTATGGTGACATATTAAGCTGACTGGTACTAATAGAACGAGGGTTTAATCTAGATAAAGTTATTATTGTGCAGTTTTGAAAGTGTAATAAATAATTCTGGTGGTGATTGCGGAGGGGCAACACCTGTTCCCATCTCGAACACAGTAGTTAAGTCCTCCAGCGCTGATGGTACTATAGGGGTAGCCCTATGGGAGAGTAGGTCGCCGCCAGAATTGATTGAAGTTTTCAAGTTTTTCTCTTGACAAATTAGAAGAGTTGAGATATAATAATTCTCGGCTTGAGTAAGAGACAAACTTATTAATGGGGTGTCGCCAAGTGGTAAGGCACAGGACTTTGACTCCTGCACTCGTTGGTTCAAATCCAGCCACCCCAGCCAAAAGCTTAATTGCCTTATAGGCCCCCATCGTCTAGTGGCCTAGGATACCAGGTTTTCATCCTGGCGGCAGGGGTTCGAATCCCCTTGGGGGTACCAAACTACAGTTAACAGTTTACAATTAACAATTTACAGTTAAGTTCAAAGTAAAAAGTTTAAGGATTTAGATTTTTAACTGTAAACTAAAAACATGGGCGAATAGCTCAGTTGGGAGAGCACCTGCCTTACAAGCAGGGGGTCACAGGTTCGAGCCCTGTTTCGCCCACCATTATTTGGGGATGTGGTGTAGCTGGTTAACACGCCGGCCTGTCACGCCGGAGATCGCGAGTTCGAATCTCGTCGTCCCCGCCAAATTAATAGGAGTGTGTGGGGATATAGCTCAGTTGGGAGAGCGCTTGTCTGGCAGACAAGAGGTCACCGGTTCGAGCCCGGTTATCTCCACCAAGCTTGGGCCATTAGCTCAGCTGGCAGAGCACCAGACTTTTAATCTGGGTGTCGGAGGTTCGAATCCTCCATGGCTCACCAATAACGCGGGGTAGAGCAGTTGGTAGCTCGTCGGGCTCATAACCCGGAGGCCACTGGTTCGAATCCAGTCCCCGCAACCATAATAATATTTTATAGTAATAGTTCTTAAGAGTGTAATCATAATGTGGCGAGATAGCTCAGTCGGTAGAGCAGTGGATTGAAAATCCTCGTGTCCCCGGTTCGAATCCGGGTCTTGCCACCACTTATTATGCGGGAGTAGCTCAGTTGGCTAGAGCACCAGCCTTCCAAGCTGGGTGTCGCCGGTTCGAGTCCGGTTTCCCGCTCCATTTGATAAGTGCTTGTAGCTCAGCTGGACAGAGCAACGGCCTTCTAAGCCGTGGGTCGGGGGTTCGAATCCTCCCAAGCACGCCACTGTTTAATCGATATTATGGTGGATGTAGCTCAGTTGGTTAGAGCGCAGGATTGTGGCTCCTGAGGCCGTGGGTTCAAATCCCATCATCCACCCCATTTTATCTAGTGATGATTGCGGAGGGGCAACACCTGTTCCCATCTCGAACACAGTAGTTAAGTCCTCCAGCGCTGATGGTACTATGGGGGCAGCCCTATGGGAGAGTAGGTCGTTGCTAGAATTTATTAAAGATTTTAAGTTTTTATCTTGACAAGTTAGTAGAGATGAGATATACTAATGCTTGTCTTGAGTAAAAAGCAAAGCTATTAATGGGGTGTCGCCAAGTGGTAAGGCACAGGACTTTGACTCCTGCACTCGCTGGTTCAAATCCAGCCACCCCAGCCAAAAGCTTAATTGCCTTAAATAGGCCCCCATCGTCTAGTGGCCTAGGATACCAGGTTTTCATCCTGGCGGCAGGGGTTCGAATCCCCTTGGGGGTACCAAACTACAGTTAACAGTTTACAATTAACAATTTATAGTTAAGTTCAAAGTAAAAAGTTTAAGGGTTTAGATTTTTAACTGTAAACTAAAAACATGGGCGAATAGCTCAGTTGGGAGAGCACCTGCCTTACAAGCAGGGGGTCACAGGTTCGAGCCCTGTTTCGCCCACCATTATTTGGGGATGTGGTGTAGCTGGTTAACACGCCGGCCTGTCACGCCGGAGATCGCGAGTTCGAATCTCGTCGTCCCCGCCACTATGCTGACGTAGCTCAATTGGCAGAGCAGCTGACTTGTAATCAGCAGGCTACCGGTTCAAGTCCGGTCGTCAGCTCCACAAAAAGGGCCATTAGCTCAGCTGGCAGAGCACTAGACTTTTAATCTGGGTGTCGGAGGTTCGAATCCTCCATGGCTCACCAATAACGCGGGGTAGAGCAGTTGGTAGCTCGTCGGGCTCATAACCCGGAGGCCACTGGTTCGAATCCAGTCCCCGCAACCATAATAATATTTTATAGTAATAGTTCTTAAGAGTGTAATCATAATGTGGCGAGATAGCTCAGTCGGTAGAGCAGTGGATTGAAAATCCTCGTGTCCCCGGTTCGAATCCGGGTCTTGCCACCACTTTAGAGCTAACTTAATATGCGAAGGTGGTGGAACTGGCAGACACGCTAGACTTAGGATCTAGTGCCGCAAGGCGTGTGGGTTCGACTCCCACCCTTCGCACCATATTATATATCATGCGGGAGTAGCTCAGTTGGCTAGAGCACCAGCCTTCCAAGCTGGGTGTCGCCGGTTCGAGTCCGGTTTCCCGCTCCATTTAATAAGTGCTTGTAGCTCAGCTGGACAGAGCAACGGCCTTCTAAGCCGTGGGCCGGGGGTTCGAATCCTCCCAAGCACGCCATTTGAATAATTAAATATTGTGGTGGATGTAGCTCAGTTGGTTAGAGCGCAGGATTGTGGCTCCTGAGGCCGTGGGTTCAAATCCCATCATCCACCCCATTTAGTACTCCACTATTTAGTGGAGATTTTTTATTTTTTGTTAAGTTAGCAGGGATATGTTGTATACTATTGAAGTATAATAATAGAATAGTAGGCTGATGATTGTAAAATCATGGTTAAAAAGAACAAAAGGTTTTGGGGGTCATAATAATGCTCCGAAAAAAGCGTCTTGGTGATATATTAGTTGAAAGTGGTTTTATTACAGAGGATGAGTTAACAGAAGCTCTAGAACAGCAAACAGAAACTGACAAAAGGTTAGGAACTGTTTTAAAAGAAATGGATTTAATAACAGAGCAGGATGTAGTAGAAGCATTAGAATATCAATTAGGGATTCCTCAGGTTGATCTAGATAAATTTATAATTGATTCTGATGTTATAGATTTAATTCCATCTTCTTTAGCTAAAAGGCATCGAGTGATTCCAATTAAGAAAGAAGAAGGTAAACTTACTGTTGCTATGGAAGATCCACTAGACGTGTTAGCAATTGATGATATTAGAATTAAGACAAACTATGAAGTTAATCCTGTAATTGCTACTCAATCTGAAATTGAATATGCTTTAAATCAATATTATAATAATACTGATTTAGTAAATGAATTTGTAGAAGAAATGAATCTAGATACAGAAGAAGAAAATACAAATCTAGAAGTAAATCAATTACGAGAGATGGTTGAAGAAGCTCCTATTGTTAGATTGGTCAATAATATTATTAATGATGGTGTGAAATTAAGAGCTAGTGATATTCATATTGAGCCATTAGAAGAGAATGTAAGAGTTAGATATAGAATTGATGGTATTTTACATACTGAGACAGAAGTACCAAAGCATACTCATTCTGCTCTTGTATCTCGAATTAAAATTATGGCTGATTTAGATATTGCTGAAAGAAGACTTCCTCAAGATGGTAGGGTGCAGATGACAATTGATGACCAGGAAATAGATTTGCGAATTTCTACTCTTCCTACTGTGCAGGGGGAGAAGGTTGTTATTAGGATTTTAGATAAGAATAATTTAATGTTAAATATTGATGAATTAGGTCTTTTATCTAAAAACAAAAGTATTTTTAAAAAGATGATTAATCAACCTCATGGGATGATTTTAATTACTGGCCCAACTGGAAGTGGTAAGACAACCACTCTTTATTCTGCTTTGAGCTCTCTAGATACTGAAAATGAGAATATTATTACTGTAGAAGATCCAGTTGAGTATAGGTTAAATGGTATTAACCAGGTTCAAGTTAATCCTAAAGCAGGGCTTACTTTTGCTAGTGGTTTAAGAGCTATTTTACGACAAGATCCTGATGTAGTAATGATTGGAGAGATACGTGACCAAGAGACAGCTGAAATTGCTATACACGCTGCTTTAACTGGTCATCTAGTCTTAAGTACTCTACATACTAATCAGGCTGCTGGAGCCTTATCAAGATTGGCTGATATGGGGATTGAACCATTCTTAATAGCCTCTTCAGTAATGGGAGTAGTAGCTCAGAGATTAGTTAGAACTATCTGTTCAAATTGTAAGGTAGAAGCTGATACTCCACTTATCGATTCTCAGTTAGAGAATTATTTGGGAGTAGGTGAGAAGAAGATTAAATTATATCATGGAACAGGTTGTCATCAATGTAATGGTACTGGTTATAAAGGAAGAACAGCTATTTATGAAGTGTTGGAATTAGATTCAGAAGTTAAACAATTGGTAGTTGAAGAAGCATCAGCTACAAAAATTGAAGAGGAAGCAAAGAAGAAAGGTATGGTTACTTTAGAATCTAGTGGTTTACAGAAAGTAAGTCAGGGAATAACTACGCTAAAAGAGGCTATGCGAGTTACAAAGGTTAATTTTTAAGGAGTGGTAATAATGGAGCTAGTTGAGCTATTAAGCCAAGGAATTAAATTAGAAGCATCAGATATTCATCTAACTGTAGGAGCAGAACCTATAGTTAGAGTCAATGGTAGGTTAGAAAAGATAGGAACTGAGAAAATTACTAAAGAGGAACTTAGAGGAATGATTGCTGATATGGTAGATCAGGAAGAAGCGAAGATACTTAAAGAAGAAGGAGAGGTTGATTTTGCTTATCAGTGGCGTGATTATCGTTTTAGAGTTAATGCTTTTCAGCAGCAAGCAAATCCTGCTTTAGTATTACGGATAATTCCGACTGAAATTCCTAAGTTAGATGATCTAGGATTACCAACTAAATTAAAAGAGTTGGCTTTACAGCCTCGAGGCTTATTTTTAGTTACAGGACCAACTGGAAGTGGGAAGTCAACTACTTTAGCTGCTATGCTTGATTTAGTTAATCAGCAGAAGGATAAGCATATTATAACGTTAGAAGATCCAATTGAGTATGTTCATCAACATAAGAAATCAATTATTAATCAGCGAGCTGTAGGTAAAGATACAGCAGAATTTGCAACTGGATTACGTGCTGCCTTAAGACAAGATCCAGATATTATTTTAGTAGGTGAAATGAGAGATTTAGAGACTATCTCAACTGCTATTACAGCAGCAGAGACTGGTCATCTAGTCTTAGCAACTCTACATACTAATGGAGCAGCTGAAACTATTGATCGAATTATTAATGTTTTTCCGCCGCACCAACAAGCTCAGATTAGGACACAGCTGTCTTTAATTTTACAAGGAGTTTTATCACAACAGTTAATTTCTACAATTGACGGTTTAGATAGAGTAGCAGCTACAGAGTTGTTAGTAGTAAATTCAGCAGTTAAGAATCTAATTCGTGAAGGTAAAAGCCATCAATTAGAGTCAGTAATGCAGACTGGTAGAGACAAGGGGATGCATACTATGGATTATTCATTACGTGATTTATATAGACAAGGAAAGATTAAGCGTCAAACAGCTTTAAATAAATCTAATAATATAGAGACTCTTAAGAATCTAATTTAGAAAGGAGTGGCTAGTTATAGATCATATTTTTCACTATAAAGCTCGTAATAGACAAGGAGAGTTAACTGAAGGAAATATAGAAGCTGAAAGTAAGAAGATAGCAGTTAATCAATTAAGAGAGCAAGGTTATTATATTACTTCAATTGAAGAAGAAACTTCTAATTTTGATTTTAATTTTGAATTTTTAACTTGGAAAAAAGCTAGTGTAGAAGAGTTAGCTTTATTTAGTAGACAATTTGCTACTATGATTAATTCAGGACTTTCATTAGTTAGAACACTCAATATTTTATCGGAGCAGGTAGTTGCTTCTAAATTAAAGGACTCTATTATTGCTATTAGAGAAAGGGTAGAGAGTGGTATGACCTTATCAGAAGCAATGATAAAGGAAGATAAAGTCTTTCCTAAATTATTTATTACTATGGTAGAAGCAGGAGAAACTGGTGGTATATTAGATGGTGTTTTAGAGGAGTTGGCTCAGTATTTTGAAAAGGAGAATGATTTAAAGCAGAAAATAACCTCTGCGTTAGTTTATCCTATAGTAATCACCTTGGTAGCTTTAGGAGTAGTCTTTTTTTTAATTACAGTAGTATTACCTACTTTTGTAGATGTCTTTTCTAGTATGGATATTGAATTACCCTTATTAACTAGATTATTATTATATGGTAGTAGTTTAGTTTCAAGCTATTGGTATTTATTTATTTTGGTTTTAGTTGTCATAATTGTTAGTATCTATTATTATTATCAGACTGACCAAGGGAAAAGAAAGATAGATGGAATACTACTTAAGTTACCTTTATGGGGTGATTTAGTGGTTAAAGTATCAGTGGCTAGAATAAGTAGAACCTTATCTATTTTAATTAATAGTGGAATATCAATTTTAGAAGGACTTGAAGTAGTAAGTAAGGTTGTCTCTAATCAAGTTATAGCTGATAAATTGGCATCTGCTCGACAAAGTATTAGTGAAGGAGAAAGTATTACTTTGCCTTTAAGTGAAGATGATACCTTTCCTGAAATGGCACTACAGATGATAGAAATTGGAGAAGAGACAGGAAATCTAGAAGAGATGCTTAATAAGTTAGCTGATTTTTATGAACAAGAGGTTGAATATAAAGTCGATAGTATTATTTCATTAGTTGAGCCAGCTTTAATTGTAGTATTGGGAATAATAATTGGAGGTATAGTACTTTCAATTATGTTACCTATGTTTGGTCTGATTCAAAGTGTTTAAAGCAATTTAGTATTATAAAAATACTTGATATAATTTGGTATTAATGATATATTAATCCAAAAGGAATATATGTATAATTAAAGAATTTCTTAATATAGGAAGCAATGAAGTATGACTTATATCTGGTCACCTAGGTTATACTGAGCTATTGGTGAAACCGTCCTATCTTAAATTAATTTTTAAGATTATAGGGCGGTTTTTTGTTATTTATAAATGATGTAGTGTCAGTGTAAGGAATCAGTATTAGTAAAGTCAAATTTATAAAAATGAGGTTATGTGAGAGTGTTTAAAAACCTAGCCTCTATCCTAATATTTCATTATATGTATAAAATATGGAAATGGGTTCATTTTAATTTATGTTAAGCAGGATTTTATTAATCAATTATAGAAGTAATATAATGTATTTTCATATAAAGGAGGATTTATAGTGATAAAAAAATTAAGAGATCAGTTTAAGACTTTAGCAACTAGAGAAGAAGGTTTTACTTTAATTGAGTTGATGATTGTAATTGCTGTAATTGGAACTTTAGCAGGAATTGCTATTCCGCAATTTGGTGGAGTAAGAGATAAAGCAGATATAGCTGCTGTAAAAAGTGATCTAAGAAATATTCAGGCAGGTTTAGAGATGTATAATGCGGAAGAGGGTGAATATCCAGCAAGTTTAAGTGATATTAACGACTATATTACAAATGTGGATACTAATAAGTATAGTACAGGTAGCGGTTACTCTACTTCTGGTTCTTCCTATACAATTGAGTATGAAGTAGATGTAGATATTAATGATGACGATACTGTTAATAATAATGATAAAATAACTGTTACACCTGGAGGTATAAGTGAATAGTAGTCATTTTTCAGCACCGTTTTTGGTGCTGATTCTCATATTACTCTTTTCAGTTTACAGTTTGCAATTTACAGTTTACAGTTAAGATTAAGACCAATTAAAATTTAAGAAACATCTTTACTAAAATAATCTTTTTATTTTTAAAAGGTTTTAGGTTTAAATAAGAAAAACAATGCGACTTTTTACAAATAAGTAATTTAGAGCAGGTGAAAATAAGTATGTCATTAGGAGTTATAATATTTACCTTTGGTTTAATAATCGGTAGTTTCTTGAATGTAGTAATTTATCGGCTACCAAAGAAAGAACCGATTGTTTTTTCTAGATCTTATTGTCCAAGTTGTGAAACTAAACTCCAACCTATTGATTTAATACCAGTGCTAAGTTTTATTTTAACAAAAAGCAGTTGTCGTTATTGTGGGAGGAAAATATCATACCAGTATCCAATAGTAGAACTAGTAACAGGTCTACTTTTTTTTACTTTATATAAACAGTATTATTTTACTATAGAATTTTTTCTTTATGTGTGGTTGATCTCTTTATTAATAGTGGCTAGTTTTATTGATTTTAAATATCAGATCATTCCTAATCAACTTACTTACTTAGGTATTGTATCAGGGTTAGGTAGTAGTTTATTAACGGGCCAACTTAACTTTAAGAGTTCATTAAGTGGTATAGTTATTCCAGCTATTTTTTTATTATTGATTATATTTATTACTAAAGGTGGTATGGGATTAGGTGATGTTAAGTTAATAGCAATGGTAGGTAGCTTTATAGGAGGATTATATTCTTTAGTAGCTATTTTTATTGGTGCTTTTATTGGTTCAATTATAGCTTTGTTTTTATTAAGTAGTGGAGCTAAAGAATGGGGAAGTCGACTTCCTTTTGGCCCTTTTATTGCCTTAGGTAGTTTAATAATGATTCTATGGGGGAATCAGATTATTAATTGGTACCTTAGATTATTTTTATATTAGGAAGTGTGAGTAGAATGAAGTTAAAGAAGAAAAACAATACTAGATATTTGATACCAATAGCTATTATAATGGGGGTAGTTCCTTTAGTATTATTTAGTAAGCAGATTTCTATCGCAGGAATATTGAAATCCTATTGGTCTAAAGATTTAGACTTTTTTTCTTATTATAAGATGGTTGTTTTCTTGCTAGCTACTTGTTGTGCTTTAATATCTTTTATAACTTATAGTTTTGGTGAGGGTAAACTTAAAAAGACATATTATTATCTTCCAATAGAGATTTATGTTATTTGTATTATCCTTTCTACTTACTATGCAAAGACTAGTTCTGTAGCTTTGTGGGGCTTTCCTAATAGATATGAAGGAATGTTTGTACTTCTATCCTATTTATTAGTCTTAGTTATTACTCTAAATTTAGTAGAGACTGAAGGAGATATTAAATTTTTAATAATTACTCTCTTTTTATCAGCAACTATTATTGGGTTGATAGGAATTTTGCAGTATTTTGGTTTTGATTTATTTACTACTAAATTAGGTGAGAAGTTGATTCTATCCTCTAAACTATCTAGTAAAGTTAATGGTATTACTGCTAAATTTGATTATATTTTTTCTACTTTATATAATCCAAATTATGTAGGAAGTTATATGGCAATGATATTTACTCTAGGATTAACTTTATATATACTAAGTCAGAAATTAAAATCCAAAATATTATTAGGGCTGTTTAGTTTATTGATTTTTGCTAATTGGCTAGGATCTCTTTCTCGAGCAGGGATAATTGGTGGTTTTGTAGCCATTATTCTGTTAGTTATATTGGTAAAAGAAGAGTTAATTAAGCATTGGAAAGCTATCTTAGTATTAGGTATTGGTTTTACGCTAGTCTTTATAGGTATGAATCAGGTGGGAAAGAATCGGTTAGTAGAAGAGTTCTTTTCCTTTGTAGATGAGACTAAGATAGCAACTGGTCAGAAGAATTCAAATCAACTTAAAGATGTTATAATTAATGATAATCAGTTGATTTTAGTTACAGATAAAAGTAAGTTAAAAATTAAAGTTATTACTAATAATAAATTATTATTTTTTAATGAGGCAGAAAAAAGAATCAACTATACCTTAAATCAAAAAAATGGAGTAATAGAATTAGAAGATAAGAGATATAAAGATTATAAGTTTAAGTTATTAGAAGATAAACAGATTTTACAATTTTCTTATAATAATAAAGAAGCCAATTTTAGGATTACTGAACATAAGAAAGATAAAGAGCTATGGATTATTGGTTTTCAAAATAAAGGATATAAGACAGGTGATATTGAAAAATGGGGTTTTGTTGGTATAGAAAGATTAGGTTCTGGTCGGGGATATATCTGGTCTAGATCACTTCCTATGCTAAAAGATACATCTTTTATAGGATTTGGCCCTGATACCTATGCCCTCTATTTTCCTCAATTTGATAGTGTAGGAAAGTTAATTACCTTTGGAACGACTAAAATTATAGTTGATAAACCTCATAATATGTATTTACAAGTTGGGATCAATACAGGACTAACTTCCTTACTTGCTTTATTAATTTTATTTGGAACCTATTTTATTTCCAGTTAGCAACTTTATTATAATATGAAATTGGATACTTACTATAAACAGGTAGGAGTAGGTGTCTTTACTGCTTTTATTGCTTATGTAATAACTGGTCTGTTTAATGATAGTGTGATTTCAGTAGCCCCAGTCTTTTGGAGCTTACTAGGAATAGGAATTAGTATTAATCTACAGTTGCAAGAAAGTAGGTTTGAGCAGAATCAATGATCTATACAAGTGATTATCAAAAAGAAACTGGATTTACATTGGTTGAAGTTGTAGTAGGAATTACAATATTATCTCTTGTCTTGATTCCTATATTAGGAAGTTTTATTGGTGGTTTTCAGATGATAACAGATACTAATAAGAAGACACAAGCGCTATCTTTAGCTAGATGGGCTATAGAAAGTGTAAAGGGTTGTGCTAGTAATAGTGATCAATTTACTATTTCAGAGATAATAGATAAGTTAAAGAATTTACAAGGAGTAACAATAAAACAGGAATTAAGTAATGCTTTATTAATTGTTGATCCTAAACAGTCTGAGTTTGAAATTAAGATTGAATTAGTTAATCAAGCCGGGCCAACTTTAAAACAGGTAACAGTAACAGTATTTTGGTTAGATAAAAGAGGAGATAAGGAAGAAGTAAAGTTGATGACCTTACTGACTAACAGGTGATAAAATGAAAGATAGAGCAGGTTTTACTTTGATTGAAGTTCTAATTGTGTTAGGTATTATTGGTATAGTTGGAGCTGCAATTGTTGGTATTTTACTGACTGGTTGGAAGATAGAGAAATTAACTCAGCAGACAGTTTCAGTCCAGAGAGAAACTAGAATTATTCTCTTAAGATTGACTAGAGATCTGCATAGAACACTAGAAATCAATCATTCTCTTAAGGATAATTGGACAGCTAAGGCAGTGAGCCTAGCAGTAGATTTGAATGGGAATGGTAAATTAGATAAGGGAATTGATCAGTATAGAAGGTATGCTTATAGTTCTCAAAAAAAGAGGATTGATTATTGGCAAATCACTATTAATGATTCGAATAAAGATAAGTTATCTAATCTAAACTGGGGTTCTTCTACTCGGCAATTTGCCCAAGATCAGATTGAGAAAGTGAATTTTACTTATAATGTATTACAGAAGGGTATAGAAATAGATTTAACTTTAAGACAATCATTTAAGAGAGATAGAATTAAAGATAAAGTTTTATTGAGAGCATTACAGGCTAGTTTATAGAAAGAAGGTAGGTCTATGTTCCAGAATCAAGAAGGGTCAGTTATTGTTTTGACTTTATTAACTACATTAGTATTATTGACGTTGGTTACTGGAATGCTAACTTCTTTAGTTAGTGAAGTTAAGATTAATGAAACTAGAAAGAAAGAGCTGCAGACTTTTTATTTAGCAGAAGCTGGTTTGGAGTATGCTAGAGATAAATTTGCTAATGATAGTTTCTGGAAAACCGCAGATAAAGAAGGACAATTTAAGTTGGTTACAGAGAGACTTCCAATTGACATAAATAAAGAATATAAAACAGAGATAACTAAAGAGATAACTGATAATCAAGTAACTTTTACTTCATTAGCTAAGTATAAAAATAATACTAAGAGAATCTCTGCTACTTATAGATATCAAAATAATAATAGTAGTCAAGCTTTTAACTATTCAGTTTATTCAGGAAATGAGATTAAGATTAAAAATAATGCTACTATTATTGGTAATGAATCTGGTGGAGATCTCTATTCTACTGGTGAGATAAATATGGGTAATAATATTTATTTAAAAAGTTCTATTCTCAAGGAGGAAGAAAGTGATAATCTTTTTCCTGAGATTGAGATTGATAGTTTAAGGAAAAAGGCTGATTATTTGATAACAAGAGATAGTAAGGATCCGATGCTTATTGAAGACGGAATCAACTATATTGATGGTGATGTAGAGTTTCATAAGAATAATATTCAAGGCTCAGGTGTCTTAGTAGTAGATGGTAATTTATCAGCTAAATCTAATTGGCAGATCACACAAGGTAGAAAAGGCCCTTTTTTGGTTATAGTAACTGGAGATATTAACATTAAAAATAATGCTTATTTAGAAACTCTATTATATTCACAAGGTAGTATTAAACTATGGAATAATGTAGAAATAGTAGGTAGTCTAATAGCTCAAGATAGAATAATAGCTAAGAATAATTTAAAGATAGTATTTGATAATTCTTATTTAGATACTTTTAAGAGGCAACAGGTAGATTATAGTTCAGAGCATGAGTCAGATTCAGAGGGTAAATTACAGCTAGTCAGTTGGCAAGAAGATTAGAAATGAGGTGGGGTAATGGGGTTAGTAGCTACTATAAAACATAAGTTAGGTAATATATTTAATAAAAAGGTAATCGGTGCTGATATTGGAGAAGAATTAGTTAAGCTGGTAGAGGTTGAAACTAACTTAGGAAATATTGTATTGAACAATTTAGCTGTTCTAGAAACCCCTAAAGAAGCAGTTAAAGATGGTAAACTAAAGAAGTTAGCAGCCTTAAAACAAGTTTTAGAGATTAAATTATCAGAAAATAATTTCAAAGCTAAAAATGTTGTTACGGCAATTAGTGGTGAGGAAGTTATTAGTAGAATGGTAGAGATACCTAAGATGCCACAAGAAGAGCTTACAGAAGCAATTAAGTGGGAAGCAGAAGAAAAGTTACCAATTAATATTCAAGAAGTAGTCTTAGATTATGAAATCTTAACTGAAAATTTAGAAGGAGAGTATCAAGTATTAATTATAGCCGTTAGACATGATCTGATTGATAAGTATATAGAGTTATTTGAAGGGTTAAATTTGAATCTAGTAGCTATTGAGATTGAGCCAATTGCTATAGCACGAACTATTAATCAATTGTATAATAATTCTTTACTTGGAATTTTAGATATAGGAATGAAGACGACAGATATTTCAATTATTAAAGAGGGTAGATTATTATTTACTAGAACAATTGATTTAGGAGGAGTTGATATTACTGAAGATATTGCTGAAAATAAAGAGTTAACCTTTGAACAGGCAGAGGAATATAAACAACAGACCAATCTATTTGTTGAAAATAATACTAATTTAATTATTCGAAATTTGACTACAGCAATTTATCGTTCCTTAGATTATTTTGAAGTTAAGTATAATAATAAAGATCTAGAGCAGATTATTATAACTGGTGGTGGAGCTAAATTAGCTGGTTTTACTGATTATTTAGCAACTGAATTTGGTTTAAAGGTAGAAAAAATGAAATTAGAGGGTAGACTAATGACCAATATAACGGATATAAGTAATAGACAGTTGAAAGAGACAGCTCAGTATTTAGGAGTTAGTATTGGGTTAGCTTTAAGGGAGGAAGAAGAAAGTGATTAATTTATTACCTCCTGAATATTTAGAAAATCGTAGATTAGGTCAAAATAAGTTAAGGATTCTAATAATTAGTTCAGGAATAATTATTTTATTTTTAATAGTTGGAGGTATTTATCTTAATCTAGTATTTAATATTACAGAGATGGAGTCCAAACTAGATATAGCAAGAAAGAAGTTGGTTCAAGTTAATCAACAGGTTGCAGATATTAAAGGGATCAAAGCAGATAATAAAAATTTAGAAAAACAATTAGCGACTAATCAGATACAAGGGCCAAAAGTAGCTATAACGCCAGCTCTGCAAGAGTTAAAACTAGTAGTAACAGAGGTGAGTTGGTTAGAGAAGTTAACTTTTTATCGGCAACATCTATTTAAGTTACAAGGTTATGCTCTAACTAGAGAGGAGTTTGGACAAGTTGTAGCTAAATTAAAACAATCAGCTTATTTTAGTTGGATTACAATAGATTTTGTTAGGCAGAAAAAGTTAAGGTTACAAGGCTATCAGCCAGCAGAGGTAATTTATTATCAATTAAATGGAGAAATCAATAAGGTAGGGAATAATCATGCAGTGGTTGACTAACTTATGGGCCAAATTAACTAAAAGAGAGCAGATATTACTGACTAGTGGAATGTTAATTATTTTGGGAGTGATCTTTTATTTCTATCTTTATCAACCACAGGTCAAGAAGTTAAAGCAGAGCAGAGATAATCTAGGAGGAATAATTACTAGTTTAAAGGCTAAAAAGACTGTTCTACAGCAAGAAAAAGAAGTTAAGCAGAAGAATAGAAAGTTAATTAAAGAATTAAAACAGAAACAGGCCAAATTTTTAAAGGAAGGTCAAGAGTTAGATTTAGTAGTTAATTTAAATCAGTTAGCTACTAAGATAGAAGTTGGTCTATTAGATATTAGCTCTAGTAGGATTAAAAATAATAAATTAAGTATTCAACTGCAACTACAAGGAAGTTATCAGCAACTTTTAAATTATATAAAGAATGTTGAAGAATTAGAAAAATTATTATTAGTTGATAACTTAAATATTACAAGGATAGGAAAAGCTAAATTAGAAGCTAATTTAAGGTTGGTTGCTTACTTTATAGAGCAAGGAGGGACAGCAAGTGAAGTTGGCCCGGAGAAGAATTAAGTTAAATGATAATCTAATTAAGATACTAGGGGTAGTTCTTATCTTTTTCTTATCCATTAGTAGTGGATTAATAGTTTATAGATTATTAAATAAGGAAGATAGTAAAGAAGAAGAGTTGGCAAAATTTAGAGATCGACTAGATAGATTAGTTACAGTCAAAAGATATCAATCTAATAGTCAAGAATCTATCAAACAGGAGCAAGTAAAAGAGATTAAACAGAATTATCCAGTTAGTAATCCATTTCAAATTCAACTGCCAAAGGTAAAAAAAGAAGAAACTATACAACCAGTTAAATCTTCTCTGCCTAAGTTTAAATTAGTAGGAATTATTAAGAAGAATAATAGTCAATTAGCTATCTTGCAATTAGCTAATAGAACAGAATTAGTTACAGTAGGTGGTAGATTAGCTGGTTGGCAGGTTGAAATAATAGGGGAGAGACGTATATTAGTAACTAAAGATAAGCAGAGAGTGACTTTGACTATAGGAGGTGATAGCAATTATAGATGGTAGAGTAAGATACTTAATAATTGGAATAATATTAATTAGTTTATTATCTAGTGTGGGGTTGGCCCAGCAGAATAAGCCTAAATTAAAACAGATTAATCTCAACTTCAAGAATGTAGAACTACGTGATGCTTTTAGAGCTGTAGCAGATATTGCTGGAATGAATATAGTAGCTGATAATTCTGTTAAAGGAAAGGTAACAGTTCATTTAGAGAGTGTATCTTTTTTTGAAGCAGTTAAGTTTTTAACTAAGACAAATGGTTTAGAGTATCAAATTATTGATAATACTGTCTTGATTGGAACTGCCGAGAGTTTGCAAGATAGTTTTAAGAGGCAAAATAAAGCTAATAAAATAGAAGTTAGTAAAGGAAAAATTAATCTTAATTTTGAAGATATGGAATTACAAAATGCTTTTAAGGCTATAGCAAATAGTGTTGGAAAAAATATTATTATTGATAATTCAGTAGAAAATAGAAAAATAACAATCAAATTAAATAATATTACTTTTCTAAAGGCTGTAGAATTATTAACTAAGTCTAATGGTTTAAGCTACAAGGTTATGGATAATACTTTATTAATAGGAACATCTAAAAGTTTACAAGCTAATTTTGCTAAAAAGATAACTAAAGTATTTAAACTAAAAAATTCTAAACCAGATAAGATTAAGAAAAGTCTACAACAATTTATTAGTCAAGATAAGATTGCAGTTGATAAACGAAGTAAGAGTTTAATAATTACAGCCTATAAGAAAGAAATGAAAGCAATTGCTAAAGTTATTAAAAAACTAGACCAACCACAAAGACAAGTAATTATAGAAGCTAGAATAGAAGATGTATCATATGATAAGTTAAAAGATTTAGGGATAAATTGGAGCTTTGCTCAAGAAGGTTCTGCAGGAGAAAAAGTATGGGATAGCGATACAGGTGGTAGTAATGGTAGTGGGGTTCTTCCATCTGGAAGGTTAAATATTGGAGATGTTTCAATGAATTATAACTCTATTATTAAAGCATTGAAGTCAACTGGAGATTCAACTACTTTAGCTAACCCTCGAATAGCTACAGTCGATGGTAAGGAAGCAGTGATTGATGTTGGTCGAGAAGTTCCAATAGTAAAAAAGGAAGCTGATAAGGACGCTGGAACTACCACTACTAGTGTTAGTTTTAAAAATGTAGGAACTGTATTAAGATTAACGCCTCAAATTAATAGCAATGATCAGATAAGACTTAACATTAAGCCAGAAGTGAGTAGTGTTTATGACTGGCAAGGTGATTATCCAGTAATTAATACTAAAAAAGTTGAAACCAATATTATAGTTGAAGATGGTAAAACAATAGTAATTGGTGGTTTGATTTCAGAAAGTGAAATTGAGAAATTATCTGAGGTTCCTTTGTTAAGCAGCGTTCCTATTTTTGGTAAATTATTCCAGAGTCGTAATAAAACAAAAGAAAAAAGAGAATTGATTATTTTTATTACTCCCAAGATTTTAGAAGACAATAACCAACAAGAAAAGAAAGTAAGTAAGGCTAATAAAAAGGAAGATAGTATATCAAAATGATATGTAAAAGGCTTTCTATAGAAGTAGAAAGCCTTTTTAGCTGATATAACTAAAAATCAGATTAGAATTAGGTTAATTTCTGGCAAGATTGAGTATGATTATGTTATAATTAAAAAAGCTGTTTTAAAATTAATGGGGTAAGGGGTGAAAATAATGTGGATAATTATTTTTTCCTTAATACTAGGGCTATTAATAGGCAATTTGCAGTTATTACCAGAATATGTATTAGATTTAGCTGATTATTTAGTATTAGGAGGATTATTATTATTATTATTTACTATGGGATTACAGATTGGTGCTGATCCTCAGATAGTCAATAGTTTAAATCAGATAGGATTAAATGCTTTCATTTTAGCATTAGGATCAGTATTAGGTAGTATAATAATTATGTTAGTTTTTGAATTATCAAGCCAGGGGGAATAAAGATGTTAATTTCTATTATTATTGTTATTATTATAGGAATACTATTGGGACATTCTATAATTCCTAGCTTATGGATTGATTCTTTATCGTCTCTGTCTACTATTTTGTTAGCTTTTCTATTGTTAGGTGTTGGGATAGATCTTGGTAGAAATCAAGAATTATTACATAAACTAAAGGAGTTTGGGCTTAAAATAATATTAGTTCCTATTTTTATTGCTTTAGGAAGTATAATTGGTACCGTTCTAAGTGGTAAGTTATTAGGTATGCCTTTTAATGAATCTAGTGCTATAGGAGCAGGATTTGGATGGTATAGTTTATCAGGGGTGTTGTTAACAAAGATATATAGTGCTAAATTAGGGGCTTTGGCTTTTTTGACTAATGTATTTCGTGAAGTAATTGCTATTGTTTTAATTCCAGTCATGGCTAGGTTAGGAGCTAAAGTATCTATTGTTGCTCCAGGGGGGGCTACAACAATGGATACTACTCTGCCTTTAATTTCAAAGACTGTTGATCAGACTAAAATAGTAGTTATTTCTTTTATTAGTGGTGCTGTTTTATCTGCTTTAGTTCCTATTTTAGTGCCCCTATTAATTAAGTTGTAATTTATTTTTTAAAGATTGCAAATACCCATTTGAAAGGAGCTGGTACTTTAAATCCTCCTCCTACTGCCTTTAAATCCTCCTCTTCGTTTTTAGACCAAGTGAATAAATAATCAATCTTCATAGCAATACCTCCCTTCTAGGGATATTTAATTCAAGGGAATTTAAATCTATTAAATTTATCTAGATGAATGATCAAATTGTTCAATAGTAAAATTATTCTTTCAATAATTTGTGTTAAATTATATAAAATAAGATAATGGGAATTCCCTTATTTTATATTTATGTGCTAGGAGCAAAAAAGTTACAATTTTTCTGATACTACAAACTAGATCTAACCAGAATATAATGGGAATAAATTACTTTTTATCCCAATTTGTATTGCGAAATATTTCTCTATATAATACAATATGTAATGTCCTTTCATTTACTTATATATACTTATATAAAAGGGTGATATTTATGGAGTTTAATCATATACCTGTAATGTTGAATGAAGTTTTAGATTATCTTGATTGTGAAGATGATGGAATTTATGTTGATTGTACTTTAGGAGGAGCTGGTCATGCTCAAGAAATCGTTAAACAACTTGATCAGGGCAGATTTGTTGGAATTGATCAGGATCAAGCAGCAATTGAAGAAGCAAAAGGTAAATTAAGCCAGTATGATGTACAGATTGATTTAGTCCGAGATAATTATAAAAATCTGGATAATATTTTGGATCAACTAGATATTGATTTGGTTGATGGAGTTTTATTTGATTTAGGAGTTTCATCATATCAATTGGACAATCCTGACCGAGGTTTTAGTTATAGATACGAAGCTCCGTTAGATATGAGAATGGATCAACGTCAAACTAAAACTGCAGCAGATATAGTTAATAATTATTCTAAAGATCAGCTGACAACTATTATTCGTAAGTATGGAGAAGAGAAATGGGCTGCTAGAATTGCTCAATTTATTGTTGAGTCTCGATCCAAGGAAAGAATTGAAACAACTACTCAGCTAGTAAAATTGATTAAACAGGCTATTCCAGCTTCAGCTAGAAGGAAAGGACCTCATCCTGCCAAAAGAACTTTTCAGGCTTTAAGAATAGCTGTTAATAATGAATTGGAAATAATAGAGAATGTGTTAGAAGATGCAGTAGCAAGGCTAAAGCCAGGAGCTAGAATCTGTGTTATTAGTTTTCACTCACTAGAAGATAAAATTGTAAAGCAGAATTTTAAGGAGTTAGCTATTGATTGTATTTGTCCTCCTAAACTTCCTATTTGTGGTTGTGATAAAGAAGCTAGGGTTGATTTTTTAACTAAAAGCTCTATTGCACCTACAGAAGAGGAAGTAGCTCATAATCGTAGAGCAAGGAGTGCTAAATTAAGAGTAGCAGAAAAGATATAAAAGATGATTTATTCTAAAAATCCCTTGAGTTCTAAAGTTAAAGGTGGGTGAATAAGATTGGGAATAGGGAATAATAAAAAAAATCAAGAGCAGCAATTTTTTTTGCAACAAGGTAGCTCTCAATCTGAATCAACAAATGATCAACAATTCAAGCGAATTCTATGGGGAATCTTTATAATAGTATTAATTGTGATTCTGATTTTAATACATATTAATCAATATGTACAATTATCAAGAAAGAATTTAAAGGTAGAAAAGTTAAAGGAAAAAAGGAATCGTCTAAAATCAGAAAATGCACATTTACAACTCAAAATTTCTAATTTAATGTCTTTAGAGCGGATTGAAGAGGTGGCTAAAGAAGAATTGGGAATGAAAGAACCAGATCAAGTACATTATGTTGTACTTGATAATGAACAAAAGAAATCATCTCAACAAGCTAGTTCTAAAGAAAAAAAGCAGGCTAATAACAGATCACAGCAGAATATTACAGATAAAATTATGGCTTGGATTGATAATTTAGCTAATGTGCAAGCTGATACTTTAGAATAATCAACTTCCTGAGTTGAGGAAGGGGAGTAATAAGGTGAGCAAAATAAGTCAAAAGGTAAGAGCAAGAATTCTTTTATTATTTGGTCTTGCTTTCTTAGCAATAAGTCTATTGGTTCTAAGGATAGGCTGGATTCAATTATCGAAGAATAATGATTACCAACAGCGAGCTTTACAACAGAGATTGAGAAAAGTTAAAGTGGAACCTAAGCGAGGGGTCATTTATGATAAAAATGGTGTTGAGTTAGCTGTCAGTGCTAGTGCTGATACTGTAGTAGCAGCTCCTAAAGATATCGAACAACCTCAGCAGACAGCTCAGAAATTAGCTGCAATTCTTGAATTATCACAAAAAGAGATTTATCAAAAGGTTACAAAGCAGTTAGGAGCAGTTTATATTGCTCGTAAGGTAGCAGAGGAAAAAGCAGAAAAGATTCGCAAATTAGATCTACCAGGAATTTATTTTACTGAAGAAAGTAAAAGGTTCTATCCTAAAGGTAATCTTGCTTCACATATTTTAGGTTTTGCAGGAATAGATAGTCAAGGTTTGCAAGGAATAGAGTTATCTTATGATCAGCAACTAAGAGGCGATCCAGGTAGGATATCGATTGAAAGTGATGCTATTGGTCGCGAAATTCCTAAAGGAATTAAAGATTATATTGCACCTGATGATGGGAATAATATTTATTTAACGATAGATCATGTACTACAGTATATAGCTGAAAGAGAGTTAGACCAGGCTATGACAGAGCATCAGGCTAAAGCTGGAACAATTGTGATGATGGATCCTCGGAATGGTGATATCTTAGCCTTAGCTAATCGCCCAACTTATAATCCCAATCAATTTGCTGATTATACTCCACGTCTGTGGCGTAATAGAGCTGTATCAGATACTTATGAGCCAGGTTCCACTTTTAAGATTATGACAGCATCTGCAGGTTTAGAGGAAGGTGTTGTTCATTCTAACGATAAATTTTATGACCCTGGTTATATAGAAGTAGCAGGTCAGAGAATTAATTGTTGGAAAAGTGGAGGACATGGTAAGCAGACATTTGCCGAAGTAGTACAAAATTCTTGTAACCCTGGTTTTGTTCAAGTGGGACAACGAATTGGAAAAGAGAAATTTTATGATTATATTAAAGCTTTTGGTTTTGGTCAAGAAACAGGAATTAAACTACCAGGTGAAGCAGAAGGATTAGCCTATAGTTTAGATGATATTGGTCCAGTTGAGTTGGCAACTATGTCTTTTGGGCATGGTATTACTGTGACTCCTATTCAGTTAATTAGAGCAGTCTCGGCAGTGGCTAATGACGGTCAATTATTAAGGCCTCAGTTAGTTAAGGAAGTTAGAAAACCAAATGGTGAATTGCTTAAGAAGATGGAACCTGAGCCAATTAGAAGAGTGATTTCTAAAGAAACTTCTCAAACAGTAAGAAGGCTATTAGAAGGAGTAGTAGCAGAAGGTTCAGGGAAGAAAGCAGCAATTAAAGGTTATAGAATCGGTGGTAAGACAGGAACAGCTAAACATTATGGAAAACGAATTTATGATGCTTCCTTTATCGGAATGGTACCTATTGAAAATCCTCAATTGGTCACTTTAGTAGTTATGTATGGAGTTAGTAGTTATCCTTATTATGGGTCCCAAGTAGGAGCACCTATTTTTCATGATGTAGTCAAAGATGCTTTACGTTATTTAGAGATTCCACCACAGACTGATAAAGAATCTAAGAAAAAAGAATCTAAGAAAGAAGATAATAAAGTTAAGCAGGTTAAAGTACCAAATGTCAAGAATTTATCTTTGACTAAAGCAGAAGATAAGTTACATCGAAAAAGATTGCAGGTTAAATTAGAAGATAGGGGAGATAAGGTAGTTGATCAGGTCCCTCAACCTGGAGTAGTAGTTAATGAAGAGAGTACTGTTATTTTGTTCTTTGATGATGCTGAAAATGAAAAGCAAAAGTATCAGGTAACAGTACCTGATTTAAAGGGAATGAAAGTGAGAGAAGCAGCAGATTTAATAGGTGAGTTGGGATTAAGGCTTAAATGGTCTGGTTCTGGAGTAATTAAAGATCAAAAACCTGCTCCAGGACTTACAGTTGATACAGGAGAATATGTTAAAGTATGGTTATCTAATTAATATTCTTTCTTATAAGGAGGTTAAGAATGGTTAATTTAAAGGAGTTAGTTGAAGTATTGTCAGTCAAATCTATAATAGGAGAGTCGGATATAGAAGTTACTGGTATTGCTTATGATTCTCGTGAGGTAGAAGAAGGATATCTTTTTGTAGCGATTTCTGGTTTTGAACAAGATGGACATAATTTTATAGAAGATGCTATCAATAATGGTGCTCAGGCTATCTTAGTTGAAAATGAAGTAGCTAATGATCAAGTTACTACAATAAGAGTAAATGATACTAGAGAGTCTTTAGCTAAAGTCAGTGCTAAATTTTATAGTTATCCAGCCCAAGATTTAACTATTATTGGTGTGACAGGGACCAACGGAAAGACGACAACTACTTATTTAATTGAATCAATTTTAAATAATTTAGAAATGAAAACAGGTTTAATTGGAACTATTAAGAATAAAGTTGGAAAGGTTGAACAGGAAGCTAGTCGAACTACCCCTGAATCTTTAGATTTGCAACGTTATTTTGCTCAAATGATAGAAGAAGGAATTACTCATGTGGTGATGGAGGTATCATCACATGCATTAGAATTAGATCGAGTATTAGAAATTGATTTTGATCGTCAGGTTTTTACTAACTTAAGTCAGGATCACCTTGATTTTCATCAGTCTTTAGATGATTATTTAAGTGCTAAATCTAAATTATTTAGCCAAAATGAAGGAGTGGCTATAATCAACTTTGATGATCAATATGCTGATTCTATTGTAGAAGAGAATCAAGGTGAGGTTGTTAGTTATGGTTTAGAGAAAGAGGTTGAATTCAAGGCAGAAGATATTAAAGTGGACTTTAAGGGAGTAAGTTATGATCTTAAGACATCTAATAGTCAATTACCAATTAAATTGAATTTAACAGGTAGGTTTAATGTGTACAACTCTTTAGCAGCTATTGCTACTGTAGCCAGTTTAGGATTTGATTTAACTGAGATTAAAGAAGAAATTGAAGAAGTTATAGGTGTACCTGGTCGTTTTCAATTAATTGATCAAGGACAGGACTTTGGAGTTATTGTTGACTATGCTCATACTCCTGATGGTATGGAGAATGTATTACAGACAGCTGAAGAATTTACTAAAGGTCGTGTGATTGTGGTCTTTGGTTGTGGTGGAGATCGTGATGCTAAAAAGAGACCAATTATGGGCCAACTAGGTGTTAACTTAGCCGACTTCGGAATTGTTACTTCTGATAATCCACGTAGTGAACATCCATTAGATATTATTGCTGATATTAAAGAAGGGATTGATCAGTTAGATAAGAAGGAAGGTCAAGATTATATTATTATAGAGAATCGTAAGGAAGCTATCTACCAAGCAGTTGATATAGCCCAGCCTGAAGATATGATTTTGATTATTGGAAAAGGACATGAAACATATCAGGAGATTGGAGATCAAGTAATTGACTTTGATGATCGACAGGTAGCTAGAGTAGCTTTGGAGGATAGGAGTGAAACTTAATGAAATCACTTTCGGCAAATGAAATTGTAACAGCTGTGACAGGTGATTCAACTAGTAATCTTGAGTTTACTATAGATAGAGTTTCAACTGATACAAGAACTTTAGAATCTGGTGCATTATTTATTGCCTTAGTTGGCGATAATTTTGATGGACATAATTTTGTAGCTGATGCCTTTGCTAAAGGAGCTAAGGTTGCTATTGTATCTCAAGCAGTAGAGGTTGATGGTCCTTTGATTGTAGTAGAAGATACTCAACAAGCTTTACAAGATTTAGCTGCTTATTATCGAAGTCAATTCTCTTTGCCTGTAGTTGCTGTAACTGGTAGTACTGGTAAGACGACTACTAAGGATATGATTGCTGCAGTTTTACAAGAGGAGTATCAAACTTTAAAGACTCAAGGAAACTATAATAATGAAATTGGTCTTCCTTTAACTCTCTTTCAACTAGAAGAAAAACATCAAGCTTTGGTAGTTGAAATGGGGATGAGAGGCTTAGGACAGATTAGAGATTTGGCTCAGATTGCTCAACCTGATATTGGGGTAGTGACCAATGTAGGGGTTAGCCATATTGAGTTGTTAGGTAGTCAAGAGAAGATAGCCCAGGCAAAAGGTGAACTGATTGAATTTTTAGATCAAGATGGAGTAGCTATCTTAAATAGTGATGATCAGTATGTCAGTCAGATGGATGAGTTGACAGCAGCTCAGCTAATTACTTATGGTCTAGAAGAGGGAAGTCAACTACAAGCTATTAATATAGAGACTTTAGGTGAAGAAGGAGTTAGTTTTGAAGTAGTAAATAATGAGACTCAAGAATCTATTCAGGTTAAGTTACCTATTCCAGGGCGATATAATGTCTATAATGCTTTAGCAGCTATAGCAGTTGGGTTGGCCCTTGATTTAGAGTTATCTGTAATTAAAGAAGGGTTATCTAATCTTAAATTAACTAAGATGAGAAATCAAATTGTAACTACTGACTGTGGATTAGAGATTATTAATGATACCTATAATGCCAATCCAACTTCTATGCAAGCAGCTATTAATACCTTAGATGAAATTGCAGTAGATAGAAAGATAGCTATTCTAGGAGATATGTTAGAGTTAGGAGAAGTGGCTAAAGAAGAACATAGAAAGATTGGTAAGTTAATAGCTAATAAAGGACTAGACTTTTTATTTGCAACTGGTGAGTTAGGTTCAGAGATAGCCCAAGGTGCTATAGTAGCAGGAATGGATAAACAGAAGGTATTTCACTTTACTGATAGAGAGGAACTAAAGGATAAATTATTAACACTAGTTGAATCAGGGGATACAATTTTAGTTAAAGCTTCACGAGGAATGAAACTTGAGGAATTTGTTGATCTGTTACAGAATAAGGAGTGATGGTAGTGGCTAATTTAATATATGCTGCTGTATTATCTTTTGTAATTAGTATAGTAGTTGGTCCTTTTATTATAAAATGGTTCAGAAGATTAGAATTTGGTCAAAATATAAGAGAAGTTGGCCCTAAAAGCCATATGGAGAAAGCTGGTATTCCAACTATGGGTGGAGTAATCATTATTCTAGCTGTTTTAATTTCTACTTTGATCTTTGCTGAACCTAAGCTAGAGATTATCTTATCTTTATTTGTAACTTTAAGTTATGGCTTATTAGGTTTATTAGATGATGGAATTAAGATAATAGCAGATAGATCGTTAGGTTTGAGAGCTTGGCAGAAAATGTTAGGACAGATTTTGATAGGTTTGACAGTGGCTTTAGCAGCTTTGACTAAGTTAGAGTTAGGAACAGAAATATTAATACCTTATTTATTGACGACAATAGATTTAGGCAGTAAATTATTTATTCCCTTTATAGTTGTTGTAATTATTGGGACTTCTAATGCTGTTAACTTAACTGATGGTTTAGATGGTTTAGCAGCTGGAGTAACAATTATTGTGACTATTACTTATGCTTATATCTGTTTTGGTTTTGGTAATCAGAATTTAGCTATCTTTGCTACTTCTATTGCTGGAGCTTGTTTAGGCTTTGCTTGGTTTAATAGCCATCCAGCCCAAGTTTTTATGGGAGATACTGGTTCCTTAGCTTTAGGAGGGGCGCTTGCTTCTATAGCTATTTTTACTAAGACAGAATTGTTTTTATTTATTATTGGTGGAGTTTATGTTATTGAAGCTATTTCAGTAATGCTCCAGGTTGGTTATTTTAAGTTAACTAATGGTAGTCGTATCTTTAGAATGAGTCCTATTCATCATCATTTTGAGTTGAAGGGTTGGGAAGAGTCTAAAGTAGTAATTAGGTTTTGGATTTTTGCTATTATTTTATCTTTAATAGGATTATTAGGTTTGTTTAAGTTAGGTTAAGAAAGGGGATAGTATGGAGCTAAAGGATAAATTAGTGACTGTGGTAGGATTAAGTAAAAGAACAGGTGTAGAAACAATTAAATTTCTAGAGGGCCAAGGTGCTCAAGTTATAGCAACAGATACTAAATCTAAGGTAGAGTTAGAAGATGAATTAAAGCTATTATCAAATTATGATCTTACTTTAGACTTAGATGGTCATACTCCAGAACTAATCTTAAAATCAGATTTAATTGTTATTAGTCCAGGGGTGCCAATTGATATTCCTATCTTAGAAGAAGCAAGAGAGGTAGGAATAGAAGTGATTAGCGAGGTTGAGTTGGCTTATCGTTATAATCAGGCCCAACTAATAGCTATTACTGGGACTAATGGTAAAACAACAACAACTACTTTAGTAGGTGAAATTTTTGCTACAACTGATTTAAAGTCAATAGTAGGAGGTAATATTGGTCGGGCTCTGATTAAAGATCTACCAGAGCTGGAGGCAGAAGATGTAGCAATTGCTGAAATAAGCTCCTTTCAGTTAGAAGGAACTAAATATTTTAGACCAGATATTAGTTTGGTTTTAAATTTAACTCCTGATCATTTAAATCGGCATGGTACCTTTAAAGAATATGTAGCAGCTAAAAGAAAGATCTTAACTAAACAAAGAGAAGATGATTATGCTGTCTTAAATTATGATGACTTACAGGTAAGAGAGTTTGCAGAGGCTACTGCAGCTGAGGTTATCTTCTTTAGTCAACAAGATCAGTTAGAAAAAGGCGTTTTTGTAGCAGATAATAAGATAGTCAGTAACTTATCTGGAAACAGACAAGAGATAATTGAGTTAGATAATTTAGGTTTAAAAGGGCCTCATAATTTAGAAAATACTTTAGCTGCAGTAGCAATTTCTCTATTAATGGGAGTCAAGAAAGAAGTATTAGCTAAAGTATTGAATAAATTTACTGGTGTCGAACATAGAATTGAAAATGTAGATACAATTAATGGTGTGCAGTATATTAATGATTCTAAAGGGACTAATCCAGCAGCAGCAATTAAAGCTTTAGAGACTTTTTCAGAGCCAACTATTTTAATTGCAGGAGGTATGGATAAAGATTCTAATTTTGATCAGTTTGCTCAAGTAGCAGTAGAGCAGGTAAAGGCTTTAGTCTTATTAGGTGAAACAGCAGATGAAATTGAAGCTGAAGTCAAAAAGTTAGGTTTTACAGATATTTATCAGGTAGCTAATATTGAAGAAGCTGTTAATCAATCAACTAGGTTGGCTAATTCTGGAGATATAGTTCTTTTATCTCCGGCTTGTGCAAGCTGGGATATGTTCAGTAGTTATAAGGAACGAGGTAGAATTTTTAAAGAGGGTGTTAGGAAATTAAGGAGGGGTTAATTTGGAAAATAACCCTGATTATATAACTTTTCTTGTAGTAGTATTATTAATGGGGATTAGTGTGACTATGGTCTTTAGTGCTACTTCTATTACAGCCTATGTTAAATATGATGATAGTTTTCATTTTTTAAAACGACAATTCACCTGGGCAGTATTAGGAATAATTACTATGATTATAGTCTCTAATATTGATTATCATCGTTATTTAAGCTGGACTTATTATATTTTGCTAGGTAGTATTATACTATTAGTTTTAGTACTCTTTATTGGTCCAGAGATAAATGGTTCTAGGCGATGGATTAATATCGGAATAGCAGTTCAGCCATCTGAGTTTGCTAAATTGTCTATGGTTATTTTTACTGCTAGGTATATCTATTTTGCAGGAGATAGAATTAAGAAGTTTATTACAGGACTATTACCTGTTTTAGCTGTTTTAGGAGTAGTGTTTCTATTAATTTTAGCAGAGCCTGATTTAGGGACAGCAGGAACGATAGCTTTAACAGTAGTAATTATGTTAATTGCTGCAGGAGCGAGAATGCTACATTTAGGAAGCTTATTTGCATCGGGGTTGCCAGCTTTTGTTTATGCTCTAATGGCTGAACCTTATCGAAGAAAGAGAGTTTTTGCTTTTTTAAATCCTTGGCAAGACCCTAAAGGGACAGGGTTTCATATTATTCAATCATTATATGCTTTAGGTTCAGGAGGATTGTTTGGTGTTGGTTTAGGTCGGAGTCGACAGAAGTTCTTTTATCTACCTGAGCCAGGGACTGACTTTATTTTTGCTGTTGTAGGAGAGGAATTAGGCTTTTTAGGTAGTCTAATTATTTTATTTTTATATGGGTTACTTGCTTTGCGGGGGTTACAGATTGCTATGCGGGCTCCTGATTTATTTGGTTCTATGTTGGCAGTAGGAGTTACTACTTGGATTGTTCTACAAGCAATTATTAATATTGGGGTAGTTACTGGTTCTATGCCAGTAACAGGTATTACTCTACCTTTTATTAGTTATGGTGGTACTTCATTAGTTGTTATGTCGGTGGCTATAGGTATCTTATTGAATGTATCTCGATTTTGTAAGAAGTAGGAGTGTTGAAGATGAAGGTATTATTTACTGGTGGTGGTACAGGGGGACATATTTATCCTAGCTTGGCTAGTGCTAGAAAGTTAGAAGAAGAAGTTGAGGACCTTGAACTGTTATTTGTAGGAACAGAAGCAGGATTAGAGGCTGATATTATTCCTAAAGAAGGTTATCAGTTAGAGACTATTCATGTAGAAGGATTGCCACGTAAGATTTCACCTCGTTTAGTAAAGTCTATATTGAAGACAGGAGTAGGGTTAGTGGAAGCTAGAATGATTATTAGTAAATTTAATCCTGATATAGTAGTTGGTACTGGAGGTTATGTCTGCGGGCCAACTGTTTTGGCTGCAGCTCTAAGTGGTATTCCTACTTTAATTCATGAACAGAATGCTTATCCAGGTATAACTAATCGTCTTTTGGCTAAAGTAGTAGATAAGATTGCTTTAAGTAATTTAGCTGCTAAAAAGCACTTTAGTACTCCAGATAAGACAGTCTTGACAGGCAATCCAATTAGACCTGAAATTTTGACTAAAGGAAGAAATGAGGCTTATCAGGAGTTGGGTTTAGTACCAGATAAGGATATTTTATTAGTCTTTGGTGGTAGTAGAGGAGCTAAGAGTATCAACCAAGCTATGGTTGATATTTATCCTCAACTGCAAGCAGGAGATTTACAGGTGTTACATATTACTGGGAAACGTGACTTTGATAAAGTTTCTAAGCAAGCCAAAGAGCAGGGTATAAAGAATTTAGAAAGTGGGAATCTTATAATTAAGCCTTATTTATATAATATGGAGGCAGCCTTGGCAGTAGCTGACTTAATTGTTTCCCGAGCTGGAGCAACTGGTCTAGCAGAAATTACTGCTTGTGGTATTCCGGCTATCTTAATTCCTTATCCTCATGCAGCAGAGAATCATCAAGAACATAATGCTAGATCTATAGAAGAGAATGGTGCTGCTGAAGTTATTTTGGATCAAGAGTTAACAGGAGAGAATTTATCTAATTCAATTACTGGACTACTTAGTGATGAGGAGAAGTTGGCCCAGATGGCACAAGCAAGTAAAGAATTAGGTCAACCAGAAGCGGCTGATAAGTTGGTTGAATTAATTTTGGATTTAGTTTAAGTTTGAGCAGATTAATTCTTAAACTTAAATTAAGAAATTGGACAAGTTATAAGGTAACGCCTGTAGCTAGGGTTGCATATCATATGAGAGATAAGGGCTTGCATAAGGTTGTTAGTTAAGACTGAGGTGATGTAATGATTAATCAAGAAATTAAAGAGACACTTTCTTCATTAGTAACAGGAGAAGTATTATTTGAAGAACCGCTTAAAAATCATAATTCTTTTAAGATAGGTGGTTTAGCTGATGCATTAGTTATCCCTAATGATAAGGATGACCTAGGAAGGTTAGTTACATATTTATATCAGGAAGAAATATCTTACTGGATAATTGGTAATGGAACTAATCTATTAATTAGTGACCAAGGATTAACAGGTGTAGTAATCAAACTATCTAGGTTATCCAAAGTTGAAATTGAAGGTAATCTAGTTAAAGCTCAAGCAGGAGTTAGTCTACCTACTCTAGCTACAACGGTAGCAAAATATGGATTAAGTGGTCTAGAGTTTGGCAGAGGTCTGCCAGCTAGTATTGGTGGAGCTGTAGTTATGAATGCAGGAGTAAAAGAACAAGAGATTGGAGAGATGATTACTAAAGTAGAAGTTCTATCACCTAGTGGTCAGTTTCAGATATATAAATCTGATGAATTAGACTTTAATTATCGAAATAGTTCTTTTCAAGATAGGCAAGAAATAATTGTAGAGGTGGAATTAGAATTGGATTCTGCTAAACGCCAATTAATAGAAGAGCGAATGAATCAGAAGTTGGCCCAGCGTAGAGAAAATCAACCCTTATCACTTCCTAATGCCGGTTGTATCTTTAAGAATCCTCCTTTAGATTCAGCAGGTAGATTAATTGATGAAGCTGGAGGGAAAGGATTAAGAGTCGGTGATGCTCAAGTTTCTACTAAACATGCTAACTTTATTGTTAATTTAGGAAATGCTACGGCTGATGATGTATTAAATTTAATACAGCAAGTAGAAGAGTTAGTAGATAAAGAGTATGGTATTCAACTGGTTCGGGAATTGGAAGTTTTAAATTAAGGAGGTGAAGTCAGTGTCGCGTTTTATAATAGAGGGTGGTCAGTCTTTAGAAGGTGAAGTAAAGATCAATGGGGCTAAGAATGCAGTACTACCTATCTTGGCTGGAACTGTACTTGGAGCTGGAGAATCTGTAATTAAAAGAGTGCCTAATTTACGTGATGTAAGAGTGATGAAAGAAGTCTTAGAAGTTTTAGGTGCTCAAGCAGAGCATAAAGATAAGACTATAGTTGTTAATACTGAGAATATAGATAGTTGCCAAATCCCTCAAGAGTTGATGCAGAAGATGCGAGCTAGTATATTTTTAATGGGGCCATTGGTAGCTCGTTTTGGTCAGGTTAAAATATATCAGCCTGGTGGTTGTAGTATTGGTTCTCGACCAATTGATCTACACCTTAAAGGTTTACGGTCTTTAGGTGTTGAGTTTACAGAACAGGGTTGCTACTTGGAAGGAAAAGTTGATAAGTTAGAAGGAGCTACAATTCATCTTGATTTTCCTAGTGTGGGAGCTACTGAAAATATTATGATGGCTGCTACAAGGGCTAAAGGACAAACAATAATTTATAATCCAGCTAAAGAACCAGAAATTGTTGATCTCCAGAACTTTTTAAATCGTCTAGGAGCTAATGTTAAAGGAGCAGGTACTGATGTAATCAAGATTCAAGGAGTAGACAAACTCGATCCAGTTGAGTATCGAGTAATTCCAGATCGAATTGAAGCTGGAACCTTTTTAGTAGGAGCAGCTTTAACTAAAGGTCAAATAGTTGCTAAAGATTTAATCCCTGTACATATTGAATCAATATTAGCTAAGTTGTCTGAAACAGGAGTTAACGTAGAAATTATAGAAGATCAAGTAAGAGTAACAGGAGTAGATTCATGGCAAGGAGTACAACTTAAGACCTTACCTTATCCTGGATTTCCTACAGATATGCAACCACAGTTTATGACTTTATTAGCTAAAGCAGAGGGTAGAAGTGTGCTTACAGAGACTATTTTTGATAATCGTTTACAGCATGCAGAGCAACTAAACCAAATGGGAGCAGATATTGAAGTAGAAGATAACCAAGCTATTATTCAAGGAGTAGAAAATATTACAGGAACAACAGTGAAAGCAACGGATTTAAGAGCAGGAGCTGCTTTAGTTTTAGCTGGTTTAGCTGCCCAAGGGAAGACTACAGTAGAAAATATCTATCATATTGATCGTGGTTATGAAGGATTAGAAGATAAGTTAACTAAACTTGGGGCTATAATCAAGCGTGAAGAATAAAAGGAGGGAGAAGATGCTAGAAGATAAGACAATTGCAGTAATTAGAGGAGGTAAATCTAAGGAACGTGAAGTTTCCCTAAAGACAGGGCAGGCTATTTTAAATACTTTACAGAAACAAGGATATGAAACTATTGATGTAGATCCGGCCCAAGATAACTTACCACAAGCCTTATTAGATCAAGATGTGGACCTATCTTTTATTGCTTTACATGGTAGATTTGGTGAAGATGGTACTTTACAAGGATTGTTAGAGTTAGAAGGGATTCCTTATACAGGATCAGGAGTTTTAGCCAGTTCTGTAGCTATGGATAAAGTAACTTCCAAACGATTATTTCAACAAGTAGGAGTTACTACTCCAGAGTTTATGGTTTTAACTAGTGAACAGTTTAAAATGAAAAAGGAAGAGTGTAGACAGCAGATAAAGCAAGAGTTAGAGATGCCAGTTGTAGTTAAGCCTGCTTTAGAAGGGTCTAGTATAGGATTATCTATTGTAGATCAAGAAGAAGATATAATGTCTAGTTTAGAAGAGGCTTTTAAGTATGATCAGGAGATATTAATTGAAGAGTATATCCCTGGGCGTGAAATTACAGTAGGTCTGTTAGGAAATAAAAATCCTGAAACTCTGCCTGTTATTGAAATTAAGCCTAAAGATGGTGTCTATGATTTTGAGGCTAAATATACTAAGGGTTTGACTGAGTTTGAGGTTCCAGCTAAACTAGATGAACAAGTTTATCAACGAGCTCAAAAATTGGCCTTACAGGCACATCAAGTTCTTAAGTGTAGTGGGATGTCTAGAGTAGATTTAAGGCTTACTCCTCAAGGAGGACTTTATGTATTAGAGGTAAATACTATTCCAGGTATGACTGAGACTAGTTTGCTACCTCAAGCAGCTGAAGCATCTGGTATTGATTTTTCTGAGTTAGTAATTAAAATTTTACAGTCAGCTTTAAATAAGTAATTAGGATTGAGGTTGAGTTTCAGACCTCAACCTCAATCTTAATCTTAGTTTTAGTTTGGACTGAAGTTAGTCCTGCATTTTTTAGAGGGGTGATATTTTGGACAAGCAAGTAATTTTAATCTGTATTGCATTATTAGTAGTGTTAGGAGTAGTACATATTATTTATTCAAATTACTTTCAGATTACGGAGATAAAGATAACAGGTAATCAGTTATTAACTGATAATTATCTACTTAACTTTAGTAAATTGCAGCAAGAGACTAATATTTTTGAGATTGATAGTAAAAAAATAAAGAAAAAATTACTAAAGTTACCTCAGTTAAAATCAGTAACCATCAAACGTGATTTACCTAACAAGTTAGTTATTAGTGTTCAAGAACGACGTCCAATAGCTATCATCCCTTTTCAATCTTCTTATCAAGTGGTTGATACTGAAGGTTGGATTTTAGAGGTAACTAATAGTTTATCCAGTTGGAAATTACCATTAATTACAGGAGTCAATATAGATAGTCAGGCGAAGAAGATTAAATTAACTGGAATGAAGAGTCAGGCTGTAAATTACTTAAGTAAGTTATCTAAAAATGTATTAGCAGGGATAAGTGAGTTACATATTGATTCTCAGCAAAGGATTAATTTATTTTTAAGACAAGGTGGTAAAGTTAAATTGGGGACTAATTTTAATATTGAGCAGAAAGCAGAGGTGTTTACTTCCATTTATCAGGATATTAAAACTAAAAATTTAAAAGTAGATTATGTAGATTTAAGGTATAAAAAGAATTCATTTCTAAAACTAAGATGATTTTTTAGAAAATTTACAAATAAAAAAAGGAAAATAACTATGAATATTGAAATTATCAGTAGAAAGGATCTATAATCAGGAGTGTTTGTTACTTATTGGAAGGAGGGCGCTTGGTGACACGACAAAATGTAGTTGCCGGAATTGATATAGGTACAACTAAGGTTTGTACAATCATTGCTGAAGTCAATAATAATGGATCTATTGATATAATTGGAGTTGGTACTAGCCCTTCTACTGGTTTAAAGAAAGGTATGGTTGTTGATATAGATGATACTGTTGCTTCCATAGAAAAATCAATTGTCAAGGCAGAGAGAATGGCCGGAGTAGAATTAGATTCTGTCTTTGTGGGGATTGCAGGCTCTCATATTTCTTCTACTAATCGGCATGGAGTAGTAGCTGTTTCTGGCAAGAATGAAGAGACTGGTGAGAATAAAGAAATAACCAGACAAGATATTGACAGAGTTATTGATGCTACTAAGATTATTTCTATGCCACCTGAACGCCAAATTATACATGTTATTCCACGGCAATTTACTGTTGATGGATGTAAAGATATTAAATATCCATTAGGAATGTCTGGAGTTAGATTAGAAGCTGAAGCTCATATTGTAACTGGGTCGAAAACTTCTATTCAAAATTTGGTTAAGAGTGTTAAAAAAGTAGGCCTTGGAGTAGAAGGTATTGTTTTACAGCCTTTGGCTGCTAGCAAAGCAGTACTATCTGAAAGTGAAAAAGATTTAGGTGTATTGCTAGTCGATATGGGAGGCGGAACTACAGATATTGCTATCTTTAAAGAAGGAAGTATTTGGTATACTTCTATTTTACCAGTAGGTGGAGATCATGTTACAAATGATATTGCTGTAGGAATGCGTACTCCTCGTAATAATGCTGAAAAGATCAAGATTAAGCATGGTTGTGCTAAAGCTAGTTTAGTAGACCAGAATGAAAAGCTTGATATTTTAGATACTAGCGGGAAACAGAAAAGAACTATTTCTCGTAAAGTATTATGTCAAATTATTGAGCCACGTATTGATGAGATCTTTTCTTTAGTTAAAGAGGATATTGAAAAAGCAGGATATAAGGGGTTAGTTCCAGCTGGAGCAGTAGTGACTGGAGGAGGGTCTCTGTTAGAAGGAGTTCCAGAGTTGGCATCTGAAAAGTTAGATATGCCTGTTAGAGTTGGAGCACCTGAAAATATGAATACTTTACTTGATTATGTAGATGGTTCAATTTATGATCTTGATGATGAGTATGCTGGTTTCTCTGGAGATAATGCTGCTATCTTCTCTACAGGAGTAGGTTTAGGAAATTATGGTGCCGAAAATATAAAAGATACATCAAAACAGCAGATTAAAAGAAGAGATGAAGAAGAGATAGTGGATGATTTATTTAATAAAGTTAAAGATTGGTTTAAAAATATTTTTTAGGTTAACTAGGGGGGGTCTTGATGTTTGAGTTTGGGTCTGAAGAGCCACAATTTGCAGATATAAAAGTAGTTGGAGTTGGTGGCGGTGGTAATAACGCCGTCAATCGTATGATTGAATCTGGTTTAAGCGGGGTTGAATTTGTTGCTGTTAATACAGATGGCCAAGCTTTAGTCTCCTCTCGAGCAGAAATCACTCTGCAGATTGGTGAAGAACTGACTAATGGATTAGGAGCAGGAGCTAATCCTGAGGTAGGGGCAAATGCTGCTAAGGAAAGTGAGGAGATGATTTCTGAAGCCTTAGAAGGTTCTGATATGGTCTTTATTACAGCTGGTATGGGTGGTGGTACTGGAACAGGTGCTGCTCCAGTAATTGCCAGAATTGCTAAAGAAGATATTGGGGCTTTGACAGTAGGAGTTGTAACCAAGCCATTTACTGTTGAAGGGCGACAGCGAATGACTAAAGCTCAAAAAGGAATTGAAAAACTAAAAGAGAGAGTTGACACTTTAATTATTATTCCAAATGATAGATTATTAGATGTAGTAGAAAAGCAGACAAGTTTAGTTGATGCTTTTAAAACAGCCGATGATGTTTTAAGACAGGGTGTTCAAGGTATTTCTGATCTAATTACTATTACTGGTTTAATCAACCTTGATTTTGCTGATGTAAAGACAATTATGACTGATGCCGGTTCTGCGTTGATGGGGATTGGCAGGGCTGCTGGTGATGAACGTGCTGTTGACGCAGCTAAGGCAGCTATTGCTTCTCCACTGTTAGAGGCTTCTATTGATGGGGCTAAAGGTGTTTTGTTAAATATTACTGGTGGAGCTGATTTAGGCTTACATGAAGCTAATGAAGCAGCACAAGTTATCTCTGAAGTAGCTGATTCAGAAGCAAATATTATTCTTGGATCAGTAGTCGATGAAGAGATTGAAAATGAAGTTAAGGTAACAGTTATTGCAACAGGATTTAATACAGCTGAAAAAGGTGTAATAGAAGAAGAAACTAATGAAAAAAGTGAGGAAAAGCTTGAACAAGAAGAGCAGACTGAAGATGACTTTGATATTCAGCCTTTCCAAGATAATGATCTGGATATTCCGGCTTTTTTACGAAAAAATAAAGATTCTTAATTTGAATCTCGATGCCTTTAGGTATCGAGATTTTTTTATTCGACAATAGTTTTGGAAAAGTCTTTTTTTTCACTATTTTATTAATTTATAGACTTTGGTTATATTTATAACCCACTAAAAATATAATGTTTATCAGGGAGGATGTGGATACTTAGCTAATGAAATTAGTGGTTTATTTAGATCTATTATCTATAGTTAACTTAGTAATGAATTATTTATTGTTATGGGCTACAGCTAAGTTATCAGATATAAATTATAAGATTTGGCGTCTATTATTGACTTCTATGTTAGGAACAGCTTATACTATATTGATTATTTTACCTAAATTCAGGTTTTTAAATCAAATTTGGATTCATTTTATAGTTTCTGTAGTAATGATTTTAATCTCTTTTGCTCCAATTAGTTACAAAAGATTATATAAGTCTCTTAGTTATTTTTATTTAATTACTTTTGTTACTGCTGGTGCAATTTTAGCTCTCTATAATTTAACTGGGGGATCTCCATTAACATTAAATACTTCTCCAGATAGTGGTTGGTTGATTATTTTTGGATTTGTAATAATTATTATTATAGGTAAGTTTGGTTGGATGTTCATTCAACAGAAACTACTTCCAGATATCTTCTGTATTCCTTTAAAGATTGAGTTTGAAGGAGAATCACAGCAAGTAACGGCATTAGTTGATACAGGTAATCAACTAGAAGACCCTTTAACAAAAACTCCTGTGATTATTGTAGAAGTGGAAGTATTGTTGGAAATATTACCAGATAGAATAAAGCAGGCTTTTTCTAAATATAATTACAATAGTAATCAGTTATTAGATGAAGTAATTGATACGCGTTGGTCTAATCGATTTAGATTGATTCCTTTTTCTTCAATTGGAAAAGAAGATGGTATGTTAGTTGGTTTTAGACCAGATCAGGTAACTATTCGTACAGAAGATGAGGTATTTACTACTAAAGAAGTAATTATTGCTTTGCAAGCTAGTGTTTTAGATAGTGATAATAATTATCAAGCTTTACTTAATCCTAAAGTTTTTAGGGCTATTAACTTATAAGGAGGGATAAGATGGAAAGACTATTTATAGAGGTTAAGTGGAAGTTGAGGCTAGGTATGATTAGGCTACTACAGATTTTAGGTATGTATAAAGCTAAGAATGTATTTTATGTAGGTAGCAGTAAGGCTCTACCACCTCCTTTATCTAGCCAAGAAGAAAAATTTTTATTATCTAAGTTAGCTGATGGGGATAAGACAGTAAGAAGTGTCTTGATTGAGAGAAATTTAAGACTTGTTGTTTATATAGCTCGTAAATATGATAATACTGGTATTGACATTGAAGATCTAGTATCAATTGGAACTATTGGCTTGATTAAAGCAGTGAATACCTTTGATGTAAGTAAGAATATTAAGTTGGCTACTTATGCTTCTCGTTGTATTGAAAATGAAATTTTGATGTATTTAAGAAAGAATAATAAGAAAAAATCTGAAGTTTCTTTTGATGAACCATTAAATATTGACTGGGATGGTAATGAGCTTAAGTTATCAGATGTATTAGGTACTGATATTGATTTGATTTATAAATATATTGAAGAAGAAGTGGATAAAGAATTATTGGCTGAAGCTATGGAGTATTTAACAGAGAGAGAACAAAAAATTATGATTTTACGCTTTGGACTCAATGATAAGAATAAAGAACTGACTCAAAAAGAAGTAGCAGATATCTTGGGTATCTCTCAATCCTATATTTCTAGATTAGAAAAGAGAATTATTAAGAAGTTAAAGAATAAAGTGGATAAAATGAAGTAGAATATAGATTAATTAGGAGGTTGAATAATGAAGTTGTTAGCAGAAAGTATTATGACTACTACTGAATTAATGATGGAATTATTTGATATGGATGTAAGAATGGTTCATAATTTATCAGAGAAGATGAGATATAAGAAAATTTATAATTATTTAGTAGATGCTGGGGCAGAAAGAATAGGAACTAAAGAAGGAGTTAGTAATACTTATACTGTTTTTAATTTTAATGATGAATTATACTTAATTCCTGAATTTATTTTTGATGAACATGATACTGAATGGGTAGCAGAACTGAATGTAGAAGAGGAGTCTCAGCAGGTTATATCAAGGTGATTAAAGGAGCACAAGTTCTTTGTGCTCCTATTTTGTATTAAATAAAGTAGAGCTTGAAGCAGGTGATAAAGTGTTCTGGAATCAGTTTCCAGTAATTAATAGTGAACTACAAAAGTTTGAAGACTATTTTCAAGAGCAATTAATAAGTGCTCAGCCTTTAATTCAAGAATCCATTTCTGAACTAGCTAAGGCAGGTGGTAAACGGATTAGACCAGCCTTAATAATAGCTGTAGCTCAAAATGGAGATTATAATAAAAGAGAAGTTTGGCCAGTAGCTGCTGCTATAGAGATGTTACATATGTCGACTCTAATTCATGATGATATCATTGATGAAGCTAATTTTAGACGAGGAAGAAAAACAGTTCAACAATCTCATGGTAAAGATGTTGCAGTCTTTACTGGTGATTATTTATTTAGTTTAACTTTTGATCTATTGTCTGAAACTGCTAGTAAGAGACATACTGGTTTAATTGCTAAATTAATTAAGAAGATCTGTGAAGGAGAGATTCAACAGTATCAAGATCGGTATAAATTAGATATTTCTTGTAAAGATTATTTACATAGAATTAAAAAGAAGACTGCTTTATTATTTGAGACATGTTGTTTATTAGGATCTGAGTTAGGTTCTTTATTGCCTAGAAATAGACAGAATTTAATCCAATATGGTAGGTATTTAGGTATGGCTTTTCAACTGACTGACGATGTATTAGATTTTACTAAATTAGCTTCTAAGTTAGGTAAACCTACTAATAACGATTTTACTCAAGGGATTTATACCTTGCCTATTCTATTTGTTCTTAATAGGACTGAATATAATACTCGATTAAAGAAATTACTGCAGAAACCAGTTCAAAATAAAGTAGAGATAAAAAGAGTGATTAATAAAACTAATGCTTTAGATTATACTGTAACTCTTGCTAAGTCTTATTTACAGAAAGCAGAAAGTCGATTAGAACAATTATCAGCTATTTCTAATAGAGATTTATTGTTTTGGTTAGCAGATCAGGTATTAGAAAGAAGATTTTGAATTTATATTTTGAGCAGGAGAATAGTTAGTGATCTAGAAATTATTTCTTAGGTAAATAATGCTATAACTAGATGTTCGGTTAGCATACTGAGGTGTTTAGTTTGGAGTTTATTTTTAGAATAAAAGATTTATTAGGTTATAAATTAATTTTATCTATCTTAATTTTTATTGGTAGTTACCTAGCTGTAATTTGGGGTACAAGATTGGTTAATAAGCAGATTGATAATTTGAAACGACGCCATCAAGTTCGAAGGTCTATTTATTATATAACATTTATTCTGAATATAATTATTATATTAGTAATTTGGATCCGTAGAACAGTTAATTTAACTACTTATTTAGGTTTTTTATCTGCTGGAGTAACTTTGGCTTTACATCAAGTCTTATTGAATATTGCTGCTTGGATATTAATGGTTGTTAAACGACCTTTTAGTCTAGGAGATAGAATAGAGTGGGGGCAGATTCAAGGTGATGTAATTGATATTGGAGTCTTTTATACTACTATGTTAGAAGTAGGAAATAGAATTGAAGCTGAACAGAGTACTGGTAGGTTAGTGCAGATGCCTAATAGTAACTTATTTAAAAAATCTATCTTTAATTATACCAAAGGTTTTGGTTGTTTCTGGAATGAAACTCAGGTGTTGGTTACTTTTGAGAGTGATTGGGAGCAAGCACAAGAGATAATGTTAAATATAATTAATGAAGAAAAGGAAGAAGGAATAGAGGAACGGGCCAAATGTCGAGTGCAAAAGATGAGTAGAAATTATATGATTAAGTATGGAGCTTTTACTCCAACTAGTTATGTAAAGATTAAGGATAGTGGAGTACAGATTACTTTACGTTATTTAACTTCTGTTCGCAAGAGAAGAGTTATTGAAGACCGAGTTTATAAGCGAATTTTAGAAGAGTTTAAGCAGGAATTAGATATAGAATTAGCTTATCCTACTAAAAGAATCTATCGTAAGGTCCAGAAAAGAAAGGAAGATCAGTTATGCGGCGAAGAAATTTAGTAGTATTGATTATAGCTACTTTAGTTATGTTAATAGTTGGTACTGTTGGAGCTCACTTTCAGATGATTCTACCATCTAAAGGAATGATAACTAAAGGTGAGAAACAGAAAATAGATTTAAACTTACTTTTTACCCACCCTATGGCAGGATCGGAAGTAATGGATATGAAACAACCAGCTAAGTTTGGGGTATTACATAGAGGTAGAAAAAAGAGCTTATTAAATAATTTGCAGTCTATAGAGATAAAAGGAGGTAAGAGTTTTAAATCTTCTTATCAGCTTAAAGGACTTGGTGATTATATATTTTACTTAGAACCACAGCCTTATTGGGAAAAAATGGAGAATAAATATATAACTCATAATACTAAAGTAGTAGTTAATTCAATGGCTGTTTCTGGTGGTTGGGATCAAGAAGTAGGAATGAAAGCAGAAATAGTTCCTCTGACCCGTCCTTATGGATTATGGACTGGTAATCTATTTAGAGGGATAGTTAAGAAGAATGGACAGCCAGTGCCTTATGCTGAGATTGAAGTAGAGTATTTTAATCAAGCCAAGTTTCCTACTTTAGATTCAGGAACTTATGAAAGTGTAGAGGTATCAAATGCTAATTTTATTACTCAAGTTATTAAAGCAGATAAGAATGGTGTCTTCAGTTATGCTTTACCTAAAGCTGGTTGGTGGGGGTTTGCAGCTTTATTAGAAGGGGAAAAAATTAAAGGTAAAGAACATGAATTAGGAGCTGTAATGTGGGTTAAAGCTCAGGATATGAAGTAAATAATAAAGTAGGTGATTAAATGCATATTTCAGAAGGAATACTCTCTCTTCCAGTTCTAACTTCAGGTGCAGTAGTGGCTGTAGGAGGGATAACTACTGGACTTAAAAGAATGTCAGAAGAAGAGTTACCTCAGGTAGCTATTATTGCTGCAGCATTATTTATATCGTCGTTAATTCGCATTCCTCTCGGGCCAACAAATATTCATTTGATTTTAAATGGAATAGCAGGTATTTTATTAGGCTGGAGTTCCTTTCCAGCTTTTTTTATAGCTTTATTACTTCAGAGTATTCTCTTTCAGTTTGGAGGTTTAACTACTTTAGGAGTTAATACTATAGTAATGGCTCTACCAGCTATAATTTCTTATTATTTATTTAAAGGGTTAATAAAGATTAAAAGAGATAGATTATGGTTAGGAGTTAGTTCTTTCTTGGTTGGTGCTATAGCAGTATTATTATCTTCTCTTTTAATGGCTGGAATACTTACGTTAGTAGGAGAATCTTTTGTAGCTATAGCTAAGTTGGTTATTGTCTCACAATTACCTTTGCTGATAGTAGAAGGTATTATCAGTAGTTTTACCTTGCTCTTTCTTAGTCGAGTACGCCCTAATTTATTAGAGGAGTGATTTAGATGAGACAGAAGTTAGTTGGAATATTATTAATAGTAGTAATGCTATCTATAGTAACACCAGTATTGGCCCATAGAGTTGTAACTTATGCTTATTTAAAAGGGGAGCAAGTAATAGTTGAAGGGGCATTTGGAGATGGTAGTCCAGTTATAGAAGGACAAGTTAAGGTCTATAATCTACAAGGTGATTTAATAAATCAGGGTCAGACCAATCAACAAGGTATTTATAAATTTAAGCTTTCTAAAAAGGCTAAGCTAAAGATAGTCTTAGTTGCAGGGGCTGGGCATAGAGCTGAATATCAACTTAGTAAAGAAGACTTACCTAACTTAGGTAAGTCAGATATACAGCAGATAGAAGAGACGGTAAGCAAAGAAGCTAAACAACAAGCAGATCAAATATCTGAAGAGAAGTTACGAGTGGTGATTCAAGAGGAGTTAGCAAAGCAATTAGCTCCTTTAAGAAGGAAAGTGGCTAAGTTTGAGACAGAAAGAAGGCCAGGTGTGACTGAAGTCATAGGTGGTATTGGTTATATCTTTGGCTTAATGGGACTTGTTTTCTACTTTAAAACGAAGCGAGAGAATAAGTCATGATGAATCATAAGTTGGCCCAAGGTAATAGTTGGGTTCATCAGTTAGATCCTAGGTTAAAGGTAGTTCTTGCTTTTGTTTTGACAGTAGTAGCAGCTAGTGGATATAAGTTGGTAATGTTAGCTCAGATCTTAGTTGTAGGTCTGTTACTAGTACTAGCTGCCCAGTTAGATCTTAAATATGTAGCTAATAGGCTATTAGTCGTTAACAGCTTTATCTTCTTTATCTGGTTGATAGTTCCTTTTACTTATCCAGGAGATTTTTTAAGGGAAGTTGGCCCGTTAGTAATCTCTAAAGAAGGTTTAATTTATGCTTTGCAGATTACTATACGAGCCAATTCTATTCTGTTAGTACTTATTTCTTTACTATCTACTACAAGTTTAGTAGAGTTGACTTATACTTTTACTTATCTAAAATTACCAAGGAAACTAATCTATCTCTTTTTTTTGGTCTATCGTTATTTTGATGTTATTAAAGAAGAATATCAGAAACTATATAATGCTATGTTATTAAGAGGCTTTAAAAATAAGACTTCCTTACACACATATAAGAGTTATGCTTATTTATTAGGAATGCTATTGGTTAAAAGTTATGATCGGGCTCAGCAAGTTTATGAAGCTATGCTCTGTAGAGGTTTTAAGGGACAGTTTTATTTACAAGATGACTTTCAGTTTTCGTCTCTTGATTTTATTATGATGCTAGGTAGTTTAGTAGTAGTTAGTTGGTTGATTATTCTAGATAAAGGTGGTTATTAATGATAAAGCTAAAGAATATTTCTTTCCAGTATCCTTGTGGAAAACAAGTATTAAATAATTTTGATTTACATCTTCAAGCTAGAGACAGATTAGGATTGGTAGGACCAAATGGAGCAGGCAAGACTACTGTTTTTAAGATTATTATGGGACTATTAACTCCTCAACAGGGAGAAATCTCTATTTTTAATCAACTTTGTAAAGAAGAGTCTGATTTTAGAGAAGTTAGAGAAAAAGTAGGTTATCTATTCCAGAATGCTGATGATCAACTATTCTGTCCTACTGTAGAAGAGGAGATAGCTTTTGGCCCTTTGAATTTAGGTAAAAATAAACAAGAGGTAGCAGATATAGTAGCAGAGATGCTAGAGTTAGTAGGGCTAACTGGTTATGAACAAGAGGTTACTTATCAACTATCAGGAGGAGAAAAGAAACGTATTGCTCTAGCAGCTGTTTTAGCTATGAAACCTGATATTTTACTGTTAGATGAGCCTTTTGTTGCCTTAGATTCTAATGCTGTTGAACAGACTATTAGTATTTTAACTGATCTTAATCTACCTTATATTATAGTTTCTCATAACGAAAAGTTACTAGATCGGCTGACTAATCGAATCTGTTATGTAGGTTAGTAATTTGATTATTATAATTTTTTAATTTGTATTGACATTTAATATAGTAATGTGTATAATTAAGTTGAGATGATATAAATATTTATTATAATTAAAATCTAATCGATTAGAAACTGCAATTATTTTTTAAGACATTTCTAATCGATTAGAAATGTCTCTAGTGAGATGGAATAAGTGAGATTAATTTCAATAAGATGTAATATAATAATATAAAAATAAAATATATGCTAATAATTGTAAAAAGATACATATATAACTTGACAATTAAATTTATTCTAAGTATTATATAAATGATAAGTTAATAATTAGTGTAAATACTAAGTAACAGCAAGCAAAAAGTAAAATTATATAATTAATATAAGAATACACAACATTAAAGATGTCCTTTCTGAGGGAGAGGATGTTTTGAATGCTTGTGTATTTTTTTATTCCTTTGTAATTGTACGTATAACAGTATAATTAATTAAGTCTATAAGTTTTTAGTAAGCTCCATTTATTATTCGAGTTCATTGCTAGTGAAACAGGAAAATTAATTTTGAAAGGAGATGATAAAAATACTGCAATAATTTAGTGTTGTTTAAATTGTTTATTAGAAAATATATTTAAGGAGGGAAAGTATGTTAAAGAATAAAAAGACTATATTTATATCAGTTTTAATTTTATTGATTTCATTTTCAACTATAAGTAATGCTTGGTGGATCTTTGGTGATGATAAAAAAGAGACAGATAAGTCGGTAGTAAAGCTTGATATGTGGACATTTGTTAGTGCTCATGCTGATTATTATCAAAGGAAAGCAAAGGAATTTAACAAAGCACATCCAGAATTTGATTTTAAATTAAACACGCAAAGTTACCCATATGATCAAATGCATGATAAGTTAAATATTGCTCTTCAAACTGGAACTGGAGCTCCAGATTTGGTTGATATAGAAATTGGTAAATTTCCAGGAATCGTTGCCAATAGTAAAGATAGTTTAGTTAATCTTACTTCAGTAATTGATAAATATCGAGATGAGATTGTACAAACAAGAGTTACTCCATATTCAGATAGTTCTGGTAATGTATATGGAATTCCTACTCATATAGGAACTGGTGTAATGTATTATAATAAAGAATTATTTGAAAAAGCAGGTGTATTACCTTCTGATATAAAGACTTGGCAAGATTTTGTTGAAGTAGGTAAAAAAATCACTAAAGATACTGATGGAGATGGTAAGATAGACCAATGGATGACTGGTGTTCCCATCTCAGACTTTATGACTTTTAATGTTATGAGTACTCAGTTAGGCAGTAATATATTTGATAAAAAAGGAGATATTATACTTAATAGATCAGAGAATGTAAGAGTACTACAGTATATGCAAAATCTTGTTCACAAATATAAAATAGCAAAAACTATTCCTTTCTATGATGATAAGAATGTTTATAAGGCTATAAATGATGGGAAATATGCTGCTGTAATTATGCCTCAATGGTATATGATTAGATTTACTGAGTTTATGACTGATTTAAAAGGGAAAGTAGTGGTTCGTCCATTACCAAAGTGGGGGTCAAAAGGTACACGTGCTTCTACAGGAGGAGGAACAGGTACTGCCATAACTGAGACAGCGAATAATAAAGAGATAGCTAAAGATTTTCTATCATATGCAAAACTAACTAAGGAAGCAGGAGTTGAAATTTGGACCGAGCTTGGTTTTGATCCAATGAGAAAAGATGCTTACAATAGTCCTAAGCTGTATAAACCACTTCCATACTTTAATAATGAGAAGGTTATGGAAATTATAAAAGAACTGCAACCTAAAATACAACCTTTTTATTTATCAGGTCAATATGCAACAGCACGAGATATTATGAATCAACAAGTGCTTTTTAAAGTAATAAAGAAGAATAAAGATCCAGAAAAAGCATTAAATGAGGCTACTAAAAGATTAAAAGAAGATAAATAATCAAAGATATTTCTCTCTGGTTAATATCAACCAGGGAGAGATATATTCCCATTAGGGAGGGATATACTAATATGCTGAAAAAGGTATTGTATGATAGGAAAATAGTTCCATGGATTTTTATTGCTCCATTCCTAGTCTTATTTCTTGTCTTTAAGGTAGTTCCTATTTTATATTCAGCTTTCTTAAGTCTCCATCAAATGAAGGGATTGAGTGGTGGAGAATTTGTAGGGTTACAAAATTATTTTAATCTTCTTAAAGATAGTAATTTTATAAAGGCTGTTATTAATAATACTAAATATGTAATTGGAACTATGATTATTTTAATTCCTTTACCATTAATTTTAGCAGTCTTTCTTGATTCTAAATATTGCAAAGGGAAAAATGTTTATAAAGTGATTTTATTTATTCCATCATTAATTTCTTTAGTAATAGCAGCTGCTATCTTTAGAATATTACTTTATGAAGGAGAAACAGGTCTTGTAAATGCTATGTTAGGATTAATAGGAATTCCTTCTCAAGAATGGTTGGTGAATCCTGCTCTTGCTATACCTTCGATTCTTCTAATTGCAACCTGGCGATGGACAGGAATTAATATAATTTATTTCACTACTGGTCTAACTGGAATATCTAAAGAATTATATGAGTCTGCTGCTATAGATGGTGCTAATATGTTGGAAAGATTTTATTACATTACCCTTCCTTTACTAAAACCTATTATTATTTTTGTTGCTACCTTAAACCTAATTGGAGGCTATAAGTTATTTGCTGAAATTTATACCTTGTGGAATGGTGGAGTTACTCCAGAGAATAGTGGTTTAACATTAGCTGTTTATCTCTATAAGAATGCTTTTTCTTACTTTAAGTTAGGATATGCTTCAACCATTGGGTTTGTAATGGCAGCAATTATATTAATTCTTACTTTGATTCAATTGAAATTGACTGGATTTTTTAATGATGAAGCGTAGGAGGTAAAAAAGTGAAATTAAACTTAAAGAAGATGGTAGATATAGATTTAGATATCAACTCTAATAGAATAATGTCAATGGCAATTTTAACTTTTATTTGCTTTTTGTTTATTATTCCTTTTTATTGGATGGTTGTTTCTTCTTTTAAGGCGTCAGGTGCAATTTTTACTAGTGAATTAAGGCTGTTACCTAAAGAGCCTATTTTGAAAAATTATATAGATCTTTTAGATACTCCTTTTTTAAGGTGGTATATTAATAGTTTGATTTTTAGTGGTGGATATGTATTCTTTGGGTTATTTGTATGTGGTATTGCTGGTTTTGCTTTTGCAAAGTATGATTTCAAATATAAGAATACTTTGTTTATGATTATAGTTGGCGCTCAAATGTTACCAATACACATTCAGATAATTCCACTTTTTGTTATGTTAACTAAAGTCAAGCTGATTAATACCTATGCAGGTTTGATTTTGCCGATGATTGCAAATCCTATGGGGTTATTTTTTATTCGGCAAAATATGGTAGGGATAGATGATGATTTATTAAATGCAGCAAGAGTTGATGGAGCTTCGGAGTGGGAGATATTTTATAAGATAGTACTTCCTATCTCTAAACCGGCTTTAGCAGCTATGGCTATTCTATTTTCTATTAGATCTTGGAATAATCTTTTGTGGCCTCTAGTAGTAATGAGAACTGAAAAAATGTTTACATTAACTGTAGGTCTTTCATCTTTAGTTGGGCAGTATAGACCGCAGTATGGTATGTTAATGGCTGGATCTTTTTTAGCAGTGTTACCAATTGTTATATTCTTTCTGAAAATGCAAGATTATTTTATTTCTGGGCTCACTGCTGGAAGTATAAAAGGATAAAGTTTAATTTATTATATATTAATTTATATTTTAAAGGAGGAGAATTTTGATGAGCAAACAGAAAGCAACAATGAATTTAGATAAGGATTTTAAGGTTGGTGAAGTTGATGATCGTATTTATGGCTCTTTTATAGAACATTTAGGGCGTGCTGTTTATACAGGCATCTATGAACCAGATCATCCAACAGCTGATGAAGGTGGTTTCAGAGAAGATGTAATGGAGTTAGTTAAGGAATTAGAGGTACCTATTGTTCGTTATCCAGGTGGTAATTTTGTTTCAGGATATAATTGGGAAGATGGAGTTGGCCCTGTAGAAGATAGACCAAATAGGTTAGAATTAGCTTGGAGAACAATTGAAACTAATGAAGTAGGAACTAATGAATTTATGGATTGGGCCAACAAAGTGGATACAGATGTTATGATGGCAGTTAATTTAGGAACTAGAGGTATAGACGCTGCTCGTAATCTATTAGAGTATTGTAATCATCCAGGTGGAAGTTACTATAGTAATTTAAGAAAAGAGCATGGTCAAGAAGAGCCTTATAATATTAAAACATGGTGTTTAGGTAATGAGATGGATGGGCCATGGCAGTTAGGTCATAAGACAGCTGAAGAATATGGACGACTTGCTTGTGAAACGGCTAAAGTTATGAAACAGGTTGATCCAGAAATTGAGCTTGTAGTCTGTGGAAGTTCTTATCAGGAGATGCCAACTTTTGCAGAATGGGAAGCTACTGTGTTAGAGCATACTTATGAGCATGTAGATTATATTTCTCTTCATCAGTATTTTGGTAATAAAGAAGATGACCTTGCCAATTACTTAGCTCAGTCAGTAGGAATGGATGACTTTATTGAATCAGTAATTTCTACGTGTGATTATGTAAAGGCCAAAAAAGGAAGTGACAAGGAGATTAATCTATCCTTTGACGAGTGGAATGTCTGGTTTCATTCTAATGCAGCAGATGAAAAACTTGAGCCTTGGCAGACTGCTCCACCACAGTTAGAGGATATCTATACTTTTGAAGATGCATTAGTAGTAGGTATGATGTTAATGAGTTTATTGAAGCATGCAGATAGAGTAAAGATGGCTTGTTTAGCTCAACTTGTTAATGTAATAGCTCCTATCATGACAGAAGAAGGTGGAGATGTCTGGATGCAGACTATTTATTATCCATATCTTCATGCATCTAAATATGGAAGAGGGACTGTATTAGATTCAGTTATATCTTCTCCAACTTATGAGAGTGAAAATTGTGATGAAGTACCTTTCTTAGATGCTGTTAGTGTAATGAATGAAGAAGATGATGAATTAACTATCTTTGCTGTAAATAGAAATCAAGAAGATAGTTTGTCTTTTGAATGTGAATTAAAAGGTTTTGAAGATTATAGTGTAGTAGAGCATATTGTATTAGAAAATGAAGACGTCAAAGCTAGAAATACAGCAGAGAATACTGATAATGTAAAGCCTCATACAGAAGGGAACGCAACAGTTGAAGGGGATAAAGTAGTAGCTGATTTATCTAATCTTTCTTGGAATGTACTTAGATTAGAAAAGATGAATAGTTAAAGTTTGATTAGTTAGTGTGGAGGGGATTATCCTCCACACATTAATTATTTATGAGAAACCAGAAAGATAAATATTTATAAAAAATATATATTCTGATTTTTAATGTTTAGATATAGGTTGACATTATTAAGTACTTATTTTATAATTAAACCAAGGTAGTTGTACGTACATTTTGATATATGGATAATATAAATAAGAAAGACGAAAGATATGAGATTTTTACAAAAATATTTTTCTTATAAGTTAATAATATAGATAAAATAATGAGTAAAGGATGATAAGTGATGAATGAAGATTATTTGCCTAAATATGTTATGATTAAAAATAAGATTAAGAATTTAGTTAATGAGGGCCAAATAAAGCCTGGTGATAAGTTGCCAACAGAGAGTGAATTGACAGAAAAATATAATGTTAGCAGACATACAGTTAGAAAAGCATTAAATATATTAAACCAAGAAGGTCTGTTGCATAAAAAGCAAGGTGTAGGAACTTTCTTAAAAGGGAATCCTAAAGAGAAAACAGGTAACATAGGATTTATTAGTATCAGTCTGCATGATTATATTTTTTCTGATATTTTAAATGGTGTTGATAACATCTTTCATCAAGAAGGCTATCAGATATTGTTAGGTAATTCTAAAGATAGTCAGATAAGAGAAAAAGAGATATTGGAAAAATTTCTTGAAAAAAATATAGATGGGTTAATTATTGAGCCAGCTAAGAGTGCTGATGATTATCAAAATATAGCTTTATTAGAGAGGTTTGTAGATAACTATATACCAGTAGTAATTTTAGATAGTAAATTTGAAAATGATAAATTTAATTATATTACTATTGATGATAAAAAAGGTGGATATTTGGCTACAGAATTTCTTTTAGAGCAAGGACATGATAATATTGCTATAATATATAAGGGGTTACATAAACCTTCTATTAATCGATTTAAGGGTTATAAAAAAGCTCTAGAAGAAAGAGATATTGCTGTATATAATGATTATGTTAAAAAATACTATACTTCAGAGTTTGGCAAGACAGAAAAATTTGAGAATGAAATATTTGATTTGACTAAAGAGTTAGTAGATTGTCAAGAGCCACCTACAGCTATTTTTTGTTTTAACGATCAGATTGCTATTTTGGTCAAGGAGGTATTAAATGATTTAGGCTTTGAAGTTCCTCAGGATATATCAATAATTGGTTTTGATAATTCGGATTTAGTTAAGTTAAATAATATTTCAATTACATCTGTTGATCATCCTAAAGAGAAAGCTGGAATGAAGGCTGCTAAGATTATTTTAGAAAATATTGAGGAAGAAATTGCGCAATTTAATGAAAATATTGTTTTTACACCAAAGTTAATTGAGAGAGAATCAGTACTATCTAAATAAATCATTTGACAATACTATAAATCTATTATATAATTTGATTAACAAGTAATAAAAGTATTTATAATTTAGTTTCTAAGAAAATAATTTTATAATATATAACAAATAGCAGTTATAATCTAGGCAAGGAAACACAACTTAAATGACTTTAAATAAGTGGTTATAAGAATATAACTATTATAAGAACCCACAGTATCTAGAAAGTAAGTTGATTTACTTTTTAGGATAGCTGTGGTTTTTTTATTAGATAATTATTGTACGAACAACAGTACAATAATTATCTAAATAAAAGGGTTAAGTAGTGAAATTAACTATTTTAATCAGTTTATTGTATGCACAACCGTATGTTGATTAGGTTGTGGTTAAGTAAAGGGAAGGAGGGATAGAGGATTATTTAAGCAATAGTTTTCTATTTATAATATAAAGTATCAAATTAAAAAATCTAATCAGTTGAAAGGGTGAATAAACAAAATGAATGCTCAAGAAAATGTTTCAGTTTCTAAAACTGAAGATAAGGATACAAATATGTTTAATAAATTTTTAGATATGGAAGAGTCAACTATATTAATAGCATTATTATTGTTAGGTGCTGTTATATCAATTTTAACTCCTAAGTTTTTAAGTACTTATAATCTATTAAGTGTGGCGAGACAGATGTCACTAGTTTCTATTGTTGCAGTTGGACAGACATACATTATTATTACAGCTGGAATTGATCTGTCAGTTGGTTCAGTAATTGGATTTACTGGGATTATTTCGACTATGTTAATGAGTATGGGAGTTCCAGTCTGGCTGGCAGTTATTTTAGGTATGGTATCAGGAGGATTAATAGGTTATATAAATGGAACTTTGATTACTAAGATAGATATACCTCCTTTTATAGTAACTTTAGGGATGTTAAGTATTGCTAGAGGTTTGATTATGGTACTTACTAAAGGAATGCCAATTAGTAGTGTTCCAGAAGGTTTTAAATTTCTGGGCCAAGGATCTTTATTAGGAATTCCATTTCCTGTTATTGTTATGGCTTTGATTATGATTCTAGGACATATCTTCTTAAACCGTACTAATATTGGTCGATATATTTATGCTATTGGTGGTAATGAAGAGGCAGCTGAATTATCAGGATTAAATGTAAAGAAAATAAAGACTTTAGTCTATACGATTACTGGTTTTTTAGCAGGGGTTTCTGGTACTATAATGGCTTCAAGATTGAGTTCGGGCCAACCAAATGCAGGTGATGGTTGGGAACTAGATGTTATTGCTGCAGTAGTAATTGGTGGTACAAGTTTAATGGGAGGAGAAGGAAGTATATTAGGAACATTTTTAGGGGCTGCTATTATGGCAGTATTAAGAAATGGATTAGTTCTATTAAATGTTTCAGTTTATTGGCAGACTATAGCAATTGGTTCTATAGTTATTGGAGCAGTTGCTTTAGATAGAATACGTAATAAGAGTAAATCTGAAGAATAAATTGGAGTTATAGAAGTTGATTTAATAATTAATAAATATTTTTAGGAGGTGATAAAAGCTAGTATATAACAGATATTAGTTTGCTAGTCTTTATAATTCAGGTGGTAAGGTACTAACTAATAATATTAAAGGGGGATTAAAATGTTTAATAAAAAGTCTATAGCAATAGCTTTGGTCTTAGTTTTAGCAGTCGGTTGCGTATCATTTATCAGTAGTAAAGCAGAAGCTTGGTGGATTTTTGGTGAAGATAAGAATGAGGAGCAACAGAAAACTTTTGCAGTTGTCCCTAAATTAATCACCCATCCATATTTTAAAGCAAGTGCTGATGGTGCTAATAAGGCTGGTAAAGAACTGGGAGTTGATGTTCGTTTTGTTGGCCCTCAGAAAGCAGATGCTGCTCGACAAGTATCAACTATTGAAAACTTAATAGTTCAAGGAGTAGATGGGATAGCAGTTTCACCTGTAGATGCTACTGCAATAAAATCAGTTATTGAAAGAGCTATGGATCGGGATATTCCAGTTATAACTTTTGATGCTGATGCTCCAGAGAGTAAGCGAATTTCTTATATAGGAACAGGAAATAAAAAGGCTGGAGGAAAAGCTGGAGCAGCAATGGTTAAAAAGTTAAATGGTAAAGGAAAAGTAGCAATTATGACTGGCCAATTAGGGGCTCAGAATTTACAATCTAGAATCGCAGGATTTAAAGAGGCATTAAAAGGTACAGATGTTGAAGTAGTTAAAGTAGAAGCTAATCAAGATGATATGTCATTAGCTCTTAGTCAAGCTGAAGCTTTATTACAAGCTTATGATTTAGATGGTATCTTTGCTTGTAGTGCTACTGGAGCACCAGCAGCAGCCCAAGCAGTAAAAACTAAAGGTCTAACAGATGAAGTTACTATTATTGGATTTGATGACATGCCTCAAACGTTAGATTATATTCGTGAAGGAACAGTATATGCTACTATTGCTCAGCGACCTGATCTAATGGGATATCAATCCGTTAAACAATTATTAAAGTTATCTAAAGGCAAGGAAGTGCCTAAGTATAAAGATACAGGTGTTGAAGTAGTTACCAAAGACAATATTAATTCCTATAAAGACTAAATTAGTAATTTTGGGGCAACAATTATTTATAAGACTAGATAAGAGGATAATTAAATTTGATTGCCCCTTATTATATTAATATTATTGAGATAATTATAAAGTTGATTTTATATTTTATTAGGAGTTGATATATATGGGGATATTAAAAGCAGAGAACATTAGTAAGTTTTTTCCAGGTGTTAAAGCATTAGATAATGTCTGTTTTGAAATAAAAGAAGGAGAAGTGCATGGCTTAGTAGGAGAAAATGGAGCAGGTAAAAGTACACTAATGAAGATTTTATCTGGAGTCCATGAGCCTAGTGAAGGAGATATTATTTATAATGGTAATAAAGTTAAATTTGATGGAGTAATGTCGGCTCAAGAAAAGGGTATAAGTATTATTCACCAAGAATTTAATCTATTTGATAATCTAACAGTAGCAGAAAATATCTTTATAGGTAGAGAGCCAACTAATGGCTCCTTAATAGATAAGAAATTACTTAAGCAGAGAACAGAAGATTTATTATCAGAGTATAATTTAGATCTTGACTCAGGTGTTAAAGTGAAAAACTTGACTGTAGCCTATCAGCAAATGGTCGAAATTGCCAAGGCTTTATCTTATGATTCTAAGATTTTAATTATGGATGAACCCACAGACGCTTTAACTAAAAAAGAAGAAAAAATATTGTTTGATATTATTGCTAAATTAAAGGCAAAAGGTATTACTATAATCTATATTTCTCATAGGTTAGAAGAAATTTTTGAAATATGTGATCGAGTAACTGTTTTAAGAGATGGACAGAAAGTTGCTACTAAAGAAGTTGATGCAGTTAATAAAGATGATTTGGTATCTTATATGGTAGGAAGAGAACTGGATGACTTTTATAAATGGGAAGAACATGAAATAGGTTCAGAAATATTTACAGTTGAGAATTTAAGTAGAGATGGAGTTTTTGATGATATAAGTTTTGAGCTTAGAGAAGGAGAGATATTAGGTTTTGCTGGTTTAGTTGGAGCAGGAAGAAGTGAAGTAATGAGATCTATTTTAGGTGTTGATCCTATGTCTGAAGGACAGGTATATTTGAAAGGTAAAGAAATTGAGTTATCAGGAATAGAGGATGCAGTAGATCAAGGAGTAGGTTATCTGCCTGAGGATAGAAAAAGAGAAGGATTAGTTTTGCAGATGAATACGCGTGAAAATATTACTTTACCAATTTTAAAGAAACTAAGTAAGACTATGTTTCCTAGTGTAAAAGAGGAGAAAGAGTTAGTTAACTCTTTTATGGAGGATTTAGATATTAAAGCTACTAAAAAACAGAAGGTAAAACAACTAAGTGGTGGTAATCAGCAGAAGGTTGCTATCTCTAAGTGGTTGGCAATTGAACCTGAGATTTTAATTTTAGATGAACCTACTAGAGGTGTAGATGTAGGGGCCAAAGCTAAAATATATTCCCTAATAACTAAATTAGCTAAACAAGGAATGGGAATTATTATGATTTCTTCTGAGATGCCTGAAATTATTGGTATGAGTGATAGGATATTAGTACTTTCTGAAGGAGAATTAACTGGTGAATTTAGTCGGCAGTATTTTAATCAAGAAGATATTATGTTAGCTGCTTCAGGTGAACAAGTAAGAAAGATTTAAATTATATAAGGAGGTTAAATTATGAAAGAATTAAAAGAGTTTGAAGTTTGGTTTATTACAGGAAGTCAACACTTATATGGTGATGAGGTACTGGAAAAAGTTGATGAACATTCACAACAAATTGTTAATTCATTCTCAAAATCAGATAAGATACCTGTTAAAGTAGTTCATAAACCTGTCTTAACAACGGCGGCAGATATTAAACAATTATGCTTAGAAGCAAATGCAGCAAAAAAGTGTATAGGACTAATTACATGGATGCATACTTTCTCTCCAGCTAGAACTTGGATTGAAGGTTTAAAAGCGTTACAGAAACCATTTGTGCATTTACACACTCAATTTAATAGGGAAATACCATGGTCTGAAATAGATATGGACTTTATGAATACTAATCAATCAGCTCATGGAGGGCGTGAATTTGGCTTTATTGCTTCTAGAATGAAGAAGAATAGAAAGGTAATTGTTGGTCACTGGGAAGATGAGGAAGTTATTGACCAACTTGCAACTTGGACACGAGCCGCTGCTGCTTGGGCTGATGCACAAGGAGCTAAGATAGCAAGATTTGGTGATAATATGCGTCAAGTGGCAGTTACAGAAGGTGACAAGGTTGAAGCACAGATGAAATTTGGTTATGAAGTAAATGGTTATGCAGTAGGAGATCTTGTAGAGTATGTTGAGGATGTAACTGAAGCAGAACTTGATGAAATAATTGAAGAATATAAAGAAGAGTATATTGTAAAAGAAGAACTTTTAGCTAATGGTGAAAAACATCAGTCACTTAGAGATGCTGCTAGAATTGAGATAGGGTTGAGATCATTTTTAGAGGATGGTAATTTTAAAGGCTTTACTACAACCTTTGAGAATTTACATGGATTATCACAATTACCAGGTTTAGCTGTACAACGGTTAATGGCTGATGGTTATGGATTTGGCCCAGAAGGAGATTGGAAGACGGCTGCTTTAGTTAGAGCTATGAAGGTAATGGATACAGGGCTTGCAGGTGGAACTTCCTTAATGGAGCATTATACTTATCACCTTGACCAAAAAGATACAAAAGTGTTAGGAGCACATATGCTAGAAGTCTGTGAAACAATTGCTGATGATAAGCCAGTATTAGATGTACAGCCGTTAGGTATTGGTGGAAAAGATGATCCAGCTAGATTAATATTTGATGTAGCAGGTGGATCAGCAATTAATGCCTCAGTAGTAGATATGGGAGATAGATTCCGTCTAATTCTTAATGAATTAGATGTAGAAAATCCTGCAGAAGATTTACCTAATTTACCTGTAGCAAGGGTGTTATGGGAACCAAAGCCTAATCTACAGACTGCAGCTTCGGCTTGGATTCATGCTGGTGGAGCTCATCACGCTGGATTTAGTCAATCATTAACTGCTGAACACTTACAAGACTTTGCAGAGATAGCTGATCTAGAGTGTTTATTAATTGATGATGAGACTAAATTATCAGACTTTAAGAAAGAACTTAAGTGGAATGATATTTATTATAAACTTACTGACTAATTAAATTATTAGTGATACTTTTGTGTCATAGATCATAAGGTCGTGAGTAGATCATTTTTAGTTCAAAAGGTTTCTAGGATTAAATTTTAAATCTTATAATTTCTATTTTCTAAAGGGTTAGATGTGTTCCTTGGAATCTTTGTAATAAATTTACTTATGATCTATGGTTTACTGTAGATGTATTAAGAAGGGAGGAATAAAATGCTAGAAGATTTAAAAAAAGAAGTATTAGAAGCAAATTTAGAGTTACCAAAACGTGAGTTAGTTACTTATACTTGGGGAAATTGTTATAGGACAAGATAGTTTAAAAAGAGAGATATGACTGGGACAACGTGGGATTCGGCGGGACAACGTGGGACAGGACACACAAACAGGCTGCTCACCCCAATCAGCCACCAGCTACCACCAACAAGGTTAATTAACTCCTGCTCACTACCTCGCACATCAGCATAGACTAGATAACTCTGCCATACTCAAACTTGATTAACTCCCTGGTACTCCTCCAGGCAGACAGACACTACTTTGAAAAAATATCTCAAATCTAGGATTTCGGACAGATAGATTAAAAAAATAGTACCCTCTTTACATAGCTTTTAAATAGTCTTTAAATCAGAATTAAAAATGATATAAACCTTAAAATAGTCATATATCAGTGTTAAACTTATTTATCTCTGTTATTCTCCTCCTTGACACCACCAATGTCCTTTGGGCGGGGGATAACAGAGGTAAGTTTGCTTTACACTCTAGTTTTAGAATTTCGTTAAAAAAGGATGACTAACGAACCATTAACGAAACCCATAATATTACAATTGAGGCTTCTTTACATAAGGTTTGTCTTATTTCGACAATTAACGACAATACCCATTTAAGTTAAATATTTCTGAGATAGGCAAAAATAAAACTACTTATAAAAAGTATTCGTGTAAGGTAACTTTAAAATTTTCATCTTTGTTACTACTGCTTGCTCAGAAACAACAAAGTATTCTTTTAACTTCTGCACATCACCTGACAACTCAAAACTCTTCCTCTTTAATTCATTCCTCGGCATCAACAACTCACTGGCACAAGCATCTGCACATTTTTCATAAACAGGCTTATTCTTTCCTTTATATGTTCTAAAAATCTTACCCCTATGCTTCAATAAACAGTGGGACATCTCGTGAGCCAAATTAAATCTAAGCTGCCCAGGGTCTTGATCCTTGTTAGCTGCAATAACACTAATTTCTTCTTCTTTATATAATATAGCTCCATCACCAACAAAACTGCCATAAGTTATTTTAATATTTAAAAGACTAGCCACTTGTTCAATATCTAAAGGAACTTTTAGTCTATGCTTTTGCAAAAACTTCCTTGCTACAATTTCAGCCTTCTTTATTTTCAGCATTATCTATTTCACCCCCTTTTTTAACATCTATAAGAGAATGAAAAAGGGGGAGATTAGGATTCTCCTTTCCTTTTCTCCCTTTCTTCATCTACTATCGCTTTTATCATTGCAATTGCTTTAGCTAAATCTTCATCAGTTAAACCTCTAGATTCTCGCAATAGTATTTGCCTTTTGTCATCGTGTAGTATCTCCCATAGGAAATCTATTTCTTCTGGATTTAGCAACTCAAGAGTTTTTTCAGGTGCTATTTCCTTTAGTTTATCCTTCTGTTCTTCTTTACTGCTAAACCCTAACAGATAATCAGCAGTAACATTAAAGAAATCAGCAATTTTCTTGAGTGTTTTGTAGTCAGGTTCTCTTTTGTTACTTTCATATAAAGAAATAGTTGACTCACCTAGGTTTAATTTCTTGCCTAGTTGGGCTTGAGTCAAGTTTTCTTCTTTTCGTAACTTCCTTAATTGTTTGCCTATTCCCATATCGTACTCACCTCATAAATATTATACTTTACTATTTGTAAAGTTACAACACGTTAAAAAATATCTTGCAAATTGAAAAGTTTTTCTTGACATATTGTAAAGTTAGCCCTATAATATATAGTGTAATCACTTTACAATATGCAAAGAAGGAGGGCTGTTCAAATGAATGAATCTATAAAGATTAAGTTTGCTGAGTTTAGAAAAGATGCAGACTTAACCCAAAAACAGATGGCTGAAAAGTTAGGTATTTCAGAAAGCTATTATTGTTTATTAGAAAATGGAAAACGCCCTATGAAACTAAAAATGGCATTAGAAATAGCCAAAATACTTGATAAGACACCTGATGAAATTTTTTTACCCACTAACTTTACAGAATGCAAAGTTGAAAATGTAGGTTAATATTTTTACTCTTATATTTACCCTATTATAGTGTGTTTATTCTTTTTTTAAGGAGGTTTGCAAAATGAAAAGAAAAGTTATTTGTCGTGGTTCTGACCACAATGGTGACAATTATATTCTTGCCTATCTACCTGCTAAAGATGAATTTGCAACTTGGTTTGTTGGACAAGATGGGCAAGGCAACGAAGCACTTTATTATGGTCATTACTGCCAGACTAAGGCTCAAGCTATTAAGGATTTTAAAGAACGTATCTGCCTTGATGAACCAACATCTACTATTATTGCAGGCAGTCTTGAGCAAACAAAGGATGGTCAGTGTGAGTATATTGCTACTATTGGATAATTATTTATCAACAAAAAAAGAGCAGAGGCGGCTACCTCTACTCTCAACAAATTTATACCTTTATTTTAGTATATCAAACTAGTAAATTTAATTCAATTTTGGAAGCGGGGTGAGAATGTGTACGTTAGCACTAAAGAAGCTGCTAAATTATGTGGTACTAGCGAACGGACTATCCAAAAAAATGCTAAGGAAGGCAAATATGATATTCAGTACCAGGAAGGGCGAGGTCGAGGAGGCAAAGTTCTTAGAATCAATGTTATGAGCTTACCCTGGCAGGCACAAGTCAAGTACTGGCAGCGAGAAAATGCAGATACAGGGATAGTCAGAAAACATACCATTGACCAGTTTTCAGGTCAAGCTAGAGAAGAAGCAGTTATCAAAAAGAAGATGATTGAAAAGGCAGATGAAATTATTGCCGAACTCAAAGAAGAGCTAGGCAAAACCGAAGCCATCAAACAAGCTGTTCAAGTAGTCAAAGCAATGCATCCTGATATGCCTTTCTCTACAGGTAGTTACTACAATTGGAGCAAGAATCTTAGAGAAGAAGGCATTACTGGTTTAATGGACGAACGAACCTTAAGTGAAAATCAACAAGGAGATAGAAGATGTCCTCCAGCAGTTAATGAAGAAGCCTGGAAGTTCTTCTTAAATTTATATCTTACTCAGCAACAAAGAAGTGTTGCCTTCTGCCATCGAATTACTAAAACAATGGCAAAACAAGAGGGTTGGGGCAAGATTCCAACAGTCAGAAGCTTTAGAAGATATGTTAAAAAATACATTGACCCAGCCACTCGTGTAGCCTTAAGAGAAGGCGACAAGGCACTAAAAGATAAAATCGAACCTTACATTGAACGTGATATAGCAGGATTAGAAAGCAATGAAATATTTGTTGGAGACCACAGTCAATGCGACTTCTTCGTTCTTGATGAAGAAGGAAATCCTAAACGAGCTATTCTTACTGCTTGGATGGACATGCGTTCTCGAACCTTTGTTGGTTACAGGTTATCTTTTAGCCCTAATCTAAACACCATCATGCACAGCTTTGCAGATGCCTGTAAAGATTATGGAATTCCAGACCATGTTTATATTGATAATGGTAAAGATTACAGAGCCTATCAATTTGCAGGTGGGCGAATCAACAGCAGTAAACAACAGATAGAAGTTGAGGAGTGGAAAGCAACATCAATGCTAGAGATTCTTGATGTTCAGCCCCATTTCTCCAACCCTTATAATGCCAGAGCAAAACCAATTGAGCGTAAATTTCAGGACTTCCACAATCATTTTGACAAGATGTTCCCTAGTTATCGTGGTAATTGTCCTTCCAATGCTCCAGAGCAATTACAAGAAGTACTCAATAACAAGGACAAGCTCATTACCATCGAAGAATTACAAGACATCTTTTCAAGCTGGTTAGAAGTAGTCTATCACGAAACACCTCAAAATGGTAAAGGTATGAAAGGTAAAACACCACATACAGTTTGGAAAGAAAACATTAATGAAGTTAGAAAAGTAAGTGAACGAGAACTAACCTTCTTACTAACTAAGGTTAAAGGAACTAGAGTGGTTGGTCGTAATGGTATCAAGATGGATGGTCTTAACTATTATAGTGATGAACTAAAAGAAATCACTACCAGCGGTCAAAAAGTACAAGTTAGATATGACCCCGAAGACCTATCCCAAGTCTATATCTGTGATTTAGATGATAAGTTCCTATGTACCGCTCAACTAGTTCAGCAAAACAAATTTGTAGGCATTGATGAACAGTCAATGAAAGACTTCAAGCGTAAGCGTAATAACATCAGAAATAAAGTTAAAGAAGATGAAGAATATATCTCTCAATCCAAAGAATTTACAATGGAAGATTATCTTGAAGCTAAGCGAAAAGAGAACCAAGAAAGAGCTAGACAAGAAGCACTTGATTCTCCTAATGTAGTTCGTATGCACAAAACAGACATCAGAGAATCACTTAAAAAGCTAGAAGAACAGACCCAAGACCTTCCTGATCAGGAACGCAAACAGGTTATGAGCGAAGTTCATCAGCTATTTGAGAACCAGCAGCAACAACCAGTTGATGAAGAAGAACAACGCAAAAAAGACTTAAAAGACCTACAAGATGCTATGGGTGATTTTTAAACTAGTCGAAACTGGGCTAATGCCCAGTTGGTAGGAATTAGCCCACCTGCCCTGATGATGACAGGCTAAAAGGAGGTGCAGATAAATGTCCAATGATAAAGACTTTATTGCTCTAAAGGAAAGAGTAAGTAAATTAGAAAAGAGAATGGCTGAACTAGAAGGGCGAATTCTAGAACAGCCAAGTAAAGAAGAAAACCAATCACTTGTACAGGCTTTAAGACAACTATCTAAAGAACTAGACAAGTGATTTACTGATTATTTGATTCTTTAAGATACTCTTCAATGAATCTTTTAGAAACATTAGCAGAAAGAAGAATTAAAGTACTAATAATTTCCTTATTTACACCAGTGAATTTATCTAGATGATTAGTTTCAAACTCTTCAATAATCTCTTTCTTTATATCATCTAGATTAATTTGCTTATCATTATCCATATGTAATCACCCCTTCCTGTTTTTTTAATATTCAGCAGGAAGGGTAGAAAAACCTTTTGAAAGGAGGTGAGCCAGTGAGAAAACACAGCCAGTTAGAAGTCTCAGTTTTAGAGCAGTTTTGTAGCAATTGCAATCACTTAGTTACAGTCTTTCCAGGGTTTCGTCTAGAAGATTGTCCTGAGTGTGGAACTAAACTTACTGGAGAGTGGAACTATACTACTGCAACAATCAGCATTGACCCTATTACTTTAGAATCAATCATTCAACATTAAAGAGGTGGTGTTAATATGTCAGATTTAAAAGTAGCTAGTGGACTACGCAAGAAAGATTTAGTAGCTAGAATCAAATTCTTGCAGGATGTTATTGAGCAGACCAACTTAAGCGATAGAACTATTGATAGGCTAGATAATAACTTAGCAGCCATGTATAAAGAAATAGTTTATAACGACCCTCATTTTAGAGACCAGTTAAAGCAAAACCAACAGTCTAAAAAGGTAGCTAAATAAATTTAAACAGCTTTTAAACTTTGCTTAATCACCTTTTAAGGAGGGATAAAATGCCTAGTAGAATGATGAATGATAGAACAGAATTAGCTGGCAGGATTGAATTACTAGCAGAGGTTATTAAAGATGGGGACTATCAGATTAAAGAACCCACCTTCAACCAGTTAAAACAGGGTGTAAATAGTTACTTAAAATTACTCCTCCCTGATAGAAAGGAAGAACCCAAGATTGATTATGTTAAACAGGATTTTGATGGAGGTCGCATTTCAGGAATTGCCTTTAAGCGTATCAAATTAGAAGAAGTTATTAGGTTGCTGGATAAGATCGAAGAGCAATCTGATAAGCAATTAGGATTTACAGAACCTACTGGGGAGTTAAGAGTTAAAGATATTAAGCAGATTGAAAGAATTGATTTTACTAAGCAGGGATTTACTAAGTATCTAATCAAGATTGGCGTTAATCAGAATGTAATTGAAGTTAATCTAAAAACTAAAACGGAGGATGATAACCATGAAAAATGCTAAGCAAATTAAAAAAGAGCCTCAAGGAGGCTCCGATGTAAAAAAAGTTAAACAAGCTCTCTCCCGCTACATTGAAGAGAGCAACAAATCACAAAGCCAGGTGGCTCGTGAAATTGGAATATCTGGTTCAGCACTAAGCCAGTTCCTTAGCGGAACTTATAAAGGAAGTATATCAAATATCTGCGATAAGGTCAAGAAGTACATGAACCTTCAACAGCAGAAGCTTGATACTCCTAAGAAACCAGGCTTTGTTGATACCGAGATAGCCCAAGAGATTAAAACAGTTCTTAGTTTCTGCCGTCTAAATGATGATATTGGTGTAATTGTTGGTGACCCAGGCATTGGTAAGAGTATGACCCTAAAGAAATACAGCAAAGAAAATCATAATGTAGTCTTTATTAGTGCTTCTCCAGCTTTGCGGTCTCCTAATTCACTATTGGACGAGCTATTACATGCTCTAGGAAAGAAAGAATCAGGTAAATTAGCAGTTAAGCAAAGAGCCTTAATCGACCATCTAACTGATAGTGGTACAATGATTATCATTGATGAAGCCCAGCATCTTACTTACAGTTCTCTAGAAACAGTTCGAGCAATCTATGATGGAGCAAGAATCTCACTTGTCTTAGCTGGTAACCCACTAGTATTAGATGAAATGAGAGATAAGCGAGCAGAATTCGCCCAGTTCTTTAGTCGCATTGGAATCAAACGCAGAATTTCAGGAGAAAAAAGCCGCAAAGATATTAAAAAAATAGCTCAAGAATGTGTCTTAGAACCTGCTGACGAGATGATTGATTTTTTAGAAAAAAAGGCTAATGATTACGGGGGGTTTAGATACATGGTCAAGCACCTAGTTCTAGCCATGACATTAGCCTACAACAAAGGAACTTCTATCGAAATTGACCACTTTAAACAAGCAGAAAGAATCTTACAGGGATAATTAAAAGGGCAACTTTTAGTTGCCCTTCCATGAAAGGAGGTCAAAGATGCTTAAATTTTTAGCAGGTATGATTACAGGAGGTAGCTTAGGTTTCTTACTCTTTGCTCTATTACAAACCAGTCAGCAGGCTCGAATCTTTGCCGAACTAAGCAATTTAATCTGCCACTTACAGCAAGCTTCTGAACGGTACTCCAAAAAGAGCGAAACAACCACTGATGAACTTTTAAAAAGTCGTTATTTAGGTAGAGTTGTTGCTTTTAAACAGACAGTTTATGTTCTTAAAGACATCTTAATTAACAACCAATAAGGAGGCGTTACTAATGATGACTATTGGAGAAGCTCTAAAGAGTAAACAACCAACAGAACATAAGAAACTAATCCTATTAAAGACTAAATTACAGTACCGCCAGATATTTCAACCTCTATTTAATTCCCTAGCAACTGCTGCTAGAAATATGGCACAAGCTCTTATTAGAGCATTTAAAGGGGTGAGTGCTAATGAATCTCTTAAGCAAGCTACTAAGAACCAACAATCAGCTACTAATCAGGAGAATTAAGAAAAATGGTTATGAGATTACAGGCATAAGTCCTTTGGCTAAAGGTTTTGGAAGTGATAGCAGTGACTAAAGATAATAAACCACCTAAAGAAATAGTCGATGCCTGGACTAAAGTTTGTTCTTACATTAGAGATCAGCGAGCCAAAAGAGAAATTAGTACCTTATTCTTTGGCATTGAGTATGGCACTAAAGAAAGATTAGTCAGAAATAGAGGAAGGCTTGCTGCACCAGAATATGAAGTTTATAACTCTTATACCTTAAAGACTTTAGATGAAGATTTTAAAATCGAAAGCAGACCTCTTAAAGATAAGAGCTTAAGTTCAAGATTATAAACCAGTTTAAAAAACCTTAAGTCGAAACTGGGCATCTGCCCAGTCGGTAGGAATTAGCCCACCTACCCTGATGATGACAGGCTAGAAAGCGAGGTGAAAAATGATGGCAGATGAAATTATAAGTTCTAGCACTGGAGAAGCAATTAAAATTGAAGAAGAGAAAGAAGAGATAACAGGGGTAGAAGTTGATTTACCCCCAATAGCAGTAAAGTTGCCAAAAGAAAAGATTCTAATGAGCATCCCAACTAAAGACTTAGTGGAAGAACTAAAAAAGCGTGAAGGTGTAGAATCAGCTACAGTAGAGCCACATAATAAGTTACAACCCGAAATAAAAGGTCCTGCCATAGTTTTGAAAATAATTGATTAGAAAAGAGGTGCAACAAATGGCAAAAGAAGAGATTAATTACTTGCAACATCGGGGCAATGTTAGGTTATGGGGCAAAGAGAAGAAGGGTAATAAGAAGTCCAATAAATAGGAGGCTAGACTATGAGTGACACTGTAGAACAGAAATTACAACAATTAGAGGATAGAGTAACTAAGCTAGAACAGAAGAATCCTCAACAGGCAAATCAAGAGTTCAGGCGTGCATTCTTCAAAGCATTAAGGAACGTATCTGACCAGTTAGAGCAGGAACATTAAACAAAATAAGGTGGTTATATGAGTCAATTTCTAAAAGGGCAAGCAGAAGCTTATTGTTACATGGTCAATAGGGGGAAGCCTGCTGCAACACTCGCTGTTCAAGATAGGTATTTAGATGAGATTAAAGAGTTTATAGAACAGGAAAATCTCCTCACCTATAACGAGGAACTTTATGAGGGGTGGCAAACGCTTTGGATATATAAATACCCTCATATATTAGAAGTAATCAAGACTTTGCAGCAGACTCCTGATAGTAAATTTGACCATTGGATACTAGGCAAACTCTTTGGTTATGATGAACACTCAATCCACGAGTTCATAACCACTAAGATTGATTGAATTCAGTAAAGGAACATTCAGGACATGGTGGTAGCGTGTCAGAATCATCATCTAATTTAATATATCTACCACACATTTTGCACCGATAAGTTCCTTTACCTGGTTTTTCACCAGTTGAAGGCATATTAAACCCCTCCCTTCCATAAGTAATCTTCACCAGGAAGGGAAACCAATCCTTTTTAAGGAGGTGTCTCAAGGTGGATAATGAGATTGTATTTGAGTATTTAAAAGAAAATTACACAGACCTAGAAGAGTTCTTAAACGACCCTCAAAATAATTTATAAAGGAGAGATAGCATGTCAGAAGAAATTACAGACTGGAAAGAAGCAGATCAGACACTTAAGGAATTAGCAGAGTTAAAATTTAAGAAGAAAAAGGTCGAGAATGAAATGAAGGAAATAATTGCTGAAGCTAAAGCAGAATATGGTGAGGATTTAGCACCACTGGAAGATAAGATTGCTAAGTTAGCTGAAGAATTAGAAGAATTTGTTGCTGATAACCGAGAAGATTTTGATGGTAAATCTAAACAACTCAACTTTGGTACTGTAGGACATAGAAAATCAATCAGGCTAGAAGTTCCTAAAGAGAAGGAAGAAGAAATTTTAGCTAGGTTAAGAGAGTTAGGCATGAATGATTGCATTAATGTTAAGACAGTTAGAAAGGTCGATAAAAGAGCTTTAAAGAATTATTCAGACCAAGAAATTCAATCTGCTGGGATTGATAAAGTAGAATCAGATAACTTTTATTATAAGACCAGTTAGTAACATAACCAGTTATAAAGGCAGTCTTTAAGGCTGCCTTTAATTAAGGAGGTGGCACAGTGATAAGCAATAAAAAGATTGCCTTAATTCATGTAGCTAAAAATGAACTGGGGCTAAATGATGATGAATACAGAGACATATTATTTAGAGAAGCAGGGGTTTACTCCTCAGTTGATTTAGATTATGAAGGATTTGAAGCAGTAATTGATTGCTTTAACAAAATGGGTTTTGAATCAACAGCAAAAAGAGCAGCCAAAAACTCCAGAAGAAGCCAAACAGCTAATAATACATCTGGAAATACAGTTACTCCTGCCCAGCAGGAATACATTAAAGACTTATATAATAAGTTAGGCTGGCATAAAACCGAAAGGAGAACAGGTTTTAATAGAAGGCAGATAGGAAAGCCCTGGGCACAGACTAAAGAAGAAGCATCCCAAGTAATCGAGGGCTTAAAAGCAATGTTGGAGCGTAATGACTAAGGAGGGGTTTGATGACTTTAATTAAGGAATATAAAGAAGATATTGATATAGATGATTTACCTGAACCATATCAAGTAATTGCTCTCAAGGTAGATTTAGATACCGCCTTAACAATAGCTATATTATTTCAAGGTAGTAGCATTTATTTCCCTAAATTAGATTGTGCCATTCAACCACTGAGAGATAAAAGAATTTTTAGAGAGTTTACTGGAGAAAACTATCAAGAGCTAGCTCGTAAATACAACCTCTCTGAAAGACGAGTCAGACAAATCGTACATCAACAGCAGATGAATGAGAACCAAACCAATATATTTGATTTCACAAAAGAGTAAAATAGTGCTTGAAATTCTACAATGAATTATTGCAATAAATTAATGAAATTACTCAACAGACTACAACAAAATAATGTAGTATCATAGCCTTAATGATGATTAATTCATCGTTGAGGCTTTTTAATTTTTTGGGGGTGAAAAAATATGTTGTGGTTAGATGAGAACACAATCCAATTTAAAGGTGAGCCTTATCAAGTTCAACATTTCCGCAAAAGCGAAAAGAATGATTTAGGCGAAATTTGTTGGGGCGACCCAGAAAAGATAAACCCTCGTTTAATTTATCTATTAGACCAATACCGAGAATATTTAGGGCGACCTGTCAGAATTAATTATGGAACACAAGGTCAACACTCACCTAATAGTCAGCATTATTTAGGTAATGCAGTAGATTTATATGTTCCAGCACTTAGCTGGCAAGAACAGTTTTTAGCAGCTATTAGATTTCCTTTTACAGGTATTGGAGTTTATCCTTTTTGGAATAACCCTGGTCTGCACTTAGATATTAGAACTTTACAGACTGGCAAAAAAGCAATGTGGTGGAGAGATAAAAGCAGACAGTATCAAAAGATAGAAACTCTACCCCAGGTATTATAAACAGCCTTTAAATTGTATTTAAAGAGGTGATGAAAGATTTTTAAACTTATTAAAAAGGACAAGCTATTACACTTTATTGTTGGAGTAGGCATTGCAGCTGGTTGCCTATTATTAACAATACCAACTATGTGGACTTTAGTTTTAGTTACTGTTATTGCAGTAGGGAAAGAAATTTATGATTATTTCAATCCTAAAAAGCACACTGCTGATTTAATTGATTCTTTAGTAACAGTTATTGGTGGTCTAGTAGTTGTTTTATCTAAGGCAATTCAGCTTATATTAAAATAACTTAAGTCAAATACCTTCTTAATTGGTATAGATTTTGGAGTATTGGGGAGCAGGCGACAACAATATTCACACAATAATATAGGCAGGGTTGCTCCACCTGCCCTACTAAACAAGGTGGTGAAATTATGTGGGATAAAATTGGTCAGATAGTTTCTAATACTATCAAACCAGTAGGAGACATTATTGATGACATTAATACTTCCGAAGAGGAAAAAATGAGAGCAAAAAAAGAAATGGAAAAAGTAAAGAATGAATTGACTTCTCAAATGATAGAAGTTCAACAAGAAGAACTAAAAGCCAAAAGGGATGTTCTAGTAACAGAAGCAAAGTCAGAACACTTCCTTACCAGTAATTGGCGACCAATCACTGCCTTAGTCTTTACTTTTATCATAGCAAATAATTATATTATTGCTCCATATACAGAAGCATTTTTTAATGTCAAAGTAATGCTTAAGATACCACCTGATATGTGGCAGATAATTAAAATCATGATTGGAGGCTATGTAGGAGGGAAATCCTTTGAAGTAATTGCGGGGAGAGTATCAAAAAATCACGATAGCCGACAAGAAGATTTTAGGTAGATTGGTTCGGAAGGAGAGGTAACATGATTGGATGTGGTAGCAATGGAAACTAGCATAGTAGTGACTATTGTCACTTCTATATTTTCAGTTTTATTAGGAATAGTTGGTTATCTTCTCCATGATTTAAGAACAACAATCAAAGAAGATATCAACGAGCACGAAAGAGAAATTGATGAACTTAAAAAAGAAATTGCAGATGATAGAGCTGATATGCCCCGTAAATTTGTTATGCGTGATGATTTTTTACGGGCAATTAGCAATCTTGATTCTAAAATAGACAATGTAAGTAGTGAAATAAGTGAAATGAACAAGGCATTATCCAAAGTGATAGGCGGTGATAGAGTTGAAAAAAGCAGTTAATGGCAATCAAAATAAAGAGATTAGAGGCAGAATACTAAAAATTTTATATATGAATTACCCGCAACCGACAGGGGATCACTTAATTAGTGAGATTCTTACTGACATCCAGTACTCTATCTCTCCTGCTAAGGTTAATGGGTTAATTACTTATCTAGCAGAAAAGAAATATGTAATTCAAGATACAGCTGAAATTCCTGAATATGATATTTCAAGAAATTTAGTTAAGTTAACTTCAAAAGGAATAGACCTTATAGAAGGGAACATCGACCCTGACCCAGGGGTGATTTTATGACTTTTAGAAGGAAGCATCACAAGGTAAGAGAAGAGTTGCCCGATGAACTACTGGAAGCAGTTAATCAAAAGTTAGTCGCTGGCAAGACTTATCGAGAAATAACTGACATGATTAAGCAAGAAGGATATGAAATCTCAAAATCAGCAGTAGGTAGGTATGGGAAAGACTTTCTTTCTCGTTTAGAACGATTAAAGGTAGTTAAAGACCAAGCCAAAACAATTGTTGAAGAATCTGCTGATAGACCTGCAACAGAAATGTATGAAGCAGCTTCTCAAATGTCAGTACAATTAATCATGGAAACTTTAATGAAGGTAGATGCAGGGAAAGAGTTAAAAGAAGCAAATTTAGTTAAGTTGATGAATGTCTTATCAAAACTTGAATCCTCTGCTACCAGACGTGAAAGAGTCAAGCTAAAATATAACGAAGGTGTAGAAGCTGCTGTCCAAAAGATTAAAGAAGAATTAAAATCAGAAATTAATACCGATTCCGAGTTAATGCAAAAACTAACAAGGCTTGTGGATAAAAGCAAAGAAGCCGTTAAGAATTAGGTGGTAAAGGTGGCTGAATTAATAACTGAGTTAGTAGAGGATACTGACTATATAAACAATAGTGAACAGGAGATAGATGTTGAAGAATTACTAGTTAAATATCTTAAGCGAGGAAGCAGCAAAGAGCATAAAAAGCTTCTCCAGGAGTATCATGATGGAACAAAACTTACTGGAGAAAATGGTTTAAGGCGAAAACTAGGGGCAATTGACCTTGAATACTTTGGAAGAGCTTATTTTCCACACTACTTTGTTAGAAAGTCACCTGATTTTCACAGAGAATTAGATGACATCTGGCAAGAAGCAGTATTAAAGGGCAAGAACCCAGAAGATGAAAATGCTGCTAAAGAACTTGCTGGGCTAAATGGTTCTAATCGTGCGATTGCAGCACCTCGTGGTCATGCTAAAAGTACTACCTTTACCTTCAAAGATAGTTTACACGCCATTTTATATGAATATAAACATTATATTTTGATTCTTTCTGATTCAAGTGACCAAGCAAAAGGGTTTTTAAGCGACATCAAGATTGAATTAGAAGAGAATAAAGCAGTCCAAGAAGATTTTGGAGAGTTACAAGGCAAAACATGGCGTGAAGATTCAATTACAACTAGCACTAATATTAAAATTGAAGGTATTGGGTCAGGAAAAAAAGTCAGAGGTAGAAGGCATAGAAACTGGCGACCTGATTTAGTAGTTCTTGATGATATTGAGAATGATGAGAATGTAAAAACTCCTGAACAGCGTAAAAAATTATCTAATTGGTTCTTTAAAGCAGTTTCTAAAGCTGGTGATGATTACACTGATATTGTTTATATAGGTACTATTCTACACTACGACTCATTACTTGCTAATATCTTAGAGAACCCAGGTTATAGAAGCGTTAAGTATAAAGGTGTCTTATCATTCTCTAAAAATCAAAGCATGTGGGACACCTGGGAAGAGATATTTACTGATTTATCCAATCCAGAACGTGAAGAAGATGCCTTGCACTTTTTTGAGCAATTCAAAGAAGAAATGCTAGAAGGCGTTGAAGTTCTCTGGGAAGAGAAGAATAGTTATTATGATTTAATGGTTGATAAGTTAACGGAAGGGGAAGCTTCTTTTAACTCTGAAATTCAAAACGAACCAATTGACCCAGATGATGCGTTATTTAACGAAGAATGGCTTGATTACTATAATCCAGCAGAAATTGACTTTTCAGATGGTTTTATATTTGTTGGGTTCATAGATCCTTCACTAGGTAAGAATAAAGATAGTGACTACTCAACTATTATTGTGTTGGCTAAACATATCATCACAGGTTATATCTATGTAGTCGAAGCTTCCATTGAAAAAAGACATCCTGATATAATCATTACTGATACTTTTGAGGTAGAAAAGAGGTTAAGACGTGATTATGGCAAGGGGGTTGCTAAGTTAGGGGCAGAGACAAATCAGTTCCAATGGTTTTTGAAAGAAGAGTTGGCTAAAAGAAGTGCCCAAGAAAATTTATATCTACCTATTGAAGAAGTCAATCAAGTTTCAGATAAAGAAATGAGGATTCAAACCTTACAGCCTCATATCAAGAACAAATATATTAAATTTAACGAACAACACAAAACATTACTAGAACAATTAAAGTTTTTCCCAATGGCTGCTAATGATGATGGACCCGACGCATTAGAAGGGGCATATAAGTTAGCTATGAGCATTGGAAGTGGAGAGAGTGAGTATGAATCAGTATCAAAACGTAGGTTTCAAGGAAGGGGGACTTATTAATGAGTAAGATTGTAGATCAATATGGAAGAGAATTAAAATCAACTAAAGAGCCTGATACTAGAGAAATTGCAGTTGCATCAATTAGAGATCGGTACTCAAATTACCCTTCCGAAGGACTGACACCTCAAAAGTTGGCTAAGATTTTTAAAGAAGCTGACAATGGCGATATTCAACGCCAAAGTGAACTTTTTGAGGAAATGTTAAGTAAAGACTTACATCTTTTTAATTGTTTTCAAATCAGGAAGAAATCTGTATTAGGTTCTAATGCAACTTGGGAAGTTATTGCTGCTTCTGATGACAAGAAGGATAAAGAGATTGCAGAGTTTGTTGAAAATCAATTAAAGAATATTCCTAACTTTGAAGATTATCTAGAAGATTTATTAGAAGCAGTAGGTAAAGGTTTTAGAATTCAGGAAATCAACTGGCAGATAAATCAAGGGCAAGCAATTGTAAAAAAACTTAAAAGTATCGAGAATAAAAGATTTACATTTTATGATTCAATTCTGCCTAAAATTATTACAGATGATGCACCTAGTGGCAAAGAATTACCAGCTTATAAATTTATCTATCATAAGCCTAGTGTTAAAACCGGAAGCCAATTAAGGTCAGGTATTTTAAAAATATGTGCTTGGATGTATCTCTTTAAAAATTATGATATCAAGGATTGGGTTAGCTTTACAGAGATTTATGGAATGCCGTTAAGGCTTGGAAAGTATGCTCCTGGTGCTTCTGAAAATGATAAAAAAGCTTTAATTCAAGCAATCAGAAGCTTAGGCAGTGATGCAGCAGGAATAATTTCTAAAGATACTGAGATAGAATTTATTGAGGCAATTTCTAGTGCTAAAGGGGATATTTTTGAGAAACTAGCTAACTTTTGTAATCGTGAAATGTCAAAAGGTATCTTAGGTCAGACATTAACAACTGACACTACTGGAGGAACTGGAACTTATTCAGCTGCTAAAGTTCATGAAATGGTAAGGCAGGATTTAAGAGAAGCAGATGCAGACAGTTTAGCTTCAACTGTTCAATCGCAGTTAATAGAGCCTTTAGTAGGTTTTAACTTTGGTTGGGATGTAGTTAGAGAGTCAGCCCCCTCGTTTAAAGTTAATGTCTATAAATCAGAGGATTTAGAACAGCTAGCTAATGTATATGATAAGTTAGTTCAAATGGGCTTTCAAGGGATTAGTGAAGACCATATTCATAAAAAATTTGGTATTCCAAAGCCTAAAGAGGGAGAAAAAGTAGTTACTGCCCCTGGAAATAACTCTGTAGAGATGAAACAAAAACCTAAAAATTTGATTTCTTTATCAGCAGATAACAATTTTACTCCCCAACAGGAGCAAGTAGAGAACTTAATTGCTAATACTAGAAAGCAAGCAGAAGTAGTCTATGAAGATTACATTAAAAATATTAAACAAGTGATTTTAAAGGCTGATTCTTATGAAGAAATCCAAGAAAAATTATTTGAACTGTATGATGATCTAGAGACTCAGGAGTTAGAAGAGCTAACTGCTAGAGCATTCTTTGTAGCAGACTTGTATGGGAGGTCAACAGTAGAAGATGGAGATTAAAGACCTTGTAACTATGCCTTTTGAAGAAGCGATTGAGGCTTTTAGTAAAACAGTAGCTCTAACTCCTGAACAATATAATTTATTAACCGCAGAGTGCAAGAACAAAGCTTTTACAGTTGCTGGTGTTAGCAAGTTAGATATTTTAAATGATGTTTGGAATGAACTAAATAAAGTAATGGAGGAAGGTACTCCACTAAGAGAGTTCCAAAAAAATGTTGATTCATTATTTGCTAAAAAAGGTTGGTCTAAAGAAGAGAGACCTAAAGCATATAGGATTGAGAATATCTATCGCACTAATATCCAAAAGAATTTTAGTGCAGGAAGATTTAAGCAACAAACCGACCCAGAGGTTGTAAAGAATAGACCTTATTGGGAGTATGATGCTATTAATGATAACAAGACAAGACCAAGCCACAAACAACTTGATGGCGTTGTTAAAAGATATGATGACCCCTTTTGGGATACATATTATCCTCCCAATGGTTTCCAATGTCGTTGCGGTGTTCGTTCTCGCTCAGCTAGAGATTTAGAACGAAGAGGATTAGAAGTAACAGAAGAAATACCTCGAATGCCTTCAAGTGGCAAAAAAGTAGCTCCTGATAAAGGTTGGGCTACTAATCCTGCTTTAGGTACGTGGGAACCTGATTTAAGCAAATATCCCAAAAGTTTAAGTGATAAATTCAAACAAGAGCGAGGTGAGAGAGAATGAAGATAACTCCGATTATACTCAAAGGAGAGCTGGAGGGTGGAGAAGCACCAGAGATGATTCAAATAATACCTTTAGGTAGCTGGACAGACCATCCATCAGGAAAATTTAGAGTTACTAAAGCAGATGTAGTAAAGATAATTGAGAACTTTGCTCAAGAAGAGAATGATTGTGTGATTGATTATGAGCACCAAACACTACATGGTACAGAAGCTCCAGCAGCAGGATGGATTAGAGAACTAATAAATAAAGAGGATGAAGGTCTATATGCCAAGGTTGAATGGACTAAACGGGGTAAAGAATATATTGAAAACAAGGAATATAAATATCTTTCCCCAGTTTTATTATCCTCCCATCAAGATGAAGAAGGTTGGAATAGACCGCATGTACTACACTCTGCTGCTTTAACCAATAAACCATTCATTGATGGAATGGAGCCGATAGTTAATAAAAACTATAATTTTGGAATGAAGGAGGAAGAAGAAATGAACAAAGAAGAATTAATTAAAGTTCTAGGTTTAAAAGAAGATGCCACAGAAGAAGAAGTGATGACTGCTTTAAAGGATTTACAAAGTGGCAATAATCAAGTTGGTAATGGAGAAACTGGAGAAGGTGGAGAATCACAAGAAGAAACTAAAATAGTCAATAGTAAGGTGCTGGATGCTTTGGATTTAGAAGAAGGAGCTAGTCAATCAGAGATAGTAGCTACTATCCATGCTCTAAAACAGAGTACTGTAACTGGGGTAAGTGTAGAAGAATTTAATAAGCTAAAGCAAGAAATGCAAAGAAGCAAAAGAGATGAATTAGTTCAATTAGCAATGAAGGAAGGCAAGATTACTCCTGCTCAAAAAGAATGGGCTAAAAGTTATGCCGAAGATGATCCAGAAGGATTCAAAACTTTCATTAATAAAGCTCCTCAAGTAGTTCCAGTAGATGATGGAGAAGAATTTGATCTAAAGACTAAGACCAAAAGCCAGACTAGTGAAGTGCAGACTATTGTAAATAAACAGTTGGGTATTAGTGAAGAGGACTTTGAAAAGTATGGGGATTCAGAATAATACTTATTTTAGAAAGGGGTGAGAAGAGTGCCAGTAACATCTGATAGAAATACACCAAGACGTAGTGGAGAGTTTTTAGTTTTAACACCTGCTGCTGATACTACAATCTATGCAGGGACTATGACAGCTATCAACACCAGTGGCGAGGCAGTACCTGCTTCTGATTCAGTAGATTTAAAGGTTGTTGGTAGGTCAGAAGATTATTCTTCCGAAGGGGAGGATGTAAAAGTTCGCAAAGGTGTCTTTGGTTATGAGAATGATGGCAGTATTAGCAAAAGCGACATTGGAGACGATTGTTATATTGTAGATGCAATCACTGTTGGTCTAGTTGGCTCAGTGACTAACGACATCAAAGCAGGAAATATTTTTGATGTAGAAAGTAATAAGGTTTGGGTTAAGATTGACTAAATAAAATCAGAATAAGGGAGTTGAAAGTATGTTAGTAAATAGTGCAGTATTAGCTTCAATTTATAGAAGTTTTAAAGTCACCTTTAATAAGTCCTTCGAGGAGTCAGATACTTATTGGGAAGAAGTAGCAACTAAAGTTCCATCAACCACTAAGCAGAATGATTATGCTTGGATTGGTAGATTCCCAAGATTAAAAGAGTGGATTGGAGAAAGAAATGTTAAACAGTTAGCTGCTCATGGTTATAGTATTAAGAATAAGTCTTTTGAATCTACTGTAGGAGTAGATAGAGATGATATTGAGGATGATGCTTACGGTGTTTATAAACCTATGGTTTCAGAAATGGGTAAAGCAGCTAAAGAACATCCTGATCTATTAATCTTTAAATTGTTAAAGGAAGGTTTTGAAAGAGCTTGTTATGATGGTCAGTATTTCTTTGATAGTGACCATGAAGTAAATGGTGAAAGTGTTTCCAATACTGGCGGAGGAACTGGCACACCTTGGTTCTTGCTTGATGTTACCCATGCTCTAAAGCCATTAATCTTCCAAGAAAGAAAAAAGCCTGAGTTTGTAGCTAAGACAAAACCAGATGATGACCATGTATTTATGAACAAAGAATATTTATACGGTGTCGATTATAGAGGTAACGTAGGTTATGGGTTTTGGCAAATGGCTTATGGTAGCAAGCAGGATTTAACTGCTGATAATTATGAGTCTGCTCGTGGTGCTATGATGGAGTTTAAAGATGAAGAAGGAACACCACTGAATATCAAACCTAACTTACTGGTAGTTCCACCTAGTTTAGAAGGTGCAGCAAAAGAGATATTAGAAGCAGACCGAGATGCTAATGGTGCAACTAACAAATGGAAAGGCACTGCTGACTTATTGGTTGTTCCTTATCTAGCGTAACCTATTTATTATAACCAGTTATTCTTTATATATACAAAAGCCACAGAAAGACGATAAGAAGGATTAGACAGGCAAAGAGTATATTTATAGGTAAAATATTTTTTAAATCAAATTGAATAAATTTAAAAGGGGTTTGAAAGGTTTATTAAGGAGGTGGACAAGCGTATGGCGGATGTTATCCGTATTACATCAAAAAAAGAGGGTTTTAGAAGATGTGGTGTAGCTCACTCTTCTAAGCCCCAAGAGTATCCTGGTGATAAATTTAGCAAGGAAGAACTTAAACAGCTAGAGTCAGAGCCTATGCTAGTTGTTGAGAAGTTAGAAAAGAAAAAGAAAAGTAAAGGCAAAGGAAAAAGCAAGGGAAAGAAAAAATAAGAAGTGCAGAAAAGAGTGGTAACTGATGTACTGTACTCTAGATGATTTATTAGAAAGATATTCAGAAGAAACTATAATTGATATTACAACTGATGGCGGTCTTGATGATACTCAAATTAATTCCACTAAAGTTGATGGGATTATCGAAGATACAACTGCTCTAATTAATTCTTATGTGCAAAAGAGGTATGATGTTCCACTTAGTCCAGTACCTAAAGTTATTAATAAAATAGCAGTTGATATAGTTGTATATGAGCTGTTTTCTGATAGAGGTATTGATGAAGAAAGTGAACAGGACATTATCCGCAAACACAAGAATGCTATGAGGTTATTGGAGAAGATAGCTAAAGGTCAAGTGACTATTGGTGCTTCTTCTCCACAGGCGGACAATACTATAGAAGTTGTTAGTCAAGACCGAGTTTTCTCACGAGATAGTTTGCAAGGTTTTTAGGAGGTGTTTCTTTGCTAGTTATTTTAGGCAATATAGTTTGGCTTTTAGTTGGGATATTATTTTGTGCTCATTTGAGTGTAAGCATTTATCAGCAGATTAAAAGCATTAAAGAATTGGATAAGACAGAGGAGTTAAGAAAAGAATTAAAAACTGTAATTGAAGATGCACCGCAAACAATTGCCCAAGACATAGCTGATAAGATTGAGATTAATATTAATGGAGATTATTTTGCTGAACATCCTTTTTACCAAGAAGATTCAGAATTGGAGGATGTTCCAGAGAAATTAAAAGATATTTAAAAAGCCCTTTAAGGGGTGATTAAATGGGGATTAAACTAACAGGTGATTTTAATAAGTTTAATCAGGATTTAAAAAAATTAGTTGATTTTAACTTTACAGGACTTCATAAAGAAATTGGAGAGTATTTAGTTGAAGCAACAAAGGATAGATTCAAAGATGAAGAAAGTCCAGATGGAGATAAGTGGGAGAAGTCACATCGAGCCAAAGCAGAAGGTGGCAAAACTTTAAGTGATAAAGGAACACTGAAAAATTCTATCACTTACAAAGCAACAAGCAAAAAAACTGATGTAGGAAGTAATATTATTTATGCAGCAGTTCATCAACAAGGGAAAGAAATTAAAGTTAAAAATGCTGACTACCTTCATTTTAAAGCAGGAGGCAGATGGGCTAAAAAGAAAAAGGTTGAAATTCCTGCTAGACCATTTTTAGGTATTAGTGAAGAAGATCAGGTAGAGGTCAAACACATTATTAAAGATAGGATAGATAATCACTTAGGCAGTTAGGAGGGAGAAAATTGATTTCATTATATAAAGATTATTTAAAAAATATTTTAAATAACATGGAGTATGATGTAAAGATTTATGAGGGGCTTAAAAAATTAGGTCGTAACAGATTTCCAACTCCTGCTGCTTTTATCTATCTTTCTGAGGATGAAGATTTAGAAACAGATGGTGAATTAGTAAGTAAAGAAGATGATTTAGAGAATAAAATGAGGTATTACACCAAAAGAGTTTATAAGGTTACGAACTATATTTATGTTTTGTTTGTAGCTAAAGAGGAATCAGATGCAACTGAATTAAGAAATAAATTCTTAGCTGCACTAGATAAAAAGATTCAAGATAGCAACAATAATAAAGTAGAAATTGAAGTTAATAAATCTTCTTTACATTTAACTGGCGATATATTAAAAAAGAAAGTTGCTAGAGAATTACTTTTAGAGTTTGAAGGTGGAATTTACACCACCAAGACATTTAAGTTAGTAGATTTAGCTCCAGAAGAAGGAAGTATTGAATAATTTATGCTAGGAGGGTAGAACATGGCTAAGAAGAAAGAGAACTCGAAGAAAAGTAAATCTAAGACAAAAGAAAAGCTGATTACTATTGAAGAATTAGCTAAAAAGCATGATATACCAGGTTATGTAATGGCTGGAGTTAAGCAAAGAAATAATTGGGGGCAAGGCAAGAAAGTTAGCGAGAGTGATTTTAAAGAAAAAGTGAAGTCGTTTTTAAAAGGCAGAATGAGTAATAGATAAATAGAAAGGAGGACTAATTGATGTCATTACCAAATGTAAATCATAATATTCAAGATGGAGCTTTGGGAGTTGCAGTTAATGATCCGTCAGGATTGCACGTAAAAGTTGGAGTTAGTGCCCAAGGCGAGGATAATAAATTTATGATTTTTACCAGCAGTGACAAAAAAGCGGTAATTGAGGAATTAGGAAGTGGTCCACTTGTAAATGCTATCTTTGATTCTTTCTCTGCTGGAACAACAACTGTTTATGCAGTTAAAGCAGCTCAAGGCGTTTCAGGTTCTACAGGAGATGTTACTTCTGGTGCTAATAATACTGGTCTAGGAGATATGACGGTTTCTGGAACTCCTTTAGATTCTTATGAAGTTATTGTAGAGATTATAGATGGAGGGGCACTTAATGAGGCAACCTTTAAGTATAGCCTTGATGGCGGAGACATATTCTCGCCGAAATTAACTGTGCCTACAGATGGCAGTTATGAAATAGTTAATGCAGGTATTACTTTAGATTTTTCTGAGGATGATACAACACCTAGTGATTCATTTAAGTCGGGTGATAAGTGGACGTTTGAGACTCAAGCTCCACAACCAAGTGTTCAAACTGTAGGAGATGCAATTGATGTAGCTTTAGAATCTAATTTAGAATATGAATTTATTCATGTGATTGGAGAAAGCGATTCAGCTATGTGGGCTGCACTAGATGCGAAAGCAACTGAGGCAGAAGCAAACTATAGATTTATCCACATTATAGCAGAAGCTTATTCTCCAGCAGAAGGAGAAGATGTTGATACATGGGTACAAAATTTAGTTGATGAAAGAAGTAGTTTTGCTTCAACAAGAGTTTCTGTTGTTGCGGGCAGATTAGAAGTGTCAGATGCTGATTTTGGAAAAATTATTGAAAGAAATGGAGCAGGTAAATATGCAGGGAGATTAAGTAGTATTCATGTGGGACGTTCTCCAGGTAGAGTTATGGAGGGAAGCATTCCAGGAGCAGTTGAGATTAGACCACAGGGTATTAACTCAGGTCATATTGAAGCATTAGATGCTGCGGGATATATTACTTTCCGACAGTATGAAGGATTGGATGGAATTTATATTACAAATGGTCGCATGATGGCTCCAGAGGGGTCAGATTATACCTATGTTGAGTTGAGAAGACCAATGGATAAAGCTTGCCGAGCTACTCGAAAGAAATCATTGTTATTTGAACATGATGAAGTTGAGATTACAGATGATGGCAAGATTAAAGATGTTTCTAACTTCAAAGCCAATGTTGAACAGCCTATCAACTCGATGGCTGATGATGGAGAAATTTCTGGAGGACAAGTTATTATTCCATTAGACCAAAATATTCTATCTACTTCTAAGCTAAAAGGTACAATCAAGATTGTGCCACTAGCGATTATGAGAGAAATTGAATGGGATATCTCTTATGATAATCCATTCTTAGCAGGTTAGAAAAGCCTGATATAAGTTTTGCTAAGTATGAAAGGAGGAAGTTATATGTCTGTTAATGGTAAAAGTTATGATTGGGAATCAATTAGTATCAAATTACCTTATGGGACTATGATTGCTATTGAAAGTATCGAGTACAGTGATGAAAAAGAGACTGAGGCTAATTATGGGAAGGGCTCTAACCCATACGGCTATGGAGAAGGTAACTACTCTGCTGAGGGTAAGTTGACAATTCGTCGAGAAGAGTTTGAGAAGTTTGTAGATTATGTTAAGCAAAACAGCGAGACTTTATATGGTTTAGACCCATTTCCGATTACAGTTAGTTATGCTAATGATGACCAACCAATTACGACTGATAAACTGCCGAAGTGTAAATTTAAGTCCAATTCAACCTCTACTTCTCAAGGGGATAAAAAAGTTAATGTTGAAAAAGACTTTGTTATTTTAGCACCAATTGAATGGAATGGCTTACCAGCAAACTAAATCTAAAATAAATTAGGAGGTTACAACAATGAGTAAAAAAGAAAAGACTGCACAAAAGAAAGGTAAAGAGAAAAAGGCTAAACAGGAAGGTGTAACTTTAGAAGAGAAGATTAAAAACCTTAAGAAGCAGTATGGCACTATTTATGAAATTGCTGCGGAAGTTGATTTTGAAGGTGGCGAAGAGATGGTATTCATCTTTAAGAAGCCAGGGCGAAGTGAATTAGGAAGATATTTAAAAACTGCTATGACAGATGCCTACCGTGCTATGCATAATTTAGTATTTGACTGTTTGGTATATCCAGAAAAGGATGTAGTAGTTAAGATGGTCGAAGAAGAGCCAGGATTGATTGTTGCTTTAGGTAATGAATTACAAGACCTAGTGGGAATCAATAAAAATTTTACGAGGAAGAAATTGTAGATCGGTTTAATTTAATTAAACAAAATGGTTTAGCACAATCTGAGCTACTGATTAAAAAGTGGTTTAATCTTTCTCAAAGTGAGATAGACAAGTTAGATGATGATGCTTTTTATACTAAAGCAGCAGAGTCTTTATTTTTGCAAGAAACTGAAATTGAAAATATTAAATTAGGATTCATGAAGGCGATAGGAGAACTTTTTAAAAAATAAACCCCTTCGCCTTAAGCTTCCTTGAATGCTTTGCAGAAAGTAACAATTAAATCATAAATCATATACAAGACAGGTGGTAGAAATCTTATAATACTGTATAAAATTCCTAAAATAGCTCCAATACCAAAAGAAGTTCCAATAATCATTATAAGAGCAGCTAACATAATTTATCACCTCATTATTATTAGTATAAACAAATCTTACTAAAATTATACCCAGAAAGGTAGGTGTTGTCAACAAATGGGAATGGAATCTATATATAAATTAGGAGTAATAGTTTCAGCAGTAGATAAATTAACAGGACCAGTAAGAGAAATGGTTGGTTCAGTGCAAAATTTAGAGGATAATATGAATCATGCTCAAAAGACTATTGACTTAGGGCAGAAGATGGCTACTACTGGTGCTGCTGTTTCAGGAGCTGCTGCAACAATGGGTTTTGGTTTAAAAAGCATTATAGATCCTGCTTCACAAGTAAAAAGTGAGTTGCAAAAGTTAAAAACTGTGACAACATCTACTATGGGTAGTATAGATAAATCACTGGCTAATACTAGAAAAAGGGCTGTAGAATGGTCTAAAGCTCATACTAATTCTGCTCAAGAATATATTAGAACAACTTACATGATGGCTTCTGCTGGATTAAAAGATCAACAAGCAATAGCAGCTACTGAAACTGCGTTAACTGTAGCAAAGGCAACAATGGCAGATAGTGCTCAAACAGCTAATTTAGTAGCTACTATGTATAATAACTTAGGTGATAAGACAGCAAATGTTACTAATGAAATGGGCAGGCTAGGAGATATACTAACTAAGACTCAGCAATTATTCCAGTTAAAGAATCTAGGGCAATTACAGGAAGGGTTAAAATATGCTATTCCTTCTGCTAAACAGTTTGGAACTTCTGTTGAAGAACTTAATGTTGTGTTAGGTAAATTAAATAATGCTGGGATGCAAGGGAGTATGGCAGGAACGGCTTTTGCTTCTTCTATGCGTAAGATGATGAGTGCTTCTAAAAAGTTAGGCTTTGAAATAGCTCGAACTGCTGATGGTGGTATTTCATATATAGGAACATTGAAAAATATCAAAAAGCAGTTTGGTGGATTTAATAAGATGTCAGATGAGACTAAAATGGCTTTCCAGAAAGCATTTGGAGCAGAAGGCTTGCGGGCTATCTCATTATTAAGTGGGGAAGTTGGAGATTTACAGAAGAAATTAAAACAAGTCAAGAATTCTAAAAACGCAGCTGCTAAAGCTCAAAAAATAATGGAAGCACCACCTAATGAACAATGGCAGATATTACTTAATAATCTTGATGCACTAAAAATGGCTTTAAGCCAACAAGTGTCACCAACATTAAGTTTAACTATAATGAATGTTACAACATTTATTCAAAAGCTAACTGATATAGCGAAAGCACATCCTACTATAGCTAAAACTGCAATGATGATTGCTGGAATAACAACTGCCATCTTAGGAATAGTAGGACCAATTATGACAGTCATGGGTGCTTTTACAATGATGGCTGGATATGGTTGGAAAAGCTTCCTTCATGTTAAGAAGGGATATTTAAAATTAAAGGGTTCTTTAATGGATGGCAAATTAAATGCTGCACTTGGTAAAATCAAAACTGGTATGGTCAATATGGCTTCTGCTGCTAAAAAGGCAGCTATATCAGCTGCTCAAAATTTAAAGAAAATGGCTATTAGTATCTATCAAACAGGCAAGCAAGCTGCCATAACTGCTGCTACTTCAATGAAAAAATTAGCAGTATCAGTTTGGAACTTTGGGAAACAAGCAGCTATGCAGGCAGTTAATGGATTAAAAAGCATGGCTTTAGGCTTGGTTCAGATGGCTAAAAAAGCAGTTTGGGCTGGTGTTAATGCCATCCCAACTTTAGTTGCTAGTGTTTGGAGTTTTACCACTGCCTTACTTGCTAATCCAGTTACCTGGGTAGTAGTTGGTATTGCCGCACTAACAGCTGGAATATATGCACTTTGGAAGAATTGGGATAAGGTTGTAGCATTTTTACAAGGAGCTTGGAATTCCACAGTGAGTATGGTAGTAAGTGCCTTTAATTGGATTCAAGATACTATTGATAATACTTCTAATAAAGCTTTAATGGTAGTTAGTTTCTTTATGCCTTTTATAGGTTTGCCAGCTTTAGTGATTAAAAATTGGAGTGCTATTAAAACTTTCTTCATTAATTTATGGGGAGGTATTAAAAATAGTACTACATCAGGGATTCAATTTATTAAGAATGCTTTTATAGGGTTTAAGAATTTTTTATTAACCCCTATCCAGTTGCCTAAATTAAGTTGGTCTAATTTTAAAACTTCTTTAAATGATACTTTAACTTGGGTTAAAGGTCTATTTACAACCTTTAAAAAATCAGGTGCAGGATTATGGAATGCATTCACAGATGGTTTGAAATCAGTTATTAATAAACCTAAAGAAACTGTACAAGCAGGATTAAAAAAAGTTAGAAATTTACTTCCTTTCTCAGATGCTAAAGAAGGTCCATTATCCACATTGACTAAAAGTGGTAAAGCTTTAATTGATACTTTGGCTTCTGGAGTTAATAAATCATCTGGCTTAACAGGGATGATGAAAGGTGTTTTAGGTAAAGCTTCTAATTTTCTTAAAAGTTCTAGTTTGCAATTACCTGAGTTACCAGCACTACCAAATTTATCAGCTAAGGCTCAATATGTAGTAGAAAACTTAACTATACCTAGTTTAGATAATTTAAAAGCAAATGCTATGTATGAATTAACAATGCCTGATATACCTTCTTTACCTAAGTTAGCAGGCGAAGCTCAATACGGCACAAAAACTGATTCTAATTTTGCTTCAAGTATTTTAGGTTCTGATACGGGCAATATTTCAATGCCACAGTTCACTGATCAGCAACAGCAAACAGAATCAACAAGTACTACTGGAAGCCAAATAGTTATTCAGGGTGATGTTAATTTGAATGTTGAAGAGGTTAATGAACCAACTGATTTAGTTGATGCATTACGCAAATTCAAAGATGAAATAGGTGGTTAATTATGAAAGTTATTACTAATGACTATGGGCTGATTAAATTAGGGGATAAGGTGATACCAGGTGTTTATCAAAATATGTCTGTTAAGAACTCTATTAAAATTGATGAAGTGGATATTAAAGGAGCAAGCGGAACTTCAAAACAGCCTCAAGGATATAATGATGCTAAGATAACATTGACTTTAAAACTACAGACAGACAATCAAACTGATTGTTATGAAAAAGTAGAGAAGTTAGTAAGTATTTTTCAAAATACAGATTCTAATGCTAAACCCTACATTTATAATGTGGTTAACAGATTAACTTCTGCTTGGGGAATTGAAGAAGTTGTTTTTGATGATTTAAAAACTAAAGATACTAATAAAGATAACACAATTCTTGCCGAACTTCATTTTGTCCAGTACAAGCCAGTTGTAGTAGAAAAGGAAGAACGAAGCAATTTAGAACAATCTGATGAAACAGATGTAAACGGATTCTCAGGTGATAGCTATAGTTATTATTCTGATTCTCAATCGGTTAGTTTACCACCTTCTCCTGCTGAGGATGATGATATACCAGGAGGCGAAGTTGTATCATGATTGAATATATAGCTCCTTATTTTCATATTACAGTTGGTTCAAAAGAGATTAAGAAAATTAAAAGTTTCGAACATATCAGTAGCAGGATTACCCCTGTAGATTTAGCTGAAATAGAATTAACTTCAAAAGAAGATAGTTTACAAGTTGGACAAGAGATTATTATTAAACAAGGTTATAGGACTAAAGGGTTATGGCAACTTTTTAAAGGTAACATCAATAATTTAACTAATGACAATAGAACTAAATTATTCTGTAAAGATAATATGGCAGCACTTAAGGAAGTTAAAATTACTAAAAGTTTTGTTGATTGTACGCCACAGGATATCTTAAGATATAGTCTTAACCAAGCTGGAGTGGATTATACATTAAGCTCAAAAGTTTTTAGAAAAAAACATCATTTTGTAGTTAGAAATAGAGATGTAATTACATTAGTAAAGTTGATTAATGAAACCTGGGGGTTAGATTTTGATTTTTATTTTGATGATGAGACATTTTTCTGGGGCAGTTGGCAAGAATCGCCTAGATACTCCACAGAAGAGATAGTTAAGTTTGAATATGGCAAAAACATCATTGAGCTAACTCCTAATAGAGATGGTTCAGGGCTGTTGAAAACAATAGCAGTACCTTTTTTGAAACATTCTAATGTAATTAAGATTACCCATCCTAGTTTTGAAGGATTGGCTAAAATTGATAGGATAAGAAACCATTATCAAGATAAGGGGAGGTGCTATATTGAATGGCAGGAGTTAAAGAATTAAAAGATATTGTTAGGAAAATAGTTCTAGAAGTATTTCCAGAGTTGCAAGGTTACCAGTACCCTATTAAAGCAAAAGTAGTTAAAGTTCATGAATCAGGTGGTAAGGTTAATGAATTTGACAATCTATATTCTTGTGATGTGCAACCGCTTAAAAAGGATGGGTCAGTAGATGAAGAATCTCCAGTAATTCCTGATGTAGAAATACCAGTAGTTTGGGCGGGGGATCAAAGAGGTGTCTTTTGTCTTCCTAAAAAAGGAACTGTTTGCAGAATAGGATTTTACTATAATGACCCTGCTCACCCTTATCTTGATGCAGTATTGCCACAAGGTTATGAGATACCTGACCATGCTATTGATTCAATTATTATTCAGCATAGCGAAGGAATTAAAATTGAGATTACTCCTAAAGGTGAAATTTTAGTTAAAACGAGTGAAAAAATGACAGCAGAAATTGAGAAATTGCTAGAAGTTATTATTCCAAATTTCACTTTAGAAGCTAATAGCAACGGAGAATTGAAAGTTAATGCAAGCAAAGAAGTAACGTTAACTTCTCCTCTAGTTCAAGCAATAGCAGATAAGATTATTTTAGGAGCGGAGACCCATCCTGTAGCTTATGCGGATGTAGTTAAGGCAATTTATGATTCTCATAAGCATCCATATGGTTGGACTGATGGAGGAGGTAGCGGGCAAACTGGAACGCCTATCCCTGTTATGACTGGGCATGATTCCAAAGTTAGTTTTACTAAATAAGGAGGTGGTGTTGATGAAAGAATACTTAGCACATCTTGGGTTCCATATTATAGCTGCTATACAACATTGTGTTCATGCAATAATCCCTCAAATTGATTTTGACTTTAACAAAGAATAGCATCATGAACCTATTGGATAGTAGCGACAATAAGTGGGTGATTTTATGGGAGAAGAAATTTATGGAGTAGATATTTCTTGGAAAGATGATTATGAATTATTACCTGCTGGAGATGTTGAAACTGTTGCAGGAGTAAATTGTGTAATACAGGATATAATCAATGAGTTTTCTACTCCTAAAGGTAGTTTGTTTTATGATTCAGAGTACGGGATTGATATTTGGAAGTATTTACATGAAGAGAATACTTTTATTAATCGTTTAGGTATTACCCAAGAAATAAAAAAAGTTTTAAAGAATAATGCTAGGATTGAACCAGCTACTGCCAAAGCAGAAGTGATTAATTGGGATTTAGAGAAAATTAAGCTTAAAGCTAGTTTTAAATTAATCTCAGAAGATAATCTTGTTAATTTAATTTTGGAATATAATCAGCATAATCTTGAGGTGGAGGTGATTTAATGGACTGGAAGTCATTAATTGGGTTTAAAGATTTTGATACTTTAACTCAAGAAGCTAAGGATAAAATGGAGAATCTGAAAAGTAGAATTACTAATTGGAATAATGGCGGAGTGTTTAAAACACTTACCTATGTTGCATTAAAAGGTGTTGAAGAATTATATAAACTGCTTGTAAAAGTCCTGCCTCAAGGTTATGTTCAGTATGCTACTGGGGTTTGGTTAGAATTAAAAGTAGCTGAAATAGGTCTTGAGCGAAAACCTGCTACTAAGACAAAAGGTAGTGTAACCTTTGTTAAAGATGACCCCTCAGCAAACCTCAAGGTAGAAGCAGGTAGCATTGTTAAAACTAAGGTTTCTTCTCAAGGGGAAGAGTTAAGATATTTTACTACTAGAGATGTTGTTTCTGTAGCTGGTGAAAGTCAATTTGAAGTAGAGGTTGAAGCTGAATTTGCAGGAGCTAAGTATAATGTAGGGACTGGTTATATTACTACTTTAGTAACTCATATTCCAGGAGTAGAAGAAGTCTCTAATTCAGCTGATTGGATAATTAAAGAAGGTACTGAGGAAGAGTCAGATGACAGTTTACGAAATAGATATTTTTTAAAATGGTCTGAGCTTTCGACTGGTAGTACTAAGGATGCTTACGAATCATGGGCTAGAGCTACTCCAGGAGTAGTTGATGTTGAGATTGATGACATGCACCCTAGAGGACAAGGTACTGTTGATGTGATTATTCATCCTGCTAGTCAAGAATTAATACAGCAAGTTACCGACTATATTAATGAAAGAAAACCTCTGATTGATAATGTCTTAGTTAGAGACCCAGAGTTTAAACAGATAGATTTCGATATAGTTTTAACTTTAGATGAATTTTATGGGGACGAACAGGATATTGTAGATGAAGCAGAAACTATAATTAGTGCTTTTTTTACTGAAAATTATGATTTAAAACAGTCAATGGGATTGGAAGCACTTAATTTAGGTGATGATTTATACACGGGGCAAATAACTTATTATTTAATGAAGATAGATAATGTAGTAGATGTAGAAATTATTCTCCCAGATGATAAAACAGCCACTGCTTATGAATTGTTGACTCTAGGAAATATCAATTTAGCAACTGAGAGGGCTGGTTAATATGAATTTTTTTAATTATCTGTGGGGGCTATTAAATAGACCTCTTAAAAAGGGAGAAGAAAATAAAAAGTGGCTAACTACCTTGGGAGAAGAACTTGATGAATTAAAGCAGTCTATTTTTGATGTTAGAAGAGCTTGGCTTGTTAAGACAGCACCTAAAAATGGGCTTGAATTATTAGGTGAAGCAAGGGGTTTGCCGAGATATAAAGGCGAAGATATAGAATTATATAGGGAAAGAGTATTAGCTGCATTTGACACATATCAGCAAGGCGGAACTTATCCAGCTATGAAAAAGACTTTATCTGTCTTAGGTTATCCTAATTCTGAGATTCAACTTTTATATAAGACAGACCCAGACCGCTGGGCAGAGTTCAATATATTCTTAAATCAAGAGAAGATAAATGAAACACAAAATTTAGATATTGTAAAAAAAGAGGTAAGAAGGATTAAACAAGCCAGTTCCTTACCTAATTATATAGCTACTTATTACCAAAAACTTATAATCAGAACAAAAGAAATTACTGGTAATTCAGATAAAAGACCTGCTTGTGGTACGATTACATCTTCTGATAATAACTTTTGTAAGTTCCACAAATATGAAGGTCATGCTGAAAAGAGTATTTTCAATCTAAGCTTTCAGGATATAGTTGCAGATCACAAGCCCCAAGAGTGTAGCAAAACTCAAAAAAATGTTAATCAAGGGCTTGCTGTTAGGTCAGATTTTAATTTAACTAAGACCACTGAGAGTGAATCTAATCAACCAGTATCTTGCGGGACTTTACGAGGCGGAGAGAAACATATAAAATTTAATGCCTCTTTAAGGGCGGTTAATTTGACCTTAAAAAGTGAAGTTGTCAATAAAAATAATGTATTGCAAGTGAGTAGCCAAAGTACTAAGACAACTCAAAATGGAGCAAGTGAGCTAAATGATATTACAATAGATGCAAACATTGAAATCAGTTCTAATGCAATTCCTGTATGCAGTTCCACTACAAAATATAGTTCAGGGAGGTTGGTATCTTGAATGCCACTGGAATAGATAGACTTACAGAAGAAATTGAAGATTTTTTAAATTCAGGCAGGTGGACAGTTGATGGTAGTACAGTAACAACTGAGATAAGAAATGTTGAACGAGATGGCGGGCATATTAGAATTTTTCTCTATCTTCCTGCTTCTGATAATTCTGCCACAATAACAAAAGTAGAATTAATTGATGATAGAGGGCATGTAATTGATGAAAAGAATGATGTCTTAGAAAAAGAAGCCCGCAAAGGGAAAATGGTTGCTTTTGATTACACAATTGAGGAGGTGTAATAATTGGATTACGGAAAGAATTACAACCCGATTCAGTGGCAAGATGAGATAGTAGATGAAGGAACTGGGGAAGTATTGGTTGAAGGAACACTTTTCGACCAAGAAAATATGAACAGAATGGAAGCTGGTATTGATTTACAGAATATAGCTAATGCCTATACTATTACAGTAGCTAGACAAGCAAGGAGTAACTCGCTTGAACTTGATAAGTGGAAAAACCAACGACTCCAAGAAGGGGAAGTAGAAATCACCAATAGTAATGATGGAGATTATTTTCAATCTTCTGACCCTGTAGCTTTAGTAGCTCTTCCAGGTTATATGCAATTTGATTCTCCTGATTATTCTGTAGTAACAGAGATAATCGAAGGTGACCCAGCATTGATTGGTGATGTAATGATTTATGATAAGACTAGCAATGGCTTCAAGATTAAATATACTGGTTCAGCTGATTCTGCAAAGATAAGATATATATTAGCTAACCCTGATGTCTAAGGAGGTAAAAAATGAAAATAGAAGAGATGAATCAAGGAGCAAAGATACCTTATACTGTTGATGAGACTAACAAAACTATAACTTTTGATGGTCAAATAACAGTTGGTTTAACAGAGGAACAAGGCAATATTGAGCAGGTTGTTGATATTGGATTAGATAAGAATAGAAATTTAATTAAAGATAGTGGCAAGTGGTATATAGCTAATATAGTTATCCCTGGAATAGAGCATAAGCTTGTTGATACTGGAGAAGTTGACGAGGATGGGAATAAAGTTTTTGAGAAGGTACAAAAGGAATTAAATCTAGATGATGTAGAATTAGCTTTATGGAATTTACCGAGTATCTACAATAATAATAATGGAGGGATAGAATAATGAGCTTTGTATTAAGTCAGAAGGACTCATATAAGCAGCTAGTTGAAATGCAAACAGGAGGAAAGAATACAGTAATTTTTGATGATAAAGGTTACCCGTCAGTTATGGTTAGAATACCTAAATTTTACTTAGACGAGGTAGTTGATGGAGCACCACATGAGATTCATCCAGCATTTAAGGTTGGTGGAGAGATTAAAGATGTTATTTATATCTCCAAGTATCAAAATATCATTAATGATGGACGAGCTTATTCCTTGCCTCACCAAGACCCAGAAGTGTATGTTGACTTTGATCAAGCTAGAAACGCCTGCTTCTCAAAAGGTAATGGGTGGCATCTCATGACCAATGCTGAATGGGCTGCCATAGCTCTTTGGTGTCGAAAAAATGGGTTCGAACCTCGTGGGAATAATGATTATGGGAAAGATATAAGTGCTCCATATGAAAGAGGAGTAGCAGTTGGGGCAGATAGAGTTGCGACTGGTTCTGGTCCAGTAACTTGGGCACACGACGGGACACTAGCAGGCATTTATGATATGAACGGTAATGTGTGGGAGTGGGTTGATGGACTTCGACTGGTGGACGGTAAAATTTGGGTTTTTGATGATAATGACTTCATGACTGATAATGTGGCAGGAGATACTACAGGTTGGCATGACACTGCTACATATATTGATAACTCAGTAGCTGGTGACAGCGTAGAAGATAGCCATAATGTAGGTGGGGATTTAGTCCTTAGTGATACTAGAGATAATCCAATGTATGATAGTGATGTTAATGACCAATATGGCTATAATGACACCTTGTTTGAAAATTTAACAGCGGATACTACAGTTCCTGACTTACTAAAGCACCTTGCTATCTATCCCGCAGGTGCAGGATACAATGGTGACAATGTTTGGGCACGAAATTATGGAGAAAGGGCTGCCGTGCGTGGCGGGAGCTGGGACAACGTCTCCAAGGCTGGGCTGTTTGCTCTGAACTTGTACTACCGTCGCTCGGACTCGTACAACAGTATTGGCTTCCGCTCCGCTTATATTCCTCTGTAATCTGCAATCTGGAAAACTAATAATCTGTCAGGGTGGACGATAGTCCATCCCTGAACTTTTCATAATACAAGAGGTGGTAGTAATTGGAGAATCTGATAGTATATCAAAAAGCATATGATATGACTCAATATGGATATCAAGCACTAAAGCAATTTCCGAGGTCAGAAAAATATACTTTTGTAGCAGAGATAAAAGAGACTATGGTTAAGATTTTAAGGATGATTATAACTACTAATAAGAAGTATTATAAAAAGACTACAATGCAGAAATTAGATGCAGAATTAGAGGTCTTAAAGACTTACATAAGATTAGCACGTGACCTTGAATTCCTGCCCTTCAAAAAATATGAGATTTGGTCTAAGAAGTTACATGAAATAGGCAAATTAATTGGAGGTTGGTTGAAGAGTATAGATAAATAATTTTCTTTGGGGAGAAAGCCATTGTGGCTGCCATGCGTGGCGGGAACTGGAACAACGACTCCAAGGCTGGGCTGTTTGCTCTGAACTTGAACAACCGTCGCTCGAACTCGAACAACAGTATTGGCTTCCGCTCCGCTCTAGTCTAGTAGAAACATTGGTCAGAAGTTAACAACCTAAGTGGTTGTTATCCAGTACCAGCAATAGATTAAAGGGGCTTTCTTCCCTGCTGAGATACTTCAAGTCCCTCCAGCAAAAAACATAGATTGCTGAAAAAGTAGCTAGTAGGCTAGAATAAGCTCGAAAGCTACTACGTTCAGCACCAATAATAATTTAGGGTGGTGTTATTATTCCTAAAACAATCAAGAATCTATATAGCAAGATATATGACTTTGAAAACCTGTACCAAGCATACAAGGAAGCTAGGAAATCAAAGAGATTTACCAATCAAGTTTTAGAATTTAGTGCACAATTAGAATCTAATTTAATTCAGTTGCAGAATGAGCTAATTCACAAGCAATATAAAGTAGGTGAATATAATAGATTTTATGTATATGAGCCGAAAAAACGACTTATCATGGCGTTGCCCTTCCGTGATCGAATAGTTCAATGGGCAATATATAGGCAGATAATGTCTATCTTCGATAATCAGTTTTACGAGTATTCATGTGCCTGCCGACATGACAAAGGAACTCATTATGCAGTTGAGAAGCTACAATATTGGTTGCGAAAGTTAGACAGAAGCCCTAAAAAACATTATTATCTCAAGGCTGATGTAGCAAAATACTTTTATCGGATTGACCACAGGAGGCTACTTCAAATTATTAAGAGGCAAATAGGCTGTCAGGATACTTTAGACCTCATCTGGGAAATCATTAAAAAGGATGACGGAGAGTTTGGTGTGCAGTTAGGAGACCATTATTTTGAAAGAGAAAAGGTAAGAGGGATAGGAATTCCAATTGGAAACCTAATTTCCCAGCTGTTTGCCAACGTCTATCTGGATTGGCTAGATAAGTATGTGAAGCATAATTTAAGAGTTAAGCACTATATAAGGTATATGGACGATTTTGTGATACTAGGCGAGGACAAGAAAGAGTTGCATAAGATTAGAGAGGAGATTGAAGTATTTCTAGAAGATTACTTGCACCTTGAATTAAATAATAAAACAGCAGTAAGACCAGTTGATTTAGGGATTGATTTTTGTGGCTATGTGACTTGGGCTACCCATAGAAAGTTGCGTAAAAGCACTAAGAAGAAGATGAAAAGAAGGATTAAGAGGTTATCAGTTAAGTTTAAGGAAGGAGATATAGGATTAGATAAGCTAAATGCGACAGTCCAATCCTACTTAGGGATACTCAAGCATTGCAATAGTCATAATTTGAAGAGGAAGATATTTGGCAAAGATGTAATGAAGTTGATTCCTAACATAGAATAAAGTCTATGGTCAATAGTGACTATAAACTTAGATTGGATTTCATATCAATATATGGTAGAATAGTATGTAAGCTAGGCTGTAGTTCTAGACTATAGTTGAAAGGGAGGTTATCCGAGCCTCCTTGCTTTATTTTAAATCGGACAGACACTATCGGAGGTGTTAAAATGAATATTGATGAAATTTTAAATTTAAACGAAAAAGAGTTTTTAGAGTCAGCAAAAGAAGTTGAACAGATTATAGCTGAGAGGATATTTGAGTTTAATGTTATCAAAGCAGAGGACAGTGTATTTGGAGCAGCTAATTATGTATATGACCCTAATGCTGAAAAAGACGGCAAAGGAGGAACTTCTACTTGTTTAGTAGGTGGTAGCTGGGAGAAAGCTAGAAAGGATGGAGAAGTTATAGAATTTTATGGTTGTTTAGCACCTGCTTATTGCAGTGATATGGATTCTGCTCTAAAGATACTTCAAGAAGTAGAGGGGCATAAGTTCATGGACTGCTTGATGAAAGTTACGAGCATAGAAGCGTTAGATAAGAATGACATTTTTAAGCTGATTAAGGGGTTATCTCCCAGCAAGATTGCTAGAGCAACATTAGTTTACATAGAGAGTTAATTAAGTAGATGAGTTATCTGCTTTTCCCCTGCACAAGGGGATTTTTACATATCTATAGGTTATTTTAGGATAGGATGGTTTGGTTTATTTAGGTTTTAATGGTGTTAAAATGCTGTTTAAAGGACAAATATTTTTAAAGAAAGCTGTCCGATTTTTTAAAGCTCAAAGTCTGCTTACAGAAATGTAAGTGGAATTGATAGAGAGAAAGAATTAGTAGTGATTAAACCAAGTGGTGTACCATATGAGGAAATGACAGTAGACGATATGGTTGTTGTAGATTTAGAGGGCAATAAAGTTGAAGGTGATTTAAGTCCATCTTCTGATACGGCAACTCATTTAGTTTTATATAATAATTTCTCTGAAGTTGGTGGCATAGTTCATACTCATTCTTCCTGGGCTACTAGTTGGGCTCAAGCAGGTAAACCAATTCCTGCGTTAGGAACTACCCATGCTGATTACTTCTATGGTGATATACCATGCACTAGAAAGATGACTAAAGAAGAGATTGAAGGAGAGTATGAGGCTGAAACAGGACATGTAATAGTAGAAACATTGGTAGATAAGAAGGCATCATATCTACCAGGAGTCTTAGTTAATAATCATGGACCTTTTTCTTGGGGCGAAGATGCTGCTAATGCTGTTCATAATGCAGTTGTAATGGAAGAAGTAGCTAAGATGGCTTATCGAACTGTAAAGTTAACGCCAGAGATTCAAGCAATTAATCGAGTTTTGCTAGATAAACACTTCTTAAGAAAGCATGGTAAGAATGCCTATTATGGACAATAATAATTAGTCAAAATAATCAAGGATGGAGGTTTATTTATGAATTCAGAGCCAAAAGAAACCCAAGCAATGATTAATAATGGAAATACTGTGTTAGGTATTGAATTTGGTTCAACCCGGATTAAGGCAGTCTTACTTGATGGGAATAATGAAATAATTGCTACAGGTAGTCATAACTGGGAAAATAGTTATATAGATGGAGTTTGGACCTATAGCCTAGAAGAGATTTGGGAAGGGGTTCAAAGCAGTTATAGAGATATGGCAGATGATGTTAAGGCCAACTATGATGTTGAACTGACCAAGGTGGCTTCTATTGGTTTTAGTGGAATGATGCACGGATATTTGTCTTTTGATAAAGATGATAAGCTACTTGTACCCTTTAGAACATGGCGTAATAACTTTACTGAAGAAGCAAGTAAAAAATTAACCGACCTCTTTGATTATCCTATTCCACAGCGATGGAGTATTGCCCATTTATATCAAGCAGTCTTAAATGGAGAAGATCATGTAGGTGAAGTTAATTATATGACGACTTTAGCAGGTTATGTTCATTGGAAGTTATCTGGTAAAAAAGTATTAGGTGTTGGAGATGCATCAGGAATGTTCCCAATTGATATTAAAACAGGCTCTTTTAATAAAAAAATGTTGAATCAATTTGATGAATTAGTGGCAGACAAGAATTTTTCCTGGAAGATAGAAGATATTCTTCCGACAACATTACTTGCAGGAGAAGATGCAGGTAGACTGACTGAAGAGGGAGCCCAACTTCTTGATCCTTCAGGGAAACTTGAAGCCGGAAGTTTAATGTGTCCACCTGAAGGAGATGCTGGAACAGGTATGGTAGCTACTAATAGTGTTGCTGAACGGACAGGGAATGTATCAGCTGGTACATCTATTTTTGCAATGGTAGTTCTTGAAGATAATCTAGAAGAAACTCATTCTGAACTAGATTTAGTAACAACACCATCAGGAAAACTAGTTGCTATGGCTCATTCCAATAACTGTGCCTCTAATTTAGATTCTTGGATTAATCTCTTTAAAGAAGTAACGACTTCTCTAGGCTTTGATGTAGATATGACAACTTTATATGACACTTTATTCAACAAAGCACTTGAAGGTGATAAAGATTGTGGTGGTCTTTTAGCTTATGGATATCTATCTGGGGAACATATAACAGGTTTTGAAGAAGGTCGTCCATTGTTTGCAAGATCTTCTAATAGTAATTTCAATTTGGCAAACTTTATGCGTGTTAATCTACAGAGTGCTTTAGGTGCTATGAAGATAGGAATGGATATTCTTTTAAAAGAAGAAGGTGTCAAGTTGGATAAGATGCTGGGTCATGGTGGTTTATTTAAGACAGAAGGTGTTGCTCAGCGTTTGATGGCTGCAGCAGTTAATGCACCAGTTTCTGTTATGGAAACTGCCGGTGAAGGTGGTGCTTGGGGAATTGCCCTGTTAGCATCTTATTGTCTAAATAAAAAAGAGGATGAAAGTTTAGAAGGCTTTCTTAATAAATATATTTTTACAGATCAAAACGAATCCATCATTGAACCCGATTCTGAAGATGTTGAAGGTTTTGAAGTCTTTATGGAGAGATATAAAGAGTGTCTTCCTGTGGAAAGAGCAGCCGTTGAATATTTAGAATAATCAATAAAATATTAGAGTGAATATTTAGAAATAGTGGTGGTTTAAGTTGAAGATTTATAGGATGCTGAATCTATGAATGACTTGGCCAATCTAGATTATTTATTACTTGATATAGATAGTATCTTTTATTTAGAAGAATAGAATAAAAAATATATAGGAGAGTGATAAGAGATGAAATTTTTCATTGATACTGCTAATTTAGAGGAGATTAAGAAGGCTACAAGTTTAGGTGTGATTGATGGAGTAACAACTAATCCAAGTTTAGTTGCTAGAGAAGGAGATGTTGATTTTCATACTCGAATTAAAGAGATTTGTGAACTAATAGAGGGACCAGTAAGTGCTGAAGTTATCAGTCTTGAGGCTGAAGGAATGATCGAAGAAGCTAGAGAGTTAGCTGAGTTGGCCCCTAATGTAGCAGTTAAGATTCCAATGACAGAAGAAGGGTTGAAAGCAGTCAAAGTTTTAGAAAATGAAGGGATCAAGACTAATGTAACATTGGTATTTTCAGCTAATCAGGCTTTATTAGCTGCTAAAGCAGGAGCAACATTTATTAGTCCATTTGTAGGTCGCTTAGATGATAGAGCCCATGAAGGAATGAAGTTGATAGAAGAGATTAATCAGATCTTAGAGAATTATGGATTAGATAGTGAAATCATAACAGCTAGTATTAGAAGTCCTCGCCATGTAAAAGAAGCAGCATTAATAGGAGCAGATATTGCTACAATTCCATTTGGAGTCGTACAGAAGATGTCTAAGCATCCCTTAACTGATATAGGAATTCAGAGATTTTTAGATGATTGGGAGAGTACAAAAGAGTAATTGAGAATAGGAGGGAAAAGAGATGTTAAAGCAAGTAGCTAATATAGTTAGAGGTTTATCAGCTGATGGAGTTGAAAAAGCTAACTCAGGCCATCCAGGCTTACCACTTGGTTGTGCTGAAATAGGAAGTGTACTTTATGGAGCGGAGATGAGTTATGATCCAAGTCAGTCGAGTTGGCCTAACAGAGATAGATTTGTCTTATCAGCAGGTCATGGTTCTATGTTCTTATATTCATTATTACACTTATCAGGTTTTGATGTGAGTTTAGATGATTTAAAAGAGTTTAGGCAATTGGATTCCAAGACACCAGGTCATCCTGAGTGTGACGAGACTGATGGTGTAGAGACTACAACTGGGCCACTAGGACAGGGATTTGCTAATGCAGTAGGAATGGCAGTCAGTGAGAGAATGCTAGCTGAGAGATATAATACAGAAGAGTTTGAGATTGTAGATCACTATACATATACTCTGCTTGGTGATGGAGGTATGATGGAAGGAATCGTATCTGAAGCAGCCTCTTTAGCAGGCCATCTAGATTTGGGTAAATTAATTGCTATCTATGATGATAATGAGATTTCTATTGGTGGTGACACAGATATTACCTTTACAGAAGATGTGCCAGTCAAATTTAAGGCTTGTGATTGGCATGTAATTGATGGAGTTGATGGGCATGATCCAGAAGCTATTCAATCAGCCCTTGCTCAAGCTAAGAAGGTTACAGATAAGCCAAGCTTAATTGTGGCAGAAACTAAGATTGGATTTGGCGCTCCAAATAAAGAAGGAAAGAGCTCAGCACATGGTGCCCCGTTAGGAACAGAAGAAATTAAAGGGATGAAAGAAAATTTAGGTTTACCAGTTGATACTGATTTTTATGTATCAGATGAAGTAAAGGATTTCTTTGCTCAAAGACAAGAAGAGCTTAAAGAAGAAAGAACAGCGTGGGAAGAAGAATTTGCCCAGTGGGCCAAGTCCAATCCAGAGCTTAAAGAGAAATGGGATCAAGCTCACAACCAAGAGTTACCAACTGACTTACGAGAGATAGTTGAGGAGGTTGAAATAGAAACTCCAGTTGCAACTAGAAATGTTTCTGGTGCTTCATTAAGAAAGATTGCAGATGAAGTTGATTATCTAGTAGGAGGGTCAGCAGATTTAGCTCCATCTAACAAGACTTACTTAAATAAATATGATGAGATTCAAGCAGGTGAGTATCAAGGTCGCAACTTCCGTTTTGGAGTTAGAGAGCATGCTATGGCAGCAATGGCTAATGGTATTATGCTACATGGCGGTTTAAGACCATTTGTATCAACCTTCCTTGTCTTCTCCGATTACATGCGAGGGGCAATCAGATTATCTGCTTTAATGAATCAACCAGTAGTTTATGTTTTGACTCATGACTCTATTTATGTAGGAGAAGACGGGCCAACTCATGAGCCAGTTGAACATGTAGAATCACTGAGATTAATACCTAACTTAAAAGTTATTAGACCAGGTGATGCAGAAGAGACTAAAGCTGCTTGGGCTCAGGCCATGGAGAGAACAGACGGGCCAACAGTATTAGTTTTAACTCGTCAGAGTCTACCACATATAGAAAAAGATGATACTACTGCTATCTATAAAGGTGGTTATGTAGTCAGTGAAGAGGAAGATGCAGAGGTTACTTTATTAGCTAGTGGTAGTGAAGTATCTCTAGCAGTAGAAGTAGCAGATAAGTTAGCAGAAGAAGGAAAGTCTGCTCGCATTGTATCTATTCCAGATAGAGATAAATTCTTAGCTCAGGGTAGTGACTATGTAAACCAAGTTTTAGGTGACCCAGCTACTTTACGAGTGGCTATGGAAGTAGGTGTTGGTCAAGGCTGGTATCAGTTCTTAAGACAAGGAGATCATCTGGTAAGTATGGATACTTTTGGTGCTAGTGGACCAGGTGAAGAGGTTGCTCAGAAGTTTGGTTTTGAAGCTGAAAAGATAACTCAGGACATTTTAGCTAAATTATAATAGCATTAAGTTTTAAACTATCTCAGTTGGCATAGATATTACTGTCTATAACCAACTGAGATAGTTTATTAGTGAGTTGTTTTTATGGAACAACGTGTTTTAGGTAGAACTAATTTAGAAATAAATCTGCTAAGCTTAGGAGTTATAGGGGGGGAAGGAATGAAAATTAAAAAAGAACAATTTGGTAAACTTAAAAATGGTGCAAAGGTAACTAAATACTTATTAATTAATGAAAATTTACAAGTAAATGTGCTTAATTATGGAGGGGTTATTACAGAAATATATACTCCAGACCAAGATGGAAATAAGGAAAATATAGTCTTAGGATTTGATAATATTAAAGATTACGAAGAGAGATCTCCTTACTTTGGTGCTATTATAGGACGCCATGCTGGTAGGATAGAAGGAGCAGAATTTACTATTAATGACCATATATATAAGTTGGCCCAAAATGAAAATACAAATAATTTGCATGGTGGGCCAATTGGTCTTGATAAAAAGATATGGGATGTTACAGAAATAGAAGATGGAATAGAATTAAGTTATTTTAGTCCTCATTTAGAAGGAGGCTTTCCAGCTAATGTAGAATTCACAGTTAGATATTTACTAAAGGGGAATAAATTAATAGTAGAATATAAAGCTAAACCGGATCGAGAAACTATTATTAATTTAACTAATCATACTTACTTTAACTTATCAGGTAGTAGTAAAACTGACATGCTAGATCATCAGTTGATGATAAGCTCTGAAAGATTTGTAGCTCTTGATGAAGAATCAATTCCTACAGGAGAAATCAGAGAAGTTGAAGATACTCCTTTTGATTTTAGAGAACTTAAAGAGATTGGTAAAGATATAGAGCTAGATTATAAACAGCTTAAATTTACAGATGGTTTTGATCATCCCTTTGTTTTAGAAGATAATAAAGACAGTATAGTTCTTAAAGAAAAAGAAACTGGTAGAGCAGTTAGTATTTCAACTGATCAACCAGTTGTAGTATTTTATGCTGGCAACCAGCTTGGAGATGAAGGATTATTAAGTGATGGAGTAGAATCTAAAAAAAGATTAGGAGTCTGTTTAGAAACTCAAGATTATCCTAATGCAATAAACTTAGATAAATTTCCTACTAAAACTTATACTTCAGATCATTTATATAGAGCAAGAACAGAATATAGATTTTATATAGATTAAATTTTTTTATTATTATTTTCCCTCATTTACACTTTTCAAAGGATCATAGATTGATTTTATACTATTTGACAGTAATAGTTATCATAATATATAATAGTATCATCTAAGCGATTAGAATAGGTTATATACGAATAGATATTATTGATAAGGTGTTAAGGAGGGTAGATAAATGGCTACTATGAAAGATGTAGCAAAGAAAGCTGAAGTTTCAGTTGCTACTGTTTCTGCTGTTATTAATAAAGATTCAGAAGTCAATGTTAGTGATGAGTTAACTAAAAGAGTGGAACAGGCAGTAAGAGAATTAAATTATAGACCAAATAGAATAGCAAGAGCTCTTTCTAGTCAGACAACTCATACCTTAGCTTATATTGTTCCTTCTGTTAGTAATAATTTCTTTTCACAAATTGCTAAGTATATTGAAGATATGGCCTTTGAAAAGGGATATAGTGTTTACCTTTGTAATACTGAAAGTCAAATTGATAGAGCTAATTTATATACTAAGAATTTATTAGAAAATAGAGTTGATGGGATTATTACAACTTTAACTTGGGAAGTTATACAAAGTGATTTGATTGAAACAGTAATTTCAGAAGATATACCTATAGTCGGATTAGCTGGAGCGAGAGTAATTGGTGAAATTGATACCGTCACAATAGATGATTTAGCAGGAGGAAGAACTGCCACAGAACATTTGCTTAATCAAGGACATTCTAAAATTGGTTTTATTGGCGTTAAAGAGAGTAAGACAACAGAGCAGCGACTTAGCGGCTTTAAAAAAGCTCTAAATGAAGCGGGAATAGATGTAAATGAAGACTATATTGAATTAGGAGATGAATTTTCTCGACAAGAAGGTTTTCGACTTAGTAAAAGATTAATTCAGAGAAATCCTGAATTAACTGCTATCTTTGTTTATAATGACATAATGGGGACAGGAGTTATAGATAATCTAAATGAATTAGAGATAAAAATTCCTGCTGATATGGCAATTATAGGATTTGATGATAGTGTAGCTACATATATTAGACCAAATTTAAGTACTATGGCATTACCTAAGCATGAAATGTCAAGGCTTGCTATTGATATGTTATTTAAAAGAATGAAAGATGTTACAGTAGAATTAGGACATGAGAAGGTTTTACCAAAATTGATTAGAAGAGAATCTACCTAATTATTATTTTTAAATTTGATTTTAAAGAAGGAACTTTATAATCATTAAAGAATGTATCTATTAAGAAATAAAACAGAATATTAGTTACTAATTAGGTGCCTTTAGTACGGCTAAAGGAGAATAGGGAATCAGGTGTAAATCCTGAGCGGGCCCGCCACTGTAACTAGCATATTGAGCTTAAGATGCCACTCAGCTTAGACTGGGGAAGGTAGAGCTTGATGTTAAGCTAGAAGTCAGGAGACCTGCCTAGTTAGTTGATAACTATCACTTCGGTAGCAAGAAGGTAGTAGATAATAAGGATATCTATGTTTACTTATATTTACCCTCAATCTTGCTAACAAGATTGAGGGTTTTTTGATTATAAAAGAGGGGGAAAGAAATGAAACCAAAGATTAAATATACTCTTTATTTACTAGTAGCTATTATAGTATTAGGAGGAAGTGTTGCCCAAGCAACAGATTATCCAGTAACAGTAGTAGATGATTTAAATAATAAGGTGAGACTTAATAAGAAACCACAACGAATTATTTCTTTAGCACCAAATCATACTGAAACACTATTTACGTTAGGATTAGAAGATAGGATAGTAGGAGTTACTGAATATGCTGACTATCCTCAGCCTGCTACTAAAGTAACAGGGGTTGGAAATATTAAAGAGCCTAATTTAGAAAAAATAATTCAATTACAGCCAGATTTAGTTTTGGCAGCAGCATCTAATCCTAAATCAGTAATTAGGAGATTAAGGAAGTTAGGAGTTAATGTGATTGGTTTAAATCCTCAGACTATAGATGAGATCATGACTACTATTAATTTAGTAGGAAAGGTAACTGATAAAGAAAGTAAAGCAGATAAAGTTACGACTGAGATGAAAAATAAGGTTGAAAAGGTTACTAATAAGGTTAAAAGAAATGTGAAAAAGAGACCAAAAGTATTTTATGAAGTCTGGAAGAAACCTTTATATACGGCTGGGCCAAATACATTCATCAATAATTTGATTTCTTTAGCTGGTGGAGTAAATATTGCTTATGATGCCCAAAGTGCTTGGCCACAATATAGTTTTGAATCTCTGTTAGCCAAGAATCCTGCTGTTTATCTTGCTACTAATAAGGTAAGTAAGAAAGAAATTATGAAACGAGATAAGTTTCAAGATATTAAAGCAATTAAAGAAGGAAGAGTCTATATCTTAAATCCCGATATTGTTAATCGAGCTGGGCCAAGAATAGTGACTGCTTTAGAAGAGATAGCTAAAGCTATTCATCCAGAGTTATTTTAACTTTTTATTTAAAAAATTAGCAAAGAAAAACTAACAAGAAGAGTTGATGATATATGCAAACTAAAGAGAGAAAATGGCGAGTAGTTATTTTAGCATTATTTATATCTTTAGTCTTAACAGTTATACTAGCAACTAGTTTAGGAGTAGTTAAAATACCATTTCTAAAGGTAGTAAAGATTTTATTAAGTAAAGTTCCTTATGCTAAAGAGATATTTAGCATAGGGAAGGATTTTGGAATTAATGAGACTATTATTTTTAAGATTAGATTGCCTAGAGTATTATTGGCTGGCTTAGTAGGAGTAGCTTTAGCAACTTCTGGGACAGTCTTTCAAGCTTTACTAAAGAATCCAATGGCTGATCCTTATGTAATTGGAATCTCTTCTGGAGCATCTTTAGGGGCTACTATAGGTATGCTCTGGGGAGTTAAATTTTCAAATAGTATTCCTATTTTTGCTTTTATAGGAGCATTATTAACAACTTTTATTGTTTATAATTTAGCTAAAGTGGGGCAAAAGGTTTCAGTAAGTACTCTATTGTTAGCAGGAGTAGCAGTAGGTTCATTTTTATCGGCTATTGTTTCTTTATTAATGGTCTTTCATAATGAAAGTATGCAACAGATTATATTCTGGATAATGGGTAGTTTGGCTTCAGCTGATTGGGATACAGTAGAAATGATCTGGATTTATATTATATTTGGTTACCTTTTAATTTATATTTTTGCTAGGGATCTAAATATTATGTTATTAGGTGCGGAGTCAGCCCAAAGCTTAGGAATTGAAGTAGAACAGATAAAGAAGATACTATTAATGATTGGATCTTTATTGGCTGGAGTAGCAGTAGCTGGAAGTGGAGTAATTGGTTTTGTAGGTTTGATTATTCCTCATCTAGTAAGATTATTAGTTGGCCCAGACCATAGAATTTTAATTCCTAGTTCAGCTTTAGTAGGAGCAGTATTTTTAATTTTAACTGATACTTTTGCTCGGACAGTAATTGCACCTACTGAAGTTCCTGTAGGAATTATAACCTCTTTATTTGGTGGTCCTTTCTTTCTTTACTTATTAAATAAGAAGAAGACTACAAATTTTAGATAAAAGTAGAGATTGTGTCACTATAGGTGACACAGTCGTGTGTCGTGTGCTGTGTGCTATCAGCCAATTTAAAACCGTTACATTCAAAACCTCTAATTTCCTATAAATTCTATATTCTAGGGTTTTAATTGTATTCATGGTTTGACTTTGATTTAGCTCACCCTACGAGTTTCATAGAAACTCTTCGTGATAAAGACCATCTACACACAGCAGACGACAGATAGCTGTGGCACGAAAGTGCCACTTAATATCAATAATATAATAATCAGTAAAGTATACTTATAATTGTTTAAAAGGGAAGATAGGAGGAGGTAAGGATTGCTAGTAAGATCGAAGTTGATCAATTAAGTTATAAATATGGCAAAGTAGAAGTTTTACAAGAAATCAGTTTTGCTATTAAAAAAGGAGAGTTTATAGGTTTAATTGGCCCTAATGGCTCTGGAAAATCTACCTTATTGAAGAATATAAATAATATTTTTCAGCCTAATTCTGGAGCTATCTGCTTAGATGATTTTGATCTACAAGGATTTAAGAAGAAAGAAATAGCTAAAAAATTAGCCACTGTACCTCAAAATACTAGTCTTAATTTTGATTTTACAGTCAGAGAGCTAGTAATGATGGGCAGAAGTCCTTATATTGATAGATTCAGTAGTGAAACAGAAGAGGATTTAAATATAGTTAATGAAACTTTAGAGTTAACTAATACTTTAAAGTTGGCTGATAGACCTATAAGTCAACTCAGTGGCGGAGAGAGGCAGAGAGTTATTTTAACTAGAAGTTTGGCTCAACAGCCAGAAGTACTATTATTAGATGAACCAACTTCTAATTTAGATATTAATTATCAGTTAGAGATAATGGATTTATTAAGAAGGCTTAATTGTAATCAACAATTAACTATTTTAATTGTACTGCATGATTTAAATTTAGCTGCTAAATATTGTGATAAACTACTACTGCTTAAACAAGGCCAAATTTATGATTTTGGTAAGCCGAAGAATATAATTACTTCTGAAAATATAAAAGAGGTATATGGTGCAGATGTGGTAGTTAGAAAGGATTCTCCTAGTAATAGACCATATATAATTTTTTAATTTAAATACTTTTGATATATTGGGGGACTGACTTATGAAGAATAAAAATAATATCTTGGTAATAGGAATTTATTTATTAATAGGATTATTTTATTATTCAGAAAGAGTTTATGCCATGCATATAGCCGAAGGATTTTTACCTTTTAAGTGGGCAGGTTTGTGGTGGCTAGTAATTCTGCCATTTTTAGCTTTCGGAATTAAGCACCTTAGAAGATTAGCTAAAGAAGAAGGTGCTGGTGTAAAGATATTATTAGCAGTAGCTGGAGCTTTTATCTTTGTATTATCATCACTTAAACTACCTTCTTTAACAGGTAGTTCTTCTCACCCAACTGGTATAGGATTAGGAGCTATTTTATTTGGACCGTGGCCTATGGTTGTGTTAGGATGTATTGTACTTATTTTTCAAGCTGTGTTGTTGGCTCATGGTGGAATAACTACTTTAGGGGCTAACCTTTTTTCTATGGCAGTAGTAGGGGCATTTGTAGCTTATGGAGTTTATAAGTTGATTAGAAAGTTAGGGTTATCTGTTAGTCTAGCAGTATTTTTAGGAGCTACTTTAGGTAATCTGATGACCTATGTGACTACAGCTACTCAATTGGCTGTGGCTTTTCCTGCTCAACAAGGAGGTTTTATAGTTTCACTTGCTAAATTTATGGGTGTATTTGCAGTTACGCAACTTCCTTTATCTGTTATTGAAGGATTGCTAACAGTCTTGATTTTTAATTTAATTAGTAGATATAGTGAGAATGAACTACAACATTTATTAGTTCTGTCTAAGGAGGGCTAGTATGAGTTTAACTAATAAGAACTTAATATTATTAATGGTAATAGTAGTTTTAGTTATAGCCCCATTATTAATTAATCCTAAGGCTGAATTTGGGGGAGCTGATGGAACTGCTCAAGGAATAATCAAAGAAGTAAGCCCTAATTATGAACCTTGGTTTCATGTTATTTGGAAGCCTCCAAGTGGAGAAATTGAAAGTCTACTTTTTGCTTTACAAGCTGCTTTAGGAGCAGGAGTTATAGGTTATTATATTGGATTGAAACAGACAAAGTTTAAATTTAAAGAAAGAGAGGCATAAAAATGAGTTTATTAGAAGAGACAGTTACAAAAATTGAAAAGTTAGATCAAGAAAAGATGGATCTGGTCCAAAAAAGGTTAGATAGTTTAACTAAACCACCAGGTAGTTTAGGTAAGTTAGAAAAGATTGCAGTTAAATTAGCTGGAATAACTGGAAAGTTATTTCCTAAGGTTGACCAGAAACATCATGTTGTAATGGCTGCTGATCATGGAGTAGTAACAGAAGGGGTAAGTGCTTTTCCTCAAGAAGTCACTACCCAGATGGTGTATAATTTTTTGAATGGAGGAGCTGCTGTTAATGTGTTGGCTAAACAGATGGAAGCGGAAGTGACAGTAGTAGATATAGGTGTTGCTAATGAATTAGAAACTGAGAATTTAGTTGTTAAGAAAGTAAAACAAGGAACTGATAATTTAGCCCAAGGGCCTGCTATGTCTCATCAGGAAGCTAGGGCTGCTTTAGAAGTAGGGGTTGAAGTTGGAGAAGATTTAATTTCTCAAGGAGCTAATTTGATTGGAACAGGTGAGATGGGGATAGGAAATACTACGGCTAGTAGTGCTATTTTAGCTACTATTACTAATCTATCATTAGATGAGATAGTTGGTCATGGGACAGGAATTAGTAAAGAAAAATTAAACAATAAAAAACAGGTAATTGCTCAGTCTTTAGAAGTAAATCAACCTCAAGTTAATGATGGAATTGATATTTTAGCTAAAGTAGGTGGTTTAGAGATAGCAGGTATGGCTGGAGTTATGTTAGCAGCAGCTGCTAATCGAGTACCGGTTATAGTAGATGGTTTAATTTCAGGAGCTGCAGCTTTGATTGCTAAGAAACTCAACCCACAGGTTACAGATTACTTGATTCCATCACATAAATCAGTAGAACCAGGCCATATTGAAATCTATAATCTGTTAGATTTAGAACCATTATTAGATTTGGATATGAGATTAGGAGAAGGAACAGGAGCAGTTTTGAGTATGAATTTAGTAGAAGCTGCAACTAAGATTATCAGTGATATGGCTACTTTTGAAGAGGCTCAGATAGCAGCAGGAACAGAATAGAGATGTTAGATATTGATCAGTATGCTTATTCCAATCAATTACGTTCAATTCATCCAGGAGAAAAGTTGTTATTTGCTATATTAACAATGATAATCTGTTTAGTTGCTAATTCTATAGTTACTTCTTTATTTATTATTTTATTGATGGTTGGAGCTATTATTCTAGGAGCTAAGATTTCTAGTCAGGTAGTTATTAAATTGTTTATGATTCCTAGTTCTTTTTTATTGATTAGCATAATGCCTATTATAATTTCTATTAGTAGAGCGAATAATCATTTTTTATGGTATCTAAATTTATGGGGAATTAATTTAGGGATTAGTAGGCAGAATATTATTTTTGCTTTACAGCTGACTTTTAAATCTTTAGCGACAGTATCTAGTCTCTATTTTTTAGCTTTAACTACTCCCATGGTAGAAATAATTTCAGTTTTAAGAAAGCTTAAATTACCTGAGATTTTTATTGAATTGATGCTTTTAATCTATCGGTTATTATTTATATTTTTAGAAAGTGCTGAACAGATTAGGATTTCCCAATTATCTCGATTAGGCTATTCTTCTTTTAGGAAATCTTTATCTTCTTTAAGTCAACTAGTTTCTAATTTATTTATTGAAGTTTACCATCGAGCTCGGAAGTTGCAAATAGCACTGGAAGCTAGAGGATATAAGGGACAGATAAAGGTGATAAATTATGATTATACAATATCTATTAGAAATTTAATAGTTATTATTTTAATAGAAGTGATTTTAGTTGTAGTTGCTGTATTAGGAGGAGATTTAATTGTCTAACCCAATAATTGAAGTTAGAGATATTCAATTTAGCTATCAAGATGGTACTGAAGTATTACAAAATTTATCCTTAACTATTCCTAAAGGGGAAAGAGTAGCTATATTAGGGCCAAATGGAGCAGGAAAGTCTACTTTATTCCTTCATTTAAATGGTATTTTACAACCTCAGCAAGGGGAGATGTTATTTAAAGAAAAAAAGATTAAGTATGATCAAAGATCATTAACAGAGTTAAGAAAAAGGGTTGGTATTGTCTTTCAGGAGCCTGATAGTCAGTTGTTTTCGGCAGATGTTATGCAGGAGATCTCTTTTGGTCCTTTAAACCTAGGCTTGGCTCAAGAAGAGGTAAAAAGTAGGGTTCATCAGATAATGGAGACAATAGGAATCAGTAATTTAAAAGATAAACCAGTTCAACAGTTAAGTTATGGGCAGAAGAAGAAGGTTTCAATTGCAGATGTTTTAGTAATGGAACCAGAGGTGATTATTTTTGATGAACCAACAGTTTGGCTCGATCCACAAGCTACAGAAGAAATAATGGCTCTTTTTAAGCAACTACAACAGTCAGGAATAACAGTAGTTATTGCTACTCATGATGTTGATTTAGCTTATTCTTGGGCTGATTATACTTATATTATGAAGCAAGGAAGAATGATTGGGCAAGGAAAGCCAGAAAAAATTTTTCAAAATCAAGAACTTATAGAAGAAGCCAATCTAACTCAACCTTGGCTAGTAGAAGTTTATAATCGACTTAAAACTAAAGGGGGATTAGATAATGAGATTATTCCTAAAGGTAAAGAAGAACTTTTAAGAATGATTGAAGATTAGAAGGAGGAGCTAATATGAAGACAGGAATTATTATTTTAGGGCATGGTAGCAGAACTAATGAAGCGAATTCAGTTTTTGCTAAAATTGTAGAGATGATTGAAGATAAGGTCGATTATGATCTAGTTGAGCGGGCATCAATGGAGTTAGCAGAGCCAAATTTAGAACAGAGCGTGGCTAAAGTAGCTAAGCAAGGAGTGAATAAAGTAATTATTATTCCTTTATTTTTATTTCCTGGGGTACATATTCAAGAAGATATTCCAGAATTAATTAAAGAAGTTGAAGATAAATATCCAGAGATTGAATTTGTATTTGGTAAGAATATTGGGGCAAATGAAAAAATTGCAGAAATTTTAGTAGATCAAATCAAAGCAGTGGGATAACAGTGTACAGTGAACAGTTGACAGTGAACAGTTAAGAATCTAAAAATAATTTTTCATAAAATCTAGAATATAAAGAAAAAATGACTGTAAAATGTAAATTGTACATTGTCAATTGATAAAAAATAAGGAGGGATAGAATGGAGATTCTACAAGATCCAAAGGAAATTGAGCGAAGGAGTATGGAAATTATAAAAGAAGAGATAGGTGAACTTGACTGTTCAGCTAAAGAAGAAAAGGTAGTTAAGAGAGTAGTTCATGCTACAGCTGATCCAGAATTTACGGAATTAGTAATTATTTCTGATGAGGCTATAGAATCTGGTTTGCAAGCTTTAGAATCAGGGGCCAACATTGTAACAGATGTTAATATGTTAAGAGCAGGGATTAATAAGCGTAAAGTTAGTGCCTTAGGAGGCCAAGTTAATTGTTTTATTAGTGACAAAAAGGTTGCTAAAAAGGCTAAAGAAGCAGGAATTACTAGATCAATGATGTGTATGCGTCAGGCAATAAAAAATAAGGATAATCAAGTCTTTGTAATTGGTAATGCTCCAACTGCTTTATTTGAATTAATTAAGTTGGTTAAAGTAGACAAGGCCAATCCAGCCTTAATCATTGGAACTCCTGTTGGTTTTGTAGGAGCTAAAGAGTCTAAACTAGAACTAGAAAAATTAGATATTCCTTATATTACTGTGCGAGGTAGAAAAGGTGGTAGTGCAGTAGCAGCATCTATTATGAATGCACTGCTTTATATGGATTGATAATTAAGTGTCAGTGTGAGGAATTAGTGTCAGTGACTGATATAAAGTGCCACTTTATATTAGCTGTGAGTCGTGGGATATGAGTCGTGAGTCCAGTCAGTATCAAAATAATAAATTTAATTCATGCTCCTAAAATATATGGTTTTGACTTAGCTCATAGCTCACAACTCAAAACTCATGACTATGTTAATTAGAGGAGTAGTTCAATGACTTTTGAAAGTTATGTTATTAAGAATGGCAAGAGGTTAAGACGAGGTTATACAACTGGTAGTACTGCTACAGCAGCAGCTAAAGCAGCAACTGAGCTATTTTTCAGTGGACAAAAGATTAATCAAGTTCAGATTGATACACCAGCTGGAATTGAGCTTGACTTAGAAGTAGTAAATATTAAGTTAGATCCTGATTATGCTCAAGCTGCTATTATTAAAGATGGTGGTGATGATCCTGATGTAACAGATGGTTTAGAGATTAGAGCTAAAGTAGAAAGAATTGATTCAGGGATTGAGCTTGTAGGAGGAACAGGAGTAGGAAAAGTTACTAAACCCGGCTTACCAGTAGATAAAGGGCAGGCTGCTATTAATCCAGTTCCGCGCCAGATGATACGAGAAGAAGTTAGTAAAGTTTTACCTTCAGAGGCTGGAGTGAGAATAACTATTGAAGTACCTAAAGGAGTAGAGACAGCTCAAAAAACATTAAATCCTAAGCTAGGAATTAAAGGTGGTATCTCTATCTTAGGCACAACAGGAATAGTCGAACCAATGTCTGAAGAGGCCTATAAAGATTCTTTAGCTATAGGAATTGATCAAGCCCAGGCCATTGGAGTAGAAGAGTTGGTACTAGTCTTTGGTAACTACGGAAAGAAGCAAGCTATAGAATTAGGCTTTAAAGAGGAACAAATTATTAGAATGAGTAATTTTGTTGGTTTTATGTTAGACCATTGTATGAGGCAGGAAGTAGAGCAGATAGTTCTGATAGGTCATATTGGTAAATTAGTTAAAGTAGCCGCCGGAGTTTTTAATACACATAGTAAGATAGCAGATGCTAGATTAGAAACAATAGCAGCTTATACGGCTTCATTAGGTGGTAGCCAAGAGTTGATTAACAGAATTTTAACAGCCAATACTGCCGAAGAGGCAGTGGGAATAGTTAAAGGTACAGAGTGGGAAGAAGTCTTTAATCTGTTGGCTAAAAGGGTGATGATTAGAGCTCAGGATTATACTGATAATGCTTTAGAAGTAAAGAGTCTACTATTTTCTATGGAGGATGGAGTCGTTGGAAAGTGCAGTTGATAGTGTACAGTTGACAGTTGAAGGTTACTAATATAGGTGGTTAAGTTTAAAGTGATATAGTGTGTCACTTTCAGTGACACAGCTGTGAGCTATTTGCTATGTGCTATCAGCAGATTTTCACGGAGAGTCCGTAGGACTCATAGGAGTTCAAAAGCTTTAAATTCAAAAACTAAATTCTTACAATTCCGATATTCTAAGGAGTCAAAATATATCTGTGGTTTTGAATTTGACTTAGCCGACGACTGACGACAGACGACTGATAGCTATGGCACAAAGTGCCACTTTATATCAATTAAGTTAAATTATGAGCATCTAATTTAAAAGTGAAATGGAAAGGGTTTATCTACATGAATAAAATCTATGTTGCAGGAATTGGACCAGGAACTGAAGATTATCTGTTACCAATTACTAAAAAGATTGTTAGTAAGTCAGATGTCTTAATTGGGGGCCAAAGAGCTTTAGATTTGTTTGCTGAATCTGATAAAGAGAAGATAAAAATTACTGCTAATTTAGAAGAGATTAAAGATTATATTATAGAAAATTACAAACAACAGCAGATAGTTGTCTTGGTATCTGGAGACCCTGGTCTGTATAGTATGTTAAGTTATTTAAAAAGATATTTTGTTGAAGATAAATTAGAGGTTATTCCCGGAGTTAGTGCTTTACAGTTAGGATTTGCTAAAGGTAAAATGGTTTGGCAAGATGCTAAAATTACTAGTTTACATGGCAGTGATAATCGACAGAAACTAGTAAAGTTAGTTAAAGAAGAAACTAAAGTAGGTTTCTTTACTGACCAGCAGTTTCCACCACAAGAGATTGCTAAATTTTTATTAGAACAGGGAGTGACTACTAAACAGGGACTAGTAGCTGAGAACTTAGCTTATTCTTCAGAGCGAATGATCAGAGGAAGTCTGATTAAGTTGAGCCAAGAAAAATTTGGAGGATTATCAGTCATGGTGATCTATGATGAGTAGCTGGTCTTATCAAACTCCAGGGATTCCTGATGTTGAATTTATTAGAGATAATGTACCAATGACTAAAGAAGAGGTTAGAGCAGTTACTATCTCTAAACTGAGGTTGAAAAGAGATAGTATTGTTTATGATATAGGAGCTGGAACAGGGTCTTTAACAGTAGAAGCTGCTCTGCAAGCTAAGCAGGGTAGAGTCTATGCTATAGAAAGGGAAGTTGATGGAGTTGAGTTAATTAGGAATAACTTAACTAAGTTTGAATTAGATAATGTAGAGGTAATTGGCCAAGAAGCTCCTGCAGCACTTAAGGATCTACCAACAGTTGAGCGGGTGATGATTGGTGGGAGTGGGGGCCAACTTGATAAGATTTTGAAAGTAGTGGATCAGAAGCTAGTTAATAATGGTCGAGTAGTAATCAATGCTATTACTTTAGATACTTTGACTACTGCTAGAGAAGAGTTAGAAAGGTTAGATTATGACTTAGAAATCTGTAATCTAGCAGTTACTAGAACCAAGGAAGTAGGAGAGTATCAAATGCTACAAGGAATGAATCCAGTATACATTATTAGTGGAATTAAGAGGTGATAAGATGGTCGGTAAATTATATGGACTGGGAGTTGGCCCAGGTGATCCAGAGTTAATAACTTTAAAGACAAAACGAATTTTAGAAGAAGTTGACCTAATTTGTACTCCTCAATCTAAACGTAAAAAAGATAGTCTAGCATTAGAGATTGTAAAAGAAGTAGTTGACTGTCAAGAGAGGGTAAATGAATTATACTTTCCTATGACTCGTGACCAAGATAAATTAAAAGCAGCTTGGGAAGAAGCTAGTCAAGAAATAGTTAATTTACTACAGCAAGGTAAGGATGTAGCTTTTATTACTTTAGGTGATCCTTTATTGTATAGTACTTATATTTATATCTTAAAGAAGATTAAGACTAAGTATCCTAAGATAGATTTAAGAACAATTCCAGGGATTACTTCAGTTAATGCGGCTAGTTCTCGTCTTAATCTACCTTTAACTGAAGGTGATGAAAAGATAGCTATTGTTCCTGCTACTTCTAATTTAGAGGAACTAGAGGATATATTATCTAAATTTTCTAATGTAGTACTAATGAAAGTAAGTAAAAATTATGATGCACTTGTTGATTTATTGACTGAATTGGACTTAAAAGATAATGCTACCTTCATTAGTCGCTGTGGTCAAGAGATAGAATTTATTACTTCAGATTTAGATTCTTTAGTAGGAGAAAAGATAGATTATTTATCGATGATTATTGTTAAAGCTAGTGGCAAGTGTGAGGAATCTGTGTGAATAAATGAAACATTATTGATATATTGCGTCACTTTAATTGATAATTGAGAATTGACAATTAATAGTTAAAACTAAAAGCAATTAAGCTCTAAAGAGCCCCATTATTAAAATAATCTTTTCTTTTTTAAAGACTTTGAATTTGGGAGAAATAATGTTTGAACGGAGCGGTTATAAAGTATAAATACTTAATAAAAAAGCTTTTAATTGTTTAATATGACGTAGTATTTTAGTTTAAATAACTTTGAGTAGCGATAAGTGAGTTTTATTTCTCCGAAATAGCTTTTGAACTTAAAGTTTTATCGAAACTTTTTGATAAAAGTGACACTTAATATCAATTAAGTTTAAAATTAAAAAGGAGGTTAAATATGAAAGTATACTTTATTGGGGCAGGTCCAGGTGATCCAGAGTTATTAACAATCAAAGGAAAGAAGGCTTTAGAAGAAGCTGAAGTAGTTATTTATGCTGGTTCATTAGTTAATCCAGAAATTTTAGAGTATGCACCACAGGCTGAGGTTTATAATAGCGCAGGAATGACGCTAGAGGAAGTAGTTACTAAGATGGAAGAAGCTAGAGCAGAAGGTAATACAGTAGCAAGGGTACATACAGGTGATCCAAGTATTTATGGGGCTTTACAAGAGCAGATTGATTATTTAAAGCAAGCAGAGATTGATTATGAAATAATTCCTGGAGTGAGTTCATTTTTAGCTGCTGCTGCAGCTGTTGAACGAGAGTTTACGCTACCGGATGTAGCTCAAACTGTAATTATTACTAGGCTAGAAGGTAGAACTCCTGTACCTAAGAAAGAACAATTACATAAGTTAGCTAAACATAATACTTCACTGGCTATCTTTTTAAGTATTCATATGATTGATGAAGTAGTTGAGGAATTGAAAGAAGAATATTCTCAAGAGACTCCAATAGCCGTTGTACAAAAAGCATCTTGGAGTGATGAAAGGGTAGTCCAAGGAAAGTTATCTAATATAGTTGGTAAAATTGAAGCTGCTGGAATTGATAGAACAGCTATGATTCTAGTAGGTGACTTTTTAGATACAGATTATAGTCACTCTAAGTTATATGATAAGAACTTTAGTCATGGCTTTAGAAAGGCTAAAGAAGAATGAAATTAGCTGTGATTGCTTTAACTGAAGCAGGAAAAGAGTTGGCTTATAGCTTAGATGAATTGCTAGAAGTCGATTTATATTTAGCAGCTAAGGTTGAGTCTAGAAAGGATGTAAATACCTTTGATTCTTCATTAAAGGAACTGGTTAGTAAGTTATTTACTCAGTATGATGGGTTGATCTTTATTATGGCTTTAGGAATTGTGGTTAGAGTAATATCACCTTATCTTAGAGATAAAAGAGAGGATCCGGCTGTGATTACAGTTGATGAGACAGCTGAGAATGTAATTAGTACTTTATCAGGTCACTTAGGAGGGGCCAACCAGTTAACTAACCAAGTTGCTAGTTTAATTGAGGCTAATCCAGTAATTACAACGGCCACTGATTGTCAGGATAAATTGGCTTTTGATCTGTTAGCAAAGAAGCTCAATTGTGAAGTTGTACCTTGGAAAAATTTAAAGTTAGCTAATGCAGCTTTAGTTAATGGAAGGCAGGTCAATATTTTTACAGATTTAGAATTGGATTTAAATTTAGCAGAAGAGGTTAGTTTATTTCCTCTAGAGCAGTTAGGAGAAGTAGAAGGTTTTCCAGTTATTATTTCTAACCAAGATATTAAACTGACAAAACCTTATTTACAACTAATCCCGCAGAATATAGTGGTAGGTGTTGGATGTCGCAGAGGAGTTAGTGCTAACCAAGTTAAAACAGCGATTTTCTCTGCTTTACAGAAGTTAGATTTACATCAGGCAAGTATTAAAAAATTGGCTACTATAGATTTAAAAGAAGATGAGGCTGGTATCATAGATACGGCCAAAGAGCTAGATATACCAGTTGATATTATTGCTAGAGAGGAGATTAAAGAGGCTGATTTAGACTATACAAGATCAGAATTTGTTAAAGAACAGATAGGAGTTGGTGGAGTATGCGAGCCAGCAGCCCAGTTGAGTATTCAAAAGGGGGAGTTACTATTACCGAAAACAATCAACAACAAAGTAACAGTAGCACTGGTAAGGGAGAACTTTATGTAGTAGGAGTTGGCCCAGGAGATATTGAACAGATGAGTCTTAAGGCCTATCGTCTACTACAGGAAGTAGATGTGGTAGTTGGTTATAAGACTTATATTAACCTAGTAAGTGAGATATTATCTGATGAACAAGAGATAGTAAGTACTGGTATGGGAGCAGAGGTTGAACGAAGTGAAAAGGCAATTGAGTTAGCTAATCAAGGTCAGAAAGTAGCAATAGTTAGTAGTGGCGATCCAGGAGTTTATGGTATGGCTGGTTTGATTTTAGAGTTGGTGGTTACAAAAAAATTAGATATTTCAGTAGAGATAGTACCAGGAATTACAGCTGCAAATGCTGCTGCTTCCTCTTTAGGAGCGCCTTTAATGCATGATTATGCTGTAATTAGTCTTAGTGATTTATTGACTCCTTGGCTAGTAATTAAAGATAGATTGGTTAAAGCTGCTCAAGGTGATTTTATTATAGCTCTTTATAATCCTAAGAGTAGACAACGAGTTGAGCAGATTGAGATAGCTAGAGAGATATTTTTAGAGCATAGACCTGCTGATACTCCAGTAGGAATTGTTCGTAAAGCTAAACGTGGAGCGGAAGAAGTAACAATTACAACCTTAGAAGATATGTTAAAACATAAAATTGATATGTTGACTACTGTAATTATTGGAAATTCAGAAACATTTACAGCTCAAGATTTAATGACTACTCCGCGAGGTTATCAAGTATGATTTTAGTATTAGCGGGAACTAAAGATAGTCGAGAGATAATCAAAAGTTTGCAACAGGCAGCCTATCCTGTTATTGCCTCAGTAGTGACTGATTATGGCTATCAACTACTAGATGAATTAGGTATTAAAGTAATTAAAGGAAAGTTAAATTTAGAGAAGATGAAGAATTTAATTAAAGAGTATAATATTGAAACTATTATTGATACTACCCATCCTTTTGCTCAACAAGTTTCTTATAATGCACTTGAGGTAAGTAAAAAGTTAGATAGAAAATATATTAGATTTGAACGAAAAGAAGTAGAAGTTCCAGATAATAATTTAGTAATTAAAGCCGCAGGATACCAAGAGGTAGTTAAAGAAGTAAAGGAGTTCAAAAGAATATTATTGACTATTGGAAGTAAGAATTTAGACTTCTTTGTTGAAGAAATAGAGAATTGGCAGGAGCGATTGGTAGCTAGAGTATTACCTAATGGTAAGTTTATTAAGCAGGTAGAAAAATTAGGGTTTACTCCACAAAATTTAATTGCTATGCAAGGACCTTTCAGTAAAGAATTAAATAAGATTCTATTAAGAGACTATAATATTGATTTGCTGGTAACAAAAGCAAGTGGCAAAACAGGAGGATTAGACACTAAATTGGAAGCCGCTTTAGAATTAGAGATACCAGTCTTGTTAATTACTAGACCTAACTTGCCTTATCCTAAAGTAGTTGATAGTTATTGTGGATTATTAGAAGAGTTATAAAAATAATATCTGGGAAAGGTCAAAGACCTAACCCCAGATATTATTTTTTATTCTTCTTTAAGGGCCCAGAGTAGAACTTCATCATTCTGTCTATTTTTATTTATTCTAGCTTCAGCCTCTTTAATCATTTTTACTTGTTCAGCAGTTAAGTCAGCAAAATCATATTCTTCAACGGTCAAGGTGACCACCTCCACTTTTTATTATTATGATTGGTGATTTAAGTAGAAATTATGCTATTTGAATGTAACTATATTGATATAAAGCTTCACTTTTAAAAAGTTGAAGTCAAAATTTTAAATCTAAAACATTTTACGAAAAGGCTAAAAAAAGCCTTTTTTCGTGATACTTTTGTCATGATACACCCCAAGGGTAATTCCTCATTTCATTCTGGGCGCAAAAGTATCCAAAAAATCTTGGAGAATTTTAAACTCACTTAGCTCACTAAGTATTTAAATTAAAATTTGAAGTAACAAAATTAGTTTTATTTATCCTAAAAGAATAATTTATAAGTCTCGTTTCGTTCAAACAAAAAATTCTCATAAATTCTTAAATCAATTCAAATAACAGAGATTAATTAAGTAAGAAAAACAAGGCGACCTTTGAATAAAAATGCTAGTTAATATATGAACTAAAAGTATTAGATATAATCTAGTGTTTTTCAACTGTACAAAGCATATCTTGTTTTTCTAAAAAATCTTTTTGTACCTTTTGTATTTTGACAAAAGGTACTCGGAAGAAGGCTGATAAGCCGTTCCGAAATAGCTTTTGAATTAATTTTTTTACTGAAACTTTTTGATAAAAAGTAACGCTTTATATCAAAATTCTATAAGAAGAAAAAGAAAGGAGGGATAGAAATGGGTAAGTTAATTCTAGTATTGGGGGGAGCTAGAAGTGGTAAGAGTAGTTTTGCAGAAGAGATTGTTACTGATTTGGGAGGTTTAGAGGTGACATATATTGCTACTTCTCAAGCTAGGGATCAGGAAATGGAAGAACGGATAAAACAGCATCAAGAAACTCGTCCGCAAGAGTGGGCTACTATTGAAGAAAATAAAGAAGTTAGTCAAGTTATGCAAGGTATAGATACAGGATCAGTAGTTTTATTAGATTGTTTAACAGTTTTAATTTCTAATCTGTTATTACAGGAAGAAGAATTAGCAACAGAGGACTATGACTTTAATGGTCAAGCTAGAGAAGAAGATATCTTATTAGAAGTAGATAATATAATTGGCCAAGTAAAAGAAAGAGATTTAACCTTAGTGATAGTCTCTAATGAAGTAGGCCAAGGTTTAGTACCTCCTTACAAGTTAGGGAGAGTCTATCGAGATATTGTTGGAAGGGCCAACCAATTAGTAGCTGACAAAGCTGATGAAGTTTATGTAACTTATGCTGGTTTGCCAATTAATATTAAAGAGTTATCGCTAAAAACTAAAGAAAAATTATTTAAATAATTGAGTCTAAGTCAATATAATAATTAAAAAAGGTGATTATAATGAAAAAGTTATTGTTAATTTTAGCAATTGTGTCAGTATTGAATCCAATAGTAATAGCTAAAGAATTAGAAACTAGTTTCACTTTAGAAGAAATTGTAGTGACTGCATCTAAGTATTCAGAAAAATCATCAGAAACGGCAGCAAGTGTTGAAGTAATTGATGAAGAGGATATTAAGCAGAAGAATGCTCATAATGTAGCTGATTTATTAAGAGATATCATAGGTGTTCAAATTAATGATCATGGAGGATTAGTTGGTCAGAAGTCAATCAGTATTCGTGGTTCTAAAAGTAGTCAGGTCTTAATTTTAATTGATGGTCAACCAATGAATAGTAGTCAGAATGGTGGAGTTGATTTAGGGCAGTTCAATACTGAGCAGATAGAAAGAATTGAAGTTATGAGAGGTCCTTCTTCTGCTATCTATGGAGCAAATGCATTAGGTGGAGTAGTCAATATTATTACTGATAGTGGTAGTAAGGAGACTGAAACAAGTGTAAAGTTAGGTTATGGCTCTTTTAGTACGCAAAAATATAATTTAAACTATAGTGGTAGTAGAGATAAATTAGATTATAATCTAATTATGTCTAAAAATAAAGCAGATGGATATCGTGACAATAGTGAATTGGATCAGGAATATATTTTTACTAGATTAGATTATAAGTTGAATGATTATTCTGACTTAATTTTATCAGTTAGATATAATGATTCTGAGAAAGGAGTACCAGGTAAAGTTACTTCTCCTACCCCCAATGCTCAGCAGATAGATGAAGATAGTAATATTAATTTGAAATGGAAGAGAAAGACAGAAAAATCTGATTTGAAATTAACTGCTTATCATAATAAACATCAGCAAAGATATGATGATCCAGATGAATTTGGATATGATGGGCCAAGTAAACATGATACTGCAAAAACAGGATTGAATTTTAATCAAACTTTTTATTTAAAAGATCATACTTTAATCTATGGTACAGAGTTAAAACAGAATAAAATTGACAGTAATGAAAATGGTGAACATGAAAATCTGAATAAAGCTTTATTTATTCAGGATGAGTGGCAAGTAACTAAGCCATTAAAGGTTACACTAGGTAGTAGATATGATGACCATGAAGTCTTTGGGGCTGAAGTTTCTCCACGAGCAGGAGTAGTATATAGTATTAATAATAAATTAAATTTACATACTTCTATAGGTAAAGCATATAAAACTCCAACTTTTAATGACCTATATTGGCCAGCAACTACTTATACAGAGGGAAATCCTGATTTAGAATCAGAAACAGCTGTAGCTTATGAAATGGGAAGTAGATACTTAGATAATAAGAATGAATTTAGTTTTAATTATTTTAAAAGAGATGTAGAAGATTTAATTGACTGGTCTCCTGGAAAAGATGGAAAATATAGACCATATAATATTAATTCAGCTAAAATTAAAGGAATTGAATTGAATTTTACTAGACAATTGATTAAAAGCATATCTACTAGTTTAAATTACACTTATTTGGATGCTAGAAATACTATAAGTAAGGAAAGATTAGATAATAAACCTTATCATACAGCTAATTTTGATATTGTTTATGATAATCAAGAAATTAGTACTATATTAAATGGGAGATTAATAGATGGTCGTCCAGATAATCTGCCAGCTTATTTTGTAATGGATGCTAAAGCTAGCAAAAACATTACTATTAATAATCAAGAATTGAAAGTAGAACTAGAAGTGAATAATTTATTAAATCGAGAATATCAAGTTAAAGCTGGATACCCAATGCCAGAAAGAAACTATATGTTAGAGGTGACTAAGAAGTTTTAATTAAAGACTTATAGTAATAAGTGACGGGTAGCAAGTAGAAGTTTAATACTTGTTATTCGTCATTAATATACCAGTTTGATAGTTGATGAGGTGGTGAATAATGAAAAGAATTTCACCTTTAGGAATTGCTTTTGTTATAGCTATAGGAGTTCATGTAGCTTTATTTAATTTTATTCCAGAGTCTATAGAAACTAAAATCTTAACTGAGAAGAAAGATCAGACTGTAGAACGAGTAAATTTTCATTTATCTGAAACTGCTCAAGCAAGTAATTTACTAGAAGCAAAGAATAATCCAAAACAAGTTGATAGAGAAGACAGAGAAAAGTCAAACCAGCAGCAGAAGAAAGAAACTAGTAAAATAGCAAGGAATAATAAGGGTAATCAATTGCAGGTTGAATCTAAAAAGAAGAAATTGGAGGAGACAAAAACTCAGCAAAAGCTTGCCCAAACAATAGAAGATAAAGTTAGAAAAGGACAGGATAAATCTAATCAAAATGTGACTAGAAGAAAAGAGACTGAAACAAAGCAGAAGAAAATTAAAGATAAAGAGAAAGAATTTAAGCAGAAAAAGCAGCCTAATAAACAATTAACTAAAGAAAAAGAAGATCAACTAGAAGAAATTAAGCAAGAAGAAGTGGCTACTGAGAATCAAAAAAATAAAGATAATCAATATAAATCTAATCAAAATTTAGCTAACAAAAAAGAGGCTGAAATAGAGGAGAAGAAAGTTAAAGATAGAGAAGAATTCAAACAGAAAAAGGAGACTAGTAAACAATCAACTGAGGAAAAAGAGGATCAGCTAGAAGAGATTAAGAAAGAAGCAACTACTAAGCAACAAGAAAAGCTGACTAAAAAAGAGACTACTAGAAAAAGAGTAGATTTAACTACTGGAAGAGAAGAAGGGATTACGCCACCATCAGTAGTTGATTATCAATCGCCATCTTATCCAGTTAGATTAAGAGATAGAGAGGTTGAAGGAAGAGTAATTTTAAAGGTATTAATAAATTATCAAGGCCGAGTTATAAAAATAAAGACAGCTAAATCATCTGGTTATAAAAAGTTTGACATAGCAGCTCAGCAAGCAGTCAAAGAGTGGTCGTTTAATCCAGCCCAGGAAAAAGATGAGAAATTAGGAGCTTGGATATTAGTTCCTATTAGATTTAGATTAAGGAGTTGATTAGATGAAATATTTATTAGCTCAAGGTGGAGCCATAATTTATCCCTTATTAGTATCATCTTTAGTCTCATTAACAGTTATTATTGAAAGAAGCTATCAGTTCTTTAGGATTTCTACAACATTGTCTGATAGTCTAATGGAACAGATTAAAGAACAGATCAAAGAAGGAAAGATTAGTCAAGCAGTTCAATTATGTGAACAAGAAGAAGGGCCAACTGCTAAGATCCTAAAAGAAGGAATTAATAATTATGATAAAGAGACTAAAAGAGTAAAGAAAAGAATGGAGGAGGTTAAGTTGGCTGAATTTCCTAAGTTAGAGAAATATTTAGGTGTTTTAAACTTTTTAGGTAAGATAACACCTTCTTTAGGATTATTAGGAACAGTAACAGGAATGATTAAAACCTTTCATATCTTGTCTTTAAATGGAGCACCTCAGCAGTTAGCAGGAGGTATCTCTGAAGCCTTAATTACTACTGCTGCTGGTTTAGCTATTTCGATTCCTACTTTAGCGGCCTATCATTATTTTATTAATAAATTACAACAGATGGTAACGCATACTGAAAAACGAGAAGTGGAATTGATTAATTATATTAGTGAAGTAGGTGCTGAAGATGGGTTATAAGATTGATAAGCCAGATCCAGCTATAAATTTAGCTCCAATGATTGATGTGGTCTTTTTATTATTAATCTTTTTTATAGTAACTTCTACTTTGAATATTAGAGAAGTTAAAAAAGAGATTCAACTTCCTAGTACAGAAACTGTACAGCAGAAAGAAAAGACTAAGTTAAGTATTTCTCTGACTCAAAAAGGACAAGTATATGTTAAAGATAAGAGAGTTGCTTGGACAGATATAAAAAGGCATTTAACTGAAGAGTTAAAGAAGAATTCACAGAATCAGATTACTATTTTTGCTGATAAAAAAGTATCATTTGAACAGGTAGTAAAGTTAATGGATATTGCTAAGGAATTACAAATTAATAACTTGAGTTTTGCTTTATATAAAGAATAGTAAGGAGATAAAGATGACTAAAGGAATAATGGTTCAGGGAACAGCTTCTAATGTAGGTAAGAGCATTCTAGTTACTGGCCTATGTCGAATGTTGGCTCAAGATGGATATCAAGTAGCTCCTTTTAAAGCTTGGAATATGGCTTTAAACTCCTATGTTACACCCAGTGGAGGAGAGATTGGTCGAGCCCAAGCTGTTCAAGCTGATGCAACAGGAATAAATGCTACAGTTAAGATGCAGCCATTATTAGTTAAGCCAAAAGGAAAAGGCCAATCCCAAGTAATAGTTAAAGGTAAGCCTTATGGTGATTTTGGGCTAGAGAGAAAGAGTCGAGAGTATATTAATTGGGCTTTAGAGGTGATAGATGATTCACTGCAGGAGTTGGCCCGAGAATATGAAGTGGTTGTGTTAGAAGGGGCAGGTAGTCCAGCAGAAATAAATATTAAAGATCAAGATTTAGCTAATATGAAGGTAGCTAAATTAAATCAGACTCCTGTATTATTGGTAGCAGATATTGACCGTGGAGGTGCATTGGCTTCAGTAGTAGGTACTTTGAAATTGTTAGAACCAGCCGAAAGAGAGCTAGTGCAAGGAATTATATTAAATAAGTTTAGAGGTGACTTTGATTTATTAAAACCAGGTATTGAGATATTAGAGGAGAAGACAGGAAAACCAGTAGTAGGAGTCATACCTTACTTAAAAGATTTTAGATTACCTGATGAGGATGCTGTTTCTTTAGCTGATTTTACTAAACAAGAAACTGAAATTAAAATAGGAGTTATTAAGTTACCTCATATCTCTAATTTTACTGATTTTGATGTGTTGGCTTTAGAACCAAAAGTAGAAGTCAATTATTTAGCTGCAGATAATCAATTATCTAATTATGATGCAGTAATTATTCCTGGAACTAAGAATACAACTGCTGATTTGGAATATTTACAGGAAACAGGTCTGGCTAAAGAAGTAATTAGATTAGCAGAGAATGGCGGATCAATTATTGGTATCTGTGGTGGGTATCAGATGTTAGGTAATAAGTTGTTGGATTCTGAATTGACTGAAGGGCATAAAAGAGTTAGTAAAGGACTAGGGTTATTAGATATAGAAACAGAGTTTAGTCCAGATAAGTCAACTTATCAAGTTAGAGCTGAGATAGAAAGTAAGCAAAGTTTCTTTTTTAATCTAGCGGGCCAACAAGTAACAGGTTATGAGATTCATATGGGCCAAACTAGCCTAGGAGAACAAGCAGAATCTATTTTTAAGATCAATTATCGGTCTGATCAAGAGGTAGAGCTAGATGATGGAGCCTGTAATAAAGAAGGAACAGTCTGGGGTACATATTTACATGGTATTTTTGATAATGATCAGTTTAGAAGAGAATTTATCAACAGTTTACGAAGGAAAAAAGGATTAGCTAAATTAGATGAGGATTATTCTTCTAGCAGACAAGAGCTAGAGAAGAATTATGATCGTTTAGCTGAAGTAGTACGAGAAAATCTTGATCTAGAGTTATTTTATGAAATATTAGCAGATGGAGTAATGAGTTAAGTTTGAGACTGAGGCTGAGTTTAAGTCAAATCTTAAGCTTAAACTGAAATTTGTTCTATAGGATGGTGAGAAAGTGGGAAAGAAGATAATGTTTCAGGGGACTGCTTCAGATGTAGGAAAAAGTATCTTGACAGCTGCTGTAAGTAGGATTTTAACTCAAGCTGGATATGATGTAGCTCCTTTTAAATCACAAAATATGGCTCTGAATTCATATGTGACTAACAGAGGTGGAGAAATTGGTCGGGCTCAAGCTGTCCAAGCTGAAGCTGCTAAAGTAGAGGCAACAATAGATATGAATCCAATCTTACTAAAGCCTAAAGAAGATACTACTTCACAAGTAATTATTCATGGTCAGGTTAAAAGAAATATGACTGCCAAAGAGTATTTTAGTAAGCAACAAGTTGGTTTACAAGCAGTTAAAGAGTCTTTAGCTAGATTAGAGAATGAGTATCAAGCAGTTGTTTTAGAGGGGGCAGGTAGTCCAGCTGAAGTAAATCTACGAGACTATGACTTAGTCAATATGAGAATAGCTAAGTTGGCCCAAGCACCTGTTATTCTAGTAGCTGATATTGATCGAGGCGGCGTCTTTGCTAGTATTATTGGAACTTTAGAACTACTTAATAAAGAAGAAAGAGATCGAATTAAAGGGATTATTATTAATAAGTTTCGTGGGGATATAGAGCGGTTACAACCAGGGATAGATTATATTGAAGAGGAGACAGACATTCCTATTTTAGGGGTGGTACCTTATATAACTGATTGTAAAGTCCCAGAAGAGGATTCTCTACCAAGCTATAAGCAAGGAAGTCAAGATTATCAGTTAGATATTGTTGTGATTAAGTTGCCTCATATTTCAAACTTTACTGATTTTGATGCTTTAGCACAGGAGGTAGAGACTAGAGTAAGGTATGTAGATCCTAAAGAAGTATTAGGAAGTCCAGATTTAATTATCTTACCAGGAAGTAAGAATACAATTGAAGATTTAGAATACTTATATCAGACTGGTTGTGCTGAAAAGATTATTGAACAAGTAGAAACTGAAGTACCTGTTGTAGGAATTTGTGGTGGTTATCAGATGTTAGGTAATATTATTCATGATCCATCTGGAATAGAAACAGATCAAGGAGAGATTGAAGGGTTAGGTCTATTAGATATAGAGACTACTTTACTAACAGATAAGGTTACTAATCAAGTAGCAGCTAGAGTTAAAGAGAATAATCTATTTGAATTTCAGCAAGAAATTTTAACAGGTTATGAAATACATGTTGGAGAGACTGAACTAGGGCCAACTGCCAAGCCACTATTTGAGATTAACAAACGTTTAGGAAGAGAAGTTGAGATTTTAGATGGTGCCTATAGTCAATCATGTCTAGCCTGGGGGACATACATCCATGGTCTATTTGATAATGATCGATTTAGAAGAAACTTTATCAATCAGTTAAGAGCCCAAAAAGGGTTATCTCCAGTAGCTAAGAATACTCTTTCAGTCAAGCAGGAGAGAGAAAGAGCTTATAACCAACTGGCAGATGTAGTTAGAGATAGTCTGGATCTGGAATTGTTGTATCAGATTATGAGCTGTGAGTCATGAGTTATGGGTTATGAGTTGTGAGCTAATTCAAATTCAAAAGCTATTTAAACAATAGAACTGTTCATAAAAGGTAAAAAATAATTTTAATAGTAACGGTAATCTCAAAATTATAATTGGTTTGATTTTAATTGTCAATTATCAATTGTCCATTGTGAATTGAACTTTATAAGAGGTGAAAAATAGAATGGATAGATATCTATTACTGCTAGCAATAGTAGTTGATTTAATAATTGGTGATCCTAGGTGGTATCCTCATCCAGTAGTAGTCATTGGTAAAGGAATTGAATGGTTAGAGGGAATTTTAAGGAAGTTATTTAATAAAGAATTAGAAAAAATAGCTGGAATTCTATTATCTGTAGTTATAATTATAAGTACTTATTTAATTACTCACAAGTTAATTGATCTGGCTTATTATATTAATTATTATTTAGGATTGGTAAGTCAGGTCTGGATCTTGGCTACTACAATGGCAATCAAGGGGTTGGCCCAGGCTGGAAACTCAATCTATCAACCATTAATAGAAGGTAATTTAGAATCAGCCAGAAGAAGACTAGATTGGATTGTAGGGCGAGATACAGATAAGTTAACTAGAGAAGAAGTTACTAGAGGAATTATAGAGACAGTAGCTGAAAATACTAGTGATGGAATAATTGCTCCTCTCTTTTATGGAATCATTGGTGGAGCCCCGTTAGCAATGACTTATAAAGCAGTCAATACTCTTGATTCTATGTTAGGATATAAAAATAAAGAGTATCAATACTTTGGTTGGGCTGCAGCTAGAATTGATGATTTAGCTAACTGGATTCCAGCTCGAATAACAGGATTATTATTTGTAATTACTTCTTTATTTACAGGTGCTAACTGGAAAGGTGCTATAAAGATTATGATGAGAGATGCTAGTAAGCATCCTAGTCCTAATGCTGGCTTTCCTGAGGCAGCAGTTGCTGGGGCTTTGGGTATACGCTTAGGTGGAGTTAATTATTATCAAGGCAGAGAGAGTTTTCGGGCTTATTTAGGTGATGCGAAGGTTGAATTTCATCCCCAGCAGATTAGAGAGACGATACGACTAATGTACTGGGATGTTGGAGCTTTTATCGTATGTTACTATTTTGTACTAATGATAGTTTAATTGTGTTGTGAGTCGTGTGCTTTGAGCTGTGAGCAAATTCAAAGTCAAAAGCATAAATCTTAGATAAAGGTTTTGGTTTTAAACTTGATGATTTTGACTTAGCAGACAGCACATGACACATAGCAGACAACTAAAATGGGAGGTAATAATATGAATTCTCGTATAGTAATTGCTGGAACAGAAAGTGGAGTAGGAAAAACTACATTAACAATTGGACTAATGGCTGCTCTAGATAGGCAAGGCTATAATGTGCAGCCTTATAAAGTTGGCCCGGATTATATAGATCCAGGTTTTCATACCTTAGTAACAGGTAATCAATCACGTAATTTGGATAGTTTCTTCTTAGGAGAAGAAGGAGTCAAAGAATTATTTCTGAATGCAGTAGAAGAGAGTGATATTTCAATTATTGAAGGAGTTATGGGTTTATTTGATGGCAAAAAAGGTAAAGAGGGAGCAGGAAGTACAGCCCATATAGCTAAGACTTTACAGACACCAGTAGTTTTGGTGATGGATGTTAAGAAGATGGCTAGAAGTGCTGCTGCTGTAGCCTATGGTTACAAAAATTTTGATTCTGATTTAAATATAGCTGGAGTAATTCTTAATAATGTAGGTAGTAAAAGGCACCATAAAATGATAAAGAAACCATTAGAAGAAGAAGTTGGAGTCAAAGTATTAGGTTATTTACCTTATCAGAAAGATTTAGAGTTACCTGAACGCCATTTAGGCTTGGTGCCAACTGCTGAAAGTAAAGAATTAAAAGATTTTGTGGATCAATTAGTAGATTTAATAGAAGAGTATATTGACCTAGAGCAATTAATCTCTCTATCTCAAAGAGAATCTACAGTTGAGGTTACAGAGAAGAGAATTTTTACTTCTTCTAAAGACTATGGTCTAACTTTAGGTGTAGCTTATGATCAGGCTTTTAATTTTTATTATCAAGATAATCTTGATTTATTAGCTAGTAGAGGAGTTGACTTAAAGTACTTTAGTCTATTAGAAGATAATAAACTGCCTAAGGTTGATGGTCTTTATATTGGAGGTGGTTTTCCAGAGAGTTTTTTAGAAGAGTTGGCTAATAATAAAAGTATGAAACAAGATGTTTATCAGCAGATTAGAGATGGTCTACCTACCTATGCTGAATGTGGAGGTTTAATGTATTTAACTGAAGAAATTATAGATAGTGAAGATAAAAGTTTTTCTATGGTAGGGGTAGTTCCAGGCCAAATTAAGATGACAGATAGTTTACAGGCTATGGGTTATGTAGAGGCTAAAGCAATTGAAGATAATATTCTATTGAAACAAGGAGAGAAAATTAAAGGACATGAGTTTCATTATTCTAAGTTAATTAACCTAACAGATAATAATAAGCAAGCCTATCAACTCTATGGTGGACGAGGTGAAGAAGGAAGATTTGAGGGGATTGTCCAAGATAAATTACTGGCTAGTTATCTGCATATTCATTTTGGGAGTAACCCTAGTTTGGTTACTAATTTTTTGGATTACTGTCAGAATTATAGGTAACTTAGAAGTAAAATATTATTGATATAGTGTGTCACTTTTAGTGACACAGTTGTGAGCTATCTGCAAATGGTTTCTATTACGAAAGGTCTTGATTTCTAGACCTGAAGGATGTGCTATCAGCAGATTTTTACGGAGAGTCCGTAGGACTCATAGGAATTCAAAAACTAAATCCTTACAATACCTATATTTTAAGAGGTTGACATGTGTTATGGTTTGAATTTGATTTAGCTCATAGCACACAGCAGACAACAGATAGCTGTGGCACAAAGTGCCACTTTGTATCAATTAAGTTACATAATAAAGTTGAATAACAAGATAAGGAGGAGTAATGATGAAAGATAAATTAAGTCAAGGTTTAGTTCAAGTCTATACTGGCAAAGGTAAAGGTAAGACTACTGCTGCTTTAGGACTAGGATTAAGAGCAGTTGGACATGGATTTCAAGTAGAGATGATTCAGTATTTAAAGGGAAGTAGTTATACAGGGGAACTATTTTCTATAGAAAGATTACCTAACTTTGATATTAAACAGTTTGGGAAAAGTTGTTCTTATGCAGCAGGAATTAAAGAAGGGCTAATGGATTGTCAAGGTTGTGGAGACTGTTTTGTCAGTCAAGATGAAGATAAAAAGACTCACCAACAATTTGTTGACTGGGCTTATGAGTATACAACTAAAGTATTAAAAGAATCTAGAGCAGATATTGTCATTTTAGATGAGATTAATAATGCTTTACGATATGATCTACTGACAGTTGATCAGGTATTAGATGTAATTGATTTAAAAGGAGAAGAGACAGAGCTAATCTTAACTGGTCGAGGAATGCCAGAAGAGATTTTAGATAGGGCTGATTTAGTATCTGAGATCAAAGCTAAGAAACATCCTTATCAAGAGCAGGGAATTAAGAGTAGACGAGGAATCGAATACTAATGAATCAGTTTTTATTGGCTCTGCAGTTTATTACTCGAATTCCAGTTAAGCATGAGTTGAATTATGATGAACAAGCAATCGGGGCTTCAATGGCCTACTATCCTGTAATTGGAACCTTGTTAGGGGCAATTTTAGTGGCAATTAATCAGTTGGGGGCAGTATATTTTCCTCCATTAGTAAGGAATGCTTTCTTGATAATAGGAATGGTAGTTTTAACTGGTGGACTACATCTAGATGGCTTAATGGATACTTGTGATGGTATCTTTAGTGGACGAGATAAGGAAAGAATATTAGACATAATGAGAGATAGTAGAGTAGGTGCTTTTGGAGTGATTGGGTTGGTATTATTATTGTTATTGAAATTTAGTTTATTAATAGAAAGTCCAACTCGATATAAGGGACTAATTTTATTATATACTCTTACTATTAGTCGCTGGGCTATGGTTTATGTAGCTTTTCTGTATCCCTATCCTCGCCAAGAAGGATTAGGTAAAGTCTACCAGGAACATTTAGAACTGAGACATTTCTTACTAGCTACTAGTTGGACATTATTGGTAGGAGTTTTCTTATTTAGGATACATGGAATCTTGATTTTATTAGCTAGTTGGTTAGCTACAATAGTGCTGTCCAGAATAATTATGGTTAAAATTGATGGTCTGACAGGAGATAATTATGGGGCTGTGAATGAAGTAATAGAGGTAGTTTCATTGTTAGTGATGGTAGTTACTTTATAGTGAAAAAGCTACGCTTTAGCTCAAATTTACAATTGAGAATTGACAATTAAAACTCTTTTAAAGTATTGATATATAAATAATTATAGAGATTTTGAATTTGATCTTGATTTGAATTGTAAACTGTCAATTATCAATTGCTCTAGGGGAGTATAGAAGATGACAGAAAAAGTAACAGTTAAAGTGCCTGGAACTTGTGGAGAACTGATGCAAGGAATGATTGATGGAGTTAATCTTCAGATTAGTTGTCCTATTGATCTATATAGTTATGTAACAGTTAAAAGAGATAGTTCTTTATCTAATATTGAAATTAATAAAGAAGCAGCCAAAACAGTACTTGCTATTGAAAAAACATTAGAATATTTTAATAGTCAAAATCTTGGTCTACAAGTTAGTTTGAATTCTGAATTATTAGCAGGGAAGGGGATGGCTAGTAGTACGGCAGATATTGTAGCTGGTATTATTGCTACAATGATAGTTTTAGGAGAAGAAGTGAATATTGGATTAGTTACAGAGATAGCTATATCTATTGAACCGACGGATGCTTGTTTTCTATCAGAAATAGTAGCTTTTAACCATTTACAAGGTCAATATCTAGCAAACTTAGGTCAGATAGAAACTCTTCCTATTTTAGTCTTTGATCTTGGGGGAGAGATAGATACAATTAAATTCAATGCTAGAGAAAATTTAACTAAATTAAAGTTAGAGAAAGAAAAGAAAGTAAGAAAGGCTTATCAATTGATTTCTAGAGGAATCAAAACAGAAGATATGAACTTAGTTGGACAGGGGACTACTATAAGTAGTTTAGCCAATCAATCTATTTTACATAAGGCTCAATTAGAAAGCTTAATTAAGTTAGCCAAGCAAGAAGAAGAGATGTTAGGAGTTAATATAGCACATAGTGGTACTTTAGTAGGAGTTATATTGGATTCAGAAGAAAAATTAAATTTGATTTTGAATAGAATTAAAGAACAAGTACCTAGTTTGAAACATATTACTAATGCTAGGATAATTAATGGTGGTTATCAGATAATGAGGTGATAGTTTGCAACAAGATCATGGAGGAAATATTAGAGCAGCAGTTAAAGAGTATAATTTAGATCCGACTGAGATAATTGATTTTAGTGCTAATATAAATTTCTTGGGACCTCCTAAATCGGTAACTAAGATAATTGAGAACAATTTAGCAGGAATAAAGGATTATCCTGATCCAGAATGTAGTCAACTAAAGTCAGTAATAGCTGAACAAGAGGCTGTAGAAGAAGATAACTTATTAGTTGGTAATGGAGCAGTAGAGTTAATTTATTTATTAGCTAAAGTATTACAGTCGACAGAAGCTCTAGTGTTGGCCCCTACTTTTTCAGAGTACAGACTGGCAGTAGAGAGTATAGGAGGCAGAGTAGAAGAGTTTCAGATAGAGAGAGAAGAAGATTTTACTATCAATCTAGATGACTTACTGCCTAAGCTAGAGGAAGTCGATATCTTCTTTTTATGTAATCCCAATAATCCTACTGGAAAGTTTCTAACGAGAGAAGAGGTCATTGAGATAATTAATTATGCTGCTAGTCAAGATACTTTTCTGGTAGTAGATGAAGCCTTTGTTGACTTTCTAGAAGAAGATATAACAGTAATTGACTTAGTCAATCAGTATGATAACTTATTTGTATTACGTTCTTTGACTAAATTCTTTGCTATTCCTGGTTTACGATTAGGTTATGGAGTAGCTAATAAGAAATTGATTAAACAATTAGAAGCTGGTAAAGATCCATGGAATGTTAATTATTTTGCTCAGTTTGCAGGTAGGGTAGCACTTAATGATAAGGAATATATTGCAAAAACTAAGAAAGCTATCTTTCGAGAGAAAGAATTTTTATATCAGAAATTGACTGATTTTTCTCCATTTAAAGTTTATTATCCACATGCTAATTATATTTTTATTGATTTAAGAAAGAGTAATTTGACTTCTAGTAGGTTGGAGGAGAAGTTGGCCCGGCAAGGTATTTTGATTCGTAATTGTAATACTTATTCTGGCCTAGGAGAAGATTTTATTCGGGTAGCAGTTAAGAGTAGAGAAGATAATCTACGATTAATTAATAAATTACAAGAGTGCAAATAAAAAATCAATTATTTTTAACAGTTTAAATGCCCTTGCTGCTATCTATGTAAGGGTATTTTTCTTTTTTTATTTTAGCTAATGTTAATTATTGTAGGAAGTGAATTTAGATGGGAAAGAATTGAAAAGTAGATATTTTCATTTAAAGTAAATTTGATGCTAATCAGACAAGGAAAATTAGTATTTTCGGTGAATAAATGGAAATGGTGTATTGTTTAATTTATTTCAAATAGATATAATGTCGTTAAGATCATGGTAGAAAGGATATTTACGAATGTCGTTAATAATAAGTTATGTGACATACCTGACTAATTATAGAGGTTTTAAAAGCCTAATATTATTTTTTTATAAACCAAATGGAAGTATTGATCATATTAGGAATAGATTGATTGAGGTTGACGAGGATTGAAGTTAATATCAAATTTGAGAGTAGTAGCAAGGGATAACTTATATAATTAACAGACTATAGTATTAGAATATAGATTTAAATTAGATAGCAGCTGCTGTCTAAGTAATTGGGAGCAGAGATAAATTGAACTAAGTTTGAAATTAGGTACTTTTGGAGTAATTATTGAGGTGAGCAGAAGTATAACAAGAAGAAGTTGCAGAGGGGTTTAAGGAATTAATCAATCCTTTTTTTAAAATTTTTTTAGTAAGGATAATAAGAGTAACTTTTACTAAATAGTAGAGAGTTTATATGAAATGTGAGAGAAAAGAGTAATCTATGTGCTTTTAAAAACTGAAAGGGTTGTTGAGGAAAATGAAAATACAGTAGTTTTTAAAGTAATAGTAGAGCAAGCTGATGTCAGGTACGGTCACATAACATAGGCTTATAGACATCAATGAAATTGTGGAGCAGAAAGAAGTGTTGATTTATGAAATTCAGAGTATAGAAAAATAATTGCAGGTACATTAATGGACGTCTTGAAGCCTAGGGACGTTATCTGGAATGTGGCTAAATAAATTAGGGGAGTGATTAAAGATGGCACAAGAAAATTTTTATACTGAAGTATATCCGGATATTATTGAGCAATGGAAATTTTATTTAGAATTATTAGAGTTAAAAAAGGGAGATAAAGTTTTGGATATCGGATGTAATAGAGGAGATACAGAAATTTTTATGATAAATAGCAATTCACAAATAGAAAAAGTGATAGGGATAGATATAGATGAAAATAAATTAAAGGATGCAAGAAAGAAATTGGAAACAAAATTTCATAAAGAAAAGATTGAATTTCAAAAAATGGATGCATGTAATTTAGAATTTGAAGATGGGACTTTTGATAAAATTATATGTGCTGAAACGATAGAATGGGTTGATAATCCTAAAAAGGTAATAGAAGAAATAAAAAGAGTATTAAAACCCAACGGAATAGGAATAGTACAGCATACAGATTTTGATAGCCAGATTTTCACAACTAATCAATTGAATTTAACAAGAAAAATTATTAATAAATTTACTGATAGTGGTCCAAATGGTACAATAGGCAGAAAACTATTAGGTTTATGTAAAAAAGCTAATTTTAAAGAAATAACCCCTCTAGTTTATACAGTAATTAATGAAAACTTTGAGAAAAATTATTATTCTTATCAAATTGCTCATATGATGAAAGATTGGCTAGTTAATGGAGATGAAATTGAGGAAGAAAAGTTGAATAACTGGTTAAATGATTTAAAAGAAATAGATGAAAAAAATGATTTCTTCTACTCAATAAATAGAAATCTTGTAATTTGTAAAAAATAAAGTATAAGCGAATCCTAAAATGAATTTTCATGAAGATTTTGAGATATCATGAATATGTTGGGAAAACCCCGCCACACTTCAGATAACATCACGTTAGCGACATCCCAATTTAGATGTATAAAGAGGGTTGGGCTGACTTACGTTAGATTTATGGGTTTATATAAGATTAGGAGCATTAGTGGGGACGTCGCGAATCTGCGGGACGTTATGTGACATAGCTAACTAACTGCAGTGGTTTTAAAAGCCCAATTAATATTATTTTTTACAAGCAAATGGAAGTATCATTCATATAAGGAATAGATTAAATAAGATTGACGAGGATTGAAAAAGGATTAAAATTAGGAAGTTGGCAAAGGATTACTAATATAAGTAGTTAACCATAATATTAGAGTATGAATTTGTTTAGGTAATAGTTACTGTTTAAGTATTTAGGAGCAGAGAAGAATTTAGCTAAGTTTAAAATTAGCTACTTTTGGAATGGTTTCAGAGATAGATAGAAGTCTAACAAGGAGAAGTTGCAGGGGGAATTAGGGAATTAATCAATCCTCTTTTTTAAATTTTTATAGCTAGGATAATAAAAGCAACTTTTATTAAATAGTAGAGAATTTATATGAAATTTGAGAGAAAAGAGTAATTTGTGTGCTTTTAAAAACTGAAAGGTTACAGAGGTAAAAAAGTAGAGTGGATTTTGAGATATTATAGAGCAAAATGATGTTAGCTACGGTCACATAACATAGGCTTATAGACATCAATGGAATTGCGGAGCAGAAAGAAGTGCTGACTTATGAAATTTAGGGTGAAAGAAATAATTGCAGGTGCATTAGCAGACGTCGCGAATCTCAGGGACGTTAGGTGAAATGCTACTTTGCTTGAAAGGAGAGGTTATCATGAACTTAAAGAAATTAAAAAAGGGAGATACAATAGGTTTTTATTCTCCTTCTTCACCAGCAACTAATACTGCTCCAAAAAGATTTCAAAGAGCTAAAGAATATCTTAAAAAGAAAGGTTTTAATTTATTAGCTGGTAGATTGACTGGTAAAAGAGATTTTTATAGATCAGGTAATATAAAAGACCGAGCAAAAGAATTGAATGAATTAATTAGAAATCCTGAAATTAAATGTATTATGTCAGTAATTGGGGGAACAAATTCTAATTCAATATTACCGTATATTGATTACGAAGCATTTAAGAAAAATCCTAAGATTATGATAGGTTATTCAGATGTAACTGCTATTTTATTAGCTATATATGCTAAAACTGGGATAAAGACTTTTTATGGGCCAGCTTTAATTCCTTCATTTGGAGAATTTCCTCCTTTTGTTCATGAAACATATAATTATTTTAGTGATATTTTAATAGAAGAACAAAGTTTTCCTTATATTTATGAACAACCAAAGTGCTGGACAGATGAACATATAAATTGGGAAGAGAAAGAAAGGGAAAAAGTTAAAAATAAAAATGAGTGGATAACGGTTAATAAAGGTAAAGTAGTTGGAAGAGTAATTGGTGGAAATTTAAATGCTATGACTGGTATTTGGAACAGTCAATATATGCCTAAAATAAAAAAAGGGGATATTTTATTCATTGAAGATACTATGAAAACAGCATCACATATGGAAAAATTATTTTTATTACTTAGAGTAAGTGGTGTATTTGATAAAATATCTGGAATTGTTTTAGGTAAACATGAGTTATTTGATGACCAAGGAACTGACAGAGAACCTTATGAGATATTAGAAGAAGTTTTAAGACAAAAAGACATACCATTTTTAGCTAAATTTGATTGTTGTCATACTCATCCAATGTTTACTTTACCTATTGGTTCAAAAATTGAATTAGATGTTACTAACAAAAAAGTTAGTATATTAGATAGTCCGATGGGATAGCACTTCACCTAACAGCGGATTAGCTACATCCCAGTCATGAGCATGAATGATGGCTGGGACTGAATTATGTTAGATTTACAGGTGTTAAATCGAGGTTAGGAGTATTAAAGGGGACGTCGTGAAACCCAGGGACGTTATATGAAAGTACGACCAGTCTTTGAAGTAATAGGGGTAAGCTATATCTTAGGCTGTCTAGGTTGAAAAACTTTTGGACTACCTATTCTATTTGAGGTAACCCTATCTATCGGTGCATCATTGGTAACGATTTTGTTCTAAGCGATAGTGAAAATGTGAAATAAACTGTTAGCCTTAAAGCAGGTGATTGCTAGGGAAAATATATTGTTACGATTAACATATGTGAACTATTGAAAGCTCCGTCAAACGTAAATAGTGAAACTAGGCTGATACACTATAACCAAAAGGTTTAAGTAAGTTTTCGTATTGCTTAACAAGTAGACTAATATCTTCGGAGTAAAGATAGAATCTAAAACAATATGAAGTGGCTAGGATATAGAATGGGGAAACCCCAATGGATTCCTGAAAATTCAGGTAGGTCATTAAGTTTAACGATACAATATCCAATGGGTATGGGAGATTGGAAAAAGCGAATGCCATTGAATAACAAGAATGGATAGGGGTTCAAAATTTGCCCTATTCGGAAAGGAAGCTGACTTTCTAAAAGGTTATCTAAGGCAGGAAAGGATTAAAACTTTATGAATATGGCAAGCCAAATAACTCAATATGAGGGGCGACCATAGACCAAAAGGAATTGTATTTTGGTTGGGATGTAATCCCCTGGAGTAAAATTCAAAATAAGGTTAATAAACTTCAATCCCGAATTGCTAGAGCAATAAGAAAAGGAAAAGATAATCTAGCAAGAAAACTATAATATTTATTAACTAATTCATATTACGCTAAGTTATTATCAGTAAGAAAAGTAACAACAAATAAAGGAAAAAGAACAGCAGGAGTAGATGGAGAGATTTGGTCAACTTCTGCAATGAAGTATGAAAATGCACTAAAATTAACTAATGAAGAATATAGAGCTAAACCACTAAGAAGAATATATATTGGTAAATCAAATGGGGACAAAAGACCTTTAGGAATTCCTACAATGTATGATAGAGCAATGCAATCACTATATGCATTGGCTTTAAATCCAATAGCGGAAACAAAAGCAGATAATGTGTCATTTGGTTTTAGAAAATATAGAAGCTGTGATGATGCTAAAGAATATCTTTTCAAACTATTGGGTAGAAGAGTATCAGCCCAATGGGTACTAGAAGGGGATATTAAAGGCTGTTTTGACAATATAAGTCACAAGGGTTGAAAAAGAATATACCAATGGAAAAGAAAATATAGAATGAATTTTTAAAATCAGGATTTATAGAAAATAAACAACTTTATCCTAAATAAAGAAAAACAATACTACTGCACAAAATACATTAATTAAAATATTGAATTCTAAAATAAGTTATCAAAAGTTAGATAGAGATATTTTCCAAGCATTATGGAGGTGGGCTAATAGAAGACATCCTAATAGATCGAGACAATGGATAAAGGATAGATACTGGAAATCTAATAATACACGTAACTGGATATTCGCAAGTAAAGATAATAAGTTAATAGTTGCCAGTGATACAAAGATAAAAAGACATAGGCTAATTAAATTTGAGGCAACCCCTTACTTGAGTAAATATGATAACTATCATCTTGCTAGAAAATTAAAATAATATTGTTGCCAATCCAAAGATTGGTTTTAGATAGCTTGAGCCGTATGAATTGAAAGGTTCACGTACGGTTCTGATGGGGGGAAGGGGACGTAAGTCCCTTACCTACCAGACTACCCACCAAGGAAGTATTAATATTATAATGATAGAGAGGGGAAGACATATGAAAAGAAAAATATTTATTTTAGGAGTTATAATATTATCTTTTTTAATTTTATCAGCTTTTATCTATGCTAATAGTAAACAAGATATAGCAGATAAAGGCACTGTCATTAATGGTGATTTTATTTTAACTGATGATAATTATGAAAAGGCTAAAAGTATAGAAACTATTAAAGGGAATTTAGTTTTAGATAATTCTAAGAAAGCTTTTATGCCCTCCTTAAAACATATAGAAAAGGGGTTATATGTAGAAAATAAAGAAACATTAGAAGTTATAGAATTGCCAGAACTATTAGAAATAAGAAATATACATATAGCAAGAACAAAAAAATTAACAAATATTAAGTTATCTAAACTAAATAGAGTAAATTGGGGTATAAAAGTTGAATATAATGATAATTTAAAAGAAGTAAATTTATCTAAATTACAATATGTCGGTAAAAATATAACTATAAATAAAAATTATAAGTTAAAAATTTTAGATTTTAGTTCTATCAAAAATATAAATGAAAACATATTCATATCTTCAAATGATAGTCTAAAAAATTTAAATTTAGGAAGTTTAGAAGAAGTAGAAGATATTGACTTGTGGGATACATTAATTAAAAACTTTAAATTGCCAAAATTAAAAAGTAGTGATGGTATATATATAATGGCTAATGAAAATTTAGTAAAAGTAACTTTTGATAAACTAGAAAATATAAATAAAAAAATATATTTTAAATGGAATAGAAAATTAGAAAAAATAAAAATGCCTCAAATTAAACATATAGGAATTGAAAAAAATTTTCAATAAAATCAGAGAAAAACCAAGATGAAATTTTATTAGTACAAGTCAATCAAATTCCTGAATGTAAAGGTATAATTAAAGGTGTAAAATTTATAACAATGAAAGAGGAGAATTAAAATGAGTTATAAAGATGAAGTTTTAAAGAAAAGTATTAATTTGATTAAAAGCTTTGAAAATGAATGGTTATATAGAGATGAAAAAGATGGAAAAAATAATAGTGAAAATTTAAAAATTCATAAAGATTCAGCGGGAAATATTGCCATTGGTTATGGATTAGATTTAATAGTACATAGTGAAAGTGAATTAAAGAATATCTTTGATAAAGCAAATCAATGGAGTAGTGATAAATTTGATTATGATAGTTTGCGACCATTTAATAAAATTCAAGAGTATAAAAAATTATCTAGAGATTATCAAAAGGAGAGTTTCATAACTGAAAACCAAAATTTAAGATTACCGAGTATAGAATATGCTAATACCTTATTTAACTTAGTAGCAGAGGATAAGTTTAAAGCTGTCAAGAAGATAGCCAATGCTAAAACCGATAAAGATTATTATTCTAAGCTAACTAAAGCAGAAAAGAGTACTATCTTTTCGATGGCGTATAATTCTGGTTATGGATTGTTCTTTGGTAAAACTAAACAAGGAAAGAGGAAAGTAATTGACTTCAATAAGCCTTATAATTGTGTGAAAAAATTACGAGAATATCTTGATAATAAAGAGAGTAATCCAGAACAAGCACTTAAGGCTAGAACCCGAGTCTGGTATGAGTTTCGCTATAACTCATGTTTGGAAGCATGGCAGAATTTAAGTGGTGGGAGAGGATTAGCCAAACGAAGGTATAGTGAAGGAGATTTATTTGGCTTATATGATGAAGATGTTAAATCAGAAGAAGCAGAGTGGATTTTAGATAAATTAAAGGATGAAAGTATTCAAAAACAAGGAATAAAGAGTATAGAGAAAATAGCATGTTACTTTGAGAAGAACATTGTAGCACCATCTGAAGTAGGAGAATATAGACGAGTAAATGATAAAGTTAAAGGGATTAAGGAGATAATAAAGGATTTAGAAAATAAGGCTGCTCAAGATCCAGTAAAACAGATAAAAGCAGAAGTTAAAGAGAAAGGTAGAAAAATAGATAATGTATCCGAAGAATTCTTAAAAAAATATGATGAGAAATATGGACTAGTATTAGATAAAAAGAAACCTATATATAATAGCATTATAAAAATAGAAAAGAATCAAGATGTTTTAATATTTCCTTTAATGGATAGATTAGTAGTAAGTATGGAAAAAGAGAAGGAAAAAGCAAAAGATGAAGATAAAAAATATAAAGCAATTCATCAACTTATAAATAGGTGCAAAAAAACATTAGAAGAAGTAATTGATGAATTAGGAGGATATGTCAAAACAAAATATAAGCAAGATAATAACAAAAACTTAGCAGACTTAAAACTTAAGAAAAGATTGATAGCAAATTTTAAACCTAAACAATTCAATACTCCAGATACTAAAAAAAGTCATAAGTTTTTTAAGAGTTTTATAACCAAGGAAGATAGAAAAAAAGAGCGAGCTAAGAAGGAAGCAGAAGAAAAGAAGAAGTCAAAGGAAGAAAGAGAAAAACGTGCTAAAAAAGAAAAAGCAAAACGAAAAAGAGAAGCTAAGGTAGCTGAAAGACAAAGAAAAGAAGAAAGAGAACGAACTAAAAAGAGAGAAGGTTGGATAATTGTTTCTGCAAATGGAGAACACAAACTAATGAGTAGAAAAGAATATTATGGAGTTTAAATTTGGAGGGGTGGGAACTTCACCTAACATGGGGTTAGCGGTGCGTCCTAGCAGGCTATACATTCTAGTGAGTGTAAATCTCATCAAAGTAAAGGTTAGCCACCAGCTTTGTATCAAGTCTTGGAAATGTTACGGTAACGTAATATTTTAAGCATAGATAGAGAATTAGCAAGGTAGAATCGACTGGATATGGTTTCTATGGGTTTCACGAAGAGGCTGATAAGACTCGTAGGAATTGGTTTGTCAGCGGTGAATTGTATTGAGCCTCGAAAATCATGTAACTAATGATGGAAGTCGAAACTGTCGTTAAAGTGGAAGACAATAATTAATTATGCGAAATGACAAGTATAATTAAATCCTCCGTGGTCTAAGGCACTACCTCGCTAAATACTAAGAATATATAGAAACCTAGGGATCTCCTATTGAGGTCTTTCTGAAAAGAGAGTATGTCTGATGAGCTGAAGAGGTAAAAGTCGGATACTTTCATAGTACTGAAGAAGTTGGGTAATTCTAGTGGAAGAAAGGAAAGCAACAGATTTTGAGACTATAAGTGAGGGACATATCTTCTGGACTCTGAACCAGAATAAAGATGAGAACAAAACTTACTTATATAGCATGGGTATTCATGTGAAGAGGCTCACTGGGGAGCCGAATGCCTAAATTGGGCACGTTCGGTTCTGAGAGGGATATACACCAACTGAATAAGGAACAAATATTGTGACACTTACAGACGAAAGGGTAAGAAAACTGGGAAAACAAAGCGTGTCCTAAGTTTAGAAGGTGTATATATCTACTTACCACATCTAGGCTAGTAGGTTAGGCAAAGCTAGGGATTACATATGAAATTTTTTGAGGATGAACAAGTTATAAACGGGCTGAGCTAGACGTAGCGGATCACAGGAACGTTATCTATAATAGCAGCCCAATATTTATATATAGATAATGTGAACTGAATATTATTAATATTATTATAAGCTATTAGTAAGATATTTAAAACTATAAATTGTTAGGAGATTTCACATGGATACATTAAAAGCAATAACTAAAAGAAGAAGTATAAGAAAATTTCAGGATAGAGATATTTCTAAAGAGATGATACAAGAATTATTAGAATTAGCTATTCAAGCTCCATCAGGTAAGAATAGACAACCATGGAGATTCATTGTATTAAGAGATAAAAGCAAAAGAGAATTAGTGAGAATTATGAATGAAAAAGTAAAATTTCTTAAAAAGAAAAATTTGAGCATAGGAAGTAGTGAATTAAGTATTAATGCTATTTCGGAGGCATCAGCAGTAATTCTAGTTTTTAATCCATTTTTTAAAGATAAAGAAAGTATAAATCATAATAGATTATTAATGGATACTCAGTCAATTGGAGCAGCTATCCAAACAATGATTTTAGCAGCAGAAGACATGGGTTTAGCTACTCTTTGGATTTGTGATGTTTTTTATTCTAAAAAAGAAATTTGTTCATGGTTAAATAGAAAAGAGGGGCTTATAGCAGCAGTAGCTATTGGATATGCAAATCAATCACCTTTTCCACGTCCTCGTAAGGATCTAAATGAAGTTGTAGAGTGGTTAGAATAAATTTTCAATTTAACAAAATTAAAAAAGGTGGTATATATGAAAAATAAATATTATCAATCTAATAATGAAAAAATAAAGATTAGAAGGATAGACAAAAATTGTTTTGACAAGATATGGCCGATTATAAGAGAAGTAATAAGAGAGGGGAAGACCTATGAATATCCTGTTGATATGAATAAAGAAGATGCTTTGCATGTTTGGATGGAGAAACCAGAGCAGACATACCTGGCAGAAAAAGATGGGGAAGTAGTAGGTACTTATTATATTAAACCAAATCATAGTGGGCAAGGTAGGCATGTCTGTAATTGTGGCTATATGGTTGCCCCAGATGTAAGAGGACAAGGAATTGGGACTATTTTATGTAAACATTCGCAACAAGCAGCAGTTAAGCTAGGTTATAGAGCTATGCAATTTAATTTTGTTGCCTCAACTAATTTAAAAGCAGTTAATCTTTGGTTAAAGTTAGGATATAAAATTGTAGGTAAGTTGCCTGAATCTTTTAATCACCCTAAAAAAGGATTTGTAGATGCTTATGTAATGTATAAATTTTTAAATAAAAGTTAATCTAATAGACATTAGACTAAAGACATCCTAGCTATTAACATAAATTAAGGCTAGGATGTTTTATATTAGGTTATGATTTTAGTTAGGGATTGAGAGTATTAATTTTCTAAACCTCTTTAGGATAGGTCTCTTACCATCAAAAGATGAGCAATGCCATCTTCCAGTGGTACACCTTGCTCTTCAACAAAACTATTTTTCTTATATTAAAGGCACTTTCAAGTTCTGATTGATTTGTAATTTGATCCGAGAAATGTATAGAGAGAGTTATGGTTTATTAAAGATTAAAAACTATATTTTTCTATTTAGGCAGATATTCAGAATATTCCTTTCTCAATTTATGTAGATTATTAAGTTTATCTAGAAATTTTTCTTCATTACTCATGGCTATGCCAACGACTAATGATTCAATTATAGCTATAGGAGCAACCATTGAATGGAAATTCCATAATTCTCCACGTTCTACATAAAGAACAATATCACTTTGATCAATCATTTTAGATACCACTAAATCAGTTATTAAAATAGTTGTAAAATTTATTTTTTTTGCATAATCTAGAATAATTTTAATTTCAGGAGAAAAATTAAAAAATCCAAAAATAACGATTACATCTTCACTAGTCAAATTAATAAGGCTTTCTAAAAGCCCCTTTCCACTTGGTTTCATTTTATGGATATTTAGATGAAATCTTTGTAAACGGTAGGATAATAATTCTGCAATCCCAGATGAAGGACCAGGGGCAAATAAGTAAATATTCTTCGCTGCTATCAAAGCATTTACTGCCTGATTGAATTCCTCCTCTGATAACTGAGCATGAGTATTTTTGAGATAATTAATGGATTTGTTTAGAATACTAGGAGTAATTTTATCTTCATCAATTTCTTTTAAAATAGATTTCATTTTATCCGCTGGTGTTATTTCAAATGACTTCTTTAAATGATTTTTGAAATCTTTAAAGCCTACAAAACCAAGAGACTTACAGAATCTTGAAATTGTGGCTATACTAACTTCTATATTTTGTGCTAAATCTTTTAAGGTCATGGAAGGGATACTTTTTATATTTTTACAGAAAAAATTTGCAATCTTTTTTTCACTTTTAGATAAATCTTCAATATTTACTTCTATATCATGAATTTTCATTAGTATGCCTCCTTAAAAATAAAATTACTAGAAATATAATAATATTATAGTATATAAAAGAGAAGATGTAAAAATATCTATGTAAATAAATTTACATGAAAAAATAAATAAAAGTTTTTTTACATTAATTTAATATTAAATTAATATTTTTGTAATATTCAGGTGCTATACTAAAGTTGAAGATAAAATATTAATTCTTAAAGGGGGAAATTAATCTATGAAAAGCAAAGCAAAAAACTCTAAGTTGACCCAAGCTCAAAAGACAATGGTTTTTATTTTGGCAATGTCTCTATTTGGAATGGCTGATTTAGTGACTGAAATTGTACCTGAAATTGCATTTGGACCTATTGAACTTTCTGTTTCCTATTTTGCTTTTATTCCTTTAACATTATGTTTTCTTTTTGATCCATTGTATACAGCTTTAGGTTCAGTATTTGGTGAAATTGTATTTGCGGATTTATTAATGGGGGATTTCGGTGGCATAGGTGAGTTAGAAGGTTTTATTGAATTAGCTTTAGGATTATATGTAGCTGGATTATTAGTTAAAGATCCTACTGACAAAAGACAGTTAGGGATAGCGGCTTTCGTTGGTGTGGGAATTGACCAAATGCTAAGTAGTATTATAGATATATCTAAAGTTTGGGTGGGGGTGGAAAAATTAGAAGCAGTACCTGGCTTACCTAAGAGTGTTTTAGTTTTAGAAGGAATAAGTTTTGTGAATGAAATGGTGATTACTGGTTTATTATTTGGTGTCTTGCCTACAATCTATTTAGCTCCACGATTATATGGTAAGATAGAGCCTTTATTAGGAGTTAAGCCTCGAGAAAAATCTACTGCTTCAATGGGAGAATTCATTACTCCGAGATTAATTCTAATGGGTATTATCTTTGGTTTTGGTGCTACGATTGCTGAATTCATGTCTGAAATGGATATTAACTTTGCTGTGTGGGAGCCAGAGTTTTTAGAAAAGTTTGGCGCTAATTTCATTTGGGTTGGCGTTGCAGTAGCTTGTATAGTATTACTAATTTCATTTATGGCTCTTAACGGAAGAAAAGAAGAGATAGAAATTAAGAACAATAATTAAAATAAGTTAATAAAGATTAATTAGAGGTTAATAATTTATTTGGGAACAATTTTTGTTCCCAGATGAATTTTCTTAAGTTGAGTAATTTAAGTATTATAGGGGAGGATTAAGAAATGAGGGAAAATATTATTAGTGTGCAAGACTTATCCTTTAAGTATCCTGGTGCAAAGGAGTATGTATTAAATAATGTAAGTTTAGATATAAACAAAGGAGATTTTATAGGCTTGATAGGGAGTAATGGTTCCGGTAAGACAACTCTCTGTAAATCTCTTAATGGATTAATTCCTCATTACTATGTAGGAGATTATGAAGGTCAGGTAATAGTAAAAGAACAGGAAGTTTTTAATGCGTCTGTTGCTTCTTTAGCTCAAGTAGTTGGGTATGTTTATCAAGATTTTGAAAATCAATTAGTACGTCCGACGGTTTATGATGAAGTTACTTTCTCTCCGTTAAATTTCGGTTATGAAGACTATAAAGAGCGAGGTCAAAAAGCACTAGAAATATTAGGTTTAGAATCGATTGCTGAAAAATTTATTTGGGAATTAAGTGGTGGCCAAAAACATTTAGTTGCTTTAGCTGGAGTGTTGGCTTTAGATCCCGAAGTGATTGTAATTGATGAACCAGTAGCTCAATTAGATCCTGTAAATGCTAAAAAGATATACGATAAACTAGAGATGTTAAATCAACAAGAAGGTAAAACGATAATTTCTATTGAGCATCATACTAAATTTATTGCTAATTATTGTAATCGAGTAGTGATGATGGATCAAGGTGAAGTTGCTTGGCAGAAAAAAGTTAAACCTGCCTTATCACAAGTAGAGGATTTAAAGGAGAAGAAAATTTTTCCTCCCCAAGTTACTCAGCTGATTTATAATTTAGCTAGCAATCAGCAGCTTTATCCGATTACTATTGAGGAAGCTAGTGTATATTTTAATAAACACTATAATTTTGACTATTTGGAGTCATTTACTCAAGTCAAGAAAACTACTAAAAATAATAATCAAACAGTGGTTGAATTTAATGATGTGACTCATAGTTATCAGACATTGAGTAATCAATCCCAAACAGCTTTAAATAATGTTAATTTATCTTTTTATTCTGGAGATCGAGTGGCGCTTGTTGGTAGTAATGGAGCAGGAAAATCTACTTTATTAAAGATGATTACAGGCATTTCTAAACCAAAGCAAGGTGAAGTGATTGTAGAAAATCAAAATACCCACTGTATCTCTTCAGAAGAATTAGCTGAAGAAGTTACTTATATCTATCAGGATCCAGAAGAAATGTTTATCAATGATAATATTCGCCAAGATATTGAATATTATTTAAAGGCACGTAATGTACCTGATTATCAAAATTTTATTGAAAAAATCATTAGTACTTTTGAGTTACAAGACTTACAGAATAGAGATGGTCGATTACTTAGTGGAGGACAGCAGCGTCGGGCTTCATTGGCTATTGGAATGGCGATGAGGCCCTCAGTAATATTATTAGATGAACCCACTTCTAGTTTAGATATAGCAAGTAGAAAAGAAATGTTTACTATGATTGAAAAGTTAGAAAAGTGGGTTAAAACAGTAATTGTAGCTACTCATGATATGCAGCTAGTATCTAGCTGGGCCGATAGAATAATTGTTTTAAACGAAGGCCAAGTAATCAAAGATACAGATCAAGAAGGATTATTTAATGATAAAGAACTTTTAAATAAAGCTAATTTACAGCCACCTCAGATTGTAGAACTGAGTCGTAGATTAAATATGTCTCCAATTACTCTTAATGTGGAAGAATTTGCCCGGAGATTAAGGGGTAAACAAGATGAAGCTATTTAAAGATTTATTGGATAAATTATCGGTAGAAAGATTAAAAATGGCTTTAATGGAGACTGCTTATGGTAATCAGGATACTTTTTTAGCTAAATTAGATCCACGAGTATTAATTGTATGGTACTTAATGTTTGCTATTTTACCGTGGTTTTTTTTTAATAAAACTATTTTAGCTGGATTACTTCTATTTATGATAGTTATGGCTATAGTTGCTAAAGTTAGTCGTTTAATAATCTTTCTATTAACAATGAGTACAGTTTCTCAGTTAGGTTCAGTCTTTATTGTAACCTTCTTTTTTGGTGGTGGATTAGATGGATTTGCGTCCTTACTGACGATTACTCTAAAGTTATTAGTTATTGCTGTAGCTAGTATTGCAGTATTTACTAGTATAGACCCAGAAGAATTTAGTGAAGCATTATTGAGTTTTGGTATTTCTGAACGTTATAGTTTTGGTGTTTCCTATGGTTATCGTGTACTACCCCTGTTGTTTGAAGAATATAATGATATTTTTAATTCTTTTCGTCTGCGTGGTAAAACACCAGAAAAGAAAGGTTTCTTAGGCTGGCGTTATATTTATTATTTGATTAAAATAATCATTTTAGGTTTTTATCCAATGGTTTTAAATGTAGCTAAACGAACTAGAACGACAGTAGAAGCACTAGAAGTTAAAGGGTTTGCTAATTCTTTAGATAACAAAAAAGTAAAAGAATTGAAATTAGCTGATATGGAGATAGGATTGAAGGAAGTATCATTTTTAGTTTGTTCAGTTTTGATAGTAGTTGCTATTGTAAAATTAGGTAGCATATATCCCTTATAAAGGAGTGATTATTATGAAAATGGATTTTCATTGTCATACTAAATTATCTAAAAAATTTGAGTTTGACTTAGCTCGTTTTCAAAAGATAGTAGAAACTGCTAAAAAAAATGATTTAGATGCAATTGCTTTGACTGAGCATTTCCACACAGTAAATTTTTATAATATCTATGAAACTTTGGATCAGCACTATGAATATAAGAATGATTATTATGATGTAGATGGATTTAAAGTTTTCTGTGGCATGGAAGTTGACATTGAAGAAGTCGGTCATATTATAGTAGTAGGAAGAAAAGAAGATTTGTTAGATTTAAGAAGATTATTTCCAGAGAATATGGGGGAAAGTGATTTTCCTACACTTAAATACTTATTGGGTGAGGCTGAAAAAAAGAATCTGATTGTAGTTGGTGCTCATCCAGCTAAAGAGAGTAAATATTTGCTTGATTTAAATCCTATATTATTAAAAAGGTTAGATGGTTTAGGTTTGAATGGAAAACTATTAAAACTTAAAGAAGAAGTAATTGAATTTGCTGAGAATATTAAGCTGCCGATAGTAGCTGGTAGTGATACCCACCATGTTTGGCATATGGGAACGGTAAAGAATAAATTTTATGAGGACCATGAAAAGATTTCTGATCTTAAAACTGCTATTAAAAATAGAGAATTTGAAATTGAGATTAGTAATGGAGCTAAAGTTAAGGCCTTCTGTGGTCAAGTTGCAAAAAAAGTAATGAAAAAGATGAAGAGTTGTGGAGTTATTTAAGATAAAGTGTGGATTAGATTATCATTTTTTTATTCAGCCTTAACGGGCTGAATTTATTTTTGGTAGCTGATAATTTTAAAATCCTTGACAAGTTAACAAAGAAGTATTATAATTTTTATTGAATCAGTTTTCGATAAAAAAATTAAGTTTTTGAAGGAAGTGAAAATATGTCTCCTAAATTAGTTGATGTAGAACAAAAGAGAAGGGAAATAATTGAAGGAACTTTGCTTGCTTTGTCTAAGAAAGAATTAAGTGAATTAAAGATAGCTGATATTGCTAGAGAACTTAATATGGGCCAAAGCACTATTTATGAATATTTTAATAATAAGGATGAACTAATTAAACAAGCATTAGAATATTTTTTGAAAGATTTATATATGCCAGAAAAAAATAAGGATCTAACTGTTTTAGAAGAATTTGAAATAATCTTAGAAAAATTAAAAAGACAAATTAAAGAAGAAGAGAAAACTGAGATTAATATTATTATTGATTTATTTTATCAAGGTATTAAAGGAGAATTTGAAAAATTAGGGGATGTTTATAGAGATTACATTAACCATATGACTAAAAAGATAATTCGTGATCAAAAGAGAGGAATAATTAGAGAAGATATTGACCCTCAAGCATTAATTTCCTGGGTAGGAGCTACTTTTGATGGATTATGGATCCAAGGTTTGTTACGTTCCAATGATTTTGATCTTGATAAAATCTTTAACTCTTTTTTAAACGCAATAGAGAATTATATTAAAAAAGATTAAACTAAAATTATACTTCCTTGATTCTAAGGAAGTAATTTATATAGATTATTTTTGAACGAATATTCGTTCAAAAATAATATTAAAGTTAATAGGAGGGATAATTATGAATTTAATTAAAGATGAGATTTCATTTTTCTTTGGTAAAAGTCCAAAAACTTTTGATGTTATTTTAATAAATCTAGTTCCAATTTTTCTGGGTATTTTGTTGGCTTTTTTTGTACCAGATATAAAAGAAACAACAACTATTCTGCAAAAAGTAATTATTGTTGTAATAGCATGGGATGATCTTGGCGGTGTAATTGCCAATTTTACAAGATCAACAAATAATTTTCATGCTTCAAGTCGTAAGCTAAGACTTTTCTTCTACTCGTTACACTTTTTACAACCATTAATTATTTTTATAACTTTTAAAACATCAATAAATTTCTTTATTTTTTCATGGTTGTATCCTGTTTTAACTGCTTTGTTGGTAACTGAAGTAATAAAGGATGATTATAAGAATACTTTTGCTAGTGCATTCTGGTTAATAGGTATAGTTACTTGTATTTATGTAATAAATCCACCTATAATCGTGTTATGGTTTGCAATTACTTTTTTGACTAAATTAATTTTAGGCTATTCGATTAATCATTTTCCTGAAACTAATTAAAAGTTTGTATGATCAATTTTGCCCAAAGGGAGGATAAATATGAAAATTTTAAATCTTTATTTTAGTGGAACAGGTAATACTTATTTTATTGCCAATATGATATATATGAAATTTAGGGAAAACAATTATAATATTCAGCTATCATCTATAGAAAAATTTTCATCTAAAGATATAAAAGAATATGATATTCTTATCTTTGGTTTTCCAATCTATGCTTGTGATATGCCATCATTTTTGCAGGAATATGTAGATCGAATGTCCCTTTCTAAAAGTAGAGGAGTTATCTTATTTTCCACTTTTGGATTTTATGCAGGTAACTCTTTAAGAAGAACAGCTAAAAAATTTATTGATAAAGGTTTCATTCCATTAAAGTCAAAAGAAATTAAGATGCCAGGATCAGATGGTTTAGCTTTTATGAAAAAAGACTCAACTTTTGTGAATAAAGCTGTATCAAAAGATTATTCAGTAAATCCAATTATTAAAAATTATGTGAATAAGATTTATAATTTTATTGATAAAAATACTGACAAACTAAAGCAAGAATTAAATAAAGAAGATTTAGTAATGCCAGAATTAAAGACAAAGGGAGTATTATTAGATTCTTTTGTAAAAATGATTTATAATCCTGGCGAAAAATTTATCAAGAATAAATTTTGGGCTGATAATAAGTGTATTAAATGTAGAGTCTGTGAAAAAATCTGCCCAGCTAATAATATAAAGGTAACAGAAAATGAAGTTATATTTTCAGATCAATGTTATTTATGTATGAGGTGTATTCATCAATGTCCAGTTGAAGCAATACAGATTGGGAAATGGACTGTAGATAAATTTAGGTGGCAAGGACCTAACAATGACTACAATCCTTTAAAATGATTGAATAAAGATAAATAAATTGGTTTTATATTAATTTTAAAAATATCTTAACTTGGCTAAATTAATTTAGTTTTTTAAAGAAAGTATCAACTTTTTTAAGATTTATTACATTTGGTATGATAGTTAATTATTTTTATTATCTATACTTTCGATATAATCATAATATTTTTAAAAATGAGTAATTAAAAAACTAATGTATAAGATTAATAATCTAAATTAGAATTAAATCAAGGAGGAGAGAAAATGAATACAGAAATTGAAAATAGGAAAATAGTTTTGTCGACTTTATGGATATTTGTAACCCTTAATTATTTATATTGTGATTTGATAGGCTTAATGGACGCTAATTTACTTAAGCAATATCTAACAGGAACTGTAGATGGATTAAACATGAGTGAAGTTTTTTTATTAAGTGCTGCAATATTAATGGAAATTCCAATTGCAATGGTATTATTGTCAAGGGTTTTGAAATACAAAAGTAATCGATGGGCAAACATTATTGCATCTTCAATTAAAACAATAGTAATGATTTTAACGCTATTTGCTGGAACACCAACGCTTTATTATTTGTTTTTTGCGATTATAGAAATTTCAACTACTTCATTTATTTTATGGTATGCTTGGCGGTGGACTTCTCCTGAAGAAAATACTAATTATCAAAACTAGAATAATGTTCATAATCAAGAAATGAATTGTTATATAGAGATCCAATTTAAAAGTGAAATAAAAAGACGCTTAGCCACTAGTTAACATAAATAGACACGAATAATAAATAACTTCACAAATTAAAATCTTCTTTAATTTGTGAAAATTAGTGAAGTTTACCTCAAGATTACTTCCTTGGCAAATCATCTTAAGGGGCGTGGCAAAAATTAATATCTTAAGGAGGCGATATAATGAAATTTTATGAAGCTAAAAAGTTAGAACCACAAAATGGTGAAATGGATTCTGTAGCACAATTAGATATTATGAAAGGAATGAAACATATTTTAGAGAATGAGATTGGAATTGTGAAGGCTGTCAGTATTCTCTTTAAATCGTTTTTATGGGATCCTATCTTTAATAAACCAAGCTGGAAACCAGAACTGTTTGATTTACCAAATAAGGAAGTTAGACAGACTTATGAAAAGAAATTTAAAGAGTTAACTCCTTTTATATGTTTATTTAATAGATTGAAGAAAGATTATGGGATGGAACGAGCTCAGATACTTACAGCAAAAGTAAGTGTCCCCGCATCAGTACCTTATTTAGGTAAAACTTTTAAACCAAATCCTGATATAAAGGATATTGATGAATTTAGGCAAGATATGACCAATTATCTTGGTAGAGGAACTGGTTTTGAATGGACAGAGAAGGTATCAGTAGATAAACAGGAAGTGATTTATAAATTTACAAGATGTGCTTATATTGAGATTCTTCGAGCCTATAGAATGGAATATGCAGCATCAATGGTCTGTTATTGTGATCATATTATTTTTGACAATTGTACTCCAGAATTATATTTTAAAAGAGATCATTGTAAGGGGGTAGGTGATAGTTATTGTGACCATCACTATAAAATTAGAACAGCAGAAGATAAAAAGAATGATGATAAAAGATATGGGGATACAGAAGAAGCTCCTTATGATGCAATGAAAATTATTAAGAAGTGGGAGAAAAATTATAGAGAAAATAACGACAGTTTTAAATGGTAATAAAGATATTTAGGATAGATCTTTGACCATCAAAAGATGGGGAATGCCATCTTCTATAAATACTTCTGATGCCTTCTGATACCCTAATTTCTCATAGAATCGTTGAGCATGTGTCTGTCCATGTAATTTTGTTTTTGTAAGCCCTTTGTCTTTGGCGATATCCTCAAGTCTTTGAACAATGGCTTTTCCAAGACCATGTTTTCGATAAGAATCTAGAATACAGATTCTTTCCAGTTTCGCAACTTTATTGACAACTCTCAGTCTTCCAGTACCAACAGGTTCATCATTGTAGTATACAAGTATGTGTTCTGCTAGCTCTTCATATTCATCAAATTCATCTTCTAGTGGTACACCTTGTTCTTCAACAAAAACTATTTTTCTTATATTAAAAGCCTTTTCAAATTCTGATTGATTTGTAATATGTTTTGTTATCATTTAGTTCATTCCTTTCGGTCAAGTATAGTATTTTACATAGTTTCTTATGTTTGATTTAATTACATTATAACAAAAAGATATTGACAATACAATATTGCTAAATTGAATCTTGGTAAATTAAGATTATAAAAATAAGACGTTATAAAAATTAGGATATGTTATGTGAAATAACATATTTAATTATCTAGTTAAAGAGGGATTCTTATTTAATAAAAGAAAATAATATATAAATAGATAGGAGGAGTTAAATGGGAACTGAAGTAATATTAGTTAGACATGGTGAGACAAGTTGGAATCAAGCTGGTAAATTTCAAGGAAGTAAGGATATTCCTTTAAATGATAAAGGTATAACTCAGGCTAGGAAGTTGGCCGAGAGGCTAGAGAGGACTGAAATTGATGCTATTTATGCTAGTGATTTAAGTCGTGCCTCTAAGACAGCGGAAATAATAGCCCAAGATCATAATTTATCTGTAGAAGAAAGAAGTGCTTTGCAAGAAATAGACTTTGGTCAGTGGGAAGGATTAACTTTTAATGATCTGGAAAGAGACTATCAGACAGAATTTGAAGCTTGGGAGCAGGATCCAGTAAATAATGGAGCTCCTAGTGGAGAAAACTTAGGAGAATTTGAGACAAGATTAGTTACTAGTTTAAAGAAAATTTTAACTCATCACTCTGAAGAAAGAATTTTGTTAGTTGCTCATGGTGGAGTAATTAGAGTTTTAGTGGCTACTTTTTTAGGTATGCCTCTTGCTAAATGTTGGCGATTAACACAGGCTAATACAGCAATTAGTCAATTGAATTTTTATGATGATGAAGTAATTCTAGAGTTATTTAATTGTACAGCTCATCTAAAATGAGAAGATAAAAGAGTCTGGGGTTAACCCCAGACTCTTTTCTTTTTTTGTAAAGTAGGATTTTAATTTTAACCTGGAATAATTAGGATTCGACCAGGGAATATTACATCAGGATCAGCAATGTTGTTTAATCTAACTAAGGTATCTACGTCTGTATTATACTGCTGAGCAATTTTGTATAAGGTATCTCCACTTCGTACATAATATTTAATATGCTCAGCAGGAGGTTCAGGAATTTCAATTGGGAGATAGATTAATTGGCCAGGTTGTGGAGTGTCTGGCAAACCAGGATTTACTTCTCTGATTTTAGAGGCAGTTGTATTATACTTTCTAGCTAAAATCTGTATAGTTTCTCCAGGCTGGAGAATGTGTTGAGCATAATAGCGTTTTGTTGGTGGAGTAGGCATTTTACCTTCTAATTCTTCGATTAAAGTATTAAGGACATTAATCTGTCTTGCTTGTAAATTACGTAAGGTTCGAGTGTATCTTTTATACATAGTATCATCTAATTCCATTTGTAGTTGTCCATATAGTGGTTGATTTTCTTTTTCATTTTCTAATAATTGATTAGCAATTTCTAAAGCATCAGCCATACTATTCCTCCTTTCTAGGGTTTAATATAAAATATGTAGTCAATTAAAGATTTGTTAATTCCAAATTTGAAATTAAATGTATATCTAATCTACTTGGGACTAATACTGTTAATGATAATTAGGAACTTTTATAATTGTTGTCATTTTAGATGTAATATGTATTCAGTAATATTCATACTAGTAGTCGAATTATGCTTTGTGAAATTGCTAAATCCTAATTTGTTTAAATTAGGGGGGAGTTTATGGGAAAAAAAGTAGAAATTTCAGGTGTTAATACGTCAGAGTTACCTGTTCTATCTAATGAAGAAATGCGAGATTTATTTAAACGAATGCATAGAGGAGACAATATAGCCCGCAGTAAAATCATTGGTGGAAATTTACGGCTAGTTTTGAGTGTCCTTCAGAGATTTAATAATCGAGGTGAGCCAATTGATGATCTCTTTCAAGTAGGTTGTGTGGGCTTAATTAAAGCTATAGACAACTTCGATTTAAGTAAAAATGTTAAATTCTCTACTTATGCTGTACCTATGATTATTGGTGAAATCAAACGACATTTAAGAGATAATAATCCTATTAGAGTTAGCCGTTCTTTAAGAGACACAGCTTATAAAGCTTTACAGATGAAAGAGAACTTAGAAAATAAGAAGTCAAAGGAGCCAAATCTAACTGAAATAGCTAAAGAATTAGGAATTCCTAGAGCAGATATTGTACAGGCTCTTGATGCTATTCAGGATCCAATCTCCCTCTTTGAACCTGTTTATCATGACGGTGGAGATCCAATCTATGTAATGGATCAAGTATGTGATGATAGTACTGATGATCAGGATTGGTTAGAGGCAATTGCTGTTAGAGAAGCTTTACGTAAACTTGAAGATAGAGAGAAATTAATCTTAACTTTACGATTTTATGAAGGTAAGACTCAAATGGAGGTAGCAGGAACAATAGGAATTTCACAAGCCCAAGTTTCCAGATTAGAAAAAGCAGCTTTACAGGATTTAAAGAAGTATGTTAAGGAGAAGGAATGAAAATGAGTGTTAGTAGGAGAATTAAGTTTGTAGTTGGAGTATCTATACTAATCAGTTTATTATTTTTAGTAGGACTTAGAGGAAGCGTAGTTCTAAAGAAGAATCAGGTAGATGCAGTAACTAGTTCGGATGATTTATTGCGGTTGCATGTAATAGCAAATAGTAATTCACTTCAGGATCAAAAAATAAAACGAGAAGTAAGAGATGAAATTATTAAAGCAACTGCTAAGTTATATACGACAGAGCAGAATTTTGATCCCACAGCTTTGATTAAGAGGAAACTACCTTATTTAAAACATATTATTATAGAAAAGTTAAGAGCTAGTAATATAAATTATGAAGTCAACCTTAAAGTAGGTAGATTTAACTTTCCGACACGTAGCTATGGAGGAATGACTTTACCTAGTGGTAATTATAAGGCATTAAGAGTTGTACTAGGATCTGGTCAAGGAGAAAACTGGTGGTGTGTTCTCTTTCCACCTCTCTGTTTTGTAGATTCAGTTGATCAAGTAACTAATCAGGATTTAAAACAAGTATCAAGTAAAGAAAAAAAGAATAATCTACCAGTAGAGTTTAAATTTAAGCTGGTAGAAGTACTTAAAGATAATCCACAGTTTGTTAAGTCTAAATTAAAGTTGGCCCATATTTTAGAGACATCTTTTCCTGGATTAGATAAGCTAATATTTTCTAATGAAACTAATCAACAAAGAGAGTAAAAGCCTTCAGTATTTACTGAAGGCTTTTTATTTTCTTTTGTAACAAACTTATGTTCTTCACATATAATTATTATAGGTATTTACCAAAAGGAGGGAATATAATGCGTACATCAGATTTGGAGACTAAAGAGGTAATTAATATTGATACGGGCCAACGTTTAGGAATGATTATTGATGTTGATATAGATTTGAATGCTGGTCAAATTAAGGGTTTAGTTGTGCCTAAAGGAGAGAAACTATTTGGGTTATTTGGAGTAGATGAAGATATGTATCTTTCGTGGAATGAAATATATAAGATTGGAGAGGATGTTATTTTAGTAAAACCCAATAGTGAAGATGTGACTGCTGAGTTACCAGAATAAGAAACCAGCCTATTAATGGGTTGGTTTTGTTTTTAGATTGAATAAGTTGAAGCAATGTACTATAATTAATTAGTATAATAGTGAATATTAATTAAAATGGGATATAAAATAAAGGAGGGAAGCTTACTACTTAAGGTAGTTAAGCTAGAAGTATGAAATGTCCATACTGTAATCATTCAGAAAGTAAAGTAGTTGATTCAAGAGCTACAGAAGATAATACAACAATTAGAAGAAGACGTGAATGTCTATCCTGTGAAGAACGATTTACAACTTATGAACGAATTGATGATTTGCCAATTATGGTTATTAAAAGAGATGGTAGTCGTGAAAGATTTGATAGAAATAAACTTTTAAATGGTCTATTAAGGTCATGTGAGAAGAGACCTATTTCTAGAGAACAGTTAGAAAAGGTAGTTAATTTAGTAGAAAAGAAGGTTAAGAATCGGATGGAGAATGAAGTGCCTAGTACAGTTATTGGTGAGTTAGTAATGGATTATTTATGTGAATTAGATGAAGTAGCTTATGTGCGATTTGCATCTGTTTATCGTCAGTTTAAGGATATTCAAACCTTTCGAAAAGAGTTAGATAGACTACTAGATAATTAAGTGGAGGGAGAAAATGACTAATATAGAACTAGCAGCTAGGGATTACTTAAAGAAATATAAGGTAGATGATATATATTATTGTGAAACTGAGATTCTATTTATTCTAGAGTCTCCACATACCCAAGAAGTTAAGCATGGCTATCCGGTAGCTGGTAATTCAGGAGTTGAAATGGCTCATTATATCTATAATACAGATGAGCCATTTGGTAAATTGGTAGCTAAAAAGGATGAGTATGAGACTGACTATAATCAATTAGAAAAGTTTGGATTATTAAATGTTGGTTCTGCTCCTATGCAGAGTCAAGCTTTGGGAGATTATAGTTTCACTCCAACTGAAAAAGATGTATTAGAAATTTTAGAGAAACTAAGAGTTAATTATAAGGCTAAGCAACATCAAAAGGATAGTTGGAATTCAGTAAAAGAGATTATTTTAGATGATTTTAAAGAGAGATTACATACTGCACTACAAGAATCAGAAAAAATCAAGTATTTAGTACCTTGTGGTAAGTTTGCAGCTAGCTACTTAGATTTAATTAAAGATTCAATTGAAATAATTAGAGAGAAAGAAATTATTACTGGTATTCCTCATCCATCCTTTAATCAATGGCGAAAATATGATTCTATGGAGAATCTAGAGGAAATTTTACCTAAAATTTAGTTGGTTAAATGAAAACCCCGTTTTTTAAAAGCGGGGTTTAATTGTTAATATCAGTCTCACAATCGACTATGTATCTGACAGCAGCATCAATTTCTACAGAATCGGCTTCTTCATTGATTCTAACCATTCCTATTAAACCTTGTTCATCTTTCCAATCTAAGTACTCTTCTACTAAATGTTGAACAGCTTCTTCAGAAAAAGGGTCATTATAATCATTAAGATTATCTAAATAGATATCTTTAGGTACTTCTAGAGCTTTATGTTTTACTTGCAGGCAGAAGCCGTCAGATTCTCTTTCCTCAATTTTATCTAAGTGGGATACCATTTGTTGTGTCACTCCTTCTTGGTAATAGTTGATGAAAAATTTACCTATAAAATAAACAATGAACTATTATAGATTATGTTATTCTAAAATAGGTGAAATTATAGCTGGAAACTTATATATTATTTTTATTGTTGCAAAGGAAAAAGCTAACTAATAAACTATAGTTAATAAAAAGAGAAAAAGTATATGAGTATTAGAGGAGGAAAAGAAAATGAAGTTAAAGTATGGAACAGAAAAGGTAGAATTAGATCTAGAAGAATTACCAAATCAACAGGTGTTATTACCTAATGAGAAAGAGGGATTAAGTAATCCTAGATCAGCTGTGGAATCAAGTTTAAAAGATCCAGTTGATACATCTAGTTTAGAGGAGTTAGTAGTTGAGAAAAAACCAGAAGATGTTGTGATTGTCGTTAATGATGTAAGTCGTCCTACCCCTTATGAGGAGTTACTCCCTCCTTTGTTAGAGAAGTTACATCAGTCTGGAGTAGAAAAAGAAGAGATTACTTTTGTTATTGCTACAGGAATTCATGAACCACATACTGCCAAACAGAATAGAGAGATCTATGGAGATGAAATTGTTGATAATTATCAAGTTGTTTCTCATAATCCAGATCAAGGTTTAGTAGACTTAGGAGAGTTAAGTTCAGGAAATAGATTATATGTCAATCAAAAAGTAGTTACAGCAGATTTATTGATTACTATAGGAGTTATAGCTCCCCATTATTTTGCTGGTTTTTCTGGTGGACGAAAGTCAATATTACCAGGAGTGGCTGGTAGAGAGACTATTGAATTTAATCACTCTCGAATGGTTAATTTAATCGGTGACTTGCCTAGTATAGAAGAGAATCCAATCAGTCAAGAGATGATTGAAGGGGCTAATAAGGTAGGAGTAGATTTTATACTAAATGTAGTTACTAATAGTAAGAAAGAGATAGTAGAGGTAGTAGCTGGTGATCTAGAGAAGACTTGGCTAAAAGGCACCAGAACTTCCGCTAAGATGTATCATGTACCACTAGAAGAGAAAGCGGATGTTGCTATTGTTAGTGCAGGAGGTTATCCTAAAGATATTAATATCTATCAAGCCCAGAAGGCTCTTGATAATGCTAATGCAGGAGTTAAAGAAGGTGGAACAATTATTTTATTAGCAGAATGTAGAGCTGGATTAGGAGAAGAGGTATTTGAAGAATGGGTACATAGTTCTGAAAGGCCAGAAGATAATGTAGAAAGAATAAAAAGAAAGTTTGTTCTAGGAGGGCATAAGGCTTTTGCTATCAGTAAAGTAGTACTGGATAAAGAGTTTATCTTAATTTCGGAATTTAGTGAAGATGTTACAGATGCTTTATTTGCCACTAAAGTAGATTCTCTTGCTGAAGCGTTGGCCCAAATAAGTAATCAATATGGTAAAGACTATAAATCTATTATTATGCCTCAAGGTGGATTGACTGTACCAGTTATTTGAAATGCATCCTAATCCTGAACAGGCTTTATGTGATGGGCAACAGTCATTAACTTTTAAAGAATTCTCTAATTTAATTGTAGACTTAACTAAGATGTCTAAAATTCTTAATAAAAAATTAGTAATTTAAAATAAGCCCCGGGCCAACTTCCCGGGGCTTATTAATTTAGTGAATATCAATTCTGCGCCCTTGCTCTTCAGCACTTTCAGTTTTGGGTAGAGTAACTTCTAACAGCCCATTTTCATATTTAGCATTTATTTCATCAGTTTTGACATTTCGTAAATTGAAAGTACGATAGTAGCTACCACTTCTTCTTTCTTTCCGTATATAATTATCTTCTGCTTCCTCAATTACATTTTCATTAGCAGCTGAGATGGTAAGACGATTATCCCTAACTTTTATATCAATATCTTCTCTACTTAAACCAGGTAATTCTGTTTGGATTACATAACTACCTTCATCTTCTTTAATATCAGTTCTATAGCCTACATTATTCAATCCCATAAAATCAGTTATAAAATCAGGTGTTAAATCAGGACGACTTTTGGTTCTTCTTCTAGGATTAGAGATCAATTCAAACATTATTATCTACCCTCCAAGTCTTTATTTATATTATTAGTTTTATGTCTATATATTATGTTAAGCAGTATTTGTTAATTGATATAGTGTGTCATAGTTATGTGTCTTGTGCCAGTTCAAAATTTAATCTTCCTAAAAGTTTATGATTTTAAAAAGTTGAAGTGTTTTATGATTTTGAATTGTGCTGATGACACATAACTCATAGCTCACGACTGATATAAAGTAACTCTAGTTACTTTATATCACAAGTTATAGATTAAATAATATACTAGTAGAAAAGAAAGAGAGGTGAAGTAAATGAGCAAAATTTTAATTATTTTAAACCAGCGGAGATTATATCTTTATCAACAAGGAAGGGTAGTCAATTCTTTTCCAGTAGCTATTGGTAAACCGAGTACTCCTACGCCAATTGGTAACTTTTCAATTTTGAATAAGGTTAAGAATCCATATAATCCTGCCTTAGGCACGCGTTGGATGCAGTTTACCTCTAGAGAACATGGTATTCATGGTACTAATAAGCCATGGTTGATTGGTCAGGCAGTTTCTCATGGTTGTGTTAGAATGTATAATCGAGATGCAGAATACGTCTATGATCGAGTTCAAGTAGGAACGCCAGTAGAGATTCGAGCTAGCCGAAGTAATAATGTCTCTTCAGATAGAGATTTCTTCTACTATACTGTCAAAAGAAAAGATACATTATACAAGATTGCTCAGCGATTTAATACAACAGTAGACAGAATAGCCAAGTTAAATAAGTTGAAGAATAGAAGGCTAATTCATCCAGGTCAAAAACTTAAGATCCCACAGTAATGGTTTGAATAAATTAATTATGATTGATATGATTTTAGAAAAGAATTATATTTTTAAGAAGGAGCCAAAAGGATGAAAATTGATTTGAATAGTGACTTAGGAGAAGATTTTGGTAGATATACCTTAGGTAATGATGAAGAGATTATTAAGCGCATCACTTCGGCTAATATAGCTTGTGGGTTTCATGCTGGAGATCCATTAGTTATGGAAGAGACAATAGAATTTGCTTTAGAAAATAAAGTAGGGATTGGAGCTCATCCAGGACTACCAGATTTAATGGGCTTTGGTAGAAGGAAGATGGAACTGACATCTAAAGAAGTACGAGCTTATTTGATTTATCAAGTAGGTGCCTTAAATGGCTTTATAAGATCTACAGGAGGTAAGTTACAGCATGTAAAGCCTCATGGAGCGTTATATAATATGGCAGCCGATGATTATCAGTTGGCTAGAGCTGTAGCAGAAGCAGTCTATGATATTGATAGTGATATAATATTAGTAGGATTAGCAGGTTCTGAATTGATTAAAGCAGGAAGAGAGTTAGGCTTAAGGACGGCTAATGAAGTATTTGCTGATCGAGCCTATACTTCTGAGGGTAGACTGGTATCTAGAAACCAACCTAATGCTGTTATAGAAGATGAAGAGTTAGTAGTGAAGCGAGTACTAAAGATGGTAACAGAAAATAAGGTAACGACTATTGAGGGGACAGAGATTGATCTTGAAGCTGATACTATCTGTGTCCATGGAGATAACAAAGCAGCCTTAAATTTAGTTGATAAATTAGAGTCTGCTTTAGAGCAAGCTGGAATTGATATAATGCCTCTTGGTCAAGAAGGATAAAAGGAGATAATAATGAGTAATAGAATTTATAAACCAGCAGGAGATAGTGCTATTTTAATCAAATTTGGAGCTGAAATCAATAAGGAAATAAATACTCAAATTAGAGCTTTTATTCATTTATTAGAAGAAGAAGAGATAACAGGAATTATAGAGTTGGTACCTAGTTATGATGCTATTATGGTGGTTTATGACCCATTATTAGTTGGTTATCAGGATTTAGTAGCTAAGTTAAAAGAGTTAGATAAAAAAGTGGTTCATCAATCATTACCTCCAGCTCAAATAGTGGAGGTTCCTACTTTATATGGTGGAGAAGTTGGCCCGGATTTAGACTTTGTAGCTGATTATAATGGACTTAATTCCCAAGAAGTAATAGGTATTCATAGTAGTAGAGAGTATTTAGTCTATATGTTAGGCTTTACACCTGGCTTTCCTTATTTAGGTGGTATGTCTCAGCAGATAGCTACTCCTAGACGGGATAATCCAAGACAGAAGATTCCAGCTGGTAGTGTAGGAATTGCTGGTGATCAGACAGGGATTTATCCCATAGCAAGTCCTGGAGGGTGGCAAATTATAGGACAGACCCCTATTAAACTATTTAATCCTAATCAAGAAACTAATATTCTATTAGAAGTTGGCTGTTATCTTAAATTTATTTCTATTTCTAAAGAAGAGTTTAAACAGATTAAATACCAGATAGAAGTAGGAGATTATCAAGTTAAGAAGTATTTTAAGGAGGAGCAGTAATGAGTAAGTTAGTAGTTGAGCGAGCTGGGTTATTAACAACAATTCAAGATAAAGGTAGATATGGCTATCAGCAGTATGGAATGCCAGTAGCAGGTGCTATGGATAAGTATGCTTTTCAAGTGGCTAATATACTAGCAGGTAATAGTAGGAATCTTCCTGCTTTAGAGATTACTCTACAAGGGCCAACTATTAGATTTACTGGTAGTTGTAGAGTAGCCATTGCTGGGGCCAACTTAGGTGCTAAATTAAATGGTAGAAGAGTATCCTCCTGGACCTCTTTTAGAGTCGATACAGGAGATAGATTAAGTTTCAGTCGGCCTAAAGAAGGTTGTAGAGCATATTTAGCAGTGTCAGGTGGTTTAAAAATCTATCAAGTAATGGAGAGTTCTGCTACTTATTTGCGAGGAGAGCTAGGAGGACATAATGGTAGAAGATTAGAGAAAGGTGATACTTTAGATGTAGCTAAAGAAGAAGGTGAAAATTTTTCAGGATTAATTAAAGTAGAGCAAGAGTATATTCCTCAGTATCAAGATAGTATTGAGGCTAGAGTTATTATTGGGCCTCAAGAGAAGGCTTTTTCCCAAGAAGTGTTGACTAAATTACTAGATGCAGAGTATAAGATTTCTTTACAGTCCGATAGAATGGGTTATAGACTAGATGGGCCAACTTTAGAGCATCAAGAGAGTGCCGATATAATATCTGAAGGGATTTCTCTGGGTGCTATTCAAGTACCAGGAGATGGAAAACCAATAATTATGATGGCTGACCGACAGACAACTGGTGGATATACTAAGATTGCCAATGTAATTTCAGTAGATATTCCTGAATTAGCCCAACTGAAGCCAGGCGATAAAGTTGGATTTAAAGCAGTAAGCGTTAAGACTGCTCAAAGGTTGTATAGAAGACAAGAACAGAAACTAAAGAAGTTAAATGAAATTATAAATAAAATCTATCTAGTACATGGTTCTAAAAAGAATTGGACAAGAAAAGAGATAGGTTGAATTTACTCTATAGCATATTAAATAGGATATAGATTATTGCTCCCCAAGCCAAGAAGAGAGTTATTAAACCTTCACCGATAAATAAGCTACAACAGAGAAGATTACTATTAATTACATTATTATTAAAGATCACCTCTGTTGTAACTACCTTCATAATAGTTGCTAAAGCTATAGCCCAAGTAGTAAGGCCCCAGATAGTTAATAATAAGAGTAATAAATCAAGCAGTTCTAGGCTTATCATTTCTCTTCCTCCTTTCTTTAGTATCAGTGACCAGTAACAAAAAGTTAATGATTTACTGGTTACTCATCACTTGTTACCTGTTACTTAAAGCTACACTTTATATCATCACATTAGCAGAGAATAAATTTATTTAGCAAGTAAATTTTGATTGGTTATATTATATTATGTTACTTGACTACTAATTGTTTCTGTGGTCTTAGGAAAGAATATAATAGTGAGGTGATAAAATGAAACTAACTGTATTAGGCAATCGTTCTCCTTACCCTACTGCTCAAGCAGGAGGAGTTGGTTATTTATTGCAGACTGAAGAACAGAATATTCTATTGGAAGTTGGCCCGGGTACACTATCTAATTTAAATCAATTAATAGAGTATCATCAATTAGATGCAGTTATTATTTCTCATCTACATGCTGATCATTTTTTAGAATTAATCCCTTTACATTATGCTTTAATGCTTGCTCAAAAAAGAAAAACTAGACAGGAAGCATTAGCAGTTTATCTACCTTTTACAGCATGTTCAGAGTTAGATTTTATTAGAAGTAAAGTAGGCAAAGAATTTCATCTACAACAGATTACTGCTGATACTAGATTACAGTTAGGAGAAGTTGAGTTTACTTTTCAGCAGTCTAATCACTCCAAAGAATGTTATGGAATAAGGATTAGTGATGGAGAGAAAGTAATAGGTTATACTGCAGATACAGCTTGGGATCAAAATTTAATCTCTTTCTTATCTGGTACAGATATATTAGTAGCAGAGGCTAGTTTATTAGACAAGGATAGAGAAGAAAGAAAAGTTGGCCATATGACAGTTAAAGAAGCAGTAGATTTTGGAGCAAAGGCAGAGACTAAAGAATTGTTATTAACTCATTTAGGTTCTATTTATAAACTAGAAGAAATTAAAAATGAGATTCCAGAGCTGGAGATTGAAGTTAAGGTCAGTCAAGTAGGAGAAAACTATAATTTAGATTAATTATAATTGTAAATTATTTCATGATAAGAATTTATTGTTTTACAATGTATTTCTTTTATAATATAATAACTTATGTTAGTATGCATATATTTTACAGGAGGGATTTTTTATGGCAGATATGAGAAGTGAGAAGCAAGAAGAAGTAACTCCTTATGTAACTGCAGAAAAATCTATGGCAGAATTTACTTGGATTTCTGTAGTATTAGGTGTTATTATGACAGTTGTGTTTGCTGCAGCAAATGCTTATTTAGGTTTGAAAGTAGGAATGACAGTTAGTGCTTCAGTACCTGGAGCAGTAATTTCAATGGGAGTCTTACGTGGTTTACTAGGCAAAGGTACTATTTTAGAAAATAATACTGTACAAACTATTACTTCAGCTGGAACTTCCTTAGCAGCTGGTGTGATATTTACTATTCCTGCTCTAATATTATGGGGAATTGAGCCTAGCTTGATTAAGATGTTCTTAATTTCATTGCTAGGTGGTGTGTTAGGTGTTCTATTTATGATTCCTTTACGTAAATATTTGATTGTAGAAGAACATAATAATCTTCCTTACCCTGAAGGTACAGCTTGTGCTGAAGTTCTGATTGCAGGAGAAGAAGGTGGCGCTAAATCTAAAGACGTATTTTGGGGTTTGGGAATTGGAGCCTTATATAAGTTTTTGTCTGGAGGAATGAAGATCTGGCCGGAAACAGTAGAGTGGTCAATTCCAAATTATCAAGGATCAGCTATTGGATTTAATCTCTATCCATCTCTATTAGGTGTAGGTTATATTATTGGCCCTAAGATTGCAGTTCGTATGTTGGCCGGTGGTACTCTAGGTTGGTTTGTACTAATGCCTTTAATTACTAATGTAGGTGCTGGATTGACTGAACCGTTATTTCCTGCTAGTAAGCCTATTGTTGAATTAGGTTACTGGGGTGTATGGGATAATTATATTCGTTATGTTGGTGCTGGTGGAGTAGCAGTTGGAGGTATAATCAGTTTGATTAAGGCTTTACCTACAATTGTTACATCTTTTAAGGCAGCAGTAAGTGAATTGACTACAGGAACTAAAAAAGATATTAAACGTCTTCGAACTAATATAGACCTACCATTAAAGTGGGTGATTATCGGAGCAATTCTTGTTATTTTAGCTATAGCTTTTCTACCGCAACTACCAGTTGGTATTTTAGGAGCAGTATTTGTTACTATTTTTGGTTTTTTCTTTGTAACAGTATCCTCTCGAATAGTTGGTATTGTTGGTAGTTCTTCTAATCCTGCTTCTGGAATGACAATTGCTACTTTATTAGCTACTAGTTTAATTATGAAGTATTTAGGCTGGACTGATAAAAGTGGTATGATAGCTGCTTTAAGTGTAGGAGCTATTGTCTGTATTGCTATTGCAGTTGCAGGTGATACTTCTCAGGACTTAAAGACAGGTTTTTTAGTAGGAGCTACTCCAAAAAAGCAGCAATTTGGTGAACTAATTGGTATTCTAATTTCTGCTATTTTTGTTGGTGGAATAGTATTAATGTTACATGAGGCTTATGGTATTGCTTCTAAAGAACTACCAGCACCACAGGCTAATTTAATGTCAATGGTAGTTAAAGGAGTTATGAAAGGAAACTTACCTTGGTCATTAGTTTTAACAGGAGTATTTTCTGCTGTAGTTATTGAGATGTTTGGGATTGGCTCTTTACCATTTGCAGTAGGACTATATTTGCCAATTCATTTAAGTACACCGATTATAATTGGTGGATTAATCAAGTTAGCGTTAGAAAAGAAAGAATTTGTTTCTGAAGAAGTTAAGGAAGACAAGGATGAAAGTGGTATTTTATTTGCTTCAGGATTGGTTGCAGGAGATGCATTAATTGGTATCTTATTAGCTGGGTTAGCACTTAAAGGCTGGCATACTAGTATTAAAGTAGGAGCAGGTTGGTTAGGAAATTCAGCTAATATAGTTGGATTAGTTACTTTTGCTCTTTTAGCTTATACTCTTTGGAATAATTCTGTTAGAGCAGAAGTTAGAGATAGTATTAAAGAATAGATTTAGGAGATACGTGGCTAATTAGTCACGTATCTTTTCTATTTTTATGATAAAATAAATAAAGAGATTAAAAGAAAAATATTATTTTATTAAAGGAGGATAATAATGTTAGCGTTAGTTAATGCCAAGATCTTAACAATGAACCAACAAATTATTGAAGAAGGTACAATTCTAATTAAAGAGGGAAAGATAGCAACTATAGGAGAAGATATATCTATTCCAGAAGGATGTCCGATAATTAATTTAAGTGGTAAGATTGTTATGCCTGGATTGATTGATGCACATACTCATCTAGGAATCGGTGAAGAAGGAGTTGGCTGGGAAGGTCAAGACTATAATGAGATGACTGATCCAACTACGCCACACTTAAGAGCACTTGATGGGATTAATCCAGAAGATGAAGGTTTTGTAGATGCATATCAGAGTGGAATTACTACTGTTATGGTGGCACCTGGTAGTGCTAATGTTTTAGGAGGCGAATGTAGTGTAGTTAAGACAACAGGTAAAACTATAAGGGATATGTTAGTTAAGGAAGAAGTAGGACTAAAGGCAGCTTTAGGAGAAAATCCTAAACGAGTTTATAATGAACAAGATAAAGCACCTAGTACAAGGATGGCAGTAGCTGCTTTATTACGTCAAAGTTTAATGGAGGCTGAAGATTATATAGTTTGTAAAGAACGAGCTAAAAAAGATAATAACCCATTCCAGCGTGATCTTAAGTTAGAAAACTTAGCTAAGATAGTTAAAGGTGAGATGCCACTTAAAGTTCATGCCCATCAAGCAGATGACATTATAACTGCTTTAAGAATTGCTGATGAATTTGATATTGATATTACTTTAGAACACTGTACTGCTGGCCATAAGATAGCTCAGGAGCTAGCAGAAACTGATTATCCTGCTATTATCGGGCCAACTTTAACTGGAAGAGTAAAGGTAGAACTTAAGGATAGAACTTTTGCTACACCAGGTGATTTATCTAAAGAAGGTGTTAAAGTAGCTATCATGAGTGATCATCCAGCCAGCCCAATTGATAGTCTATTAATCTATGTTGCTTTAGCTGTTAAGTCAGGAATGGATAGAATGGAAGCGTTAAAAGCAGTTACTATTAACCCAGCAGAGATTTTAGGTATTGCTGATAGAGTAGGAAGTATAGAAGAAGGTAAAGATGCTGATTTAGTGGTGTTTAGTGACGATCCACTAGATATTAATTCTGAAGTAGAGATGGTCTTAATTGAAGGAGAGAAAGTAAAATAGAATAGAGCTCTTAATTAACAAAAAATCCTAAGTATCTTTCTTACCTCTATGTACACCCTAAATTTTAGGGAGGGGATATTAAATGGGTAAAGATAATACACCAGAAGAGAAGAAGAGAGAAGAAAAACTTAGAGCTAAGATTGGTGATAGTTACTTTAATAGAGAAGCCGACTATACAGAATATGAAGAAGTAGCTGAAAATGTTGCTCCTGGTGCAGAAGAAGGAGATTATACTCCTGAAAATGATGAATTGGCTGCTGAAGTTGTACCTGGTGTTGATATGGGAGACTATAATATGCCTCTTGATGATGTAATAGCTGAAGATGATACTAGAGAAACTAAGGCTAAAAAAGAGATCAATATAGCAGAAGAGATGGATGTCGATATTGATGTAGAAGGTTATGAATCTGTTGACAGAGATATAACAGATGAGATGGATGATGACATCGAGACAGATTATAATAGTAAGAGACAATAGAGTAATTAATAGTTAAGTCACTTATTTTCTGGAAGTTTGATTTCTAGGAAGTAAGTGACTTTTTTATTTAATAGTTAGTCTGCTAAAAGGAAAATGTTACTCTCTGAGGTTAACTACAAAAATGTAGCTTAATTGATATAATGTGTCACCTATGATGACACATTATATCAATTACAATTAACTAATTATTGAACAAGGTAAAAATAATAGTTTAGCTAGCAAGAAGGTCTAGACATCTTTTTTTACTTGTAAGTAAAAGATAGTCTTAAGGAGGGATGATAGATATGGAAATAGATGATGTAAGAGATGAATATATACCAGAGGATAGGGTAATGTTAGAAGAAATTAGTGAAGAAGAGATTAAAGATATTCTTCAGCAGGAGAAATATATGTCTAATAATGATGAGATATCGGCTGGGGTAAATGATATCATTGATAGAAGGAGTTATATTCCTGGTGATGAAGGAATAGTAGATGAAATTGCTGATGATCTTGGTGTGGCAGATTATAGTCCAGCTGACGATATAGTGGCTAAAACAATTAATGCTGTAGACTATAATGAAGAGATGGCAGAAGAGATTATGGCTGATACAGGAGACTATACTAGAGACCATGATGAGATAGCAGAACAGATGGGCCAAGATATTGATGAATTAGCAGATGATATTAGTGATATTGCTGACTAAAAATATAGTGTCAGAAACTTAGTATGAGTGTTAGCAATTTCAAACTTTATGTATTATTATTAATAAATATTAGCTAGACCAACTTTCAGTGTATGAAAGTTGGTTTTTCTATGTTAAAGAGAAAGATTAATGGTCTATCTAAATCACTGATTTAGGTATGTGAAGAGGTTCATATTTACAATCTCTAAATATATAGATCATAATTTATGACTAATTTAATTTTGATTGAATAAAGAATCTTGAGTAGTTGTCTCAGATGAGTTAAGAAAATTTTTAAGTAGGAAGTTAACTTTATAAAGAATCGAGATATTCTGCAGCCTCTTTTCTATTATCAAATATATTGTTATTTAGATCTTTTAATGTTTTTCTCATTTGTATTTTAGAAAGAATTGATTTAGATAAGATTGTAGCAGTTCCTTTCATTTTATTTTCGATAGCATATTGTCTTGCTTCTTTAAATACAGCATCTACTTTTTTGGAATGGACTGGATCACAAGAGAAATCGAGACAGAATGTGAAATGTGGTTGTGCTTTATCAATTACCTTCTTTAATTCTTTCACATATTGTTTAGTTTCTTTAAAGTTTAGACTATCTTTAAAATTAATATGAATTCTATTTTTGCTACGATTATAGTTAATATTATATATGTTCATACTATATCCTCCTTGTATACTTATCAAGCATTTGGCAAAAATATTATTTTGTATATTTCTATGGGTCATTATACATATTTATGGATATGAAGTCAAAACTGCTATCATATATTTTTTATGACAATAAATGTCCACTGCCTCCTTTATAATTATATTAATACTTTTTAAAGGTATTTAATTTTATACGCATAAATTGTTAATTAAAATATCTACTAGGAGTTAAATTATGAAAAAACAGTCAAAGTCAATTAGAGTTTTATCTATCTTTGAACGATTAAATCAAGGTAGAGTAATTAACCGTAAATCAGAAGCAGAAAAGTTTTCTGTTAGTTCCAGAACTATTAAGCGTGATATAGATACTTTGCGTAATTATTTATCTCAACTTTACGAAGATGGGACCCAAATAATCTATAATAGAGACAAGAAGGGTTATATTTTACAGCGTGATCAAAAGAAATGGTTGACTAATCGAGAAACTTTAAGTTTAGTAAAGGTATTATTAGAGAGTAGAGCTTTTTCCGACCAAGAGATGAATCAATTATTAGACAAGCTGATTCTGCAGTCAAATTTTAAGGATCAAAAGCATATTGAACAAGTAATCTGTAATGAACGATTTCATTATCAACCACTTAAGCATCAGTAACCTTTATTTAATCTGATTTGGGATTTGAGTCAAGCAGTAAGAGAGAAGAGAGTAATTAAGTTAGATTATGACAAAAGAGCCAGTTAGACGAATAGTCAAACCATTAGGGATTATGTTTTCAGAATATTATTTTTATTTAGTAGCTAGTTTCTGTAATTCAGAAGATGATTTTAAGATAGTTTATCGTTTAGATAGAATTGTTGATTATAAGATTACTGATCAAAACTTCTCGGTTAAGTATATAGATCGGTTTCAAGAGGGCGAGTTTAGAAAACGAGTTCAGTTTATGCAACCAGGTAACTTAACAAAGATAAAGTTTAGATTTTGGGGTAGGTCTTTAGAAGCAGTATTAGACCGACTACCAACTGCTCAAGTTACTGCAAAAGAAGATGATGCTTATACTGTTCAAGCTGAAGTCTATGGTAGAGGGATAAAGATGTGGCTGCTAAGTCAAGGGCCAACTCTAGAAGTGCTAGAGCCAATAGAGCTAAGAGAGGAAATGAAAGAAATGGCTCAAAATATACTTGAGATTTATTAATAGATCTTATAAAGGATACAATACTAGGGTTGTATCCTGATTATAATATTGAGTAATTTATTTCTAATGTTGAGTTGTTGCCTTTTCTTTTAGATAACTGATAAATCTTCTAAAGAGATCTGATTTAAATTTATCTTGATGATAAATAAGCTTAAACTTTCTAATAAAGTCGATTTTTTCGATCTTAATTTGAGTTAGTTCTTCAGTTTCTAGTTCCTTTTTAATTGCTATTTTAGGTAGTACAGAGATTCCCATATTGGCTGAAACAGCTTTTTTAATTGCTTCTATATTATTAAGAATATGTTTTGTCTGATAAGATAGGTTATGTTGATCTAATGTCTTTTCAATAACTTCTCTAGTGCCACTTCCTTTTTCGCGCATAATAAAAGACTCTTCTCCAATCTCATCAGCTGTAATTATTCCTTTTGTAGCCCATTTATGTTCAGGCGAAGAGATAAGAATTAATTTATCAGCAAAAAAAGAGTCTATATTTATATCTGCAGTTGTAGTTGGCCCTTCTACTAGTCCAATATCAATATCGTTATTTAAAATTTTATCTTCAATTACGCTAGTATTATCAATAATAAGATTGATAGTAATTCCTTCATATTTATTATTAAAGGAGTTTATTATATCAGGTAATAAGTAAGTGCCAATAGTCATGCTTGCTCCAATTTTTAATTTTCCTTGTTTCATATTTGCAATGTCTTCTATATTATTGTGAGCTTCATCTACTAATATCAATATCTTTTTACTATATTTCAATAAAATTTTTCCAGCATGTGTTAAAACTAATTTATGGTTAAGTCGTTCAAATAATTTGACTCCTAGTTTATTTTCTAGATTAGAAATAGTTTGGCTAATAGCTGGTTGAGTAATATATATTTGGTCAGCTGTTTTAGACATACTACCTGTTTTAGCAACTTGCTTGAAGATTCTTAGTTGTCTTAAGTTCATGTTGGCCCTCCTATAAGTAATTGCTTATATAATATATAATATTATATTATTTTACTAATATCAAGCTAGGTATTAAAATGGAAACAGTTTAAAAATATATTAATTATAAAGAGCTAGACTTTGAATTTAAAGAGCATTAGGACTATATTATTTTTAAGATAGGAGTGATAGCATGAAAAAAGACCTTACTATAATAATACCTGGTTTATTAGTAACAATAATAATTGAATTATCTGCTAGATATATAGCTAATTGGGTTCCTAATTTAGGAGGAGTAACATTAGCTATTATATTAGGATTAATAATTGGTAATACCATAAAAATTAATTCTACTTATCTTCCTGGTGTTTATTTTGCTAAAAAGAAAGTACTTTCATTAGCTATTATACTTATGGGGCTAAAATTAGAGTTGGCTGTCTTAGGTCAATTAGGATTATCAGCTATTTTAATAATTATAGGTATGGTAGTGGCTACAATAACTTTAGGTTATTTTTGGGGTCAAGTTTTTGGATTATCTTCTAGTTTTAGTCTATTGTTAGGAGTAGGGAATGCAGTTTGTGGTTCTTCAGCTATTGGTGCTACAGCTCCTTTAGTATCTAAAAATGAAGAAGAAGTTGGCCTCTCTATTGGTGTAGTCAACCTACTAGGAACACTAGGAATTTTTTTATTACCTTTATTAACTTATTTATTAAATTTTACATCAGCCAATAGTGGTTTAATGATTGGAGGTACACTACAGTCAGTAGGGCAGGTTGTAGCTGCTGGTTTTTCTATTAATGATAAGATTGGCAACTTAGCTACAGTAGTTAAAATGGGACGAATTTTAATGCTGGGGCCAACAATTTTATTATTAAGTCTGTTTACTAAGCAAGATAATAAAGAAGAGACTAAGGTAACTATTCCTTCTTTTATTATTGGATTCTTTATTTTTAGTCTGCTAGGTAGTTTTCAGCTACTACCAGTTACAATTAGTAGTTACTTAAAGACTTTAAGTAAAATTTTATTGACTATTGCTATGGCAGGAATAGGATTAGAGATTAAATTAGCTAGTTTAGCTAATCAAGGTCCTAAAGCCTTATTAGTAGGAGGCTTAACTTTTGTAAGTCAGTTAATATTGATTACATTTTTAATCTATTTTGTAATTTAATAATCTTTTATTTAAATCAGCTAGTTAAAAGTTTCTAACTAGCTGATTTATTTTTAGTAGTAGTTATTAACATAAAATTAATTTTTAGTTAAAACTCTTGTAACATTAGTCTGAGATAATGATAAAACAAGATATTAGAAGAAGAAGTTAATAAATCAAGGGGGGGCTAAATAATAATGGGACCAAATTTGGTAGAACAACTTATTAATGTAATAGAAGATAGAGAGATTAGAACAGTCTTTCAACCAATTGTTAATTTGAAAAATGGAAGTATATTAGGTTATGAAGCCTTAAGTCGAGGTCCTAAAGATAGTTCATTAGAGAGTCCATACCATTTATTTAGAGTAGCTAAAAATTATGATCAATTATTTGCTTTAGAAAAAGCTTGTAGAGAAACAGCTTTAGATAATTGTCGTAAGATAGATGATAAGTATAATATATTTATTAATGTAGATCCAGCTGTTATTTATGATGAAGATTTTAGATCTGGAACTACAAAAGAGATGATAAATGAACTATCAATTTCGCAAAAAGAAATAGTTATTGAATTGACTGAAAAGACATCAATAGATGACTTACAAGGTTTTAGATTAGCTTTAGATAATTATAGACAACAGGGTTATAAGATTGCTATTGATGATACAGGGGCAGGTTATTCAGGGTTGCAATCAATTGTTTCAATTTCTTATAATTATATTAAATTAGATCGTTCATTAGTGCAGGATATTGATCAAGATCCAGTTAAAAAGTCATTATTAGAGGCCTTTATGGAGTTTGCGGATAAGATAAATTCTAAAGTGATAGCAGAAGGAATTGAAAGAAAAGAAGAACTGAAGACTTTAATTAAGATGGGAGTTAATTATGGACAAGGATATTTAATTGCTAGACCACAAGAGGAGATACAGACTAAGTTGGAAATTACTAATCAAATAATAGATATGAATAAGCAATGTAGATACTTAGGAGAAGAAACAATAGTTGGTGAATTGGCTAAAAAGAATACTACTGTAACAATTACTTCAACTACTAAAAATAAAGTAGTTGATAATCTATTTGAACATAGGTCTGAACTAAATAGTATAGTAGTTTTAAATGATACGCAGCCTGTAGGAATAATTATGCGAGATGATTTTTATTATAGGTTAGGAACTCAGTATGGTTATGCTATTTTTATTAATAAGGCTGTTCAGTCTATTATGGATGATCAACCACTAGTAGTTGAAGCTAATACTTCTCTTGCTCAAGTAGTAGAATTAGCTATGGACAGAGATACTGATAACTTATATAATTCTGTAATTGTAACTAAAAATAATCAATATATAGGAGTTGTCTCAATAAAAAAGATACTAGAAGAGTTGACTAATATACAGGTAGAACAGGCTAAGCATTTGAATCCATTAACTAATCTACCAGGAAATAGAATCATCAAACAAGAAATTTCAAGTAGAATAGAAACCAAAGATAAGTTTGCTGTATTATATGCTGATTTAGATAATTTTAAGGTTTATAATGATTATTATGGCTATCAAAAAGGAGACCAAGTAATAAAATTTACTTCTCAAGTATTATCTAATGTAGTATCTGAGATAGGTTCTAATCAGGATTTTATTGGTCATATAGGTGGAGACGATTTTGTAGTTGTTACTGTTCCAGATAAGGTTGTAGAGATTAGTCAAAAAACAATTGATAAGTTTGAAACAGGTATTAATCAATTTTTTGATTCTAAGGATAGAGAACGAGGTTGTTTTATAGGTGAGAATAGACAAGGAGAAGAGATAGAAATGCCGCTGACTAGTCTATCTATAGCTATTGTAAGTAATAAAGATAGAAAAATTTCTAGTCCATTACAGGTTAGCGATATATTAGCTGAAGTTAAAAAGTATGTTAAAGCTAAATCAGGAAGTAATTATATGCTTGATAGAAGGAGAAAATAACATTTTATATTTTAAAAAATAAAAAATCGAAATTAGATGTAATATATCAAATATTTTGAAATAAAAATGTATATATCATATTTGACTAAATCATCATAGTATATAGTATCATTACATTAGACAGGGGGCAAAGTATGATATGTGATGAGAAAGCTGACTTAGAGATTCCTAAAGAACATTTACGGTTACATTATCTACGGTCAATAGACTCTGATTATTGGAACTGGGGGCTTTATTTATGGGGTCCAGGTTATAATGCCAAACGGGTGAAGTGGGGAGAACCGTTATCTATTGCTGGTATTGATAGTTATGGAGCTTATTGGGATATCGCTTATTGTAAAGGTGAAACATTTAAGTTTGTGATCCATAATGATTACTATAGGATCTCAGATATTAGTGGTGAATATATAAAAGAGAATGGAACAGAAGAAATCTGGGTTATTTCTGGTAACTCAACAGTCTATTTTAGTTTAGAAGAAGCACTTGAAAATTCTAATTTAGAACTAATTCCTCCGATTCCAACCAATTATGTAAGATTGAATTATTATCGACCTGATAGTAAATATAAAGGGTTGCAACTTAAATATTGGCGTGAAGGTAGAGAAGATGAAAGGACTAAAGAAGAAGGAAGAATGATACCAATGGGTGAAAGTATAGGTGGTGTTTATTGGGATATACCCTGTCGTCCATGTGATGATGAACTAAAATTTAGTATCTATAATGAAGAATCAAAAGAAGTAGAAGGTGAGCATAAGTATTGTAATCCCAATCGAAACCAAGAGATTTGGATGATGGCCGGTGACTCAACAGAATACTATAGTGGATTAGAAGTTCTAGAGCAGGGACGAAATGAAATAAAAGAAGCAATAATTATAGACCAAAATAAGATTGAGGTATCTTTTAAACACCCAGTTGAAGAAGCAATTATTATTAAAGATAATTTAGAAACGGTTCCCTTAGCTAAATTAGATGATTCAAAGAATCGAACATACCAGTTGATTACTCAGCAGAATCTTGAATATGATAAAAGTTATATAGTTAAGTGTGGAAGATTAGAAGCTGAGACTATTTTGAGTCCAGAAATTATTGAAGATAATTTAACTTATAATGGAGAATTAGGTGTATTTTATAATTCTGAAACAACTGAATTTAAATTATGGGCTCCTTCAGCAAGTAAAGTAGATTTAGAATTATTTACTGATAGTTTTGCTAACACTCCTATTGAAGTCATTCCTTTAGTAAGACAGGATAATGGAGTCTGGAAGACAACTGTGGAAGAAGATTTATTAGGAAAAATTCTATAATTATAAAGTTAGTAATGGTACACAGACTAAGCGTATTCTTGATCCTTATGCTAAATCAATGGCTGGTTTTGATATAAATAAAGATAGTATAGGCAAGGGAGCAGTTGTTGATTTAGAGCAGACTAATCCACAGGAATGGGAGAATGACGACTATATTGAATTGGATCAACCTCAAGATGCAGTAGTTTATGAGATGTCAGTTAGAGATTTTACTGTTGCTTCTAATTCAGGTGTTGAAGAAGAAAAAAGAGGAACTTATTTAGGGTTTATAGATAAGATACCTCATTTGAAAGAGTTGGGAATAACTCATGTTCAGTTAATGCCTATCTTAAATTTCTATTATGGGAATGAGTATAAGAAGGAATATGAAGATGTAGGCGATGATATAGATGGTAGTTACAATTATAATTGGGGTTATGACCCTCATAATTACTTTACTCCAGAAGGTTGGTATTCATTGGATCCTGATCGACCTCAGCAACGTATTCAAGAGGTCAAAGAGTTAATTCAAGCATTACATGAAGCAGGAATTGGTGTTATTTTAGATGTAGTATATAATCATACTGCTGAAGCTAATATTTTTGAAGATATAGTTCCTTATTATTATTATCGGTATCATGAAGATGGGAATCTTACTAATGGATCAGGTTGTGGTAATGATACTGCTTCTGAGCGAGATATGATGCGGAAATTAATTATAGATTCGACAACCTACTGGACAGATGAGTATCACGTTGATGGTTTTCGTTTTGATTTAATGGGGTTGCATGATGAGAAAACAGTAAATAAAATGACAGAAGCAGTTAAAGAGATTAATCCGTCTGCTATTATCTATGGTGAAGGATGGAATTTAGGTACTTTACCTACTGCTAGGAAGTATGTCAAAGCAGATGGAGAAAAGAGAAGCCTATTAGAGATTGAATCGGCACCAGGATTCTTTAATGATACAATTAGAGATGCTATTAAACATAGTCACTTTGGGGCTCGACTAGAAGATGGAGGATTCATTCAACAGACAGTTGATGCACAGGAGCTAATTAGAGCTGGAGTAATTGCAGGAATGGTTGACTATGAAACTGATGTACCAATTAATGAAGAACCATATCATCGTTTTGCTGATGATCCAGGAGAAGTAGTCAGCTATGTTACCTGTCATGATGGTCATACTTTATGGGATAAAATAGTTGGTTCTACTCCTGAAGCTAGCCTAGAAGAGAGAAAAAAGATGCATAAGTTAGCTACAGCAATCATTTTAACTGCTCAAGGAGTGGCATTTCTGCATGGTGGTTCAGAGATATTACGTAGTAAGCCCAATCCAGAACTTGAAGTTAAAGTTGATCATAATAGTTATAACTCTAGTGACTATACTAATCAAATTGATTGGTCAAGAAAAGAAGAGCATAAAGATATCTTCTCTTATTATCAGGGGTTAATTGAGTTACGTAATAATCATCAAGCATTTCGGTTGCCTACAATGAAGCAGATTCAAGAAAGTTTAAGCTTTATTCCTACTGAAACTGATTATTTAATTGGTTTTAGATTAGAGTTTGCTGCAGACGAGTGGGAAGATATTGTGGTTATTTATAATGCTAATCGAAAGGAGAAGAATATTAGAGTAGAGGGAGTTAATAGTAGTTGGCAAGTGGTTGCAGATGATCAGCAAGCAGGAGTTGCAGAGCTAACTGATACTAAGGTGGAAATTAAAGAGAAGCAGGTTAAAGTACCAGCTCTTTCTGCTGTTGTATTGCATAATTAAGAGTATAGGCGAATTATAATTCGCCTATACTTTTTTATCTGTTTGTCTTTACATTTTTTGATCACTCCTTATTACTTAATTTATATGAGATAGAAAGAGAGTTGTATACTTTAGTTCTCTTGGGCTTTATTCTCTAATTAAAAAGTGTTATAATACTAAATAATCTTTGAATAATTATGTAGTAGAGGAGTGAGTAGGATGCCAATTAAAGTTCCTGACAATCTACCAGCAGTGCGGACATTAGAGAATGAGAATATATTTGTTATGAAGGAGAGTCGGGCCTATAGTCAAGACATTCGAGCACTTAAGATTTTAATTTTAAATCTAATGCCACTTAAGAAGATTACTGAAACACAGATTTTACGTTTATTAGGTAATACGCCGTTACAAGTAGATGTAGTTTTATTACATCCTGAAACGCATACTTCTAAAAATACTTCTGAAGAACATTTAAGTACTTTTTATAAGACACTTGATGATGTTAAAAATGAGAAGTTTGATGGCATGATTATTACTGGAGCTCCTGTAGAACAACTTGATTTTGAGGAGGTTAATTATTGGTCAGAGTTACAGGAGATTATGGACTGGTCAAAGCATAATGTAACTTCTACTATGCATCTTTGTTGGGCTTCTCAAGCTGGTTTATACCATCATTTTGATATTCCTAAGTATAAGTTAGAAGAAAAGATTTTTGGAATCTTTTCCCATGATGTTCAAAATAGAAAATGTAAGTTAGTACAAGGCTTTGATGATCAATACTTCTGTCCTCACTCGCGTTATACGAAGATTAGGCGTAAAGATATTGAAACAGTTCCTAAGTTAAAGATTTTGTCTGAGTCAAAAGAGGCAGGAGTCTGTATGGTAGCTACTAAAGATGGAAGACAGATCTTTATTACTGGTCATCCAGAATATGACCGGACTACTTTAGCAAGAGAATATGAACGTGATTTAGAAAAGGGACTAGATATAGCAAAGCCTAAGAATTATTTTCTGAATGATGATCCAACACAGGATCCCGTAGTGACTTGGCGTAGTCATGCTCATTTACTATTTTCTAACTGGCTAAATTATTATGTTTATCAGGTTACTCCATATAATATTAATGAGATTAAATAATAAACTATAAGTAAGGATATATTATTGATATAAAGTCAAGCTTTCTATCAATAATTAACAGTTATAAATACTTATATAGTAAAGGATCATAAGGTTTTAATTGTAAACTGTAAACTGTAAACCGTAAACTGTCCACTTATTATTTAACAAAGGAGGATAACAATGGGCCAACTAGAAGGAAACAAGTTACCGACTAGAGATGGAATTAGTGATAAGTTTAAATGGGATTTAACTGCTATTTATAAAGATGATGACGAGTGGGAAACTGAGTTTGAGGAAGTAAAGAATAAACTACCTCAAGTTAAAGAATACAAAGGAATAATAGGTGATTCAGCTCAGAATTTATTAGAGGTTATAGAGTTGAGTAATGAATTGAGTCGCATATTATCTAAATTGTATAACTATGCCCAGCGTAAAAGTGATCAAGATACAACTAATACTGAATATCAAGCTTTAGTTTCTAGAGTACAAGGATTAGGTAATCAAGTTTCTAGTGCGACATCTTTTATTGGACCTGAAATCATTCAGATTCCAGAGGATAAATTAGAGAGATTTTTAGCTAATAATAAAGAATTAAGGTTATATCAACAGTATTTAGATAATCTGTTACGCCAAAAAGAACACTTTTTATCTGCTAAAGAAGAACGAATTATGGCTTTATCTGGCGAAGTATCACAAGGGCCAGAGAATATATTTGGTATGATCAATAATGCTGATATGGAGTTCCCTATTATTGAAGATGAAACTGGAGAAGAGATTGAAGTAACGCATGGACGATATGTAGAGTTGCTAAAGGATGACAACCGACAAGTTCGTAAAGAGTTTTTCAAGGCTTATCTTGGTAAATATCAACAACAGCAAAATACACTTGCTACTACGTTAAGTACTAATATTAAAAAAGATATCTTTCATATGCGAGCTAGAAATTATTCTAGTTCTCTCGAAGCTGCTCTAGATAGTAATAATATTCCCACTGAAGTCTATGATAATCTACTTCAGACAGTAGAAGATAATCTAGCCCCAATGTATAATTATGTTGACTTAAAAAGAGAGGGTCTAGATCTTGATCAATTACATATTTATGATTTATATGTACCTTTAGTTGACGATATAGAAATGGATATAGAGTATGAAGAAGCTAAAGAAATTATATTAGATGCTCTACAGCCTTTAGGTGATGAATATTTAGAAGTAATAGAAAAAGCTTTTACTAGTAGTTGGATTGATGTTTATGAGAATAAGGGGAAGAGAAGTGGTGCTTATTCTGCTGCTTGTTATGATGCTCATCCTTATATACTATTGAACTATACAGGAGAATTAAATGACTTATTTACTTTGGCCCATGAGTTAGGTCATGCTTTACATTCCTATTACTCTAATCAAGAGCAGCCATATGTCTATTCTGATTATAGTATATTTGTAGCTGAGGTAGCTTCTACTGTTAATGAATCATTATTGATGCAGTACTTATTAGAGAATACAGATGATGAAATGAAGAAAAAGTATCTATTAAACCATTATTTAGAACAGTTTAGAGGTACTGTCTATCGTCAGACCATGTTTGCTGAGTTTGAAAAAGAGATTCATCAGCGGATAGAAGAAGGTCAGGCATTAACTGCTGATTTATTATCTAAATTATATCATGAATTAAATAAGAAATATTATGGTGACCAGTTGATAATAGATAAAGAGATTGATATTGAGTGGGCTAGAATTCCTCACTTCTATTATAATTTTTATGTCTATCAGTATGCTACAGGATTCTCTGCTGCAGTAGCTTTATCACAGCAGATCTTAGATGGTGATAGTCAAGCAGTCAATCGTTATTTAGATTTCTTAAAGAGTGGTAGCTCTGATTATCCATTAGAAATTTTAAAGACAGCTGGAGTAGATATGAGTTCTCCAGAACCAATTGATAAAGCATTAGATATTTTTTCTAATTCAGTTGGGGAAATGAAAGATTTGATTTAAGTTTAGTAAAATAAACTTTTATATGGTGATTATATGGATAATTTAAAACAATATGCTAAAGTGATAGTCTATTTAGGCTTAATCTTAATCTTGGTATCTACTTTTACTGAGGCGAAATTAACTAAAATAAATAAAAAAGGTGAAGTTTATCTAGTAGAAGATCAAGCTCATTTTAAAAAATTAAAGAACCCGACTATTGCTTTAGCTTTAGGTGGAGGTGGTGCTAGGGCATTAGTAAATGTTGGAGTAATCAAAGCATTAGAAGAAGCTAAGGTGCCTATTGATATGATTATAGGGACTAGTATGGGATCTATTGTAGGTACTATGTATGGAAGTGGGTTACCAATAGAACAGATAGAGAATATAATAACTCAGACTCATTTTTCTAAAATGTTTGATCTCAACTTAGATATTGGTAATGCTTTATTGACAACAGCCAAATTTGATAAATTTATTGAAGATATTGCTCCTGTTAAATATCTAGAAGAATTTCCTTATCCTACTGCTTTATTGAGTTTTGATCTGAGTAGTGGTAACAAATACTTAAGTACTACTGGTCGTATTTCTAAAGTAATCCGGAGCTCATATGCTATTCCTTTTTACTTTCCTATTTATCAGTCAAGTGATAGATTTTTAATTGATCCAGGGGTAGTTGAGATAAGTCCAGCCAAGGCAGCTAAGGTCTTAGGAGCTGATTTCGTTATTGCTACTACTTCCTTTGGGAATCTACCTTACAATGACTATGCCAGTCCTTTACACTCTACAATGAGATTCCTTTCTTTAATTCAGCAGAAGAATGCCGAACGAATAATTAATAATTACTCAAATATAGTAATAAAAAATAATGTGGGTAAATATTCTTTTATGGACTTTCAGTTAGCTGATAAGTTAGTCCAGATTGGTTATCAACAGACAAAAGAAAAGATACCTCAAATAAAGAAAAGTTTAAGCCAAATTGGAGTTAAAAATAGAGAAAGTAATATTGATAAAGAGAAAGTAGATTTGAAACCAACTTTGCAAGAGATAAAGTATGAACGACAAGTAATTGATGAAACAAGTTTTAGACTACTCTATTATTATGGCAAAGATCATTCGCAATTTGTACAAAATTTATTTAAGAATGATTTATTTAGTCCTCAGTATGGTTTCGAACTTGATAAATCTCATTTAGAGTTAAAATTATTAAACTGGAATGGTGGACAGAAGTCAGACGTTAAGATTAGATGGAAAAAATTAACTAAAAATATTGATTTGATTATTAATTTAAATAGGAATTTAAATAAGAAAAATTGTAACTGGAAAGCAGGAATTAAATATTATACAGACAATTATGCTATAGGGTTCAAAAAAGCTAGATTAGATCAAAAGCAGGTTATTATAATTAATAATAGGTTTAATTTTGACTATCAAAATATTTTTAGTCAAAATGATATTAATTTATTAGTTGAAGGGTATGATAATCCAGTTAAGATTCTAGCTTCTCAAGAAGCGAATTATGATTTAAGTAGTATTTGGAGAATAAAGTCTAGGTTAGTCTTTAATAATACAGAATTGTTAGCTACTCCGTTGATCTATAGAGGAATATCTACTGGAGATGATCCTAAATTACAGACTGCAGTTGATTTAATTTATACATACAATTTTCTAAACTCAATAGAAGTAATGCCTATTTTACAGTTAACTAGCATAGAGTTATATTTATTTACTGATTATAAACAAGTAGATAATGTAACTTCCGCTATAGGATTAGGATCTAATTTTAATTTTAATTTATTAGGACTTAAACCGATTGACCTAGGACTTTATATTGCCTATGATAATGATAATAGAGATACAAGACTAGGAATCAATTTAAATTATAATTTTTAGTTCAAAACGGGTTTTAATATCAGAAAAAGACTAGTTGAATATATGACTGATTGGTTACTGGGGCCAACTGAAAGGCGGCCCCTCTCTTTTATTTTAATTAAAAAGGTGATGAACATGTTTACCAAATAAAGCAATTATAGAACAACAGTTATAAAGAACTTTTTTGGCTTTGGCTAACTTAGAGAAGTTACAATTTTGATACTTATAAAAGGATAAGACTTCTTTTTCAATATGAGCATCACTACCAAAGGTAGCTAATTTATCTTGATTATTTCTTAACTGTTGGGCAAGTCGGTTTCTCTTTTGGGAAATAGCGTGGTTGTAGGTTTCAATAGCGTCGACTTCTTTAATAGCTTGATTAATATAGTCTTTATTATTCAAGTAATTTTTTTGGGCCATACCTACTGGATGTGGTAGAGAAATAACACAGTCATATTTTCTAGCTTCTTGTAGGTAATAAGAGTAGTCTCGTTTAGTTCTAGTGATCTTATATTTGTTTTTAAAGGGTTTTACATTAGTTGTATAAAAACTTTTTAAATCTGAAATATCTTTAAAATAGATTAGTAATTCGAAACCATCTTGACAGCCTACTTCTATGCCAGGGATGATATTAATTTCTGGTATAGAGTATAATTCTAGAGCACTAGCAATTGTATTATGATCAGTAATAGAGATTAAATGATTTTTATTTTGTAAAAATTCTATAAGGAATTGAGTTTCAATTAAGCCATCAGAGGCAATTGTATGGATATGAAGGTCAATGTATTTAATATTCTGTTTTTTAGATTTATTAAAGAGATTAGGTAGCTGAGTTTTTTCTAACATAATTTTTCTCCTTTTGTAAATGGTAATTTTATTATATCAATAAAGTTATTGTTCTACAAATGGAAAACTGTTCAATTAAATTAATATTAATTAGGAGGTTTACAATGTTAAAGAAGTTTGTTCATTATTATAAAGCTCATTGGAAGTTGTTTTTAGTTGATATTATAAGTGCTTTTTTGATGTCAGGGTTAGATTTAGTTTTTCCAGTCTTTATTAAAGAGATGATTGATTACCATTTTCCTAATCGGAACTTTGTTTTAGTAACAAAGTTAATTTTTATTTTATTAGGGCTCTATTTATTGAGGTATATTCTGCAGTATATAGTCCATTATTGGGGACATGTAGTAGGGATTAGAATTGAGACTGATATGCGGAGAGATCTGTTTAATCATTTACAGAAGTTATCTTTTAAGTTTTATGATAACAATAAGACAGGTTATTTAATGTCGCGGATTGTTAACGATTTACATAATCTTTCAGAGTTGGCCCATCATGGTCCAGAAGACTTTTTGATTTCTACAGTAACACTTGTTGGTTCATTCCTAATTTTATTAAATTTAAATTGGCAATTAGCTGTAGTAACTTTCTTAGTGGTACCAATTATGGTCTACTTTTCGATTAAATTAGGTCAGAAGATGCATCGAGCCTTTAAGGTGATTAAAGAGGATTTAGGACAGGTAAACTCACAGATTGAAGATAGCTTAAGTGGAGTTAGAGTAGTTAAATCTTTTACTAATCAAGTTTTTGAACAAGAGAAGTTTGCCCAAGAAAACCATAACTATCGTCAGTCACGGGAGAAAGCAATGAAGACTATGGGCCAATTCTACTCTACTATGAATTTTTTGAGTAATCTAATTATCTTAGTAACTTTAGGAGCAGGAGGATATTTTATTTATCTTAATCAATTGACTACAGGTGAATTAGTAGCTTTTATCTTCTATATTAAACTTTTTATTAAACCAATTGAGAAGTTAATGCAATTTAATGAACAGTTTCAAAAGGGAATGGCTGGCTTTCAGAGATTTGTTGAGTTATTGGCAATTGAGCCAGAGATTAAAGATAGTGATAATGCCCAGAAGTTGACTACTGTAGAAGGAGAGATAGAGTATAATAATGTCTCTTTTGGTTATGGAGAAGAGAATAAAGTGTTAACAGAAGTTAATATTAATGTTGAAGCAGGAGAGACAGTTGCTTTTGTTGGCCCGTCTGGTGCTGGTAAATCAACCTTATGTAAGTTATTACCTAGATTCTATGAATTGGATCAAGGCGAGATTTTAGTAGATGGATCTAATATTAACGATTTAACAGTTAAATCGTTACGAGAGAAGATAGGTATTGTTCAACAAGATGTCTTTTTATTTAATGGGACAGTTAAAGATAATATCGCCTATGGAAAATTAGATGCTAGTGAAGAAGAGATTATTGCGGCTGCTAAGAAAGCCAATGCCCATCAATTTATTATGAATTTAGAAGATGGTTATGATACAGGAATTGGTGAGAGAGGAATTCGTCTATCTGGAGGTCAGAAACAAAGGATATCTATTGCTCGATCTTTCTTAAAGAATCCACCAATCTTAATTTTAGATGAGGCTACTTCTTCGCTAGATAATGAGAGTGAGCAGATTATTCAAGAATCTATTGATCTATTAGCTCAAGATAGGACTACTTTAGTCATAGCACATAGATTATCTACTGTCAGAGATGCTGATAAGATAATTGTCTTAACTGAAGATGGTATTATGGAGCGAGGTAGCCATAGTGAGTTGCTTAATAAATCAAATGGAGTCTATAGTAGTCTATATCAAAAACAATTTAGAGAAGATTTGACTGCTTAGTTATAATCAAGTTGGCCCTGGATTAATTCCAGGGCCTTTATAGTTTAATTTTTACTTTCTTAGTATTTCTTTTGCCTCTTCATCAAGGGCTTCAGTCATGTAAGGGATACCAGTTACTTCTGCTGTTTCTCGATTACCTGCCATTAGATCAGACCGATCAATTGCATCTAGATTGAACTTTCTAGCTCCAGCCATAAACTGTTGTAATCCAGCCTTTAATTTATCAGCTAGATTCCAAAGAGCTATAGCTCCAAATGGAATATTATCTATTTCATCTGTACCTACCTTCTCAGCTACATCATGCCAACCAGCAAAGATGCTTTCTGGGGTGTTACCTATATCTTTAACTGTCTTAGGTAAGTTATCCCAGTTAGCATTTAGTTCTTCCTTTTTTTCAGGATGGAAGACACCTTCAATATTAGAGCCTAAAAAACCTGCAATCATAGGAGCCCGTCCCATACAGACCATCTTAACATAAGGGGAACCCAAAGCTAGAGCTTTAAAGATATGATCCTCTCTAGCCAATCCACCAGCTAATGAAAGATCAGGTACTTCAATTCCTTCCTCGGCTAGGATATCAGCATATTCAATAGCCTTAGTATGTAACTGTAAGGAAGGAATACCCCAATTTTGCATCATATTCCAAGGGCTCATACCTGTTCCTCCACCAGCACCATCTATAGTAACTAAATCTAATTTAGCATCAGCAGCAAAACGGAGGGCCATAGCTAATCCTTTCATACCATAAGCACCAGTCTTTAAAGATATTCTTTTAAAGCCTAGTGATCTTAAATAGTCAACTGATTCCATAAAGTCTTTTCGTAGAGCTTCAGGATTACTGGCATCAGTACCTCCTAATCTACTGTGACGAGCAAAGCTTTTGATAGCACCTGACTTAAAGGCTTTTTGGTTGGCTTCAATATTAGGGTCAGGGTCGACAACATAGCCTCTATCTGCTAAGAATTTAGCATACTCTAAACTCTTAACTTGAATTTCTCCACCAATATCTTTAGCTCCTTGGCCCCACTTTAATTCAATAATTACATCATCGCCATAATTATTACTGATATATTCTGCTACACCATTTCTTGTATCTTCAACATTTAATTGAACAAAGATAGCTCCATTTTCACCAGCATATTTCTGGTAAGTCTTTATTCTATAGTCTAATTCGGGAGCTTTGACTACTCTACCATTTTTCAGTTCTGCTTCTTGGTCTACTCCTACTACATTTTCACCAATTACAATAGGAAAGCCAACTAGAGCTGCGCCAATAGCAAAAGACTCCCAGTATTTTTCTGCAATAAAGGTAGATCCTAAAGCACCAGTCATAATTGGTAGGGTAGACTTGGTCTTAATCTGATTACCAAATTCTGTTGTAGTATCTACATTAGAGAATATACAGTCATCAGCACTATTGCTAAGTCCTGTAGGAAGTCCTTGGGCATTATGAGTATAGCCTTGAATTCTTAAACTATGATAGCCAACTCCCTTTGGTGAGATATTATTACTACCTGAAGTTATTTCTCCAAAGTCTCTTGGATATAATACCTTTCGTCCTTCTAAGGAAGATAGCCAAGTTTCACATTTTCCTTTACAATCTGCTCGACATAGAGTACAAAGTCCAGATTCACAAGGATTACCACGATTTACTGTTCCCAGGGCATCATTTCTCTTTCTCCACTGCATTAACTTCTCTCCTCCTCAAATTCTCATTATAAATAAATATAAAAATCATCTATTTCTAGTATTATCTAAGTATTTAGTAAATAATAAACTAGAAAGGATGACTTAATATGATTATAACAACTAATATATTGAAATAAAACCATTTTTATAAAATGAATAAATTTATAATAGTTTTTTTAAAATAATTATTTTTAAGGAGGATAAAAATTGATTACTACGTTAACTATTAATGCAGCAGTTGATTACACAGTTGAAACTAGTCAGTTAGAAATAGGAGCAGTCAACTCAGTAGAGTTTAGACGTAAAGATGCAGCAGGTAAGGGAATAAATGTTGCTAAAGATGTTGTTAAGTTAGGTCAAAAAGCTAAAGCAATTGCTTGTTTAGGGGGATCAGGTGGAGAGTATATTAATCGATTTTTAGAGAAACGAAAGATTCCAGCTGATATTAGCTGGATAGATGGAGAAACTAGAACCAACTTAAAGGTAGTGGATGAATCAGGTGACGAAACAAAAATTAATCAACAAGGTGCTAATATTTCAGAAGATGTATTGGTTGAAGTGAAGAAGAAAGTATTAGATTCAGTAGCTACTAGCGAGGTTATTGTTTTAGCAGGTAGTCTACCTCCTAGTATACCTCAGGACTTTTATCATGATTTAATTAAAGAGATTGGTCAAGATAAAGTAAAGGTTTTTTTAGATACATCTGGTCAACCATTAAAGTCAGCTTTAGAAGTTCAACCTACTTTAATTAAGCCTAATATTCATGAATTAGAAGAGATTTATGAGCAGAAGATGTCTCAGTCTCAAGTAATAGAGGTAGGACAAAAATTAGTGAAGCAAGGGATTAAACTAGTATTGGTCTCTCTAGGTTCCGAAGGTGCTATTTTAGTTACAGAAGGTCAAATTCTACAGGCTAATCCACCAGTGGTTGATCCTGTTAGTACAGTAGGAGCAGGAGATAGTATGGTAGCAGGAATGGCAGTGAGTTATTTAGAAGATAAATCTCCTGTGGATATGCTTAAATTTGCTACAGCTGTCAGTGTAGCTACTATATTACAGCCAGGTTCAGAAGTTGGTGGATTAGAGGAGACTAAAGAAGTGATTGATCAGGTAGAAATTAAAAAACTATAGTTAAAATAATCTGAGAGGATTAAAAATTTAAGAATATAGAGAGTATCTGATTTTAATTTATTGCATACTTATATTAGTAGCTGATCTTTAGTCCTAAAGTTATATATTATAGTGACAGGTAACAAGTGATAGGTAAACCTATACTATTTTAGTTCTTGTTACTTGTCACTGACACATAATACCAATGATATTTAACTACTAAGAGATAAGGGGGATTAAAGTGTCAGATTTAAAAAATAATTTAATGTTAGTTAATAAGGAAAATAGATTACCGGCTGATTATGTTCCAGATAATCTTATAATGCCAGATGTTCCTTTTTCTTTTACTGAATATCATCAAAAAAAGTTAATGCAGGAAGAGGCAGCAAATGCTTTAGAAAAGTTATTTAAAGCAGCAGAAGAAAATATTGATTTATATGCAACATCTGGATATAGATCATATAAGAGACAGGAGAAGATCTTTAGCACTAAATCTAAAAAGTATGGTGAGAGACAGGCCAATCAATTTAGTGCCCGACCAGGAGAGAGTGAACATCAGACTGGATTGGCAATGGATGTGACTAGTCCAACAGTAGACTTTCAATTAATACAGGAGTTTGGAGTAACAGAGGAAGGAGAGTGGATTAAGAATAATGCTTACAAATTTGGTTTTATAATTCGTTATCCTAAAGGAAAAGAAGATATTACGGGGTATAAGTATGAACCATGGCACCTTCGTTATGTGGGCCAAAATACAGCAGAAGAAATATCAATGAGAGATATAACACTAGAAGAGTATTTAGAAGAAATATTGTAAGATAAGTTGGTCATTTTTGGTTTTTTAAAGGGTTTGAAGTATTTTTCAGGAAAAAGATAGATAAAAGCAATTAGAGCAGTTTAGGAGGAGAATAATGGCTATTCATGTTGATACTATTACAGAAACAGTAGCAAAGATGTGTCAAAAAGCAAATTTTGAGTTAGGTGCTGATGTAATTAAGGGTTATCAGCAAGCTTTAGAAAGAGAAGATTCGCCAGTAGCTCAAGAGATTTTAGAACAGTTAATTGAGAATGCAGAGATTGCTAAAGAAGAGAGAATGCCAGTCTGTCAAGATACAGGTATGACAGTAGTCTTTGTTGAATTAGGTCAGAATGCTAAAATTGAAGGTGGAAATTTAAAAAAGGCTATTAATCAAGGAGTCAGAGAAGGATATAAGGAAGGCTATTTACGTAAATCAGTAGTAGCAGGCCCTTTAGAGAGAAATAATACAGAAGACAATACCCCAGCAGTAATTCATACAGAACTAGTACCAGGAGATAAATTAAAGTTGACAGTAGCTCCTAAAGGCTTTGGTAGTGAGAATATGAGTCAGATCAAGATGTTAAAACCAACAGATGGTAAAGAAGGAGTTAAGGATTTTGTCCGGCAGGTAGTTAAGGATGCAGGGGCCAACCCTTGTCCACCAGTAGTAGTAGGGGTAGGAATTGGAGGAACTTTTGAGAAAGCAGCCCTAATGGCTAAAAAGTCACTGTTAAGACCACTAGGTGTCGATAGTGAAGATGAAGATACAGCTAACTTAGAAGATGAGTTATTGGAGGAGATTAATGAATTAGGAGTTGGCCCGCAAGGATTTGGTGGTCAAACAACAGCTTTAGCAGTCAATATAGAGACATTTCCAACTCATATAGCAGGTTTACCAGTAGCAGTTAATATTAATTGTCATGTAACTAGACATAAAGAGCGAGTTTTAGGTTAAGGAGGAGAGTAGATGAGTAATATTAAATTAGAAATGCCATTATCAGAAGAAGAAGTTAGAAATCTAGCAGCTGGAGATCGAGTATTACTATCAGGGACAATCTATACAGCCCGTGATGCAGCACATGCTAGGTTAGTAGATGCTTTGCAAGAAGATAAAGAATTGCCAATGGAGTTAGAAGGACAGGTAATCTACTATGTTGGCCCAGCTCCAGCTAAACCTGATAAAGCTATTGGTTCAGCCGGGCCAACTACTAGTTATAGAATGGACCCTTTTGCCCCAAGATTAATTAAAGAAGGTTTAAGAGGTATGATTGGTAAAGGAGAGCGAAATGAACAAGTAGTAGAAACTATGCAAGAAGAAGGAGCAGTTTATTTTGCAGCAATTGGAGGAGCAGCAGCTTTAATTGCGCAGAAAATAAAAGAGTCTGAGATAATTGCTTATGAGGATTTAGGTACAGAGGCAGTTAGAAAGTTAAAAGTAGAAGACTTTCCAGTAGTTGTGGCTATTGATAGTCAAGGCAATAGTTTATATTAATAGTCGTGAGCCATGGGTTATGAGTTGTGAGTTAATTCAATACCAAAACTAAAAATCTTAAAGTAAGAGCATTTATGAAGATTAAATTTTGAATATAAAGAGCTTGAAGACTGGCTTTATTAACTAAGGACATGCCAATATTGGTATGTCTTTTTACTTATAGATATTTATTAACTTATATTTTAAAGAGGAAATTAGATAGTTGGTATCATATCCTTTATATAGGAGAGTATTAATTTAGGTTGAGGTGAAAATTTATGAGAAGAAGATTAAGTTTAGGGGTTATATTATTGATCTTAGTCTTATTTTTAACAGCTTGTAATAGTCAAGGAGTAGGAAGTTTAGTGGTATCTGTTTCTAATCAGCAACAAGAATTACAGAATGATATTTATGTTGGAATTTATGCAACTGATTATGGAGAAAGAGTTAAATTTGGTTATACTACTAAAGGAATGGTTCAATTTAAAGGTCTACCAACAGGAATTTATAGGGTTAAAGTTATTGGACAAAATACTAAAAAAGAATTAAAAGTTAAGGTTAATACTAGAGAAACCAATTCAGTTGATGTTAGCTTATAGGAGGAGAGAGAGATGTTAAAATTAAAGAAAGGTATCTTGATTGGTATATTATTAGCTTGCTTACTAGTCTCAATTAGCTTATCTGTAGAAGCAGTCTCAGCAGGAGAAAAGAAGATAGCTAAGAAGAACTTGAAGAGATATATTAATGAATATGGTCGAGCCTACTTGAAATCTGAAGAAAAAAGAAGAATTGATCAAATTTTTTCTGACTTAGCTGGAAAAGCTAAATTAGATGACCCAGAATTAAATTTTAAATATGATGTAATTGCCGCTCCAGTCATGAATGCTGCTTACTTAGGTGCTGGACAGTTAGTAATATTTGAAGGACTTATAAATAAAGTAGAGAATGATAAGCAGTTGGCAGCAATCATAGCCCATGAGTTAGGACATGGAGTCAATGATGATATTCAAGATAATTTGGAATTAATTCAGACTATGCAGTTAGGAAATGCTTTAATTGATTTAATAAATGATGGTAAGATTAATCAAGAACGTCCTGGGTTAATAACCACTATAGCTTTTAATCTACTCCAAAAAGGGTATAGTAGAAAACAGGAGAAGGAAGCTGATAGATATTCAGTCTTTTTAACTCAGCGAGCAGGTTATGATCCTCAAGGTACAGTAGAAGTCATGAGATTGCTTAAAAGAAACCAAAACGGGCCAACTGATTCAGAACTACTAGAGGTTGTTTCTGATCATCCTAATTTAGATAATCGGATTGACTATTTATCTCAATTAGTCAATCAATTAAAACAGGCTAATCAGCTCTATAATTCTCCACTTGCTACAGCACGTAGATTTACTAAAGGCTTATTAAAAGAAGATATAGATGTTATTTATGATACTTATACTAGAGAAGTTAGAAAGCAGTTATCAATTAAAGCATCTCAACAGCAAGAAAGATATCAGAAGGTAGTAAGTAGAATTAATCAATTAGAAAATAAATCTGCTTATACCTTACAATTAAGAAATCAAGTTGAAGGTACATCACGAGTAGCTATTTCTCTATCTAATGATTTAGTGTTAGCAATTGATTTAATAGCTGGTAAGTATGGATGGCGAATTGCTAGAGGACCATTTGTTTATTAGATGAAGTTGAAGATTTGTAAGTTAATGTTATATCTGTTATAGTTTTAGTATATTGAACTCATTTGGGAGGGAGTAATGATGAGAAAGATGACTCTGTTGATATTAAGTCTTTTATTATTAGTTAATGGATTGACAATCTCAGTATTAGCTCAAAATCAATCTAAAGAAATATTTATTCCAAAGGTTGATTATTCACATTTTAAGTTGGATAATGGACTACAAATTTATGTTTTTGAGGACCATAAAGTTCCTTTAGTCAATTTTTCAGCTTGGTATAAGGTAGGTTCCATTGATGAACCAGAAGGAATATCAGGTATTTCACATTTATTAGAACATATGATGTTTTTAGGAACAGAAACATTAGATAAGAATCAAATACATAAACTAGTTAAGTCAGCTGGTGGTGTCAATAATGCAGGAACTAATTATGATTATACCCAATACTATGAAGAATTACCATCAGCTAAACTAGAATTAGCTATGGCCATTGAATCTGATCGAATGAGAAATTTAAATATTAACCCTCAGGAGTTTAAGCGAGAGAAGAAAGTTGTTAAGCAAGAGCGAAGGAAGAGAGTAGAGAATAATATCTTCCAGTCTAGTTTAGAGAAGGTACAGGCGAAAGCCTTTCCTAACTCGCCACTGAAACATCAGATAATTGGTTGGAGAAAAGATTTAAATCAGATAACAGTAGAAGATATAAGAGACTATTACCATAGATATTATGCTCCTAATAATGCAGTCTTAGCAGTATCAGGTGATGTTAATCCTAAAGAAGTATATCAATTAGCTAAGAAATATTATGGAGATTATAAGCCCCAACCAGTTAAAAGGCTGAAGAGAATAGAAGATAAACAGACAGAAGAGCGAACAATTACTTTAGAAAAGATAACTAAAGTACCATTTATCGAAATGATGTATAAGATTCCAGCCGGAGACCATCGTGATTTAGTTGCTATTCAAGCCCTGCTTGAGATTTTAGTCAATAATTCAACTTCTCGAATTAAGAACGAACTAAAACAGAAGAAAAGTTTGATTCTCCAGACAGGAGGTTTTACTGTTGCTTTGCGTAGACCAGCTTTTGCTATGATTTATACAATACCTATGTCAGAGAAGGTTATAGATCAAGTCCAGACAGCTTTTGATCAAGAATTAAAAAAATTGATAGAGCAGGGTATAACTGATGAAGAACTAAAGATAGTTAAGAAATCTGCTCTTAAGAGTATCATTAAAAGTCAAAAACATACATCTACTGCAGCACGTAGAATAATTAAAGATGTAGTAAGGTATAATGATCCTCAATTATACCAAAAAAAGATTAAGTGGCTAAATAATTTAACTAAAGAGGATATTATTAGAGTAGCTAAGAAATACTTTAAAAAGGACAATAGAACAGTAGGTTATGTAGTACCGAAGAAATAGAAAAAATTACTATTTGTGAGGTGATAGAGGGTGAAAAAACTAATGACAATAATGTTAACTTTATTACTTATTATATCTATAGTATTTATTCAAGATTCTTATGCTCAAACTAGTTTCAGTCAACAGTTATTCAAGAATTTGGCCCAGAATAAGAATCCCATTCCTAAGATAGATATTCCTGATTATAAGCGGGTTGAATTAGATAATGGTCTAGTTGTATATTTAGTAAAAGATGATCAGTTACCACTAGTAGAATTGACTGGTTATATTAAAGGCGGTAATAAACAGGAAAGAAGAGAGATAGCAGGTATTTCTAGTTTAATGCTAGAGATGATGAATACAGGAACTGATAATTTTAATGAACAAGAACTTGCTAAGTATAAAGAACTACATAGTATAGACCTTAATTTTAAGTCTCGAAAAGATTACTTTAAATTTTCTGGGAACTCTTTAAGTAAAGATCAGAAGGAACTGATTAGAGTATTAGCTGATATACTGCAGAATCCTAATTTCAAAGCTCAATACTTTAAACGAATCAAACGAGAGACTTTACGAGGGTTAGCTCAAGCTAGAACACAAGAACGAGCCTTATTAAATATGTATTTTTACAAACATATTTATCAGGACCATCCTTATTCTTTTGACTATAATCTTAATTTAAGAAGAAAAGCTTTAGCAAATATTACACCTAAGACCTTAAATAAGTTTTATAAGCAGACTATTGCTCCAAATAATATAGTTTTAGGTATTGTTGGTGATATAGATCTTACTCAAATGGAGAATCTAATTAAGAAGACCTTTAGTAAGTGGTCAGCTAAAGAGTTGAATTTAAGAAAGCCAGAGATAAAAAGAGACACTGATGATGGAGAAGTAATCTTGGTTAATAAACCTGATGCTACTCAGGCTAGGATAAAGATGGGTTATAATTTCTTCGATTATAAATTCAAAGATAGAGTACCATTTAAGATAGCTAATCGAGTTTATGGTGGAGGTAGTTTTAGTAGTCGATTAATGGAGAACTTGAGAACTGAGAAAGGTTATGTGTATGGTATTCATGCTAAAAGCAGTTATCAACAACTAGGTGGAGTTTACTATGTGGCTACTGAGGCAAAACCAAGTAAGATTGATGAAGTGATTCAAGGTATTAAAAGAGAGATGATAACTATTAAGCAAGGAGAGCAAGAAATAACAGAAGAGGAATTATTTGAAGTTGTTAATCTGTATAATGCTCTTTTTCCTAAGAGTTATCAGTCTAAGTTAAAAGTTTTAAATGAAGTAATGTATAATGTAGAGTTAAGAAATAGAGAAGTGGATTATATGAATCAGTTTATAGAAAAATATAATACTTTAGATCAGAGTGAAGTTCAACAAGTATTTGCTCAATATAGCCGTCCTGATCAATTTCTAACAGTAATTGTAGGTAATAAGAAAGATATATTACCTCAATTCAAAGAACAAGAGATTGATGTAAAAGTAATTGAGATTGATTAATAAAAAAAGGCCAACTCTAGAGTTGGCCTTTTTTTATATTACTTTTTGTTTGGTATTAAGATAAGATTTAACTTTATCTACAAAGTATTGATGAAAACTTAAGTCACCTTCTAACTCTGGATGGAAAGAAGTAGCTAGTAGATTATCTTCTTCCATTGCTACAATCTTATCTTTTAGTTTTAATAATATTTCTACATTATTACTTGTCTTAGTAGCATAAGGTGCTCTAATAAAGACTAAAGGTATCTCTTTATCTGTTACCTGTGGGATTATAGCTGTAGTCTTAAAACTATCTAATTGACTGCCATAACCATTTCTTTTAATGCTAGTATTCATTAGATTAAGATGACTATCTCCATCTTCTATTTCTTTAGCTAATAGAATCATTCCTGCACAAGTACCCCAGATAGGAACTCCTTTATTAGCTAATTCAATAATCGGTTCTTTTAAATTGAAAATATTGAGTAATTTTCCCATAGTAGTACTTTCGCCACCAGGTAAGATTAAGCCATCTAATTTATTAAATTCTTCCTTCTTTTTAACAGGAAAAGGAGTAACATTTGGAATCTGTTCTAATAGTTCAAGATGTTCTTTGACTCCCCCTTGTAGATCTAAGACACCTATTGTAATCATTGTGATACCACTACCATCCTCTATGGGCCAACTTTTCATCTTCATCTAGAGTATCAATATTTATTCCTACCATGGCCTCGCCGAGATTTTCAGAAACTTCAGCGATAACAGCGGGGTCATTATAGTGAGCAGTAGCCTTGACAATAGCATCAGCTCTTTCTGCAGGGTCACCTGACTTAAAGATTCCAGATCCAACAAAGACACCATCACAGCCAAGTTGCATCATCATTGCCGCATCAGCTGGAGTAGCAACGCCACCAGCAGCAAAGTTGATAACAGGTAATTCACCATTTTCAGCTACATACTTTACTAGATCAAATGGTGCTCTCATCTCTTTAGCAGCAGCCATTAATTCTTCACTATCCATAGTAGTTAGTTGTCTGATTTGAGAGTTAACTTTTCGCATATGACGAACTGCTTCTACTACATTACCTGTTCCTGCTTCTCCTTTAGTTCGCATCATACTAGCTCCTTCGCCAATTCTACGTAAAGCTTCATTTAGGCTAGTAGCTCCACAGACAAATGGTACATCAAATTCAGTCTTATCAATATGATTGTCCTCATCAGCTGGAGTTAATACTTCACTTTCATCTATGTAATCGACTCCAATTTCTTCTAAAATTTGAGCTTCCACAAAGTGTCCAATTCTTGCCTTAGCCATTACTGGGATAGAGACTGAATCAATAATCTCTTTAATCATAGCCGGGTCAGATGTTCTAGCTACGCCACCTTCTTTTCTAATATCAGCTGGAACTCTTTCTAAAGCCATAACTGCTACTGCTCCTGCTTCTTCTGCAATCTTTGCTTCTTCTGGAGTAGTAACATCCATAATGACGCCACCCTTTAACATTTGAGCTAAATTCTTATTTAGTTCATAACGGTTACTCATCTCTACTCAACTCCTTTACAGTTCTTTTATTTTAAAGTATAATATTGTACCGATGCAATGTTGAAATGATTAACATTGTATCCATGAATAATTATACGAAAAGGAAATTGTATTGTCAAGAGGGGTACAATAATTATTTATAATTAATAATTGTTTGGGTACAATTCAACAAAGGAGTGATTGTTATGTTAGAAGAGATACAATTAGATGAGTCTTCTTCTATTCATTTATATTTACAACTATATAATCAGATTAGAGATTTAGTTAAGGAAGGTAAGTTAAGTCCTGATACTAAATTACCTTCAATTAGAAGATTAGCTAATCAATTAGGAGTTAATAATGTAACAGTAGTTAAAGGATACAATTTGTTAGAAGAGGAAGAGTTAATCTATAAAAAGGTAGGTAGTGGTACCTTTGTAGCACCAGCTGAAGAAATAGAAATAAATGCTGAAGCAGCTGACTTAGACCAACAAATTTATATTGATGAAGATACTAAATTAGATCAAGCAGGAGAGATTAATTTTGCTACTGCGGCTCCAACTCCTGATTTATTTCCTATAGCTCCATTTAAGAAATTATTAAATAAAGTTTTAGATAGAGATAGAGGATATGCTTTTGGTTACCAAAAGAGTCAAGGCTATCTTCCTTTACGAAAGTCAATTAGTAATTATGTAGATCGATATAATATTAAATCTTCTCCAGAGGAGATTCAGATAGTATCTGGAGCCCAGCAAGGAATTGATATTTTAGCCAAGACATTCTTAGATTATGGAGATACTGTTTTTGTAGAACAGCCGACTTATCCAGGGGCTATTTCTGTCTTCAAATCGCGTCAGGCCAATATAGTAGAAATTCCACTAGAGAAGGATGGGATAGATACTGCTTATTTGGAAACTAAATTAGAAGAGACAAAGCCTAAATTTTTATATTTAATGTCTAATTTTCAGAATCCAACAGGTTATAGTTATTCACAAGCTAAGAAAGAGAAGATTATGGAGTTGGCCCGAAAATATAATTTATTAATTATTGAGGATGATTGTTTAAGTGATTTGAACTATGGAAGACAGAATAGTAACTCTCTAAAATCATTAGATCGAAGTGATAGAGTAATTTATATTAAAAGTTTCTCTAAAATCTTTATGCCAGGTTTAAGGTTAGCTTTTTTAATTATTCCTGATCGTTATTTTAATGAGATTCTATTATCTAAATATATGTCTGATATTTTTACTGATGGTTTGGTACAACGAGTATTAGATCTTTATTTTAAAGAAGAAGTTTGGGAAGAGCAGTTAGCTAGATTAAAAGAGACTTATCAAGCCCGGTATCAAAGTATGATTTCTGCTTTAGAAGAACATTTACCTAATGAGATTGAATTTGTGAAACCTGATGGTGGATTGAATTTATGGTTAGAGTTACCAGAAGGAATATCTACTAGTAAAATTAAGGATAAAGCACTGGCTAAAGGAGTTAATATTGCTCCTGGAGCTGCATTTTATCCTAATCAGCCCCAGAAGAATAAAGTTAGATTAAGTATAGCAGCAGTTGATAATCAAAAAATTAAAGAGGGAATAGAGAGGTTGAGTACAGTGTTGAAAGAAGAGCTAGATAATAAATCAGATGATACTTGGGATAATTCAGTAATGCCTTTAGTTTAGGTCTAACTATATACAGGACTTTCAACTTTTAGAATAACATCAACAGCATCAGCTAAATTTTCGACTGAAAAATCGGCTTTTGGATATTTGGCCCCAACTTTAATAGTTCTACATCCAGCTCTGTGACCAGAAATAACATCTGATTTACGATCTCCAACCATAAAGGATAAATCTAAATCAATATCATATTTATTGGCTAATTTAAGAATCATACCAGGGTTGGGTTTGCGACAGTTGCATTCAGTCTTAAAATGGGGACAGTATTCAATATCGTCTATTATAGCGTTGTCTTCTTTTAAGGTAATAATTAAGTGTTGATGAATCTTATCTAAATCCTCTTCTGTAAAGTAACCAGATTCAATACCACCTTGGTTAGTTACAATATGAACTTGATAGCCATTTTGATTGAGTCTTTTAATTGCTTTAGCAGTCCAAGGATATAATTCTAAGTCTTCAGGAGTATTAACTGGTTTTTTATAATTATTAATCACCCCGTCACGATCTAAAAATACAGCTTTGTTCATATTAGGTCTCCTTTCTTAAACAAAGTGTTAGTATTAGTTTTCTTATATATTTAATATTTTCTTAATATTTAGTTGTTATACTAGAAACAGATTGGTAACTTTTCTTTGGTATATTGTTAAAATATATCGAGATATTTCTGCAGTTTACAGTTTACAATTTACAGTGTACAGTTAAGGTCAAAACCAATAAAAATCTAAGATGTATCTTTACTAAAAATAATTTTGTTATTTTTAAAAGGTTTTGATTTTAAATAAGAAAAACAATGCGACTTTTTACTTAAGATAGCAGTTAATATATGAATCAAAAGTGTTGAATATAATCTAGTAATCTTTTAATAGTAGGAAGCATAACTTGTTTTTCTAAAAAATCTTTTTGTACCTTTTTAGTAGTTTTATCAGATGTAAATGAAAAATAGTCAGTTACTTCAATTCATTTATTGTTAAACTATATAGCTGATTAAAATTATTGAATTAATGATAAAGACTACTAATTGCGCTCTAAATGAAATGAAGAAGTACTCTTGGGGTGTATTTTGACAAAAGGTACTCGGAAGAAGGCCGATAGGCCGTTCCGAAACCGTCTTTGAATTCAATTTTTTTAGTTAACTTTTTATTAAAAAGTGACGAAATATCTCGATAATATTTCATTTTTGAATTGAAAATAAATCTACTGAAAATTTTTAGCTGAGGTGATAAAAATGGAAGATAAAGAAATTTTAATTGCTGATGATGATCAGAATGTACATGAAATTATAAGTTTGTATCTTAAAAAAGAAGGTTGTAATATATTAAAGGCTCAAGATGGTGAAGAAGCACTACAGCTGGTAGCAGATAATGATCCTGATTTAATTATATTAGATATTATGATGCCTAAACTTGATGGTCTAGAAGTAATTAAAGAATTGAGAAAGAATAATGAGGTACCAATTATATTTTTATCTGCTAAAGGGGAAGAGTTTGATCGAGTGTTAGGTTTAGAGTTAGGTGCTGATGACTATGTAACAAAGCCTTTTAGTCCTCGAGAGATAGTTGCTAGAGCTAAAGCTATCTTTAAGAGAATGTCTAACAGTAGTAATAATGAAGAATCAGATCGCAAATTAATAACTTACCCAGATTTAGTAATTGATCCAGCCAATCGAGAGGTTAAAGTAGAAGGGATAGAGATTGAATTATCACCTAAAGAGTATGAAATATTACTATTATTAGCTCAGCATCCTAATCAGGTATTTAAAAGAGAGAGGTTATACGATAGAATCTGGGGAGTTGATCATTATGGAGATATGAGAACAGTTGATGTTCATATCAATTGGTTAAGAGATAAGTTAGATTTAGGGTTTATTCAGACAGTCTGGGGGGTAGGCTACAAGTTTGTAGTAGATAAAGATGCTAAATAGCCTGTTTAAGAAGATTATGGGAAGTTATATTATAATTCCATTGCTAATTCTACTTGCTTTGATTATTTTTCTACCTCAATACTTAGAAGATTATTTATCTCAGTCCAAAAGAGAGGAATTAATTAGAAAAGGACAGTTAGTAAGTAAGATAATTAAAATTAATAGTAATCAGCAGGAGCTTACTGAGTCTCTATCTAATTTAGAACAGTTATTAGATACCAGTCTAGTTGTTGTTAATTCAGAAGGGAGAATTATTAATCAAGGACGACAGATGAGACAAATGATGAATAGACCTATGGGCATGAATGGTATGATGAAGCATCGAGGTATGATGGGGCCAGGTATGATGAAATCAAAGGTGAACGGGAGAGGACCTAATCATATGATGCATGGGTCAGAAAAGCTGTTAGGGTTAGAAGATGAGCTAAATAAAGTATTAGAAGGAAAACAGGTAACTTTTCAAGGGAATAGTCCAATGTTGAAACAACCTATAATTGCTGTAGGAATTCCAGTCTATACTTCTTCTCAATTAGCATTATTTTTGATCTCTCCTATTCAAGGTCTACAGGAAATGGTATTTAGAATTAGAAATTTGACATTACAGATTACTTTAGGAGCTATTATTTTAGCTTTAGTTTTAGGTTATTTTATTTCTCGTGGTATTACTAGCCCTGTACAAGAGATGAAAGATAAAGCTCAAAGAATGGCTGCTGGTAATTTTGAAGAAGAATTAAATGATTTACCTGATGATGAGATTGGTGAGTTAGGAACTAGTTTTAATTATATGTCGCAACAGTTAGAGAAGAATATGAATGCTTTAGCTACAGAAAAGAGTCGAATGGAAGAGATGCTAACTAGTATGACTGAAGGGGTATTGGGAATTACAATTGATGAAGAAGTTGTACTGGCCAATTCAAAGTTAGAAGAAATCTTTGAATTTGAAGAAAAGATAATTAATCAAAAATTTTCACATTATTTCCCAGGAGAATTAGTAGAGTTAGTAGAAGAAGTATTAACTAAAGGAGTAGAAAATAGTTATGAGTTTGAATGGCAAGATCAGATTATTGCAGCTCAAGCTGCTCCTGTAGAAGAGAAAACAGACAAGCTATGGGGAGTAATTATTCTAGTTCGTGATGTGACTGAAATTAGAAAATTAGATGAAATGAGACGATTATTTGTAGCTAATGTTTCTCATGAACTAAAGACACCATTAACAGCAGTACGTGGCTACCTAGAAGCAATCTTAGATGGAGTAATAGATGATGAGCAGTTAGAGGAGGAGTATTTAAGAAGGGTTTTAAGAGAGACAGATCGGATGTCAGAATTAGTAACTAATATTTTAGATTTATCACGTCTACAGTCTGGGCAGATGGAATTTGAATTAGAAGAGGTAGATTTAATCAGTTTAATTGAATCAGTAGTAGTTAATTTAGAATCGAGACTGAAAGATAGAGATGTAACTACTAATATGCCTCATAGCTTGATAATTGAAACTGATCCTAGGAAACTAGAAGAAGTAGTTATTAATCTATTAAGCAATGCTATTAAGTTTACTACTGCAGATGGTAATATTGAGATTAAGGTAATATCTAAAGATGATGAAATTGTAGTTGAAGTAATTGATGATGGAGTAGGAATTCCTAAGACAGAGTTGCCTTATATTTGGGAAAGATTTCATCAGGTTGATCGGGCTCGTTGTCCAGATGAAGAAGGAACAGGATTAGGTCTGGCAATTGTTAAAGAGATAGTTGAAGGTTTAGATGGAGAGATAACAGTTGAAAGTACAGAAGGAGTAGGTAGTAACTTTAGTTTCTCACTTCCTTTAAATACTAATAAAGAGTTTAATAAAGTTTAATTATACTTAATATTATTAGTATATAGAGGTTTGACTTTGCTAGAAAGGAGCAAGTGGATATTGTCTTCTAAATTATATGTCTGTCAGTATGTACATCTTAGTAGAATTGATCAAGAGGATGATTATAAAGCTCGAATAATTGATTTAAAGAAAGATGAGATTAGGTTACATTCTGAATCTGATTTGACTGAGCTTACTGCTGAAAACCAATTATTGACTCTATCTTTTATAGATAATAATGCTTTATATAGATTAAGGGTAGTTGTAAAAGAAGTTAAAGAAAAATACCTATTAGTAACTGTAGAAAGTGGTATAGAAAGGGTACAGAGAAGACGGTATGTTAGGGTCCCTATTTATAAAAAGATAGAGTATAAATTAATAGATAATAAAGGAGATGATTTTAAAGAAGCAATAGCTTTAGATATTAGTGGTGGTGGATTGAAGGTAATGACTAAGGAATTAGATGGAATTAATATAGAGGCTGAATTAGAAATAAAACTTGATTCTTTTTCTTTAGAATTTAATATTGTTGAGGGGAGATTAGTTCGTGTACAAGCAGAAGATGATTCTGAGTCAGAAGAGAAAGTTTATTATTTAGGAATAGAGTTTGTTGACCTACCTAAGGCTTGGCGAGAAGATATAATTGAATGGGTATTTGCAAAACAGAGAGAATTAAAAATAAAAGGGAAACTTTAAACTTCAGCTATCAGCTGAAGTTTTTTATTTTCTTTAAAGAATCTTATAATTTTCTTAATACTTTCTTAATATTTAAGGTATATACTATAAGTGCAAGATAAGAGAAAGGGATAATTTAATATAAATTTTGTAAGGAGGGGATAGTGATGAAAAAGATAGTTAGTTTAGGATTGATTTTGGTACTATTAGTAGCAGGTTCTGCTTTAGTATTAGCTCATGGTGGTGGATTTGGTAATCAAGGATCAGTAGGTAGAGGTTATAGATATGACCAAGATTATTATCAATATCAGTTGAATCTATCTGATGATCAACTAAACCAGATTGAAGAGTTGAGAGATGAATATTATCATCAGGCTGAAGATATTATGGATCAGTTAAGAGACAAAAATTATGAATTACATGAATTGTACTTTGAACAAAATGCTAGTCGAGATAAAGTAGTAGGGCTGCAAGAAGAAGTTAATGGTTTAAGAAATAAACTAATTAAGTTAAGAACTAATTTCTATTGGAAGTTAAGAAATGTTTTAACTGATGACCAACTAGAGCAGTTTGCAGACTATGGTTTTGGTTTCAATGGAACAAGAGCAGGTTATTTCTGTCCTGGGTTTAATATGAGGGGTGGTACAAGAATGATGGGTTGGTAAGACTTAAGTCATGAGTTGTCTGTTATGAGTTAATAGTAAAATTGTTTCTAGAATAGATTGCAGTAGAAATTAAGATTTATTTACAAAGGGAGGGATAATTATGATGCATGGTATGATGAGAGGATGGGGTTCTCCAATGCGTGGATTCTTTGGTAGAGGATTTTTAGGGGGGAATATGATAATTATGGCTATTTTTTGGATTATAATTATTGGTGGTGCTTTTTATTTTATTAACAAGTTGATTAATAATACTACTGGTAATAAGTCAAGATTGAATAGAACTAAGCAGGATGATGCTTTAGAGATTGCAAGACGGCGTTATGCTCAAGGTGAGATTAGTAAGACTGAATTTCAAGAGATCAAAGAAGAATTACAGTAATAGATTAGTCTGAGAAGAGGTAGAAAATCTACCTCTTCTTTTATTTTTTGAGAGATTATATTTATTATTCTTTAGGTAGATCACTGCGAGCATTAGGAGTAGACTGTTTAGGGTCTTTAAGACGTTCATTCTTTTCATCAGCATCAATTTTCTCTAGAATTTCTTCAGTCTTTCTGTTATCTAATTCTTGGCTTATTTCCATTTCTTCTTTAGATTGCTTAGGGTCTTTGTTTGACATTTTAAGTTCCTCCTTCTCTAATTATTATTTATCATGTGAATGTTTTTTATCAATCTGCACACAGCAGACGACAGATAGCTGATAGACGTGGCACAAAAGTGACATTTCTGCAATTAAAATTAGGTTATGAAGTTTTTTTAACTATCAATATTTATTATAGGGTTTATCAAAGAATATACTATAGTAAAAAGAGGATAAACTAATATTGAAACTAATTAATTATTATGAGGTGATATAATGGAAGAAAGAATTATTGATTATTTGAAAGATCAGATAGACTATCAACAAGTGATAGGTGAACCTTATCAAGTAGAAGATATGACTTTAATTCCTATCTTAGATATTTTAGTTGGTGGAGGTGGTGGTACCAATGCTAGTGGAGGTGGTGCTTATTTAACTCCTAAAGCAGTTGTTATTATTAAGCCACAAGGTGAGGTATCTTTTCTACCTTTACAAGATGATTGTTCAAAGGAGCAAATTGTAGAAGAATTTCCAGAAGTGATAGAGAAGATTGAAGTAATCAATTAGTAGTTTATAATTAAATATTAGAGAGGTGATTAAAATTTTTAAATTAAAGATAGAAGATGGAGTTAAATATTATATTATCGAGGAATTTTCAGAAACTGGTTTAGTGGAACATGCTTTTAGTACTAAAATAGGTGGAGTAAGTAAAGATGAATATACCAGTTTGAACCTTGGACTACATGTCTCTGATAATAAAGAAGATGTAGTTGAAAATAGAAGACGAATCTGTAATCTATTAGATAGTGATCATCAACAGTTAGTGGCAGGAAAACAGTTGCATAATGATCGAGTTAAAATTATTAATAGAGAAGATAAAGGTAGTGGGGCTTTGAGTTATGATACTGCTTTAGAGAATACTGATGCTTTATTAACTGATAAGAAAGGAATATTATTGACTTCCTACTATGCTGACTGTACCCCTATTCTTTTATTAGATCCAGTTTTAGAGGTGGTTGGTTTAGTTCATGCTGGATGGAAAGGAACTGTCAAAAAGATTGCACAACAGACAGTTTTACAGATGAAGGAAGTCTATGGAACCAATTTAAGTGATCTATTGGTAGGAGTTGGCCCGTCTATAGGAAAGTGTTGTTATCAAGTTGATGAGCAAGTAATTAATCCTTTGCAAAAAGAATTTAGTAATTGGGAAGAATTCGTTGAAGAAGTAGATGATCAACAATGGAAATTAGATTTAAGTTTAGCAAATCAAGTTCAATTAGAGGAAGTCGGAGTAGAAAGAAGAAATATTATACATAGCAACTTATGTACTGCTTGCCATTCAAATTTATTCTATTCCTATCGTAGAGATAAAGGAGAGACTGGTAGGATGGCTAGCTTAATAAAACTAAAGTAATGGAGGATTAGGTATGTCTGCAAAGATTTTAGTAGTTGATGATGAAGAAAATATAGTACAACTAGTTAAATTTAATCTAGAAGAAAAAGGCTATGAAGTTGTTACGGCCTATGATGGACAGCAAGCATTAGAAGTTGTAAAGAAAGAAGACCCTGACTTAATGGTGTTAGATTTAATGTTACCTGAAGTAGATGGATTTGATATTTGTCGAGAGATTAGAAAGAATGACCAGTTTAATAAGTTGCCTATTATTATTTTATCTGCTAAAGAAGAAGAAGTAGATAAAATATTGGGGCTAGAGTTAGGAGCAGATGATTACATAACTAAACCTTTTAGTCCTAGAGAGTTAATTGCTCGAGTTAAAGCAGTTTTACGACGAGTTACTTCCCAGGATTTTGTTCAGAAAGATGATGTAATCAAAGTAGGAGATGTTAAGCTTGATTTGAATAAGTATCAAGTTGAAATTGTGGGATCTGAAGTCAATTTAACCCCTAAAGAATTTGAATTATTATCTGTGTTAATGACTAATCTTGGGCAGGTATTTTCACGGAGTTATTTGTTAAAGGAGATTTGGGGTTATGATTATCAAGGTGATACTAGAACAGTAGATGTTCATATTAGAAGATTACGAAAAAAACTAGGAGAATATAGTAAGTTAGATTATATTAAAACTGTTAGAGGAGTAGGATATAAATTTAGGGATCTAGGATAAGGAGTTAAAGATATGCTACAGAGATTAAAGAGTATTAGATGGAAGATTGTAACTTTATATTTAGTCTTATTAATTATTACTTTGGTTTTTTCAGGATACTTTTTACAACAATCTTTAGAAAACTATTTTTCTCATTGGTTAGATAAAAAATTAATTGGAGAAATGGAGTTAGTTAAAGGGATTATTAAGCCTATTATACAAGGAAGAGATACTTTAGAATTAGATAAGTTGATTGATAAGTATGGTAAGCAGTTAGAGACCAGAATCACAGTTGTTAATGATAATGGTAAGGTATTAGCAGATTCTAGAGAAGATCCAACTACAATGGATAATCATTTAACTAGACCTGAAATTCAGCAAGCTTTATATAAAGGGTTAGGTAAAAAGATAAGGTATAGTGCTACTTTAGGAATTGATATGAGATATATAGCTATACCTATTAAAAATAATGGTCAAGTAATTGGAATTATTAGGGTAGCTTTAAGTTTGAATAAGTTAAATCAGCTTTATAATGGTATTTGGCGTGTCTTATTTCAGATAGGAGTAACTGCTTTTATAATTTCTATTATATTATCTTTTAAGTTTACTAAGCGAATTACTGAACCAATTGGTGAAATGACAGCAGTGGCCCAGAGGATAGCTAATGGTTTTTTAGATCAGAAACTAGTTGTTAAAACTGGAGATGAAATTGGTAGGTTGGCCCAGATGTTTAACCATATGGTAAATCAAGTTAAGAATAAGATGGGGCAGCTATCTAGTGAAAAGAGTAAGATTGAAGCTATTGTTACTAGTATTGGTGATGGAGTAATTGCTATCAATGAAGCAAGAGAGATTATTTTAATCAATTTAGCTACAGAACAGATTTTTGGAGTTAAGGAAGAAGATGTATTAGGGCAGTCAGTTATTCAAATTACTAAAAATTACAAGCTAGATGAATTGGTAACTGAGGCATTAGAGACAGGAGAAGTTTTAACTGAAGAAATAGAGTTATTATTACCAGAAGAGAGGATATTTCGAATAAGGTTGGCCCCGATAGAGAGAGAGAGTCAAGCTACAGGAGTAGTAGCTAGCTTAAGAGATATTACTGATATAAGAAAGTTAGAGCAGATGCGAAAAGAGTTTGTCAGTAATGTATCCCATGAGTTAAAGACTCCATTGACTTCAATTAAGGGTTATGTAGAGACATTATTAGAGAGTGATTTAGATATAGAAACTTATAATTCTTTCTTAAAGATAATTGGTGATGAGACAGAACGCCTTGAGCATTTAATTAATGATATATTGGATTTATCTAAGATAGAAGCTGGTAATAATTTAATAGAAGAAGAGATAGATTTAGTAACAGTAATTAATGATATTATTCCAGTTCTAGAGCCAAAAGCTCAACAGAAAGAAGTTGAATTACAGTTAGATTTACCATTTGAATTACCTAAAATCCAGGGGAACCAAGACCAATTATCTCGTCTAATGATTAATTTAGTTGATAATGCTATTAAATATACTCCCTCTGGGGGAAAAGTTGAAATTAGAGGTTATTCTGAAAATGATGAAATAGTAATAGAAGTAGAGGATAACGGGATAGGAATTCCCAAAGAGGATATTTCCCGTATTTTTGAACGATTTTATCGAGTCAATAAAGCCAGAAGTCGTAAGCTAGGAGGTACTGGCCTAGGACTATCAATTGTGAAGCATATAGTAGACCAACATGGTGGAGAAATTAATGTAGAAAGTGAATTAGAGCAAGGGACCAAATTTACTGTTAGATTATAGTTCTCTATTCTCTTATAATTAAAATTAGATAGTGAAGTTATTTTCTCAACAACCCAATTTAATAAATAATTTTGTTAATTTAGATGCAAAGCACACCTAAAAGGTGTGTTTTTTTATTATATATCTAAGTTATGTAATCATTTATGTAATGTAAAAAATAAAAAGAACATAAAGGAATTTTAATCCATATTAACTAAATTTAATAGTAGATGTAATATATTATATATTAAGTAATCATAATTGAAAGGAAAGATATTAATGAAGAAAGAATTTGAAAATATTTTTAGTAGCATCAAACTAAAATTAATTATAGTACTCTTAATAATAATATTAGTACCAGTATTCATATTAAGTTATTTGCAGATTCAAAAGACAGAGAGTATATTACAGCAAAATTTTATTGCAGCTACTAAAAGAGAAATTAAGCAAGTAAATAATACTGTTGATGTATACTTTGATAGAATAAAAGGAGAATGTAAATCATTAGCATCCAGTTATATTGTAGAAGAAGTAGATAAGGATATTACTTCTTATGTAAATAAGGGAATAGAAAAAGAATTGCAGATGAATCTCGTTAAAAATGGAGGAGTTGAAACTAGGATTTATAATAAATTTTCCAGTTTTGCTCAGATTCATTCTAATATATCTTATGTATATTTAGCAACTAAAGATGGAGGTTATATTCAGTGGCCTAGTAGATCAGTTCCTCAACATTATGATCCTAGAAAAAGTTATTTTTATAAAATGGCTATGAAAAATAAAGGCCAAGTTAGTATAATCAGACCCTATTATAGAAATAATCAAGAAACTAATCCTTATTCATGGGCTAATAATAGAGACAATAAAATACCTACTGTTAGCATAGTCACAACTGTGGAAAATAATGAAGGAAAAATTATAGGAGTACTAGGTCTTAATATTAGTTTGAAAGGTTTAGTTGATAAAATAAAGAGTATTAGCATGAAGAATAAAAGTTATGTGATTGTGACAACTAAGGATGGAATTATTTTGAATCATTCTCAAAAGCCTAAATATAATTTTCAAAATATAACGGAAATTGGAGTAGATAAGTTAAATAACATAGTTGAAATGGAGCAAGGAAACTTTAAAGTGAATATGAATAATAAAAATTATTTTGTAAGTGTGAATACATCTTTACAGACAGGTTGGAAGTTTATATTTGGAGTGGAAGAATCGAAATTAAACCAGGATTTATATTATATATATGAGGTAGTATTTTCAGTAATAATTATATTTACAAGTATGATGATTGTTATGATTACAATCTTCTCTAATAAATTTTTACAACCTATAATTACTGCTACTGATTTTGCTCAAAAAATTGCTGATAAAAAGTTAGATATTTCTCCTTTGCAGATTAAAACTAATGATGAAGTTGGTAGGTTGTCTAGAGCTCTTAATATAATGAAAGATAATTTACATAGTAAAATGGAAGAGTTGAATCAATTAAATCAAGAATTAAAGCATGAAAAGAATGAATTACATAAGTATCTTGATGTAGCTGAAGTGATATTTTTAGTGTTAGATAAGGAGGGAAAAGTTGAATTAATTAATAAAAAAGGATGTCATATTTTAGAATATGATGAAGAAGAGATGATAGACAAAAATTGGTTCGATAATTTTACTAAGGAAGAAGAGACAAAAGAAGCTAAAAATAACTTTAAAGCTATGATGAATGAAAAACCAGAGTTGAGAGAATATTTTGAACAGACTATTTTAACTAAGAATAATGAAGAAAGAAAAGTTGCTTGGCACATTTCTTTATTAAGAGATAATGAAGATAATAATCAAGGGATATTAGCATCAGGAGTTGATGTTACTAAACAAAAAATGTTAAAAGAAGAACTAGAATATAATAAATTCAAGGTAGAGTTTTTTGCTAATTTATCTCATGAACTAAAGACACCATTGAATTTAATCTTTTCATCTTTACAGATGTTAGATTTATATCATAAGACTAATATTGATTCTGAATCTTATCAGAAAGCGAAAAAATATACTGCGACTATTAGGCAGAATGGATATAGGATGTTAAGATTAACTAATAATTTAGTTGATATTACAAAGATAAATTCTAATTCTTTTAAGTTAAATATAGCTAATCATGATATTGTAGAAACTGTAAAAGAGGTTACTTATTCTGTAGCAGACTATATAGATAATAAAGATAGGAGATGGCAGTTTAATTCAGAATTAGAAGAGAAGATAGTAGCCTTTGATACTTTTAGTATGGAAAGAATAATACTAAATTTATTATCTAATGCCATTAAGTTCACCGAAGAGGGGGATGAAATATTTGTCAATATCTCTACTCAAAAGGATAAAGTTTTAATTTCAGTTATAGATACAGGAGTTGGGATACCAGTAGATCAACAAGAGAATATTTTTAAGAGGTTTAGGCAAGTGGATAAGTCCTTTACTCGAAATAACGAGGGCAGTGGTATAGGCTTATCTATTGTTAAGTTACTTGTTGAGTTACATGGTGGCAAGATTATAGTAAATAGTAGATATGGTGTAGGTACAGAGTTTATTATAGAACTTTCAGATAGAGTAATAAGTGAAGATAGACTAGATTCTAATCATATTCAACAGCAGAAGGAGTTAATTGATAAAATAGATGTAGAACTTTCAGATATTTATGATTTATAGTAATCAGTTTAAGGAGGCCAGAAGATGAAACGTCTATTTGTAGTAATTTCTATAGTAGTACTCTTAGTTAGTTGTAATTATTCTGATCAAGCAAGTTATACAGTAGAAGGTATTAAAAATCATAACTTTGAAACAGGAGATTTAACTGGTTGGAAAGTTATTAGTGGTAATGCTTTTAGTGATGGTGATGTAACTAATAGTAGTAGTTGGGGATGGGATGGTCCTTTTAATCAAAGTGATAAATATCATTTATGGGGTTATGCTGATGGAGGAGATAATCAAGTTGGTGTTTTAAGATCTCAAAGTTTTATTCTTAAAGGTAATGGTCAGATTGATTTACTGATAGGTGGAGGAAAAGATATTAATAAGTTTAGTAAGAGTAAGAGATAAAAAAGAATTATTTAAAGCTACAGGGAGAAATAGAGAAGATTATAGAAGAGTATACTGGAATGCATCAGAATATATTGGGGAAGAATGTTATATTAAAGTAGTAGATAGAGCTCAAGGTGGCTGGGGACACATTAATGTTGATAATATTAATGTCCCTATAGAAGAGAGTAAGGTTTCTAATTTGACAGCTATTAAATTATCTAAACCTGATTTTGAATTCAGTTCAGATAAAATAAAAGAATTATATAATAGTGGTCCTTATCGACCACAATATCATTTTTCTACTCCTCAAAGTGCTATCAATGTTCCCAATGGATTAATTCATTGGCAAGGAGATTATCATTTGTTTTATCAATCTAGTTTCAATAGTGTAACTTGGGGGCCAACTGACTGGGGCCATGCAGTCAGTAAAGATCTAGTACATTGGCAACACTTACCGACTGCCCTAGCTCTAGAAGAGACTGATAATATGGGAGATATGAGTGGGATCTTTTCTGGTAGTGTAGTCAATAATAGAGGGGAATTAACTTTAATCTACACCAAATTTACTGATCCTAGAGCTCATCCTAATAAGATGCCTGAGACTCAAGCAATAGCCACTAGTCAAGATGGTATAAGATTTAAAAAGTATAAAGGTAATCCAGTAATTGATAAGTTGCCTGCTAAAGCAAGTCCCCAATTTCGTGATCCAAATGTTTGGAAAGATAAAGATGGATTATGGAAGATGATACTTGGTTCAGGATATAATGATAAAGGTATTCTTCACTTATATAGCTCTCCTAACTTAAAAGAGTGGACTTACTTAGGGATATTATTCAAAGAAGATAAAACTAATAGTAGTAGATGGATAACTCCAGACTTCTTTTCTATAAGGGATAAGTCAATTATATTTGTGACTGTTAATGGAAATAGGCAGACTACACTTTATTTTGTAGGAAAATATAAAAATAATAAATTCATCCCTGAAACTAGTGGTAGAGTCGACTTTGGTCCAGATTTTTATGCTGCTCAAACTTTTAAAGATACAAAAGGAAGAAGAATTATGATTGGTTGGATGGATAGTTGGGAAGGGGCTAAATTGACTAAAAAGAGTGGTTGGTTAGGTGCAATGTCTTTACCACGTAAACTATTTTTATTTCCTAATGGTGATTTAGGAAGCAAACCTATAGCAGAATTAAAACAACTACGAGCTACTAAGAGACCTAAATACCATTTTGAAGATCTAAAAATCACTTCAAAACAATCTGGTTACCTATCTAATATTAAAGGAGATACTTTAGAGATAAAGGCTAAATTCAAGATTAATGCTTTCAACTTTAATAAGTTTGGTATTGAATTACGTAAATCTCCCCAGGAGAATGAAGAGACAATTATTGCCTATAATCCAAAAACAGAAGAGTTGATAATCAATAGAAACAAGTCAGGTATAGGAAATAGAGGTATTTATCAAACAGATTTGAAATTGATTGATAATAATACTGTAAAGTTTCATATTTACCTAGATAGATCTTCAGTTGAGGTCTTTGCAAATGATGGAAGAGCAACTGGATCAGCTAGAATTTATCCGCACTGGGAAGAGAGTTTAGGGCTTGATCTGTTTATTGAAAATGGCAGTGTAACTCTTAAGTCAATTGATATTTGGAAGTTAGAATCCGCTTGGAAAAAATAAAGTCTATATAAGTAACTTTGTAATCTACAAAAAATATTATATAAAGTTAGATTTGACAAGGTTTAGAGATGTATATATAATCTAATAAAGAAATAAGAAGAGTATAAGTTGATAAGATTTTAATACTCTTTGTATATTTTAAATCAAATTTAAGTAAGGAGTTGAAATGAAATGAGAGGAGTTATTACTTTAGGCGAAGCATTGATTGACTTTATTCCTTTAGATGAAAATAATACAGAGTTTAAGAAGAATCCTGGGGGAGCTCCAGCTAATGTAGCAGTAGGATTGAGTAGATTAGGGGCCAACTCTAGCTTTATAGGAAAAGTAGGAGATGATGTACTAGGTAATTTCTTACAAAGAACTTTAGCTGATAAAGGTGTTAATACTGGAGGAATGTTGTTAACTGATGAAGCTAGAACAGGGTTAGTATTTGTTACTTTGGATAAAACAGGCGAGCGAAGCTTTAGTTTTTATATTGATCCTAGTGCCGATACCTTCTTAAATGAAGCAGATATTAAAGAAGAACTGTTTACTAAGAATAAGATATTACACTTTGGTTCTATATCTCTAATCAATGAACCAGCTTGTAGTGCTACTAAATATGCTGTTAAAGAAGCTAAAAGAAATGGAATGTTAATCTCTTATGATCCTAACCTACGCTTAAATCTTTGGGATGATGCTGATCAGGCTAAAGAAGGTATTATTTCTATGTTAGGAGAAACAGATATTCTTAAGATTTCAGAAGAAGAATTAGAGTTTATCACAGGTGCTCAAGAGGTAGAAGTAGGAGTTAAGCAATTAAAGAAAGAGTATGATATTTCATTAATTTATGTAACTTTTGGTAGTAAAGGAGCTTATTATTATTATCAAGGAGATTTAGGATTTGTTCCAGCCATGAAAGTAGATACAGTTGATACAACTGGTGCTGGTGATGCTTTTGTATCTGGTATTCTTTATAATCTCAATGAAATGGATAGAGATTTATCTGAGTTAGATACTGAGTTTTTAGATTATGTAACAGAGTTTGCTAGTGTTTCTGGGGCTTTGGCTGCTTCGCAAAAGGGAGCTATGTCTGCATTACCTACTTTAGATGAAGTAAAAGATATTGTAAAGAATAAATAAAATTAATACTTGATTTTACCATCAAAATTTTGTATAATTTTTATAAGAAAAGAGTTGGGAACGTTACCAAGCCAAAGAAAGGGTATAGTATATGGGAATGACAATAAAAAAAATAGCTAAGTTAGCTGATGTTTCAAAGTCTACAGTTTCGAGAGTCATTAATGATTCTGAGCATGTAAGTGATGAAGCAAGAAAGAAAGTTCAACAGGTTATAAATGAGACAGGATATATTCCTAATTCTATAGCTAAGGATTTACAAAGAAATAAGACAAATACAATAGGAGTTATTCTCCCTAGAATAAATACTAGTACCTTTTCTTCGGCGGTAGAAGGCATAAGTGATACAATGCATGAGAATGGATACAGTATTTTATTAACTAATACTAGATTAAACACTGAAGAGGAAATAAATCATCTTAAGTTATTAAAAGAGAAGAGAGTAAGAGGAATTTTATTCTTTGCTACTGAAGTTACAGAAGAGCATATAGAGACATTGAATAGAATAGATATTCCAGTTGTAATATTAGGTCAGGACACTACTGATCTTTTAGATTTTCCTTGTGTTATTCATGATGATCTTATTTCAGCAAAGAATATAGTAGAATATTTAGTAGACCAAGGGCATAAAGAGATTGGCTATATAGGTATTAAAGAATATGATGTTGCTGTGGGCCAACTGAGAAAAAAAGGATATGAAGAAGTATTAAAAGAAAATAATTTAGAAGTAAAAGAGGAATATATGTATAAAGATGGTTTTAGTATGGAGTCAGGATATAACGGAATGTTTGAAATAATCAATAATTCCAAAAAATTACCTACAGCTATTTTTGCAGCAACGGATAGGTTGGCTATTGGTGCTATAAAATGTCTTAAAGATAATGGTTATCAAGTGCCTGAAGATGTATCTATAGTAGGGATAGGCGACTCTGATATAAGTCCTTTAATTACTCCAGAGTTAACAACAGTTCGGTATGATCATTTAAAAGCAGGAGAAGAAGCCTCTAAAATCTTATTGAATTACATTAATAATAAACAAGTGAAGAACAAGTTAGTTATGGATTCTCATATTATAGAAAGAGAAAGTGTAATAAATATATAAATTATGATAATTTTACAGTTGGGAAGGTTCCCAAATGGACTTCATTTGGGAAATTCTTATAGATATTTTGGGAAGGTTCCCAAAATGATATTATTCCAATATAAGATATTATATAGACCTAAATAGATAACTTTCATAAGTTAATAAGTTAAAATAGGTTTATATATTCAAATAAGTTTATAACTATTAATTTATTAAATAATCAGCTGATTAAGCAAGTGTATCTTGATAGGTTGCTGTTAATTAACTAATAGAGGAGATAAGATATTAGATTAATATTTTAATATACAATAATTACATAAGCTCCTCTTTATAAGGTGTTCTTTGAGGTAGGATAATTAAGAAATAAAAATAAGGAGGAGAGAAAATGGATTACAAAAAAGTAGCCACAGAGATTATTAAAGCAATTGGTGGCAAAGAAAATCTAGATAGTGCAGCTCATTGTGCAACTAGACTTCGGTTAGTTCTTAAAGATAATGATAAAGCTGACAAGGAAGCAGTTGAAAATATTGATGGAGTTAAGGGAGCATTTGTAAACTCTGGCCAGTTTCAGATTATTATTGGTCAGGGGACAGTTGATAAGGTTTATAAAGAGTTTACTGAAGCTGGTAATGTTTCAGAAGTAAGTAAAGGTGAAGCTAAAAAAGAAGCAATGAAGAATTTAAATCCATTCCAACGTTTTGCTAGGATGTTATCTAATATATTTGTTCCTATTATTCCGGCTATTGTAGCTAGTGGAGTTTTAATGGGAGTTTTAGGAATGCTTAAGGCTTATGGAGTTGTTGGTGGAGATAGTGCTGCTTTTAAGTTACTAAATATGTTCTCTAATGCAGCTTTTATTTTCTTACCAGTTATAGTTGCTTTTAGTGCAGCTAAAGAACTTGATACTAATCCATATTTAGCTTCTGTTCTTGGTGGAATTATGATTCACCCCGCTTTACAGAATGCTTGGACAATTGGAGAAGGTATAGAAAAGACAATTAACTTGTATGGTTTAGAAATTGGAATGGTAGGTTATCAGGGTACAGTATTACCAATCTTATTAGCCGTTTGGATTATGAAGTATATTCATAATGGCTTGAAGAAAGTCGTACCTGATATTTTAGATATAATCGTAACTCCATTTTTGACTATTTTAAGTACCGGATTTATTTCTCTTGTTGTTATTGGCCCATTTGCTAGATTGATTGGAGATGGAATTTCATTTGGATTGCAAGCTATTTATGATACTGCTGGCCCATTAGCAGGATTGATTTTTGGTGGTGCTTATTCTTCAATTGTTGTAACAGGAATTCACCATAGTTTCCATGCTATTGAGGCAGGATTATTATCTAATCCAGATATTGGAGTTAACTTTTTGCTACCAATTTGGTCTATGGCTAATGTTGCTCAAGGTGGTGCAGCTTTTGCTGTTTACTTTATGACAGAAAATAATAATATGAAACAGATTTCATTACCTGCGGCAACATCTTGTTTATTAGGAATTACTGAGGCTGCTATTTTTGGTGTTAACCTAAGGTTAATGAAACCATTTATTGGTGGTGCCATTGGTGGTGCTTTAGGTGGGGTCTATGTGGTAGCTACTAATGTAGGCTTTACTGGATTAGGATTGACTGGACTTCCAGCAATTAGTATTGCAGCTTCTGGAGATATAGTTAATTATGTTATTGGACTATTAATAGCATTTGGTGGTGCATTTGCAGCTACTTGGATGATAGGTTTTGAGGAAAAATAATAACCGAATATGAAAGTCTTAAAGAAGGGGGGGAGACCTCCCTTTTTTACTGTATATATTGAAGGATTGTTGATATAGTGTGTTACCTATCTGCTGTGAGTAGATGGTCTTTATCACGAAGAGTTTCTATGAAACTCGTAAGGTGAGCTAAATCAAAGTCAAAATCATTAATATAAAACCTTAGAATATAGGATTCATAGTGAGTTAGATTTTGAATTAGCTCATAGCACACAGCTCAAGACACACGACTAGTGTCACTTTTAGTGACATATTTATATTATGGATAATTAAGACTGGAGGGATTATAATGAGTCAAGAAAAGAAGAAAGAATTGTTAGATAAAGCTTATCAATCTATTGAAGAAGTAAAAGAAAAGGTAGAAAATGATTATTATAGATTACAGTATCATGTTATGCCACCAGCTGGTTGGTTAAATGATCCAAATGGTTTTATTCAGTTTGATGGGGCTTATCATTTATTTTATCAATTTCATCCTTGTGGTCCAGAGAGTGGATTGAAATATTGGGGACATTATACAAGCCAAAACTTAATTGATTGGGAAGAGCAGTCTATTGCCTTAACTCCTAATAAGTGGTATGAGACTCATGGTTGTTATTCTGGTAGTGCAGTAGATAATGATGGCATTCTTACTTTGATGTATACTGGTAATGTCAAAAATGATGGAGTCAGAAGTGCTTATCAGTGTTTAGTTACAAGCGAAGATGGAGTTGATTTTAAAAAGAGTGAAGATAATCCAGTAATTAATAGTCAACCGGAAGGTTATACAGCCCACTTTAGAGATCCAAAGGTCTGGAAGAAAGATGATGTATGGTATATGGTAATTGGTGCTCAAACTGTTAAAGAAGAAGGTAGGGTATTATTATATAAATCATCAGATTTAAAAGACTGGGATTTAGTAGGAGAAGTTGCAGGTAGTAATCTAAATGGCTTAGATGATTTTGGTTACATGTGGGAGTGTCCAGATTTGTTTGAATTAGGAGATAAAGAGGTATTGATTACTTTGCCACAAGGATTAGAACCAGAAGGGGATCTGTATAATAATATCTATCAAGCTGGTTATTTAGTTGGTAAACTAGATTATGAAACAGGAGAGTTTGATCACGGAGAGTTTACTGAATTAGATAGGGGATTTGATTTTTATGCTGCTCAGACTACCTTAGACCAACAAGGGCGAAGAATTATGGTTGCTTGGATGGGGCTGCCAGAGGAAGATGAAAAATATGCTGAGAGAGAGAATGGTTGGATTCATGCAATGACATTACCTAGAGTATTAGAGTTAGGAGAAGATGATAAGTTGATTCAAAAGCCAGTTCCAGAGCTAAAGGAGTTACGTCAAGAAAGAGTAGAGTATCAAGAGGTTGAGATTAATGATGAAGAGTTAGCTCTAGAAGGTATTTCTGGAGATGTAGTTGAGTTAATTGCTGAGTTTGATATAGAAGATGCACATGAGTTTGGGTTAAAGGTTAGATCTGCTGAAGATGGTAGTGAAGAGACTGTAATTAAATATAATACTAATAATCAGAAGTTATCACTTAATAGAAATAAATCTGGTCAAGGTGGGAAAGGTATTAGACGTTGTTTATTAGAGAATGATGGTGCAGTTAAACTACATCTATTTCTTGATACTTCTTCTTTAGAGTTATTTGTTAATGGTGGAGAAGAGGTATTCAGTAGTCGGATTTATCCAGATAAAGATAGTCAAGAAATTAAATTCTTTGCTCAAGATGGCAAAGTTAATCTTAAAAAAGTTGAGAAATGGAATCTTAAGTAATTATTAAAGGCTTGCTAATTGGGCAAGCCTTATTACTTTCTAATAAAAATTTTATTAACTTACTTGATTTTATTTTATTTTCTCTATATAATAAAACCAACAAAACTGATAAGGATTATACAGATTGGAGGATGGAAAAATGAAGAAATTAGGTTTCATATTAATTATTACAATATTAGTTGGAGGTTTAATTGTAGGTTGTACTAGCAATCAAGAAACAACTACTGATAAAAAGGTATTAGAAGTAGGTTTAGAAGGTACGTATCCACCATTTAATTTTGAAACAGAAGATGGTCAGTTAAAAGGTTATGATGTAGAAGTAGCAAAAGAGATTGCTAAAAGAATTGGATATCAAATTGAGTTTGTACCTACTAAGTGGTCGGGAATGTTTGGAGCATTAGAGGCTAGAAAGTTTGATATGATTGTAAATCAAGTAGCTATAACTCCAAAGCGTAAAGAAAAGTATGCTTTTACTGAACCATATGTATATTCAGGAGCTCAATTAATTGTTAAGAAAGGTCAGGATAATATTGATTCACTAGAGGATTTAAAAGGAAAGAAGGTAGGAGTAGGGTTAGGTAGTAACTATGAACAGATTGTTAAATCATTTGATAAAAATAATGAAATTGAAGTCAAAACTTATGAGGTTTTATTAGATACTTTAAATGATCTATCAATTGGTAGAATTGATGCTGCTTTAAATGATAAATTGGTAGCTGGAATTAATATTAAAAAGACTGGTTTGGATCTAAAGTTAGCAGGAGAACCTGTAAAGAAGGTAGTCAATGGTATTGTATTACGTAAAGGTAATAATAAGCTATTAAATAAAGTAAATAAAGCTTTAGGTCAAATGAAAGAAGATGGGACATTAAAAGAGATTTCTATGAAGTGGTTTGGAGTTGACGTTAGTAAGTAAAGGGGATAAAGATGATAAATTTAGAAGTAATAATAGATAAACTACCTTTTGTTTTACCTTTGGGGTTAGTAACATTGAAAATTGCTCTAGTAGCAATGGCTATTGGTCTGGTACTAGGGCTGGTTACTGCACTTATGAGGTTGTATAATCTTCCAGTGCTAGATAAATTATCAGAGCTATATGTATTTATTATTCGAGGAACCCCTCTATTAGTCCAGATTTATATTGTTTATTTTGGTCTACCTAGAGCTGGAGTTGAATTTGGTGCTTTTAGCTCAGCTTATTTGGCCTTAGGGATTAATGTAGGTGCTTATTTATCAGAAGTTTTTCGAGGAGCTATTAAGTCAATTGATAAGGGCCAACTTGAAGCAGCTCTCTCAGTAGGAATGACTTATTGGCAGGCAATGAGACGGATTATATTACCTCAAGCCGCTGTAGTTGCTCTACCAACAACAGGTAATACCTTCATTAATCTAATTAAAAATACTTCTTTAGTTTTTGTAATTAGTATTGAAGAGGTTATGGCTAAGACTAAAAAGTTGGCTGCTTTACATGGTAATTATTTAGAGATGTATATTACTGCTGCAGTAGTTTATTTGATTTTGTTCTTTATAATCTATCAAGCTCAAAACTTATTAGAAAATAAACTTGAAGAGGCATATGAATAGGGTTGATAATATGTTACGAATAGATAACTTGCATAAGTCTTTTGGTCAATTAGAGGTACTAACAGGTATTGACTTAGAGATTGCTGAAGGAGAGGTTGTTGTTTTAGTTGGCCCTAGTGGTTCAGGAAAATCAACATTATTAAGATGTATCAATTATTTAGAAACTCCTAACCAAGGCCAGCTTAAATTAGGTGATTTAGAAGTTGATTTAAGTAGTCAGGATAAAGAAAAGATTAGTCAATTACGTCAAAGAACAGGAATGGTATTTCAAAGTTATAATCTTTTTAAGAATAAGACAGCTTTGGAAAATGTAACTGAGGCTTTATTGGTAGTTCAGAATAAGTCAAAAGAAGAGACAGTTAAAATCGGTCAAGATCTACTGGATAAAGTAGGTTTGGCTGATAAAGAAGGTGAGTATCCAGCTTCTCTATCAGGGGGGCAGCAACAGCGAGTAGGAATTGCTAGAGCTTTAGCAACTAATCCTGACTTGATGTTATTTGATGAGCCAACTTCTGCTTTAGATCCAGAGTTAATTGGTGATGTATTGAAAGTAATTAAAGAGTTGGCCCAAGAAGGAATGACAATGTTGGTTGTAACTCACGAGATGGATTTTGCTCGAGAGGTAGCTGATCAAATTATATTTATGGATCAAGGAGTAGTTGTTGAAGCTGATTCTCCAGAACAAATCTTTTCTCAACCAGAGAAAGAAAGAACTAAAGAGTTCTTAAGCAGAGTTATTAGATAGCCTAAATGGTAGGTGGATACCTACCATTTTTTTGTTTTTTGATATAAAGTTAACTGGAAAAGTTATTATTTAAAGTAATAAAATTGAATAATTATAATCTGATTTGAATAAATAATGGGAATATGGTATTATATCAAAGTTGATAGATGTTAAATTTATGAGAAATATCATAAGTAGGGAGGAATAGAGAAGAATGGTAGAAATGCAGACACTAATTACTTTTGTGATCTATTTTATCTTTTTATTAGGAATTGGGTTTTATTTTTATCGTCAGACTGTTGATGTTGAAGATTATCTATTAGGGGGCCGAGGTTTAGGTAGTTGGGTAACAGCTCTATCGGCTCAGGCTAGTGATATGAGTGGTTGGTTGCTTATGGGGCTGCCTGGTGCTGTTTATTTAGGTGGAGTTAAAGAAGCTTGGATTGCTGTTGGTCTCTTTATTGGAACATGGCTTAATTGGAAGTTTGTAGCGCCACGATTAAGGGTTTATACTCAGGAGACTGATGCTATGACTTTAGCTTCCTTTTTTGAAGAAAGATTTAATGATCCTACTGGATTACTTAGAATAATTAGTTCAATTATTACATTAGTCTTCTTTACAATTTATTCTTCATCTGGTCTAGTTGCAGCAGGTAAGTTATTTGAATCAATGTTTAAAGTCGATTATACAGTTGCTGTTATCTCTGGAGCAGTTGTCATTATGTTATATACTTTTCTTGGTGGCTTTTTAGCAGTCTGTTGGACAGATTTCTTTCAAGGAATTTTGATGTTTTTAGCTATCACTATTGTTCCAGTCTTAGCCTATAATTCAGTTGGTGGAGTAGGAGCAATTAAAGAAGTCATGTTACAGAGAGAAATTTCTATGAATTTAATTCCAGCTGATTTATCTATTTGGGCTATTATTTCATCTTTAGCTTGGGGGTTAGGTTACTTTGGACAACCACATATTCTAGCTAGATTTATGAGTATTGAATCTGTTAAGAAGTTACCACAGGCAATGAAGATAGCTGTTATTTGGGTCTTTATCTCTTTAGGAGGAGCATTGGCTGTAGGGTTAGTTTCAATCCCTATGTTTGATAGTTTAGCTAATGGAAATCACGAAAAAGTCTTTATTTATATGATTGATCAGTTATTTAATCCTTGGGTTGGGGGTATTATTTTAGCAGCTATTCTATCAGCTATTATGTCGACTATTGATTCTCAACTATTAGTATCTTCTTCTGCTTTAACAGAAGATTTTTATAAAAAGATTATTAATAAAGATGCCTCACGACAAGAGATGATGCATGTAGGAAGAATCTGTGTACTTGTTATTTCTGCTATTGCTCTTTGGTTAGCACTAAATCCTAGTAATACTGTCTTAGGATTAGTTGCTTATGCGTGGGGTGGTTTTGGTGCTGCGTTTGGTCCAATTGTTTTATTTGCACTTTTCTCTAAGAATACTAGTTGGAAGGCAGCATTAGCAGGTATGATTACTGGAACTATAGTTTTAATTTTATGGAAACAATTAGGATTTGGAAGTACTTTATATGAAATTGTACCTGGATTTATCTGTAATGTAGTGACTATTTGTGGAGTGAATGTATTTATTGAAGAAGAGAATCAGGAGATAATAGATAGATTTAATGAAGTAGAGACTAGAGTATAATAAAGATTTATTTATTACTTAATGGATTAATTTGCTACTCATCATTATGATGAGTAGCTTTTTTAATTGTCTTTAGAGGGTTTATTATAACAGTTAGTAATTTCTATATGTATTAATTTAACTTCTATAAGATTCTGCTCTTTTTATTGACATTATAAGATCTGAATCATATAATAAATATGAACAAACAATCATATATTTTTTAATAGATAGTTGAATGATTGCTCATACTTTTGTTAAAGGGAGGTAACAAAATGGAAGAAAAAGCTTTAAGTAAAGAAAAATTTATACTAGAAGGTTTAGATTGTGCCAATTGCGCTAGTAAGATAGAAAAGCAGGTAGGTGAATTAGAAGAGGTTGAAGAGAGTAAGATGAATTTTACTATGAAGATCTTGGAAGTAAAAGTTAGTGGTGATATAGATAAGCTTGCAGATAGAATAGCTAAACTAGTTGATGAAATAGAACCAGGAGTTAAGGCTAAACTTAAAGGTCGAAATAACAAAGAAAGTAGTAATAGTAAACAAACATTAATTCTAGAAGGATTGGGTTGTGCTGATTGTGCAGCTAAGATCGAAGGACAGATTAATCAATTGGCTGGAGTTAGTGAGGCTAATTTAAATTTTGCTTCACAGAAATTGAAGATTAAAGTAGATAATTCTAATAAGTTAGTTTCTGTAGTAGAAGAGTCTAAAAAGTTAATTAAGGATATTGAACCTGATGTAGAGATAAGAGAAGAAGTTAAAGATCATGGTTCTCATGATGGTCACAGCCATGATCATTCTCATGGTGATAATGATAGTTTGAAGTCTGAATTTATTAGGTTGGGAATTGGTTCGGTTTTTTTCATAGCAGCTCTATTTTTGAATCTTAACTTGTGGGGAGAGTTGGCCCTGTATGGAATTGCGTATCTAACTATTGGTGGTAAAGTGTTAAGTAAATCGGCTAAGAATATATCTAGAGGACAGATTTTTGATGAAAATTTCTTAATGACTATTGCTACTATTGGTGCTTTTGCAATTCAAGAGTTTCCTGAAGGGGTAGCAGTAATGTTATTCTATGAGGTTGGTGAATTATTTCAAGATGTTGCTGTTAATCGTTCTCGACGTTCTATTAAATCATTAATGGATATTAGACCAGATTATGCTAATTTAAAGAGTGATGGTCAAGTTAAAGAAGTTGATCCTGATCAAGTTGGAATTGGAGATATAATTTTAGTTAAACCTGGCGAAAAGATTCCTCTAGATGGTGAGGTTATTGCAGGAGAATCTATGGTAGATACATCTGCTCTGACAGGAGAATCTGTTCCCCGCAAAGTTGAGTCAGGAGAAGAAGTATTAAGTGGTTTTATTAATCAAGATGGTTTATTAACTATTAAGGTTACTTCTGATTTTGCTGAATCTACTGTAAATAAGATTTTGGATCTAGTAGAGAATGCAGCTAGTGAGAAAGCACCAACCGAGAACTTTATTACTAAGTTTGCTCGCTATTATACTCCAGTAGTAGTTTTTGGGGCATTGGCTTTAGCTATAGTTCCACCATTAGTTATTTCAGGGGCTACTTTTAGTGATTGGATTTATCGGGCTTTAATCTTTTTAGTTGTATCTTGCCCTTGTGCTTTAGTAGTTTCTATTCCTTTAGGATTCTTTGGTGGTATTGGATCGGCCTCTAAACAAGGTGTCTTAGTTAAAGGTGGTAATTATTTAGAAGCTCTAAATAGTGTCAAGACAGTGGTTATGGATAAGACAGGTACTTTAACAGAAGGAACCTTTGAAGTAGCTAAATTAGTACCAGAAGATGAATATTCTCAAGAAAAATTGCTTAAATTAGCTACTCAAGCAGAGATTAATTCTAATCATCCTATTGCAGAGTCTATTTTAAAGGCTTATGATGGTGAAGAGATTAGTCCTGAAGATATAGATAGTTATCAAGAGATTGCTGGTCATGGTTTACAGGTAGTTGTAGATGGTAAAGAGATTCTGGCTGGTAATTATAAATTAATGGAGAAAGAAGAAACTGATTATTCTAGTACAGATGAGTCTGGGACAGTAATTCATGTAGCTTTTGATAGAGAGTATATTGGATATATTCTTATTTCAGATAAAATTAAAGAGGATTCTGCAGAAGCAATCACAGGTTTAAGAAAGCTTGGGGTTGAGAAATTAGTTATGTTGACAGGTGATAATGAACAAGTAGCTAAGAGTGTGGCAGAGGATTTGAATTTAGATAAATATTATGCTGAATTATTACCAGATGATAAGGTAGAACAAGTAGAAGAGTTGATTAGAGATCGAGAGGAAAATGATAAGTTGATTTTTGTAGGAGATGGAATTAATGATGCTCCAGTATTGGCTAGATCTGATATTGGTGTTGCAATGGGAGGATTAGGTTCAGATGCAGCAATTGAAGCAGCAGATGTTGTCTTGATGAAAGATAAACCATCTAATTTAGTTGACGCAATTAATGTAGCTAAGTTTACTCGTAATGTGGTATGGCAGAATATTGCCTTGGCCTTTATTGTTAAAGGAGTTGTGCTTGCAATGGGGGCTTTCGGAATGGCAACTATGTGGGAGGCAGTATTTGCAGATGTAGGTGTAGCATTACTTGCAGTATTAAATGCAATGAGAATTACTAGAGCTAAAGTATAAATTTAAAGGGCTATGATACTTAAGTATCATAGCCCTTTATTAATGGAGTGAACTTTTCTTCTTATATACCTATAAGAAGTTAGAGTTAGTGTGTTTATAAGCTTATTTTATGCTAGAAGATGATTCCAACTAATATTATAACTTTATTTTTTTACGAAAGTATGACGAAAATTAAAATAATTTAATTTAAACTTAAATTATCATATAATCACCCCACTTTAGTTCTACAATATCTGCCCTCATAGCCTGAGCAATATCGGTTCTATCAGGTTAGCATCCATAATTTCATGATTTTGGTTATTCTAATTAGTTGTATTTCAAAATCACTTATGTAAAATAATAAGCAGGGAGGAGGAGTATTATGTTAAAAATCGGTCATCGAGGAGCTGCAGCATTGGCCCCCGAGAATACTTTAGTTTCTTTTAGAAAGGCCATAAATTTAGGGGTAGATATGATAGAATTAGATATTCAACTAACTAAGGATCAGGAATTAGTAGTTTTTCATGATCATGATTTAAATAGAATTGCTGGTGTTGATGTCCAAATAAAAGAGTTGACTCTAGCAGAGTTAAAAAAGTTTGATATAGGAAGTTGGTTTAGTAAAGAATTTAAAAATGAAAAAATTCCTACTTTACAAGAAGTGATTCAATTAGTTAATGGACAAGTTAAACTTAATATTGAACTTAAGCCTAGAGTAGATAAAAAGCAGATATTAATTCAAAATTTAGTTACTATATTAGAAAAAGAAGATTTTAAAGAGGAAGTAATAATTTCTTCTTTCAACCATTCTTTGTTAAAATATTTAAAAGAGATTGATTCTAGCTTGAAAACTGCGATTCTAATAGTTGCTTTACCAGTTAATCCAGTAAAGGTGATTGATGAGGCTAGTGCTGATGGGATTCATCCTAATTATTTGGTTGTCAATAAAGAGTTAATAGATAAAATACAAGAAGAGGGTTATTTTCTTAATACTTGGACAGTTAATGATGAAAGCCAGATTAATCAATTAGAAGAAATGGATGTAGATGGTATAATAACTGATGATCCAGATCTATTTAAATCTTAATTTTAACAGAATGTTAACATTAATTCAGTTGCTTCATAAATGAAATATTGTTATAATTATTTTGGTTTAGTGGAAAATACAATGTTAGTTAACCACTTTATACTAAGAAATAAAATAATTATTTAGGAGGAATAATAATGTTTACAAGAAAGAATTTAACTCTATTTTTAGTATCAATTTTAGCAGTTAGTATATTACTTCTTTCTGGTTGTGCTCAGCAAGAAGGAGGACTATCAGGAGAAGTGTTAATTGATGGATCTTCTACTGTTTATCCAGTTACTCAAGCAGTAGCTGAGGAATTTATGAAGGAGTATCCAGGAGTTAGAGCAAGTGTTGGTGTCTCTGGAACAGGTGGAGGATTTGAAAAGTATACTATTGGAGAAATTGATATTAATGATGCTTCTCGTAAAATGAAAGATTCAGAAAGAGAATTAGCCCAGGAGAATGGCATTGAAACTATGAGAGCAACTGTAGCTTATGATGGGATTTCTATAATTATACATCCAGATAATGATTGGGCCAAAAGCATGACAGTAGAAGAGTTAAATAAGATTTGGAAGCCAGGAAGTAATGTTAAGAAGTGGAGTGACATTCGACCAGAATGGCCAGATAAAGAGATTGACTTATACGCACCAGGTTCTGATTCTGGTACTTTCCATTACTTTACTGAAGCTATTAATCATGAAGAAGGAGCTAGTCGAGCTGACTATACAGCAAGTGAAAATGATAATGTACTAATCCAAGGTGTATCTGGAAATAAATATGCTTTAGGATACTTAGGATATGCTTATTATAAAGAGAATAAAGAGAAGTTAAATACAGTAGCAATTGATGATGGAGATGGAGAAGCTGTTCAGCCAACAGTAGAGACTATTGGAAATGGAAGTTATAAACCATTATCTAGAGGATTATACTTTTATGTAAGTAAGAATTCTCTAAAAGATAAAGAAGCAGTAGAGAAGTTTGTAGAGTTTTATATGAATAATGCTAGAGATATTGTACCTCAAGTAGGATATGTACCTCTTTCTCAAGAGAAATATCAAACTCAGCTAGATAAGTTTAATAAAGCAATAAAGTAATCTATAGATCTATTTAAAGCGTCTGCCTATTGGCAGGCGCTTTATTTTTATTAAAAAGATATTAGTTTTAACAAAATGTTAACATTGATTTAATTTGTTTGTAAAAAAGGGGTGTTATACTGTAAATGCAAGATAAGAGAGAGGGAAAGAGACAGGGACTACATATATTTATTATTCCCTGAAATAAACCAATAAGAGGAGGCAGATTAAATGTTTAACAAAAAGACATTAGCTTTATCATTGGTATTGGTTCTGACTTTAGGTGTAGTATTTACTGCTACTGGAAAAGTAGGAGCTTGGTGGATCTTTGGTGGAGATGATGAAAAAGAAGAATTAACAGGAGAAGTAGTAATTGATGGATCTTCTACTGTTTATCCAGTTACTCAGGCAATTGCTGAGGAATTTATGAAAAAACATCCAGGAGTTAGAGCAAGTGTTGGTGTTTCTGGAACAGGTGGAGGATTTGAAAAGTATACTATTGGAGAGACTGATATTAATGATGCTTCTCGTAAAATCAAGCCTTCAGAAAGAAAATTGGCTAGAGAAAATGGTATTAAGTCTACTCGAGTAACTGTAGCTTATGATGGTATCTCTGTAGTTGTTAATCCGGACAATACTTGGGCTAAAGAGATGACTGTAGAAGAATTACGTAAGATTTGGGAGCCTGGAAGTGATGTTGAGAAGTGGAGTGATATTCGACCAAGCTGGCCAGATAAGAAGATTGATTTATATGGACCAGGATCTGACTCTGGTACTTTCGATTACTTTACTGAAGCTATTAATCATGAAGAAGGGGCTAGTCGAGCAAACTATACAGCAAGTGAAAATGACAATGTATTAGTACAAGGTATTAAAGGTAATAAGTATGCTCTGGGTTACTTTGGATTTGCTTACTACTTAGAAAATAAAGATAAGTTAAATGTAGTAGCAGTTGACAATGGTAATGGAGTAGTTAAACCTTCAATGGAAAGTATTGGATCTGGAGAATATAAACCACTAGCTAGAGGATTATACTTCTATGTAAGTAATAATTCTCTAAAGGATAACAAAGCAGTAGAGAAATTTGTAGAATTTTATATGAATAATGCTAAAGAGATTGTACCTCAAATAGGATATGTACCACTTTCTGAAGAGAAATATCAGTCTCAACTTGATAAGCTTAATAAAATAGCTGAATAATCTTTAGGAAAAAATTAAAAATTTCTTCAAACGCCCCCATAAATTGGGGGGCGTTTTGCGTCTTAAACTGATCTGCCTCCTATTAATTCGTCATTTTATGAGATTTTTAGAGGTTTTTGTAGAAACTAAATAATATTTTTTGGACAAATAGTTTTAAATATAATATAATATTGCGATGGAGGGTTCTAGGTAGAAGTATACTAAAAATTATTTAAATAACATAATAAGGAGGAGTTTGATGAACAATTCAATGGAAAATGGATATTTAAGAGAAAAGCTTGTTAAAGCCATTTTAGTTTTCTGTGCTTTAATTTCTATTTTGACGACAGTAAGTATTGTATTCTCTTTATTTACTGAGACTTTTGTCTTTTTCCAAGAAGTTTCTATTGTCAAATTTTTCACAGGTACTAGATGGACACCGGCTATTCAACCACGGAGTTTTGGGGTATTACCACTTATAACTGGAACATTTATGATTGCTATATTATCAAGTATTGTTTCTTTACCTATTGGTTTAGGTAGTGCAATTTATTTAAGTGAATATGCTTCTGAAAGAGCCAATAAAATTATCAAACCTTTATTAGAGATTCTTGCAGGTATTCCGTCAGTAGTTTATGGTTATTTTGCTTTAACTTTTATTACACCAGTAATAAAAATGATTTTACCACAGACAGGAGTATTTAATGCTTTAAGTGCTAGTATTGCAGTTGGTGTTATGATTATTCCTATGGTTGCTTCTTTAAGTGAGGATGCAATGCGGGCTATTCCTGATTCAGTTCGGAATGGTGCTTATGCCTTAGGAGCGACTAGATTTGAAGTAGCAACACAGATTGTAGTACCTGGAGCTTTATCAGGGATTGTCTCCTCTTTTATCTTAGCAATTTCACGAGCAATTGGTGAGACGATGATTGTTGCTATTGCAGCTGGTGCTAATAGCTTGCTGAATTTCAACCCACTACAGAGTATCCAAACAATGACTGGTTTTATGGCTAATATGAGCTTAGGAGATATTTCTCGTGGTTCAATTGAGTATAAGACTCTATTTGCAGTTGGAGCAGTATTATTTATAATTACCTTCGTTATGAACTTATTAGCTAAAGCAGTTGTTTATATGCGACAAGAGGAGGGTTATTAATGCAGGACTATTTTAATGAAGAATCAGAAGCAGAAGCTAAAAAAAGAATAAAACGAAGAAAATTATTGAATAAATTCTTTAAAGGTGTATTATTCTTGTGTACTATTTTTGGAGTTGTTGCTTTAGCAGTTTTATTAGTTTATATCTTAAAGCAAGGACTTGGCTGGCTTAGTTTTGATTTTATTACTAGTTTTCCATCTCGTTTTCCAGAAAAAGCGGGCCTTAAATCAGCCTTTATTGGGAGTTTGTGGATTATTGGTTTAGTAGCTTTAATCTCTGTTCCACTAGGAGTAGGAACAGCTATCTATTTAGAGGAATATGCAGACAAGAAATCATGGTTTTTTAATATTTTAAAATTAAATATAGCAAATTTAGCTGGTGTTCCTTCAGTCGTATATGGTCTATTAGGACTAGCTCTATTTGTTCGTTTTTTTAATTTTGGGAGAAGTATACTAGCTGGGGCAGCAACATTAAGTCTGCTTATTTTACCAGTAATTATTGTATCAGCTCAAGAGGCAATTAAGTCTGTGCCTAGTTCACTAAAAGAAGGAGCCTATGCTTTAGGAATGACTAAGTGGCAGATGATTAAAGCAGTTGTATTACCTTATTCAGCACCAGGAATCTTTACTGGTGTTATCTTAGCTCTTTCTCGAGCAATGGGAGAAGCTGCTCCATTATTAATTATAGGAGCCGCAGGATACGTTCCTTTCCTACCAAGAGGTCCCCTTGATACTTTTACTGTCTTACCAATTCAGATATTTAACTGGACAGCAAGACCTCAAGCAGAATTTCATAATGTAGCAGCTGCTGGAATTATTGTTTTATTAGCTGTATTATTAACAGCAAATGCTATTGCAGTAGTGTTAAGAAATAAATATCAACGAGATCTAGATTAAAAAACTTACTTTAGTTGCTATAACTGGATTAATCTGTAATTCAACAGATTTTAATTAATAACTTTAATAAGTAGGTGACTATTTAATGGAGTGGATAAAAAGTAAGTTAGCAAATTCAAAGCTAGGGAAGTCAAAAGAGAAATTCAATAATTTGAAGTTTAAAAACAAATTAATTGTCAGTTTCTTAGCAGTGATTTTAGTATTTTTATTAGGTTCAGGAATCAACTTAATATTTCTGAATAATATTAATGATAATGTCGATAATTTAGATAGCTCTGGCGATAATATGTATTATGTATTAAGGTTATCTTCTTTAATTAGGGCCAAATATATGGATGCAATTGATATAACAAGTGATAGCCGTGGCGATAATAATCGCCAAGCTATTGAACATTTTCAAAATCATAAAGATAAAGTTAATCAGCTGATTAAGAATTTAAAAGATAATATTAAAAGTGAACGAGCTCGAAGAATATTTAGAGCATTGGTACGAAGAAATGATGAGTTTGATAAGATCTTTACTACACAGTTGATTCCAATTTATAAAGCCAAAAATGGAGAAGATATAGAGTATAATGGAAATAAAAGCTTTAAGTTAGCAATGTTTAAAATAGAAGATGCTAGAAATGATCTTATTTATCATAGTAATAAGTTAAGTGAGATATTTACAGATAAAAGAATGGCCACTGTAAGTAATGTAGGACAGAATATAAATTCCAGTTATAGATCATTTATTATAACCTTTATAGTCACTGTAGTAATAGCTTCCCTAATTGTCACTCTACTAGAAAAGAATATAGTAAATACTTTACAAAAGCTTGTCGATTATAGCCATGAATTAGCTAATGGTAATTTACAAGTTGATAAATTAAAGATCAATACTAATGATCAAATAGAAGAGTTGGCTAGATCCTTTAATATTATGGTTGATAATTTATCAGAGTTAATTACTAATATAGCAGATACAAGTAATCAGGTAACAGGTTTTAGTCAAGAGTTATCAGCTTTAGCTACAGAAGCTGATACTACGATTCAATCTGCTTCAACAATAGTTGATGATATGTCATCTGATGTAGATGAAGTTGCAGCTAGTAGTCAGGAAGTAATGGAATTCTCTCATGAAGTAGCAAATGTGACTAAAAAAGGAGATAAGAAGATAAAAAAATCAGTTTCGCAAATGCAGAATATCCATGATAATGTTGATGAGGTATCAGATGTAATTGATAAGTTGAGCCAGCAGTCTGAAGAGATTGGTCAGATTATCGAGATGATCAATCAAATTGCTGATCAGACTAATCTATTGGCTCTAAATGCTGCTATTGAGGCTGCAAGAGCAAAAGAACATGGTCGAGGATTTGCTGTTGTTGCTGATGAAATTAGAGATTTAGCTAATGAGACGACTGAAGCAACTAGAGAGGTTGAAGGTTTAATTAGTAATATCCAATCTCAAGCAATGAGGGCCAACGAAGCAATTAATAAAGGTCAAGAAGTAACTTATCAAGGTGAAGAGATTATAAAAGAGACAGGACAAGCCTTTACTCAAGTTAATGAGGCTGTAGAAGAGACAGTAACTTATATTGAAGAAGCTACTGCTTCAACTGAGGAATTAGCTTCAGGTAGTCAACAGGTATTAGAAGTAACCGATGAGATTGAAGTGATTTCTCAAGAAGTTACAAAAGAAGCCAGTAAATTATCTACTATGGCCGAGGATTTAAATGATTTAGTACAAAACTTTAATATTTGATAACAAAGATTGCAATTCTTGTTTCTTTATTTTACAATGTTAATAGTCTAATCTGAACAATAGCATAGGAGGAATATAGATGGCTAAAAATAAGATTGAAGTTAATGATTTAGACTTCTATTATGGTGATTTTCAGGCATTAGAGGATATATCACTAGAAGTTCCTGAAAATAAAGTTACAGCTTTAATTGGGCCAAGTGGTTGTGGAAAATCAACTTTCATTAGAACTTTAAATCGAATGAATGATTTAATTGAAGTAGCTAAAGTAGATGGTGAAGTAAAAGTAGATGGAAATAATATATATCAATCTGGAGTAGATGTAGTTGATCTGCGAAAACGAGTAGGGATGGTATTTCAACATCCTAACCCTTTTCCTAAGTCTATCTATGAGAATGTAGCTTATGGTCCTAGAATTCATGGTATTACAGATAAGAGTAAATTAGATAATATTGTAGAGGATAGTTTGAAATCAGCTGCTTTATGGGATGAAGTAAAAGATAAATTAGATTCATCAGCTTTTGGAATTTCTGGAGGACAGAAACAACGGTTATGTATTGCTAGAGCATTAGCAATCAATCCAGAAGTCTTATTAATGGATGAGCCTACTTCTGCTTTAGATCCAATTGCAACTGGTAAGATTGAGGACTTAGTTGATGAGTTAAAGGAAGACTATACAATTGTAATGGTAACTCATAGTATGCAACAGGCAGCTCGTATTTCTGATTATACAGCTTTCTTCTATATGGGAGAATTAATTGAGCACGGGCCAACTGAGAAGATCTTTGAAAATCCTGATAACCAGAAGACAGAAGATTATATTACTGGTAGATTTGGATAAAATATTAAAATTAATATTAGAATCTGATTATAAATTGAATATAAAGGAGGCATAGGTTAATGAGACAGAATTTTGAGGAAAAATTAGAGGAGTTAAATCAAGATTTATTAAAAATGGGGAGTATGGTAGAAGAGAGAATTCATCAAGCGATTACTGCCTTAAAAGAACAGGATCTTGACTTGGCTACAGAAGTAATTGAAAATGATGATGATTTAGATGATTTTGAAGCTGATATTGAACAGAGATGTATTCAGTTAATTGCTCTACAACAGCCTGTAGCCAAGGATTTACGGCGAATTGATATGATCTCTAAAATGGCAAATGGTTTGGAAAGAATTGGAGATTTGGCCCAAAATATTGCTGAAATTGCCCAAGAAATATCTGATGAAGAGTTGATTAAACCATTAGTTGATCTGCCAAGAATGGGTGAAATAGTTCAGCAGATGTTAAGAAAAGGATTAGATGCCTTTGTTAATTCTAATGTAGAATTGGCTGAAGAGATAGGAGAGAAGGATAAGGAAGTAAATGAGTTAGACAATCAAATCTTACGTGAATTGTTAACTTATATGATGGAAAACCCAGAGTCAATTAGACAAGGGAATAAATTAATGTTTGTAAGCAAGCATTTAGAGAGAATTGGAGATCATGCTAAGAATATTTCTGAAGAAGTAATTTATATAGTTACTGGAGAGAGAGTACATTACTAAAGAGTAGAATTAGCTAAAGGTTCAGCTTAAGCTGAACCTTCTTCTTTTTTTTGATGTAATTTTATGAAAATTTAAAAAGTAGTCTTTAGGATTGCAAACATATGTTTTGTCATGTATAATCATATAAGACACATGTTCAGGAATATTAAACATAATACTGAGGAGGAGAGAAGATGTCTACTGAAAAAGAAGAAGAAGAAAGGTTAAATTTTAGATTTGGTAGTTTAGGTGGAGCAGTACCTATGTTATTCTTTGTGTTTTGGGCTATTTTCATATCTGTACAAGGGGCTGCTGATACCAATGGGTTAATTGTAGGAGTTTTAATGGGGTTAGCACTAGGTATGTTTTTAGTTAAAGATAAGTGGGAGGATTATTGTGAGGTAATTTTTACTGGTATGTCACAAGATGTAGGTGTAGTTGCTATTATAGCTTGGTTTTTTGCTGGAACTTTTGCTCAGATTCTACAAGAAGGAGGATTAGTGAAAGGTTTAGTTTGGGTAGCAAGTGCTGCTGGAGTTGAAGGTTCACTTTTTGTAGTTGTTACTTTCTTATTAGCTGCTTTATTTTCTACTGCCGTAGGAACAGGTTATGGTACAGTGGTAGCTTTTACGACACTAATGTATCCGGCTGGATTAATTATGGGAGCCCATCCTATTGTTCTATTTGCAGGTATTCTAGGTGGAGCAGCATTTGGAGATAACTTAGCTCCAGTATCAGATACAACTATTGTTTCTGCTGTAACACAAGAAACTGATGTACCAGGAGTAGTCAGATCTCGATTTAAGTATGCTATTACGGCTGCTATCCCATCCTTAATTCTGTTATATATATTTGGTAGTGCTAGTGGTGATATGGGAATTAGTGCAGTTAAAGCTACAGAATATATGGCTAATTCAGCCAATTCTAATGGTTTATTATTCTTAATTCCATTTGCATTAGTAATTTATTTGGCTATGAGTGGCAAGCATCTAATTGTTTCTCTAACTTGGGGGATTGTGACTGCTTCTGGATTAGGAGTAGGAACTGGTCTAATTAAGGCACAGGATTTATTATTTATTAATAGGCAAAAAGGTATTGTTGAAGGAGCTATAGTTGATGGGGTAGTTGGTTATGTACCAATGGCTATTTTAATCTTATTAATTGTAGCTGCTGGTTATATTATGGAGATTGGTGGTACAATGGAAGGAATGAAGAAATGGTTATCTAATAAAGTTAAAGATAGTGCTTCTCGAGCTGAATTATCTATGTGGTCTCTAGTTGCTGGCTTAAATCTGTTTATTACAGTCAATACAGCAGCAGAGATTGCTGCTGCCCCTTTTGTAAAAGAGGTAGGAGAAGATTTTAATATTCATCCTTATCGTAGGGCTAACTTATTAGATGCAACTACATCTGCTTTAGGATATATTTTTCCTTGGAGTGCAGCAGTGTTATTAGGTTATGGTACTCTAGAGAATATGGCAGGACAATATGAATTTGTAAAAGTAATTGATACTACTCAGGTTTGGCCTTATGTATTCCATGGTTGGTTTTTAGTAGCCATCATGTTTGTAGCAGCAATTACTGGTTTAGGAAGAAGATATATAGGTGCAGATGGAGAACCAGTAAAAGAGTTGCCAGAAGGAGTAGAAGTTGGATTAGATAATGAGATGGTTTCATAATATAGATTATATGACTCTGGTTAGTAGCCAGAGTCATTCTATTTTTTGTATCTCTTCGAAATAGATTTTGAATTTTAACATAATATTAACTTAATGATAACTAAATTGTAATTTTAATATGGCATACTATGTTTAGATTACTATACTTAAGATAGAGGAGGTGGAGTGGGTGAAACAGATTTTAGTAGTAGATGATGAGGATAATATTCTAGATTTAATTAAATTTAATCTAGAACAAGAGGGATATAACCCAATTCTAGCCTCTGATGGGCAAGAGGCCTTAAATAAGATAAAAGAATATGACCTTGATTTAATTATATTAGATATTATGTTACCTAAGTTAGATGGATATGGTCTTTGTCAACACTTAAAGGCTAGTGATAAATATAGTCAAATTCCTATTATTTTCTTAAGTGCAAAAGATGAAGTTGAAGATATAGTAGCTGGACTAAATTTAGGTGCTGATGATTATTTACGGAAACCATTTAATTTACGTGAACTATTATCACGAATAAAGGCAATTATAAGGAGAAACCGAGTTACTCAAGAGACTAATTTAAAGTTAGGAGATATAGAATTAGACATTACCAAGCATCAGATATTTTTTAAAGGAGATAAAGTCAAGCTTTCTTACAAAGAATTTTCATTATTAAAATTATTATTACAGAAAGAGAATCAGGTCTGTTCCAGAGAAAAATTATTGACTGAAGTTTGGGGTTCTGATTCTTTAACTAGTTTACGAACAATTGATGTGCATATTAGAAGTTTGCGTAAGAAATTTGAGGAGCATAGAGTAAAAAATCCAAGGATAAAGACAGTTCGAGGTCGAGGATATACTTTACATATGACAGACTAGGTATATTTTACCTAATATTTTAATAAAATTTAGATAGTCAGAGATATTATTTCTGATTAGAAAGGAGGTTACAGATGCGTAATAATTTTCATGATCAGTTAAATGATTTGAGTGAGAAGTTAGTAAAGTTAGGAAGTATGGTTGAAGAAGCTATACATTATGCTATTAAGTCTTTAAGGAAAAATAATAACAATATAGCCCAACAAGTAATAACTAATGATTCTCAAATAGATGATTATCAATTGGAGATTGAAGAGGATAGTATTAAATTGATTGCTTTACAGCAACCAGTAGCTATAGATTTAAGACGAATTATTTCTATTTCTAGAATTAGTAATAATTTAGAGAGAATAGGTGATTTAGCTCAAAATATTGCTCAAATAAGTATAGAATTAAATTCAAAAGCAAAATCTAGATTACCTGTTGATTTATTGCAGTTAGCAGATAAAGTATATCAGATGGTATATCAGACCTTAACTGCTTTTGTTAAAGATGATATTGAGTTAGCTCAAAAGATAGCTAGCTGGGATGAAGAAGTTGATAGGCTAGATCAAAAACTAACAGAAAGTTTATTACAGAAGATGATTAATAACCCTTCTTTAATAACAGATAAAAATCCTTTATTATTTGTTAGTCGTTATTTAGAACGAATTGCTGATCATGCTACTAATATCTGTGAACAGATAATCTATATGTTAGAAGGACAGCGCATAAAATATTAAGTTGATGCAGGGATTATAGCTCTTAAGAAGAATATTATTAACTACCACAAGTAATTATTTAAGCTAAAGGCAGGGTAAGAAATGAAGGATTTTGGGCAATTAAGTTATCCTAAAGAAGAAAGAAAAGAAAGTAGTAGTAAAAAACATGGTGTTGTAGTTTGGGGAATCTTTTTACTAATCTGTTCTGGTCTAATTATATTAGTAGCTTTTAATTTATTAGGTTATCATTCTTCGCAAATAACTAAAGCCAGTTATCAAATATTAAAGCATAATTTTAAGACTAGTGGTCTATTAATTAGAGATGAGAAAGTTGTTTTTGCTCCTCAAGCAGGGGAAATAGAACTTAAGTTATCTGAAGGTGAGAGATTAAATGCAGGCAATCATATAGCAACTATTCATAATGGTCAACAGAGAGATGAACTTTATAATTATCGACCAGGAATTTTAAGTTATAAGGTAGATGGTTTAGAAACTACTCTGTCTGTCAAAAACAGAGGGGATTTAACCTATAAGAAATTTCAAAAGGTTAAAGGTGAAATTAACAGAGTTAACGATGGTAATCAAGTTAATATTGGGCGTCCTTTATTCAAGGTGATTAATAATTTTCAAGTTTATTTAGCAGTCCTATTATCTCAGGAAGAATTGACTAATTATGAAGTAGGAACTAAGGTGCAAATAGTCTTTTCTAGGTTAGGAATTCAGCCATTTCAAGGGCAAGTGGATATTATTTTACCTGATAAACCTGAAAATATAATGATTATCAAGCTAGATAAGTTTGTTCCTGATTTAATTAGTCTAAGACGAGCTAAAGTTGAAGTTATTAAGGAAAGACACTCTGGAATTGTATTACCTAAGTCGGCTTTAGTAAAGAATAAAGATGGTCAATTAGGAGTTCAAGTCAAAGGCTATGTCAAAGATTACTTTACTGAAGTAGAGGTTGAGGCTAGAGTGGAGAATAAAGTTGTTGTTAAGGGTGTACTTCCTGGTGCAAGGGTGTTGATAAATTAAAAACAGAAAAGGGGATGGTGGCTTATGGAGAAGATTTACATTTTAGATACTAATGTAATTTTGCATGATCCTCGAGCAATATTTTCCTTTGAAGATAACCAAGTTATAATTCCTATGGTTGTAATTGAGGAGATAGACGGACAGAAGAGAAGACAAGATTCTGTAGGACGTAATGCTCGAATCTTCTCTAGATATTTAGATGAATTAAGAGATGAAGGAGACTTATCACAAGGAGTTGAACTTGAACAAGGAGGCTCATTAAAGACGAGTCTATCTTATCAATCAGTAACAGAGTTGCCACCAGAAATGGATACTGATAAAGCTGATAATGTTATTTTAGCTTATGCGTTAAGTATTAGTAAAAATGCTGACCTGCCAGTTGTAGTAGTCTCTAAAGATGTTAATTTGCGTATTAAGGCTGATGTATTAGGTATTACAGCTCAAGATTATGAGACTGATGTAGTAAAGATTGATGAGTTATACTCTGGTATTAGTGATTTAGAAGTCACTTCTGAGAAAATAGATCAATTTTTTACCCAAGAAGGACTGAAGGTTAAAGAACTAGAAGAAGAATTATTTCCTAATCAATTTATTAATCTAGAGGATAAGTTAGGAGGGTCTCAGTCTGCTTTAGGTTATTATAACCAGTCTAAAGATATGATTTGCCCTTTTATCTTTAATACTAGTGATGTTTGGGGAATTACTCCACGTAATAGAGAACAGCGCTGTGCTTTTGAGTTATTATTAAATGATCAAGTCAAATTAGTTAGTTTAGTAGGTAGAGCTGGAACTGGAAAGACCTTATTGGCCCTAGCGGCTGGTCTACAGAAGGTAGTTGAAGATAAAGAGTATGAGAAATTAATTGTAGCTCGACCTATTGTACCAATGGGTAAGGATCTAGGTTATCTACCAGGTAGCGAACGAGAAAAATTGAGACCTTGGATGGAGCCTATCTTTGATAATATGGAGTATCTAGTACGAGGTGATGATCGTGAACCTTCTGAGGTGATTACAGACTTAGAAGATATGAACCTAATTGAACTAGAAGCTTTAACTTATATTCGAGGACGAAGTATTCCTAATCAATTTATAATTGTTGATGAAGCTCAGAACCTAACTCCTCATGAGATAAAGACAATTATTACTCGAGTAGGGGAAGATACTAAGATTATTTTGACTGGTGACCCTTATCAGATAGATCATCCTTATCTAGATTCTAATAGTAATGGTTTGACTTATTTAGTAGAGCGAATGAAGGATAAAGAAGTAGTAGGACATATTACTCTATCTAAAGGAGAAAGATCAGAGTTAGCAGAATTAGCTGCTATTTCCTTGTAAAGATAAAAATATCTTAACTCTTCTTAATCAAACTTGCTTATTATTATCTAATAATAAGCAAGTTTTTTAATATCATTGGGTTAAATATAAATTAGTAGTTTGATTTATTTAGCCCCTACTTTTATAATATAGAGGGAGGGATTTATATGCAGCAGCTAAAGAAAAGGTTGACTAAAATTGAGACTAGAGTTAAAGAAGCAGCTACTAAGGCCAACCGGAATCCAGAAGAGGTAAAATTGGTAGCAGTTTCTAAAACTTATAGCTTAGATAAGATTAAAGAGGTGTCTAAGGAAGGTTTAGTTAACTTTGGTGAAAGTAGAGTTCAGGAATTAAGAGATAAATATGAAGAAATGCCTGATTTGAATTGGCATATGATTGGACATTTACAGCGTAATAAAGTCAAGTATTTAGCTAGAATGGATAATTGTAAGTTGATACATTCTTTAGACAGCTTGCGGTTAGCTAAAAAGATAGAGGATAGAGGAGAGAAAGCAGGTCGAAAGATAAATGCTTTGGTGCAAGTTAATGTAGCTGGTGATGAGAATAAGTATGGTTTTGCTCCTGAGAAAGTAAAAGATTTTCTAACTAAAGTGTCTTCATTTTCGCACCTTCAGATTAAAGGGCTAATGACCATCTTGCCTTATTTTGATGATCCGGAAGAAGCTAGACCATATTTTGGCCAGTTAAGAGAACTGTTTAATGATATTAAAGAGGAGCAGATTTCAGGAGTAGAGATGAAGGAGCTGTCAATGGGAATGACTAATGACTTCGAAGTAGCTATTGAAGAAGGGGCTACCATTATTAGGGTTGGGAGAGGTATCTTTGGTGCTCGGGAGTATAAGTAATGGATCTAATTGATAGACTGATAGGTAAGGTTGAAGAGTTATTAGATGTATCTATTTTGTCATCTGCTACTTCCCAAGAAACTGAAAAGATACAAGCGGCCCAAGTTCTAAAGGAAGAAACTGACAACCAACAGGAGAATGTAACTATTATAGAGCCAGACTCTTTTGCTAAAGTACAGGATATAGTTGACCAGCTAAAGAATGGTAGTTCAGTAGTAGTTAGATTGAACCAAGTTAGTGGAGTAGAAGCAAGGAAGATTATTGAATTTATCAGTGGAGCCATATATGCATTAGGTGGTTATTCTGAAAAGATAGGAGAGAATGTCTTTTTATTTACCCCTTCAGAAGTAGAAATAGTTTATCAAAATGAGCAGTAAGGAGTGAGTAGATTGAATAAGGTAGGATTTATTGGTGCAGGATCAATGGCAGAATCATTATTGACAGGTATTTTAGAAACAGATTTATATTTACCAGAAGAGGTCTATATTAGTGATATTAATAGAGAACGTCTAACTGAATTAGAGGATACATATCAGGTAGAGACAGTTGAGGATAATAGCCAGTTAGTAGCAGAGGCAGACTATATTATTTTAGCAGTTAAGCCTAAAGTAGTAAGTAAAGTATTGAGGCAGATAGGAGATCAGATCACTCCAGATCAGAAGATATTCTCTATTGCAGCAGGTGTTACAACTAAAGAATTAGAACAGCAGTTGACCTTAGAAGTTCCCGTAGTAAGGTTGATGCCTAATACTCCAGCCTTAATTGGAGAAGGAGCTACAGCTTATACTTTAGGTCAAGCTGCTAGTCAAGAAGAAGGAAAGTTAGTAGAAGAGATATTCAGTTCAGTAGGGTTAGTCGTAGAGGTTGCAGAGGATTTAATGGATGCTGTTACTGGATTGAGTGGTAGTGGCCCAGCTTATATTTATTTAATTGTTGAAGCTCTCTCAGATGCAGGAGTTAATGTAGGTCTACCAAGAGAAATAGCTACTAAACTAGCTTTACAGACACTATTAGGTGCTGGTAAGATGGTAGAAGAGTTAGAGAAACATCCAGGTCAATTAAAGGATGCTGTAACTTCACCAGGGGGAACAACAATTACTGGATTAAAGAAGTTAGAGGAGGAAGGGCTTCGTTCTAGCCTTTATCAAGCAGTAGAAGCAGCAACTGCTAAATCCAAAGAATTAAGAGGGGAATAATAATTATTATTTTTAAAGAATTATAAGGAAGGTGATAGAGTGTTTTTATTAATTAATCTAGTCAGTTTAGCTTTTAAAGCTTACAATTTTATCTTATTAGCTCGAATAATAGCATCATGGGTTCAGCCACCAACTGATCATAAGTTTATGCGTAAGTTTATGCGATTTGTTTATCAGGCTACTGAGCCTGTTTTGGCCCCAATCAGACAGATGATTCCTCTGCCTGGAATTGATTTATCTCCTATTATCGCTTTTTTGGCCCTAGATATTATTCGAGGTGGAATAATGCAGCTATTGTTTTATCTAGCTTAACATTACAGGTAGGTATGAGGTGATAGAATGTTTGATAAAGAAAAATTATTATCCCATTTAGACAATGAAGAAGCAAGAGATGTAGATAAAATATTAGATAAAGCAGAGTTAGCTTTACGTAGACATGAACCAATCTTTACTGATTTTCTAAACCCACGTCAAATATATGTGGCTAAGCCAGTATTAGAACAGATTAGAGATTTAAAGTTTTTAGAGTATGGTGGCTATGAAAAAGCAGAAAGAAGACGGTTAGGATTAATGAGAGATTATTATATTCCTGATATAGTTGAGCCACCAATATCTCTATTAAATATTACGGGCCAATTTAAATTTCAGCAGGTAAGTCACCGGGACTTTTTAGGTTCTATTTTAGGAACTGGTATTAAACGTAAAAAAGTTGGTGATTTGGTATTATATAAAGAAGGATGCCAAGCTATAGTAGCTGAAGAAATGAAAGATTATTTAAAACTAAATTTAGAGCAGGTCCATCAAATTGGAGTGGATGTAGAAGAGATTCCATTTACTGATTTAAGATTAGAACCAGAAAGAACTAAGTTGATTAAAGATACAGTAGCTTCTTTACGGTTAGATTCTGTAGCTAGTTCTGGTTTTTCTACTTCTAGAACCAAGATGAGTGAGCAGATTGAAAAAGGCCAGGTTAAAGTTAATTGGAAGGTAGTAAAGGATACATCCTATATGGTTGCTCAAGATGATATTCTTTCTATGAGAGGGCGAGGCAGAGTAGAAATAGATGAACTATTAGGTGAATCACGACGAGGAAGAATTAAATTAAGGTTAAAGCGTTACTTATAAGGAGGATTAAAGATGGCATTAACTCCAGAAGATATTTATAATAAAGAGTTTAGTAAGAAGTTATCTTTATGGTCTTATGATGACCAAGAAGTTATTGAATTTTTGGATTTAGTAGCTACTTATTATGAAGAAATATTAGAAGAGAATAAAGGACTGGAGATGAAGGTGAAAGAATTAGAATCGGAATTAGAAGCTTGCAAAGAAGAACAAGCAACCTTACAGTCTTCGCTAGAAGAGACAATAGCTACTGCTAAAGAAACAGCTGCTAATAAGAAGAAGGAAGCAGAAAGAAAAGCTGATATGATTATAGAAAAGGCTGAGTTAGAAGCTGATAAGATTATTAAAGAAGCACAAGATAAAGCCCAAGAAGAGTATCGAAAATATCAAGAGTTACTTGAAACTAAAAAGAAATTTAAGGTTAAATTTAAATCTGAATTAAAGTCTTATTTAGAATTATTAGGGAATGAAGAAGGAGAGAGTATTAAAGATAGAATGGAGGTAGAATAAGAGTGGAGCAACGGATAGCAGTAGTAGGAATAATTATTAGTGATAGAGAAGGTGCTGCGCAACAGGTAAATGATATTTTGAGTGAATATGGGGAATTGATTGTAGGGAGAATGGGATTACCTTATCAAAACAAAGGATTAAATATAATCTCCTTAATTGTTGATGGAACTAATGATCAATTAGGAGGTTTAGCTGGAAAGTTAGGTAATATAGAAGGAGTTCAAGTTAAGACTATGATGGCGACGTAACTAGTGTACAATTTACAGTGTACAGTTGACAGTTAAAATCAGTAGTTATGAGTTAAGTTAAATTTAAAACCATAGACACAATTCAATTACTTAGAATATATGAGTTGTAAGGATTTAATTTTTTTAATTGCACATTGTAAATTTTAAACTTTAAATTAATCTAAAGTGGGGTAGAAGTATGAAATTAGGAATAATTGGTGCTATGGAGATAGAGATTGAATTATTAAGAGATGATTTAGATCTTAAAAGGACAGTAAATAAAGCAGGAATGAAGTTTTATCAAGGTATATTAAAAGATAAAGAGGTTATATTAGTCCAGAGTGGGATTGGAAAAGTGAATGCTGCTATCTGTACTCAAATATTAATGGACGATTTTGCAGTAGATAAAATTATCTTTACTGGAGTAGCAGGAGCTATTGATACAGAGTTAGATGTAGGAGATATAGTTATTTCTACTGATCTAGTTCAGCATGATGTAGATGTTACGGCTTTTGGAAGAGAACTTGGTGAAATACCAGAATTAGATCAAGTTACTTTTGTAGCTGATGAAGAATTAACTACATTAGCCTATAAAATAGGTAAAGAAGTGACTGTTGAAGAAGATATTAGTTTAGTTAAGGGGCGAGTCTTATCAGGAGATCAGTTTATTGCTGATGAAGATAAAGTAGCTTGGTTAAAAGATACTTTTGGAGGATATTGTACTGAGATGGAAGGTGCAGCAGTAGCTCAAGCTGCTTTTTTAAATGGTACTCCATTTGTAATTATCAGATCTATTTCTGATAAGGCTGATGGTGAGGCAGATGTCTCCTTTGATGAGTTTGTTCAAGTAGCTGCTAGTCATTCCTATCAGATAGTTACAGGGATATTAGATAAGCTATAATTGACAATTAAGAATTGAAAATTGATAGTTGAACACCTTTCAAATTATTATTTTAGCTTTAGTTTAAGATTGAGTTTAAGTCTGAATAATTCATAAATACAATTTTTTTCTGGTTGACTTAAACTAAAACTCAGGCTTAATCTCAAATAACAGTTGACGAGCTGAACCAATTATAATATAATAAAGTACAAAATGAATATAGCCTACAGGCCAAGATAGAGAAGAGTATGTATAGTGGAAGTTAAGAGCGAGCTAGAGATAGTGAAAGTCTAGCAATAGAAGCTATATTGAAGATCATCTCTTAGCCATTCTTTTGAATAAGTTTATTTAGTAGAAAGAGTCGGAGGCAGACCGTTATTCTGTTAGAGTGAATATGTGGTTGATAATTATTTAGTTACCATATATTAAGTTAGGGTGGTATCGCGATTAACCTCGTCCCTTTATTGGGAGGAGGTTTTTTTAGTTTGTAATAAGGGTGTGAGCTGTCAGTATGAGTGTGAGTAATTAATATTTTTGCTCACACTCATTCCTCACACTTATTTTTCAAATAAAATAGATGGAGGGTTAAAAATGGGTTATAAAGATACGTTAAATTTGCCTGATACCGATTTTTCTATGAGGGCCAACTTATCTGAACGCGAACCTCAGTTTCAGAAGTTTTGGCGAGAGAATAATATTTATGAAGCAGCTTTAGAGCAGAGAGAAGGAAAAGAGCAGTTTATTTTACATGATGGTCCACCATATGCTAATGGTGATATTCATATTGGACATGCTTTAAACAAGACCTTAAAGGATATTGTAACTCGCTATCATCATCTACAGGGCTATCAGAGTCCTTATGTACCAGGATGGGATACTCACGGACTACCAATTGAGCATAAAGTAACTAGTGAGTTAAGTAGAGAAGAGAGAGAAGAGTTATCTATTCCTGAATTGAGAGAGCAGTGTAAAGACTATGCTTTAAATTATGTTGAACGACAGAAAGGTCAATTCAAAAGACTAGGAGTTTGGGGTGACTGGGATAATCCTTATATTACTCTTCAGCCAGAGTATGAAGCTAAGCAGATTGATGTCTTTGGTAAGATGGCTTTAGAAGGACTATTATTTAGAGGGTTAAAGCCAGTTCACTGGTGCACAAACTGTGAGACTGCTTTAGCTGAGGCAGAGATTGAATATGAAGAGATTAATGGTCCATCTATCTTTGTTAAATTCCCAGTAAAAGAAGGAAAAACACTAGGTGGAGAAGAGCTAACAAGTGATGATTATGTAGTGATTTGGACAACTACTCCATGGACTATTCCAGCTAATCAAGCTATTTCTGTCCATCCAGATTTTGAATATGTAATTGCTGAGACTGATAATGGTAGATTAGTAGCTGCTAAAGAGTTAGTAGCTGAAATGATGGATATCTGTGATATTGAAGATTATGAAATTGTAGCTGAATTTAAAGGAGAAAAACTAGAAGGTGTTATCTGTAATCATCCATTCTTTGATAGAGAATCTCCACTAATTTTAGGAGATCATGTTACATTAGAGCAAGGTTCTGGTTGTGTTCATACAGCTCCAGGTCATGGTCATGAAGACTATGTAATTGGTCAAGAATATGATTTAGATGTTTATGCTCCAATGAATGATGTAGGTGTCTTCACTGAAGAAGCTGGAGAGCACTTTGAAGGTAAACATTATGATAAAGCCAATATTAAAGTAACTGACTTACTAAAAGAAGATAACTTACTAATGAACTTAAACTTTATTGATCATTCTTATCCACACTGTTGGAGATGTAAGAATCCAGTTATCTTTAGAGCTACTGAACAATGGTTTGCTTCTGTAGAAGACATTAAAGATCAAGCTTTAGATGCTGTTAAAGAAGTAGACTGGTATCCTGAGTGGGGAGAAGGAAGAATGGCCAATATGATTGAAGATCGTAATGATTGGTGTATCTCTCGTCAACGTGTTTGGGGTGTGCCAATTCCTATCTTCTATTGTGATGATTGTGGAGAGCCATTAATTACAGAAGAAAGTATTGAAGCTGTAAAAGAACTATTTGCTAAAGAAGGTTCTGGAAGTTGGTATCAAAGAGATGCAGCAGAAATTCTACCAGATAGTATTGCCTGTGAAGGCTGTGGTCATAGTGATTTTACTAAAGAATATGACATTATGGATGTCTGGTTTGACTCTGGTGCTAGCCATGCTTCTGTGCTAGAGAATTATGATATGTTAGATCGGCCAGCTGATCTATATCTAGAAGGGACAGACCAGTATCGTGGTTGGTTTAACTCTTCTTTATTAACTTCTATTGCTTCTCGTAATGAAGCGCCTTATAAAGCAGTTGTAACTAATGGATTTACCGTTGATAAAAATGGTAAGAAGATGTCTAAGTCAGTTGGTAATGTTGTTTCTCCACATGAAGTTATTGATCAGTATGGAGCAGATATCTTAAGGTTATGGGTTGCTTCTTCTAACTTTAAAGAGGATGTTAGAATCTCTGATAAGATCTTAAGTGAGAATTCTGAAGTTTACCGACGGATTAGAAATACTGCTCGTTATATTCTAGGTAACTTATCTGACTTCAAGCCACAAGAAGATACAGTTGCTTATGATGAGTTAACTGAAATCGATCAATGGGCTCTAATGAAGTTACAAGAAGTATTAGAAGTCTGTGAGAAAGCTTATGAGGATTATGAGTACCACAAAGTATATCATGCTGTTCATAACTTCTGTACTGTAGAGATGAGCTCCTTCTATATGGATGTACTAAAGGATAGATTATATACACTAGAAGAGGATGATCGAGTACGTCGTTCTGGCCAGACTGCTATGTATGAGATCCTAATTACTTTAACTAAGATTGTTGCTCCAATTCTAGTTCATACAGCAGAAGAAATTTGGCAGAACTTACCGGAAGGCGAAGAAACTAAAAGTGTCTTCTTGACTGATTGGCCAGAGGTTAATGGAGACTATTTAAATGATGAGCTAGCTGATAAATGGAGTAAGTTCTTAGAGATTAGAAAGGATATATCTAAGGCAATTGAGTTGGCCCGAGAAGAAAAAGTAGTAGGTCACTCACTAGATGCAGCAGTTAAGTTATATCCTACTGAAAATCAGTATCAGCTATTAGATCAATTTGATAATTTAGCTGAATTATTAATAGTTTCTGATGTTACTTTAGCTGAACCAAATGCTGAAACAACTGAAGAGAATATTTACACAAGTCAGAATACTGCAATTAAGGTAGCAGTTAATCAAGCACCAGGTGAAAAGTGTGATCGATGTTGGAATTATAGTACAACAGTAGGTCAGAGTGAAGAACATTCTGATATATGTGCTGACTGCTTAGAGGTTGTGCAGAAATTATAATTTTGATTAAGAAAGGGGCTTGTAATCCTTTAGATTACAAGTCTTTTTCTTTTTTTGAATTTTATAATAAAGGAGTTTAAAGTTTGATTAATAATATATATATTAGATACAGTTACATATAATGTAATATAATGAATTATAATACATGGAGTTTAAAAGAAAGAAGATATTTTAGGAGGAGGTAAAATGCTAAAAATTATTCTTTTTGTAGTTTCTGTAGTTACTCTACCAATATTGATTATATCAGGCAGTGTCTCATTAAATAAATTATTTGGCAAACTATTCTTTTTAAGTGGTTTATTAGTTTTATTGATTATTCACAGATTATTATTTGGGACTACTGTTTTAGCTGCTTTGTATTTGTTTAGTTTTGCTAGTATTTTTGTTTTCGACCAAATAGGTGGTATAATGGCTTTATTAATAAATTATTCATTATTAATAATTTATTTTAATTTTGGACTAAGTTCTATTTTGCATCATATTTTATATTTTTTAGTTATAGCGTTAATAGGCGGTAAATTAATAGCTAAAATTAAAACCTTTATTACTAAAAATAGAAGGTTAAATTTAAATCTAGCCAATCAGATAAAAGAATTGAGAGTTTTAAGAGAGATCACTGCTCTGTTACAAGAGACTATAGAACTAGATAAGATATTGCATCTGATTTTATTGGCAGTAACAGCTGGTTATGGTTTAGAGTTTAATCGAGCTATATTATTTTTAGTAGAAGATAATAAGTTGACTGGTAAGACAGGTATTGGCCCTTTAAATAGAGAAGAAGGGTTGACTAAATGGCAAGGTGTGGCTAAGAAGAAACTCAATCTAGATGATATGGTTAGTGAGCAGAGTGAGTTAGAAAATAATGACTATGATTTAAAAGAAATTATTAAGCAGATTTCTTTTGATTTAGATAAAGAACATCTAGGTTCTAGAGTTATTCAAAAACAAGAATGTTTAAATATTAAGGAGATAGACCCAGATGATATTTTTCAATCTTCTTTAGCAGATGAATTAGGTGTAAGTTCTTTTGCCTGTATTCCTCTAGTAGTGAACGGAGAAGCCATAGGGGTCTTATGTGTAGATAATATTGTTAATCAACAGGAGATAACTTATGAAGATATTGACTCGTTACTTCCTTTTGCTAACCAAGCAGCTTTAGCAATTAATAATGCTCGCTTACATGAATTAAAGGAAGAAATGGCAATTAAAGATAATTTAACAGGGCTTTATAATCAGCGTTACTTTCAGAATAGTTTAACTCGAAAAGTAAATGAATTAGATGGTAGTTCTAAATTAGGTTTATTAATGATAGATATTGATTATTTTAAAGTTTATAATGATAATAATGGACATCCCGCTGGTAATCAAGCCCTAATAAAAGTAGCTCAAGTTTTAGAAAATAGTGTTAGAAGTAATGATATTGTCTGTAGATATGGTGGAGAAGAATTTGCAATTATTCTACCAGATGTATCATGTCAAGAGCTAGAACAGATTGCTGAAAGAATCAGACAGAATATAGTGGAAACTAAATTCAAGTATGAAGTTAATCAACCTAGTGGTCAATTAACTGTTAGTATTGGTGGAGCTTTATTTCCAGAAGATGTTGATACTAAACAACAGCTAATAGATGCTGCTGATAAAGCCCTTTATTCTGCTAAAGAGTCAGGTCGTAATCTAGTAAAGAAATATCAGGATAGCAAATTTAGTTGAGAGTAATAGAGAGAAAGGGGATCAGTATGTCTGGTTATCTTTTATTTTTAGGAATGATAACTTATCTTGGAATTGGTCTAATTTACGGAGCAGAAATCTATTTTTGGGGTCTTAAATTTTTTGGAGATAGAAAATTAAAAGAATTAGATTTGAGTGTAGAAGATTTAGATTTTTCTTTTGAACAGATAGATTATTTAGTAGCTACGCCAAGTATTAATTATCAACTTGATCTAGATTCTATTTATATTAAACAGATCAAAGATACAGTTTTTGGCCCTAAGATTAATGCTTTACAGGTAGCTATTAAACTAGGTTCAGATCAGGAGAAGAGGTTGGCTATAGTTAATTTAGACAAATTTCCTGTGCCTATATTGGATATGCTATTTTATAATAAAAAAATCAATCAACATGAGTATAATATGTTAACCTCTTATCTCTTTTCACACCCTAAAACTCATGAATTAATTGTAAAAGAAGTTAAAACAAGAATAAAACAAGGATAGGTCGACTTGAAAAGTACACTGCAGATATGGTATATTATTAAGTAGTTTACTTGACAATAATATATGTGTCTTATAAGATTGTTTTATCTATAGGAGGGATAATTATGGCAATCGAACTAATTAATATTGGATTTGGTAATATTGCAGCGGCAAATCGAATTATTGCAATTGTAAGCCCTGAATCTGCTCCAATTAAGAGAGTAATTCAGGATGCTCGAGATAGAGGAATGTTAATTGATGCTACTTATGGTCGAAGAACTAGGGCAGTAATTATTACAGATAGTGATCATGTTATTTTATCTGCTGTCCAACCAGAGACAGTTTCACAGCGTTTAGATGACGACGCTGAGGAATAATTTAGGAGGGCGAACTAGAATGATTGAAGAACGAGGAAATTTAGTAGTTTTATCTGGGCCATCTGGTGTAGGGAAAGGAACTGTATTAGCGGCTTTATTAGAGAATTATAATGATATTTGTTACTCTATATCTGCTACAACTAGAGAGCCTAGAGAAGGTGAGAAAAATGGGGAAGATTACTTTTTTATGAAAAAAAAGGAATTTGAATCCTTAGTAGATAAGGATGAATTTCTAGAATGGGCCAAAGTACATAATAATTATTATGGAACTCCAATAAAATATGTAGAAGAGACATTGCAGTCAGGTAAAGATGTAATCTTAGAAATTGATATTCAAGGTGCTAAACAAGTAAGAGAGAAGTTTGATGAAGGAATATTTGTCTTTTTGGCCCCACCTTCATTAGAAGAATTAGAAGATCGAATCACTAAGCGAGGTACTGAAAGTAAAGAAGCAATCAATACTAGAATGAAAAATGCAAAAGATGAATTAGAAGAAAGAAAACATTATGATTATTTAATTGTAAATGACGAGGTAGAAAAAGCTGTTAATAAACTTGAAGCGGTTATTATTGCTGAAAGATGTAAATTATAATTCTAAGGAGGGGTTAAGATGCATTTATCTGAACCACCAATTAATAAAATCTTAAAGAATGGTAGATCAAAATTTGCTAATATTTTAACTGCAGCTAATCGAGCTAAAGAATTAAATGATAAAGAAGCTCAGCTTTTAGAGGAATATACAGGAAGAAAAGTAGTCTCTAAGGCTTTAGAAGAATTGGCTGCTGGCAAGATAGAACCTAATATTGAAGAAGAATAGGTGACGTTATGTTAGAAGATAAGACTGTTATTATAGGTGTAACAGGTGGAATAGCTGCTTATAAGGCAGTAGAGATTACAAGTCGATTTAAGAAATTAGGGGCTGAGGTACATGTTATTATGACAGAATCGGCTACTGAATTTGTTAAACCTCTTACTTTTCGATCTATTAGTCATAATCCAGTAGTTGTAAGTATGTTCTCTGAACCTAAAAGGTGGGATGTAGAGCATATTTCTTTGGCTGATAAGGCAGATTTAATGTTACTTGCACCTGCTACAGCCAATATTATTGGTAAGATAGCCAATGGAATTGCCGATGATATGCTATCTACTACTGTAATGGCAACTCAGGCTGAAGTAGTTTTGGCCCCGGCAATGAATGTTAATATGTATGAGAATCCAATTGTACAGGATAACCTGTCCTATCTGAAAGAGCAAGGCTATAAGATGATTGAGGCTGATAAAGGTTACTTGGCTTGTGGCTATGAAGGTAGAGGTCGCTTTCCAAAGCCAGAGGAGATTGTTAAGACAAGTAGTGCCTATCTATTGAATCAAGGACAAGATGATTTAGTAGATAAGAAAGTGCTAATTACTGCTGGAGGAACTAAAGAATCTTTAGATCCAGTTCGCTTTATAGGTAATCATTCTTCAGGTAGAATGGGTTATGCTTTGGCTAGAGCGGCTCAAGCTAGAGGAGCAGAGGTTACTTTAGTTTCAGCTCCTACCAACTTAACTCAGCCTAAAGGCTGTAAGTTGATTGAAGTAACTACTGCTAGGGAGATGTATCAGCAAGTAATTAGCCAACAAGAAGAACAGGATATAATCATTATGGCAGCAGCAGTTGCTGATTATCGCCCTGCTCAAGTAGCAGAGAATAAGATTAAGAAAGATACTGGAAGTTTAACTTTAGAGTTAGAGCGAACTAAGGATATTTTAGCTACTTTAGGAGAAGAGAAAAAGAAAGGGCAAATATTAGTTGGATTTGCTGCTGAATCTGATAATCTGATTACTAATGCTCAGAGTAAATTAAAGAAAAAGAAAACTGATCTAATTGTAGCTAATGATATTACAGCTACAACAACTGGTTTTGGGGCATCTGATAATAGGGTTACGATTATCAGTCAAGAAGAAGAAGCTGAATTACCTCAAGCCGATAAGTTAGAGATTGCTACTAAAATATTAGATAAAGTAACTACAATTTTAGAATAAGGAGGAGTAGTCATGGATGAGATTGAAGTAGAGAGTTTTAAGCTTGATCATAGAGAAGTAGATGCTCCTTATGTTAGAGAAGCTGGTAAAATAACTACTCCTAGCGGTGATATAATTCAAAAGTATGACTTAAGATTTATGCAGCCTAATCAAGGGGCTATTTCTACTGCTGCTTTGCATAGTTTAGAACATTTAATGGCTAAATTTATGCGTCAGCAGATAGATAATATTATTGATATTTCACCAATGGGTTGTCGAACAGGATTTTATTTAAGTAAAGTGGGAGAGATGAATCTTGAGAAAGTAGAAGAGGCATTAGTTACTTCTTTAGAACAGACTTTAAAGGAAGAAGAAGTAGAAGCTACAACTGCTAAAGAATGTGGTAATTATCGTGATCATTCTTTATTTGGAGCTAAAGAGTATGCCAAAGAAGTATTAGAAGGATTTAGAAGTTAGTAATTCTTGACATAAGGTAGACTGTCAGCTATAATTTTAGCTAAGTCATTATAATTTATAGTAGTGAGTAGTATGGTAGAAGTAAGGTTATAAAAGGAGTAGGAGAGTAGGTAGAAGTAGATCATAGTTAATTTTATGGGGATAACTATACCCACTTCTACTGGAAGTGGGTTTTATTTATTTTAAAGAATTCAAAGGAGGATTAGTAGATGAGTAGAAAATTATCATATTTAGTGGTATTATTATTACTCTTAGTTTTGGTGGTAGGATGTAGTAGTCAACAAGCTACAGAGATGAATAATAAGATAAAAGTGGGAATTACTCAGATTGTAAAGCATCCATCTTTAGATGCAGTTAAGAAAGGTTTTGTTGATGAGTTAAATAAGCAAGGATATAAAGAAGGAGAAGATATAGTATATGATCTGCAGAATGCTCAGGGAGATATGTCAACTGCACAGACAATAGCAACTAACTTTGCTCAAGATGACTTAGATATGATACTAGCAATAGCCACACCGACTGCTCAAGCAGTAGCAAATGCTATCAATGATACTCCTATTTTGATTTCAGCTGTAACTGATCCTAAAAAAGCAGGACTAGTTGATAGTTATGAACAACCAGGTGGTAATTTAACTGGAACTAGTGATTTAACTCCAGTAGGTAAGCAACTTGCTTTATTTAATAAATTGAATCAAGATATTAAAAGGGTAGGAATTATTTATAATTCGGGAGAAAGCAATTCAGTATTTTTAGCTGATTTGGCTAAAAAGAAGGCAAAAGAGTTAGGTTTAGATTTAGTTGAAGCTACAATTACTTCTAGTAGTGAAGTTTATCAAGCTGCTCAATCATTAACAGGTCGGGTTGATGCTATTTATGTACCAACTGATAATACTGTAGTATCGGCTATTCAATCAGTTATTAAGGTAGCAAATGAAAATAACTTACCATTGATAACAGGAGAAAGTAATTCTGTTGAAGCTGGAGCTTTAGCTACCTTAGGAGTTGACTATTATCAGTTAGGAAGACAGACTGGTAAGATGGCTATTAAGGTATTAGAAGAAGGAAAGTCTCCAGCAAAGATGGCAATTCAGTATGCTCAAGAGACTAAGTTAGTTGTTAATCGTAAAGCGGCTAAAGAGATGAATCTAGAATTACCAGAAGAATTAACTAAACAGGCAGAAAAAGTAATTAAATAGAGGTGGAAGTTATGAATTTGAATATTCTACTGAATCCAACAGAACAGGGATTAGTATTTGCAATTATGGCTTTAGGAGTTTATCTCAGTTTTAGAATTTTAGACTTTCCTGATTTAACAGTTGATGGTAGTTTTCCTTTAGGAGCAGCAGTGGCTGCTAGGTTGATTTTAGCTGGTCAGCCTCCATTATTAGCTACAGTAGTTGCTTTTATTTGTGGGATGGTAGCAGGAATGATTACTGGTCTTTTAAATACTAAATTAAAGATTACTGGTTTATTATCTGGTATATTAACTATGACTGCTTTATATTCAATTAATTTACGAGTTATGGGCCGGGCCAACATTCCGCTATTAGGGAAACCAAAAGTTTTTGGTTTATTTGATTTTCTTAACTTATCAGAACGGATGAGTATCCTATTGTTCTTTGTAGTAACAGTAGCAATCATTAAGCTGGCTATTGATTGGTTTTTAAATACTGAGTTAGGTCTTGCTTTACGAGCTACTGGAGATAATAAGGATATGATTAGAAGTTTAGGTGTTAATACAGATAATACTGTAATACTAGGTCTAGCTTTATCTAATGGTCTAGTAGCTTTAGCTGGAGCTTTAGTAGCCCAGTATCAAGGTTTTACTGATGTTAAAATGGGAATTGGTATGATTATTATCGGACTTGCATCAGTTATTATTGGTGAAACTGTAGTTAGAAAGAAAGGTATTAAGTGGGCTACTTTAGGTGTAGTAGTTGGTTCTATTATTTATCGTGGAGTAATTACATTGGCTTTACGGATGAATTTGAACCCAAATGACTTAAAATTGATTACAGCTGTATTAGTAATAGTCGCATTAGGTGCTCCAACTATTAAGGAGAAATGGGGCAAGAGAGAGGTGTTAGAAGATGCTGAAGTTAAAAAAGGCTAAAAAAGTCTTTAATCCAGGGACAATCAACCAGAATACGGCTTTACGAGGAGTAGATTTAACTCTAGGTGAAGGAGAATTTGTAACAGTAATCGGTAGTAATGGTGCTGGTAAGTCAACTTTATTAAATGCAGTAGCTGGTAGTTACCAGTTGACTAGTGGTCAGGTGCTAATAGATGGTCAAGATGTAACTTCTGATTCTGACTTTAAACGGGCCAACTTAGTAAGTCGGGTCTTCCAAGATCCACTCCAAGGGACAGCTGCTAATATGACGATTGCTGAGAATTTGGCCCTGGCCTTGAAGCGTAAAGGTAGTCTAAGTCTAAGAAAAGGTGTAACAGGAAATCGAAGAGAGAAGTTTAAAGAAGAATTAAGTATCTTAGATTTAGGGTTAGAAGATAGATTAGATGATAAAGTAGGTCTATTATCAGGTGGGCAACGTCAGGCATTGACCTTGGTAATGGCAACTATTGAAGAACCAAGTATTTTATTATTAGATGAGCATACTGCTGCTTTAGACCCTAAGACAGCAGAAAAGATTACTAAGATTACCAAAAAGTTGGTTAAACAGCATAATTTAACGACTTTGACAGTAACTCATGATTTAGATGATGCTTTAGATTTAGGGACACGTACTATTATGATGGATGATGGTCAGATCGTTCTTGATATTGCTGGAGAAGAAAGATCTAAGATGACAATTAATGATCTACTAGAGCAGTTTAATAAGGTCAGTGGTCATCGATTGACTAATGATAGAATGTTATTAGGGTAAGTAGTAGTGAGTAATTAGTAGTGAGTAACTAGTGTGAGGAATGAGTAAGTGGGGAGTGACGAGTTATAAGTGATGAGTAGGGGTTGTGAGTAGTCAGGAGTAAGGAGTAAGGAGTAAGGGGTTAATATATTAACCCCTTACTTACTTTTCACCTCTTACTTTACTCACTTGCTACTGAATACTGATTCCTGACACTAATTCTTATATAAGGAGGAATAGTGGATGAAGAGTAGAATGGTAGGGGTTTTATTGTTAGTAGTTGTAGTAGGAAGTATCATGGTAGGTTGTAGTAGTCAACAGGCAGTTAAACAAGCAGAGAAGATTAAGATAGGGATTACTCAGATTGTAGAACATCCAGCTTTAGATGCAGCTCGTAAAGGATTTATTGATGAGCTTAAAGAACAAGGTTATAAGCTAGGGGAAGATGTTATTTATGATTATAAAAATGCTCAAGGTGACATGTCAACTGTACAAACAATAGCTAATAGCTTTGCTCAAGATAAATTAGATATGATCTTAGCTATAGCAACACCTACTGCTCAGGCAGTAGCTAATACAGTTGAAGAGACACCGATTATCTTTTCAGCAGTTACTGACCCTAAAAAAGCTGGTTTAGTAGATAGTTACCAACAACCTGGTAATAATATAACAGGAGCTAGTGATCTGACTCCTGTGGGAGAACAATTTAAATTATTCAAAAGGTTAGATGCTGGAATTGAGAAGATAGGAATTATCTATAACTCAGGAGAGAGTAATTCAGTCTTTTTAGCTGATTTAGCTAAAGAGAAGTCAAAAGAGTTAGGATTAGAATTGGTATCAGCTACTGTTACATCTAGTAGTGAAGTCTATCAAGCAGCTCAGTCACTGACTGGTCGAGTAGATGCTATTTATATTCCAACTGATAATACAGTTGCTTCTGCTATTCAATCAGTGGTTAAAGTGGCTAATGAGAATAAACTACCATTAGTAGTAGCAGACAATAGCTTAGTAGAAGCTGGAGCTGTAGCTACTTTAGGAATTGATTATTATCAATTAGGTAGAAAGTCTGGTCAGGTTGCGGCTAAGGTTTTAGCTGGTAAAGATCCAGGTCAGATGCCAGTAGAATATACTAAGGATACTAGTCTGATTATAAATCGTAAAGCAGCTGATAAAATTAATTTAGAAGTGCCAGAAGAATTAGTTAAAGAGGCAGAGAAGGTTATTGAATAGTTAACAGTGTATAGTGTACAGTTGACAGTTAAAGTCAAAATTTCTATTTGAGGCCGATTATGTTAATATGGGTATTGATTTAATATTTATCATGAATAATTACTTGACAATATACTTTTAAAGATGATATGTTATTATTTAGAAATTAATAAGTTTTAAAGATTCTTTCCATTTTTTAATTGGGAGGATTAAACTATGACAAAAGGTCAAATGGAAGCAGAAATTAGTAATGCATTAACACAGTGGGAGAAGGAATTTCTAGGCCGAGGCTCTGTTATGGTGAAGGCAGATATTCTTCGGGATATGATAATTGTTGTTTTGAAGGGAATATTAACACCTGCTGAACATAAACTTTCTGAAACCAAGGAAGGTTTGTTGTCTATTAAGAGAATTCGTGCGGATTTGGTAGAAGCAGGTAGAGAACAATTAGATGAAATTATTAGAGAGCAGACTGGTGAAGAAGTAGTTATGTTTCATACTGATATTAGCACGCAAACCGGTGAACGAATTATGGTCTTTAAATTATCATCTAATTTAGAGAAAAGAATAAGCTCTTAATTATTAGAATAATGTCGGGAGATTTTCAAAGGCCTATTTTAAATTAAGGGGCAGTTGAAGATAAACCGATTAACTTTTAATATAATATCTTAGTAATCACTAATGATAGTTATATAATTTTAGTTTAGCAGTATTAAAGTTTTTAATACTGTTATAGTAAAAATTATAAAAATAAAAATTCAGTTGATAGGCAGTAGAAAGGTATTCTATACCAGTCAAATGCAGGTCAACACCGTAGTTAACTAGTTTGGTCTTAGTTAATATGGTGTTGACCTTTTTTATTTAAATAAAAAAGATCTTTGAGGTGATAATAATGTGAAATTTTGAAATCAGATTGCTAAATATTTATAAAGTTATTCTAGGATATTTAGTATGGGTTTCTGTAAATGATTAAGAATATTATTAGAAGAATAAAATTATCTAAGAGGTGTTAAAGGAAATGGTTTCTTTAGAATTGGCTTTTAGTAATATGTTATCTCCGTCAATATTGTTCTTTGTATTAGGAGTTATTGCTGTAGTAATTAAATCAGACCTGGAGATACCTGATTCAATAGGAACAGCTATCACTTTATTTGTTTTAATTTCTATTGGTTTAGAAGCAGGTATAGCAGTTAATAAAACAGGTATTGTAGAAGTAATAGTACCTGTAATTGCAGCAATTATTATGGGTATTTCAATCTCGACTTTTGTATATTTTGTTATGTCTAAGATAGGCTTTGATTCATCAAATGCTGGCTCTATAGCAGGGCATTATGGAGCTTGTAGTAGTGTAACACTGACTACTGCTATAGTCTTTCTTAATCAAATTGGGGCCAACTTTGAAGAATTTGTACCTGCTTTATATCCTTTTATGGATACAGCGGCTTTAATTGCTGGTATATTTTTAGGTCATGCAGGTTTAGACCAAAAAGCTACTGAAGATGAATATAACTTAATCAGTATATTACGTGAATCTTTGACATCTAAATCAACAGTAGCAATTTTAGGTAGCTTTGTAATTGGTTTAATAACAGGTCATGAAGGAACTAAAAGTATTATGTTATTTTATGATGATATGTTTAAAGGAATATTCAGTATATTCATGCTTGATATAGGATTACTTGCTGGTTCAAGATTATCTGAACTTAAAGAAGTTAAGCCAGTTACATTTGTATTAGCAATACTACTTCCAATATTCCAGGCTGTTACAACTATACTATTAGCTACTTTTATTGGTCTAAGTCCTGGCGGAGCGACGATTTTTGCAGTTTTAGCTGCTGGAGCATCTTATATCTCAGCACCAGCAGCAATGAGAAGTACTTTTCCAGATGCCAATCCATCTTTGGCTCTTGGTATGAGTCTAGGTATTATCTTCCCTTTTAATGTTTTAATAGGGATTCCGTTATACTATCAGATTGCAACTATGGTTTCTTAATTTGAAATCAGGGAGGTGTAAATGATATGTTAAAAAAAGTAGAAAAGATTATTATGATAACTGAAAGAGTTATTTGTTCTCGTATAATAGATTATTTAGAATCTCTAGATATTAAAGCTTACACTATTTATCAGGATGTTTCTGGACAAGGTGATAGAGATATTAGATCAATCTCTGGGGGACTTAGTAACTTTGGTGAAAATATTAGAATTGAAATAATAATAGAAGATGAGGAAGAGGCAATTGATATAGCTGAAAAGCTATATGATAAATATTTAAATTCAAAATATGCTGGTATAATCTATTTAGAAGATGTTAGAGTTGTTAAGCATAAATTTGACTAAAGTGTGATAGCTTTATTGTAATCAGTAGGTCGATACCTTGTTAGTTAATAGCTAATCAGGTGTTGACCTTTTTTGTCTTTATAAAAGATAGTTAAAGAGTAGATATCTAAAGGTTGAAGAGATTGATCATAAGTCTTATAATAATTAATTATAATGTATAATCATGAACCCATTACTTGATAAAGCTATTTCTATCTGTTACTATAATTATACTAAGTTAAATTATTAAATAATAAGGAGGAAGTAATTTTGGAAAGTATATCAAAATCAAATAGTTCTGTAGGGAATAAGAGATGGTTTTATATCCCCTTAGGTCTTATAATATTTATGTGTATGGGGACTGTCTATTCTTGGAGTGTTTTTAGAAAACCAATAGAAGAATCTTTCAATATAGGGGCAACTGAAAGTGGTCTGCCTTATATGTTGTTTCTGGTATTTTATGCAGTAGGAATGCCAATTGCTGGAGGATTTATTGATAAGTATGGGCCAAGGATAATGACTATAGTTGGTGGATTATTAGTCTCCATTGGTTGGCTTGTATCGGGGTATACTTCTAGTATTACAGTATTGACAATAACTTATGGTGTAGTTGCGGGAATGGGAGTAGGAATAGCTTATGGTGCTCCAATGGCAGTAGCTGCTAAGTGGTTTCCTGATAAAGAAGGATTAGCAGTGGGGTTGACTCTAGGAGGTTTTGGTTTATCTCCTTTTGTAACTGCTCCAGTAGCTAACTGGTTGGTAACTAATTATGGTCCTTTTACAGCTTTTAAAGTTTTAGGTATTACTTTTGGAATTATCATTACAGTCTTATCTATTCCTTTGAAGTTTCCAGACAAAAATTTAGATGTAGAGTCAGGTAATAATGAAGATAACAAATCAGAAATTATAAATTTTGATACAAAAGAGATGGTTAAGACATAAAGTTTTTATGGACTTTGGACATGTTTTATTATAGGGACTTTAATAGGGTTGATGGCTATTGGAATTTCAAGTCCTGTAGCAGAAGAGATAATTAATTTAGAAGCCAGTACTGCTGCTTTCTTAGTTTCTTTATTTGCTATCTTTAATGGAGTTGGAAGACCTATCTTTGGTAGCCTTACAGATAAGTTGAATCCTAAAAAGGCGGCTTTAATTTCTTATTCTTTAATAATTGTAGCTTCTATTTTAATGTTGAATGCTGGAGAAGGTGACATGATTCTTTACAGTATTGCTTTTGCTCTATTCTGGTTAAATCTAGGTGGTTGGTTGGCTATAGCTCCGACTGCTACTGGAATCTTCTTTGGAAGTAAGAACTATAGTAAGAATTATGGTTTTCTATTTACTGCCTATGGTGTAGGAGCTGTATTAGGAAACTTATTCTCAGGTAAAATCAGAGATGTTTTAGGGAGTTATTCATATGTTTTCTATCCAACTATTGGTCTTGCAATATTAGGAATGATAGTTGCAGTGCTATTAGTAAAGGAGCCTGAAACTAAATAAGATATTAACTAGGAGTAGATTATGTAATCTACTCCTAGTTTTATTTATTTGATTTTATCCATAGGCAGGAAGGGAGTATAGTTTATCTACAGTGACTAATTTATATCCCCGCTCACGTAAGGTTTCAATAATTACTGGTAAGGCTTTAACAGTAGGGCTTAAGTCTTGAGTTGGCCCTCCAGCAGAGTGGAAGAGAATATTTGCTCCATCATGTATCTTTGGTAGAACACGATTTAAGATCTCTTCTTTAGTTTTTGACTTCCAGTCTAAAGAATCAACAGACCAGTGGATAATTTCGTAATCGGTACCTTTTAGTCGATCTAGTAATTTATCAGATACAGCTCCATAAGGAGGTCTTAGTAAGATCGTTTTGTAATTAGTGATTCTTTCAAGTGCTTTTGAAGTATCATTAAGCTCTTGGCTTAGTTCTGCTTTACTTAGTTTAGTTAAGTTAGCATGAGACCAACTATGATTAGCAATTATATGTCCATCAGCTTTAATCTTTCTGACGACTTCAGGATGTTTTTCTGCTAATTTACCAAGTAAAAAGAAGGTAGCTTTGACATTATATTTCTTTAATATCTCTAGAATACGAGGTGTATATTTAGTATCTGGACCGTCATCAAAGGTTAGAGCTATCTTTTTGACTTTTGGCCCGCGACGATACATCTTTTTAGCAGGTTCTTCTGGTTGAGAAGAGGTCTGCTCATCTGTTTTAGAATTATAACTAATACGTTGGTAACCACTATTATAATCAGTTGAATTACTACCATTTGAGTAATTAGGGTTACTATCAGGTAATAGTAAGGTCTGATTGGTATAGATAAGATTTGGATTATTAAGGTTATTCAATGTTGATAATTTAGACATACTTGTATTGAACTTAAGGGAAATTTTGAATAATGAATCTCCATTTGCAACAGTATATTTTGTATAAGCATAGCTAGTTGTTGTTACTGAGAGTAAGAGTAACAAGATAACCATAAAGATAAGACCAACTTTGGTTTTCTTTGGTAACAAATTTGGCACCTCCTTTTTTAGGACAAGCTTATGGTAACATACATAATATATCTTTAGCAACCTGTAAATTTTAGTAATTAAATTACAAATTGAAACAAAGAAGTGAATGAGTTTATCCTTTGATAGTGAAATGTTATTGATATAAAGTTATTTTTCACCTATAGAAGTTACAAAGGAGAGATATAGATGTCTAAAATTGAATTTGAAAATTTAGAAGTAGGTAAGTTAATTGAACGGCCTAATAGATTTGTAGCTATAGTAGATTTAGATGGAGAGGAGATTAAGGCATATTTACCTAATCCAGGTCGGCTAGAGGAGCTAATGTTGCCAGGGGCCAAGGTATTTGTTAAGCATGAGGCTAAGCCAGGTCGAAAGACAGAGTATGATTTATTATTGATTGAGCAAGATGGAGAGTTGATTTCATTAGATACTAGATTACCTAATAAGTTAGTTAACCAAGCTTTAGAAACGAACTTTTTTTCTGAGTTTAAAGATTATCAAGAGGTTATTGCTGAATATACTGTTGGTAATAGTAGATTAGATTTTTTATTACGTAATGGAGAAGAAGAATGTTTAATAGAAGTTAAATCAGTTACTTTAGTAGAAGATAAGATAGCTAAATTTCCGGATGCTCCTACAAAGCGAGGGCGTAGACATCTAGATGAGTTGATTGAGGCTCATCAAAAGGGCTATCGTAGTGTAGTTTTATTTATTATTCAACGTCAGAATATTGATTATTTTACTCCTTGTCGTAGAATTGATCTTGACTTTGCTCAAAAGTTAGAAGAAACTATAGATGCAGGAGTAGAAGTTTATGCTTATCAATGCCAAACAAACACAGATGGAATTAAGCTGGATAATCAAATAAAAGTTAAGGTATAAGTAAGGGGGATTATTTTATGTTTAATTTTGATGATGTAATTGATCGGAGAGATACTGATTCTTTAAAGTGGGATACAATTGGTGATGATAATATGTTACCTATGTGGGTAGCAGATATGGACTTTAAGAGCCCTAAAGCAGTCAGAGAAGCTCTTGCTAAAAGAGTAGAGCATGGTATTTTTGGCTATGCTGGAGGATATGACTCATACTATGATGCAGTTATCCAGTGGATGAAAAGACGCCAGCAATGGGAAGTAAAGAAAGATTGGATCTCTATTAGTCCAGGGGTAGTTCCAGCTTTGAATATGTTAGTTAGAGCTTTGACTAATCAAGGTGATAAGGTAGTTATTCAATCACCTGTCTACTATCCTTTTTATGAAGTAGTAGAGAATAATGGCTGTCATGTAGTTGATAATCCTTTACAATTTGATGGTGCTAGTTATCAGATGGACTTTGCAGATTTAGAGGAAAAACTTGACTCGCGAGTTAAACTTATGATTCTTTGTAGTCCTCATAACCCAGTTGGTAGAGTCTGGAGTGAAGAGGAATTGAGGAAATTAGGGGAAATATGTAATAAAAATGACGTAATTATAATTGCAGATGAGATTCATTCTGATTTGATTTTGTCAGATAATGAACACCAAGTATTTTCTTCTCTCTCAGAAGAATTTAAACAAAATTCTGTAATCTGTAATGCTCCCACAAAGACTTTTAATATTGCAGGTATTCAGATTTCTAATATTATTATTCCTAATCAGAATATTAGAGAGTTATTTCAACATACTTTAGAGAGTACAGGGGTAGGAAGGCCAAATATATTTGCAGTTACAGCAGCTAGGGCAGCTTATAATAAAGGAGAAGAATGGTTAGATGAACTTTTAGTTTATCTAAAGAATAACTTAGAGTTTTTGCAAAGTTATATAGAAGAGAATATACCTCAAATAAATGTTATTGAACCAGAAGGTACCTATTTAGTCTGGTTAGATTTTAGAGAATTAGGTTTGACTGATAAAGAGATTAGAAGTTTATTATTTAAAGAAGCGGAGTTGATTTTAAATCCTGGGCCAATCTTTGGAGAGCAGGGAAGTGGATTTCAAAGGATTAATATAGCTTGTCCTAAATCAGTATTAAAGGAAGGTTTACAGAGGTTAAAAAAGGCAGTTGATAAGATATAATCTTATGATAATTGACATATTAAATTGGTTATGATAGAATTAAGTTGATTAAAAAATAGAATAATACATCACGAGTAGTGGAGGGACAGGCCCTATGAAGCTCAGCAACCGCCTGAGAAGGAAAGGTGCTAATTCCTGCCAGTCTTTTTTCTGGGAGATGTATTGAGTAGCTTATTATCTCTCCAGTTAGGAGAGTTTTTTTATTTTAATAAGAAATTATTTTAGTTAGTTGCGGAAAAATAATAGATAGATTTTAATTAGCAGTTAGTGATTATTAATTGTGGATTAAATATAGGAGGTAATAATTATGTCAGAAAGATACTTTTTTACATCTGAATCAGTAACAGAAGGTCATCCAGATAAGGTGGCAGATCAGATTTCTGATGCTGTTTTGGATGCTATCTTAGAAGAGGATTCAGCGGCTAGAGTAGCTTGTGAAACAACAGTTACTACAGGAATGGTCTTAGTAGCTGGTGAAATTTCTACCGATTGTTATGTTGATATTTCGGAAGTTGCGCGAGAAACTATTGAAGATATAGGTTATACAAGGGCCAAATATGGTTTTGACTCTGAAACTTGTGCAGTCTTAACTTCTATTGACGAACAGTCTCCTGATATTGCTATGGGAGTTGATGAGGCTTTGGAATCTAAAGAAGGGGCCCAAGAAGAGATTGGGGCAGGAGATCAGGGCATTATGTTTGGTTATGCTACTAATGAAACAGAAGAGTTGATGCCCTTACCAATTACTCTATCCCATAAGTTGGCCCAGCAGTTGGCTAAAGTAAGAAAAGAAGGGTCACTAAATTATCTACGACCTGATGGCAAGACTCAAGTTACAGTAGAGTATGAAGGAGACAAGCCAGTACGAATTGATGCAATTGTTATCTCTACTCAGCATCATCCTGAAATTGAACTAGAAGATCTACGAGAGGATTTAGTTGCAGAGGTAGTAAAGCCAGTTATTGATGCTGATTTATTAGATGAAGAGACTACATATTATATCAATCCAACTGGTCGCTTTGTAATTGGTGGTCCGCAAGGAGATGCTGGATTGACAGGACGAAAGATCATTGTTGATACTTATGGTGGTATGGCACGCCATGGTGGAGGAGCATTCTCTGGTAAAGATGCTACTAAAGTAGATAGATCTGCTACTTACGCTGCTCGTTATGTAGCTAAAAATATAGTAGCAGCAGGTTTAGCAGATAAATGTGAGGTACAATTATCATATGCTATTGGAGTAGCTCATCCAGTATCAATTATGGTTGATACATTTGGTACCGCTAAGCTTGAAGAGGATAAGATTGAAGAATTAGTTGATAAGCACTTTGATCTACGTCCAGGTGAGATTATTAAAGAATTAGATTTGAGGCAGCCAATTTATCGCCAGACAGCAACCTATGGTCACTTTGGGCGGTCTGATTTAGATTTACCTTGGGAGAGAACTGATAAAGCTGGTCTATTAAAAGAAGAAGCAGGTTTATAAATTATAAAATACCGCCCTATAGGGCGGTATTTATCTTATTAGGGGCTGGTTTATCCTTTTAGATTAATAGTTGGTTGTAAAGTTTTTTGTTCTTTGAAGTAACGACCTTGCTCCAAAAATAATTCAGTCATTTCTATTTGCAAGGTTTTTAATGTTAAGTTTTTAGGTGCTAGTTGCGATGATTCAGTTTTATTTATAGTCCATTCTTTTAGTTTTTTTCTTGTCTCTTTATAAGTAGCAGTAATTAATTTTTCGCTATCTGTTGGGAGAGGTTCTAGTGCTTTATGTGCTTTCTTATAACTAATATTAATAATCTTTTTAACTTGTTTATGGAAAGACTTTAATTTAGTTGGATTTTGTTGGTATTTTTCTTTGATCAAATCTAAAATTTGGTTAGAAATAGTCTCTATCCCCCATTTATCAGTATCAACCTTTAGTTTTTCTTCTAATTCTGAATAAGATTCTTTTTGGTTATCTTCTTTTTTCTCTTTCTTATCGTCTTTAAGCTCTTCTGTTAGAGTAAGAAAGTCACTCTTTTTTGATTTCTTTTGTTGTCGACCTTTATTTTGTTTATAAGCATGGTCATGATACTGATTTGTTTTAGTAATTGGAGATGTCTTTGTAATTCTATTGACGCCATCTTCAGTCATAGTATCCCCTCCCTCTTATTAATATTATCGATAGTTCAGGTTAGATTATAACCTGTCTATAGTAGCATTTAAGTTATTTAGCTAGGTATTGGTCGTATATAATACTATTAACTGATGGCTATGTTACTGAAAGAGAAATATCACCTTTGCATAAATAACCTTCTATAATACATAAATATAATAACAGCCTATTTAAATTAATTGAAATATACAATAAAATTGGTTTATAATTGTAATATACAAAGGAGGAGATAAAGTGACTAATAATCTTGAGATTTTAATTATGTTTGGTGCAGACTTTGACCAAAGTCAGTTATCTAGTTTAAAAAAGATGGCTCCTCAAGTTGCAATTACTAATCTTCAAGCAGATGAAGTTACTACTGAAATGATAAAAAAAGCAGATATTATATTTGGTTGGCCAAAGAAGGAAGATCTAAAGAAGGCAGAAAATTTGAAATGGTTACATCTACCAAGTGCTGGTGCAAGTAAGTATATAGATCAAAGTTTGTATCATAACCAAGATATTATTTTGACTAATTCTAGTGGTGTTTATGGTTTGCCAATAGCTGAACATATTTTAGGTATGATTTTAGCTTTTAATAATAATCTATCTCAGTATTTTGAGCAACAACAGCAGAAAGAATGGCAATCAGTAAGAGCAAGAAGAGATATTTATGGTTCTACTTGTGGAATAATTGGTTTTGGGAATATAGGAAGAGAAGTTGCTAAACGTGCTCAAGCTTTAGGCTCTAGAGTATTGGCACTGAAACGGACAGTAGATCAAGTTCCTGATTATGTAGATAAGTTATATACTCAAGATGAAATTAACCAAGTACTAAAGGAGTCAGATTATATAATCTTATCTTTACCGATTACAGAAGAGACTAAAGGAATAATTTCAGCACAAGAGTTACAGTTGATGAAGAAAGATGCTTTCTTAGTTAATGTTGGGCGTGGGGAGTTAGTTGTACAGAATGATTTGATAAAGGCTTTAACTGAAGGTTGGATAGCAGGGGCTGGATTAGATGTTACTACTCCTGAACCACTACCAGAAGATAGTCCTTTATGGGAACTATCTAATGTAATTATTACACCTCATTGTTCTGGCTATTCGCCTACCAATTCAAAAAGGTTGTATGATATCTTTAGTAAGAACTTAGAGTCTTATATGAAAGGTCAACCTCTAAAGAATAGAGTGAATTTTAGAGTAGGATACTAAATATATCACTATCTAATCAGCCATTGAATAAAATACTATGATTCTTAATAGAAAAGAGGGATAAAGATGGCTGATGATGGTTTTGATATTATGGAGGCTTTTAAAGTTAGTTGGGAGAATATTAGAGATAACTTTGGGAAGTTAGTTGGCCCGTTATTGATTTGGGGAGTAATTTTTTCTTTAAGTGCAGTTACTCCCAAAGTAAATTCTTTATTAGGTATTGTGACTGAATATGTTAAGTTAGTAGTTACTTTAGGGGTAGTTAATATAATCTTAAGATTATATGATGATCTTGAAGTTGAATGGCAAGATTTAATTTTTAAGCGTAAGATTTGTGGAACGTTATTTTTATTAACTTTGGTTTTTTATTTAGCCTCAGCTTTAATGAGTGCTTTAGCAGGAGCATTTAATAGTCAAGTTATTAGTTTTATTTTATTTTTAGTAGGTTTTTTCTTATTTATTAGATTCTTCTTTGCAGGGTATTTTATTATAGATAAGGATGTAGATCTAATATCATCCTTACAGTTGAGTTATCATTTAACAGAAGGACATACTATTAGACTGGTCTGTTTGTGGTTATCAACAATGATTATTAATTTATTAGGGGTTTTTCCTGGGTTTTTCTTAGGATTGGTCTTTCTTAGCTTACCTCTTGGCTTAGGAGCAGTTGCTTTTGTCTATCGTAAATTGGTAGTCAATTCAGATCTAAGTTTTGAGGAACCTATCTTTTTAGAAGATATTGATCTTTAGTAATATGAAAAGCCTAGACCAGTTGACCTAGGCTTTTCATATTTATCTTTTAAATGAATTGCTTTATGTATCCTGTAATAGTATAATTATTAAAATAACTAAAATTTAATAAAATAATAATAATTAGGTAGGAGTTTTATTAAAACTATCTAATTTTGTATATAGATAAAAGAAAGATGTGTACTATATAATCTTTATTTTGATCTTTAGAAAAGGGGTATGAATATGGCAGAGAAGGGTTTTTCTATTACAGAAGCTTTTAATTTTGGCTGGGATATACTTAAAAAGAATTTTAGTTTATTCTTCTTTTCCACTTTTTTATGGTTTATTATGTTTGCTTTAGGTTTAGCATTTAACTTTAAAAGCCAAGTTATTTTTAATTTAGTACGGATCTTACTTACCTTTGGTATTATTAATTTAATCCTAAAATTATATGATAGGCAAGAGGTTAATATTAAAGATATTATTTTAGATTTTGATACTACAATTAAATTATTTATGTTTTTACTTGGATTTATAGTGTTATTAGGAGTAGTAGTTATTCCTTTATGGATAGTGAAGATGGCTCTAGGGTTAAATCCTCAGTTACTATTAACTATATCGTTGGTATTAGTAGTAGGAACATTAGCTTATTTAAATGCTAAATTTCTATTTGCTAGTTATCTTATGCTAGATAAAGAATTAGAATTATTTGCAGCATTTAAGAAGAGTTTTTATCTGACTAGGGGAGTGGAAATAAAGTTACTTGCTTTTTTATTTTTAGTAGTAGCTTTGATAATGGTTAGTTTTTCTCATTTATTTTTATTACCTGTAATCTTTGTAACTTATCCAACAAGTATTGGAGCTTGTGTATCTGTCTATCGGCAATTAATTGAGAGTGAGTAGACTTTAATTGAAAGATTTTAATGTGGAGGAGTTAAGATGATAGAGAAGTTAGGGAAGATAAAAGAAGAGAGGTTACATAATCATACTGAGGATGTTGTTTTAGAGAAGATAACCGAATTATTAACAGAAGATGATTTTGGACAGGTCTGTACTTGTGAACAGTGTCTGCTTGATATTGCCTCGCATGCTCTTAATCAACTACCAGCTAAGTATACTACTAGTTCTAGAGGGGAAGTTATGACCCGCTTAGATGAATTTGAAGATCAGCCCCAGGTTGATTTTGAGTTAAAAGTAATTCAAGCAATCAAGGTTGTAGCTAAAAATCCAAATCACTAAAGAATAGGCGGGCCAACTATAGGCCCGCCTGTTTATCTTTGTTAATATAATTGGATACTATCTCTAGAAGGAGTGGTAGAATGTTAACTATTAAATGTGCGAAATGTAAAGATAAGATTTTGAAATATAAGAAGATAGGTAAAGGAAGAGTATTAAGGTGTTGGGAAGAGAAGATAAGAAGAATTTATGGAAAGGTTGAAGAGGATGAATTAGTATGTGACAATTGTGGTAATATAATAGGAGATATTAAATCTAGAGGTAGCAAAAATTATGTTAAGATGAATCGAAATCAATTTACTTATACAGGGACAAAGATTGAGAAGTAATGAAATTATTTATTTAATAGATAATAATTTTTTGACAATCGTGTAATGCTATGTTAATATAGTAGTATGTTAGTTGATGAAGTGGTTCAATTGATAAATTTTTAAATTATTAGGAGGAGTTTGTATAATGACAGAACAAGGTAATGTTAAATGGTTTGATGGAGAAAAAGGTTATGGATTTATTGAGCGAGAAGCAGGAGACGACGTATTCGTACACTTTTCTGCAATTCAAGAAGAAGGATTCAAGAACTTAGAAGAAGGTCAAGCAGTAGAATTTAAGGTTGTTGAGGGAGATCGTGGACCTCAAGCTGAAGAAGTCGTTAAGCTATAATTAACATAGATTACGGCGAAAAGTCTCGGGTTTTCCGAGGCTTTTGTTTTTGATAAAAAATATTATTTATTTTTTTAATTCCCGGGCCAACTGCTCGGGAATTTTTTGTTTTTGGAGGGATATTTTTGGATAAAGATTAGGACTTTATTTTCTTAGCAGGTAATTAAGTACATATATAGAAATGATAAGATAAGATTAATAAAGTTGGACTTTTATAGATAGGGAGTTGATTTATAGTGGGTACAATGACAGCGCAAATTTTAGTAGGTAGAGCTCATCCGAATCATGGTGGGATTAATCCGAGCCATTATATATTCTTATCAGAGGCTTTGACACTAGTTGCTCAAAATATCTTTCCCGAGGAAGTAGAAGATCAGAGAAGAATAACTTGGATTCCTACTAGGGAAAATATATTAGAGGATGCTTTATTAATGATTGGACTTTATGTCTTAGAAGACGAAAAATTACTTAAACTTGCCAATGAATATTTTACTGATTTTTCAGCCGATAGAATAGAGTTACATAAGGATATTGATGGGGAGAAACTTGAAGAATTATATCAGGAGTGCCGTAAGTTAGATTATCAATACAAAATTGTGATTAATGACTTTGATGATGGTAGATTACATCCTAAAGTGCTAGAAGAGTATTCAATGGATGTTACTGTCTGTACTCCAGATTATAAGCGTTGGTATTCTAGGTGGCAAGATGAGGTTAGAACTGAAGGAACTTTAAGTAACAGTTATAAATGAGAGGAGAGACTTAATTATGGCAAATAGTTTAGGATTAGGAAATTTAGAAGCAAAAGTAAAAGAAAAAGCTAATTTCGTATGGAGTATAGCAGATATCTTACGAGGAGACTATAAGCAGTCTGATTATGGTAAAGTAATCTTACCATTTACAGTCTTAAGGCGGTTAGATTGTGTCTTGGAACCAACTATTGAAGAAGTAGATCAACAACAAGCCAAGTTAGAAGATATGGGACTAGAAAATCCAGAACCAATGTTGAATGAGACAGTTAATCAGATATTAGAGGAAGACTATAGCTTTCACAATCATAGTGGATTTACTTTTGAGAAGTTAAAGGCAGACCAGAACCATATAGCCGATAATCTAAAGTGTTATATCAATGGTTTTTCTAGTAATGTAAGAAAGATTATTGATTACTTTAATTTTGAGCGAGAGATAGATAGATTAGATGATGCTAATCTATTATTTAAGGTTATGCAGAAGTTTGCTGCTATAGATTTACATCCTGATGTAATGACTAATTTAGAGATGGGTTATGTATTTGAAGAATTGATTAGGAAGTTTTCTGAACAGTCTAATGAAACAGCAGGGGAGCATTTTACACCACGAGAAGTAATTAGATTAATGGTTAAGTTATTATTTAATGAAGACTCTCAGGATCTATTGAATGAAGAAGGAAAGTTAAAGACATTATATGACCCAGCTTGTGGAACTGGTGGTATGCTGTCAGTAGCAGAAGAATATGTAGAAGAAGTCAATCCTGAAGCCCACTTAGAGCTTTTTGGACAAGAGTTAAATCCTGAATCCTATGCAATCTGTAAATCAGATATGTTACTTAAAGGACATAATACTGCTAATATAAAGTTTGGTAATAGTTTTACTGAAGATGGCTTACGAGGAGAAAAGTTTGACTATATGTTGTCTAATCCACCTTTTGGTGTTAACTGGAAGAAGGTAAGAGATGAAATTGAAGATGAACATGACCAATTAGGTTTTGATGGTCGGTTTGGAGCAGGAACGCCAAGAGTTAGTGATGGTTCATTATTATTCTTACAGCATATGATATCTAAGATGAAAGAAGATGAGGGTAGTAGATTAGGTATTATCTTTAATGGTTCACCATTATTTACAGGTGGAGCAGGTTCAGGAGAGAGTGAAATTAGACGTTGGATTATTGAAAATGACTGGTTAGAAACTATTGTAGCTCTGCCAGAGGAGTTATTCTATAATACAGGAATTGCTACTTATATCTGGATCTTGACTAGTGATAAGACTGAAGAGAGAAAGGGTAAAGTACAGTTGATTAATGCTGTTGATTTTTATGAAGATATGAGAAAGAGTTTAGGTAATAAGCGAAGTAAGATCAGTGCTCAGCAGATAGAAGAGGTTGCCCAGATTCATCAGGACTTTAGTGAGGGGGAATACTGTAAGATATTCGATAATCAAGACTTTGGTTACCAGAGAGTTGCTGTAGAACAGCCGATTAGAAGAAGTTATCAGGTTACTGAAGAGACTATAGAAGACTTTAAAGAAACAGATGGATTCCAGAGAATTGGTGAGCGAAAGAATGGTGAGGAGTATCAAGCCCAGATTATCGCTGGTCTAGAGGAGAAGTTTGAGTTTGGTAAAGTCTATAGTAGTCATAATGAGTTTATGGATGTGATGGAGGATATCTTTTCTGATATCAGTATTCGGATGTATGTCTATATTAAGAAGGCTCTATTTGCAGCCTTTGGTGAAGAAGATGAAACAGCTGAACCTGCTAGAGATAAGAAAGGAAATAAAAAGCCAAATTCTGACCTGCGAGAGTATGAGAATATCCCCTTAAAAGAAGATATCAATAACTATTTTGATGAAGAGATCAAACCTCACTTACCTGATGCGTGGATCAATCATGATAAGACTAAGATAGGTTATGAGATACCATTTACTAGATATTTTTATGAGTATGAGGAATTAAGAGATTTAGAAGAGATAGATAATGATATTAAGGAGTTAGAAGATGAGATATTAGGCCTCTTAAGTGAGGTGACGATTGGTGAGTAAGTATCCTAGTTATGATAAGATGAAAGACTCTGGGGTTGAATGGTTAGGTGAGATACCAGAGCATTGGGAAATAGTTTCTTTAAAATATTTAATGAAGGTTAAAGATGGAACACATAATACCCCTGAATTTTTAGAGCCTTCTAATGAAACTAGACCTTTGATTACTACTAAAGATATAACAAATGGGGAAATTGATTTTAGAGACGCTAAGCATATTTCAATTGAAGATCATTTAAAAATAAGTAATCGTTCTAATGTAGAAAATAATGATGTTATTATGCCTATGATTGGAACTATTGGTAATCCAGTTGTTGTTAAAACAGAAAAGGCTTTTTCTATAAAAAATGTAGCTCTTTTTAAAACTAGTGAATCTAATTTTAATTCTAATTTATTATCATATTTTTTAGATAGTAAATTTATAAAAACTCAGTTTGAGTTAATGACTAGAGGAGGAGTTCAGTCTTTTATATCGTTAGATGTTTTAAGAAATCTTATGGTACTAGATATGCCAAAGGATGAGAAAAAAGCTATTGTTAATTTTCTTGACCGAGAAACCGGTAGAATAGATAAATTGATTGAGAAGAAAGAAGAGTTAATTGAATTATTAGCAGAAAAACGACAGGCTACTATTAGTCAGGCAGTGACTAAAGGACTTGATTCTGATGTAAAAATGAAGGATTCTGGAATTGAGTGGTTAGGTGAGATACCAGAACATTGGTCTATGACGAGTTTGCGAAACCTTACTAGATTTATTGAAGATGGAACTCATGGTAGTTTTAGTAGAAGAGATATAGGAATTCCTTTGCTTAGCGCTAAAAATATTCAAAATGGTTCTGTTAAAGTATCAAATACTGAAAGTCTTATATCTGAAGAAGATTATGAGACAATAACTTCAAATAGTAGTTTGAAAAAAGGAGATTTGTTGCTAACTATTGTTGGAACGATAGGTAGAGTAGCTATTTTTAATATTGATGAAAAAGTAGCTTTCCAAAGAAGTGTTTGTATGATGGGGACTAATGAAAATCTTTTGACTGAATATGCTTTTTATTTAATACAAACTTCTTATTTTCAAGATGAGTTATTATCAAAAGCTAAGCAAAGTGCTCAAAGTGGCGTTTATCTTGGAGATGTTGCATCATCTATTGCTATTGTGCCATCTTTAGAAGAACAAAAAGAAATAGCAAATTATCTTGAGAAAGAGATAAATAAAATAGATAAGTTAATAGATAAAACAGAAGAACAGATAGCTAACTTAAAAGAATACAGACAGGCTTTAATTTCTAATGCTGTAACAGGCAAAATAAAAGTAACAAAAGAGTAAAGATGTTCAATAATCTATTAGTTAACTAAAGAAGAATATCTATCTAGTCCACATCCAGCATTGCTTTTTATGCTGGATGAGGAAAGATTAAAGTAACAGAAAAATAATTGACAATTGAGAATGTACAATTGACAATTAAATTCAAAATCTAATTAATCATGATCTAAATATATAAAGGCTACAGAAAGGTAATATAGTTACTTAGCATAATATTGATGTATTGTGTCATTTTCGTGATATAGTCATGAGCTATCTGCTTTGGGCTATGAGCTAATTCAAAATCAAAAAAATAGTTCAAATTATTTAAATAAGATTTCTTGACACAGCTTACATTTTAGTCTACGATATGTCCAATAAAAACTTAAAAGAATTGGGAGGTACCGGGCTGGGAAGTTGGCCCGGTATCTGTAATTTATTCAGTTGTATGATATAATTAACTTAGATATATTGTTGTAGGAGGAATTTGGATATGAAACGAGAGATGCCAGATTTATTATGGAAGGAGATAATCGAAGATTTATTTGAAGATTTCTTGAGATTTTTCTTACCTGATTTATATCCTAAAGTTGATTTTAGTAAAGGATATGAGTTCTTAGATAATGAGTTGGCTAATATAGTAGATAAGACATTAGAAGGTAAGAAGATGAGTGATAGATTAATTAAAGTATTTTTAAAGGATGGAACTGAAAATTGGATTTTAGTTCACTTAGAAGTACAAGGTTATTGTCATCTTCTCCCGACTGAAGTCGGAGAGCTTGATTAATTCAAGTTCTAAGGTGTCCAGACTAAGTTAGAGTTTTTTCTAACTATGTTATTTAGATTATAACACTTTAGGATGCCTACTCCAGTCCTAAACTCTGTTGCCTAATATTAAACAACTCTGAAGGGATAAGAGTAGTGTATTAGGTGTAAAAAGTCTAAATAACTTTGTCAAGGAGAGCATAAGCGTTTTTAAAAGCTTATCGTTACCAATTTGATTTGAGAGTAGAGATTCAAACTCTACTTAACCTAAAACAAAAAAGGAAGTGTTAAAAATGGTATTTGTATTAGATAAGACTAAAAAACCTTTAAATCCTACTAGTAATGGAAAAGCTAGATGGTTATTATCTCAAGGATATGCAGTAGTACACAAGTATCAACCATTTACTATTAGACTTAAAAAGCAAATAGATAATCCTAATCTTAAAAATTATACTTTAAAGATTGATCCTGGCAGTCAAACAACAGGTTTGGCTATTAATTGTGGTAGTGAAGTGGTATTTTTAGCTAATTTAAACCATAGAGCAGATACTATCAAACAAAACTTACAAACTAGAAGGGAACACCGAAGGTTTAGGCGTTCCAAAATAAAGTATAGGCAACCTCGTTTTGATAACAGGACTAAAAAAGAAGGTTGGCTACCACCTAGCATAGAATCAATAGTTAACAATATTAAAACCTGGATAAAAAGGTTAAAAAAGTTATGTCCAATAGATAAAGTAGTTATAGAAACTGCAAGGTTTGATACTCAAAAAATGGTTAACCCAGATATAAAAGGTATTTAGTATCAGCATGGTACATTAAAAGGTTATAATATAAGAGAATATCTGTTATATAAGCATAACCACTCTTGCCAATACTGCGGTGGTTATACTAACGATCCAGTATTAGAAGTTGAACATAAAATACCTAAATCTTGTGGTGGTACTGATAAATTAAGCAATTTAACTCTTTCCTGTAAAACTTGCAATCAAGACAAGGATAATTATACTCTTAAAGAATGGTTAACTGATTTAGAGGATAAAGATTTTAGAAAAAAGCTATTTAAACTTAGATATAACAATGTTAAAGAAATCTTAAATAAAGAAGAAAATATAAATTTAAAAGGTGCAGGCAGAGTTAATAGTTATAGATTTAAATTAGGTAATGAGATTAAAAAATTACATTCTAAAGTAAAATTTAGCACAGGGGCAAAGACTAAATACAATCGTAACCAAATAGCTAATTTAGATAAAAGACATTATTTTGATGCTTTATGTGTTGAAGAAGCTGAAAGTAATTATACTTTTGATAAAGGATTTAAGGTATTAAATATTAAAGCTACTGGTCGAGGTACTAGACAACGCACTTTACTTGATAAATATGGTTTTCCTAGAGCATATCGTAGCAATCAAAAGTATGTAGATAGATTTAAAACAGGAGATTTAGTTAAAGCAAAAATAACCAAAGGTAAAAATAAAGGAGTTTATTTTGCTCGTGTATCAACGAGAAAGAGTAGTTATTTTAGACTAGATTGTTTTGATGGTTCTAAAGTAGATGGAGTTAATAGTAAATATTTAGAGTTATTACAGCGTGGGGATGGGTATTCTTATAGTTTTGAAAAACTAGCAGTTTAAAAACCAAACTGCTGTTAATTTTCCTCCCCATACTAAAGTAAGGGGTTTCCAATTAACAAGTTCTATGAAAAAGAGTTTAGTGAGAGAATGTTTAAGTATTTTTATCGTATATATGATAAATATAATAAAAAGATAGTAGCACTTACTATTTTTACTGAAGATAAAACAGGGTATAAACCTGATAGATTCGAATATGATTTTCATGGTACTAAATTAGATTATCAGTATAACGTTTATAAAGTATTGGAACAGAATGAAAAAAAGTTATTGGATTCTGATAATCCTTTTGCTTTAGTAATTTTAGCAGGGTTGTATACTTTACAGACTAAAGGTGAAGAAAACTTAAGGTATAACTTTAAAAGGAAGTTATTTAAATTATTATTAGAGCGAGGTCATGATAAAGAGAAGATATATAAGATTTTTGAATTTTTGGATGGAATATTGTTTTTACCATCTAATCTTGAGTTGAAATTTAGAGATGATGTTATTAAAAGTATTGGAGGTGATAAGATGGGAGTTTCAAAGGAGATGACTAATTTGTATCAAGCTGGAAAGTCTAAAGGGAAAAAAGAGGGAAAAGCAGAAGGAAAGATAGAAGGAAAAAAAGAAGGAATGATAGAGATGGTTGAAAACTTATTAAAAGTGGGAGTAGAAGTAGATAAAATAATTGAAGCTAGTGGACTATCTGAAGAGGAGATAAAGAAGATTAAGAAAAAGACTAGACATTAAAAGATCAAATAGGTAAAGTTTATTTATTCTGTACCGGGCTGGGAAGTTGGCCCGGTATCTGTTTATGTAAAATAAAAAATATGTTATAATTAAATTAAGGTAGTTTTTATCGAGAAGGAACTAGAAGAAGTATTTTCAGATATACTATATAAAGTTAGCTTAAATAATAAGGATGCTTATATATATCTACTATTTGAACATAAGAGCTATACCTATAAAAAGATAAGTATTCAGTTACTAAAGTATTTAATCAAGATCTGGGAACTAAAATTAAAGCAGACAGAAAGAGAAAAATTGCCATTAGTTATCCCCATGGTATTTTATCATGGCAGGCAGGAATGGAATATCGAATTAAATTTATCTAGTTTACTAGGAGAGATTCCAGAGGAATTAGAAAAGTATATCCCTGATTTTGAGTATTTACTATATGACTTATCGCCATATAGTGAAGAAGAGATTAAGGGAACAGCTAAGGCACGGGTATTTTTAGAAATAATTAGGGCAATATTTAGTGATGATTTTAAGGAAAGAGTTAAAGAAGCACTGCTGGTTTTGGATAAATTAGAGGAAAAGGAAACTGGAATGGAGTATTTCGAAACAGTGGTTAAGTATATTATGAGTGCTAAGGATGATTTAACAGAAAAGGAACTAAAAGAGGTAGCAAAAGAAATTTCTACTGAAAGGAGTGAAAAGATTATGACTATTGCTGAGAAGTTACGAGAAGAAGGTAAGAAAGAGGGAAAAAAGGAAGGAAAGAGAGAAGGCAAAAGAGAAATGGCTAAAAACTTATTAAATGTAGGAGTTGAGATAGATAAAATAGTTGAAGCTAGTGGATTATCTGAAAAAGAGATAAAGGAAATTAAGAAAAAGACTAGACATTAGAAGATCAAATAAGTAAAGTTTATTTATTCTGTACCGGGCTGGGAAGTTGGCCCGGTATCTGTTTATGTAAAATAAAAAATATGTTATAATTAAATTAAGGTAGTTTTTATCGAGAAGGAACTAGAAGAAGTATTTTCAGATATACTATATAAAGTTAGCTTAAATAATAAGGATGCTTATATATATCTACTATTTGAACATAAGAGCTATACCTATAAAAAGATAAGTATTCAGTTACTAAAGTATGTAATCAAGATCTGGGAACTAAAATTAAAGCAGACAGAAAGAGGAAAATTGCTATTAGTCATCCCTATGGTATTTTATCATGGCAGGCAAGAATGGAATATTGGATTAAATTTATCTAGTTTACTAGGAGAGATTCCAGAGGAATTAGAAAAGTATATACCTGATTTTGAGTATTTACTATATGACTTATCGCCATATAGTGAAGAGGAGATTAAAGGGACAGCCAAGGCATGGGTATTTTTAGAAATAATTAGGGCAATATTTAGTGATGGTTTTAAGGAAAGACTTAAAGAAGCACTATTGGTTTTAGATAAATTAGAGGAAAAAGGAACTGGTTTAGAGTATTTTGAAACGGTGGTTAAGTATATTATGAGTGCTAATGATGATTTAACAGAAGAAGATCTAAAAGAGGTAGCAAAAGAAATTTCTACTGAAAGGAGTGAAAAGATCATGACTATTGCTGAGAAGTTACGAGAAGAAGGTAAGAAGGAAGGTAAAAAAGAAGGAAAGATAGAAGGTAAAAGAGAAGGTAAGATGGAAATGGCTAAAAATTTATTGAATGTAGGAGTTGAGATAGATAAAATAGTTGAAGCTAGTGGATTATCTGAAGAGGAGATAAAGAAGATTAAGAAAAAGACTAGACATTAGAAGAACAAATAAGTAAAGTTTATTTATTCTGTACCGGGCTGGGAAGTTGGCCCGGTATTTTTTGTTCAGCAGATAAAAGAGTTGAGATTATTGTTTATATCGACCTAATATTAACGAACCTTTTGTTATTGATTGGTTCTGTTCAAATTGTAAAGAGGAGTGGAATAATAAAATTATATTAGAAATAGATATACGAGAGGTAACAGAAGAAGACAAAATGTATGAATGAATTGTTTTAATTTTACTCTTGGCCGGTATTTAGATGTGAGATTTAAAGCAATAGTAAAATATGATACAATATATTTACAAAGATTATAAAGGATGATTAGGTAATGAATAATTCACATGTCTACTGAGAGGGGTGAAGAAGAAAGCAAGTTAAAAATAGCAAGGCGATTACTAAAAAAGGAATGGAGATTAAAGATATTGAGGATGTTACTAAATTATCTAAAGAGAAGATAAATGAAATTAAGGAACAAACGCAGCATTGATTATTTTTGAATTTGTTTTTAACTGTCAATTGTTAACTGTAAATTGTAAATTAATTAAGGGTAGGTGATAATATGCCGGTAGATCATAGTGAAGAGACCTTAGAAGAAGCAATCGAGAAGTCATTGTTAAAGGATGGGGGTTATACTAAAGGTTATTCTCAAGACTTTGATAAAGCATATGCTTTAGATACCAAGACCTTATTTAAATTTCTTAAAGAAAGTCAGCCACAGAAGTGGCAGGAACTAAAGAAGGTTCATGGCGATAAGATCAAAGAAAAATTACTACAGAGATTAGATAGAGTTATTAAAAAGCGAGGGATGCTGAATACTCTACGAGAAGGAATAACTGATTATGGAGTCCATTTCGATTTAGTTTATTTTGCTCCTGCAAATAATATAAATTCTAAAACAATGGAGTTATATCGGCAGAATAAATTAAAGATTACTAGACAGCTCTATTACAGTAACAAGAATCAAAACTCTCTAGATATGATGTTAAGTGTCAACGGGTTGCCACTAATCACAATTGAACTAAAGAATCAGTTTACTAATCAGACAGTAGAAGATGCTAAAGTGCAGTACAAAAAGGATCGTAATTCTAATGAAAGACTATTTCAATTTAATAAGCGGGCTTTAGTTCATTTTGCAGTAGATACAGATGAAGCCTATATGACTACTAAGTTAGCTGGTGATAATACTAGTTTTTTACCCTTTAATAGAGGACATAATAAAGGAGCAGGTAATCCACCTAATCCTAATGGCTATAAGACCAGTTATTTATGGCAGGATGTCTGGCAGAAGGATAGTTTATTAGATATCTTGGCTAGATTTATGCATCTTAAAGAAGAGGAAAAGACTAAAAATGGTGAAACATATACTAAACAAATAATGATCTTTCCTAGATTCCACCAGTTAGATGCAGTTAGAAAGTTGATTTTTGATATGAAAGAGTATGGAGCAGGTAAGAATTATTTAGTGCAACACTCTACTGGTAGTGGTAAGAGTATCTCTATAGCTTGGTTGGCCCATCATTTATCTAGCTTACATAATCGACAAGATGAATTAATCTTTAATTCAGTAATAGTCATTACAGATAGACGCGTTTTAGACAAACAATTACAAGACACAATCTATCAATTTGAACGGACTTCTGGTGTAGTAGAAAAGATAGATGAAGACTCCTCGCAGTTAGCTCAATCTTTAGAAGATGGGGCTAAGATTATTATTACTACCTTGCATAAGTTTCCATATGTCTTAGATAAAATAGGAGAATTACCAGAACGTAATTATGCAGTAATTGCTGATGAAGGACATAGGTCACAAAGTGGAACTTTATCTGAGTCTTTAAAGAAGGTCTTATCTTCTCAAGAAGAAGAGGAAAGTAAGAGTTATCAAGATGAAATATTAGAAGATATGGATAAAAAAGGTCAAAAAGATAACTTAAGTTTCTTTGCTTTCACTGCTACTCCTAAAGATAAGACATTACAAAAGTTCGGGACTGAAACAAAAGATGGTCAGAAGAAGCCTTTTCACCTTTATTCAATGCGCCAAGCAATTGAAGAAGGATTTATTCTAGATGTGTTACAGAATTATACTACCTATAATACTTATTATCGGTTAGCTAAAAGAGTTGAAGATGACCCAGAACTAGATAAGAAGAAGGCTAAAAAGGCTATAGCAGAGTTTGTATCATTACATCCTCATAATATAAAAGAGAAGACTCAAGTAATGGTCGAACATTATAATAGAGTTACTAAGGATAAAATCAATGGTAAAGCTAAAGCTATGGTAGTGACTTCTTCTAGACTACATGCAGTTAGGTATAAGTTAGCTTTTGATAAGTATATTAAAGAACAAGGATTTAAAGACGTAAATACTGTAGTAGCCTTTTCAGGAACTGTAACTGATCCGGATACAGGAAAAGAATATACTGAAGAAGTTATGAATCAATTTTCTCAAGATGAATTACCTAAGAAATTTGCTACTGATAAATATCAAATTCTAATTGTAGCTAATAAATATCAGACCGGATTTGACCAACCATTATTGCATACAATGTATGTTGATAAGAAGTTATCAGGTTTAAGTGCAGTCCAGACCTTATCTAGACTAAATAGAACTCATAAGGGTAAACATGATACTTTTGTGTTAGATTTTGTTAATGAAATAGATACTATTAAGAAATCATACCAACCTTATTATGAGCAGACAATACTAGAAGAGCCAACTGATCCTAACTTATTATATGATCTAAAATATAAGTTAGATGATTTTCAGGTTTATTGGGATTCTGAAATAGAGAAGTTTAATAGTGTCTTTTTTAAGCCTGAATTTAAACAGAAGCCAGAAGATCAAGGAGCACTTAATTCCTATATTGATCCAGCAGTAGACAGATTTAAAGAATTACCTGAAGAAGAACAACATGAATTTAAGAGTACTTTAACTACTTATGTCAGACAGTATTCTTTTTTATCCCAGATAGTACCATTTAATGATCCTGAACTTCACAAGTTACATGCTTATGGTAAGTTTTTATTGAGAAAGTTACCTAAAAAAGATAAGAGTGCTAACATATCATTAGATAATGATGTAACTTTAGAATATTATAGGTTAGATATGACTCAAGAACAGCAAGATATATCACTAGTTAAAGAAGATGGTAAACTTAAGGGAGCTACTGATATAGGAACTGGTAGCCCACAAGAGGAAGAGAAGACATATTTATCAAAAGTAATAGAGATGTTTAATGAACACTTTGGAACTGATTTCTCAGAAGCAGATAAACTTTTTGTAGATCAGATAGAAGAAGATATGATAGCTGATGAAAAGTTGGCTAAGCAGGCAAGAAACAATAGTAAAGATAACTTTAAATATGCTATTGAACGAGAATTTAATAAGAAACTATTTAAGCGGATGGACAAAAATCAGAAGATGTTTACTAAGATAATGAATGATGATGATTTACAAGATGCGCTTAAAGAATATTTATTAGAGAAAGTTTATGATGCTTTAAGCGTAGATGAAGTTGAAGATGAACGAGAAGAAATAAGTTATTGATCTTTTCCCAGGCCAACTGCCCGGGGTTATTTTTTATAGTTAGATTTAATGAACTCTTAGTTGTTTTTAACGAATTTATTAATACGTAATATTAATCTTTGAAAAAAGTAATAAATCATAATATTAACTAATATTAATCAATTAAAGTATAATGTTTCATATTCCATGAAGTAAATTTTATGTTTTAGGGGGGAGGGGTTTTGTCAAAAAGTTTAAGCGACAGTTTAAACAATCATTTAATAAAATATGAATTAGTAGATAAAAATAATAAAGTATATAGATGGTTGAATAAAGACAATGATAAATATGAGAATTATGAAGATTCTTTTGTTAAACTAAAGGAATTGAGAAAGCTACTCAGATTAGATGATCAACAATATCCTACTGATAGATATTATGATTACAAAATATCTAAAGTAGAAGAGTTTTCTATAATAGATGATAATAAATTATTAAAAGTTAAAGGTGCTAAACCATTAATTGATATATTAAATAAGATTAGAGAGAAAGTTAAAAAAGAAGATGTAATAGAAAGTTGGAAAAATATAAATTTTGAATCACCAGATTATGAATTAAAGAAAAGTATAATGTTTGATTTTAAAAAAAATAATATTTGCATCTGAAGAATTAAGAAGATTAATTATTAAAAGTTCTGACAAGAGTAAGGAGATGTTGAATTACGAGAATCCGTATCAATTTTTTAAAAAATATTTTAATGCGAAGAATATAATAAACTTATTAGAAAAAGATCAATTTGCGAAATTGATAAGACAAGCGATGAAAAAATATGTTGAAGAGGAATTGGATGATGATAAACAACAATATAGATTTATTGAAAGAAAAGATGATAGTAATCGTCATTTAAGAGATATTACTTCTGAAAACAAATATAATAACTATGATAATAATATAGCTATATATATTATTCTATTATCATTAAATAATCTAAATAAAGAATTTCATTTAGAAAAAGCAAAAGTTAGTGATTCGGGATTAATATTATTCTTTGAACAAAAGTTATCCAAAAATTATAGCGGTTTTAATATTTCTTTTGGTATAGAAATTTCAAATAGTGAACTTAGAGGTCATGCTTTAAATTTTAGAGTAAGGCATATCATAAAAGATAAAGATCAAGAAAAACTATTTACAGTTGTTAAACCAAATCCTATATGTAAAATAGATGATTCATATAATATTGATACTGCTATTAATAAAATAAAGGAAGATTTAATTTGTGGATTAAAAGAAGAACAAAAATTTACTAATAAAATCATATCATCTTTTAAAAGTTTTGAAGAAGAATATGAAAAAGATGTCTCAAAAAAATTTCCAAAAGAAAAACTGTAAAATCAAATATTAGTAAAAGCTCAAATAAAGATAAAATATCTATGGGATATATGTTTTTGGCCCCTTTAAAAGATGAGATTATTCGTATATTTAATAAAACTAAAGATAAAGAATATGTTGAATTTATTTTTGAAAAAATATGTTTAGGTAAATCTCCTAATTTATCGAATATTATTTGGTTCTGTTTTGAAATTAAAAATAACTTAGATAAATCAAAACTGCAAAAAATTTACTATAAGCGGTTAAAAGAATATTATTATAATCATATCTTGAGATAGATACTTTCAATAAAATTGTAATTAATTTATTAACCTTGTACTCTTAATTGAAGAGCTTATTTTTTATGATTCTATTGGGAGTTAGCTTATTGGGTATATACTTATCTATTTTTATTAATAAAGGGCCAACTTTTGGCTCTTTTTTTATTTAGTGTAGTAAGTGAGGCTGGGAAGTTGGCCCGGTATCTATTTATGTAAAATAAAAGGTATGTTGTAATTAAATTAAAGTAGTTTTTATCCAAAAGAACTAGAAGAAGTATTTTCAGATATACTATATAAAGTTAACTTAAATAATAATGATGCTTATATATCTACCTACACAAATTTGATTCTATTTAAATTAGTTAAGTAGTTGGCAAGGTCAAAATCTTATCAAGTATAAGTATCGTATTCGTTATTGATATTAGCGATCACTAATATTATATGATAAAATAAATGAGTAAGACCAATAATTAAATGAAAATAGAAGAAATTAAGGTGATAAGATGAAAAAGATATTGATAGTTATTTCTATAATTTTATTAGTTATTTTAACAGGACATTTTGCAGATGAAGCTATCGCCAATTTTAAAGAAAATTTAACTCCTAAAGAAGAAAGTTTTCCAAACTCAAATAAAGGAAAAATAATAAAGAATAGAGTAGTTCTAGTACATGGATATAATAAAAATAAAAATGATATGATTATTTTAAAAGAAAATTTAAAAAAGTTAGGTTATGAAGGAATGTTAGTTGATTTACCTTTAACATTTAAGAAGGTTGAAGATTCTAGTATTATTTTTAAGAAAAAAGTAGAAGAGATTATATCTAATTTAGAAGAGAATGAAAAGGTTAGTTTTGTAGGACATAGTACTGGTGGATTAATAATAAGATACTTTTTATCTAATACAGAATATCTAGATAAGATAAATAGAGCTATTCTAATAGCTACCCCAAATCAAGGAAGTAAATTAGCTGATATAGCATCAAAACTTCTATTTACTAAAATCTTTAAAACTTTAAATTCATTACAAACTGATAATGTAAAAAAATTAGGCTTGGAAAATATAGATGCTATTGAAATAGGAGCAATTGCTGGTAATAAGAATAATCTAATTTTGGGAAAATTATTAAAAAATGAAAATGATGGTAGAGTTCAAGTTGATTCTGTGAAATATGAAGATTTAACAGACTTTATCGTTATTCCCTATAACCATAAAGAGATTCATTATCAATTCAAAACAGCAGAGTTAGTTGATTCTTTTTTAAAAAATGGTCGATTTGAAAATAAATAATTAACATAATTTAAAATAAAATTTTAGAGGGCAATGAAGATGAAGAATATAGATTAATCCTAATAAAGAAATGGTTTTACAACGTATACAAGCTGCACTAAAAAAAGGAAAGCATATCATCTTAATTGCGCCAACTTTGGGTCTTTTTTTATTTCCCCCCCATCTTCCATTAAAATTAGATTGAGGGGGAATTTAATTTGCAAATTAAGATTCATCTTTAGGTGTTTCTTCTTTTTCATCATCCTTTGGGGCTAATTCTTTGCTTGTTTCTAAATCAAACAGTGGTTTTAAATTTTTTAATTCTTTCCTGTTAGTTGATCTTCGTTTACTAAAAGTATTCTTTCGTTTATACCATTTAACCATCTCAAAAGATAGTAAGAAGATTCCACCTGCTGATAATATTCTTAACCAGTCGGTTGCTGGTAGTGGTGCAAAATCAAGGTAAGAGTTAAGACCTGGTACGTAAACAACCGATAATACTAACCCAAGAGAAATCATGATTGAATAAAGCATCTTCTTATTACTAAAGAAGTTTTCATTAAAGAGACTGGTAAATTTATAACGTCGTGAGAGTATATTTAAAAGCTGACAGATAACGATAGTCATATAGGTTATAGTAGTGGCTCGAGGATATAAGGTATTATTCTTTGTGAGTTCCCCTCCAATATTACTGATAAAGAGACCATAATTTATAAAAGCTAATCCTCCCATCATAATACCTAAAAAGAGAACTTCAATAGTACTACTTTGGTTAATAATATGCTCATCTCGATCACGTGGAGGAGTAGTCATTAGTTCTTTAGAACCAGGATCAAAGGTTAATGCTGTCAAAGGAAGAATCTCTGCTAATAAGTCAATAGCAAGGATCTGAATAGCTAATATTGGTATCGGCCATCCCAAGAAAACTGCTCCAACTAAACCTAATATTACAATTAATAGTTCAGCGATATTACTGGTTAAGGTGCCAAGTACTGTCTTCTTAAGGTTATTATAAATAGTTCTTCCTTCTTTAATCGCATGAACTAATGTTGGGTAGCTATCATCTAGTAAGATCATTTCTGCTGTTTCTTTTGACACATCAGTTCCCATCTGTCCCATAGCAACACCAATATGAGCACTTTTTAGTGCTGGTGCATCATTGACACCATCTCCTGTAACTGCTACAATTTTATCTTCTTCCTTTAGATTCTGTACAATTTTCAGTTTGTTTTCTGGAGAAACACGAGAGAAGACTAAAGATCTGTTCTCTTTCATTTTTTGTTTTAATTCTTCATCAGATAACTTTTCTAATTCTTGGTTGCTAATTACTGGTGACTTTTTATCACCACCTAGATTGATTTTTTCGGCAATTGCACTCGCTGTTATGGCATGGTCACCTGTCATTATATAGGTGTCGATATGAGCCTTGTGTGCATCTTCCATGGCTTCTTTGACCCCTTCTTTAGGTGGATCAATCATAGCTACTAATCCTAAAAAGACAACCTCTTTTTCAATTTCATTTATATCATAGTCAGTTTCATCAGAATCAAGTTCACGATGGGCGATAGCTAGAACCCGTAGAGCTTGATTTGAATAATTTTCATTTATCTCTGTTAACCTCTTTTTGTCCTGATCAGTAATTTCTACCTTTTCACCATTTTTATAAATATATTTTGATATTGAAAGTACACTATTTAAAGCTCCTTTCATAGTTAAAACTTTACTATCTTCAAATTCCCTTATAGAACTCATTCTCTTACGTTCTGAGTCAAAGCTAAATTCATGAATTTCAGGAGTTTCTTCATCCTCTTTAGGAGATCGGAGGCCTAATTTAGTAGATAAAGTTATTAAAGCTGCTTCAGTAGGGTCTCCGATAGGGTACCATCCTTTATGATCATCATCAGGGGGATGAATTTCAGCATTTGAAGACATAGTTGCAGCATCAAGCATGATTTCTAATTCATCTTTTTCTTCTTTAGCAACAGGTGTGTCATCTTGATGTAGTATATTTCCTTCTGGTTCATAACCAAGTCCAGTGATTTTATATTCTTGATCATTAAACCAGACAGTCTGAACAGTCATTTCATTTTTAGTAAGAGTGCCTGTCTTATCTGTAGATATTACATTTGTGGACCCAAGAGTTTCAACTGAAGAAAGTTTTTTTACTATGGCATTTTCTTCAGACATGCTAGCTACTCCTTGAGAAAGCGAGACGGTAACCTGCATGGGTAATGCTTGGGGGACAACAGCAATAGTTACACCTAGACCATAAATCAGGGCATAATACAGGTTAAGTCCTCGATAAATACTGACCCCAAATAGTATGATACCTATTACAATAGCAGCAATTGCTAATTGATTAGCAACTATCCTTAATTCTTTCTGTAAAGGTGACTCTGATTTTTCTTCTTCTTGTGTTAAAGAAGCAATCTTACCCATTTCGGTCTCTGTACCTGTAGACACCACTACGCCTTTAGCTGATCCAGAAGCAACAGTAGTGCCCATATAAGCCATATTGCTACGGTCTCCAAGAGCACTCTCTTCACTAATTTGATCACTTTCTTTTTCTTGTGGCATTGATTCTCCTGTTAATGCTACCTCATTTGTTCTAAGATTATTAGATTCTATTATTCTTATATCTGCAGGGACTTTGTCTCCTTCCTCTAAACTAATTATGTCACCAGGGACTAATTTCTGTTGTTTAATTTCTTTGAGTTCACCATCTCTAGAAACTTTAGCAGGAGATTTGATTAATTTTTTTAAAGAAGACATTATTTTTTCAGATTTAAATTCTTGAAAAAATCCAATTACTACATTAATAACAACTATTGCTAACATTACAATAGCATCACGATAATTCTGAATTAGTAAGGACATTCCAGCAGCTACCACTAACATTATAGTTAATACATCTTTAAACTGTAACAGAAATAAGATCCACTTTGGTGTTCCTTGAGAAGTTTTTAATTTATTCTCACCGTGTTTTTTTAATTTTCTTTTGGCCTTTTTTTCTGAAAGTCCTTTCTGACTAGTACCAAGTTCTTTAAATATATCTTTAATCTGTTGTTGATAAAAATTAATTTTCTGCACCTCCCTGTTTTTAAGTTTTAGTAATAATTAGTGATAGTTGATATTTGCTAATTTTATTTTTTCATATTTTATTATTATTTATACTAATGATCAACTTAAAAGCAAGAGTATTTCTAGAAATAGTTAAACCAATATTTAGTAATGATTTTGAGGAAAGATTTAAAGAGGTTTTATTAGTTTTATGATATAATTAAGTTAGATATATTGCTGTAGGAAGAGTTTGAATATAAAATAGGAGATACCTGACTTATTCTTTGGACAAACTATTATTTGACAAGAGTAAATTAATATATTATGATTAAGATGAGAATAATTTTCAGTATATAAATATTATTGAATTTCAAAATTATTAGAGACGTTATTATTGCCTATAAAGAGGAGTGGAGTACATATTATGAAAGAAGTTAAAGTAGGAATTGTTGGTTATGGTAATTTAGGTAAGGGAGTACAAGCAGCAGTTAAGCAGAATCCTGATATTGAATTAGTAGGTGTCTTTACTAGACGACCTGTAGATACTGTAGATGTTAACGAAGAAGGTGTTGAAGTTGTAAATGTAGTTGATGCTAAGGATTATACTGATAAGATAGATGTTATGTTATTATGTGGTGGTTCGGCTACAGATCTTCCTGTACAAGGGCCAAAGTTTGCTGCTATGTTTAATACTGTAGATAGCTATGATAATCATGATGAGATTCCAGAGTATTATAGTGAAATAAATGAAGTTGCTGAAGAGAATGGAAATACTAGTGCAATTAGTATTGGTTGGGATCCAGGCTTATTTTCTATGAATCGAATGTTAGCAGAAGCTGTTTTACCAGAAGGGAAAGCTTATACTTTTTGGGGCGATGGAGTTAGTCAAGGCCATTCTGATGCAGTAAGAAGAGTAGATGGTGTTAAGGATGCAGTACAATATACTCTACCTAAAGAAGATGCAATTGAAAGAGTTAGACAAGGAGAAAATCCTGAATTAGCAACAAAGGACAAGCATACTAGAGATTGTTATGTAGTTGCTGAAGAAGGAGCAGATAAAGAAGAGATTAAAGAAGAAATTAAGACAATGCCTAATTACTTTGCTGATTATGAAACTACAGTTAACTTTGTAACACAAGAAGAGTTAGATGCTGAGCATTCTGCTATGCCTCATGGTGGATTTGTGATGCGCAGTGGTCAAACAGGAGAAAATAAAGATAATAATCAAATTATTGAGTTTTCTTTAAATCTAGATAGTAACCCTGAATTTACAGCTAGTGTCTTAGTTGCTTATGCTCGAGCAGTTCATCGCTTAAATCAAGAAGGACAGACTGGAGCTAAAACAGCATTTGATGTACCGTTATCTTATTTAACTCATAAATCTTCAGCTGAATTAAGAAGAGAATTACTATAAGATAGATAAAAGGTCAACTCCAAAAGGAGTTGGCCTTTTTTTAATGAATGAATGGACAATATCAAATTATTTTAGAAAGAAGAGAAGTCTAAACTATAAAAGTGTTGACAGATAAAGAGATAGAAGGCTGGTAAGAAGGGGTTGTTAAGATAAAGTTCAATTCTCTTTAATCTTATCTCGAAATAGGATAGATAATTTTTGTAACTTCCCTCTAATCTGATGAATAGACTATAAAGAGTATATCTTTTTAAGAGAGGGAGGTTATTATGAAAGATAGAGGTTATAAGTATAGTTATTTACCAGTTAAGATTAAGACTTCACGTTTAATCAGACCTAGATTAGAAGTATTATACCCTAAGGTAGTGGGAATGAAAGATTTATTTATTCAGCGGAAGATAAATAAAGATATTTATAACTTAGCTCGAGCGATGATTAGAGATCAGGGATATTATGAAAATCCTCTGACTACAATTGATGCTACTTATCAGATAAAAAATAATCAAAATAGAGTCTTAAGTCTATCTTTAATTAATTACGCCTATGCTGGTGGAGCTCATGGTTTAACAATAGTTAAGTCTTTAACCTTTGATCTGAATACAGGGAAGAGTTATCAATTAAAAGAACTTTTTAAGGCAGATAGCAATTATCAAGAACGTCTATCTCAAATTATTGCTCAAGATATTATAGATCGCGATATTCCTATTTTAGGTGAATTTGAGGGAATTAGAAAAGATCAGGATTATTATATAGCTGATAATATGTTAGTAATTTATTTTCAATTATATGAAATAACTCCTTATTATTATGGTCTACCATGCTTTCCAATTTCAATTTATGAACTAGAGGATATTATAGATGATAGTAGTCCTTTAGGGATGATGTTAGGATGTTTTTAAAGTGTATATTAACCTCTTGGGGACGTTGGCCCTGAGGGGTTAATTATTTTAAACTATGACCAAAATACTATATTCAGTATTTTAGCATTTTTAATCTTAGAATTTAGGCCAACTTTGGCTCTGATTTTTCGACTTGTTTTTTCAAATTGGATATAATATAATAAGTGCTAGTCTCATAAAAAATTGGAGTGTAGTTTAATAGGAGGGTAACAGGATGAGTAACAAAAAAGTTGATATAGATAAAGTAGCAAAGAAATTTTATAGATCTTATACAACAATACATAATAAATTTATGGAGTCTATATCTGGTATTGAAGATAATGGTGATAAAGAATGGTATAGTTCTGTTATGTTAAATAGACTTATGATCACATACTTCATTCAGGAAAAAGGGCTATTAAATAATAATGTTAACTACTTAAAAGATAGATTTGAAAATATTAAGACTGATTCCTTTTATAGAGATTTCTTATTAAAATTATTCTATTATGGTTTAAATAGCTCTAAAACATGGGATGATGAGACTGAAAAATTGATTGGACAAGTTCCTTATTTAAATGGAGGCATATTTGATATTCATTCTTTAGAAGAAAAATATACTTCTGCAAAAACTAATGAATATCAGAAGATAATTAATGATATTAGTATAGAAATTGATAATAATATTTTTAAAGAAGTAATTAATTTTTTTGATAGATATGATTGGTCTTTATATACAGATAAAGAAAGACAGAGTAAAGAAGTATTAGATAATGATAATCAGATTACACCTAGGATATTAGGATATATTTTTGAGAAATATATTAATCAAAAAGAGAAAGGAGCCTATTATACTAAAAAAGATACTACAGAATATATTACGCAATATACGATAATTCCATCTATACTACATGAGCTAAGTGATAAACTTACTAGTGATCAATTTAATGTAATATGGGATACTTTAAATAATAATCCAAGAAAATATATTTATTCTTCAGAAAAACTAAAGCAGAGTATAAATGAAGAATCCTTTGCAAATATAAAAGAGGATTTACCTGCAAAAGTAAAAGTAGGCTTTGAAGATATTTCTAAAAGATTTAACTGGGATAGAATCATAAGTATAGATGAAGAATTAGAGGTAGAATATAAAAATCAATTCAGTATTACTGAAAAGGAAACATGGAGAGAAATCATAAATAAGAGAAGACAATATAATGGTATTTGCAAAAAAATCAAAGATAAAACAAAAGAAGGAAGATATAGTATAAATGATCTTATAACTGATAATCTTAACTTAAAAGAACTTATTAAAGATGTAATCAAAGATGCTGAAGGAGAATTTATTAGAGAGCTTTATTATATTATTGCTGGAAAACCAGGCAAAAGATCTCCTCTTAGTATATTAGACCCTGCATGCGGTTCAGGAGCTTTTCTTTTTTCAGCTTTAGATATATTAGAGTTTATTTATGAGAGATGTATAGATAGAATAGAAACTGATTTTTCAAATCAATTTAAAGGATTTAAAACTATACTAGATAGAATAAATAGTCATCAAAACAGAAAATACTTTATTTATAAGTCTATTATATCAAATAATTTATATGGTGTAGATATAATGGAAGAAGCTGTAGAGATAACAAAAATGAGATTATTTTTAAAGTTAATTTCTTTAGTAGACGACTATGAGGAAGTAGAACCGTTACCTAATATTGATTTTAATATTCTTCCAGGTAATAGTTTAATAGGATTTTCAAATTTAGAATTTAAAAATGATATAAAAAATACTATTAAGTTACTAAAATTAAGAGAAAAGTATATTAGTTTGAAGCAAGAATATTGGAGCAAAGAGAAAGAATATGAAGAAATTAAAAATAGATTTAGAAATATAAAAGAAGAATATACAAGTAAAAAAGATAATTTGAAATTAAAATTAGATGATTTATTAGCAAAGGAATATTTAAAAAGTGAGATAAAAGAAGAGTCTGACAGATTATTTGAGTTAAAAGAAGAATACATAAGATCAAAAGAAGATTATTTAACAAAAGAAAGAAATTATAAAGAAATTAAATTTAAGTATCAAAATATAAGGGAACAGTATACAAGAGAAAAAGAAACTTTAGATAATTTATTACTAGATGAATGCTTAGATATGGAAGAGGAAGAATTTAAAGAAGAATATAAACCATTCCATTGGTTTTTAGAATTTTCTACTATTATAGTTGAAAATGGAGGCTTTGATTGTATAATTGGTAATCCCCCTTATGTACAACATTATAAAGTTGAGTATGAAAAAACAGGTTATAGAGAACAGTATGAAACTGAAAAGTGTTATAATTTAGCTGCTCTTATTACAGAAAGAAGCTATGAAATATTAAAAGACGAAGGGCATCTAGGATTAATTAATCCAATTTCCATAGTTTCAACTCCCACTATGTCTAGTTTAAGAAATCTAATATTAGATAATAGTCAATATGTTTATTATTCTAATTTTGGAGATAGACCAGGAGATTTATTTGAAGGGGTTCATCAGAAGTTATCAATATTATTAAGTAGAAAAAATAGTACTATTAAAGATGATGATAGAGAGTTATTTACAACAAAATATTATCATTGGTATTCTGGAAATGAAAAAAATGAAAGAGAGTTTCTATTTGATAATATTAAATATGTATCTAATCAAACTTCTAAAGATATAGAAGATTGTGTTTTAAAGCTTGGTAGTAATATTGGAAAGGGAATTTGGAATAAAATACAGAATAAAAATAAAAGTTTATATGATCTACTTGATAAAAAGACAGAAACTCCATATAGTATTTATTTAAGTAAAAGAATGACATTTTGGACAAAATGTTTTCTTGGATTTGGAACAGAACAAAAAGGACTAGATTCAGATGAATTCTCCAATGAGTTTGATAAATATTATCTAGAGAGTGACCAACAGGCTAAAGTAATTATGGCAGTATTAAATTCTAATCTATTCTTTTATTTTTGGGAAGTTGTTTCAGATTGTTGGCATATAACAAATAAAGAACTAGAATTATTTAAGGTTGATGTAAATAGTATGAAAGATGAGATAAAAGAAAAACTAGTTCAGAAAGCAGTAGAACTTGAACAGGATATAGCTAAACATAAAAAAGATGTAAATACTAAACAGACAAGTGTTGAGTATAAACATAAAAAGTCTAAGAATATAATTGATGAAATCGATAAAATTTTGGCTGAATATTATGGTTTTACTGATCAAGAGGTAGATTATTTAAGAAGTTATAATTTGAAGTATAGAGCAAGTGATTATTTAGAAAATTATATAGATAAGATTTCTAATAATAAATAGAGGTGAGTTAAAAATATGAATGTAGTTGATCTGTTTTCAGGAGCAGGAGGTTTTTCAGAAGGGTTTAAGAAGGCAGGCTTTCATAATTTGGCTGCTGTAGAAAAGGATGAGAAGATAGCTAAAACTTATGAATGTAATCATTCAACAACAAAAGTTATTCAAGAAGATATGAAAAATCAATCAAAAGTTATTAATAAATTAGAAACTGCAATAGATGGTAAGAAAGTTGATGTTGTAATAGGTGGACCTCCTTGTCAAGGATTCAGTTTAGCAGGAGCTAGAAATAGGGAAGATAGCCCTTCAGATGATGAAAGAAATTATCTGTTTAGAGACTATTTTAATACACTGATAGAGCTAGCACCTGATTATTTTGTAATGGAGAATGTTGAAGGACTTTTAAGTTCTAATGATGGAAAAATTATAGATGAAATAATAAGATTATTTAGTAGAGAAGGCTATAAAGTAGATAAAGAAGTTTTAAATACAGCTGATTTTGGAGTTCCACAATCTAGAAAAAGGTTGTTTATAGTAGGCTCAAAATATGAAAAAATAAATTTAGCTGAAGAAACTAAAAAGCATTATAAAGAAAAAGTTGATTTAAGAGAGGCAATATCAGATTTAAATTATCTTGAAGCTGGCGAAGGAAAAAAAGAGTTAGCTTATGAAAATGATTATATAGAGCAAGAGATAAATGAAGATTTAACCAAGTATCAAAAAGCAAGAAGAGAAAGATCGAAAAAGTTATATAATCATAAAGCAACTAGACATAGTAAATCTACAGTAGAAAAAATTAAACTAGTCGATCCTGGCGAGAACTGGGAACAATTGACTGATAGATATGATATTAATTCTAATCATAGTGGTGCATATGGAAGATTAAAATGGGACCAGCAGGCAGTAACAATTACGACTAGATTTGATACTCCTCCTGGTGGGAGATTTATTCATCCAGAAAGGAATCGAACGTTAACGGCTAGAGAAGCTGCAAGAATACAGTCATTTGATGACAATTATAAGTTTTTAGGAACAAAATCTTCTATAAGAGTACAGATCGGAAATGCTGTGCCTCCTTTAATGGCTCAGGTGATTGCAAAGATAATAAAAGAAGATATTGAGAAGAGAAGGTAGATCTACCTTCTCTTTTTATTAAAACATATTAATTATTGTTTCTATGTCATTAAGTTCATCTAGTCTTTTATGTTTACAAGCTCCTTCTCCAAAACTTTTAGTTGTTACTTGGTCTAATTCTTTGTAGGTACAGTAACCGCTTATAGTTGCTTTTGTTATGGAATTAGTTAGAATCCGTCCCTTATCAGATAGTTTTGAGTGTAATTTAATACCTATATAATAATCTTTAGGGATACTATTAAATTGATCTATAGGAACCATTATTCTACTATGAAATGGTTTTGATGCACATTTTATATCTATTGTTCTCCCATTGTCAGTTTCAAAGTCAAAACCATCTACATTTTCTTGGCCCTCAAATACTTCAAACATGTCACCTTCTGAGTAGTTTATTTCTTGGCTTCTTAAGTAATGTAGAAAGGCATATTCTGCTAATTTTCCTGCAAAAGTTCTTCCAATTCTTTCATTGATTGTGGTAGGAAGTCTATCATATTGATTCCCACCAGAGATAATATTAGATGCAAAATTATGAGCTTTCTTTCTCATTTCTGAAGTTATTAGTACTGTTGGCATTTTATTCCTCCTTTCTTAAGTTAGAGAATTATAAATTTCATTTTTAATTCTATTTTTTAATTTTATATATTTATCATTAGACCAAGGATAGATAGGAATATGGTGTATTTGATATATATTGTTTATACTATCTAATGTAGAAGATAAGTCAACTCCTGGATAAAGAATACCACCAATAGTCTGAAAGTAATTATTTAAATAAGCTTGTAGCTTTTGGATATCTTCTCCTTTTACATTACCATTTTTGATTTTAAATTTGCTATCAAGTATAATTATATTTCCATTCTTATGTTTTAAAATAATATCTGGTCTATCAGATAAGGCCCATTCATTCATAGTTGCAGGTTTACTTTGATAGTATAGGGCTATATCAGAGTTTTCAAAGGCTTTGCCTGATACTAAAAAGTTATTTTGAATAAATTCTAATTCTAGTATATCAGCTAGTAAATAGCAGCAAAATGATTCATATACTTTATCTATATTTTTAATATGTTGATAAAAATTGTTGTTATTTTCAGTTATAAGTTGATAATAGTCATTTATAAAGTCCTTATATAGTTTATAGATCTCTCCATAGTTAGAATCAGACATTTGTAGTTGGCTAATAGGATGTCTTGTAATATGTTTTATATCTAACATTGAAATGTTTTTTAAGAAAGTATTATTTTTAAGATAGTGTAATCTTTTTATCCATTGATGAAACTTTACCTTATCCTTACATTTAGCTCTTATATTTTCATATCTACTATGTGAAAAATATTTATTAGTATTATTTAAAAAATCATATATTTTTAGTAATAATTCTAGTATTTGTAGATGTTCATTTGTTTTAACATTACTAATACTCTTCTCTTTAATTACAGCTTGAGGATTAAAGGTTTTATCTCCAACTTTAATGATTCCCTTATTAGCGAGATCTTCCATAAGTAATTCTGTATTATTTCGTAAGTGATTCATTGTTTTTCTTTTATTATATCTATTAGAATTTGAGAAATTTTTTCTGTATTTGGTAATCTTATTTTTATTATTTTTTTGGTCTATCTTTAGGATTAATTTTTCTATTATATTAAAATGATTACTGATCCAATTAAAAATAAATAGAGGATCTATTATTTTATGAGGGAGCTTTTTTCTATCATAATAAACAAATTGTTTATTATTCCAGATATTATTATTAGCTACAAAATTTATCATTTTGTAAAACTCTTTTTTAGCTAGCTTATAGGTCTTATTAAAGAGTTGAAATTTAAATATTACCTTTTCTTTATTATCTAAAATTTCATATTTGAAATAACCTATATTATTAATCAAATTTATGACTATAGAGTAAGTAGTATCATCTAATATATCATAATGTTCATCATTTATTTTAAGTGTATAGTTTTTATCTTGAGGGATGTTAGTTAACAATAATGAATATCTACCTTCAGTAACTTCTAGGCTAGCATCTGATTTAACTTTGTATTCTTTCTTTCTTCCATTTTTAAGCATACATTGAATAGTCATGCTATTCACAACCTAACATAATGGAGTTATTTGGCCCATATTACTTGCAGCATCTTGTTTCATTTGCTGAAAAATATATTTGCTCTCTTTAAAATCATATTTATCTAATAATGATTCTAGTTTTTGAAGTTGTTCGATAGATCCTGATAATTGAGGTAATATTTTTTGAGTTATTTGAACGTCTAAAGCTTTAATATTATCAAAATTTGAAAATAAGATATATTCAATAATATCTTGTAAGACTCCAAAAGTTAATTTATTTTCTTTATATTTATTTAAAGATATAATCAAGTCGAATAATGGTTTATAAAAATTACTATCAGTTAAATCATTCTGTCTAAAATTTAGTTGTCGGAAATTATTAAGAAAGTCTGTTGTAGTGTTGAAATTAGTTTCAGATTGTTTAATAATTTTATTAATCCAATCTTTAAATGTATTAAATTGTTTTTCTTCAGATGCTATATTCAATATTTTATCTAATGGGTTTTTAATATTGATTATATTAGCTCTTCGTTTAACACTACTACTAACAGGGTTTCTAGAACTTTCGTAGGTAAAAGAGTTAATAGTTCCTAAAAAGAAAGTGTTTTCAGGTAATGAGACAACCTTTCCATTAGGTAATTCAATATTTTCATTGTTTTCGATAGCAGCTAATATCTCACTAAAATAAAAATCAATTTGACTAAGGTTCATCTCGTCTAAAATAATAAAATAAATTCTGAAATCATTTATGGTTTGAGGGTTTCCATCTTCATCTAATTCAAATAATTCTCTTGCAAATTTAGATGGATGGTACTCTTCGTCGAGTCCTTGGTAACCTAATAAATCAGATCTATCAAAGCCTTTTTTAATAGATAAAAATATTTTCTTAATAGCTGTAGATTCTAAAATGTTTTCAAAGCCTTCTATAAAAGATTTACATAGTTCTGTTTTACCCATACCAGGCTTAGAGTTTAAAATAACTAGTTTTTGGGTCTTTAATGAGAAATATAGATTTTTTATTTCTTTTTTAGAAATTATCATGTTCTTATTAGTTGTTATATAGTCATATAAGTAATCTATTATTTCTGATTCACTTTTTAATTGATCGTAGTAAGCCATAGCTATCACCTCTCTATTTTATGCGTATTTCAACATTAGTAGATTATAATTTTGGTAACATAGAAGAGTTATTATTTAGAAATTGAATATAATTTTTAAAGTCATTAAGTCCATTAGGTAATGAGCCTGGATTACCACTAGGAATACTATTTACTAGTTCAAAAGCTGCAACTTTATCTTTAATAGTATTTATATAATCTTTTCTAAGTTTATAATAATCTCTTGTAATTCTAAATTGAGGAAGAATACTTATGATTTGGTTATACCTTTGGTCTGGTGGGTTAATCTTTTTTTCTTGTGATATTCTATCTATTTCTAATGTTAAATCAGTATTAAGTTCTCTGTAGTAAATAATTGAATCTACAACATTTTTCCATTCTGAGTAAGTATTAGATGTAGATACAAAGTAGTTGAATTCAACATCTGAAATTTTATAATTACCAGTTATTTTTCCTATTTCTACAAGAACTTTATATAAGAAAAACAAAGGGTATAATTGTATTTCTTCTTTTCCTTTAGTTCTAAAAAAAGGAGTAATGCAATAAATTTTTTCTATTTGTTGTTCAATGATATCTAAATATAGGTCAGTATTTTTATAGTCCCTAGATGTTCTATCTTTAATTATTCTAAATACAGGAGTAGGGTTACATTTTACATAGGTTCTATTAGAGTTATCTAATAAACCATATAATTTAGATGATATCATACTTTTAAACATTGATGCATGAAGTTTTATATTAGAGTGACTAGAGTTAAATTCATTTCTTATTTTATCAAGTTCTTTCTGAGTAGTATCAGGTGACATTTGATCTAGTAAATCTACTATGTAACACATTTTTATAAAATCTTTATTATGATTGCCAAAGTACCAATATTTTTTATCGTTTATATCTTTTAAAATCTGATTTAAATCTTTAACCAATAAAAAAACCTCCTTTGCCTTTGTAATTACTTAAATTATTTATTTTATTATTATAACATAAAAACGAATTCAAGGAAAGTTATGGTATAAATAGATAATTTCCAATACAGGGTGGAAAGTTGGTTAGGTCTTCATTTAATGTTATAATAAAAGCTACTATAGTAAGTATTGAAGAATAACTATTTTTATATTGGAGGAAGATAAATGTCAGCAGAAAGAAAGATGATTTTAGAGGATTATTTTGGTTACGATTCATTTAGACCAGGGCAAGAAGAGATTATAACTAGTATTTTAGATAGTAATAGTACTTTAGGAGTTATGCCGACAGGTGGGGGGAAATCAATCTGTTTTCAGATACCTGCTCTCTGTCTATCTGGAGTTACAATTGTTTTCTCGCCCTTGATTTCTTTAATGAAAGATCAGATTGATTCTTTACAGGCGGTAGGTATTGATGCTACTTTTATTAATAGTTCTTTAGGTAGTAGAGAAATAGAAGATAGAATTAAGCAAGTTAAAGCTGGAGAGTATGATCTGCTCTATATAGCACCAGAGAGATTAAAATCTAAACAGTTTTTAAATTTATTAGATAGTATTAAGGTCTCTTTAGTAGTAGTTGATGAAGCCCACTGTATTTCTCACTGGGGCCATGATTTTAGGCCAGCTTATCTCTTGATTTCTGATTTTTTAGAAGAACTAGCTAGCGACCCAGTAGTAGCGGCCTTTACTGCTACAGCTACTGAAGATGTAAGAAGAGATATTAGTAATATCCTAGATATTGATGAGTCATTTATTACTAGTTTTGATCGGGCCAATTTAACTTTTAAATTGATTAAAGGTGAAGATAAGCGGGACTTTATTATTGAGTATGTGACTAAAAATAGTACTGAAGCAGGAATTATCTATGCAGGAACTAGAAAAGAAGTAGATAATCTGCATGCTTTTTTACAACAGAAAGGCTTTGCAGTTGGTAAGTATCATGCTGGCTTGAGTAAAGAGGTGAGAAAAGAGACTCAAGATGACTTTTTATATGATCAGATTAAAATTGTGGTAGCAACTAATGCTTTTGGCATGGGCATTGATAAATCAAATGTAAGGTATGTTATCCATCATAATATGCCGCAAGATATAGAATCATATTATCAAGAAGCAGGTAGAGCTGGTCGAGATGGGGAAGCAAGTGAATGTGTCTTGTTATTTTCCCCTAGTGATATTAGGCTACCTAAATATTTTATTCAACAGTCTAATCTGTCTACTAAGCGCAAGGCATTGGCCCATCAAAAACTACAGCAGATGATTGATTATTGTTATACTGGTAGATGTCTGCGAGGTTATATATTAGATTACTTTGGAGAAGATGATGTAGCTGATGATTGTGATAATTGTAGTAACTGTGCAGATGATAAAGAGTTAGTAGATATAACTGTTGAAACACAGAAAATCTTATCTTGTATCTATAGGATGGAAGAAAGATATGGTATTTCAAAAGTAGCTAAGGTATTGAGAGGTTCAAAGGCTAAAGATATTTTGGATTTAGGACTTGATGAATTATCAACTTATGGCATAATTAAAGATTATACAATTAAAGAGATCAAAAATTTAATTAAGTTTCTAGTAGCAGAAAAGTATATTAGGCTAACTAAAGGACAATATCCTGCCACTAAACTTACTAATAAAGCTTATCCTGTATTACGGCAAGAGAAGAAAGTATGGCGTAAAGTTCGTCAAGAGACTAAACAGATTTCTAAAACTAATGAATTGTTTGATAGATTACGTGAGGTAAGAAAAGAGATAGCTGAAGAAGAAGGGGTACCACCTTTTGTCATCTTTCCTGATAGTGCACTGCGTGATATGGTAGATAAGTTACCAGCTACTGGTAAGGAAATGTTAAAAGTTAAAGGAGTAGGACTGACTAAGCTTAGGAAGTATGGGCAACAGTTCTTAGAAAAAATTAAGCAAGTTACTAACAGAGACCAGCAAAGGGATAATAAATCGATTAAAGATAGAAAGAAAAGTTATATCAAAAGCTATAAATTATATAAGTCAGGAAAAGAGTTAGCAGAAATAGCTAACCTAAGAGACTTGACGTTAAGTACTATTCAAAAACATATACTAAGAGCAGCTAAGGAAGGATTGGAAGTAGATTTAGAATCCTTTGTACCTAGTGACTATCGAGAATTAATTTTAGATAAAATAAAGGATCGAGAGGATACTAGATTAAAACCAATTAAAGAATCCTTACCAGAAGAAGTTAGTTACTTTCAGATTAGAGCTATGTTGCATAAAATTATAAAACAGGAGATCAAAAGTTCATCTTAGAATTGTTAAAATCAGGGCCAATTATGGCACCTGATTTTTTATTTTGCAGGTAAGACTGGACTAATCGAGAAAGTACAAAAGAAAGATAATTTAAATAATAAGAGATAAGCTAGTAATAGGGAGGCTTGGATAATGATTAAGGGTCGGATTAATAAAATTTATTATAATAAGAACAATTTTTATATATTCTCAATTATAAGAGATAATCACGAACAATTAACTCTTAAGGGAAATTTACCTACTAAAATTACTGACAAAATAGAAGAAGGAAATCTAGTTATAACAACAGGTCAGAAAGAGTGGAATAATAAGTATAAGAATCACCAGATTAGAATTAATAAAAATAATATTGAAATTGAAGAACAAGGAGCTAGTGAAGAAGATTTAGAAGTTTTAGCAGGAGAAGTAACTAGTATAGTTTATAAAGATGATGGGTTTAATGTATTTAAAATAGATACCGAAGAGAGAGATAAAGACTTTACTTGTGTCTCAAGTTCACCAGTCTTTATCGGTACTCAGCTTGAATTAAAAGGCTATTTTGAGAAGAACGATTACGGGCTAAACTTTAATGTAACTCAGAGTAAAGAGCTACCTTTCTCTGATAAGAAAGCCTTGATTCATTTCTTAAGCTCTAAATTTTTTAAAGGTATTGGTAAACATTTTGCCACTAAAATTGTAGATAGATTTGGGTTGGATACGTTAGATATCTTTAGAGAATCACCAGAGAAATTAACTAGTATATCTGGGATTGGTGATAAAAGGGCAGCAACTATAATCGAATCCTTTAAAGAAAAGATGAAGATTAAAGAAGTGATTAAGTTTGCAGTAGAGTATGATATTACTGAAAATATGATCTTTAAGCTCTATGAAAAGTATGGTAAGGAATTAATTAATCTCTTACATCAAAATCCATACTTAATTACTGAACTGAGAGGAATTGGTTTTAAGAAAGCCGATGAGATAGCTCAAGAGATGGGATTAGCCAAAGACAGTGATTATCGAATTAATAGCTTTTTAACTTATTATCTATCAGCTAAATCTGATGGACATACTTACTTTAAACTAGAAGAATTAATAGAGACTATTACAGAAGAATTAGAGATAGAAAGTGCATTTAATCAGGTGTTAAAGGCCTATTATGAGTTTGAAGAGATAACTTATAATATAAAAGAAGATGATGAGATAGTGACAAAAAAGTTTACTAAAGACTTTGTATTATTTAATGAAGATGACTTAGAACCTTTAAATGAAGATAATAAAGAAGATTTTAGTCTATTAGCTAAGCGGAAAAAGTTATGTGTAGCTACTAAAAGAAGTTATGACCAAGAGATTAATATTTATCATAAGTTAAAGGATATTAATTCTAGATCTGCTACTGTCAATCTAACTCAAGATAAGATTCAAGAATTGATTACTGAACAAGAAGAAGAACAGGGTTTTGCCTATGCTAAGCAGCAACGAGAGATACTAGAGCAGTGCTTAAAAGAAAAACTAGTAGTCTTGACTGGAAAGGCAGGAACAGGTAAGTCTACTGTATCTAAAGGTATTATCAATATGTTTACAGCTAATGGAGATACGGTTTTGAACTTGGCCCCTACAGGTAAAGCTGCTAAAAGAGTAATTGAAGTAACAGATAAAGAGGCCCATACTATTCATAGTGCCTGTTATAATCTTGAATTTAATGACTATGATGTAATTATGGTTGATGAGGCTGGGATGCTATCTACTTCTGTAGCTCATATGTTACTTAAAAGATTAAATCAAACTCATACTTTAGTATTAATTGGTGATGTTGCTCAAATACCTCCTGTCCAGCCTGGTAATATCTTTAGAGATATTATCAATATGATTAATACTAATTTTATAGAGGGATTATTTGTAGAGCTTGATGAGATAAAAAGACAAGATAGTGATAGTCATATAGCGTCAGTCTGCAACAAAATAGCTGAAGGGACTAGCCCAGGTACAATTGATTATGAAGATATTAGGTCAGTTAGAAAGGAAAATGAAGAAATATTAGATTATATCAAAAGGTTGGTTAAGGATGAATTAGAGGAGGAAGATGCCGATTTTAATGATTTACAGATTATTAGCCCTCAATATAATGGGATAGTAGGAATTAATGCCATTAATGAACTGATCCAAGAAGAATTTAACCTTCATGATTATTTAATTGAAACTAAATATAAAAAGATTAAAGGGCATGATAAAGTAATGCAGACAATGAATCTGCCAGAGCTAGATATTGTAAATGGAGATACTTTAGAGGTCTTAAGAATTGAAGAAAGGGCCAAGGAAGATACTGAAATGTCTAGAGAAGGAGATGAAGGAAGAGAAGAAGTTGTAGTCTGTAAATTAGATAATGGGCTAGAAAATAGGACTATAGAATATCCTAAAGAAGACTTTATTAAATATACCACTTTAGCTTATTGCTGTTCAGCCCATAAGATGCAAGGATCTGAATATCCAGTAGTAGTCTATATCTTATCTACCTCCCACTATATTATGCTGAATAGGAATCTTCTCTATACTGGATTAACTAGAGGAAAAGAGAGAGTCTATCTTGTTGGTCAAGCTAAAGCCTTTCATATGGCATTAAATAATGAAGTTAATCAGAGTAGAAATACTGTTTTAGATCTAATCAAGACTTATAAAATTGATTTTAACCAGCCCAAAGAGGAGTATACCCAAGTGCAAATAAATTAATTAGTAAAGACAGGGCCAACTATAGTTCTAATCTTTTAATTTATATAGGAGGAGTAAAATGAAGAAAACTACTGTATTATCTCTATTAATGTTATTAGTATTAACTACTACAGCTACTGTAATGGCAGAAAACAGCAAGTTTGAAAGAGTAGAAGGTATAGGTAGATCAGTCTTAGGTAATGGAGTTACGCTAGAGCAAGCTGAAGAAGTAGCCTTTAAAATGGCTAAAAAACATGCTGTAAGCAAGTTTGGGACATATATTGAAAGTGAAACTGTAGTTAAAAATCATAAGTTAGCTAAAAATGAAGTTACAGCACTTTCAGCAGGTATTGTAAAGCTAGTTCCAGGATCTAAAAAAGCAACTAAACAGTTAGAAGAAGGAAATATTTTCATTAAAATAACAGCAACCTTTAAAATCAATAAAGAAGATGTTGAGAGACGAATTAAAGCATATACCAAAAGAAGGAAGTCATCTAAAGAGGTACAAAAACTAATCAATCGAGTTAAAGAGTTAGAAGAGAGATTGGAGAAGATGTCTCGAAATGAAGATATTAATTCAGTTGAACTAAAAACCCAGCTGAATGAAATTACACAGTCTTATGAGGATATTGGTAATGCTCTTAAATTTGATGGACAGAAATTATTTGCTCAAATTAATGATAGACGGATAAAGAGACTAAAAAAGCTAAAACTATATTTAAAAGAATTGAAGCAAGTGGCCAATCCAAAAGAAATGTTCCAGTTAACAATAGCAGGAAGACCTAAGGTTGAAGATAAAGGTGCAGAGAATATAGAGGTTGAAGTCCCTATTCAGGTTAAACTAAATAAAAGTTATTATCGAAAGGCTGATAGAATTATAGAAAAATATAAAGAGTATATTTATCCTAATGATGGTAAGTTAGATAATATTAACAAAGAGTTATTAGGACAACCTATATTAAATGAGTATGCGCCTATTATGGTAACTTTTTTAAATAGTAATGATGAGATTATTGCTTTTACAAGTAGGAGAGCTAATTTAGACTTTTATGTACATCATACTAATATTCATAATGATCAGGATATAATGAATTTACAGAGGTTTAACGTCTCTTTGAATAATGTTAAGAAGAAACAGAATTGGATAGATGAGTTGCCAGAAAAGATAGTAAAAGAGATAGCAAGTATAAGAGTTATTTATAGTAAATATAATAGATACTATTTTGAAGATAAAAAGAATTATGATAATTTTGGTTCTGATTGTTATGTCTACTCTACTACTCCCGTTCCAATTTCTAAAGTTATATTTACTAAAAAAGATATTATAAGGGAGTTAGATAGAATAATAGCTAGAATTTACTTTAAAATTAAAGAGTTACAGAAGGAATCAAAGTAATAATTTAAATTTAATTTTTTAGTAAATTAGAGGATAAATACTACTTTTATAGTAGTAAGTGAATATATAATAGATAAATTTTAATATAAATAGACAGTTATTGTCTAGAGGTAGTTGTTATAATTTAAAGTACAGGGGGAATAGAATGAATAAAGATAAAGACTTTATTAAGGCCTTACTATCTGCATTAGAAGAAAAAGAAGTAATTAAGGCAATAAAGAGAATTGTAGCTAAAGAAGATAAAGAGTTAATAGAAATAGAAGATAAGCAGAAGAGAATTGAAGAGTTAGAGAGTCAGCTTCAAGAATACAAGACTAGTTTAGAGAGTAAACAAAGCATAGTAGAAGAACTAAAGGATAAGAAGAATAGACTAGAGACAGATAATAAGCAGCTAAAGAACAGAAACCTTGAGCTAAAGCGAAGTATACAGAGAAAAGAAGAAGAAATAAAGAGATTGAGTAATAGGTTTCAAGGAATAGAGGAAGTATATAATACTTACTTAAATTTGTCATCTAAGCAACGCCAGGCTTTACAAGGAATATTTAAAGGTAATAGTATTGATGAATTTATATTTTGTGGAGTACAACATGAAAATGTAGATTCACTTTGGGAATACATAAAGCGTGAGGTCATTGAAGGACATGAGGAAGGGTTAACAGAATTAGAGAAGATTTTTAGATACTTTTTTGTAGCTCATAATAAGATTTATGCCAATCCACTTTATAAGATACAAGAGGTGGAAACTGGAGAAGAATTTGATGAGGACAAGCATATTAGAGGTAAAAATAGTAAGGTGAGAGGAAGAATAACAGATGTTTTATTTAAGGGTTATATTAACTTAAATACAGATAGGGTAGTTAAAAAATCTGTAGTAAGAATATAGGAGGTAAGAAGATGGATACAGAATTAGTTACTGATTATCAAGTAGATTTTAAAGAATTTGAAGATATACTATTTGAAAATATACTGGATAGTATTAATTCAGCTTTAGATAAAATTGAAGACTTATTAGAAGATAGATGGGTCTTTATGGAGAATAAGGATGCCTTTTATGATAATAAAGTAATAGCTTTATATCCTGACTTGAATCATTATCAATGTACTGAGATTAATAACTCAAATCATCCTATAAATAAGGTAGATAAAGATGCTTTGAATTTTTCAGGCTTTAAAGGTGACTTTATGACTTTAGAAGAAGTAAGGAAAAGTTTTAAGAAGAATGTTAATTTTCCCTTTAAATCTGGTTCATATAGTATTGAATATAATGGTGATAATACTAGTTATCTGATGGCATACAAGAAAGACTCTAATACTTTGGATGGATATGAAATGGATTATGATGAAACAGGATATAAGATTGAAGTTATTATGCCTATCTTTAGACTAAATGGAGAGAATAGTAGTCAAGTAAAGGCTGAAAAAGTATTATATTTATGGTTAAAGCAAGGGTTAATGCCCCAAGGATTAAATAAGGTAGAGAAAGAGAATTATCAGCAATTGCTTGAGTTGGCAACAGAGTGTGGAGTTGAGTTTAAAAATGAGAACATAACTTTTAGCAAAGGAGAAATAGCAGATTATTGTAAAGGGAATGAAATTGAAGTAGATATTAAGAGTGATTGTCTGAAAGATACATTACTAAATGGTGATAGATATAGAGCTGATATAGAGAGTTATGATCCCAAAATACTAACTGATCCTAATCGAGGTCACTGGAACTTGTGGAAACATAATCAGTTTGAAGATCCAATTAATCTTAAGTTAGATGAAGAGTTGTTTGCTCGAGATCCTAGAGCTGATATCAAAGATGGTGGAGTAATTGGGATAGATTTTGGAACTAAAAGTACAGTTGTAGTTCATCAAGAAGATAGTGTACATACTCTGCCGATGCGAGTAGGGGTAGGACAATTTAGTAAACAGATAGAAGAGAAGCACTACGAAAATCCTACTGTAATGGAGTTTATAGATTTAGAGAGTTTTATGGAACAATATAGTACAAAGCTAAGTAGACCAGATACTTTATGGGAGGATATAACTGTTTCTCATACGGCTTTTAATAGTTTGATGGAAAGTAGTAGTGAACACTATTATTCTATCTTGAGTGATCTAAAACAGTGGGCAGGAGATAAAAAGAAACGAATTAGATTAAAGGACAAGAGTAGACAAAATATTACTCTGCCTACTTTTTTAGAATTAGATGAAGATGATGTTAATCCAATTGAATTATATGCTTATTATATTGGACTATATATTAATAATCAGCATAATGGAATTTACTTAGACTATATTCTCTCTTTTCCTGTAACTTATGAAAGAAAGATACGGACTAAGATACAGGAAAGTTTCAAGCGAGGCTTAAAGAAGTCACTACCACTACCTTTATATGATGATGAAGAGGTTATGGATAGATTTAGAGTTTCAAGTGGTGCAAGTGAGCCAGCAGCTTATGCTATCTGTGCTTTAGAGGAGTATGAATTTGAACCTTTTGGTGATGAGAAAGTCTTTTATGGCGTCTTTGATTTTGGAGGTGGAACAACTGATTTTGATTTTGGAATCTGGCAAGAAGCTGATATAAGAGAAAGGCGCTATGATTTTGTAATTGAACACTTTGGAGCTGAAGGTGATAAGTATCTTGGGGGAGAAAATTTATTAGAACTGTTAGCCTTTGAGGTATTTAAAGAGAATCAGAAAAAGTTACGACAAGAAGAGATTTCATTTGCCTTACCTCCAGAATGTGATAGATTTCCTGGTAGTGAACTGTTATTAAATCAATCACAGGAAGCAAAATTAAATATGAAACAGTTAATGGAAGAATTAAGACCTTTATGGGAGAGACATGAAGGTTATGAGCAGAAGTTTAATAAAGGAATTGTCAAGGTTAATCTATTTGATAAGAGTGGACAAGCTAAGCCTAATTTTGAATTAACTCTAGACCAAGAAAGATTAGAAGAAATATTAAGAGCAAGGATTGAAAAAGGAGTTAGAAACTTCTTTGACGCTTTAAGACGTTCCTTTGATGAACCAGTCACTAGAGATGTAGAGAAGATTAATATCTTTTTAGCAGGAAACTCAAGTAAGTCAGAGATATTAAAAGAATTATTTCAAGAATATATAGCAGAAGAAGTTAAGAATATTTTAGGTGAGGAAGAACCAGAAGAAGAATTTTATGAAGTCTTTCCTCCTTTAGGAACAGAAGCAGCATATGCTAAACAAGAAGAACGAGAGATATCAGTAGATAGAGATGCTATAACCAAGCCAACTGGAAAGACAGGTGTTGCTTTTGGGTTAGTTGAAAGTAGACAAGGTGGTAATATAAAGGTTATAAATAATAATGTAATTGAAGATGAAGCTAAATTTAAGTATTTTATTGGTATCAATAGAAGGAAGAAGTTTAGAGTTATTATTGATAGAGAGACTGCATATGAAAAGTGGCATTACTTTATTGATGCTGGAGAAGAGGACTTTGAGGTCTATTATACTAGTCTACCAGAAGCAAGTAGAAATCGATTAGATATCTCTAAGACTTCTAGAAAGAAATGTAGAATTGATAAAGTCAATAAAGATGCTCTTGTTTATCTGAGAGCAGTTGGCCCTACTGTAATTGAGTATGTAGTAGCAACAGAAGAAGGAATTAAGAATGGAGAGTATTTAGGTGAAATTAAACAGGTAGAGTTAAATTAGTTATTAGAGAGGAGACAATATGGAACAAGATAAGTATACTCTAGACTTTGTTTCTAATGAAGAAAACTACTATTTGGCTGATAATGATAAAATTGATTTAGAGCAAGCAAAAGAAATATTATTAAAGGACTTTGCTATTTATCATATAGAAGAGTTGACATTTGAAGATAAAGCTCCTAGAAGAGAAGCTTTTGAAAATGTTATCAGTTCTCTTAGAATAGAAGGAGTCAGTTTTTTATATTTAATAGTAGGTGATAAGGATGGAGTTCACTTTTATTTTGGTGTTGTAAAAGATTTAAATGAAGAACAGGATCTATTGTTAAATATTCGAGATATAGGAGAGCAGATATTAAAGCCTAGTATTAGAGGAAACTTTAGAGGAAGCAAAATCAGTGAAGTTGAGCCAACCTCAAAAAAACAGATTAAAGATAAGATTGATGCAATGGATTATTGCGGTTTCTTAGAGGGAGTTCCAGGAATTAATGAAGATGGCGAAGAACTTCAAGGAGTAGATAGACTTATAGATGTGATGCTAGGAGATGACTTCTGTTTAGGAATTATTTCTAAGCCAATAGGTCAATCAGAAATAACTGCAATGGAAGAGAAGTTGTATAATACTTATTCTGGAATAACTCCTTTAGTTAAAAAGAGTGTTCAAGAAGGAACTTCAGAAGGAAAGACTGAGGGAAAAACAGTTACCACTACTTCTTCTAATACTACTGGAGAAAGTTATTCTGAGGGAACAACAACTAGTAAAAGTAGCAATAATGGAGGAAGTGAAACAACTACTAAGAGTACAGCAAAGGGAACCAGTGAAACTAGTGGTGATAGTTCAAAATCTACTGGTAAAACAGAGACAGCAACAGAAGGAAGTAGTAAGACTAAGACTTGGGGCCAAACAGAAAGTAGTAGTAGTTCAGAAACTAAAGGAACTACAAAATCTAAAACAACAGGAGAATCTGTAGCAGAATCAAATACAGTATCTAAAGGTCAAAATAATACTGTCACAGTTGAATTCGTAAAAAAAGAGGCTGAAACATGGATTAATTATTTGGATGAAGTTATCTTACCACGTCTTGATTATGGAAAGAATAAAGGAATTTTTGTTTCAACAACTTGTTTATTTACAAATAATAAGAGTAATCTAATTAAATTAAGCAATACAATAGAATCGTTATATTCAGGTAAGAGTGGGAATAAGATACCATTTAAATTAAATATGTCACCAAAAAAATCTTATTTAGATTATTTTAAAAACTTTCAAATACCTTGTGGTGTTATAAATGATATAAGTAAAAATGAATTAGATGCCAGAGCTGCCTTATCTCAGTATGTTACAAATAATAAAGTTTATTTAGGAAACTGGATTTCAACAAATGAACTTAGTTTGATTGCTGGCTTACCTCAAAAAGAGATAGTAGGATTAGGTTTGAAAGAAGAGGTAGAGTTTGGTCTGAATTTTAATCAAGATATAGACCAAGAAAGGAAGATAAGCTTAGGTAATTTAGTACAGTGTGGTAGAGTTTTAGAGGAAGTAGATGTGGCTTTAGATAAAGATAATCTAAATAAACATACTTTTGTTACTGGAGTAACAGGAAGTGGCAAGACAACAACCTGTCAGAAGTTATTAATTGATAGTGAATTGCCATTCTTAGTTGTAGAACCAGCTAAAACAGAGTATCGAATATTGACCAAAGAGTTTGATGACATCTTAATTTTCACTTTAGGAAAAGATACAGTAGCCCCTTTTAGATTAAATCCCTTTGAATTTTTTGAACATGAGAGTATAACTTCAAGAGTGGATATGATTAAAGCTAGTTTAGAAGCTTCATTTGATATGGAGGCTGCAATTCCTCAGATATTAGAAAAGGCTATTTATGAGTGTTATGAAGATTACGGGTGGAATATAGCTACTAATAAGAATGAAAAATATGATAATCCTTTTGCAGATGGAGTCTATGCTTTTCCTACCCTTGAAGATTTAATTGATAAGATAGAAGAAGTAGTTAAAGTTCAAGGCTTTGATGATAGATTAAAGAATGATTATATCGGTTCTATAAAGGCAAGATTACAAGGATTATTAGTTGGTTCTAAAGGTTTGATGTTGAATACTAAACGATCAATTAATTTTGAAAGTTTAATAGAGAAGAAAGTTGTTCTTGAATTAGAAGAAATTAAAAGTGGTAGTGAAAAATCTTTAATTATGGGATTTGTATTAACTAATTTAGTAGAAGGTATTAAGGCTAAATATCTTAAAACAGGTGAGTTTAAACATGTTACATTGATAGAGGAAGCACATAGATTACTGAGTAAATATACACCAGGAGACAGTAGAAACAAAAAACAAGGTGTTGAAGTTTTTGCCGATATGTTAGCTGAAGTTCGTAAGTATGGTGAATCTTTAATGATTGTAGACCAGATACCTAATAAATTAACTCCAGAGGTTTTAAAGAATACAAATACCAAGATTGTACACAAAATATTTGCTCAGGATGATAAAGAAGCTATTGGAAATACAATTGCTTTAAATGATGAACAGAAAGAATTTATGTCTAATCTAGAAGTAGGTAGAGCTATAGTATCTACTCAAGGCTGGAATAAAGCCTTGCAGGTTCAGGTTAAAAAAACAACAGATACAACTGGAGAAGAATCAGTTCCTGAAGAAGAGATTAGAGATAATATCTTAAGATTTTATCAAAAATATTATAAAAGTGGAGTATTACAAGGTCTAGAGTATTTAGAAGAAGAACCAAGTCAAAAGTTAGTAGAAGATTTTATAGAGTTTTTACAGAGTAATAAATTAGCAATAGAATTCAAGAAATTCATAGATAATGGTATAACAAAGTTTGATTTCAAAGGATATCTTGAAAAACTATTGGCTAAATATAGTCTAGAAATGTTGGCTAATTATCTGACAAATAAGTTTTATATTGCAGAAGATGGTTGTAGTTTAGAAGAAAGAGAAGAGATAGTTAAAGAATTGTTAGAAGACATTAGTAGTGGAAGTATTGATAAAAAATTAGGCAATAAGTATGATGATTTCTTATAAATAAGGAGGTTTTAAAAATGGGTTGGTTCAGTAGTGCTTGTAGTGTAGTTAATGATGCCTGTAGTGCAGTTAAAAATTGTATAAGTGAAGTAGCAAGTAGTATTGGAAGTGCAGTTAGTAGTTTTGCAAAAAAATTAGTTGTTGGAGTACCAGAAGTGGCTATTATTGCAGAAGTTATTTCAGCTGTTATAAAAGTGATAGCTAAAGAGTTAGGACTTGTTGAAGAAGAGGAAACACCAGAAGAATTAGGGGCCAAGGCAGTAGAAAGTGAAAAGGGTTTAGAAGATTTTAGCTCAACAGAAGAATATATAGAGCACTTAAGAACTGAAGTAGAATTAGATATGGAAGAATTTAATAATATGGGTGAAGAAGAAAGGTTAGCCTGTTCAGCAATTGGTATTTCTGTTTTATCGAAAGGAATAGAGGAAGAAAAAGAGATTACAATTCCTGAAGACTTTTGGGTTGAAGTAGGTAAACAGGATATGAAGGCTGAGGAGGTAAAAGCTTATATAGAAAATTTTAAGGATAATGATTCAGTTGAACTTAATTTAGGTGATTATTTAAAGGGCAATTTATCAGTAAGAGAAAATAAAGAAACCTCTTCAGTAATTGAAGATACTTTAAGAGAGCTAAATCCTGATTTATCAGATGAAGATATTCAAGATAGAATATTTGAAATGAAACAGGTAAGTCGAGAAGTTGAAAGAGGGTAGAGTTATGATACATAAGTATCTTTTTTTTAGAGAAGAAGATAAAATAGAAACCTATCAATATAGAGATAGTAAATTTGAATTGATTAGATATCAAGGAGAGGATTTTTATTCAGGAGATATTGATTCCTTTTGGTACTGGTGGGAGAAGACTATTTCATTTATTGAGAGTAGTGATAGGATAGACTTTTTATTTATAAGTGAGAGTGATGACTTTATATATAATAAAGGCTATCCTACTGTTTCAGAAAGTACTTGGAATTTAGAAGAAGTAAATCAATTTTTAGTTCAACACTTATCCTATGCAAAGATTCAATTAAGCTATAATAATATTAAAAGAGAATTGGTAATCAAGAATGAAAAGATAAGTGATCTTTATACAGATGAATATGAAATACTATTTTATTTGAGTAGTATTCCTAATGTAACTTTAATAAGTGATGATGAAGATTCAGAAGAAATTATTAAGAAAGAAAGGCGAAAACCAGAAGAGGAAAGCAAGTTATCTAAGTACTATCGTAAAAAGACAGAGAGTTTTTGTTAATTGTTTATCAAAGAAAAATGAGCTATAATATAGATGAGCTTTAAAAACCATAATCTGTTATTATGGAGGGGGTAAAATTTGATATTTAAGATCTGGTTTATAATATCTATTGTATTTTTTATTTTAGAACTCTTATCGCCTACCTTTTTTCTAATTTGTTTTGGTATAGGGGCTTTAGTAACTAGTCTATTTGGCTTATTTAGTATTAATTTAACAGTTCAGATACTCATATTTATTATAAGTTCATTACTTACATTAGTATTTTTAAGACCTTTCTTCTTAAAATATTTAGATAAGGATAGTGAAGATAAGAAGACTAATGTAGATGCTTTAGTTGGGCAAACTGCAATAGTATCTGAAAAGATTATTCCTAGTGAAAATAAGGGGAGAGTTGAGATTGCAGGAGATAGTTGGTTAGCTATCTCTAAAGTAGATAAAGAAATATCTCAAGGAGAAAGAGTGGAAATTTTAGAGGTTGAAGGAACAAAAGTTTATGTAATAAGAAGGGAGACGGATTAATTATGGGTTTTACTTTAGGAATTTTAATTGTTTTGGTTATATTTACTGTGATTATCATATCACGTTCTGTGGTAATTGTTAAGCAGTCGGAGACAATGGTAGTAGAGAGATTAGGTAAATTTAATCGAATCTTAGAATCAGGGATTAATTTGATCTATCCAATTATTGAGAAACCTAGAAAGATAAGATGGAAGTATACAGAAGAGACTGATCAAGGTAAAGTAGTTAGAATAGCTCAGATATCAAGAATTGATTTAAGAGAGACTGTATATGATTTTCCAAAACAGAGTGTAATTACTAAGGATAATGTAGGTATTGAAATTAATGCTATGATTTATTTTCAGATTACTGATCCTAAGAAGGCAGTTTATGAGATTAATGACTTACCTAATGCAATTGAGAATTTGACACAAACTACTTTGAGAAATGTTATTGGTGAAATGGAATTAGATGAAACATTATCTTCTAGAGATAAAGTCAATAAAAAATTAAGAGAAATCTTAGATAAGGCTACTGATAAGTGGGGAGTTAAAGTCAATAGAGTAGAGATTCAAGATATTATTCCCCCTGCGGATATTAAAGAAGCAATGGAGAAACAGATGAGAGCTGAAAGAGATAGAAGAGCTTCTATCTTAAAGGCAGAAGGTAAGAAGAAGTCTCAAGTATTAGAAGCAGAAGGTAAGAAAGAATCAGAGATTAATAAAGCTGAAGGTGAAAAACAGGCTCGTATCTTAAGAGCAGAAGCAGAAAAAGAGTATAAAAAGAAGATAGCTGAAGGTGAAGCAGAAGCAATTGCAAAGGTAAGTAGAGCTTTAAATGATAATGGTGGAGACCCTACTCAATATTTAATTGCTATTAAGTATCTTGAAACATTAGAAGAAATGACATCTGGAGATAATAATAAAACAATCTATCTTCCTTATGAGGCTACTGGAGTACTAAGTTCTTTAGGAGGAATTAAAGAATTGTTTAAGGGAGAAGATAGTCAAGAGTTAGGAAAGGTTGGGCATAAAGTTAAGGAATTTATAGAACAGAAAGATGGTATGGTAACAACTAAGGAAGAAGAAATTGATAATTAAATAGAAAAGATATTTATTAAAGAAAGGAAGTTAATATGAAAGTTAATGGTTTAATACCTATTTATTTTGATATTGAAACAGAAGGTTTTAGTGCTTTTGAAGACGAATTTATTTGTGCTGCTTATACTAATTTAGTTACTGGAGAAGAGAAAGTTATATCTGAAATTAATCAGTTGATGGAAGAGTTCATGGATTTAAGAAAGAGTATTATTATAACTTACAATGGTGAAAACTGGAAGGGAGGATTCGATTTCCCTTGGTTGCGTAGTAAGTGTCTTCAGCAGGATATAGAATGGACTTTAGGTGGTCTAAAACATCTGGACTTATTACCTTTAGTCAAAAAGTATATTAATACAACTTCTTATGATATACCATCTAAAAGTAGTTTAATGGCTGATGATTTAAAAAAGTTAGCTGATGCTAATGGGATAGATTATAAAAATAAGACTCAGTGTTATACTGAGTTAATGAAGAACCTAGACAAGGTTGATTGGTTGGATTATGAAATGCAACCTAATGAAGATAATAGTTTACAGAATGTATACCAGTTATTATTTGATTCTGAGTGTAATGAAGAATATACTAGTGGAGCAGAAGTACCTAAGTTATATAAAGTAATTAAAAATACTGATAATGAATTAGAACAAGAAGAAGCAATGAATAAAATAATAGAGCATAATAAACGAGATATTAAAAGGTTGAAGAAAGTAGCTCAAAAAGCAATTCCAGTAATTCCAAACTGGGAGATTCAAAGAAATACAAATCAATTATAAAAACTAAGAAGATCAGTAATCTTTATTTAAAAATAGGTTGAAGATTATAGTTTGACAATAAATGCTAGATAATGCTAAAATGTATACTGGATAAAAGTTAAGTCATTTATTAATAGAAGGGGGCAGAATAGATGACAGCTAAAGAAGTAGAAGAAAAGAAGTTTCAGACGGAGACTCAGAAGATACTTGATTTAATGATTAATTCTATTTATACAAACCAGGAAATCTTTTTAAGAGAGTTAATTGCTAATGCTTGTGATGCAATTGATAAAGTTAAGTTTCAATCACTTACAGATTCAGATATTTTAGAAGGAGATTCCGATTTTGAGATTTGGCTTGATATAGATGAAGCCAATAATGTAGTTACTATTCAGGATAATGGAATAGGAATGACCTATGATGAAGTTGTAGAGAATATAGGAACTATTGCCCAGTCAGGTTCACAGAAGTTTTTACAGAAGTTACAGCAAGAACAAGCCGAAACAGAAGGTGATGGATTAGACCTTATTGGTCAGTTTGGAGTTGGATTTTATTCTTCCTTTATGGTAGCAGATAAGGTGACTGTGACTACTAAAGCACCTAAAGAAGATAGAGGAGTCAAGTGGGAGTCAACAGGAGACGGTACATATACAATAGAAGAGATTGATAAAGCAAAGCGAGGTACTACAATCAAGCTAGAGCTAAGAGATGAATTTACTGCTGATGGAGATGAGATGGATCTAACTAATTGCCAGACTATAAAGCAGTTGGTCAAAAAGCATTCTAATTATGTTGAGTATCCAGTTAAGATGAAGTTTTATGAAGAGAATGATGAAGGTGAAACAATTGAAGAAATAAAGACTTTAAATAGTATGAAACCTTTATGGGTCAGAAATAAGGGAGAGGTTGACACTGAAGAATATAATGAATTTTATAAAGAAGTCTTTAATGACTGGACTGAGCCATTAGAAGTAATCCATAGTAAGGTAGAAGGGTTAGTTAAGTACTCTACTTTACTCTTTATTCCTCAACAGGCTCCATCTAATATCTTCTCTGAGGACTTTGAGCAGGGACTTAGACTATACTCTAAAAATAATTTTGTAATGGATAAGTGTTCAAAGTTATTACCTGATTATTTAAGATTTGTCCGTGGATTAGTAGATTCTCCTGACTTTACTCTGAATCTATCACGACAAGTCCTACAAGATGACAAGCAGTTAAAGATCATTAGTAAAAATCTAAAGAAGAAGGTTTTAAGACGATTAAAGAATATGTTAGCTGATAATCGTGATCAATATAAGCAGTTCTGGAGTCAGTTTGGTCAATTAATTAAGAGTGGTATTAATATGACTCATGGTAAAGACCAAGATAAGTTAGTTGATCTACTATTATTCCCTTCTTCTGACTCTGATGGTGAGATGACTACTTTAGCTGAATATGTTGAACGAATGAAAGAAGACCAAGATGTGATCTATTATGTAACTGGTGAAGATGAAAGAATGGTAGAAAAGATGCCTCAGATGGAGTTGCTACAAGAGAAAGGTCTAGAGGTACTCTATTTCTTTGATGAGATTGATGAATTTGCTATTAATAATTTAAGAGAGTATGACGGTATAGAATTCAAGTCAGTTCTGCGTGGTGATTTAGATTTAGATGAAACTGATGAAGATGTTGAAACTGATGAAGATGAAGTAGAAGAACTATTAGAAGCAATTGAAGAGAATTTAGCAGATAAAGTCAATAATGTTCGCCTAAGTAAACGATTAAAGTCAAGTGCAGTCTGCTTAGTTAGCGGAGATGTAGGATTGAGTATGTCAATGGAGAAAGTATTAGAGCAGATGAATCAAAATATGGGCCAAGCTCAAGCCCAGCGAATTCTAGAGATTAATCCTCATCATGAATTATTCTCTAAATTAAAAGAGATTCATGCTACTAAAGGAAATTCAGAGCAGTTGGCTGAATATAGTGACTTATTATATTCTCTAGCTTCTATGGTAGAAGGATTTACACCAGAGGATCCAGTAGCACTTAGTGATAAGATTACAGACTTGATGGTTAAAGCTAATTAGAGTTGAGAATAAAATATTTGTAGAAGGATACCAGGGCCAACTGCTCTGGTATTTTTTATTTTAGTATTTATTCTGTTTATTACAGGAATTTAGAGGTAGAAACCACTGTAAATCCTGCTAATAATAGCTTGCTTGGTGGCTGTGGTAAGGTAAGATTGATTTTTTAGATTAGCTTCGGCTAATGGGTTGCTGAGTCAGAAGTTGGCCCGGTATTGTAACAAGTATTATTGGTTAAATTATCAATTAAAAAGGTAATTTAGTAAAATTATAGAATAAATACTATATAGTAATTTATTTCAATATAATTATTTGAAATAGAAAGGAGGCTATTATGAAACAAAGTAGTTTTAACTTCCTTAGAAAAGACTGGCCTAAGTTGGCTAAATTTGGAAGGTTAGCAGAAAAAAATCTAAATAGTGATCCGAATACTACTTTAATCAAGTTGAGATTATTAGCTGAACATATCGTAAAATATATCTTTGAATACCAAAATCTAGATAACCTTAGAGAAAACACCTTATTTAATAGGCTTAAGTATTTGGAGAGAAAAGATATAGTTAGTAAAGAGATGTTAGATATTTTACATAATTTAAGATCAGAAGGAAATAAAGCGGCACATGATGCTTATGATTCTAGAGAAGAAGCAAAAAGACTGTTAAACTTAGCTGCTAAAATTTCATTCTGGTTTATGGAGACTTATAGTGATAATAAGAATGAAAATACACAAAAGAAAGATCCGATGAAAAATAAGAAAAGTAAAAGGATTGCTAAAAATAAAGGGTCTAATATTAGAAAAAAATCTAAATTAAAGCTTCATCCAAGGTTTAAGCAGGAACTACAAAATAGAGATAAATTTGATAATAAAGCTAAATCGGGTAATTATAAATATGCTATTTTACCAGTTAATATTGATAGTGATAATTCAAAAAGGATATTACAGAATTCATATGCCCAAAAAAGCTTTATAGATAGTTTATCTTTTAAGCATAGATTTATTCCAGAGGTTGCCTATGAAAGAATTTCTTTAGAATATTTAAATGAATGTAATTATAACCTTATACCTCAAAGTTCAAAAGAATGGTTATTTACTTTTAAACAAGAGATATTGACTTCAGAAAAGAAAGATTTTAACTTAAAGAATAACTATGATAAATCTTTTCCTGAGATTAATCAAAATTTAAAAAAATTAAACCAAGGGCTTTTTAAACGAGAGAATATTGGTCTGATTTTACCTGTCTTTGGAACAGAAGAAAACTTATATCAGCGTGACGATATAGCAAATAAGATTGGGACAAACATTAAATGGCTAAAGAATTTGATTAATTTCTTCTCTTTCTTAACTAAAGAAGGTTATAAAATTAAAGCAGTTAAGAATGAAATATCTTCTTCTACTGTTAAAGAAGATGTTTTTAATAATTTTCTTTATAATAAACAAGGAGAAATTAAGTATTTTATTAATTATAATTCATTGAGTATAAATCATAAGTCTCAGAAGATGTTGTCTACTAATAATTTAACTGAATTATATCGTCTGTTAAAAGCTTCTTTTTCAGTTAAAGGAATTGCTAATAATATCAATCAACTTTATCAGGAAAATAATAACTTCAAAATTATTTATGATAATTTAGAGAATGGTCACTATCATAGTTTTGAAGAGATTAAACAGCAGTTTGATGGTCAAAAGATAAAACGTAGTCAGAAGATTGGGGTCTTTTTAGATGTAGCTAATATTTTTAAAGGAATTGGAGCTAGATTAGGTAATCTAAATATTGATTTTGGTAGATTACTAGATACAATCTATAATGCAGCTGAAAATAAGGATAAATATGCTACTCTTTTTTATCCTACCTTTCCAGATAATCCAGAAGCTACAGTAAGACAAGCTGAAAAACAAGATCAGCTTAAGAAATATTTAGAGAGATGGGGGTTTAATGTTTTAGAAGTTGAGAATGGTACACCTAAGTCTAAATTGGAATCAAAGCGATTGAGTTCAGATGATCAAGCCTTAATTAATAAGATGGAAGATTTAATTAATGATCGGGACAGTATCTTAATTATGTCAGGTGATAGTGATTTTTATGAAATTGCTAGTAAATATCAGCAATTAGGTAAAGAAGTTAAGATAATATCTATATCAACTGAAGATACAGATGATAGTTTATTAGAAGGGTTTGAACATTATTATTTATCTGATTTTTGGGATTGTATTGAAATTGGTGAAAGAATTATCAAATAATTATAGAAAGGAGCTAAATTATGAAAGGTAGTAAGAGTTTAAAAGAAAAGATGATTACTATTATTATTATAGGTGGTATTATAGGTGGCTTTATGAATTTACCTATAGCTCAGAATTTATTAGAGTCTGCAACAGGGTTTTGGAGTAAGCATCCTTATATTACAATGTATATAGTAGCTATTATTTTGATTGGCATCTTTATGATATGGAGATTACGGAGGGTTAATTTAAGATTAGATCAGATTATTGATAATATGAATAATAATAACTATGAATCGGATAGTTTTTTAAAAGGTATGAAAGAAGAATATGAAGAATTATTGGCCAAATCAAAGGATAAAATCAATACTCAGTCATTTATAGAAGCTTATTTTTCAAAGAAGATAGATGGTATAATTAAATGGATTAAGATTATTGATAAGAGTGTATCTGTCTTAATTTTATTAGGTGTATTAGGTACTTTTATTGGTTTAACTTTTTCTTTAAGTAATATAGATCTTAATATATTATCTCAAGATATGACTAAAGGTATTAATAAATTATCTAAATTATTAGAAGGGATGAAGATTGCTTTTTATACTAGTATTGCAGGAATGATCACTTCTGTAATTGTAAATGTTGTAAATAGAATATGGAATCCTGAACAAAAAATGATCTCGATTATGACTAGATTAGAAGATTACCTTGATAATAATATTAGAGGACAGATAGATAGGCAGACTAGACAGGTAGAAGCAGTTACTGAATTAAGTAATAAAATCGAGCAGAGTTTCTCTAGTTTAGAAAATGTATTAACTGATACATTTATTGAATCTATTGGTACTTTAGATAATACCATGCAGAATATATATAATTCTATGAATAAATTTAATGAACTATCAAATGAATTTGAAGAGGCTAAAGGTTATATGGTAGAGTTCAACCAAGGTTTAGAAGAGAGTGTAAATAAGTTTGCAGAATTATATCAGACTAATAAAGAGTTGACTACAATTTTTACTGAAGGTGTAGATGACTTAAAAGGCGAGTTTTCTGCTTTGGGAGAAGATTTAGCAAAGTTATCAGAAGAAAGAAGGCTTATTAAAAAAGAAACAGATTTATTAGAGGATATATTAGCTAGTATGGAAGAGTATTCTTCTCAGATCCAAGAACAGATTACTACTTTAACCACAATAGATAATAGACAACAGAATTTAATCAATACTTATCAATCTATAGAGGATAGTTTTGAACAAGTTAGTGCTAATTTAATAGATTATTCTGAAGTATCTACATCTCAATCTGAATTAGTAACAAGTTTTAGAGATGCATTAGGAGAAATGAAATCTGATTTAGCTAAATATGAAGAACGGCAAAAAGATATGTTAGCTAGAGAAGAAGAGATTAGAGAATTGAATGTTAGCTTGAGAAGATCTGTTGATAGTATGACAGAATCTTTTGGTGATAATATGTCTACTAACATTACTAAATTAGAGACTGCAATTGATAGATTACACCAAGAGTTTAACAGTAATTTGCAAAGTAATTTAGAGGACTTAATTGGCGAGTTTAGTTCTTATATTAAGCAGACTAATGAGATCATAAAGAATAAATTTTCTGATATGGATTCTCTATTGAGTAATGTGGTACAGAGTGTAGATTTTAATAGTCAGGACTTAACAGATTCCTTAAATAAAATTTCTAAGGCATCAAATAGTTTAGATGATAGTGCCAATATTTTAATAGAAGAAGTTAGCAAGATAGATACTAACTTAGAGAATAATCAGAAATTATATAGTCAGCTTAATGAAAAAGTAGAAGAGATTTCAGAAGAATATAATGAATTAGTTAATGAGCAAAGAGAGATAGATCAGTTAATAAAAGATATTTCAGTTAAGAAGGGAGAATAGTATGATAGGAAAGAATAATAAATTTTTTAATATGAAAGGGGAAGAAGAAAATTTCTGGCCTAGTTTTACAGACTTATTGAGTGTTATAATTCTGGTAATTTTATTATTTTTAGTTGTTAATATAATTTCTTATACATATAAAATTAATCGAATGAGAGGAATCAAGAAAGAAATTATCAATGAGTTAAAACATACTTTGGCTGAATCAGGTATTGATGTTGATGTAGATAAAGAAACAGGGGCTATTGTGTTTAAAGAAAAAGTATTATTTGAAATTGATAAGGCTAAAATCAAGCCTAAATTTAAAAGGACACTAGATAAATTTGTTCCCAAATATGTAGAAGTATTATTAAAAGATGAAACAAGAAAGTATATATCACAGATTATTATTGAAGGACATACAGATGCTACAGGAGGATATATGCATAATTTAAAGTTGGCTCAAGATCGTGCTTATAGTGTGGTTGAGTATATACTAGGTTCTGAGGTCCCTAAATATAAACATAGAGACTTACTAAAGGATTATATGACAATTAGTGGTATCCCAGAAACTGGTTCTGCTAACCAAAAAGGAAATCGACAACAGAGAAGAGTAGAGTTTCAGTTTCGTTTAAAAGATAAAAGTTATTTCCAAAATATCTTTAATAAGATTACTGGGAGTAACTAGAATTATAAATGTCAATTAAAGCTCTTTTTCTTATTGAGAAAGAGCTTTTTTCTCTTTACCTCTTATGTCTATTTTATTTCTTATATACTAATTGATCTGATACTTTGTTAAGTAGTTAACTAAAGTTAATATAGATTATAGAAGAAGATAGGTGGTAATAAAAGTGGTTGATAAACAGAGACAGATACTAATGGTGTTAGTTATTTTAGTTTTCACGTTATTTTTCTATTTACCAAGTACTATTAGTAAGAAAAGTAATAAACCTCAGCTTAAATTAAAGATTCATTTTATAGATGTAGGACAAGGTGATGCTACTTTAATTCAGCTGCCTAATCAAGAGACTATGTTAATAGATGCTGGAGAGAATGAACAAGGGCCAAAAGTAGTTAATTACCTTAGAGAGCAGGAGATCAAAAAGATTGATTATTTAATTGGTACCCATCCTCATTCTGATCATATTGGAGGTTTAGATAATGTAATCTATAGTTTCAAAATAGGCCAAATTTATCTACCACAGGTTACTCACACAACTGAAACTTATCTAGATCTATTACAAGCCATTAAGGCTAAGGGGAGGAATATTATACCAGCTCAAGCAGGCCTTGAAGTAGTTGCTAGTTCTAATCTGCAGGTCAAGATAGTTGGCCCGGTAGATAATAATTATAAAGATTTAAATAACTGGTCTGTTTTAACTAAAGTTAAGTATAAAGATAGATCATTTTTATTTACTGGAGATACGGAAACTAAAGCAGAATTTGATTTAATAAATAAAAATACAGATATCCAAGCTAATCTTTTAAAAATAGCTCATCATGGTAGTTCTTCTTCTACTACTAGCTCATTTTTAAGCTCTGTAGATCCTAAGTATGCAGTAATTTCTGTAGGAGAGTATAATAGATATGGTCATCCAACATTTGAGGTTATAGATAGACTTAAGTATAGAGGAATCAATACTTATCGTACTGATAAACAAGGAACTATTATTGCTACAAGTAATGGACAAGATATAACCTTTAATGTTGATTCTAGAGAAGATAATGGTCTTACCAAATCAGGTGATATTAAGATAATCCACTTAAGTCTTGAAGATGAAGTAGTTGAGATAATGAACCAAGGAAGTAACAAGGTAGATATTTCTGGTTGGAAATTAGTAAGTACTAGAGGAGGACAAGTCTTTTATTTCCCAGCAGGAACAATAATAGAAGGGGAATCTACTATAAGAGTAGTTTCAGGGCCAACTGCCACAGCAGGTGAGGATAAATTAGTCTGGGATGACTGGTATATCTGGAATAATGATGGGGATGGAGCTAAGTTGTATAATTCTAATGAGAAAGTAGTTTCTAAGTATTGATATACTGTGTCACCATAGGTGATACAGTCGTGTGTCGTGTGCTATGTGTTGTGAGCTAATTCAAAATCTTCAAATTCAAAATCTAAATCCCTATGAATTTTATATTTTAAGTTTTTAATTGTATTAATGATTTTGACTTTGATTTAGCTCATCCTACGAGTTTCATAGAAACTCTTCGTGATAAAGACCATCTACTCATAGCACATAGCTGATAGCTGTGTCACTGAAAGTGACACATTTTAAGGAGGTTAAGAATGTTAATTATAGATAGGTTTGAAGGGAATAAAGTTATTATTGAGTATGATAGTCAGACTTTTACGCTACCTAAGTCAGTACTTCCTAAACAGGCTACAGAAGGAGATGTGGTTAAAGTAGTAATTGATAAAGAAGAAACTGAGAGTAGAGAAGAAAAGGTCAAAGAATTAGCAGATGAGCTATTTAAATAATTTTTGTATAAATAATAAAAAGGTGCTTATGACATCATAAGCACCTTTTTAAGTTAGAGACTACTTTCTCTTACTTGGCTTATTATGCTTATTAAAAGTCTCTTTCCAAGATAAACTCTTTAAGAAAGCATATCCTTTCTTGTCTAAATCAAATAGATTCAACATTGTTATACTCCTCCTTATAAACTTATAATCTTATTAATAACTTATTATCTTAATTTAATTTTATCATTTTTGTTCTAAAGTTACAATCAAATTACAAAAAATAATCTTTTCTTTCAAAATAATTGAAGGAATAGAGAGTTAACAAGTTATTTCTTTACAAGCAAAGATTTTTTAATATTTTGGTTATAGTATACCCCAGCAGAATCAGCTTTTGTTAGTTGGTTAAAAATAATAGGAGGTACTTTGTAATATATAAATTTTTACATAAATTGATAAAATTAATTAAAAAATAATTAAATATTGAATAATCACTTGGGAAAAGATACTAATATAGAATTATGGCTTGAAAAAAATCTATATAATGATATAATAAATGGAATGGTTATATAAAAAAGGAAGTGAAATTATAATGGAAAAGAAGAAATTTGAAGAATTGAATCTATCTACAGAGATAAATAGGGCAGTTGAGGATATGGGATTTGAAGAAGCTACTCCAATCCAATCTCAGGCGATTCCTTATCTGTTACAAGGCAAAGATGTAATAGGACAAGCTCAAACTGGTACAGGAAAGACAGCTGCTTTTGGAATTCCAGTTTTAGAGAAGGTAGACCCAAATAGTAAAGATGTACAGGCCTTAATTGTATGTCCTACTAGAGAGTTAGCTATTCAGGTATCTGAAGAGCTAAGAAGGTTAGGAAAGTATAAAAATAAGATTAAGACGTTACCGATTTATGGTGGACAATCTATTAATCGTCAGATTAAAGCATTAAAAAAAGGAGTTCAGGTTGTAATTGGAACACCAGGTCGTTTAATGGATCACATGAGAAGAGGAACTCTAAAGTTTGATAACTTGAAGATGGCTATTTTGGATGAAGCAGATGAAATGTTAAATATGGGCTTTAGAGATGATATAGAAACAATTTTAGATGGTATTGAAGGCAAAAGACAGACTATTTTCTTTTCTGCTACAATGCCTCAATCTATTCTAAACTTAAGAAAGAAGTATCAACATGATCCTGAAATAGTAAAGGTAGTTCATAAGAAATTAACTGTACCAAATATTGAACAGGCATATTTTGAGGTTAAGAGAAGTAATAAATTAGAAGTTTTATCACGTCTAATTGATATGTATGATCCTAAATTATCATTAGTATTCTGTAATACAAGAAAGCAAGTAGATGAGCTTACAATTCAGCTACAAGCACGAGGTTATTTTGTAGATGGATTGCATGGTGGATTAAGTCAACCGCAAAGAGATAGAGTTATGAATAAGTTTAAGACTGGTACAATAGAAGTTTTAGTAGCAACTGATGTAGCTGCACGAGGAATTGATATTAATGATATAGAGATGGTATTTAACTATGATATTCCTCAAGATGAAGAGTATTATGTACATAGGATTGGTAGAACAGGTCGAGCTGGAAGAAAAGGTCGAGCCTTCACTTTTGTATCTGGAAAAGAGATTTATAAATTAAAGTCAATCCAAAAGTATACTAAGACTAAAATTGAGAGAAAGCAGGTTCCTTCAGCTAGTGATGTAAGAGAAGTTAAAATGGGTATAGTTTTAGATGAAGTATCCGAAATTATAGAAGGTGACAATTTAGCAAAAGAAACTGAATTGATTGAGGATTTAATTGAGGAAGATTACGTCTCTGTTGATATAGCAGCTGCTTTATTAAAGTTAGTTATGGAAAATGAGAAGAAAGAGGATACAGAAGATGTAGAGTACTTTGGTAATACAGGAGCAGAGCCTGGTATGGTTAGATTATTTATAAATATTGGAAAGAATCAACATGTAAGACCTGGTGATATTGTAGGAGCCATTGCAGGAGAAACTAATATCTCTGGTGATTTAGTTGGTTTAATTGATATTTACGATAGATTCTCTTTTGTAGAAGTTCCTAAAGATCATGGTAAAGAAGTGCTACAGATTATGAAGAATACTAGAATAAAAGGAAAGTCTATAGATATCGAACCAGCCAATCCAAAGTAAAAACTAAATTTGTGTTTATGCAAGGGCCAACTTCTAAGTTGGCCTTTATATATTCTAATTAATTTGTTCTATGAGATAAGACTTGATTTTAGCATAAACTTGATTTGCTCTTTTAGATTTAGGTAGAGTTTCGAATAATCTATCTATATAATTTCTTTCCTTAATAACCTCAAAGCTTGGGCCAAAATTAATATCATAGACCCAACCCATCTGGATTAATTTGAAGTCATTTAAAGTCTGTAACCTTTCATATTCTACAACATCTTCTTTCATTATTTGATGATATACATAGTCAGAAATTTTATCGTTATCTTCTAATCCTAAGCCAACTGTCTTATTTCTAGATTCTTTATTATAATCTTTAAGTACAACTCGCCAAATATCTAACTTATCTGCATCACGAATCAATTTAGAGTAAAATAGAGGCTCTTCTGATTCATTTTCAGGTAAAGTAGCTTTATTATGATAAGAGATAGCTGTCAAGACTAATTGAACTATTAACTCTTCAAGATCAGCTAAGACATTATTGTCTAGTAAAATTTTAATACCTAGCTCTGCATGATCTTCTGATTCAGCATCTGAAAAGGTCTTATATTGGTTGTATTGTTTAAATCTTCCCACATCATGAAATAAAGCAATTGTCTTGGCTATGTATAATCCTTCTTCTACTACTAATTCTTTAGCAATACGCTCTATCATTTCACAAACCTTATAAGTATGTTTATACTTTAAGTCGATATTTTCTTGTTCTGTTGGATCGGTTAAAGAAAAGTTATTAACATAATTATCAAACCATTCTTCTAAAGCTAAAAATTTATTCTTATTCACTAAAAACTCCTCCTTTGCCTACTACAATTGTATCTATTATTTTATATTTAAGCAAGTTTTGTATTTATCTTTAGTCTGACAGTCATAATTATTATCTCTTAGTACTTCTAAGATTTTATCTGCAATTTTAAGATTATTTTTTAAGTAGTCTAAGTACATATTAAATAAAGGAGGGGTTAAAATGACAGATAAAATTGACAAGGATAAATCAGACTGGAAAGATATATTGAGTAAAGAAGAGTAGGTAGATTATGGACTGGATAATAGATAATGGGAAATGGCTAATAGATATTCTTATCAACTTAGGAGTTGCAATTGGATCTCTAGCTTTTGTTGCTATTGCTTACCGCCAGATTATGCTGCAGTGGAGAAGTGACAGACCACAAATAGATATTAAAATTGAGATTAATGAACAAGGTAGTCCTAGATTGAAGATTGATAATGTTGGTGAATTATCAATTGAAGGTGTTATTTATATATTAATAGAACCTAAAGTAGAAGGTAGAGATAACGATTTCAGTATTATTCCAGATAGAAAGAATGAACTGTTACAGAAAGACGAATTTAATAGATACATATTTGCTAAGATAGACTTTAATTTAGGGGCCAATGAAGCTCCTTATACTTATGATTCTCTACCAGTAAAAGAGTATATGGAGAAGATGCCAGAAGAAGGAGATGCTTATTTTATTCGGTTAGAGAGTTCATATCAGAGTGTTGGCTATAGTAAACGAAAATTTGAATTTAATAAATATTATAAATTAATTCCTGACCAAGGCTCATGGACTATTTATAGAATTAATTTAGATACAACTTTTGTGCCTGATGCTAAAGAAGGAGAAATGCCTAGTTATAGAGAATATAAAGATGATCTAACCGATACAGCTTCTTCTTAATTTACAGTTAAACTGAAGGATGGTATAATTAATATATTAGTTATCAGTGTGAGTAAAGTCAAGATCTAATGATTCAAAAACTTGAAATACTCTAGACTATCTGTGAAAGTCTCTAGAAGTTTCAAGATGAACTTTTCGTAATAAATTTACTCACACTCACACCAGTTACTAACACTTTATATTAAAAGAAGGAGTGATAGCATGGAGAAGGCTACTTTTGCAGCAGGATGTTTTTGGGGAGTACAAGCATTATTTGATAAATTAGAAGGAGTTGAATCTACACGAGTTGGATATATAGGTGGAGAGACAGAGAGTCCAACATATGAAGAAGTCTGTACTGATAATACTGGACATGCTGAAGCAGTAGAGATAACTTATGATCCAGATCAAATTACTTATAGAGAACTATTAGATATATTCTGGGCCAATCATAATCCAACAACTCTAAATAGAGAAGGGCCAGATATAGGAAGTCAATATCGTTCAGCTATCTTTTATCACAACCAAAAGCAGAAAGAAGTTGCTCTTAAATCCAAGGAGCGTTTAGATGCTAGTGATAAGTACGATGATCCTATTGTAACAGAGATAGTAGCAGCTAAAACTTTTTATGAGGCTGAAGAATATCACCAAGATTATTTAGAGAAAAATCCAGGTCAGTGCCATATATAGTCATTAGTCGTGTGTCTTCTGCTATCAGTTAAGATTTTCAGTTTGTAGCACATAGCTCAATATCCAATCAATAAAGGAGAAATTTAATGCAACAGGTTTTAGATAGTAAAGAAATAAAGAACTTTTTTGCACCAGATGGTCAACTAGCTGGCTCTTTTGCTAATTATGAGTATCGAACTCAGCAAGAAGAGATGGCAGTCAAGATTGCTAAAGTTTTTAAGCAAAATCAGCATTTATTAGTAGAAGCAGGAACAGGTACTGGTAAGTCTTTTGCTTACTTAGTACCTAGTATTTTATCATCACTAAAACAGGATGAGAGTATTGTAGTTTCTACTAATACTATTAATCTACAAGAGCAGTTAATGGCTAAAGATATTCCTACTTTACAGCAGTTGCTTGATATAGATTGCAAAGTGGTTTTGGCTAAGGGAAGAAGCAATTATCTCTGTTTAAGAAGGTTGAATCAACAACAAAGAAGTGAGGAACCAACTAGTGAGTTATATCAACAGTTACAAGATATTACTAAGTGGGCTGCAGAGACAGAGACAGGCTGTCGTTCTGATCTTGATTTTAAGGTAGCAATAGAACTATGGCAGAATCTATCTTCTCAAGCCCAACATTGTTTATCTCATAGATGTCCTTATTATGATAGATGCCATTTTAATTTTGCTCGAAATAAGTTAGAAGAAGCAGATATTATAGTGGCAAATCATCATCTTTTATTTTCTGATATCTCCTTGCGACAGACAGGAGAGTTTGAAAATCAGCAGGCAGTCTTACCACCATATTCTAAAATCGTTTTTGATGAAGCCCATAACATAGAAGAGATAGCTACTAATTATTTAGGTATTAGAGTCAATAGTCAAGATATAGTTGAAACTTTAGAATTATTATATCATCCACAGAATAAAACAGGAGCTTTATTGCAGATTAGAGCTGAAATTGGTCAGTTAGAAAAAGGGCTTAAAGCTAAATTACAAAAGGCAATTGATCAAGAACTATTTCCTGCAGTAGCTAAATTATTAGACCAGACTAAAGGTTTAAAAGATAAAGTGATTGATTTTATGGAAGAGCATAGAGGGAAGAAAGTACGTTTAACTGAGAAAGTACGTCAACAGAATATGTGGCAGAAGGTATTAGCAGTAGAATTTGAAAATTTACTTCTTAATCTTAATGATCTGTATAGGAAACTAAATGATCTACTGTCAGTTTTGACAGCCAGTGAAGTGGCTGAATTTGAAGCTATCTTGGCTTTATTAGAGAATAAGATTAGAGTGATTTCTGAAACAGCTACTATTTTAACTGAGATAACAGAGTTTGCTAATGAAGAAAGTGTTTATTGGTTAGAAAAAGAGTATGATGGTTATAGTCTACGTTCAGCTCCTTTGGATATTGCTCAGAAGTTAGAAGATAACTTATTAAACAAGGTTGACTCTGTTGTTTTTACTTCAGCAACTTTGACAGTCGATAATTCTTTTGCTTTTATTAAGGAAAACTTAGGCTTAGTAGACCAAGAAGTAGAAACTCTAGATTTAGGTAGCCCGTTTGATTATGGTAAGCAGCTACAAGTAGGATTGATTAAGAATCTAGTTGGCCCCAAACAAGGTAACTTTATAAAGCAAGTAGTTTCTAGTATACAAGAGATTATCAATTCAACGCAAGGTAGGACTTTACTTTTATTTAATTCTTATAGTAGATTAAATAAGGTTTATAGAGAGTTAGCTACTCAAGTAGGTCAATTAGAAGTTGATTACTTATTACGACAAGGGCAAAAGTCACGTCAGCAATTGCTTGCTGACTTTAAAGAAAAGAAAGGAGCCGTCTTATTAGGAACAAGTAGCTTTTGGGAAGGAGTAGATATTCCTGGGCCAACTTTAAGTTGTGTAATTATTGTTAAGCTACCTTTTTTAGTCCCTAGTGAACCTTATATAGCAGCCAAGTTAGATGCAATTAATGAGAGTGGTAGTAGTTCTTTTTATGAGTATATGTTACCTAAGGCTGTTATTAAATTCAGACAGGGTTGTGGACGTTTAATTAGAAGTAAGTCAGATAAAGGTTGGCTATTTATTCTTGATAATCGAGTCTTAAAGAAGAATTATGGTAATTATTTTCTAAATGCTTTGCCAACAACTGATAATACTTTTGTCGACAGATTAGATGATTTAACAGCTAGATTAGAGGCAACGCTTTAAGCGTTGCTTTTTTTATTTTTTGAGAATGAATTTAGTAAACTAAAAGTGGTAAAAATAATAGAAACTAGACTTGAAGGTGAAAATATATGCTAAATAAATTTAAAGATTTTCAGAAAAAACGAATGGAGATCTTTCGAGAGATAGTCAAGCGAGGTTGGGAAGAAGACTTAACTAATCATAATTTAGATCAGTTGGCTCAAGAGATAAAAAAAGAGTATGGTTATCAAGATAAGGATATCTCTTTTATTAAAGATCATATCAGAGTAGCTTTAGGGCTGGATTCAACAGCTGAAGAATCTTTTTCTAATGAAATAGAAGAGGCACTTAACTCTGATGATATAGACCGACCAATTGTAACTAAAATAGATGGTATCTGTCAGCAGTGTGGTGAAGAGTTTGATGAGATAGATTGTTATGATTCCTGTAAGTATGAAGCTCAGATGTATCGAAGAACTGAAGGGCCAATTGTTGTTAATGATAAGTGTTTAAGTTGTGGTAGATGTGTTACTAGCTGTTCTTTTGGTGCTCTAGCCGATAAGATAGAGTTTGTTCCTTTAATCAAGTTACTTAAAGATGAAGAAACACCAGTCTATGCTACAGTAGCTCCTTCAATAGTAGGTCAATTTGGGACTGATGTTACAATGGGCCAACTAAGAACTGCTCTTAAGTTATTAGGTTTTCAGGATATGATTGAAGTAGCTTTGTTTGCTGATATGCTGACTATTAAAGAAGCCTTTGAATTTAATGATTTAGTTCATAGCCAAAAGGACTTCTTTTTAACAAGTTGTTGTTGTCCAGTCTGGATTAATCTAGTAGAAAAGAATTATCCTGAAATTTTTGAGCAGATGTCACCTTCTTTATCACCAATGGTAGCTTCAGGTAGACTGCTTAAAGAGCTTTATTCTGATGCTAAGGTTGTCTTTATTGGCCCTTGTATAGCTAAGAAATCAGAGGCTAAAGAAGAGAAGTTTGCTCAAGATATTGACTTTGTCTTAACTTATCGTGAATTAGAAGAGATATTTAAGGCTATTGAGATAGATTTAGAGGAGTTACCACAGGATGAAAAAGACCAAGCTTCTTTTGCTGGTAGAGTGTATGCTAGAACAGGAGGCGTTAGTTTTTCTGTTAAGACAGTAGTTAATAGAATAGCTCCAAGAAGATTAATTAAATTTGATTCTAAACGAGTTGATGGAGTAGTAGATTGTAAGAAGATACTCGATACTTTAGCTGCTGGAGAGGAGATAGATGCTAACTTTATAGAAGGTATGGGTTGTGAAGGTGGCTGTGTAGGAGGTCCTAGAACTAATATTGAGACTGATGAAGCTACTAAAATAGTTAATGAATATGGTGAAGATTCATTGATTATGACCCCTTTTGATAATATGAATCTGATTAAGATCTTAGAAGAGCTAGGAGTAGATAATATTGAGGATGTGGCTAATGATCACAAAATAGCAACTTTATTGACTAGAGATGGAGTAGATTAGTTATTGATGTCTAGTGTCAGGAATCAGTGTGAGTTGTGAGTAGATTCAATTACAAATATAGTTTGAATAATTAGAAGATATATCCTTATAAGTTTAGATATTGAATTAACTCATAGCTCACTGCTAATGAATTGATATTAAATAGTAGAAATTTGTCGATAAGTTAACGACAAATTACCTGATAAAAAAACAAGGAAAATAGATTAATATCTAGAATTGTCTACATAAGAAGTATTTTATTCCATAAATTTTTTGGCCTAATAATTAAATTTGAAAAGAGGTGAGGTCAATAGATGATAAATAGTGGGGATGAAATGATAAGACTATTAATTAATAATAGCACTGGAATTATTACTTTGAGTTTCCTAATTTTAATTATTATTACTTTAATGGTTAATATATTCAAAAGAAAGAAAGTAGAAGAAGAGTTAAGAAGTAAGAAAGAGGAATTACAGGCTTATAATGAAGAAATGTTAGCTTTAAATGAAGAGTTAGAAGGTTCTTATCAAGAGGTAAATAAGTTAGCAACTAATCTGGAAAGAATAATTAATTTGACTTCTAATTTAACTAAATCTAGTATTAAAAATGAAGAAAGTTTCTTGTCAGAATTACTGAATACAGCTATTGAATTAATTCCTGAAGCAGATTATGGAAGTGTACATAAATATGATGATAATCAAGTAAAATTTGTTGATACGGTAGGTCATAACCTTACTATGCTACAGGAATTATCTATAAATAAAGATAATTTTCAAAAGACGACAAGTGAAATTACTATTATTGATGATATTGTAGCGTACTCATTAGATGGAATGGAAGATTCTATAGCAGAGAAATTTAAAGCAGCTATCAATCCAATTAAACAGTCAATAACCTTTGATTTATATATTGATAATCAAAAAATAGCAGGAATTAGTTTAGATATAGCTGATGATAGTCAGCAAGAATTTGATAGTAAATCTGAATATTTAATGAAGTTATTTAAAGATGTATCAGTTTCATTTTATACTATTCAACAGTATAATTCGATTCAAAATCAATTTCAACAAGAGATAGTTTTTTCAATAATTGAAATGCTAGAAATTCATGATGAATATACAAAAGGCCATTCTGATAATGTAGCTGGATATGCTAAAGAGACAGCAAAGGAGATGAATTTGTCTCATGAACAGGTTGAACAAGCTTATTGGGCTGGGATGGTACATGATATAGGAAAGACATTGATACCAAGCGAAATTTTAAATAAACAAGATAGGTTGACTGATGAGGAATATAGTTTAATTAAGCAACATCCTATTTGGGCTTACTATACACTTCAGAATTCTAAACAGTTAGAGGAAATTGCAAGTTTTGTTTTATATCATCATGAACGCTGGGATGGTATGGGCTATCCTGAGGGAATTAAAGGTGAAGAGATTCCTCTTGTTTCTCAAATTTTAAGTGTAGCTGATGCTTGGGATGCTATGCGGTCTAATAGATCTTATCGTAGTGCTTTACCTAAAGAAGTGGCTATCGAAGAGTTAAAGAAGAATAAGGGGACTCAATTTTCTCCTCAGGTAATAGATGCTTTTCTAAATATAATAGATATTGATAGTTTAGCAGGATGAATTATGTGAGTCAGGTAACTATACCTGACTCTCTTTGTTTTTTGTTTTATTTAAAAAATGTAATATTTTTTACTAAAGATTAATATCGTTATTGTGGAGGTGGAAAGATGGAATTAGAAAAGATAGGAGTTAGTACAGACTGGTTAGCAGTAGGTGGAGCCTTATTATTAGGACTGTTAGTTAAGTTGGGTTTATTCTCTAATATTCCATGGTAGAAAGGGTGGTTTTATGGCAGAACAAGAATTAATAAGTAGTACTAAAGTAGAGACTGAGTTTAAGAAACTATTTAGTAAGCTACCTGGTATTTTACTATTATTTGTTGTAGGATATATGTCAAAATTTATAGCTTCCTATATTCCACATATGGAGTATGTTTTAATTGCTATTTTATTAGGTATGATAATTAGTAATACTATTGAACTGCCTAAGGTCTTTGTTCCTGGGATTAATACTTATGAATTATGGTTGAAGTTAGGTATTGTCCTATTAGGAGCTAGGCTTGTTTTACAGAATGTTTTAAAGATAGGGTTGACAGGGATTATACTGGTAGTTTTAGAGATTTTAGTTTCTATAACAACAGTTAAATTTTTGGCTAATAAATTTGGGTTAAGTGATAAATTAGGTAGTTTATTAGGGATAGGAGTAGGAATCTGTGGTGTATCAGCTATTATTGGAGCTACAGGAGCAATTGATGCTGATGAAGAAGAGTCGAGTCTAGCAATTGCTACTATCTTAATTTTTGGAGCTATAATGGTATTTGTTTATCCTCTTTTAGGGCAGACATTTGATCTATCAGGGCAGGCTTTTGGTTTCTGGTCAGGGTTAGCAGTAGATAATACAGCAGAGTCATTAGCTACAGGTTTTGCTTATTCTGAACGAGCAGGTCAGATTGCTACTATTACCAAGCTATCTCGGAATGCTTTAATGGGAATTGTAGTCTTATTTTTTGCCCTTTATTATGCACGTAAGGGTATTACTGATCAAGTAGAGAATAAGGGCCAATTTATCTGGGAGCGGTTTCCTAAGTTTTTAATTGGTTTTTTATTGATGTCTATCTTATCAACACTTGGTTTTTTTAGTGCTCAGGAGATTACTAATTTAAAACATCTTTATAAATGGGTCTTTATGTTATCTTTTGTTGGGGTAGGATTTCGAACACAATTTTCTAAAATGAAAGAGACTGGCTTGAAACCCTTTTTTGTTGGTTTAGGAGCAGAGTTAGTAGTTAGTGTTTTTACTTTATTAGCTGTATTATTTATTTTATAAGTCAGGTATTGAATCCTGGCTTTTTTTATTATTTTTCAATTGAAGATTACTGTTTAATTTAATTGTGATACTTGGTATAATGTAGTTGATTTATCAAAATATGAAGAAAGGAGTTACGTTATAGTGGATAAGAGGAAGAGTTGGCCTAGATTTACAATAGGATTATTAATTGTAAGTTTAGGAATAGTTTTAACAATTAAAGCTGATCTAGGAGTAGCTCCCTGGACTGTATTTCATATTGGTTTGACCTATCACCTACCTTTAAAGGTAGGACAAGCTGGGCAGATAACTGGTTTAGTAGTCATTTTAGTCAGTTTTTTAGTTGCTAAAATCAAACCTACAATAGCTACAATTATTAATATAGTTTTAGTTGGCTTTTTAATTGATTTGTTGATGCCTTTAGTGCCAAAACCTAGTTTATTAATAATTCGTTATTTATATTTGTTTATAGGAATCATAATCTTTGGCAGTGGGGCTGGAACTTATATTTCAGCTCAGTGTGGTGCTGGGCCACGTGATAGTTTAATGATAGCTTTAGATAAGAAGTTAGATTTTAGATTAGGATGGATTAGAAATAGTATTGAATTAACAATTTTAATAGTAGGTTATTTCTTAGGAGGTCCAGTTGGAGTTGGTACGTTATGTACTGCTTTAGCAGTTGGCCCTATAGTAGAGGTTTCCTTAAATTTAATGAATAGTTTATTTAATAATTCTAATTTACAAATAGAAGGGAGATAGAGAATTAAATCTAGCACTTTATCAAGTAAGATAGGGGGGGATGAATATACAATTATGCAAGAGTATCAAGTGTAAAATTTGGTTTTGGATATTAGTAATTATTATAGTATTAAGTTTCAGTCTAATTAATCTATCCTTTATTTTATCGCATAATGTTTTTAAAGAGATAACATTTAAACACGGTACAGAAAATGCTCAGCTTTCTGCTTTGGCGATAAGGGATTGGTTTGCTGAGCGAAAGAATGACTTGCAGAATTATGCTGATAATTCTATTTTAAGAAAAGGTAGTTGGCAACAGAAACAATATTATTTAAAGGAAGAATTAATCAATAGTTTAGATATTTATGATTTTTTCTTTGTTGCTGATAAGGATGGAAATTATAGTACAATTCAATTTAAAAATATAGGAAATGTTAAGGAAGAGGAATATTTTAAAAATGCAATGCAAGGACAGACTTATATTTCTAAACCTTTAATTTCTAAAACTACTGGTAAACCTATTATTGTAGTAGCTGCGCCTATTAAAGATAGTGCTAATAAGCCAATTGGAGTATTAGGTGGCGCAATTAAATTAACTGATCTATCTACTTATGTTAGCCAATTCAAGATAGATTATTTTAATTCGTATGCTTATTTAATAGGGGAGGAAGGAGAAGTTTTAGCGCATCCGAGTCAGATTAATTTCAAATTTAATAATCATAGTGCAAGAATGAAAGCTATAAATTCTAAGATTAAGAAAAAAACTTCTGGGATGATAAAGTATAATATAAATGATACTGCTAATTATATATTCTATCATACAATTGTTGGAACTAATAACTGGAAGATAGCATTAGAGATGCCAGGTAACTATTTAACTAAACCATTAGTTTTAGCAAATAAAAAGGTATGGTTGATTGGTCTAATAATTATTACATTAATAGCTGTATTAAGCTTTTTTATTACTCAGAAATTGACTAAACCAATTACTAAGTTGAAGAATGTTTTTGCTAAAGGGGCTGCAGGAGATTTATCAGCTCGAGCCAAGATTGATAGCAATAATGAACTTGGTGTAGTGGCAGATAGTTTTAATCAGATTATGGAGCAGATAAATAACTTAACTTGTAAAGATTTACTAACTGATTTATTAAATTTAACTTATTTTCAAGATAAGTTTGATTCAGATTTAAGAGATATAAAAGAGACTGATAAACAGTTAGTTTTATTTGCTTTAGGAGTTGATGATTTTGATACAATTAATGATAATTTTGGTCACCAAATGGGAGATGAAGTATTAAAGAGTTTAGCCAATCGTTTACAGAAAAATTTAGATGATCAAGTAGTAATAGCTAGATTTAGAGATGAATTTTTCTTCTATTTTACAGAAGTTGGTGATCAAAATAAGGTCATAAATTTAGGAAGAAGAATATTAGCTGAAATTGTTCGACCATATGCTATTAAAGAAGAGATGATTTATATTACAGCTAGTTTAGGTATAGCTACATATCCTACAGCAGGGACTACTAGTGAGATGTTAATTAAAAATGCTAGTTTAGCAATGCATGTAGTAAAAAAAAGAAATGGTAATGATATTCAGGTCTATTCTGCTAATATGGAGGATAAATTATCAGAACGAATGAAACTAGAGGTAAAGCTAAAACAGGCATTAAAAGAAGAGCAGTTTAATCTTAATTACCAACCACTGTTAGATGCAGAGACAGAAAAGATAGTAGGTGTTGAAGCTTTAATTAGATGGAACCACCCTATTGAGGGTATGATTTCTCCTGGTAAATTTATTCCAGTAGCAGAAAGAACAGGTATAATTGTTGAGATTGGAGATTGGGTCTTAAAACGTTCTTGTGAGCAACTGAAGAAATGGCATCAGCTAGGTTATGATGATTTATATATGTCTGTTAATATTGCTCCTCAACAATTCAATGAAGGTGACTTTGTTTCTAAAGTAGAAAAGGTTTTACATCATACAGAACTAGAAGCCCAGTATTTAGAGTTGGAAATTACAGAACGGGCTACTATGGAGAATATAGAACAGACAATAGATATACTAGACCAATTACAAAATTTAGGAGTCAAAATAGCTATTGATGATTTTGGTACTGGTTATTCATCTTTAAGTTATTTAAAGGAATTTGCTATTAATACTTTAAAGATAGATCAATCCTTTGTTATGGAATTAACTAAAGATGTTAAAAATATTGCTATTGCTGAAACCATTATTACAATGGCTCATAATCTAAATTTAACTGTAACTGCTGAAGGAGTAGAAACTGAAGAACAACAAGAATTTTTACAGCAAGAAGATTGTGATGTATTACAGGGTTATCTCTTCAGTCGACCATTAGATAGTGAAAACTTAATCAAGTTATTAAATGCTTGATAATAAAGTTAGGATACCAATATTGGTATCCTAACTTTATTTTTTGGTTATAGATAATATAATGTAATTTGTTTCCATATAATTAAGTGATAAATAGCTTGATTAGGAGGTAGTAGAATGGATTTTCAGTGTATAGAGTGTAATTTAGAACTTAATCTATCAGATGAAACTTATTACTTATGTCCAAATTGTGGTGCTAAAATGTACCAGATTAAAGTTTTGAATAAATTACAGATAGGAGATAAAGGAGTAGAAGCAGTTTTAGAACATTATCAAAGTCAAGTAAATGATGAAAAAATAGAAGAGTTAATATTAAATGAGGAAAAGATTAAAGCTAAAGCTAATAAGTCGTCATTAAGACAGGCTAAAGATTATGTTATTGCTTTATTCTCTCTACTTAAAGATGATAAAGTAGCCAATTATTATCATATAATAGCTGGGGCAGCTTTATTATATATATTTAATCCATTAGATTTAATCCCAGATTTTGTATTAGGTTTTGGTTTATTAGATGATTTAGTTATAGTTATGTTAGCAGTTTCAATTATAGGGCAGAAGTTAAATCAATATTTAGATGAGCAACAACCAAGAGAGGATTCTTTATTTTATTCTTTACAACCACCAACTAATAAGATTAAAGAGAGATATCAGCAAAGTGGAGGAGTTAGGACTTTATATTTGTACCCTGATCAATTAAAAGAATTTGGCTTGCAGATTTTAAATAACAATTTAGTGCAAGCACCTCAGTTATATATTGGTCATCCCTATTTTTATAAAACTTTAGTTCCAATTGATAATTTTGACCAGTATATCAGTCAAGATATAGTTCAAGAAGAAATCAATCTATTATCAGCCTTTGGAGCCAAAATGATTAGGTATAAAGCTCATGAGTTTGAACAATTGGATTTGTCAGCTACAATAGACTTTAATCTTTTTGAGCAGATAATTAATGGAGAAGTTAAAGCTAATCAGAGAGGGTATAAGTATACTACTCAAGAACGGACTCTAGAGTTTGAGAGGATAGATAATTATAATTTGGATCAGATTGATAATTTAATCTGGTATTTTAGTAATCAAAGTAACTTTAATGATTTAATATCTAATCGTATTCTAGCTGATTTGAGTAAGGAAAATCTAAAGTTTGAACATAGTACTAGTCAGTTTTTAAGTTTAGATACTAGGGCCAACTTAACTGAGCAGAAGGTTAGAGGTGCTGGAGAAATATCTAATGTTATTCATAGACAGATAGAGTATCAAGTTGAATTTTATCCTCGACCACAGATTGTAGAAGAAGAATCTAAAGAATATTATAAGAAGGTGCAAGAAAAGTTAAAAGAGAGAAGAGAAGAACTAACAGCTAACTATTATACCAGATTATCAGATTGGTCTTAGTTGCCTAGTTAAAAAAATTATGTTATGATATTTAAAGATCCCTGCTAGAGAAGCAGGGGCTTTATTATGAATATAAACAGGAATATTAACTGACAACTTGAATAATAATACTGTTAGACTAATTGTTTTAGTATATATAACAATATATCATATTTTTTTAACTAGGAGGCAGAATAATGGAGGGGAAGATCAATAAAGGAACAATTAAAAGAGGGTTAGAACTATCATTAATTGTCAGTATTTTAGCTCTAGGAGGATTATTTTTATTTACTATAAATGATGATACTTTTGCTAAATTAATGAGTGTTAATACCTTTTATCTAGCTTTAGCTATTTTAATTAGCTTTTCTATGTGGACTGTTGGTGGTTTAAGAATTAAGTTAGTTGCTGATGCAGCAGGAGAGAATTTAACTATAAAGAAAGCAGTACGTATCTTTTTAATTGGTGCTTTCGTTTCTAATGTAACTCCTTTTGCTTCTGGTGGGGGACCAGCTCAGGTGTTTTTATTACATAAAGATGGTCTTTCGTTAGGCAAGGCAACAACAATTATTGTAGTGCAGTTTGTATTGCGTTTAGTCTTTTTTGGTTTAGCTGCTCCTATATTATTTTTCTGGTTTGGAGATTTAATTGACCCTGGTTTGATTCCACCACAGTTATTTAATATAGCTATTTTGGTTGCTCTAGGTATCTCTTTGCTTATGATATATTTTATTTGGCAACCAAAAAAGATAAAGAAATTAGTAACTAAGTTACGAGAACTTTCTTTTTTGCAACCATTAATGAAGTATGAGAAGACTAAGAAGTTAATTGATAGATTCTATCATGAGGTAGAAGAATTTCATGATAGTTTATGGCAATTAACTAAGTATAAACAGAGTAGTTTAATCTGGGCTGGTATCTGTACTATTTTATACTGGGGATTATTCTTTGCTATTGCTCCTGTTATCTTATTAGGATTAGGAGTTAAGCCTTTCTTTTTACGGTCCTTTATTATGCAGACTATCTTCTATTTAATCCTGCCTTATATTCCTACTCCTGGTGCTAGTGGAGTAGCTGAGTTAGGTTTTGCTTCTTTATTCTCTAGTTTTGTGCCAGCAGGGTTGATAGGCTTGTTATCTTTAGTTTGGAGATTCTTAACCTTTTATTTAGTTTTGATTTTAGGTGGAGTTGCTCTGCTTAGAATTTTAACCAAATCAGCAGTAAGTTCAGAAGGGTAGGGGCATATAATGAAGTATGTAGCTGTAGTAGTCGATTTACCAGTCAAACAAGTTGATCAAACTTTTACTTATCAAGTACCAGAAGATTTAAGAACAGAAGTTGAAATTGGGAAGAAGGTAACAGTTCCTTTTGGACCACGGAAGATTACTGGTTATATAGTGGCTGAAGTAGAGGAAGTTGATTTTGAAACAAAAGAAATCATTAAGGTAACTAGCCCTTTTATTCTATTTAATAAAGAATTATTGGAATTGGCTTACTGGATGGCTGGATATTATCAGTCTTACTTGATTTCTGCTCTAAAGGCTATTGTTCCTAGTGGTAAGCATAAAGTTAAGACTAAGCGTGTTGTTCAGTTGAGCCAGTCAGTTGCTGAGACGAAAGAAGTAATATCTCAACTACCAGGTCAGGCTTATAAACAAGTAGCTGTTTTAAATTATTTGATAGAACATCCTGATAGTCAGTTAATAACTACTGAATTAGCTAATAAGGTAGATACTAGCCCAGGCACTATAAGGCGATTAGTTAAGAAAGGCCTGCTTGAATATACTAATATTGAAATAAAACGGACTCCTTATCAAGATGCTAATATTGAACCAACTTCTCCTTTAACTCCTACTTTAGAACAGAAGAAAGCATTAACAGAAATAAAGCAGGCTGTCTCTAATTCTGATTCTGCTACTTTTTTACTTAAAGGGGTTACTGGTAGTGGTAAAACAGAAGTTTATTTACAAGCTATTGCAGATGTATTGGCTCAAGGTGGAGAAGCAATAGTTTTGATTCCTGAAATTGCTTTAACTCCTCAGACTATTTCTCGATTTAAAGGTCGCTTTGGAAAACAGGTAGCTGTCTTACATAGTCAGTTATCTGCTGGAGAACGTTTTGATGAGTGGCGAAGAATTAAAGAAGGAACTGCTAAAATAGCTGTTGGAGCTCGTTCGGCTATCTTTGCTCCTTTTGATAATCTAGAGTTGGTTGTAATTGATGAAGAGCATGAAACAACTTACAAACAAGAAGAACATCCTAAGTATCATGCTCGTGAGGTAGCTGTTAAGCGGGCCAACTTAAGCAAAGCAGTAACTATTTTAGGTACTGCTACGCCAGCCTTAGAATCTTATTATCGAGCCCAAGAGGGAGACTATAAGCTATTAGAGCTTTCTAAACGTGTTGATGATCGTCCTCTGCCAGAAGTTGAGTTAATAGATATGCGAGATGAATTAGAGGCAGGAAATAAGCAGATGTTAAGCCGAAAGTTGGCCCGCGAGATAGAGAGACGACTACAAAATAATGAACAGACTATTATCTTTTTAAATCGTCGTGGATTTTCTACCTTTGTCCAGTGTCGTGAATGTGGACATGTAATTGAATGCAATAATTGTGATGTCTCTTTAACCTATTTTTCCCAGGGTGAGAGGTTAAAATGTAACTATTGTGAAGAGAGTAAGAGTGTACCTAACATTTGTCCTGATTGTAGTAGTAGTTATATTAAGTACTTTGGTATAGGAACAGAAAAAGTGGAACAAGCTTTAAATAAGAACTTTCCTGAGGCTAAGGTAGTTAGAATGGATCGGGATACTACTACTAGAAAGGGTTCTTATCAGAAGATTTTATCAGCATTTTCAGCTGGAAAGATAGATATTCTGGTAGGTACCCAGATGGTAGCTAAAGGTCATGACTACCCTAATGTTACCTTAGTTGGAGTTATTACTGCTGATACAGCTCTAAATCTGCCTGATTTTCGAGCCAGCGAGCGTACTTTTCAGTTGTTGGCCCAGGTAGCAGGAAGAACTGGTCGAGGAGATAAATTAGGTCAGGTTCTGATCCAAAGTTATACCCCAGAGCATTATAGTATTCAACAAGCTAAAAAGCATAATTATAAAGGGTTTTATAGACAAGAGATTATTTTTAGAGAAGAGATGTGCTACCCTCCTTTTACACACTTGATTAATATTATTATTAGTGACCAAGAGGAGAATAAAGTTATTCAAGTAGCTCAGCGATTAGGAGAATGTATTGCTGCTCAGTTACAGAACATAGATAATGACACTATTGAATTACTAGGGCCAACTAAAGCGCCATTATCCAAAATAAAAGGTAAATATAGATGGCAATTGTTACTTAAGGGGCCAGATTTAGATAAGTTAAGAGGGATTAATCAACAGGCTTTAACTGAGTTAGAAGAATTCGAAAAATTAAAGAGTGTTAAAATTAGCATTGATGTTGACCCACTAGGAGTGCTATAATTTAATTAAAGGTAATTACTACTTAACTATATTAATAAATAGATGTTTCTTCTAATGGTTTACGGTGTACAATTGACAGTTGACAGTTAAAAAGCGTAAAGTTTTTAAATGATTATAGTGGTTTAATGATTTTGAATTTAACTGTAAACTATACACTGTAAACTGTCAACTTTTAATGGAGGTGCTATTATGTCAATTTTACGAATTAGAGAAGTTGGTGATCCAGTATTAAGAACTGATACTAAACCAATTCAGAAGGTTACTAATAAAACTAGGATGCTACTTGATAATATGGCAGATACAATGTATGATGCCGATGGAGTAGGGTTGGCTGCTCCACAAGTAGGTATTTCTAAACAGATTGTGGTAATTGATATTGGAGATGGATTGATTGAATTAATTAATCCAAAAATTGTAGATAAATCAGATAAGACTTATGTAGACCAAGAAGGTTGCTTGAGTATTCCAGGAGAGCAAGGTAAAGTAGAACGCTCTTTTTCTGTTACAGTAGAAGCTTTAAATCGTAATGGAGATAAATTTGAAATTGAAGGCAAAGGTCTATTAGCTAGAGCTTTACAGCATGAGATTGATCATTTAGATGGCAAGTTATTTACTGATAAAACGATATAGTTATATAAATTATAGGTAAAATAGGAGGGATAATAGTGGATATTGTCTTTATGGGGACGCCTGATTTTGCTGTTCCTTGTTTAGAAGGATTATGCCAATCAAAGGTTGCTAATGTAGTTGGTGTAGTTAGCCAACCAGATAGAAAAAGAGGACGAGGTCAAAAGAAGAAACCAACACCTGTTAAAAAGAAAGCCTTAGAACATAATATAGAAACTTTTCAACCGCAAAAGGTTACTTCTGAGGCAGGAATTAATAAATTAAAAGAGTGGAATCCTGACTTGATTGTTGTAGTAGCTTATGGTCAGATTTTAGGAACAGAAGTACTTGATCTACCACCTAAGGGTTGTGTTAATGTTCATGCTTCTTTATTACCTGAGTATCGAGGAGCAGCCCCAATCCATCGGACAATTATTAATGGTGATCAAGAGACTGGAATTACCACTATGTATATGGATGAAGGTATGGATACAGGAGATATGATATTAAAGGAAAGAGTAGAGATTACAGAAGATTATACAGTAGGTGCTTTACATGATAAGTTGGCCCAAGTAGGTGCTGATCTATTAATCGAAACTCTAGAGCAGATTGAAGTAGGTGCTGATTCACCGACTGAACAGGATGATGGCCAGGCTACATATGCCCCTAAAATTGATAAGTCTGAAGGAGAAGTTGACTGGAGTCAAGATGCTCAATCAATCTGGAATCTGATTCGAGGTATGAATCCTTGGCCTGGTGCTTATACTTACCTTGACGGAAAGAGACTTAAGTTATGGGCTTCAAGAGTCTATAATCAAGAAGATAGAGATGGAATTGAGCCAGGGACAATTATTAAAGCAGATAGTGATTTAGGAATTGTGGTTCAGACAGGAGAAGGACAGTTACTACTAACCCAACTACAGCCAGCCAGCAAACAGAGAATGTCTGCTGCTGATTATTTATTAGGATATGATTTAGAAGAAGGTATTAAATTAGGATAATGAATTATGGAGAATTCTAGACGACTATTTATTGGACTATTATTGCTGGCATTATCTGTAGTAGGAGTCTTTATCGGTGGTATCTGGTATCTTAATTTTTTTGGGTTTAGTATATTAAGTCAAGGGGTATTATTAACACTAGGAGTTATTATTTCTATAGTAGGATTAATCTTAATTTCAGGAATTATTGGGATTTTAATCACTAGTCAGCGAGGAAGACCAGTCCCTGGACTAGTGATTCCTACTAAGATAGTAATTTCTTATTTTTTACCAGTTATAATTCAATTAGGAAAGTTGATTGGCTATGAAAAAGAAGAGATTATGTCTTCCTTTATTAAAGTAGGAAATCAGTTAGTTAGTCCTGAAGAGATGGATGTTAAACCTGATGATGTATTAATCTTAATGCCTCATTGTATTCAGTGGTCTGAGTGTAGTCATCGGGTAACTAGTGATTTAGATAACTGTCAACACTGTGGTAAGTGTCAGGTTCAAGATTTAATTGAATTAAAAGAGAGATATGGTATTAACTTAGCAATTGCTACAGGAGGAACTTTGGCTAGAAAGATCATTAAAGAGACTAGACCAAAGGTGATTGTGGCTGTAGCTTGTGAACGAGACTTAAGTAGTGGAATGCAAGATGTCTATCCATTACCAGTTGTGGGAGTAGTTAACTTACGGCCTAATGGGCCTTGTTTTAATACTAAAGTAGAGATGGAAAAGATTGAATCGGCTATAGAAGAGATACTGGCTTAGTAGTTAATAGTTGATAGTGTATAGTTGATAGTTAGGTTAAGGTTGAGTTTGAGATTGAGGAACCAAAAGATCATTAACTTTGATCTTGATAATTAAAGATTAAAATGATCTTCCAATAATCTATTGTTTATAGACTAAATAATTACAAGGTTTTAATTTTCATTATTTGAAGTAAACTGTAAATTAATAAGGATTGGGGTGATAATATGTTTCCCTTCTTTTATGATCCAACAATGATTATTTTAATTCCATTTATGTTATTGACCTTTTATGCACAATATAAGGTTAAAAGTACTTTTAATAAGTATCTTGATGTAAAAGCTAAAGCAGGACAGACAGGTGCGGAAGTAGCTAAAGAGTTATTACGCAGAGAGGGTATTAGAGATGTTGCAGTAGAATTGACTCAAGGTAACTTATCTGATCATTATGATCCACGAACTAAGACTTTACGATTATCTTCTGATGTCTATCGAGGAACTTCATTGGCATCTTTAGGAGTAGCAGCTCATGAAACAGGCCATGCTCTACAGCATGCTAAAGGTTATACTCCTTTAAATATCAGGCATACTTTATTTCCTGTGGCCAATTTTGGTTCTCGATTTGGCCCGATGCTAGGTTTGTTTGGTTTTATGTTCTTTAGATCTGAATTTTTAATTGGGTTAGGAATCATTTTATTTTTAGGAGCTGTTTTGTTTCAGATAGTTACTTTACCTGTTGAATTTAATGCTAGTAGTAGAGCATTAAATTTACTACAAAGGTATAATTTTTTAGATAGAGAAGAAGCTAAAGGAACTAAGAAAGTTCTTAATGCGGCAGCTTTAACTTATGTTGCTGCTACTTTAGTGTCTATCGGTCATTTGTTAAGGTTGCTAATGATGTTTGGTATGGTAGATGATGATTGATGTATCTATTACTGCTATTTCTGTTACCAGTTGCATTGTTGATTTTTCTGATTCCTTACAAATTTACTATTGATTCAATTATTACTCTTTTATATGCTCCAAGGCAGATTATTGAGATAGCCACTAATCCGGCTTTAAGGCGTAATCATGCTTTGGAGCATGCTACTATTAATGTTTTAGAAGAAAAATATGGTTGTCAGAACCTCTCTGGATTATCTAAAGAAGATGGTTTCTATATTAGTGGTCTCTTTGATCCTTTGGTTATTGAAGAAGCCGCTTATGAGGGTTTAACAAGACTGCAACAAGGAGAGACTGATCTAGTAGTTCATAGAAGATGTGGAACCAGTATGGCTATGGCTAATATATTAGCTGCAGTTATTTTCTTTTTATTATTATTTATAACGAAAAGTTTTAGTCTGCTGAATGTCTTTTTGGCTTTATTCTTGGCCAAATTTTTAGGGCCAACTTTAGGGGTTTGGTTTCAGAAGAATTTTACTACCTCATATCAGGTAGAAGGAATGTCTATAGAAGGAGTTAGTCGTAAAGATTACTCTAATCCTATATTGGGTTCAGCAGGAAATCAAAAAATATTTGTTAGAACTAAAAATTTAAAAGTTTATGGAGGATAAGTATGAAACGAGCACGTTCACTAGCTTTGAAAGCAATTTATCGGATCAATGAAGAAGAAGCTTATTCAAATTTAGTAATTAATAAGTTACTACAAGAGTCAGATTTGGACAAACGAGATCGGGGTTTGACTACTCAATTGACCTATGGAGTGACTAGATGGAGAAATAGTCTTGATTGGATAATTAATCAGTTTGCTAACAGGAAGGTTAAGAAGATGACACCATGGGTGCGCAATGCTTTGCGATTAGGTGTTTACCAAATCAGGTTTTTAGATCGAATTCCTAATCCAGTAGCATGCAATGAGACTGTTGAAGTAGCTAAAGAATATTGTAATCGAGGTGCAATTAAATTTATCAATGGTATCTTACGTAATATCATTCGTAACTTAGATGAGATTCAGTATCCTGACTTAGAAGAATCTCCTGTCCAACATATACGATATAACTACTCTCAACCTCAATGGTTAGTAGAACGTTGGAGAAAGTATTATGGGACTGAACAGACAGTTGAAATCTGTAAGACTTTAAATCAAATTCCGCCAATGATAATTAGAACCAATACTTTAAGGTTAGATAGAGAAGAGCTGTTGTCTAATCTAGAGAAAGAGGGAGTTGAAGCTAAAGCAGTTGATCCAGTTTCAGAGGCAGTCAATCTGCTAGACTATCCATCTATTGGTGGATTAGATAGCTTTCAAGCTGGTCAATTTATAGTGCAAGGTTTAAGCTCAATGTTGACTGGACACTTATTAAATCCTAAGCAGGGTGATATAATAGTTGATCTTTGTAGTGCTCCTGGAGGTAAGACGACTCATTTAGCTCAACTAATGGAGAATCAAGGCCAACTGAAAGCAGTAGAATTACACGATGCAAAATTGAATCTAATTGAAGAAAACTGTCAACGGTTAGGTATTGATAATGTTGATTATTATTCTGCTGATGGACGAGAAATATCCTTTGACCAAGAAGTAGATAAGGTTTTAGTAGATGCACCTTGTTCTGGTTTAGGTATCATGGCTAAGAAACCAGAGATTAGATGGCAGAAGAAACCACAGGATTTGGATCAATTAAAGGAACTACAGTTAGAGTTATTAGATAATGCTAGCCAACTAGTAAAGTCTGGAGGAGAATTATTATATACAGTCTGTACCTTTAGTCCAGAAGAGACTGACGAAGTAGTCAATGATTTTTTAGAGCAACACCCCGACTTTATGATAGCTGATTTAAAAGAAGAGGCTGAGACTTATGGTCTAGCAGAATACTATCAGGATGAACTACTAAAGATTATTCCTAATACGACCTTATGGGAAGGATTCTTTATGGCCAAGTTAGTCAAGAAAGCATAAGTGTCAGTACACAACTTATAATTGAAACAAAGGAAGGATTAACATGGAAGATAAGATAGAATTAATCGGTCAGAACTTAGTTGAATTAAAAAAATTAATGTCTGAATTAGATCAGGCTAGCTTTAGAGCTAAGCAACTTTTTAGCTGGCTTTATGATAAAAAAGTAACTAGTTTTTCTGATATGAGTAATTTAGCTAAAGATTTACGTAAGCAATTACAGAATAAGACTGAATTAAATAGATTAGATGTTGTAGCTAGTCAAGAGTCAGAAGATGGTACTGAAAAGTATTTATTTAAGTTAGAAGATGGTAAACGGATTGAGTCTGTTTATCTACCAATAGAGGATAAACGCCATAGCTTATGTATTTCTACTCAGGTAGGTTGTGCTATGGGATGTGAATTCTGTGCTACTGGGTTACATGGTTTAACTCGTAATCTGACTGCTGGTGAAATTATCAATCAGATTTTAACTGTAGAAGAGATTAAAGGAGTTAGAATTACTAACGTAGTATTTATGGGCATGGGTGAGCCATTAGCTAATTATGAGCAGGTTCTTAAAGCAGTTAAGTTAATGAATCATAACCAAGGTCTAAATATTGGTATGCGTAAGATTACTCTATCTACTTGTGGCTTAGTGCCAGAGATTAAGAAGTTGGCTAGAGAAGAGTTACAGCTTACTTTAGCTATTTCTCTGCATGCTCCTAATAATGAATTACGGAGTGAGATGATGCCAGTTAATGACCGCTACCCTGTTGAAGAGTTGATAGAAGCCTGCCAGTATTATATTGATCAGACCAATCGACGGATTACCTTTGAGTATGCTCTAGTAGAAGGAGTTAATGATTCAGTCGCAGAAGCCAAAGAACTAGCTGATTTATTGGCTGGGATGTTGGCCCATGTTAATTTAATTCCTATCAATCAAGTTGATGAGACTGGCTATACTAACCCTGATGAGCAAAGGATTAGAGAATTTAAAGCTGAGTTAGATAAAAAAGGTATTCCAGTTAGTACTAGAGCAGAGAGAGGTGCTGATATTGATGCAGCATGTGGCCAATTACAGGCTAAGGAGGATTAAGTATGAAGTTTGCAGCTAAGTTGGCCCGGAAGGTAAAGAAGATACTATCTACTGATTCAAAAAATGAAATTATAGAAGGGATAGTAACTAGAATTATAGCTGAGATGAAAGCCAAAAAGAAACGTGGTAAAAATGAAATTTATGTTCCAGATTATTATAGAATTCAACTTTCTAGTTCTGAATTAGAATTAATTAATAGGCAATTAAAGATAGAGATTAAAGAGATAATTAAAGAGAAATTAGAGGAAATGAACTTTAAATTACGTAATGATTTACAGTTGAACTTTAGTCTAAAGCATAATTTAGAACAACCAGCTATTAAAGGGGAATTTAAACTTAATACTGAAACCATTACACAAGAAACAAAATTATTTCAAAAAGAGAGTAATAAAGAAGATATATCTATGAGTGCTACTTCTACTATTAAGATTAAACCTGTAGCCAGAAGAAAGGCCTATCTTGAATTATTAATGCCTGAAAAAGAAGAAAGATCTTTTCTTCTTAATTCAGTAGAGACTAATATTGGTCGTCAGCCAAATAATGAAATTGTAATTTCTGATCCTAGTGTTTCTCGTGTTCATGCTCAAATTATTAATAAAAAGTACTATTATCTAATTCGGGATTTAAATAGTACTAACGGTGTTTTAGTAAATGGAGAATTAGTTACTGAAAAGCAATTATGTAATGGAGATAAAATAAAATTAGGAGAAGCAGTATTAAATTTCTATTATGAAAAATAAGTTAGATTAAAGACACCTTAAGTGAGGTGATAGTATGGGTTATGGAGCTATTTCTAAACAAGGGCAAGTTAGAGACAGAAATGAAGATGATTATTTAGTAAGTATTGGTGCGAATAATCTAGATATTATTGCTGTAGCTGATGGCATGGGAGGGCATAGAGCTGGTGCAGTAGCTAGTTCTATAGCTGTAAGTACAGTAGAGAACCATAATTTTAGAGGGAATAAGTTATCAAGTGAGATTAGAGAATGTATTAAAGAAGCTAATAGTCAGATTTTACAACAAGCTAAAGGAGATAGTAAATATAAAGGAATGGGAACTACATTGACCTTAGGTATAGTTAAGAATAATATTTTAACTATAGGTCATGTAGGTGATAGTAGAGCTTATTTATGTCGACAAAATAAGTTAAAGCAGATTACAGATGACCACTCTTATGTAGGAGAGTTAGTAAGAAAGAATGTAATTAGCTCTCAAGAGGCTGCTGAACATCCTAAAAGAAACTTATTGACTAGAGCTTTAGGAACTGAAGAAGAAGTAGAGGTAGATATAGTTGAGATTAACCTAGAAGGTAATGATTTAATTTTTTTCTGTTCTGATGGAGTAACAGAGATGTTATCTAAAAGAGAGTTAGAAACAATTATTTCTAAAGAATTATCATTAGATGATAAGGTTGATTTAATAGTCGAAAGAGCTAATCAAGCTGGTGGTTATGATAATATTACAGCTTTAATTTATCAGAATAGTTAGATTATGATATACTAGGTATATAAAAGGTTAGTTTTACTGCTGGGGTGACAGGGATGATTGGAAGAATATTAAATGATAGGTATCAACTATTAGAAAAGATTGGTACTGGTGGAATGGCTATTGTTTATTTAGGAAAAGATAAATTATTAGATCGTGAAGTAGCAGTTAAGGTCTTACAACAACAATTTACTGATAATCAAAAGGCTGTAGAGAGATTTAACAGAGAGGCAAAAGCTGTAGCTAGTTTATCTCATCCTAATATAGTTAATATTTTTGATATTGGACATGAAGATGATTTACACTATATAGTCATGGAATATATTAGAAGTTCTGATCTAAAAGAAGTTCTAAAGGAAAAGAACCAATTACCGATAAGCAAGGCTCTTGAGATTGGGCAAGGAGTCTGTCGAGCATTAATTAAAGCCCATCGTAATAATATTGTTCATTGTGATATCAAACCTCATAATATTTTATTGACTGAGGATAATACAGTTAAGGTGACTGATTTTGGTATTGCACAGGCAGTAACCGATGCTACTTTGACTCAGACTAATTCTATTATTGGTTCAGCCCATTATCTTTCTCCAGAACAGGCTGAAGGAAAGAGAGTAAGTACTAGGTCAGATATTTATTCTTTAGGGGTAGTCTTATATGAGTTAGTAACTGGAGAACTGCCTTTTAGAGCTGATAGTTCTGTTGCGATAGCTTTAAAGCATGTTGAAGAAGAGCCACCCTCTCTACAAGATAAAAATCCTAATGTATCTAATAAGCTAGAGAAAATTATTCTTAAAGCTCTTGCTAAAGAACCAGAAGAAAGATATAATTCGGTAGCTGAAATGTTACGTGATTTAAAAGAGATTGCTACTAAAGGAATTGAACAAGGGGTATCTCATCAAGAGACAATGGTGATTGCTCAGGAAGAATTGAAGAAAGAGGAACTGAAAAGAGAGGCTGAAACTGAGGAGAAGAATAATAATTTAGAGGATGATTTACCAGTGGCAGAAGAAAAGTCGGATGAGAAACAAGAAAAAGGATTAGGATTTACTTTAGGAATGGTAGGACTAATTTTAACTATAGTATTAGGGACAGGTTATTATTTCTTGATGGATTATTTGACTGTTGAAGAAGTTAAAGTTCCTAATATAATTAAACGAGATATAAAACAAGCTAAAAATAAATTAAATAAGCATGATTTAAGGTTAGAGGTTTATTATAAAGCTTATAATAATGAAATTAAGAAGAATCATGTTGTTTCTCAGAGTCCTAAGCCTAATGAGGTAGTCAAGAAGAATCGAGTAATAGAGGTAGTGATCAGTAAAGGTGCTAAATTAGTTAAAATACCTAAGCTATCTAATAAGACATTACGTGAGGCAAAGTTAGAATTAGATAAGAGAGAGTTAATTTTAGGTCAGGTAGAGAGAACTTATAGTAAAGAAGTTCCCAAGGATCACATTATTTCTCAAACTCCTCAAGTTGAATCTAATGTTAAGTCCGAAACAGAAGTTAAGTTAGTTGTCAGTAAAGGCCGAAAACCACGTGAAGTAACAGTACCTAGCTTAGTAGGTTTAAGAAGAGAAGAAGGAATTGATAAATTAAGAGAGAAAAATCTGATTTTAGGGCAGGTAATTAAGAAAAAAAGTTTAAATTATCTTAAAGGTAGAATTATTGCTCAACAGCCAGAATCAGGTAATAAGCTTTTAGAAGGTTCTACTGTTAAATTGATTATCAGTCAAGGAATTAGAAATCCTTATGATGCTCCTGTGAAAACTTCTAAAGTTAGGACTTATATTCCACCTGGAAAAAAGAGCGAAGTAAAGATTGTAGTTAAAGATGATAATGGACGTCGAATTGTTTATCAGCAGACTCATCAACCAGAGGATAAAGTAGAACAACAAGTTGTAACTGTAGGATCGGCTGTCATCCAAGTTTATATCGATGGTCAACTAAATATAGAAAAGAGAATTTAGTAGTTAAATGCAGTTGGAAGGAGAGTGATTATGCAGCAAGGAAGGGTATTAAAAGCACATGGAGGATACTTTTTTATCTATGATGCTCAAAAAGATAAAGTATATCAATCAACTATTAGAGGTAGATTGAAGAAAGAAGATATTGATGTTATTGCCGGAGACAAGGTTGAATTTAATATTTTAGATGATGGGTCAGGGGTAGTAGAAGAGAGGTTAGAGCGAGAAAACTCTTTATTCCGTCCTCCGATAGCTAATGTAGATCAAGTAGTAATTACAGTAGCTATTGCTAATCCTGATCTGCATTTTAAGTTATTAGATAGATTATTGATCTTAGGTAAAGCAGCTGATTTAGAGATTATAATCTGTGTCAATAAAGTTGATTTGTTAAGTAAAGATAAGGCAAAAGAAGTAATGGTACCTTATGAAGAGGCTGGATATCAAGTTGTTTATACTAGTGCTCAAGAAGGATTGGGGATTGATAGATTAAAAAATAATCTGCAGGATAAAGTTTCTGTCTTTGCTGGCCCTTCAGGAGTAGGTAAATCTAGTTTATTAAATGCTATTCAGCCTGATTTAGAGTTAAGAACAGGTCAGATAAGTAAACGAATTAAGCGTGGTCGCCATACTACGCGCCGAGTTGAGTTATTATCTCTGGATATAGGAGGCTGGGTAGCAGATACTCCAGGGTTTAGTGCTTTAGATGTAACTTTTATTACTAGTCGACAGTTACAGTATTTCTTTCCAGAGATGCTTGGTTATATTAATAGCTGTAAATTTTCACCCTGTTCTCATAGCCATGAACCAGATTGTGCTGTCAAAGCAGCAGTAGATCAAGAAAAGATTGCTCAATATCGATATAATCATTACTTAGAATTTTTAGATGAAATAAAGAAAGCAGAAGAAAGAGACTGGAGGAGATAACGTGATTAAAATAGCACCTTCTATTTTATCGGCTGATTTTAGTAAGTTAGAAGAAGAAATTGCTACAGTTAAGGATGCTGAATATTTACATCTTGATGTTATGGATGGTCATTTTGTCCCGAATATTACTATTGGCCCGTTAGTTGTAGATTCAATTCAAGATAAGACTGATCAGATATTAGATGTTCACTTAATGATTGAAGAGCCTGATGAGTATATTCCAGCTTTTGCTGATGCTGGAGCTGATATTATGACAGTCCACGCTGAAACTTGTCCACATTTGCATCGGACTATCCAAAATATTAAGTCTCAAGGAGTTAAAGCAGCAGTAGCTTTAAATCCAGCTACTTCATTAACTACAATTGAACATGTATTAACAGAACTAGATATGGTATTATTAATGACAGTCAATCCTGGTTTTGGTGGCCAATCATTTATTCCTGAAGTAGTACCTAAGATCAAAGAATTAAGAAAAATAATTGATGAACGTAATTTAGAAATTGATATTCAGGTTGATGGTGGTGTTAAACCAGGAACTACAGCAGTCGATGCTATTGAGGCAGGCGCAAATATTTTAGTAGCTGGCTCTGCTATTTTTGGTGCTGAAAATCGTGCTCAAGCTATAGATCAATTAAAAAATAAATAGATTATTTGATTTGTTTGATGAATAATAGTATAATGTTGATAGTTAAAACTTAATATTAGTTAGTATTACTTTCTTCGGGAACAGGTGTAAATCCTAACCGGCGGTGATAGTCCGCGAGCGAATAGCTGATCTGGTGTAATTCCAGAACCGACAGTTATAGTCTGGCAGGGAGGAGAGAGAATTAAGGTGATTATACTTAATTTAGGTTCCTGAAGTCTACTTTAGGAACCTTTTTTATTTTTGATGGAGGGTGATGGGATGAATCATCGAGAGTATATGAAACAGGCATTAAAGTTAGCTAAAAGAGCTAAAGGAAGAACTAGTCCTAATCCATTAGTAGGAGCTTTAATTGTTAAAGATGGAGAGATAATAGGTCAGGGATATCATCATTATGCAGGTGGAGCTCATGCTGAGATTAATGCTCTAGATAATGCTGATAAAGATATTAGTGGAGCTACTTTGTATGTTACTTTAGAGCCTTGTTCTCATTATGGTAAGACGCCACCATGTAGTAAAGCAATTATTGAAGCTAAAATAGAGAGAGTAGTAATAGCCATGAAAGATCCTAATCCCAAAGTAGCTGGAGCAGGAATAAAGATGCTAAGAGAAGCAGGGATAAAAGTAGAAGTAGGCGTCTTGTCTGATAAAGCTAAAGAACTAAATGAAAGGTTTATTAAATATATTACTACTAAAAAACCTTTTGTTATTTTAAAGAATGCAGTAACTTTAGATGGTAGAATAGCTACTAAGACAGGAGATGCTAAATGGATTACTGGTTCGCAATCACGAGAATTAGTGCATAAGCTACGGGATCAGGTAGATGCTATTCTAGTAGGAATTGGTACAATTTTAGCAGACAATCCCAGACTAACAACTAGACTTCCTAATGGTGGAGAAGATCCAGTTAGAGTTATTTTGGATAGTAGATTACGTATTCCACTTGATTCTAATGTAATCACTCAAGAATCATCAGCTAAAACAATAGTTGTTACTACCAAGCAGGCTTCAGAGAAGAAGAAAGATGAGCTAAAAGCAATAGGAGTTAAGATTATTGAAGCAGGAAATAATCAAGTTGATCTAGACTTGTTACTAGATAAACTAGGAAGACGAGAAATTATTAGTTTATTAGTAGAAGGTGGTAGTCAGATTAATACTTCATTTTGGGAGGCTGAATTAGTAGATAAGTTATATTATTTTATTGCTCCTAAAATCATCGGTGGAGAAGATGCTGTGTCTGTAGTAGGAGGACAAGGAGTAGATCAAGTTAAGTCTGGAGTTAGGATTAAAGATAAAGAGATTCAAGAGATTGGTGAAGATATTTTAATGATAGGCTATCCAGAGTATAATTAACTGATAATTGTACAATTATCAGTTAAAATCAAGAGCAAAGTTAAATATAACTTGTTTGTATTTTCTTATCTGTAAGAGAATTATAAGATTTTGATTTTGGGGTTTTAACTATACACTGTCAACAGTTAACTGTTAACTGACTGGTAGGAGGTGAGAATAATGTTTACTGGAATTGTAGAAGAGTTAGGTACAGTACAGCGGATTAATCGAGGAAGTAAGTCAATTGAATTAACTATAGCTGCTAAGAAAGTATTAGAGGATGTAGAACTTGGCGATAGTATTGCTACTAATGGTGTCTGCCTAACAGTTACTGATTTTAGTCAAAGCCAGTTTACTGTCGATGTTATGCCTGAAACAATGCGAAAATCTAGTCTTGCTCAATTAAAGACTGGTGCTCAAGTTAATTTAGAACGGGCTTTAAGAGTAGGAGATAGATTAGGTGGTCATTTGGTTTCTGGACATATTGATGGCTTAGGAGAGATTGTAAGTCAAGAAAGAGAAGATAATGCAATTATTATTACTATTAAGCCAGAAGTTGAATTGCTAAGATATATAATCCCTAAAGGTTCAGTGGCTATAGATGGAATCAGTCTGACAGTTGCTGAACTTAAGGAGACTACATTTTCTGTTTCTATTATTCCTCATACAGCTCAAGAAACTGTATTAGGTAATAAAGGAGTAGGGGATAAGGTGAATCTAGAAGCAGATATGATTGGTAAATATGTAGAACGAATGATGGGTTTTAAAGAGGAAGAAGAAGAAGATATAGATATCAATTTATTAAAAGAAAAGGGATTCTTATTAGCTTAGAGTAAGGAGTGGAGAAGATGAAATTTAATACTATTGAAGAAGCAATTACTGACATTAAAGAAGGTAAAATGGTAATAGTAGTAGATGATGAAGATAGAGAAAATGAAGGAGATTTAATCTTAGCAGCAGACAAGGTTACACCTGAGAAGGTCAATTTTATGGCTAAGTATGGAAGAGGTCTAATCTGCACTCCAATGACTAGCAAACGATTAGAGGAGTTAAATTTAGATCAAATGGTAGAGGATAACACTGATACCCATGAGACTGCTTTTACTATTTCAGTAGACCATAAGGATACTACTACTGGTATTTCAGCTTTTGAAAGAGCTCAAACTATTAATGCTTTAATAGATGAAGATACAGAGCCTTCAGAACTGAATCGTCCAGGACATATCTTTCCTTTAGAAGCTAAAGATGGTGGTGTTTTAAGAAGAACTGGTCATACAGAAGCAGCAGTTGATTTGGCTAAATTGGCTGGTTTTAAGCCAGCGGGTGTAATCTGTGAGATTATGTCTGATGATGGAACAATGGCTCGAGTACCAGAACTGGTGGAGTTTGCTAAAGAACATAATCTAAAAATTATTACTATTGAAGATTTAATTGAATATCGTATGAAGCAAGATAAGTTAGTTCATGAAGTAGCAGAAGTTGATCTACCTAGTAAATTTGGTGATTTTAAAGCTATTGGTTATGAAACTAAAGTCGATGATAAATGTCATGTAGCAATTATTAAAGGAGAAGTAAAAGATAAAGAGAATGTATTAGTTAGAGTTCATTCTGAATGTTTAACTGGTGATGCTTTAGGTTCTTTACGGTGTGATTGTCGAGCTCAGTTAGGAAAGTCTTTAGAGCGTATTGAAGAAGAGGGCCAAGGAGTAGTTCTTTATATGCGCCAAGAAGGAAGAGGTATTGGATTAGCTAATAAATTAAAAGCTTATCAATTACAGGATGAAGGAAAAGATACTGTTGAAGCCAATCAGGAGCTTGGTTTTGCTGATGATATGCGTGATTATGGTATTGGAGCTCAGATATTATCAGATCTAGGTCTAGGTAGTATTCGCCTGATGACTAATAACCCACGTAAAATTGTAGGCTTAGAGGGATATGGTCTAGAAGTAGTAGAAAGAGTTCCTCATCAGATAGAAGCTAATGAAGTTAATAAAAGCTATTTAAATACTAAGAAAGAAAAATTAGGACATATGTTAGAAAATGATTTTATTAAGGAGGAATAGACAATGGATTATAATGTAAAGGAAGTATATGAAGGTGATTTAATAGGTTCTGGTTTGAAATTTGGGGTTGTAGTAGGTAGGTTTAATGAGTTTATCTCTTCTAAGTTATTAACAGGAGCATTAGATGCATTAACTCGACATGGAGTCAATGAAGAAGATGTTGAAGTAGCTTGGGTACCAGGTGCTTTTGAAATTCCTTTAGTAGCTAGAAAGATGGCTAGTAGTGAAGACTATGATGCAGTAATCTGTTTAGGAACAGTAATTCGTGGTGATACTCCACACTTTGATTATGTCTGTGCCGAGGTTTCTAAAGGAGTAGCTAAGGCCAGTTTTGATACTAATTTACCGGTTATGTTTGGAGTTATTACGACTGATACTATTGAACAAGCTATTGAAAGAGCTGGTACTAAAGCAGGTAATAAAGGTTGGGAAGCTGCTCTAGGAGCTTTAGAAATGGCTAATTTAATGAGTGAATTATAGAAAATGTAGAAAGAGAGAAGGTTATCATTGAAAGTTTAATGGTAACCTTCTTTTATTTTAGATAAACTTAATTGATATAAAGTGGCACTTTCATGCCACGGTTATCAGCTATCTGTCGTCAGCAGATGTGTTTTATCACGAAGAGTTTCTATGAAACTCGTAGGTCAGCTAAGGCAAATTCAAAACCATAAACACGTTTCAAATCCTTAGATTACAGCAATTTTAAGGTTTTGAATTGGCTCATAGCTCAAAGCAGATAGTTCACAGCTGTGTCACTTGCAGTGACACACTATATCAATACCATTGAGGAGGAATAGAGATGAAGACTACAGAAGAAGCAGTTGAAATTTTAGAAATTTTAGAAGATACTTATCCTGCCCCAGAAACTGAGTTAAAATATGAGAATCCATTTCAGTTATTGATAGCAGTTATTTTATCAGCCCAAACAACGGATAAACAAGTTAATAAAGTTACTACTGACTTATTTGCTGAATTTAAAACTCCTAAAGATATAGCTAAGTTAGAGCCTGAAGAATTAGAGTCTTATATTAGAGGAGTAGGATTATATAGGAATAAAAGTAAGTATATCGTACAGACTTGCCGTAAGTTGATTGAAGGTTATAATAGTCAAGTTCCTCAGCAAAGAAAAGAACTAATGAAACTGTCAGGAGTTGGACGTAAGACAGCTAATGTGGTAGCAAGTTGTATTTTTGATCAAGATGCTATTGCAGTTGATACTCATGTTTTTAGAGTATCTAATAGAGTTGGACTGGCAGATAGTGATAAAGTAAGAAAGACAGAAGAGCAATTAATGGATGTAATTCCTCAGCACTTATGGTCTGCAGCTCACCATTGGTTAATCTTTCATGGCCGCAATATTTGTAAAGCTAGAAACCCTAAATGTAAAAAGTGTCTAATAAGTAAATATTGTGATTACTATCAGAAGTTAAGTTAAGTCTTCTAAGCCAAAAACGAAACTTAGGATTTCAGCTATTACTTGGTAGAGTTCTTCAGGTATTTCTTCTCCTAATTCTAGTTGAAGGAGTACTTCAACTAAGTCTTTGTCTTCTTCAATAGCAATATCATGCTCTTCTGCTTTGTTTATAATCTCTTTAGCTAAACTTCCTTGTCCTTTAGCTACCACTTTTGGGGCTTGGTCTTGGTTGATATCATATTTTAAGGCTACAGCCTCTTCTTTTTCTTTTTTCATATTATAGCTCCTTATTTTAAATAGTAAAATCAATATTTGTCAGTTTTATTTCTTTTTTATTGCTATTAGTTAGTTTTTGATCTGCTAATTTACAGTTACAGTAATTTAACTGATAACCTGTATCTTTTAGTTTAGTTGCTAAGTCAGTTAATTGTGTTTGAATTAGTTCTTCAGTTTCTGAATTATCAGTTAAAAAGAGAAGATTAAGTTGTGAATTTTGAATTTTGACTTTAATTCTAATATCACCTAATTTTTCTGTTTCTAGAGCAATGGAAAATTCTAAATCGGATTTATTTTTTTCTTTTTTTTGTTGTTGATCATCTTTAATTTCTATTTGAACTAAACTGAAGGCATCTTTTATCATTATTGGTAGAACTAATTGTAATAGGTTAGTCTCATAATTCATTGCTTTTAAACTAATTAGTTTATGTATAAATTTATCTCCTTCTTGCTTATTAGTTTCTAAGTTTGATAATAGCTCAATTAATTTTTTTTGCCCAGGGTTAAAATTTATAGTAGTGAGACCTTGTTTTACCTGGTCTGGTGTAGTATTATTAGGAGTAATAACTGTTGTTAGTAATTTGTATTTAGCTAATAAATTATTGTCGTTGATAGAGGATTTAATTAGTTTGTCTAATTTACCGAATTTAGCTTTAGATGATCCTTTTTTTAATCTAGTTAATATATTAGGATGTTTTTTTATGATTTTAGTTAATTGAGAAGTTAAATTTGGTTTTGGTTTATTCTCTAAGGTAGTAATTATTTTTTTAAAAATTGTTACTAATTTGTCTTCTTTGTTTTGGATAGGTATTTTAAATTGTTGAATTAACTTTTGTAAATCTGATTTTAAGTTATTTGAATTATTAGTTTGTGAGTTGAGTTTAGATTTATCTTGATGAAATAGTTGATTGAGTATTTGTTTTAGTTCTTTAGATGAAGAGTTATACTCTTTGATTAGATGAAAATATTTTGTTTTAAGTGGTAGTTGAAGTTGCTTTAATAAAATTGCTACTTGTATCTTTTCTTTTGTTGTAGCTGAAATCTCATCTTCAGTATTTTGTAAGAATTGACTTATAGTAGTCATAAGTTCTTTATTCAAAGGTAGATTAGCTTTTAATAGCTCAGTGGCAATCATTTTATTATATTCGGTTGTATTTAATGATAAGTTCTGTAGTAAACTAGAAATAGTTATAGATTTAAAGTTTAGTTTATCTATATTTTTAGGAATTGAATTTGACATTTTATCGTTATTTAAGTTATACTGTTTTAGTGTCGATAGTCTGTTAATTTCCATATTAATTATTCACCCCTTATGTTATATATATTTATATTCTATACTGGTTCTAATAAACCTGCTTGTTTAGTTAAGAGAAGTTTTAATAAGATTAGAAAAATTGAATTAATTAGGAGTTGATCTGTATGTTAGTAGCAGTAAATAAATATCAAAGAATTAAAGGTAGTGGGGGAAATATGAAAGATTTACTTATTTCTGTAGGCTGCTTAGTAATTAAGAATTATGCTCAGATTATCTTAAAGTATAATGATAAATTAAGCTCTGAATTGAAGGGGCAATTAACTTTATTAGTCAATAATCTTCAGATCTGTTCTCAATTACAGAGTAGAATTTCTGGCTTAGAAGAAGGAATTAATGAGTCTGAAGATAAATTAGTTGAAATAGATAATGATTTAGAAAAAGAGAAGAAGATTACTAAACGAAAAGAAAGATTGAATAACTCTTTGCAACGAAAGCAGAAGAAATTATCTCAGTTAAATCAGGAGAATATAAATTGTTTAATTAAAATAGGTAAACAGTTTTATGAGCAGAGGCTATTACAGGATGATGAGGAATTTAATAATTTGTACAAGCAGTTAGATTTTTTGGTTAATAATAGAGAGAAGGTTTGTGAAAAAGAAGAACTAGCAGCTGAAGAAATTAATATTAATGTACTTAATTTAAATAATTTATTACCTGTTTAGTTTATTAAGGTTAGTTAGGAGGAATTAAATGTTATTTTCTACTCAGTCACAGTTGGAATTATTTAATAATCGATTAGATCGAAGGCTTAATAACTTGGATGAAGTAAGGAAAGTAGCACTTAAATGTCATAGATGTGGACTGAGAGAAGATTGTACCCAAGTAGTTTTTGGTTCTGGTAATCTAAAGGCTGATTTAATGTTTATAGGTGAAGGTCCTGGTAAAAATGAAGATCAGCAAGGGATTCCTTTTGTAGGGAATGCTGGACAGCTTTTGAATAAGATACTAAAAGCAGCTGAAATAGATAGAGAAGAAGTTTATATTAGTAATATTATTAAATGTCGTCCACCAAGAAATAGAAAGCCTACTATAAAGGAGATGCAGAGTTGTCTTTGGATATTGGCCCAAGAGATAAAATTTGTGAACCCTAAAATTATAATTCCTTTAGGATCAACTGCTTTAAGAGGCTTATTAGATTCTAATGGGAGAATTACTAGGCAGCGAGGAGTTTGGGTAGAAAGAGAAGGAAAGTATTTTTTACCTACTTTTCATCCGGCAGCATTATTACATGATGAAAGAAAAAAGAAACCGGTTTGGAATGATTTTTTAAAAATTAAAAAGACTTATAATAAGTATTTAAAGTTGAAAGCTGAAGGGAAAGAAGTTTAAGATGATAATTGTGTCACCACAAAGTACAGTTTGTCTATAAGTTTAGAAAGAACTTGACATTAAAAGAAGTGTTTGATAATATAATAAATGTCGCTCGAGAGCAGTAGTTCTTTTTGGACAAGCAAAAATAATCCAGGAAACTTATTGACAGAAAAACAAATGTTTGATAATATAGTAAATGTCGCTTGAAAAGGCGACAGAGATTTCGGTCTTTGAAAACTAAACAATGTAACATCCGACTATTCCGAAGTCAGTGTCAAACTCATTTCCTTTTTTCGGAGAGTTTGATCCTGGCTCAGGACGAACGCTGGCGGCATGCTTAACACATGCAAGTTGTGCGAGAAAGTTACCTTCGGGTAACGAGTAAAGCAGCGAACGGGTGAGTAACGCGTAAGTTATCTACCTTTAAATCTGGGATAACTACTCGAAAGGGTGGCTAATACTGGATATACTCTTTTTAGAGGAAAGATGGATTACTATCGTTTAAAGATGAGCTTGCGTCCCATTAGCTAGTTGGTAAGATAACAGCTTACCAAGGCAACGATGGGTAGCCGGCCTGAGAGGGCGATCGGCCACACTGGGACTGAGACACGGCCCAGACTCCTACGGGAGGCTGCAGTGGGGAATCTTCCGCAATGGGCGAAAGCCTGACGGAGCAATGCCGCGTGAGTGATGAAGGCCTTAGGGTCGTAAAGCTCTGTCTTGAGGGAAGAACAACTTAGTAGTGAACAACTGCTAGGTATGACGGTACCTCAAAAGAAAGCCCCGGCTAATTACGTGCCAGCAGCCGCGGTAACACGTAAGGGGCAAGCGTTGTCCGGAATTACTGGGCGTAAAGGGTGCGCAGGCGGTCTAGCAAGTCAGAGGTGAAAGCCACTAGCTCAACTAGTGAAAGTCCTTTGAAACTGTTAGACTTGAGAGTAGAAGAGGGAGATGGAATTCCTAGTGTAGTGGTGAAATACGTAGATATTAGGAAGAATACCAATGGTGAAAACAGTCTCCTGGTCTGACTCTGACGCTGAGGCACGAAAGCTAGGGTATCAAACGGGATTAGATACCCCGGTAGTCCTAGCTGTAAACGCTGGATACTAGGTGTTGGGGGTTCAACTCCCTCGGTGCCGTAGTTAACGCTTTAAGTATCCCGCCTGGGGAATACGACCGCAAGGTTGAAACTCAAAGGAATTGACGGGGGCCCGCACAAGCGGCGGAGCATGTGGTTTAATTCGAAGCAACGCGAAGAACCTTACCAGAACTTGACATCTTTCTGATATTCTTTTAACAGAGAAGTTCCCTTCGGGGACAGAAATGACAGGTGGTGCATGGCTGTCGTCAGCTCGTGTCGTGAGATGTTGGGTTAAGTCCCGCAACGAGCGTAACCCTTATTCTTAGTTGCCAGCATGTAATGATGGGGACTCTAAGGAGACTGCCGCGGAAGAACGCGGAGGAAGGTGGGGATGACGTCAAGTCATCATGCCCCTTATGTTCTGGGCTACACACGTGCTACAATGGCTTACACAAAAGGAAGCGAGACCGCAAGGTAGAGCCAATCCTGTAAAGTGAGTCTCAGTTCGGATTGCAGATTGCAACTCATCTGCATGAAGCTGGAGTCGCTAGTAATCGTGGATCAGAATGTCACGGTGAATACGTTCCCGGGCCTTGTACACACCGCCCGTCACACCACCCGAGTTGGGGGCACCAGAAGTCGCTGACTCAACCAAGTGAGAGAAGCGCCGAAGGTGTGCCCGATAAGGGGGGTGAAGTCGTAACAAGGTAGCCGTACCGGAAGGTGCGGCTGGATCACCTCCTTTCTAAGGAGTTAAACGCTGAGGGTAGTTGGAATGTTACATTGTTTAGTTTTGAGAGACTGAGTCTCTCTTAATAAGATATGGGTCTATAGCTCAGTTGGTCAGAGCGCACGCCTGATAAGCGTGAGGTCAGTGGTTCAAATCCACTTAGACCCACCATACGTGGGGATATAGCTCAGCTGGGAGAGCGCCGCCCTTGCAAGGCGGAGGTCGTCGGTTCGAACCCGACTATCTCCACCATTTAGGACTTTTATAGTTCTTAATTGCACCTTGAAAACTGCACAATAACAACGATTAACCGAGTCTAGATTAAACTAGTAAGGGCGTATGGTGGATATCTAGGCGCCAGAAACCGATGACGGACGTGGCAAGCTGCGATAAGCCTTGACGAGCTGCAAACAAGTGATGACTCAAGGATATCCTAATGGGAGCACCTGACATGGTAACCCATGTCATCTTAGAGTGAATTAAAATAACTCTAGGAAGGTAACCGGGTGAACTGAAACATCTTAGTAACCCTAGGAAAAGAAAGCAAAAGCGATTCCCTAAGTAGCGGCGAGCGGAAGGGGAATAGCCCAAACTGTAATAGTGTAAAAGCTCATAGGCATTGCTATTATAGAGTCGTAGGGCTATCACGATACTACTATGAAGTATCATAAGCTGACTTTTAGCTAGTCGAAGTGGTTGGAAAGCCACACCACAGAAGGTAATAGTCCTGTAGATGAAAATTAAAAGAGGCTTAGATAGTACCTGAGTACCATGAGTCACGTGGAACCTCGTGGGAAGTGAGGAGGACCATCTCCTAAGGCTAAATATTATCTGGCGACCGATAGTGAACCAGTACCGTGAGGGAAAGATGAAAAGAACCCCGAGAGGGGAGTGAAATAGACCTTGAAACCATATGCTTACAAGCGGTCAGAGGGCGTATATATATCAGCCTAATGGCGTGCTTTTTGCTTAACGAACCGGCGAGTTATGTGAAGTGGCAGAGGTTAAGCCTAAAAGGTGAAGCCGTAGCGAAAGCGAGTCTGAAGAGGGCGCAAGTCGCTTAGCATAGACCCGAAACCGAGTGACCTATCCATGGTCAGGATGAAGCAGGTGTAACAGCCTGTGGAAGTCCAAACCGCGTTGGCGTTGAAAAGCCATGGGATGAACTGTGGATAGGGGTGAAAGGCCAATCGAACTCGGAGATAGCTGGTTCTCCCCGAAATAGCTTTAGGGCTAGCCTTAAGACGGCTGTATTGGGTGTAGAGCACTGATTGGACTAGGGGCTTACCCAAGCTACCGAATCCATTCAAACTCCGAATCCTAATACAGAAAGCTTAAGAGTCAGACTATGTGGGATAAGCTTCATAGTCGAGAGGGAAACAACCCAGATCGCCAGTTAAGGTCCCAAAGTGTAGACTAAGTGGCAAAGGAAGTGAGACTGCCTAGACAACCAGGATGTTGGCTTAGAAGCAGCCATTCATTTAAAGAGTGCGTAATAGCTCACTGGTCGAGTGGTCTTGCGCCTAAAATATCCGGGGCTCAAGTCTACCACCGAAACTGCGAATTGGTTATCCAATGGTAGGGGAGCATTCTATACGGACTGAAGCAGTACCGGAAGGAGCTGTGGACTGTATAGAAGCGATAATGCCGGTATGAGTAACGAGAAACAGGTGAGAATCCTGTTCGCTGAAAGTCCAAGGTTTCCTGAGCAAGGCTCGTCCGCTCAGGGTAAGCCGGGACCTAAGCCGAGGCCGAAAGGCGTAGGCGATGGATAGTCGGTCAAAATTCCGACGCTACCTATTAGCATTTGAGCGAAGGGGTAACGCAGGAAGATAGACTTGCCTGTCAACGGTATGACAGGTTGAAACACTTAGAAGGATGGTTTAGGCAAATCCGGACCATTGATAACTTTGAAGTGTGATCAGGAGTTCCTACGGGAACGAAGAAGTTGATTCTCTACTGCCAAGAAAAACCTCTAGCAAGGTGATAGGTACCCGTACCCCAAACTGACACAGGTGGACTGGATGAGAATTCTAAAGCGAGCGAGTGAACCTTCGTCAAGGAACTCGGCAAACTAGCCCCGTAACTTTGGGAGAAGGGGTGCCTCAATAGAGTTATGCTCGAAGAGGTTGCAACAAAGAAGCTTAGGCGACTGTTTACCAAAAACACAGGTCTCTGCTAAGACGCAAGTCGAAGTATAGGGGCTGACGCCTGCCCGGTGCTGGAAGGTCACGGGGATATGTTAGGACTTAGATCCAAAGCATTGAACTTAAGCCCCAGTGAACGGCGGCCGTAACTATAACGGTCCTAAGGTAGCGAAATTCCTTGTCGGGTAAGTTCCGACCTGCACGAATGGCGCAACGACCTAAGCACTGTCTCGACGAAGGACTCGGTGAAATTGAAGTGTCTGTGAAGATGCAGACTACCCGCGGCTGGACGGAAAGACCCCGTGGAGCTTTACTGCAGTCTGATATTGAACTTTGGTACACTATGTACAGTATAAGTGGGAGGCATTGAAATCGGCGCGCTAGTGTCGATGGAGCCATCAATGGGATACCACTCTTATTGTGCCGGCGTTCTAACTACGCACTGTAACCCAGTGTTAGGACAGTTTCAGACAGGCAGTTTGACTGGGGCGGTCGACTCCTAAAGAGTAACGGAGTCGCCCAAAGGTTCCCTCAGTGCGGTTGGAAATCGCACGAAGAGTGTAAAGGCAGAAGGGAGCCTGACTGCGAGACATACAGGTCGAGCAGGGACGAAAGTCGGGCTTAGTGATCCGACGGTAGAGCATGGAATTGCCGTCGCTCAACGGATAAAAGTTACCCCGGGGATAACAGGCTTATCTCCCCCAAGAGTTCACATCGACGGGGAGGTTTGGCACCTCGATGTCGGCTCGTCGCATCCTGGAGCTGGAGCAGGTTCCAAGGGTTGGGCTGTTCGCCCATTAAAGCGGCACGCGAGCTGGGTTCAGAACGTCGTGAGACAGTTCGGTCCCTATCCGCCGTGGGCGCAGGATATTTGAGGGAAACTATCCCCAGTACGAGAGGACCGGGATGGACGTACCGCTGGTGGACCAGTTGTCAACCAATGGCATTGCTGGGTAGCTAAGTGCGGAACTGATAAGCGCTGAAAGCATCTAAGCGTGAAGCAGATCTCAAGATTAGATATCCCATGGAATAATCCAGTAAGTTCCCTGATAGACTATCAGGTAGATAGGCCAGGAGTATAAGTGTGGTGACATATTAAGCTGACTGGTACTAATAGAACGAGGGTTTAATCTAGATAAAGTTATTATTGTGCAGTTTTGAAAGTGTAATAAATAATTCTGGTGGTGATTGCGGAGGGGCAACACCTGTTCCCATCTCGAACACAGTAGTTAAGTCCTCCAGCGCTGATGGTACTATAGGGGTAGCCCTATGGGAGAGTAGGTCGCCGCCAGAATTTGCTATATATAAAACTATATTGTTCCCCGATAGCTCAGTTGGTAGAGCGAGTGGCTGTTAACCACTTTGTCGCAGGTTCAAGTCCTGCTCGGGGAGCCATTTTTATTTTTTTTGACACCTTTGGAGGTGTCTTTTTTTATTTTTTGTTTGCAGGAATTAATTGTAAAATAATAGAAAGATATAAATTAGTCTTATATTAGGGGGGGATGTTAAGAGCAGCAGTATATCATAAACCATATGGGAACTATGTTTATCCAGTAGATAAAGATCAGCTTTTTCTACGGTTAAGAGCTAAAAAAGGTGACTAAAATGATGTATATGTAATTTATGATGGTGGTTTTAGGGACTGGAATAATAATGCACCTCGTTTTAGGAAAAAGATGAAAAAGTATAGTTCTAATCAGTTATATGATTATTTTAAAGTAGAGATTAATTATTCTAAAAAGAAGTTTAAGTATTTTTTTACTTAATGATGGTCAAGAAGGGTTATATTATTCTACTTATGGTTTTAAATTTGATTTTCCTGAAGATAAAGACTGTTTCCAATATACTTAAAAAGATAATGATTTATTATGGAGATAGTGTTGCAATTTTGAAGTTGGAATAATTTTTTAAAAGTGTTGTTATGTTAAGATAAAATCTTAGTTTATATTTTAACTCTTTAGATGATAATCTATTCGAAATATTCCTACCTTTGTTTTTAATTGCTTGTATAATAGTTGGCTTTAAGGAAAACTTAAAGGTTAGATACTAGAGTAAAATTGTATAATTGATCTGCAAGGAGGTATCATATTAGTGTCTAAAGATGCTATTACAGCAATGAGGGATCGTGTCAGTACTAGAAATTATCTTCCTGAAACAGTTTCAGATGAAGTAATTTATGAAATATTAGAGTCAGCTCATTACGCTCCTAGTGCAGGTAATTTACAACCTTGGGAATTCTATGTAGTTAAAGACCAAGAAAAAATTAATAAGTTAGTTGAAGCTTGCCATAATCAAAAGTGGATTTCTGATGCATCAGCTATTATTACGGTTTGTGCTTTGCCTGATATTTCAGCAGATGAATATGGTAGGCGTGGTGCTAGTTTATATGTTATCCAAGATACTGCAGCAGCAATTGAGAATATTATTTTGGCTGCTGAGGCTTATGATTTAGGTAGTTGTTGGATAGGAGCATTTGATGAAAATAAGGTAAAATTAACTTTAGGTATTAAAGAAGAAACTTGGCCAATTGCTTTAGTTACTATTGGCTATTCAGAAGAAAAGTTAAAAGATGCTACTCCTAGTCGCTCACTAGATGAGATTGTGACATTTATTAATTAGGAACTAGGAGGTGATGATTAATGAATTTGAATCTAGACTATTATCAGCAGAAATTAATACAGGAAAGAAAAAGAATTTTGAATCAAATCGATAAGTTTGATGATAATGGCTATGCTGGTTTAAAGAATAGTATTCGTGAGTCAACTAGTGGTTTATCAAATTATGATAACCATCCTGCTGACTCTGGTAATACTACTTTTGAAAGAGAGAAAGATATTGGCTTACAAGATAATGCTAAGGTTATGTTGACAATGATTGATGATGCTTTAGAAAAGATTGAGTCAGGGCAGTATGGTTCATGTGACTACTGTGGGGAAGATATTAATTCAAAGCGTTTAGAGGCTATGCCTCATACTACTATCTGTATTGATTGTAAAAATGATTTTGAGACAAGTGAAAATATCAGTGATAGACCATTAGAAGAGGCTACAATGAATGACTATTTTGATACAGGTGGATATTTTAGGTTAACAGATGATAGTGAAAATACAGCTTTTGATGGAGAAGATACTTGGCAGTCTTTGGCTTCGGTAGGCACTTCTAATACACCTTCTGATGTGCCAGGTGCTCGTAATGCTTTAGATAGTTATATTGATGCTGATGAATGGCCTTATCAAGATCTCTATGAAGATGAACTGAAAGATATATTTGAAGATAAGGAATAAAATAGGAGCATAAAAGCCTTTTCTATTAAAATTAGAAAAGGCTTTTTATTTTTAATTATATTTTAATATGTCTAATTAAATATGTCTATACTTTTATACTGATACTATTAATAAACTTAGAGTATAATTAATTATTATCGTGTTGTATATAAAGTTATTTTGTGAATAAGCTCTAATCTATATTTCTTGTTTTTTTATGTTATTTATGCTAAAATATGAGTTAGTTTGATTATAATAAGTAGCAAAGAGGTTATTATAATGAATGGAGTTGGGAAAATGACCATCTTAATTACTTTTTTAATTACTTTGGTATTAGATCAAGTGACAAAATATATGATTGTTAAAGAATTTATTTTGTATCAATCAATGCCAATTATTGAGAATATTTTTCACCTTACTTATGTACAGAATAGAGGAGCAGCTTTTGGGATTTTGCAAGGGAGAGTTTCCTTTTTTATAATTGTTACTTTATTGTTAATTGCAGTCTTAATTTATTTTCTGAGAGAATTACCTTTAGATAACTTTTTAAATTGTTTTGCTTTAGGATTAGCTATAGCAGGAGCAATAGGTAATTTGATTGATAGAGTTAGGTTGGGTTATGTAATCGATTTTTTTGATTTTAGAGTCTGGCCTGTATTTAATATAGCAGATTCAGCTATTGTAGTAGCAGTAATTATCTTCAGTTATTGGATGTTAGTAATAGATGCTGATTAATTAAAGATGGAGTGATAATATGGAAGACAAGAAAGAGTTTAACATTAGAAATAAAGGTAGTAAACAACGTTTAGATAAATTTTTAGCTAATAAAAATGATAATCTATCAAGAAGTTATATTCAGGAGTTGATAAATTCTGGACAAGTATTAGTTAATAACGAAAAAGTTAAGAAAAGTTATAAGTTAGAAGTAGGAGATAAGATTAAATTAACTATTCCAGAGGCAGAAGAAGTTGATCTAGAACCAGAAAATATTTCGTTAAATATTATATATAAAGATAAAGATTTAGTAGTAGTTAATAAGCAACCGGATTTGGTTGTCCATCCAGCACCAGGGCACACTAGTGGGACCTTAGTTAATGCTTTATTATATCATTGTGATAATTTATCTGGTATTAATGGAGTTATTAGACCAGGAATTGTCCATCGCTTAGATAAAGATACTTCTGGAGCAATAGTAGTAGCTAAAAATGATGAAACTCATATAGATTTGAGTCGACAGTTTAAAGAACGAGAAACAAAGAAGGAATATTTAGCTTTAGTGCAAGGAAGAGTAAAATATAATAAAGGAAAGATTGATGCTGCTATTGGTCGTGATCCTCATAATCGTAAGAAGATGGCTGTAACAAGTAAGAATAGTAAGAAAGCTATATCTTATTTTGAAGTTATAGAAAGGTATCAGAATCATACGTTAGTTAGAGTTAAATTAGAGACAGGTCGTACCCACCAGATTAGATTACATATGAATTATATGGGACATTCGGTAGTAGGAGATGAAACTTACGGGCCAACTTCTCAACTAGAGGTTTCTCGCCAGATGCTACATGCTAAAATATTAGGTTTTTATCATCCTCGAACTGAAGAATGGAAAGAGTTTGAAGCGCCGTTATTAGAGGATATGGAAGAAGTATTAGCAGATTTAAAATAACTACTTGCAAGTTGGATGAGTTTTTGATAGACTACAGTTAGCAAATTAAAGATTGCCCTTTTAAATTGGTCCAGTGAGGCTAAGAAGGGGAAGATAGGATAGATAGAACATAACTATTATCTCCCCCCCTTCTTACTGTCTACAGTGGGAAGGATTTTTTACTTTAAAGGAGGATGAATAGTGGACTTACAAGTTAAGAAAGAGTTAATTGATACTGATGGTATTCGCAGAGCCTTAACTCGGATTTCACATGAGATTATTGAAAAGAATGAAGGTTTAGAAGATATTGTAATTATTGGAATTAGAACTCGAGGAGTACCATTAGCTAATCGGATAGCTGATATGTTAGAAGAGATTGAAGGTCAAGAAGTACCAAGTGGAAGTTTAGATATTACTCTTTATCGTGATGATTTAACTACTATAGCCAATCAACCAATTGTTCACAAGACAGAGATTCCTTTTGATATTACAGAAAAGAAGGTAGTCTTAGTAGATGATGTCTTGTATACTGGACGAACAGTGCGTTCGGCTCTTGATGCTTTAATGGATCTAGGGAGACCAGAAAGCATTCAATTGGCTATTTTAGTTGATCGTGGACATCGTGAATTACCAATTCGGGCTGATTATGTAGGTAAGAATCTACCTACTTCTCAAGAAGAAGTGATCAGTGTTGAATTAAAAGAAATTGATGATCGAGATTCAGTTACTTTAAAAGAATATAATGAATAAAAGTAGTTCCTTTTAAATTAGTCCAGTGAGGCTAAGAAGGGGAGTGATTTTAAGCTATTACTCTACCTCCTTAGCCTACCTAGGTTAAGGAATTTTTTTATGTCTAGATATTATAGTTTAAAATAAATATTAAAGTGAGAAAGACACTAATAGTTACTGATGACTGTTATTTAAAATGGTATTATATAGCTATGAGCCATGTGCTGTCTGTTGTCAGCCAAATTGAATTTATATCTCAAAACTATAGGATATAGGACTTGTTTTTTGAATTTAAAGGTTTTGAATTAGCTAATAACTCATAGCACACAATAAAACAAGGAGGAATAATAATGATTAAACAACGGATAAAAGAAAGTGATTTAGGACTATCTAGATTAATGATATTGGCTGTGCAACACTTATTTGCTATGTTTGGTGCTACTGTATTGGTGCCTAGTTTGACTGGTTTAAATCCAGGTGTAGCTTTATTTAGTTCAGGAGTAGGAACTTTATTGTTTCATATAATTACTAAAGGTCAAGTACCGGCTTATTTAGGATCTTCTTTTGCTTTTATTGGTCCGATTATTGCAGCTAAAGAGAGCTATGGTCTACCGGCAGCTTTATTAGGGTGTCTAGTAGCTGGTCTGATTTATATAACTGCATCTTTTGTGATTAGTAAGGTAGGAACTGATTTTATTGATGAGTATTTACCACCAGTAGTTGTTGGCCCAGTAATTGTGACTATTGGTTTAGGTTTGGCTCCAACGGCTAAAGATATGGCTATGAAACATCTTCCGACAGCGATCTTTACTTTGGTAGTAGCAATTGGTGTCAGTGTTTTAGGGCGAGGCCTTTTGAAGGTAGTTCCCATTCTAATAGGTATAATTGCTGGTTATTTGTTTGCTTTTGCTAATGGAATTGTAGATACAACTCCTATTGCTCAGGCTAGTTGGTTTGCTCTGCCTAATTTTACTACAGTTTTTGCTTTAGATTCAATAGGTGATGGTATTTCTGCTATTACTTTAATTGCTCCTGTGGCAATAGTAACAATGGTAGAACATCTAGGAGATGTTCTAGCGTTATCTAAGACAGTAGATGAGAACTTTATTGATGAACCTGGGCTACATCGTACTCTAATGGGAGATGGAGTAGCAACGGCATTTGCTTCTTTAGTAGGGGGACCACCGAATACAACTTATGGTGAAAATATAGGTGTCTTAGCTCTGACTGGAGTTCATAATCCTTTAATTGTTGAAATAGCAGCCATTATTGTCTTAGGAATTAGTTTTGTTGAGAAGATGGGTGCATTAATTCAGACCATTCCTCAAGCAGTAATGGGCGGGATAGTAATTCTACTATTTGGGATGATTGCTTCTATTGGTTTGCGAACTTTAATTGAAAATGAAGTTGATTTAAGTATTAATCGTAACCTAGTAATTGTTTCTACTATCTTGGTAGTTGGAATCAGTGGTATTCCACTAACTATTAATTTTATCAAGATTGTTCAGTGGCTACAGCTAGATGGAGTAGCTTGGATTGATAAGTTGGCCCAAGCAATTGATGTATTGAAATTTAAAGGGATGGGCTTAGCAGCAATGGTAGGTATTTTATTAAATATTTTATTACCTACAGAATAATAAGAGATAGGTTATTACTGAAAAACTTCTTGTTGATATAATCAGCAAGAAGTTTTTTCTATATATTTGCAGGAGATTTTGTAATTATATCTAATTATTACAAATGGAGTAGGATAGAAAAAAGGGGGGAGATTAATGGGTTAGCTGAATTTTTTAAAGATAAGTTTGAATTAGTGTCTCTTGCTGTATGGGGTATAGCTGTGGCATTTTTAGGTAGGTTGATTGATCTTAGATCAAGTATTGGTTTTCCCTATAAGATGGAACATTTATTTAATGTAAATCTAGAATATCTTATTGAGTTTGGATTAGAAATTGCTATTGTTTTTATTTGTTGGAATATATTTTTATTATTAGTTTATACTTATCATGCTACTAAAAACTTAAGAAATCTTTTTATATCAGTTAGTTTCTTATGGGCTGGAATTATGAATTTAATTCACTCAGTAATGGTTTTTAATCAGTTTGATATAGCATATTACTCAGGATTTAGTTTTTTTGATTTAGCTCCTAAGTTAATATTAGTAAGTACAGTATTAATTAGTTGGCTAATTAATACTGAAACTACTGATAGCTATAAATTTTATTTCTATTTCTTAGTTGTATCTAATAGCTTATATTCTATCATTTCTATTTGCTTATTATTTAAATTATGGTTTTATTTTCCTAGAATGATCATTGCTATTAAAGCTATAGTACTTATTGGTTTAATAATTAATATTGTATACTATGTAAAACAGTATAATTATTCAGGAGATAAATATGATTTATTAGTAGTTAAAGGATTGGTTTTTCTATTATTGAGTGAAATATTATTATCATCCTCTGTTGATTTTTTTGGAACAGTTTATTTTACCAGTCATTTTTATAAATTGGTAGCTTTCATTTATTTCTTTAGAAGTTTTTTTGGTGAAGAAATAACTAATGGAGTTCTGGTTCAAAAAGAAATTGAAATTAAGGATACTAAATTAAATTATCAACAGGAGATGATTAAAGAGTTAAGGTCTCAGCGCCATGATTTTAAGAATGAATTACAGACTATTTATACTATGTTACAGTTAGATAAAGGTAACGAAGCTGAAAAATATATTAAAGATGTACACTGTGAGTTAAGTGAAACAAAAGAATTAGAAGAAAATGAAGAATATGATAATGAATTGAAACCGGTTTTATTATGTAAAGAGAAGGTAGCAGAAAAGAATAATATTGATTTAAAAGCTAAAGTAAAGCTAGATCCTAGTATGATTGCTATGCCTTATAGTAAGTTTACTAAGATTTTATTTAATTTGTTAGATAATGCTCTTGATGCAGTAATGGAAAAAGAATATAATCGTAAAGTAGAAGTTAATTTATTTGCTAAAAAGAAGAAAGTGATTTTAAATATATATAATAATGGACCAATAATTCCGGCTAATATAAAAGATAATATCTTCACTCCTGGTTATACGACTAAAGATAAAGGAAGTGGTTTTGGTTTACATATTGTAAAGAGTTTAATTGAGGACTATGGTGGAGAAATTAATGTCCATAGTAAAGAAGAATCTGGGACAAAATTTATCTGCCAGTTGCCTAAAAAAGAATTTCAGAAAAATATTGACAATGTTGTTTAGGTATGATAATTTTATTTTAAAGTAAAAAACTTCTTTTAAGCTAACCCAGCGAGGTTAGGAAAGAAGTTCTGGTAAAAGAGATTATGCAGTCGTCTTAAAAAAATAGAATCCTTTAAGTTGGTCCAGCGAGGCTAATAAGGGTAGAATAGTTTAATAATGAATATTTTTAGATCCTAGTATATCTAGGGCTTACTTTATAAATTATTAACTTCCCTTGTCAGCTTATGTTGGCAAGGGAAGTTCTGTTTTTTTGTAGGATAAAATCAATAATATTTAATTTAGTAGGTAAACTTAAGTATTAAAAAGAATGAGAGGTGAAAGAATGGGATTAATAAAAAAAGATCTATTAGGATTACAAGAGTTAGCTACAGAAGAGATAGAGTTAATTCTAGAAACAGCTCAGTCAATGAAGGAAGTATTAAATAGACCAATTAAAAAAGTACCAACTTTAAGAGGTAAGCTAGTAGTTAATCTCTTTTATGAACCAAGTACTAGAACAAAATCTTCTTTTAGCTTAGCAGCTAAGAGGTTGAGTGCAGATGGTATGAGTCTATCTATTAAACAAAGTAGTGTAGTAAAGGGAGAAAGTTTAGTAGATACAGCTAAGACTTTGAGGGCTTTAGGGGCTGATGGAGTAGTAATTAGACACGGTGTGCCTGGAGCTGCTAAATTATTGGCTGAAACAGTAGAAATTCCAGTCTTAAATGCTGGTGATGGGATGCATGAACATCCAACACAGGCCTTATTAGATTTATATACTATGCAGGAAGAACAGGGAGAGATAGCAGGTAAAAAGGTAGCAATGATTGGAGATATTAGGCATAGTCGAGTAGCTAGATCAAATATTTGGGGCTTAAATAAGTTAGGTGCGGAAGTAAGGTTAGTAGGGCCAACTACTTTAATGCCTGTAGAAGTAGAGCAGATGGGAGCTAAAGTTTATAATAATCTAGAAGAAGGAATTAAAGATGCCGATGTAATCTATCTATTAAGAATTCAACAAGAACGGCAGGATAAAGGGTTCTTTCCTACTATTAGAGAATATACTCAATTTTATGGTTTAAGAGAAGAAGATTTAAAGTTGGCTGCAGAAGATGCTTTAATTATGCATCCTGGGCCAATCAATAGAGGTATCGAGATTTCTAGAGAGTTGGCTTATAGCAGTCAATCAGTAATAGAAGAACAAGTCTCTAATGGAGTAGCTATTAGAATGGCATTATTGTATCTGTTAATAGAGGGAGGGTTAGAAGATGAATAAATTATTATTAAAAAATGGACAGGTGATTAATCCAATTAAACAGACTAGTCAGAAACAAGATATTTTAATAGAAGATAATAAGATAGTAAAATTAGGTAGTAATTTAAAATCGGAAACTGCTCAAGTATTTGACTTAGCAGGAAAGATAATTACTCCTGGATTAGTTGATATGCATGTTCATTTAAGAGAGCCTGGCTTTGAGTATAAAGAGACAATTGAAACAGGAACCAAAGCAGCAGCTAAAGGTGGATTTACTACTGTAGCGGCCATGCCTAATACTGATCCTATAATTGATAAAGATGCTTTAGTTAAGTCAGTTTTGGCTACAGCCAAAGAAGAAGCAGTAGTCAATGTCTGTCAGATAGGAGCAATTACTAAAGAGAGTAAAGGAGAAGAGTTAGCTGAGATTGGTAGTATGAAACAAGCAGGTGCTATTGGAGTTTCAGATGATGGAAACTCAGTAATGAATGCTGAAGTAATGAGGTTGGCTTTACAGTATGCTAAAGACTTTGATCTACCAGTTATTTCACACTGTGAAGATGATAATTTAGCTGGAGATGGAGTGGTTCATGAAGGTTATTACTCTACAATGACAGGGTTGGATTCTATTCCTGCATCAGCAGAAGATGTAATGGTAGCCCGAGATATATCTTTAGCTGAAGAAACAGATAGTAGAGTCCATATTGCCCATATTAGTACTAAAGGTTCAGTTGAGTTAGTCAGACAAGCTAAAGCTCGTGGAGTAGAAGTAACTTGTGAAGTGACTCCTCACCATTTTACTTTAACTGATGCTGAAATTACTTCTTTTAATACAGCTACTAAAGTAAACCCTCCGTTACGTAGTCGAGAAGATGTGGAGGCAATCAAGAAGGGATTGCAAGATGGAACTATTGATGTAATAGCTACAGATCATGCCCCGCACTCTGTTGAAGAAAAGGATGTAGAGTATGATTATGCTCCTTTTGGAATATCTGGTTTAGAGACAGCTCTAGGCTTAGTTTTAACTGAACTAGTTAAGCCAGAGATTCTAAGCTTGGAAGAAGCTATAGCTAAGTTGACTATTAATCCTGCTCAGATTTTAGATTTAAATAAAGGAGAGATAGCAACTGGAAAAGTTGCAGATCTAACAGTAATTGATCTAAAAGATAATTGGCAGGTAGATCCGGCTAAATTTATTTCTAAAGGTAAGAACACACCATTTACTGGTCATAAATTAAGAGGTAAGACGATAATGACAGTAGTGGCTGGGGAAGTAGTGTATTCAGTTGACAGTTAACAGTGAACAGCTGACAGTTGAAGTCAATTTCAAAGTCAAAGGATAGAGGAGTTAGGAATCAGGAATTAGTGTGAGGAACACTCTAGGATTAAACCTTGTGTTTAATTCTTGGAACAGATTCAAATTGTAAATTAGATAAGAGGGGTGAAAAAATGAATTTTGTAGATAGATTAATAGAAAAAGTAGAAGAGAGAAAGAGTCATATTTGTGTAGGGCTTGATCCTAGATTAAATCGGATTCCAGATAAAGTAAAAGAAGATGCAGTAAAGAAGTATGGTAAGACAGCTGAAGCGGTAGCTGATGCTTTTGTAACCTTCAACCAAGGAATTATTGATGCTGTAAAAGATTATATACCAATTGTTAAGCCACAGATGGCTTTTTATGAGCAGTATGGCTATCAAGGAGTTAAGGCTTTTGAAGAGACGGTAGCTTATGCTAAACAGCAGGGGCTGTTAGTGATTACTGATGCTAAAAGAAATGATATTGGTTCTACTGCAGAAGCTTATGCAGCTGGGCATCTAGGAAGTCCTAAGTTATGGGATAATAAACTACAAGCTAAGTCAGATTCTTTGACTGTAACTCCTTATCTTGGTAGTGATGGAATTAAGCCTTTTGTAACAAATTGTCAAGCTAATAATAAGGGACTTTTTATTCTAGTTAAAACTTCTAACCCCTCTGCTGGAGAACTACAGGATTTAGAATTGGCAGATGAGGATTTAGTTTATGAGAAGTTGGCCCGTTTGGTAGTGGATTGGGGGGCAGATAGTATAGGAAATAAAGGATATAGTTCAATAGGAGCAGTCATAGGGGCTACTTATCCTCAACAGGCTAAAGAATTAAGAGAAATAATGAAACAGAATTATTTCTTAGTACCAGGTTATGGTGCCCAAGGTGGAGGAGCAGAAGATGTAGTTCCTTGTTTTAATGAAGATGGCTTAGGAACAGTAGTTAATTCATCTCGAGGGGTTATCTTTGCTTATGAAAAGGAAGACTATAGTAATGATTATAGACAAGCAGCTAAAGAAGCAGTCTTAGATATGAATGAAGATATTAATACTGCTTTACAAGAGGCTAATAAATTAGCGTGGGAAGAATAATTGACAGTGTATAGTGTACAGTTTACAGTTAAAAATCAAATAATAAAGCAATTAGAGATTAGGAATCAGGAATTAGTGTAAAGAACAAGCCAGAAGAATTAAACCTTGTGTTTGATTCTGGGAATAGAAAGGTGAGGAATTATAGGAATAGGGATTAAAGAATAAATAATATAGAATAGAGAATAAAGATTAAATATGAAAAATAGCGATTGAAGATTGATGAGAGGCTTGATATATCAAGCCTGTTTGGTTTGAATTTATGGTTTAACTACAAACTAATAAACTAGGAGGGATGCAAATGCAACAAGCAAAGTTGGTCTTAGAAGATGGAACAGTCTTTACAGGAAATAGTTTTGGTGCACAGAGAGAAACTAGTGGTGAAATTGTATTTAATACTTCAATGACTGGTTATCAAGAAATTTTAACGGATGCTTCTTATAAAGGTGAAATAGTAACTATGACTTATCCTTTAATTGGAAATTATGGCACTAATGAAGAAGATATAGAGTCTTATACATCACATGTAAATGGATTTATTGTTAAAGAGTTTTGTCAAGAGCCTAGTAATTGGCGTTACCAAGAGAAGTTAGCTAATTATTTAAAAGAACATGGTATTGTAGCAATTTCAGGAATAGATACTAGAGCTCTAACTAAAAAATTAAGAAAAGAAGGAACAATGAAAGGGATTATTACAGTTGAAGATAAAGCTGAAAATGAATTAGTTACAGCAGCTAAAGAGGCACCAGGACTATCTGGTAGAGATTTAGTAGGTGAAGTAACAACAGATGAGATCTATAAAAAAGGAGAAGAAAATAAAGAGTATAAAGTTGTATTAGTCGACTGTGGGGCTAAAAAGAATATAACTCGTTCTTTAGTAGGTCGAGGTTGTGAAGTAATAGTAGTCCCAGCTACTACTTCAGCTAAGAAAATTTTATCTTATGATCCTGATGGGATTATGATCTCTAATGGGCCAGGTGATCCTCAAGATGTTTCATATGTAGTAGAGACAGTTAAAGAATTAATTGGTCAGAAACCTATCTTTGGAATCTGTCTAGGTCATCAAATCATTGGATTAGCTTGTGGAGCAGAAACTTATAAGTTGAAATTTGGACATCGAGGAGCTAATCATCCAGTTAAAGATTTAGCTACAGAACGAGTTTATATTACTTCTCAAAACCATGGTTTTGCCATTGAAGAAGAATCAGTAAAGGATTTGGATTTAGAAGTAACTCATATAAATGTCAATGATAATACTATAGAAGGAATTAAGCATAAAGAATATCCAGTCTTTTCTGTTCAGTATCATCCAGAAGCATCACCTGGACCAGAAGATTCACACTATCTATTTGATGATTTTATAGAAATGATGGGTTAAATCAATTAACAATTGACAATGTACAATTTACAATTGAAAGAGCAAAGAACAAATAATAATTAATAAAGAATAGAATAATTTAGAATTAGGAATCAGGAGTCAGGAATTAGTGTGAAGAACAACTTAGAATTAAATCTTGTGTTTAATTCTTGGAACAGGAAGATGAGAAATTAGTGGTAGAGGCTTAATATAGTAAGCCCGTATCTATGTATTGAATTTTTATAATAGAAGATAGATGTGATGTAAAGGCTTGATATATCAAACCTATTGGTTTTGAATTTATGGTTTTAACTGTCAACTGTAAATTGTGAACTGTAATCTATAATTGGGAGGTTAAAGTATGACACAAAGAAGAGATCTAGATAAAGTAATGGTTATTGGATCAGGGCCAATTATTATTGGACAAGCAGCAGAGTTTGATTATTCAGGAAGTCAAGCCTGCCGGGCCTTAAAAGATGAAGGATTAGAAGTTGTATTAGTTAATAGTAATCCAGCAACAATTATGACTGATAGAAATATGGCTGATAGAGTCTATATTGAGCCATTAACAGTAGAATCAGTATCTCAAATTTTAGAGCAAGAAGAGCCAGATGGTTTATTACCGACATTAGGAGGCCAAACTGGACTTAATCTAGCAACTGATTTAGCTGAAACAGGGATTTTAGATAAATTAGGAATTGAATTATTAGGTACTCCAATTGATACTATTCAGCAAGCAGAAGATAGAGATTCTTTTAAAGCACTGATGGATGAAATTGATGAGCCAGTCTTATCTAGTCGAATTACAGAAAATATAGTTGAAGCTAAGCATATTGCTAATGATATCGGTTATCCAGTCATTGTCCGACCTGCTTATACAATGGGTGGAGCTGGTGGTGGTGTAGCCAATAATCCAGATGAATTAGAGGAAATAGCTGGTAGAGGATTTAAGCATAGTCTGATTGGTCAGGTTTTAATTGAGAAGAGTATTAAAGGTTGGAAAGAGATTGAGTATGAAGTAATGCGTGATAGTAATGATAACTGTATTACTGTCTGTAATATGGAAAACTTTGACCCAGTAGGAGTTCATACTGGAGACAGTATTGTTTTTGCTCCTAGTCAGACATTAGCTGATAAAGAATATCAGATGTTACGGTCCTCAGCTCTTAAAATAATTAGGGCCTTAGGTATTGAAGGAGGTTGTAATGTTCAGTATGCACTAGACCCAGATACTTTCCAGTATCATGTGATTGAGGTTAACCCACGAGTCAGTAGATCTAGTGCTCTAGCTTCTAAAGCAACAGGGTATCCAATTGCTAAGGTATCAGCTAAAATTGCTCTAGGATATACCTTAGATGAGATTGATAATGCTATTACACAACGGACTAAAGCCTGTTTTGAACCTGCTCTAGATTATGTAGTAACTAAGATTCCACGTTGGCCTTTTGATAAATTCCATTATGCAGATAGAGAATTAGGAACTCAGATGAAAGCTACTGGAGAAGTAATGTCTATAGATAGAACAATAGAAACTTCCTTATTAAAAGCGGTTCGTTCTTTAGAGATTGGAGCTTACGGATTTAAGCATGAAGATATAGAAAAACTATCTGATGATGAAATTGAAGAACAATTAAAAGATGCTACTGATCAACGGTTGTTTGTAGTAGCTGAAGCACTAAGAAGAGGATATACAGTAGAAGATGTCTATCAAATTACAGAGATTACTACTTTCTTCTTGCATAAAATTAAGAATATCATAGAATGTGAACAGAGATTAAAAGAAGAATTAACTGCTGAATTATTAACAGCAGCAAAAGAGTTAGGGTTCTCTGATAGAGAAATTGCTTTATTAACTGGTAAGTCAGAAGAAGAAATTAAGAAGTTGCGGACTGAAGAAGAGATCAACCCAGTTTATAAGATGGTAGATACATGTGCTGCTGAATTTGAAGCTGAAACACCTTACTATTATTCTTCTTATGAACGATTTAATGAATCTGAAACTACTGATCAGGACAAAGTAATGGTCTTAGGTTCGGGGCCAATTAGAATTGGACAAGGAATTGAGTTTGACTACTGTAGTGTCCATTCAGTCTGGGCGCTAGATGAATTAGGATATGAATCAGTAATTGTTAATAATAATCCTGAAACAGTAAGTACTGACTTTGATACTTCAGATAGATTATACTTTGAACCACTAACTAAAGAAGATGTAATGCATATTGTAGAACATGAAGAACCTGAAGGGGTTGTTGTCCAATTTGGTGGGCAGACATCTGTTAATTTAGCTAAGCCATTAGCAGAAGCAGGAGTTAATATCTTAGGAACTAGCGTAGAAGCAATTGATCTAGCAGAAGATAGAGATAAATTTATTAATCTGCTAAAAGATTTAGATATACCAGCTCCTGTTGGTGATGTGGCAATGTCAGTAGAAGAAGCCAGGGGAATAGCTGGTGAAATAGGTTATCCAGTTTTAGTAAGACCATCTTATGTACTAGGTGGAAGAGCAATGCAAGTTGTTTATAATCAAGAGGAACTATTTGAATATATGGAGACAGCAGTTAAAGTTTCTCCTGAACATCCAATCTTAATTGATAAGTATATGGTAGGAAATGAAATTGAAATAGATGCTATTTCTGATGGAGAAGATGTAATCATTCCAGGAATTATGGAACATGTAGAAAGAGCTGGAGTTCACTCAGGAGATAGTATAGCAGTTTATCCAGCCCAGAACTTATCACAGGAATTAGAAGAAAAAATTGAAGAATATACTACTAAATTAGTAAGAGCTATGGATGTTAAAGGCTTAGTCAATATTCAGTGTGTAATCTTTGATGATGAAGTTTATGTTATCGAAGTTAACCCTAGATCAAGTAGAACTATTCCATATCTAAGTAAAGTAACAGGAATTCCAATGGTTAAGTTAGCTACACAGGCAATGTTAGGAGAAAAGCTAGCAGATATGGATTATCCAACAGGATTGGTGCCTAAACAAGATCATGTAGCAGTTAAAGTACCAGTCTTCTCCTTCTCTAAATTAACGAAAGTAGATACCAACTTAGGGCCAGAGATGAAATCGACTGGTGAAGTTTTAGGGTTAGATGAAGATTATGAAAAAGCACTCTATAAAGGATTTATAGGAGCCGGAATTGATATTCCAGAAGATGGAACTATTTTAGCTACAATTGCAGATAAGGACAAACAGGAAGCTATTCCTTATATTAAAGAGTTTGCTCAACTAGGATTTAATATTGTAGCTACAGAAGGCACTGCTCAAGCTCTTCGAGAGTCTGGGTTAGAAGTAGAAGAAGTCAACAAACTGTCTGAAGATGGTTCACCGAATGTAATAGATTTAATTAAGCAAGATCAAATTGACTTAGTAGTTAATACCTTAACTAAAGGTAAAGTACCAGCTAGAGATGGTTTCCAGATTCGAAGAAATGCCGTAGAGATGGGAGTTCCATGTTTAACTTCTTTAGATACAACAGAAGCTATCTTACATGTATTACAAGAGATTAAATCAGGAGTTGAAATTACAGCTAAGGCCTTACAAGACTACGTGTAAAAAATAATTGACAATTATAATGTACAATTAACAATTAAAAAACTAAAATAAAAGAATAAGTCTGAGTTTGAGATTAAGTTTAAATAAAATTCAAACTTAGATTTGGTAGGTACGGGCTTAATATATTAAGCCCTCTACCATTTTCTTTACTATTTTGTTTATTTTTAATCTTTATTCTCTATTATTTATTAATTGCTTTTAACTATCAATTCTCAATTGTAAATTAATAAAGGAAGAGGTGTTAAGATGGCACAACAAGTAATTAGAGAAATAGTTTCTCAAACGGAGATCTGTTCCAATCATTTTAAGATGGTTATTAATGCTCCAGAGATTGCTAATCAATCTCTGCCGGGCCAATTTTTACATTTAAAATGGGCCAAAGATTTAAAACAGAGTGATCCATTGTTGCGACGTCCTATTAGCTTTAATAGTATTAATCAAGAAACAGGAACTATTACACTTATCTATCGCGTAATAGGTCGTGGTACTAAGTTATTGTCTAATCTACAAGCAGGAGATAAAATAGATTTAATGGGTCCTTTAGGAGAAAGTTTTTCTATACCTAAGTCTACTGATAAAGTAGCTGTAGTAGGTGGAGGAATGGGGATTGCTCCGTTATTTCCTCTAGTAAATCAACTATTAGATTTAGATAAAGAAGTAGTTGTCTTATTAGGAGCCAATAACAAAGAACAGTTATTAAATTTATCTGAATACCAGAATTTAGAGATAGATTTAAAAGTAGCTACAATGGATGGAAGTTATGGTCATCAAGGCTTTGTAACTGGCTTATTAACAGAGTTAACAGATATAGATTATGTGTATACTTGTGGTCCAGAGATAATGATGCAGAAGGTACAAGACTGGGCTAAGCAAGAAGGGGTTCCAGGCGAAACCTCTTTAGAAGAAAGAATGGGTTGTGGAACTGGAGCTTGCTTATCTTGTGTCTGTAAAATCAAAGTTGGTAGTAAAGATGATTGGGAGTATCGAAAAACTTGTACAGAAGGGCCAACTTTCCCATTAGGCGAGGTGATATTTGATGAGTAAGGTTAATCTAGAAGTAGATTTAAATGGACTTAAACTACAGAATCCAGTAACTACGGCTTCGGGAACTTTTGGCTTTGGGGAAGAATATCAAGATTATGTAGATTTAGATAGATTAGGTGGAGTGATGGTTAAAGGAACTACCTTACATCCTAAAAAGGGTAATCCTACACCTCGGATTGCTGAAACAGAGGCTGGTATGTTAAATGCTATTGGGCTACAAAACCCAGGTGTTGATTACTTTTTAGATAAGATTCTACCCACTATTAAAGGGTATAATTTTAAGACTATTGTCAACATGTCAGGTAATACAGTTGAAGACTATGCTACGTTAGCTAGTAAACTAAATCAAGCAGATGTAGCTGCTTTAGAGGTTAATATATCCTGTCCTAATGTTAAAAAAGGTGGTCTGGCTTTTGGAACCCAACCAGAGATGGCTGCTGGAGTGGTAGCAGCAGTTAGAAAGGAAACAGACCTACCATTAATTACTAAGCTATCACCTAATGTAGCTGATATTACTGAAATTGCTAGGGCAGTAGAAGAGGCAGGAACAGATGTTATTTCTTTAATCAATACTCTATTAGGAATGAAGATAGATATTGATAATCAAGAACCTATTTTAGCTAATAAGATGGGAGGATTATCTGGGCCAGCAATTAAGCCAGTAGCAGTTAGAATGGTCTATCAGGTAGCACAAGCAGTAGATGTTCCATTAATTGGTATGGGTGGAATCAGCAATGCTCAAGATGCTATTGAGTTTCTATTAGCAGGAGCTGATGCCATTTCTATTGGGACAGCTAACTTTGTTAATCCACAAGTATCTATGGAAGTCTTAGAGGGTATAGAAGAGTATCTAGTAGCCAATAATTATGATGATGTTAGTAAGATAGTAGGGCAAGCAATAAAATAATTAACAGTTGACAGTGGACTGTTTACAGTTAGAAAATAAATAATAAATTATATTGAATAGAGAATAAATATTTCAAAGGCTTAAAAATAGAGCATAGTTTGAGATTAAGGTTAAGCTTAAGAAATTAAAACCTATAAATCATAAATGGTTTTTAAGGTTTTACTTAGCCTTAATCTTATGATCTATGAGTGGTGAGTAGATGATCTTCATCACGAAGAGTTTCTATGAAACTCGTAGGGGGAGTTAATTCAAAGTCAAAAGCATAAAATAGTTTAAGTGACTTGAAATGAAAGAATTTGAATGTAAATCTTTCGAATTAGCAGATGGCACACGACACATAGCATATGACAGAATTTTAATTTATAAATAAAAATTTGAGGGGGATAAATATGAAAGAAGAAAGAGTAATTGAAATTTTTAAGAAGACTGGAGTACTGCAGGAAGGACATTTTAAATTAAGTTCAGGTTTACACAGTAGTCAGTATCTACAGTGTGCACAAGTGTTACAGCATCCTGTATATGCTCAAGAATTGGCTGATGGATTAGCTGAGAAGTTTGCTGAGGTGGATATTGATGTAGTAGTTGGCCCGGCAATGGGAGGAGTAACTCTGTCTTATGCAGTAGGATTAGCTTTAGAGAAGAAGACTATTTTTACTGAACGAGAAGCTGGTAAGATGGTATTAAGAAGAGGATTTAGACTAGACCCAGGTGATAAGGTATTAGTAATTGATGATGTATTAACTACAGGAAAGTCAGTTAATGAGGTGATTGAAGTAATAAATAGAACTGGAGCTGAATTGGCAGGAGTAGGTGTCTTAGTTGATCGTAGTGAAGGCAAAGTCAATTTTGAAGTACCAACTGAGTCAATGTTGCAGGTAGATGTTGAAGCTTATCAACCAAAAGAGTGCCCTATGTGTAAAGAAGATAAAGGTTTTGATCAACCAGGTAGTCGGCATTTAAGTTAATATAGTAAAAAGATCAACCTAATAGGTTGATCTTTTTATTTTTTGATTTTGATAATTAATTACATCAGTACTTTAAAAGCAAGTGATTATTAGTTATAATGGTAGTGATTAATTGGCTATTGGTTATTAGTTATTAGTAGAATAAATGATAGTTAATAACAAGTAGCTGATATATATTGTAGGTGATGTAAGAAAGTAGAGGTGAAAAAATGAATTCTGAATTAGAAATTTCTTTGTTTGATATGGTAATTTGTTTATCTGATGCTTTGGATTTGGTCAATCCAGTAATTACAGGTCATCATAAACGGGTAGCTTATATTGCTGCTAGTATAGCAAGGGAGATGGATCTGTCTAGAGAAGAAATAAAAGATATTCTGATTGCAGGAGCTTTACATGATGTAGGAACTTTAGCTTTAGATAGAGAAATAGATGATTTGTTTTTTGATTTTAGTACTTTTCATGATGTAGGAAATCATGCTGAGATAGGTTATAAATTATTAAATCAGTTTATACCTTTTAGAGATGTTTCTAAAATAATTCGTTATCATCATACCCACTGGAATAGATCTAAATTAAAATCAAAATATCCATTAGGCAGTCATATTTTACATTTAGCAGATCGAATTGATGTCTTAATTGATCTGGATTCAGAGATTTTGGCTCAGTCAGAGGAAATAAAAAGAGAAGTTAAAGAACAAGAAGGAACAGTCTTCAATCCAGAGGTTGTTACTGCTTTTTTTGATTTAGCTAAACGAGAATCTTTCTGGTTTAATATTATATCTGATAAGATAGATCAAACTTTAGAAGATAGAGCTACTGGTTTGGCTGTTGATTTAGATTTAGAACTTCTATTACAGTTAGCTCGAGTATTTGGACAGATTATAGATTTTAGAAGTCCATTTACTGCTACACACTCTAGTGGGGTAGCTGCTAGTGCTGAGACATTAAGTAAATTAGTTGGAGTTTCAAAATCAAATTCTATTATGTTGAGAGTAGCAGGATATTTGCATGATTTAGGAAAGTTGGCTATTTCATCAGAAGTTTTGAATAAAGAAGGTAAATTAACTAATAATGAATTTAATATTGTTAAGAAACATGCCTTTTATACATATCGAATTTTATCTAGGGTAGAGGGATTAGATGAAGTTAAGCAGTGGGCAGCTTTTCATCACGAACGATTAAATGGGACTGGTTATCCATTCTGTTTAACTGCAGAACAACTTTCTTTAGAATCAAGAATTATGGCTGTAGCTGATGTATTTACTGCTATTACAGAAGATAGACCTTATCGAAAAGGGATGAATCAGAGAAAGGCAACTAAAGTTTTAGTAGAATTAGTAGAAAATTCTGCGTTGGATAAAGAAATTGTAGATGTTTTGTTAATTAATTATCAAGAGATTGATCGGATTCGAGACTCAGTTCAAACTATAGAAAGTGAAGAATATCAAAAACTATTTCAGCAGACTTATAAAACTTTATAGTAGTTAGAATGTATATTTTACTATAAATATTCTATACTAAGTATAATGATAGGATAATTATGGGAAAAAGAAGGAAAAAAAGAGTTAATCAAGAATTAATAATCAATTGAATCACTATATGTATTTATAGGTAGGAGTTTATTTTCTAAAAGAGGTGATGTTATGCAGCAGTTTGTTTATACAAATGAAGGAAAAGTTTTATTACGGGAAGCCAAAGAAGATGATATTCCTAAAATTTATGATATGTATCAAGACTACAAACCTGAATACTGGTGGCAAAGTCCAGAACTAAATGATTTGCGCCATGATATACTTAAAGAAGCTAATGGTAAAGTATTTGTAGCAATTTTAAATGATAAAGTAATTGGTCATGCTGAATTAGTTTTACCTATAGTAAAGGATAAACCAGTTTATTTAGTTAGATTAGATATTCATGATGACTATAGAAGGCGAAAATTTGGAATAGAATTAGTTCGTTATTCAGCAATTATTATGAAAGATTTAGGTTATCATGGATATGTTACTTGGCCCGATGTAGATAAGTCAAAAGGTTTGTTTAAGAAGGTAGGTCTTAAAGAGTTGACTAGAGATCCTCAACTTTTAGTTAAGGTAATAGGTCAGCGGGATGTGGAAGTAGAAAAGTTAAAAGAATTATCTTTTGCTGATAGGCCTAAAGATATGGAAGTAGTAGTTGGTTGTCCTTGGGGTAGAAACTATCAATGGATTAAATCTTTTCGAGCCAGTCAAGAAGAAGTTTTAGATTACTCTGGTCCTTTTGTACATCAGGTTAAAGTTGATGGGATTGAAGGAGTAATTCTTTTAGATGGTCTAATTTTGCAGATTTATCTTCCTGAGGCTGATGTAGACTTAGAAATTATCGAGAAGTTAATAGCTTATGGTTCTAATTTGGCTTTAGAAGAAGATATCGATACTTTACATATTAATTTACGATCAGATTTAAGATCTAAATTAGATTTATCAGATATCTGGGAAGTGCAGGAAGAAGATGAGCGGTTAGAGATGAAGATGGATTTTTAGTTTAAAACCAGGGCCAATATTGGCCCTGGTTTTTTATTATTAGTCTTGTTTAAGATCAGTCACTAATTCTTGATCAGGTGTGGCATATAGTGTTGACTCCTGTTTATAATAGACCAATCCAGGTTTGGCTCCTTTGGCTTTATTAACATATTTTACTTTTGTATAGTCCACAGGCACATTACTTGATTTACGTCCTTTACTGTAAAAAGCAGCAATTTGGGCTGCTTCGAATAATGTTTCTTCTGGTATTTCCTTTCCTGTATGATTTCTGATAATGACATGAGAACCAGCTAAGTCTTTAACGTGAACCCAAGTATCTTGATTGTTGGCAATTCTTTGAGTTAATCTATCATTTTGTTTGTTATTACGACCTACTAGAATTTCATACCCAGCTGTAGATTCAAATTTTAGTGGCGGTAGCTTTTTATCTTTTTTATCATTTTGATTCTGGTTTTTAGCTTTTAAATATTCTTCTTGAATCAATTCTTCTTCTATTTCTTTTAACTCAGCTAATGATTCAGCTTGTTCAATATTAAGTTCTACTTGTTCTAAGTAATCAATCTCTCTTTTAGTCCTTCTAACTTCTCTTTTTAAATATTTAACACTCTTTTTGGCTTTTTCGTACTTATCAAAGTAACGTTGGGCATTTTCAGCTGGGGTCAATTCAGGGTCAAGTTCGATAGTAACTTCTTTATTATTGTCATCATAGTAGTTTTCTAACTTAACCTTTTTTTGTCCTTTTTCTAGTCGATAGATATTAGCAGTAATTAGTTCACCTTTTAACTGGTGTTTGTCAGCATTTTTTGCTCCTTTTAATTGGCCTTTAACTCGACGATACTTTTTGTTAGCATTTTCTAGATTATTATTGATTATATTATTCATTCTTTTAGTTAATCTATTTATTTTTCTTTGGGTAATATAATTAGTAAAATAATAATCTAATAGTTGATTAGCTGAAGAAAAACTTTCTTGAGGTAAATCAAATTGTTGTAAGGCAAAAGCTTCATAGTCCTTTAAATTACCATTTTCAGCTAATACTAAAGTAGGATTAAAGTCATTTTCTTTAATTTTGTTAAAAATATTCTTGAATGTAGACCATAGATTTTCTATTTGTTTAGTATCAGATAGATCTTGTTGAGGTTTAAAACCAGCTCTATAGACTATTTCTTGACCTATTAATGGGCCAATTCCTCGGTAGTTATTCATAATTGCTCTATACATCTCTTCTTCATTTATACTATCTTTTAATAAATTTCTAAATTTATTAGCATCAGTAGTTATAGGATTGGTTTTACCTTGTTCAGGTGGTGGTGAATATTCCTTACCAGGAAATAATTCACGATAGCGGCTAATTTTTTTCGTTACTCGTTTGATACAGTCAAGAATCTGTCCGTCTTCTTTGGTTAAAATAATATTACTATGTCTACCCATTAGCTCAATTAATAGTTTTTTATCTACAATCTCACCTTGATTATTTTTATACTGGATAATAATTTCTAAAATTCTTTCAAAGTCTGGTTGTTTGATAGCTTTTATTCTTCCACTTTGGAGATGCTTTCTAAGTAACATACAGAAAGCTGGTGGTTGATAGGGATTATCAAATTCCTGTTGACTAATATTAATTCTAGGATTTTGTGGATTGGCAGATATTAATAATTTAATATTTTCACCAGGTTGTCTGATTCTAATAGTTAATAGATTATCTTTAGGTTGGTAAATCTTATCAACTCGGCCACCAATTAATTTGTCTTGCAGTTCAGTCTTAATTGCAGCTAAGGTAACGCCATCTAACGCCATATTAAACAACTCCTTATTTTATATTTATGCTTACCTAAATAGTTCACTGATCAAAAATAATTTTATTTTAATAAGGTAACCTATATATTAATGTAACATTTTAAACTCTTGATTTCAATGACTAATACCTTTAAAATATTATTATATTATTCTAAAGATAGGTGGTAAAGATGAGACGACAATTAAGTAAACTTAAAAGAATCTTTAGTAGTGTCAAATTGGCTGGACAATATCTAATGGATCCTCAAGTTTCTTTAGGAAAGAAGATATTATTGGTTTTTCCTTTAGTTTATATTATTGCCCCTTTTGATCTAGTAAGTGATCTGATTCCGTTTTTAGGTTGGTTAGATGATACAGTGATTGGTTTAGTTGTTTGGAAGTATATGTTTGATATTTTAAGTAATTATGATTCAACTGATGATGAAACAGATTATACTTTAGAAGAGGATGAGTATGATATTGAATAATTGAACTATGATTTTGACAAATAAATATTAGTGGTATATAATGGGATCGGAAAAGTAACAGGTATAATATATCTTATTATACCTGTTAGATATATAGTTGTAGTATATCTAAAATTCAGTAATTGGTTGTAATTAGTATTAATATGTATGTATATATAGGGGGTTATAATGGATAATAAGTGGCAAGGTATTAAAGAGAAGGTTATATATCGGCGTGATTTTGTTAAGTTTAAAGAAGAGTTATATCAGCATCAGGAAAAAGGAATTAAACATTCTTTTTTTAGAATGGAATTTCTAGATTGGGTTAATATAGTTCCGATTACTTTTCAACAAGAGGTAGTATTAGTTAAACAGTATCGTTTTGGGACAGAAGAAGTTACTTTAGAGGTACCTGGAGGAACCTTAGATCAAGGAGAAGATAATCCTAGATTAGCTGCTAAGCGAGAATTAAGGGAAGAAACAGGTTATCAAGCAACAGAGATAATTGATCTAGGAAAGGTAGCTGCTAATCCTGCCATCCAGAATAATTATTGTTATTTTTATTTAGCTGAAGGAGCTAAGCAGGTTCAGAAACAGGATTTGGATTTAACTGAAGATATAGAACTTATATTAGTACCAATTGAAGAAATAGATTCATTAATTGGTAGTGGGAATATAGATCATTCTTTGGCTGTATTAGCTTTATTATATGCGCAAAGATATTATTTAGATTAATAGTAGTTATTAAACTTACTGTTTAATGTCATAGTCAGTTTAGAGAGGGGGGGAGTAATGGTTTTAGCAGAATTGATTTTACAAAGTTCACCTTTTATAGTAATTACTTATTTAATAATAAAGATAGATATTTTTTCCCAAGGATTAATGACTAATTTAGAGTGGAAAAGGAAAAGTTATTTGTCTATAGGACTTATTTTATGTTCTTTAGGCTTGTTTTATTTTTTTAGAGATTACCAGATATTAATTTATGCTATCGGAATTATTCTTTGTGGTAGATTATTTGGTTTTCCTTATGGTAGTTTATCTGGAATTTTATTCTTTTTGTTAGGTAATCAAATAGCTAATTTAAATGGGATAATTTTATTGTTAGGTTTAATTAGTGATTTATATCAACTATCTTTATTGGATAAACTAAATATTAGATTAAAAGATCTTATAATCAGTATTTTATTAGGGTTTAGTCTGATACTTATCTCCCAAAAACAAAGTGTTTCATTGTATACATTAGCTTTTTATGGTTCATTTACAATTATCACCAACCATAAATTACAATTGCAGTCTTTTCAAAACCAAAAGTTAGAAATTAGAAGTGCTTGTCAAGCGCGAGATAGTTTAGAACAATTACATTCAATTAATGAGAAATTAATTTCTAATTTTAATTTATCAGAAGCATGTGATGAATTATTACGTATTAGTTGTCAGCAATTGGATATTAGTTATGGTAGTTTATTGTTATATAATGAAGAGAGTGACTGCTTGGAACTAAAAGCGGAGTATGGTTTAGGTAAGAAATATTCTGACGAATTTAAGATATCACAAATAGATTGTTTATCTGAAGCTTTAAAAACAGAAGATATTCTTATAATTGATAATTTAGAATCAGTCTGTTTTGGACAGAGGTTTACTTTAAGAGAAGAAGTTGAGTCTATTTTAATGGCCCCAATTTTTAGCCAGGATCAATTAAAAGGTGTTTTTGTTTTTTTAGCTCCCCAGAAAGATTTCTTTTCTAATTTAGACTTAATTCCTTTGCAGACAGTTATTGATCAAGCTCCATTAGTAATTAAGAAAGCTGAAATATTTGAGAGATTAGAACGGAATGTAGCAGGTCTGTCTATGTTACAAAGAACAAGCCATATAATTAATTCTACTTTAAATACTGATCAAGTATTTGAACATACAGTTGATATGGTAATGGGCACTATGGGTGTATCTATGGCAGGTCTCTTTTTATTTAACCGTGATAAAGTACTGGAGTTGGTATCTGCTAAGGGAGTGCCAGAGCTAGAAAAGGAAGCAATAGTTAAAGCAGCTAAAGAAGTTACTAGTGAAGTAATTGATGATGAAAAGATTTTAATCAATGATAATGCTAAAGAAATTGAGGAAAAATATAGTTTTGATACAATTGATGTTAAATCTGTTATGTTTGTTCCCCTTAAAATCAGAGGAGAAGTAATTGGAGCTATTGCTGCAGCCCAAACTGATTTTGAGCGTCAGTTCAAAGGAGCAGATAGGAAGTTTATTACGACTTTGGCTAATCAAGTAGCAATTGCTATCGAAAATGCTAGAATTTACAATCAAATGAAAAATATGGCTATCAGAGATGGATTGACTAAGTTATACAATCATAGTTATTTTCAAGATAGATTAGGCAAAGAAATTAAAAAAAGTAATCGCTATAAACGTGATTTGGCTTTGTTGATGTTAGATATTGATAATTTTAAGAATTTTAATGATACTTATGGTCATCAAGCAGGAGATGAAGTTTTAAGAAGTATAGCTCAAGTACTAGAGGATAATGTACGTGGTGCTGATCTTGTGGCTAGATATGGTGGCGAAGAATTTGCTATTATTCTTCCTGAGACTGATGAGCTAGGAGCTTATCAGATGGGCCAACGAGTCAATGATCTAGTTCGAGAAGAAAATATTAAGTATAATGATTTAGAGTTAAATGTGACAGTAAGTATTGGAGTAGCAATATATCAATTTGATCAATCTAAAAAAGAATTTATTAATCAAGCTGATCAAGCCTTATATGAAGCTAAAGATAGAGGTAAAGATAGGATCTATGTGGCATAATATTTTCAGGAGGGATAGTTATGAAGTTAGGTGTAATTAGTGATATTCATGGTAGTTTTTCAGCATTTCAGAAAGCAAAGAAATATTTAGCAGATAGTGATCTATTATTAATAGCAGGTGATCTTCTTTATCATGGGGCTAGAAATCCTTTGCCTAAAGGATATGATACTAAAGCAGTAGTAAAGGAACTTAATCAAATGGAAGAAGATTTTTTAGCTGTAAAAGGAAATGTAGATGCTTTAGTAGATGATTGGGTTCTTCCCTATCCTTTATCTGATTATACAGTAGTTGAGGATAACGGACGTAGAATTGCTGTTTATCATGGTTATCAACATGAAACTGAAAAGGAGCGGGCCAACTTTGCTCATAAATTAGGAGCAGATATTTTAGTTTTTGGTCATACACATCTGCCTTTAGTAAAAGAAGTAAAAGGAGTTACTTTACTGAATCCAGGTAGTATTTCATTGCCTAAGCAGGATCCGGCTATTCCTACAGTAGCAGAGATAGATGAAGATCAGATTAAATTAGTTTCTTTAGAGAGTAAAGAAGTATTAAAAGAATATAAGTTAGATTAATAGTAAAGGGCTAACAGTGATGTTGGCCCTTTATTGATATAAAGTTATAACTTTATATCAATAGTTAACAGTTTACAGTGTATAGTGTACAGTTAAAGTCAAAATTTTTATGGATGTTTATATAGTAAAGGTTTATAGAGTTTTAATTTTAAGGTTTTAACTGTAAACTGTAAATCGTAAACTGCAAACTGATATAATAAGGAGGAAATCAATGGATCTACAAGAAAAAAGAGATCAACTAATTGATAAGAATTTATGTAATCATTGTTTAGGAAGACAGTTTGCTAAGTTAGGTAGAGGGTTAGAGAACTATGAACGAGGAGCTATCTTAAAAGAGAAAGAAGATATAAATGAAAATGATTTTATTCGCTCTAATATTCCAGAGGATACTGAACTTGGGGGTTCTTGTTATCTTTGTAATGGATTATTTGATAGATTAGACTATTATGTAGATAAAGTTGTTGACTCAGTAGCTGAGTATGAGATGAATACTATCTTAGTAGGTACTCATTTTCCGCAAGAAATAAAGAAGAAACAGAAAGAGTTATGGCAGAAATATGGAAAAGATTCTGCTAAACCCATCAAATCAGAGTGGAACCGGTTAGTAGGTAAGAGAGTAAAACCTAAGTTAAAGGTTGGAGTTGACTATGCTGATCCAAATATGACATTCTTAATTGATATTGAGAATGATGATGTAAAGTTACAAATAAAATCTTTATTTATTTATGGAAAGTATAACAAGTATTCACGAGAGATATCACAGACTGAATGGATGTATTCTTCTAGTTCTGTACAAGAGATAGTTCAAACTCCTTTTGTGGATTTTACTCAGTCTAAAGAGGCTAAGTTTCATGGGGCAGGAAGAGAAGATGTTGATGTTAGGTGTTTTGGTAAACGTGAGTTTGTCTTAGAGCTAGTCAAACCAAAGAAGAGAAGTATTAATCTACAACAACTTGAAGCAGAATTAAATCAATCTCAATCCAGGGTAGAAGTCTTTGCTTTAGAATTTAGTGATAGAGAGCAGATCAAAGGTCTAAAGGAGAAGAGAGTTGATAAGATTTATCGTGCTTTAGTAACTGTAAATAAGAAGGTAGAGGAAGAAGAATTAGTAAAGTTAGAGCAAGTAATTGGAACTATAGAGCAAAAAACCCCAGAAAGAGTTAAGCGTAGTAGAGGAGATAGAGTTAGAAAACGACAAGTTTATAAGGTAGCAGCTGAATTAATTACTGAGAAACAGATTGACTTAATAATTAAAGCTGAAGCTGGAACTTACATTAAGGAGTTAATCTCTAGTGATGAAGGCAGAACTAATCCCAGTGTAGCTAAGGTATTAGGTTGTGAAGCTGAATGTACTCGATTAGATGTAATTGATATAGATAATTAGGTATCAGTAATCAATAATTTCATATATGACTGAATGGTCAGTTTGTTAGTATAAAGTTTAATTTCAACCTGAGATTAAGATTGAGGAAATAATTTGATTATAAGGCATCTATAAAAAGGGGGTATCAAGGTGGCTTTATTAAAATTAGAGGGGATTAAAAAGATTTACCAACAAGGAGAGATTGAAGTTCCAGCTTTACGTGGAGTTGATTTAACTATTAGTCGAGGAGAATTTACTTCTATTGCTGGCCCATCAGGTTCAGGGAAGACGACTTTATTAAATATGATAGGATGTCTTGACACTCCAACAGAAGGAAAGATATTTTTTGTTGGAGAAGAGATTGGAGAATTTTCACAAGAGGATCTTGCTATGTTAAGAAGGAATAATTTAGGGTTTATATTCCAAAGTTATAATCTGATCCCAGTATTAACTGCTTTTGAAAATGTTGAACTTGCTTTAAAGTTACTTAATAATATAACTGAAGATGAGATTAAGGAGAAGGTAATGGAGATTCTTGAGGCAGTAGGTTTAGAAGACTATGCTTATCATAAGCCTAATGAATTATCTGGAGGCCAAAAGCAGCGAGTTTCAATTGCTAGAGCTTTAGTTAAAGAACCACAACTTGTTCTTGCTGATGAACCAACAGCTAATTTAGACTCTGAGACTAGTGAAGATGTATTAGAAGTAATGCTAGAGATGAATAAACAGCTAGATACTACTTTTATTTTTTCTACCCATGATCCGCAAGTATGGGGGTATGCTAAACGGTTAGTTACATTAAAGGATGGACAGATTGTTGAAGATGAAAGGAAGGGGTAAGATTGTTATTAGTTAAGATGGCTTTAAGAAATTTGGCCCGACATAAGCGACGAGTTATAGCTATTGCTGTTATTTTAGCTATAGGAATTACTATTTATTTGACTACAGACTCATTAATGTTGGGGTTAACAGAGATGTCTTTTAATAATCTGATTAATTTAGAGACTGGTCATTTACAGGTAGTAAATAAAGAATATTGGTCAAAAAGAGAAGAGTTGCTATTAGATAATTTAATAGATTATGATAAAAAAATAGGCCAGTCTATTGCTAGTAGTCCAGACTTTAAATCTTTGGCACTTCAACTGAAGTTTTCAGCTAGGCTGAATAATGGAGTTGATGAACTACCAATTACAGGTTATGGAATACTTCCTGATCAAGCAAAAAAGGTCTTTACGACAGAAGATTATATAGTTAAAGGTAGTTACTTTAAAGATTCAGGATATCAGGCAGTGTTAGGAAAAGAGTTGGCTACTTTAATGGATTTTAAAATAGGAGACTATTTGACATTACTAGTTAAGACTAAAAGTGGTAGCTTTAATACTATTGATGTTAAAATTGTAGGACTGGTAATTACGCAGAATCCAGATGTAAATAGTAACTTTGTCTATCTACCTTTAAATATTGTTCAGCAGGCCTTAGGTGTAGAAGGAAAGGTTAGTCAAATAGTAGTTAGATTAGATAATGTTGATCAAGTTTTAGAAACAAAGCAAGGATTACAGCAGAGATTGGCTGTCCAAGATAATAATTTAGGAGTCTATTCTTGGCGGAAGTTGGCCCAGTCAGTAATAGCAATGAGTAAGGCACAGAATATAGAAACAATAGTTATGATGTCTCTAATCTTAATTATTGCTGCTATTGGAATTATTAATACAGTAATTTTATCTGCTTTAGAAAGAAGAGAAGAGATTGGTATGCTGAAAGCTTTAGGATTTAAAAAGAATGAAATTATATTAGTATTTATGATAGAATCGGCTGGTATAGGAATCATTGGAGGTTTAATTGGTCTACTATTAAGCGGTAGTGGAGTCTATTATCTAGTTGCTAAAGGATTAGATCTATCTTCATTAATGTCAAATCAGAGTTTTGGTATGCCTATTTTAGGTCAGTTGCATGGTATTTGGGCTCCGTCTCACTTTATTATCATTTTTGTAGCTGGAGTTATGCTTTCTGCTTTAGCCAGTATACCACCAGCCTATTGGGCAGCTAAAAAAGATCCAGTAGAAGCTATATATCATCATTAAGGAGGTGTGAAGATGAGTTATTTATGGACTTTGGCTACAAAAAACTTATTTAGGAATAAGTTAAGAACTACCATTTCAGTGATTGCTATTGCTTTTGCAGTAATGATAGTAGTTGTCTTAAGAGGTTTGATTATAGGTATGGTTGATTCTATGTTTCAGCTTCATATCCAATATGATGCAGGTCATATTAAGATTATAAATCAGGAATATGAGCAGAAAGAGAAGTTACTTTCTCTAAATTATCCTGTTAATGGTTTTGATAAGAAGGGAATTAATAAGATGCAAGCTGAATTAAATAAGGTTAAGGGAGTTAAAGAGACTATTCCTCGGATAAAATTTGGGGCTGCTGTTAGTACTGAGGACGATATGGTAACAATGATGGGTTGGGGAGTTAATCCAAAAAAAGAAGTTCAATTTACAGATATTAAGTCTTATCTAACAAAAGGAAGAATGATAGGTAGAGGAAAGAAAGAGATAATAGCAGGTACAAAGCTATTAGATAAGTTAGGTGCTAAAGTAGGTGATAAGGTTACAATAGTTTATACCACTTCTTGGGGTTCCTTTAAAGGAAGTACAGTTAAGATTGTAGGAGAGATAGAAAGTGGATTTAAGTTACTTGATGATAAGAGTTTTTATTTACCCTTGGATCAACCCCAAAATATATTAGCCATGCCAGATATGGCTACTGAAATCTTGTTACAGACTGATAATTATAGACAAGTAGACCAAATTACAACTCAAGTAAGAGGGCTATTTAAAGAAAAAGGTCAGCAAGAAACTTATAAGGTCAGTGCTTGGAATCAAGGTAATGGTATTATTCAGTATTTACAAGTGGCTAAGAATATTTATAATTTAGTTTATGTCTTTGTTATCTTATTATCTTGTATAGTAGTAGTTAGTACTATGGTGATGATTGTTAAGGAGAGAACTCAAGAGATAGGTATGATGACTGCTTTAGGATTAAAGCGTCAAGAGATACTCTATCTCTTTATTATAGAAGGATTAGGATTAGGTTTAGCAGGTAGCTTATTAGGAGTAGTTACTGGGGGGATAATTACAAAGGTATTATCTATTGTTGGACTAGATTATTCAGCAGCTATGTCAGATGTAGGATCAGAAATAATAATGCGACCAGTTATTTATCCTAGTTTTGACATAACTAATTTGATTTATGCTTTTATCTTGGGTACGATAGTAGTAACTATTACTTCTATTATTCCGGCCCGAAAGGCTGCTAAGTTAGAACCAACAGAAGCATTACGTAGTAATTAATAATTAGAAAGAGGTGGAAAGATGATTAGTAAGCCAAACTGGAAGTTAGCAATTTTAGTAGTAGTCTTGTGTTTAGTTTCAAATGTAGCTATGGCAATTACTCCTGAAGAGATTATGAGTCAGGTAGATGAGTATCAGCATCTTAAATCAGCTAGAATGAAAGCAAAGATGACTATTATTAAAGATAATAGAGAGATGACAAAGGAGATGATTAGTTTAGTTAAAGGTTCTCAGTATGGACTTACTGAATTCACTAATCCTCGAGATAGAGGTAGCAAGTTTCTAAAGCGTGGTGATAATTTATGGATGTTCTTTCCTGATGCTGAAGATGTAGTCAAGATTTCTGATCATATGTTAGAGAAAGGTATGATGGGAAGTGACTTTTCATATCAAGATATGATGGAATCAACTAAGTTGACTGACTTATATGATTTTAAGATTATTAGAGAAGAGAAAATAAAAAATCGTTTATGTTATGTAATAGAAGGCATTAAGAAAGAGAGGGCTGAAGCTTCTTATTATCGGCGCCTTAGTTGGATAGATAAAGAAAGATTTATTCCTTTTAAAGAAGAGTTATATGCTAGGAGTGGTAGATTATTAAAAGTAATGAAGACTAAGAAGATGAAGAAGATAAAAGAACGTTGGTTTCCTACCTATCAAGTAGTTGATAATAAGTTGAAGCAAGGAACAAGAACTGAATTTAAAGTGGATTCAATTGAATTTAATGTTGATATTCCAAGTAGTAGGTTTAGTCTTCGTAGTTTGAGAAGGTAGTTTAAGTAGAAAGAGGGATAAGATGAAAAACAAGTATATAATAGTAACTTTAATTTTATTAATACTTCTTTCTTCTCCTGTCTTGGCTAGAGTAAAGGTAGGAGGTAAGGTTGATACTAGCATTATTACTTCCCTTAATGATAAAGATAGTCAAAATTTCTTACAGAATAAACTAAATTTAAATTTAATGTTGCCGGTTAGTGGTAATACAGAAGCTAAATTTGAAGTTGATCTATTTAATGGGATAAAAAATAATAAGCTTAATTCTCAGCTGAAAAAATTATATATAGCAAATCATTTTTCTAAATTTGATCTAACAGTAGGAAGGCAGCCTATCTCTTGGTCTTTTGGTTCGTTATTAAATCCAGTTGATTTTAACCTAGGTGCTGAAGCAATGAATGAAGAGTCTAATAATAAAAGTATAGATGCTTTAGAAGTTTATTATCCAATTAACTGGAACTCTAGTATTACAGGGATAGCTGCTTTTCCTAATAATAATGCTGGTGATATAAAAGTTGGATTTCGAGGACGTACTTATTATCAAGGTTATGATTTAAGTTTTAACTATGTAGCCGATAAAGATGTAAATAATAATAGACAGAGAATTGGAATTACAGGAAAGGGAGATTTAGGGCCAATTGGGGCCTATGGAGCAGTAGGCTATTATTTTGATTTCCAAGAGGCTGCTTTTCTAGCTGGAATAGATTATAGTTTTCTTCTTAATGATATAAATAGACTTACTTTACAAGGTGAGTACTTACGGTATGAAGCTGATGTATTACAAGGGATGTTAGCATCTATAGGTAGTAATTTAAACCTTGGTAAGGACTTAGTTACAGTAATGATTACTTATGAGCTTGATGATTTTTCTAGTATTAGTTCTTATGTTATAGTCGATTCTCAACAGGAGTTAATATTAGGTGGAGAATATAAGAGTCAGTTAAATAGTAATCTTGATTTCAGATTACAAGGTTCTTATAGCAATGATTCTGATAGTGGAATGATTGAGACTACTGTTAGTTATCCATTTTAAAACTTTAAAAAAGTTCTATATGGATACTATATGGTATATTATGGAATAATGAAAGGGAGTATACTACCAAGGAGTGATAGGGATGGATTTTGAAAGAAGTGGTGGAGTATTGCTGCATCTTACTTCCTTACCAGGAGACTATGGAATAGGAAGTTTAGGCTCAGAAGCCTATAATTTTATTGACTTTCTTGCTAGAGCTAATCAAAGCCTATGGCAAGTCTGTCCATTAGGGCCAACTGGATTTGGTGACTCTCCTTACCAAACTATGTCAGCCTTTGCTGGTAATCCTTATTTAATTAGTTTAGAGAAGTTAGTAGCAGAAGGGCTATTAGTTGAGTCTAATTTAAAAGAAAAAATTAGTTTTAATGAAAATAAAGTAGAGTATGGAAAGGTTATTGATTTTAAGATTCCATTATTGAGACAGGCTTTTAGAGAGTTTAAAAGGTTAAATACTAATAAGGAACAGAATGATTTTATAGAGTTTTGTTCTCAACATCAAGATTGGCTTGATGATTATGCTTTATTTAAAGCACTGAAATATTATTTTGATGGACAGCCTTGGTATCAATGGGAAGAAAAGATTAAGTTTAGAGAAGAGAAGGGGATAACATATTACCAAAATAAACTTAAAGAAGAAATTGAATTTAGAAAGTATCTCCAGTATCTCTTCTTTAAACAGTGGAATGATTTAAAAGAGTATGCTAACAAGAAAGGAATTAAAGTTATTGGTGATCTGCCTCTTTTTGTAGCCTTTGATAGTGCTGATGTCTGGGCCAATCCTTCTTTATTCTATTTAGATGAGACAAGAGAACCTACTAAAGTAGCTGGGGTACCACCAGATTATTTTAGTGAAGAAGGTCAGTTGTGGGGGAATCCTCTCTATAATTGGCAACAGTTGAAAAAGAATAATTATAGTTGGTGGCTAGATAGGCTTAAGTTACAGTTAGAGTTAGTAGATATTCTACGGCTTGATCATTTTAGCGGTTTTATAAAATACTGGGCTGTTCCTAGTGATAAAGAGACAGCAAAACATGGTCATTGGGAAGTTGGCCCAGGAGAAGATTTCTTTAATAAAGTTAGTCAAGAATTGGATTCACTCCCCTTTATCATTGAAGATCTGGGAGTAGTTCCAGATCAAGTTGATAAAATAAGAAATAAATTTGACTTTCCTGGTATGAAGGTGTTACAGTTTGCTTTCCAGTCTGGAGAAGATAATAAGTATTTACCACATAATTATAATCAAGCTGCTGTTGTCTATACTGGTACCCATGATAACAATACTACTCTAGGTTGGCATCAAGAAGAGGCTACTCAAGAACAGAAAGAGTTATTGGCCCAATATACTACTAAACATTTATCAATAACTAAAAGTAGAGAACCGGCTTGGAAGTTATTAGAGCTAGCTTGGTCTTCAGAAGCTAATTTAACTTTAGCTCCATTACAAGATATACTTTCTTTAGGAAGTCAGGCCCGAATGAATAATCCAGGACAAGTAGATGGTAATTGGCAATGGAGATATCAAAAAGGAATATTAACTACTGATTTAGCAGATAGGTTAAAGAGTTTGACAGATAAGTATAATAGGTAGTGTCAGTGTGAGTTAATTCTATCACTATACTAATAAAGATAAATTTACTCACACTGATTGTTAATACTTAATATTAATAATTCAATTAATTAGTATTTGTTTTTATATTCTTGAAAGATATTACAATCACCTTCTTGCCAATTAATGCATAAGTCACACTCTGCTTCTTCTAGAGATTCAGGGTTATTCAGCCATGAAGTACCATAACCTTGGGCTAAAGCAATTGGTTCGTATTCTGGACAGTGTTGGGCTACTTTTTGGAGTAGTTGGTCTTCTAACATATTTAGACTCCTTTCTAGAACTAACTAAATTTATTATTTGTAGTTTAAGAAGTATTAATGCACTACTAAATTTTATTGACAGTTAGATATCTAAGTGATATCATTATTTAGTGATATCTTAGGTAATTAAAGAACAATTTATTATATAAAAATAATCTATTTATAGCTTATGATTTGATATGATGCTTTATATCAATAATATGTAGGTAAGTGTAGTTAAAGAAAGAAGGTGACTAATATGAATAAGGATAGTTTGGTAGGAGAATCAATAACTAAAGGGTTATTAACTTTAGCTTGGCCAATCATTTTAAGTAATCTGATGCAGACTACTTATAATATTGTAGATACAATCTGGGTAGGAAAACTAGGAGCTGATGCTGTAGCAGCAGTCTCACTAGGATTTCCAATTATTTTTTTGATGATGTCTCTAGCTTTAGGATTTACTATTGCTGGGACTTCTATTATAGCTCAGCATAAGGGAGCAAAAAATCAGAAACAAGTTGATAAATTTACTGGTCAAACATTAACTTTAGTAACTATAGTCTCTATTATATTTTCTATAGTTGGGTTCTTATTTAATCGTCAAATCTTAAATTTATTAGGGGCTAAACCTCAAGTCTTAGATTTAGCTACTAACTTCTTAAATATAATCTTTGTAGGATTGACTCCTATGTTTGTTTATTTTGTATTTACTTCAGTTTTAAGAGGGTTAGGAGATAGTAAGACGCCAATGAAGTTAATGTTAATTTCTACAGTAGTTAATATTGTCTTAGATCCTATATTAATCTTTGGTTGGGGTCCAATTCCTAAGTTAGGAGTAGAAGGAGCTGCATTAGCAACTACTCTATCTCGAACATTAGTAGCAATTATAGGAGTTATTATTTTACTCAGTGGCGACTATGGAGTCAAGTTGGAGTTAAGTAATTTATGGCCTAAATGGAAAGAATTAAAGAAATTAGTTAAAGTGGGAGTTCCTGCTTCATTAGAGCAGTCAACTAGAGCTGTAGGTATGTTTTTAATGATGGGGACAGTAGCTGGTTTTGGGACTGCTACAGTAGCAGCTTATGGTATTGGTAATCGGGTGCTATCACTTGTGTTTATGCCTGCAATTGGCTTTTCAGCAGCAACAACTACTTTAGTTGGACAGCATTTAGGAGCAAATAATGAAGAGAAAGCAGAAAAGACTGTAATGATAGGAACTCTACTGGATTTTATGATTTTAACAGTAGTATCTGTTGTTGTCTTTTTATTTGCTTCAGAAATTGTAGTTATTTTTAATAATAATTTAAATGTAGTAAAATTAGGTACTGATTATCTACAGATAATTGCTTTTTCTTTTGGTTTTATGGGAACTTTACGAGTGGTTAATGGTGGTTTTAAAGGAGCTGGTGATACAATGCCGGCTATGGTATTTTCAGCTTTAAGTTTATGTATCTTACGAGTACCAATTGCTAATTTTCTGGCTCATTATGTACAGTTAGGTACTGATGGATTATGGTGGGGAGTCTTTATTAGTAACTTAATTGGAGCTATTGGGGCTTTTGGCTGGTTTAAACGTGGTATTTGGAAAGATAAAGTAGTAGTTAATAGAGTAAATAATTATAGTTAGAATTTCCTGCACTATATAGTCAGGAAATTTATTTTTTTGTTGGTGCTAACATTTGTTTTTATTTCAAAAAATATGTTATAATACAAGTAATGCTAATTAAAATTAGGAGGTACAGAAAGTCTGGAAACAAGCTAAAGAAGAGAGAACACCTGTTGATTGGACTTTACAATGGCTATGGAATCACTCTGAGATATCTTTAGTGTTAAGTGGAATGAGTACTCTATGGCAAGTTAAAGAGAATGTAGAAAGTGCAGCTAAGTCAGATATTAATCTTTTAACTAAAGAAGAGTTGGATTTAGTTGACCAAGTTTATGAAAAGTACCAAGAGCTATCAGCTGTAGGATGTACAGGATGTGGCTATTATATTCCTTGTCCAGAAGGAGTTAAAATTCCACAAAATTTTTCTTTATATAATCAGGTTGAAATTCATAATGAATATGATAGTATGACTAAAAAGTATAATAATATGTCTGATGAAGAAAAGAGTCAAGCTTGTATTGAATGTGGTCAATGTGAAGAATCTTGTCCACAGAATTTAGAAGTAAGTGATTTATTAGCTAATGTAACAGAATATTTTGCTAGTTAAGTGGTTAAAGATAATTATAAAAGTCAGAATGGAGGTGATAGATAGGATGGATGTTAGATCACAAATGAAAATAATAATTTTATTAATATTACTTAATCTTCTTTTCTTAATACCTGCTGTTTCTGCTTATTCAGCCGATCTTGTATATAAAGTACCAATTAAAGGAACTATTAATCCTGGTTTAGTCAACTTAGTGGATAAGGGAATCAATCAAGCTCAAGAGGTTGGAGCAGATACTATAGTATTTGAGATTGATACTTATGGAGGATTAGTTGATTCAGCAATCAAGATTAGAGATAAGATTTTAACTACTAAGTTATCAACTGTTACTTATGTATCAGGTAGAGCTTGGTCAGCTGGAGCTTTAATTGCTTTAGCAGGAGAAGAGCTAGCAATGACTCCTGGTAGTAGCATTGGTGCTGCTGAAACTAGACCACAAGAAGAGAAGTATATTTCAGCTTTGCGAAAGGAGTTTAAGGCGACAGCCCAAAAAAGAGGCAGAAATGATGATCTAGCAGCAGCTATGGTTGATAAAAGGATAGACATTCCAGATATTAGTCCTCAGGGCAAGTTATTGACTCTAACTAGACAAGAAGCTATAACTCATAATATAGCTAATTTTAAAGTAACAGATTTTAAAGGTCTGTTAAAGAAATTAGATTTAACTAAAGCTAGAGTAAAAGAAGTAAATTTAACTATGGCTGAAAGAGTAGCTAGATTAATTACTAATCCTGGAGTTAGTACCTTCTTGCTAAGTATAGGCTTTATTGCTTTAGTTTTTGAAGTCTTGGCCCCAGGGTGGGGAGTAGGAGGGACAGTTGGTTTATTGAGTTTAGGACTCTTTTTCAGTAGTTATATTATTAATGGAATGGCAAGTTGGGGATTAGTTGTTTTATTCATAGTAGGAATTGTTTTAATGTTATTAGAGGTGTTAGTTGTACCTGGTTTTGGCATTACTGGAATAGGTGGTTTGATTGCTATATTTAGTAGTTTGTATCTGGTCTTTCCTACTTCTGATATAGCCTTGACCGTTTTAGCGGCAACTTTATTATTATCAATTATTGGTATTTGGTTGATAGTTAAAAAGTTTGGTAATTCTGTCTTGTGGCAGAGAGTCTCTTTAGGAGAGGAGCAGTCTAAAGAAACAGGTTATAGGTCTCATAATGATGAGACAGAATGTCTATTAGGTAAGCAAGGGACAGTAATTAATACTCTACGTCCAGCAGGAATTGTAAAAATTGATGGACAACGGATAAATGTAGTCAGTGAAGGAGAATTTATTGAGGCTGAAGAATTAGTAGAGGTGATTGAAGTAGCTGGGAATAGAGTAGTAGTTAGAAAAATAATAAAGGAGGAATAAGATGACACCTATTGCTTTATTGTTTATTACTTTAGGAGTTATATTTGTATTTGTATTTTTATTTTTTATTCCAGTAGGTTTATGGATTTCTGCTTTAGCTGCAGGAGTAAAGATTAGTTTCTTTAATTTAATTGGAATGAGGTTAAGAAGAGTTGTTCCATCAGCAATTATAGGCCCAATGATCAAGTCACATAAGGCAGGATTGAAGTTAGGTACTGATAAATTAGAAGCCCATTATTTAGCTGGTGGAAATGTAGATAATGTAGTAGATGCTCTAATAGCTGCTGAAAGAGCAGAGATTGAGTTGCCTTTTGAGCAAGCAGCTGCTATTGATTTAGCTGGGAGAGATGTTTTAGAAGCTGTTCAAATGAGTGTTAATCCTAAGGTGATTCAGACGCCAGAGGTAGCTGCTGTAGCTATGGATGGTATTCAGGTTAAGGCTAATGCTAGAGTAACTGTTCGAGCTGATATTGATCGTTTAGTTGGTGGAGCAGGTGAGGAGACTATTTTAGCTAGAGTAGGGGAAGGAATTGTAACTACTGTAGGTTCAGCTGATAATCATAAAAAGGTACTTGAGAATCCAGACTCTATTTCTGAAACTGTATTATCTAAAGGTCTTGATTCGGGAACAGCTTTTGAAATTCTGTCTATTGATATTGCTGATGTTGATGTAGGTAAGAATATTGGTGCTAAATTACAGGCTGATCAAGCTGAGGCTGATAAAGAGATTGCTCAAGCTAAAGCTGAAGAAAGAAGAGCTATGGCAGTAGCCCAAGAGCAAGAGATGAAAGCTAAGGTACAAGAGAATAAAGCTAAAGTAGTAGCAGCAGAAGCTGAAGTTCCTAAAGCAATGGCTGAAGCTTTACGTTCTGGTAATATGGGAGTTATGGATTATATGAATATGCAGAATGTTAAGGCCGATACTGAGATGCGAGACAATATATCTCAGTTTGGAGCAGAGGGTTATGATGATCAGGATACTATGGTTGATGAAGAAGATCTAGATTAGGAGTTGGTAATATGGATTTAGATAATTTATTTGCTCTCTGGCCAGTAGTAGTAGTCTTATGGGGACTAGTAAGTAAATTTCTTAAGAAATTGAATCAATCTATCAATCAAGAACAGCCCTATAGAGAGAATAATCAGGAGATTAAGAATAGATCACAAAGAGAGCAAGAAGTTAAGTTGGCTCAAGAATCTACTTCTCAACCTGTTAATCGATTTATAGAAGAAGAGAGATTATCAGAAGAAAAGTTGAATAGAAAATTAAAACAGAAAAATAAAAAGAAGAAATTAACTAATAAGCAATCTAAATCTAGGTCTAAGCCTTTTGGTAGACGGCAGGTTATGCAGGGTATTATCTTCAAGGAGGTATTAGATAAACCAAGATCTAAAAAGCCACACCCAATATATCGTAATGATAATTAAAATAAATAGATTAGTTAAAAGAGTCTAAGGGGAAACCTTTAGGCTTTTTTATTTTTTAACGCTTTTTTCATTTATGGCATAGTATATATTGAAGTTAGAAAGGGGGGGAGATATATGGGTGACTATGGAGATGATAATTATGTTTTTGTTGTATTTCTAATTTTGATCTTATTATTATTAGGTAGTGACTATTAATAATAAGATTAACAGAGGGATGCAATTCCCTCTGTTTTATTAATAAATTGGACAAGTTTGAATTACAGCAAGAGTTTATGCGTTTTGTAATGTCCATGGACAATGGAAAACAGCTAAGGAAATTACAGTAAAATAGAAACTAAAAGAAGGAGCATATTAGATGCTCCTTCTTTTTTTATTAGTGGCTACCTAGAAGAAGTAGGATTAAAATAAGAAATACTAAATATGCTCCATCATCATAGATACTTCCTCCACAATCTCCCATATATAGCACCTCCTTTTATCCTCTTTGTATATATTATGAGTTAAAACCATTTTTTGTTAATAATATGTATAATTGATTAGTTATGAATTAAGAAGAATTTGAATTTATGTAGTAAACCATCAACTATGACAGTTGATGGTTTATAGCCGAGAGAGGGAAATAAATGAGTTAATAATGGAGGATTAAATATTAGTTAGCAGTCGCTACCTAGTAATAATAAAATTAAGATTAAGAAGACAATAAAAACTAAATCATCATCTTTGCAGTAGTCACCCATAATAAATACCTCCTTTCCAATAATTGTTGGTATATATTATGCATTTATAATAATAAATGTTAATAAATTAAATAAATATAAACAAAGTTATAACTTTTAAATATATTATTAACAAAAAATTTATTAATGAATAAAATATACTATGAATAGAAAAAGGAGGGATAATATGGGTGGTTATAAAGAGGGGAAAGATAGCTTTTTTATTCTATTTTTAGTTCTTATTCTATTATTTGCACACAAATAATAAATTAGTTTTCTTATTTATAGTAGGAATAAGTGTGAGTTAAATATTTACTCACACTTATTCCTGCCATTTTTTTATTACTAATTTCAGTATTCTATAATAACTCCTTTTTAGAAAGATAATATAGTAGAGTAAAGCCAGCAATAATAAATAGAATAGTCAGTATTGTTTGTAAAGATAAACTCATTAGTTTCCTCCTTATATATATCTTTATTTTAGTTTATCCTAAAATTAGTTTTAGATTATAGGAGGAAGATAATGGAGGTAATAATAGAAATAATTTTACAGACTGTATTAGCTTTTTTTGCTACTCTCTTTTTTGCGCGAATAATTGGTAAAAAGCAGATCAGTGAATTAACTTTTTATGATTATATTAATGGGATTACCTTTGGTTCTATTGCTGGAAATATGGCTTCTGATATAGATCAAAGGACTTGGCAACATTTAATTGGATTATCTTTATTTGCTTTTTTGACTTTTCTTTTACAGTATATATCTCTTAAAAGTAGAATAGCAAGAAAAGTAATAGAAGGTGAACCTACAATTTTAATCCATAAGGGTAAGATTCTAGAGGAGAATATGAAACAGACACGATTTAATATGAGTGATTTAATGTCTGAATTGAGACAAAATCAGATATTTGATATTAGAGATGTTCATTATGCTATTTTAGAAACTGATGGATATTTAAGTGTTTTACCAGTAGCTAACAAACAGCCTGCTACTCCAGAAGATTTAGGTTTACAACCAGAGGAAGATAGTATTTGTAGTGAGTTAGTAATTGATGGTCAGATAATTAAAGATAATTTAAAACAACATGGTTTAACTGAAGATTGGCTACAAGAAAAATTAAGAGAACAGAAGATTGTCAAATTAGAAGAGGTTATTCTAGTAATCTATAATCCAGTTGACAAAAGTCTATATTTCGATTTTAAAGATGATAACTTAAGCAAAGATAAAGTAGATATCAGTGATTTTTAATTAATCTAAGAAAGTAGTTATAATAAATCTGATTTTGAACATTATAATTAGTGGAGGTGGTTCCCCAATGGGTCGTATAATGTCTGATGATACCAAGTATGAACTAGCTGAGGAGTTAGGTTTTGATCATAAGGTTAAGAATGGTGATTGGGGGGATATAACCACTCGAGAAGCTGGGTCGCTTGTTAGACGAGCAATAGAGAAGGCAGAAGAATCAATGGCTCAGCAAGAAGAGCAGTAGGAGCAATTTAGCTCCTGCTGTTTTTCTTTTTAAGTATATTTTACTCTTCCCTAAAATATATATGGTATAGGTAGAAATAGGGGGGAGTTAAGTTGAAGCTATGTGATGACTGTATTAAAAAATTAGGTAATAATTTATCGAATCAGGCAGAACAGACTTTAGAAGAACTTTCTTCTGTGTTAATTGATAAAGGGTTAACAGGGATGGGATTTGAGCAGACGACTGAATTAGATAGAAATGCTGTTAAAAGTATAATTGATGAATTAGAATCTAGATTATTTTTAGACCATGACTTAAAAAAAGGACGAAGAAAGGTCTTTTATTTGACTGAATCAGGTCAGCGTTTTTTAGAGCTACAGAAGGAATCAGAGAAAGAAGAGATAGTTAATGAAGATGTTGAAGAAAAAGTAATAGATGAAGATAAGGTTGATAAGCTAGATAAGAAAATAAAAGAAAGTACTGATTCTACAGATGAATTAACAGAAGAGATAAAGAAATTTGCTAAAATGCAGGGGACAGAAATTGATAATCAAGATACAGAAGTAGTTATTTTAGAGCAATCAGATTCATTGGAGGAATTACAGGCTGAAGTTACTTTAGATGAAGAGCAAGAATCAGAAGATGAAAAAGAAGAAAATAAAACAGAGAAAGTGGAAGAAACTGAAGAAGGTTCTGAACCATTAATCTGGAATTTTGACTTATAGTCTATCCCGGGAGATTGGCCCGGGAATTATTTTTTGTTTTGATATGGACAAGTAGTTAATTTAATTAATTATTAACTTGAAGTTGTCTCTTAACATCTGTTACTAATTGGGCAATTTGAGGATAAGTCTGTAACACTCCATAAACTACTATTGGTCGTCCTACACTAACTACTCCTAATCCTCTAGATAAAAACCCACCCACCTTCATTAAGAAGTTAATAGTTGGTTTAGTATCAACAAGTAACAAGTCATCTTTATCTCCTACTAAATTATAAGTATCTTTAATAACTGGTAAAGTTATCTTGCTAGAGTATTTATAGCCTAATGTATAAACTGAGTTATCAAATTCATCATCACCTTGGTATAATAAGTGACCTAGGTCCTGTTTCTTTACTTTATCGAATGTAGGCAGTGATAGTAATTCTTCTTTAGTCGGTTTACTATCAGATGGTATTTTATTGAGATGAATTGCAGCAGCAGTAGCTACTGAATGTGCTCCTCCTATATCATGGTAAATAATATCCATTATCTTCCTCCTTATTTTACTATTTTATTCTAATATTTCCATTTAGCCTTAAAATTATAATTATAAATAGATAAAAATTAGATCATTTAGATAATTACATAATTTTCCTTGAACGATTTAGTAAATAGTCTATTATTATATATTGAATTTGAAAAAGGAGGGATCACCATGGGAGAATACGGAGATGATGGTATGTTACTAATCTTTTTAATTTTAATCTTATTACTTATGGGAGGAAACTTAGGTGGAGTTAAGTACTAACTGAATATAAGTTAGGGATGAGAGCTGCATTTATTATGTGGCTCTCATTTTATTATTTTATCACACTTTTTTCATCCCATGGAATATAATGTTACCACGAAAGGAGGGTATTAAATGAATAATATAAGTAGAAAAGATATCTTAGCTATGACTAAGGAATTGGTTAAGATGAAAAAAGATTGGAATCAACAAGGTTCTGAAGAAGATTTAGAACATCTATTACAACAATTATATTTATCAATTGAGTCAGCTCTTGAAGATGCAGCATTTTATAAGGCTTTAGCAGAAATAGCTCCAGACCAATTTACTAGAGAAATGTTTAATGAGTTTGCTAAAGATGAACGAGAACATGCTTATCAGTTTCGTCGCGCTTATGAACGATTAACAGGAGACACTTATACTTCAGAGTATGAATATGAGGTTGAGTTAGCAGAGGATGAATATGAAGAGGCATTAGTCAGAAGTATTCGTGAAGATACTGCTGAATATAAGGATTATAAAAACTATTATTTAATGACTAATAATCCTTATTTGAGAGATATCTTCTTTAATGCTATGCATGATGAGATGTATCATGCAGTTCGTGAATTATATTTGTTACAGATGATGGATATGGGCCTTATGAGTATTATCGATTTATAGTATATATAGTCCTTAGGAGATTCCTAGGGACTATATTTTATTAATTAAAATTTTTTAATTAATAAGGAAGGAATATAATTTTTAGTCTCTAAATTTAATTTAGATTTTGATATAGGAGGTTGGTTAGTTAATTCATCTCAATTATCTATTGCTTTTTCAGTTTTAAGTTAAAATTTTAATGATATAAGTATTAGACAATAGATTTAGAATATACTTTGTGAATGTAATGAAGGGACTGATGCTATTTATTTTGTTAAGGAACTATAAAGTTGCTATAGAAAAATTTGATTTTATTCCTTCTTATCAATTATAATATAATGAGTGCCACAATGGAAAACTATAGATTTAGAAGGTAATATTATATATAGATCTACTAAGGAGGAAGTATTATGGCAGAAAAATATTTTATACGAACATATGGTTGCCAGATGAATGAACACGACTCAGAGAAACTATCTGGTGTTTTAGAAGATGAAGGATATCAAACAGCAGATGAATTAAAAGAAGCAGATGTAATTATTTTAAATACTTGTTGTGTACGAGAAAATGCTGAATTAAAGGTATTCGGTAAATTAGGTGAGATCAAGCAATTAAAGAAGGAAAACCCAGGGTTGATTGTAGGAATCTGTGGTTGTATGATGCAGCAAGAAGAAGTTGTAAATAAAATCAAGCAGAGATATAATTTTGTTGATATGGTTTTTGGGACTCATAATATTCATAGGTTTCCTAAATTACTTGAAGATGCTAAAGAGGAACAAAAAAGTTTAGTCGAAGTGTGGGATAAAGCGCGAGAGATGATAGATAGAATGCCTACTGATCGAGAAGAAGACCATAAGGCCAAAGTAAATATTATTTATGGCTGCGATAATTATTGCACTTATTGTATTGTGCCTTATGTACGTGGAAAAGAGCGTAGCCGTCCGCAAGAAGATATTGTTCAAGAAGTTGAAACACTAGTAGATGATGGAGTTAAAGAGGTAATGTTACTAGGACAAAATGTCAACTCTTATGGTAAAGATTTAGAGCAAGATATTGAGTTTGCAGATTTATTAGAAGAAGTAAATAAGATTGATGGACTACCCAGAATTAGATTTATGACTTCTCATCCTCGAGATTTTACTGATAAATTAATAGAAACAGTAACAAGTTTAGATAAAGTCTGTGAACATTATCATCTACCAGTTCAGTCAGGTAGTAATAGACTTTTAAAGAAGATGAATCGAGGTTATACTAAAGAAGAGTATCTAGAATTGGTAAAAGAGCTACAAGAGAGAAAGCCTAAAGCAGCAATTACTACTGATTTGATTGTTGGTTTCCCAGGTGAGACAGAAGAAGATTTTGCTAAAACTATGGATATCTATAAAGAGGTTGGTTTTGATAGAGCCTTTACTTTTATTTATTCTAAAAGAACTGGAACTCCAGCTGCTGAAATGGAAGAGCAAGTACCAGAAGAAGTAAAAAAGGAAAGACATCAGAAATTATTAGAGTTACAGAGTGAAATTGGATTAGAGAAGAATAAGGAGTTAAAGGGAGAAGTTGTTGAAGTCTTAATAGACGGGCCAAGCAAAAAAGATCCTAGTAAATACTCTGGAAGAACACGTACTGATAAAATAGTTATAGTAGAATCGGAACAAGATTTGACAGGCAAGCTATTAAATGTTAAGATAAATAAGGCACAGAGTTGGACTTTATTTGGTGAAGTTGTCAATTAAGAAAGGGGATTTTACTTATGTCAATTATGGAGAAAGCTCAGGATTTAGCTGATACTATTGTTGAATCTGATGAATATCAAAGTTTAAAGGGTGTTGAAGCAGAAGTCTCTAAAGATGAAGAAGCTCAGCAAATTTTACAACAGTTACAAGCTGAACAAAGAAAGGCACAAATGGCCCAGATGAACGGTCAAGAAGTAACTGAAGAGATGCAAAATAACATGCAGTCATTACAAGCTAAGATGCAAGAGAATGAAAAGCTTAGCCAACTAATGGAAGCTCAGCAACAGTTTAACCAGGTAATGGATACTGTTAACAAAGTTATTTCTAGTGCTTTAAGTGGTGAAGAAGAAGAATGCGGTCCTGACGCAGGTAACTGCGGCGGAGGTTGCTGCTAAATATACTTATTAATATTAACCCCTAGACCAATTGGTCTAGGGGTTTTATTTTTATAGTTTAATAGTTTTAACTCAATTAATTTGGATTTAATAAAAATTATGGTATAATATAATTTACGATTGTATTAAAGGAGATAGTGCAATTTAATTATAAACTATAAATTGAATTATACCAGGAGGGATTAATGTGTCCGAGTTGACGCCATTAATGCAGCAGTATTATTCGGTAAAGGAAGAGTATGAAGATGAAATAGTATTTTTTAGGTTAGGTGATTTTTATGAGATGTTTAATGAAGATGCTACTACAGCTGCTAGAGAATTAGAATTGACTTTAACTTCTCGCAATAAAGGCGGAGGAAAAGAAATTCCAATGGCTGGTGTACCTTGTAAATCAGCTGAATCATATATTGCACAATTAATTGAAAGAGGCTATAGAGTTGCTATCTGTGACCAGGTAGAAGATGCTAATGCTAGTAGTGGATTAGTAAAAAGGGAAGTAGTTAGAGTTATTACTCCTGGAACAATAGTCAATAATGATCTATTAAATGATAAGGATAATAATTATTTAGCAGCTATAGTAAAGAATAAGACAGGATATGGCTTTTCAGTAGTAGATGTTTCTACAGGTGAATTTGTAACTACTCAATTAGACGGGCCAACTAAGACAGAAAAAGTAATAGATGAATTATCAAGAATTAACCCTTCTGAAATACTATTAGACAAGCAAGTGCAAGAATCAGAGCAGATTATAGGATTTATTGACCAGCAACTGACTTCAAGTCTAACAGATATTGAAGAAGGATTTGATCGAGATAGAGCTTATCAGTTACTAACAGTTCAATTTGATGTAGTTAATTTAGAAGGCTTTGGTTGTGAAGATTTACCATTAGCTATTCAAGCAGCTGGAGCAGTCCTAAACTTCTTACTTGAGACACAAAAGCGAAGTTTAGGACATATCAACCAGGTATCTACTTATTCAACAACAGATTATATGGTCTTAGATGCTAATACACGGCGTAATCTTGAACTGACTAAGACAATGCGTGATAAGAGTAAATATGGTAGTCTGCTTGGGGTTTTGGACCAAACAGTAACAGCTATGGGCGGTAGAATGTTAAAGAAATGGGTAGAGCAGCCTTTATTAGAGTTAGATAGAATTCAACACCGATTAGCTGGAGTAGAAGAGATTAAAGAAAATATATTTATTAAAGAAGAACTTAAGGAATTGTTGAAGGAAGTTTATGATATTGAACGACTGTTAGGAAAAATAATTTATGGGTCAGCTAATTCCCGAGATTTAATCTCTTTAAAGACTTCTTTGCATATCTTACCTGATGTGAAGCAAGCTTTGGATCAGTTTAGTACTCCTAAATTAGAAAATCTAAAGGATAGATTAGATAAGTTAGAAGATGTAGCTGATTTAATTGAAGAATCTATTAAGAGTGATCCCCCAACTACCTTGACTGAAGGTGGAATTATCAAGAAAGGTTATAATGATGAGCTTGATGAATTATTAGAGGCAATGGAGAATGGTAAACAGTGGATTGTTGATCTACAGAAACAAGAACGAGAACGGACAGGAATCACGTCGCTTAAAGTAGGTCATAATAAAGTACATGGCTATTATATTGAGGTTACTAAAGCCAATCTTGATGCAGTCCCTGAAGATTATGTTAGAAAACAGACTTTAAGTAATAGTGAACGATATATTATTCCTGAACTGAAAGAAAAAGAGTCGCTTATCTTAGGAGCTCAAGAGAATAGTAAAGAATTAGAGTATGAGTTATTTGTTGAAGTTAGAGAGAAGGTAGCTCAAGAGACAGAAAGAATCCAGCAGTCAGCTACTGTATTAGCTGAGTTAGATGCTTTACTATCTTTATCTGAAGTAGCTTTAAATAATGATTATACTAAACCAGTAGTAGCAGAAGGAGATAATATTAATATTGAAAATGGTCGCCATCCAGTAGTAGAGGATATGATGGAAGAAGAAGTTTTTGTACCTAATGATACTTATTTAGATCAAAAAGATGATCGTTTCTGTATTATTACTGGGCCAAATATGTCTGGTAAATCGACTTATATGCGCCAAGTTGCTTTAATTACTCTATTAACACAGATAGGTAGTTTTGTACCAGCTGATAAAGCAGAGGTAGGTATTGTAGATCGGATCTTTACTCGGGTAGGTGCTTCAGATGATCTAACTACAGGACAGAGTACCTTTATGGTAGAGATGAATGAAGTAGCTAATATTCTAAATAATGCTACTAAGAATAGTTTAATTATCTTAGATGAAGTAGGACGTGGAACTAGTACCTATGATGGTTTAAGTATTGCTTGGGCAGTAACAGAGTATATCTCTGATCCAGAAAATATAGGAGCTAAGTCATTATTTGCTACTCACTACCATGAGTTGACTGAACTTGAAGAGACATTACCAGGAGTTAAGAATTACAATGTAGCTGTTAAAGAGGAAGGTGACGAGGTTATCTTTCTACATAAGATTGTTCCTGGTGAAGCTAATCAGAGTTATGGAATTGAAGTAGCTAAATTAGCTGGAGTGCCTAGCCAAGTGACTAATCGTTCTAAAGAGATTTTAAATTGGTTAGAGGAGAAAGATGAAGAGAAGGTCAAGGCAGTAGCTGCTGAATCTAAAACAGAATCAGTAGAAAATGAGTTAGACAATAAATCAGAAGTAGAGGAACAAGAAGATAAAGTAGAAGAAGTTAAAAAAAATCAATTATCTCTCTTTAATAGTCAACCAAGTGAGGTAGTTGAAGAGTTAAACAAGTTGGATATTATGTCTTTAACTCCTTTAGAAGCGATGAATAAATTACATCAATTACAACAGCAGGCAAGAGAAGAGATTGAAAATTAAAATCCAAAGTTAAATTATTAAAACTACTAAAATAAGTTTTTCATTGCTGAAAGTTTGGGCTAAAAACTAGTTTTTGAATTTGATTTTGTAGGTTTAATTGTACATTGTCAACTGTACACTGTAAACTATTGATATTGAAAGGAGGTAAAGAAGTGGGTAAGATCAATTTATTACCAGAGAAGGTAGCTAATAAAATAGCAGCAGGCGAGGTAGTCGAAAGGCCAGCTTCAGTAGTTAAAGAGTTAGTAGAGAATTCAATTGATGCCAATAGTAGTCAGATAAAGGTTAAGGTTAAAAATGGTGGTAAAGATTATATCCAAGTTATTGATAATGGTCAGGGAATGGCAGCTGAAGATACAAGGTTAGCCTTTGAACGCCATGCTACAAGTAAGATTGAGCAGGCAAATGATCTGTTTGCCCTACGAACTTTAGGTTTTAGAGGAGAAGCTTTACCTAGTATTGCTGCTGTTTCTAAGGTGGAGATAGTTACAAAGGCTGAAGATAGTTTGAGTGGAACTAAGTTACAGTTAGCAGGAGGAGAAATAAAAGATAAGGAAAGTTGCGGTTGTAGACAGGGAACTAATATTATTGTTCGTGATCTATTCTTCAATACCCCCGTAAGATATAAATACTTAAAGAAGACTTCAACTGAAATTGGACATATTAGTGATATTATTAATCGGCTTAGTTTATCTTATCCTAATATTAGTTTTTCTTTAGAGCACAATGACCGCAAGATTTTAGAAACAACAGGTAATGGTAATTTATTAGATGTTATCTTTAATATTTATGGTAGAGAAGTAGCTCAAGAAATGATTGAGGTAGATTATGAAGATCATTATATGCAACTTAAAGGTTTTATTGCTAAACCTACTGTAACTCGTTCTTCTAGACGCCATCAGTCATACTTTGTCAATGGTCGTTTTATTAAGAGTGGTCTGATGAGCAAAGCAGTAGAAGAGGCTTATCATACTTTATTGACTATTGATCGATATCCTATTGTTGTTTTAAAGTTAAAGTTGAATCCAATTCATGTAGATGTAAATATACATCCTACTAAGTTGGAAGCTAAATTTAGCCGCGGGGATTTAGTTTATGAGTTGGTTAAAGAAGGGGTTAGTCAGGCGATTAAAGGTAGTGAGTTAGTTCCTGAACTGAAGTTATCTCAACTAAATAAACAGAAAGAATCTGACAAGAAAGAAGTTGATGAAAAAGAAACTCCAAAGGAAGAATATAAGCAGAATAAATTACAGTTACAAAAAAATAAAGAGTCTAATTCTAAAAATAAAAAGAGATTTAATTATCGACAGAATAATTATAATAAACAGGATAGTAAAGAAGAACGGGCCAAAAAGATTGATAAGTTATTTGGTGTGAAACAGGTTGGATCAGAAGATAATAAGCTTAAAGAAGATTTAGAGATAAAAGAAGAGAATCTAGATTATCAATCTAATTTTAAGCTAATACCTCTAGGGCAGATTCATCAAACTTATATTGTAGCTCAAGGTAAAGATGGAATGTATATTATAGATCAACATGCTGCTCATGAAAGAATTATTTATGAAAATTTATTAGCTAAATTTAAGGAAGAAGAGGTACAGATTCAGGAATTATTGGTTCCTTTACAGCTAGAGTTAACCTATCAAGAAGTTAAATTATTAGAAGATAGAAAAGATAGATTAGAGCAGTTAGGCTTTGAAGTAGAAGAATTTGGTGGTAATAGTTATATCTTACGTGGAGTTCCAGTGCAACTATATAACTTAGATGATAAAGACTTGATTTTTGATAGTATAGACCGTCTGCTTGAGCAAGAAGCAACTGAAAATTATCAGTTAGTAGAAGAATTTATTACTATGTTAGCTTGTAAGACAGCGATTAAGGCTGGTGATAAATTATCAACTGAGGAGATGAATCAGCTTTTAGGTGAAGTTGATGAGTATGATGTAACTAATTGTCCTCATGGTAGACCAGTAGTTATGCATTTATCAAAGAAAGAATTAGAAAAAGAATTTAAAAGGAGATAAGGAGTGATATTATGCATGAATCTATGCTAGCAATTGTTGGACCAACTGCAGTAGGTAAGACTAAATTATCCTTAACTTTAGGTCAGGATTTAGACGGAGAGATTATTTCTGCTGATTCAATGCAAATTTATAAGGGGATGGATATTGGAACGGCTAAAGCCTCAGCAAAAGAGCAGGAGTTAGTACCTCATCATATGATTGATATTGTTGAGCCTGATGAAGAATTTAGTGTAGCTGATTTTCAAGCTCGGGCAGATGATTTGATTCCTAAAATAGCTTCGCAAGAAAAATTACCTATGTTGGTAGGTGGTACAGGATTATATGTTAAATCATTGATTGAGGGATTTCTCTTTCCTGATATGGAGACAGATTGGGACTTTAGAGAGAGATTAGAAGCAGAGGCAGAAGAGCATGGAACTGAATATGTTCATGATAAATTGAAAGAGATAGATCCTACTTTAGCAGATAAGTTACATCCTAATGATTTACGCCGCGTTATTCGAGGGCTTGAAGTATATAAGCAGACAGGTAAGACAATTACTCATTTTAAAGAAGAAGCTAAGAAGAGACCACCACGTTATAATGCCGTCAAGATTGGGTTAAGACGAGAACGAGAAGAGCTATATGATAGAATCAACCGACGAGTTGATCAGATGATGGAAGAAGGTTTAGTAGATGAAGTTAAAGAATTATATAACCAAGGATATGATCGTGAATTCACTTCAATGCAGGGTTTAGGTTATAAAGAACTCATAGGATGCTTTGCAGGTGAATATGATTTAGAAGAAGCAGTTAGACTAATTAAGCGTAATACTCGCCATTTTGCTAAACGCCAATTTACTTGGTTCAAGCGAGATGATAGTATTCACTGGTTTGATGTAGGTAAGTATGAGTTTGAAGAGTTAGTTGCTGAGGTAAAAGAAGTAATTAATCAAGAGCTAGACTAGGAGGTCTATCTTGCATGAAGTATAGTAAAGAGGTAGCTAAATTGATTACTAAGTTGAGAGAGGAAGGAGTCAATCCACCATCAACTCCTAAAGAGGTTAATTGTCAAGGCTGTAATTGTCCGCCACAAGAACATACTAAGTATATATATTGTCCAGTTATTGAAGGTTATTTGTGTCATGTCTGCTGTAGTTATGAGTTATGTAATGATTATGAGTTGACTAATAGTATTCTTGGCAAGGAAGTATTCTCTTCTGATTTAGAGGTAATAAATATTTGCAAGAACTATTGTTCAGCAGAGGAATTTATAATAAATAATACTAAATGTGAGAGGCCTTAGGCCTCTTTTTTTATTTTTTGAAATTAAATTGTATAGTAGAACTTTAATTCTTTTTATTAGCCTTTAAGCATATAATATTTAAACAAAAGGGGGGGATTAAATGCCCTTAAATCAGAAGGATGTATCTAGAAAGGAGGTATTTCGCCTTTTTGAAGCAGGTCAAATTTCTATTTCTAAATTATTTAGCTCGTTGAAAGAAGAAACAGAACCAATTGCAGAAGAAGAATCTCAACAAGAACAAGTTAAAAAAGTTATTGCTCAATTAGATAGATTAGTTGGCTTAGATAGAATAAAAAACTTAGTAGCTGAATTACAGGCTTTTATTAAGATCCAGCAGGAACGGAAGAAGAGGAATCTAAAAGTCGATTCTCTAGTTTTGCATATGATCTTTAAAGGAAATCCTGGCACTGGTAAGACGACTGTAGCTAGAATTTTAGGTCAGTTGTTTAAAGAGTTAGGAGTCTTAGAAAAAGGTCATCTTAAGGAAGTGGAAAGAGCCGATTTAGTAGGTGAGTATATTGGTCACACTGCTAAACGTACTAGAGAAGTGATAGATGAAGCTTTGGAAGGAATCTTATTTATTGATGAGGCCTATGCTTTGGCCCGAGGTGGCGAGAAGGACTTTGGTAAAGAAGCAATTGATACTTTAGTCAAGGAGATGGAAGATAATAAGGATCAACTGATTGTTATTTTAGCTGGCTATCCAGATGAAATGGAGCATTTCTTAAATTCTAATCCTGGTTTAACTTCTAGATTTCCTATTCAAATGGAATTTGAAGATTATACCTTAGATCAATTGGTAGAAATTGGTCACTTAATGTTACAAGAGAGAGAGTATAAGTTGACTAGTCAAGCTGAAACCAAACTATATACTTTACTGGCTCAAATCAGGCAGAATCAAGGGACAGAGGCAGGAAATGCTCGAACAGTAAGGAATATTATTGAACAATTAATTCGCAAACAAGCAACTAGACTAGTTGACAAGAATAAGAATAGTCGTCAAGAGTTAATGGAGATTACTAGGCAGGATATAGCTAAGTTATCAAGTGATGAGTTATAAACTATTTTTATCTTGGAGGGAGATGATGACTTCAGCATTATTAGTCGGACAGCCTAATGTAGGAAAGACATCTTTTTTGATTAACTTTGCTCAGTATTTAGGTGTTACAGAATTAAAGTTATTAGTAAAACAACCAGCTGGTTTCACAGCAACTGAAACTTATCAATTAGAAACAGCCTTTCATGATTTGACTTCAGTTACTTCTCATACAACAAAGGAGCTACAGAGTATTAAGCTTAAGTTACCTGTTGGTAAGCAAGATAAAGTATTAAAATTAGTAGATAGTTGTGGTTTAGTAACTGGTATTCATCAGCAAAAAGAGACAAGGCAGGCTATGTCTCAAACTCTACAGCAGGTATTTAATAGTCAAATTGTTTTGCATATGATTGATTTAAGCAAACTTGATTTAGACCAAGGTCTAGAATTAATTGATCAAGAGCTATATAACCTTTTACACAAACAAGTAGGATATAAGGTTTTGGCTAATAAGATTGATTTAGATACTGGAGAGCAGAGATTAAGTTTTTTACAGCAGTTAGTAGGTAAAGAATCGATATTTCCTATCTCTGCTCTTTATCAACAAGGATTTATTGAGGTAAAAAAATTCTTATTGAAGAATCTATAAAGGGGGATTAAAGATACTTGCTGTAATTCTAGTCGTTTTGTTGGCTGGTTTAGTAATTAAATTAATGGATGATTATTTAGACCAGGAGATAGATAGGTTAAATAATAGACAGACTTTGGCCCTTAAGTTACAGCGAGGAGTTTTACCTTATACTTTATTGTTATTTAGTTTTGCTGTTATAATTGATTATAAGTTAGCAATTTCTTTATTCTGGTCCAGTTATATTGTAGGTATGGGCTTTAATGGAGAATCATTACCTACAGGAATGAAGGCTTATCAAGAATCATTTATTATGATTCTATTAGGGTTTTGGATCTTAGGGGTTAAGAATTTTTTATTTTCTTTAGCAGTAATCTTCTTTATTCAGCTGATAGATGATTATATAGATTATCATTTAGAGGAATATGTGAATCAAAGTAATTTTGTTAATTATTTAGATAGAATAGGTACATTATTAGTAGCTATGATCTGTTTAGGGGTGGCTTTAGGTATCAACTGGCAGTTAGCCTTGGTAGTTATTATTTTTACCCCTCTGATTTCAGTATTTTTAGGTTAGGAGGTGATTTTTTGTTTGATTTGTGGTTATTATTGATCATTGTTTTAGTGCTAGGTTATTTTTTAGGTCGTTATTTAGGTTATCAGAGAGGTTTTAAGGAAGGATTTTTTGCTGCGCCTTTAATTTTTAGACAACAAAGTTTAAAGCAGGGGAGTTGTTTATTATGTAATAGGAAGGTGGATAATTTTTCTTTGAAGCAGGAAAAGAGGTGATTCGTATAGAAAAGATAAATTTAGATAAAGATAAAGGAGATAATTTTATTACAATAGGAAGGAGAGATTATAGTGTCAGGACAAATTAATTTACAAGATAAGTTTCTTAATCAAGCCCGAAGAGCAGATATTAAGGTAACTATCTTCTTGGTAAATGGTGTACGTTTATCAGGTAAGATTGAAGGTTTTGATAACTTTACTGTAGTAGTTCAGACAGATAAAGGTCAGCAGTTAGTTTATAAGCATGCTATTTCTACTGTTGTACCAGCTAGAGGAATTGAGGATTTATTTGAATAAAGGTAATTGATTGAACTAGGTATTTAGAAGGAGGAGAAGAGTAGTGAAGTTTACTAAAATGCATGGACTAGGAAATGATTTTGTATTAGTTAATTGTTTTGCAGAAGAAGTAACTAATCCAGCTCAATTAGCTACTAAGATCTGTGATAGAAATTTTGGAGTAGGCGCAGATGGACTAGTGTTAATTCTGCCATCTGACTTAGAAGAAGCAGATTTTAGAATGAGAATCTTCAATCCTGACGGTAGTGAGCCAGAAATGTGTGGTAATGCTATCAGATGCTTTGCTAAGTATCTTTATGATCGAGATATAACTGATAAGTTGAATATTAAAGTAGAGACCTTAGCTGGTATTATTAAACCAGAGTTAGTTATTAATGATGAAGAAGTAGAATTAGTTAAGGTAGATATGGGCCAACCTGGATTGAAGCCAAGCCAAATCCCTATGACTGGTCAAGAGCAAGACCAAGTTGTAGCAGAGAAATTAACTGTAGATGGACAAGAAGTTGAAGTTACATGCGTTTCTATGGGTAATCCGCACTGTGTTGTTTTTGTTGATCAGATAGAGGAGGCCCCTGTAGAGACATTAGGTCCTAAGTTAGAGACTCATCAAGCTTTTCCTGAAGATACAAATGTTGAGTTTATTGAGGTGCTTAATGATAATGAGATTGAAATGCGTGTTTGGGAACGTGGGGCTGGTGTAACTTTAGCCTGTGGAACTGGAGCTTGCGGTTCTACAGTGGCTTGCAACTTAAATGATTTAACAGCAAGTAAATTAACAGTTCACCTATTAGGTGGCGATTTAGTTATTGAATGGAATGAAGAGAATAATCATGTCTATATGAGTGGGCCAGCTACAGAAGTGTTTACAGGTACTTGGAGTTTATAGATTAAGTAAGAGGCGGGGGTTACCTCGCCTTTGTTTTTATATTATCTCAAGACATATTTCTATATCCTAAAATATAGGAATTATCAGGATTTTGATTTTGAATTTAACAGTTTTGAATTGGCTCATAGCTCATGACTCAAAACTGATAACTAGACTTTGGGGAGGCAAAATATGAAATGGCAAAGGCTTTCTGTACTGCTTATTAGCTGTTTATTAGTAGCAGTAATCACAGGACAAGTAATAGCTGAAAGTAAGTTTAAGCCCCAATGGAAAGAAGTTGTCGATAGTTCCCAGCAATTAATTACTCAGAATCAGGCTCAACTCCAGACAAAATATGAGTTGGCAGTAGCTTATGCTAATTTAGGTCAGATTAAAAAGGCTAATAAATTATTTGATGAGTTAGATCAGAAAGACTGGGAGCAGAAACTTGAGAAGTTAATAACTGATTATGAGAAAAGAATAGATCAGAAAGAAGATATTCAACTTTTAAATTATTTAGCTTTTTCTTATTTTATAGATGATCAATATAAAGAGTCTGAGAAGTTATTTAATAATATAGTTAAGTTAGATAAAAATAATATTTGGAGTTATAATTATTTAGCTATTACCCAACATAAGCAGGAGAAGTATAATCAAGCTCAAGATATGTTAGAAAAGTCTTTAGAGATTACAGATAATGAATATACTCATTTTTTATTAGGTGTCAATTACTATAAGCAAGGAAATATATTTAAAGCTATGTATCATGTTGCTAAAGGAAAAGAAGCAGCAGATCTCTTTTTAGATTAGTTTGTAAGCGGCTTAGGCCGCTTTTTTTATTTTTTGCACACTTATATTTAAGTTGAATAAACTAACTATAGGAATAGATTATTTGGAGGTGATGTTGGTGAAGAAGTTATTTGTCTTCTGTACAGTGGTTATGTTAGTTTTTTCTTTGTCAATTACAGGTTTTGCTAAGGTTAAGGGTGTTAAGGTAACTGAAGTAGTACACTCTATATTTTATGCTCCTCAATATGTAGCTTTACATAAAGAATTCTTTAAGCAAGAAGGTCTAAATGTCCAATTATCTACAGCCTGGGGTGGTGATAAAGCAGCAGCTAGTTTAATGTCTAATCATACAGATATAGCCTTAGTTGGTCCTGAACCTGCTATCTATATCTATCAAAGAGGTCAAGAGAATCATCCAGTTAATTTTGCTCAATTAACTCAAAAAGCAGGTTCCTTTTTAGTGGCTAGAAAGCCCATGCCTGATTTTAGTCTCGAGGACTTAAGAGGTAAAACAATTGTTGGTAATCGCCCTGGTGGTGCACCAGAGATGGTAATGGAGTATGTTTTGCGACATAATGGAATAAAACCTTTTAAAGATGTCAATATAATTACTAATCTGGATTTTACTGCTAATGCACCAGCTTTTAAGAATGGCTTAGGTGATTTTGTTCAGTTGTTTGAACCTAAAGCTTCACAGTTGGAAAAGATAGGGGCAGGTCATGTAGTAGCTTCCTTTGGAGAGTTAGGTAGTAAGGTACCTTATACTGCTTATATGGCTAGAAAGAATTATATCTCTGATAATCCATTAGTTATTCAAGCTTTTACTAATGCTATTTATCGAGCTCAAAAATGGACTTATGAACACTCTGCTAAAGAAATTGCTCAAGTAATTAGACCATTTTTCCCTGAGATAGAGTTTGATATATTGGTTACAGTAGTAGATAGATATAAGAAACAAGAAACTTGGGCTCATAACCCAATTTTACATCGTGAAGACTTTGATCGTTGGCAGAATATTATTCAGGAAGCTGGTGAATTAGAGACGAAAGTAGATTATAAAAAAGTAGTTATTCCTAAGTTTGGGCGGGCTGCTATCTGGATTGTTTGGTAGTCTTATAAGAATTGCATTTGAGATTGAGTTTAAGTTTAATATTAAGCTAAATTTAGGCTCGAATTTGAACTCAAGCTAAAATACTATAGAGGAGGTAACTAAAATGGATAAAATTGAGTTTAGGGAGGTGGGAATGAAGTATCATACTCTAGAAACAGAGACAGAAGCTTTAGCTGATTTATCCTTTTCTATAAAAGAAAATGAATTTGTTAGTTTAGTTGGCCCTAGTGGGTGTGGTAAGAGTACTACTCTATCTTTATTAGCAGGGTTAATCTCTCCTACTAGTGGCCAAGTGATAGTTGATAATGAAGAGATTAAAGGGATTAACCAGAAAGTAGGTTATATGTTACAGGAAGATCATCTCTTTTCATGGCGGACTATTGAGGAGAATATTCTTCTTAGTTTGGAGATTAAAGATATGTTAAACCAAAAAACTTATCAACGGGCCAAAAAACTACTTAAAGATTATGGTTTAGCTGATTTTGCCCATCATTATCCTAGTCAGTTATCAGGTGGTATGAGACAACGGGTAGCTTTAGCTAGAACTCTAGTTTTTGATCCAGATATTCTACTGCTAGATGAACCTTTTTCCGCTCTAGATTATCATACTAAATTAGCCTTAGAGGATGAAGTAGCTAATATTTTAAGAGCTGAAGATAAGACAGTAGTTTTAGTAACTCATGATATTGCAGAAGCTATTGCCATGTCAGATCGAGTATTAGTTTTTAGTCAACGGCCAGGTTCCATTAAAGCTGAGTATCCAATTGATTTGGTTATTGAAGGTGATTTTTCTACTTTTAAAGCTCGAGAAGCTTCCCAGTTTAGTGATTACTTTAATTCTATTTGGGAGGAGTTGGAGCTTAATGTTTAAATTAAAAGATGAGATTAATAAATTGTTGACTGAAGGAGCAGTAACTAAAGAGCATGGTCAATATCTAAAACAGGTAAGATTAAAACAGTTTAGTGTCAAGTTGGCTCAAGTATCTCTATTAGTTATATTAATTATTGGTTGGGAGTTATTAGCTAATTATAAAATAATAGATCCTTTTATCACTAGTTATCCGTCACAAATAATAGCTACTAGTTATAAATTAGCTACAACTGGAGAGTTATTTAAACATATTTGGACTACAGTTTACGAAACATTAGTTGGCTTTTCTTTAGGAGCTGCAGGAGGAATTTTAATTGCTATTTTATTATGGTGGTCTGATTTTTTATCTAAAGTATTTGAACCTTTTATTGTAGTGCTTAATGCCTTACCTAAGATGGCTTTAGGACCAGTTTTAATTATCTGGTTGGGAAATGGTCAACAAGCAATTATTGGTATGGCCCTGCTTATTTCAGTAATTGTAACGATTATGATGACCTATAATGGTTTTAAAGAAACAGATAGTAATAAGATGAAATTATTAAAAACATTAGGAGCTAGTAAACTTCAAATCCTTAAGAAGGTAGTTTTACCAGCTAATTTGACTACTATTTTTGCAGCTTTAAAAGTAAATATTGGTTTATCTTTAGTAGGTACAATTGTTGGTGAATTTTTAGTTTCTAAAGCTGGGCTAGGTTATTTAATTGTTTATGGTGGTCAAGTGTTTAAATTGAATCTAGTAATGACTAGTGTTATTATTCTTTCTATTTTGGCTGGTTTACTGTACTATTTTATAGTTTGGTTAGAGCATAAAGTAATTGACTGGGAAGATTAGATATCTCTCTGCTATTTGTAGAGAGATATCTTTTTTTGATTAATAAAAGGAAAATTAGGAAATTTATCGAAATGATAATATGGTTCCAGAATAAAATGTAAAAATATGTTTTTTTAATAGAAAAAGGGGTAATATTATGAAGGATATCGTAGAGTTCATGATAGATGAACATCCAGGACTTGTAATTATAACAGATGATGAAAGTAGAATAATTAAAACTAATCATAGAGCAGAAATAATAGTTGATAATTTAATAGGGGCTAAATTGGAAAAAGTAAATTTATTTAAGGAATTATCTATAGTAGAGGCCATAATGAATAATGAAATAACTTATGGTTATCAAGAATATAAAGGTAAAGGAATTATCTATTATAGTTTTCCTACTCCAATTGATGGTGAACAACAAGGCCATTTAACTATAGTTTTAGCTTTTAGGTCTAAGATAGAAAATATAGCAGATATGAAGAAAGAGTTGCAACAGATACCTTGTTTTAATTCAAAAGAGATGTGTATATCTCTATTTAATACAGAAGGAAAAATAGTATATCTTAATCAATCAATATTAAATAAATTAAATACTAAGTTAAATGTTGATTTTGAATATGTAGTCAATAAAAAAACAGACTTTTTTCTAGAATCATTAACTTCTAAAGATATTAAATCTATGGCAGAAAAATCTATAAAAAAAGGAAACCTTATTCAGAGCAGACTATTTACTCGGTTAAAGCAGACAGGAGAAAAATATATATTAGATGTTACTAGTTTCCCTGTAATTATAAAAGGAAAAGTAATTGGAGCCATATCCTTTGCAGCAGATGCAGAAGATATTCTTCAACATACTAAAAAACTAAAGCAAGCTAATAGAATAGAGAATGTAAGAAAAATGGCTTTTCGAGTAATACATGAAATCAGAAATCCGTTACAGGAGATTATGGCCGCTAGTGGAATGGGAGAATTAAAAGCTGAAGATGATGAGATTAAATTTTATTTTCAAAAAATTAATAATAAGGTTAAACGAATTAATAATCTTCTAAATGAAAATTTACAGCTTTTTGATTCAGGTGAGATTGAATTAGTAAGGTTAAAGGTTAAACAGTTGTTAAGCATAATAAAAGATAGTATTTATCAAGAATGCAAAGAAAAAAGAATAGATTTTTTAGTAGAGTTGGAGAATGATGATTTAGAAATTATAGGAGATGAAAATCTTATTTTACGTGCCATAAAAAATGTAATAGAAAATGCAATAGAGTTTTTACAGAATTATCCTGGGGATAGAAAGATTAAGATTAAATCTTGGGGTGAAGGTAATGATATTCTGTTTAGTATTTATAATTCTGGACCACCTATTCCATCAGAAATTAGAGATGATGTTTTTGATTTATTTTCATCGACAAAAGGAACAAATGGTGCTGGGTTAGGCTTAACAATTACCTATTATATTGTAACTAAGATTTATCAAGGTGATATTTGGTTTGAAAGTAATAGAGAAGGAACCACCTTTTATATCAAGTTAGAAAATGGTATTAATCAATTAGATATTGACTTTGATACATTATATAAAGGAATTAATAGTTGACTGAAAAAATTATTTATAGAGGATAAACTAGAATAACTTAGCAGACAATAAGATATGGGAGGTAAGTAGTAATGGATACAGTATTTATTATCAGTCCAGTTGTAGGATCTATTATTGGATACTTTACTAATTGGTTAGCAATTAAGATGTTATTTCGCCCTTTAACTAAGAAAGAAATTTTAGGAGTTAAAATTCCTTTTACTCCTGGTGTAATACCACGAAGGAGAGGTAAGTTAGCTGATAGTATTGGAGCAGCAGTAGGAAAGAAATTATTAACTGCTGATGCGTTTGAGAAAATGTTCCAAGAGAAAAGGACAAAGAGTAAAGTTAAAGGGTTTATCAGAGAAAAACTTGAATTATTAGCTGTAGAGAAACGAAGTTTAGAACAGATTTTGAAACAAGTATTTTCTAATGATAAAGTTGAAGAGTTAAAACAAGATCTATCCAAGCTAATTATTAGACTAATAGATAGTTTAATAACAGAGAAACAAATTAATAGATTACTTGATACTTTATTTGTTGATTTAGATCAAAATAAATTAGAGCAGTATCTGACTTCAGAAGAGTATCAACAGTTAAAAACTAATTTATTACAAGATTTGGATGCAAAAAAGATTCAGCAGGGGTTAGTTAGCATTCTACAACCAATTTTAAAAGAATCAGAGTCTAGTGAAAAAGAAATTGGAGATATTATACCTGCTCCTATAGTAAATAAGATAAAGGAATGTCTAGCTAATAATGAATCTAAATTGATTGAACAGATTACTGAGTTTTTAACTTCTGATTCAGTAAAAGAAAAAATTGATGAAAGACTAGATGGTTTATTTGGAGACAATCCACTAGTAAGTATGTTAGATGGGTTAAAAGATAGTGTTGTTGAAAAATTTTTACGTTATTTAGTCGAATTTTTAGATGATCCTGACAATCGCCAGGAAATTAGAAGAGAACTTAATAAATTTTTAGATTCTATACTAGAGACAGAGTTATCCACTATAGTAGATAACATAGATGAAGAAGATATATATCAGACAACTGAAAAAATGGCCGATTATTTAGTTGAAGATAGTCGGATTGAAATGTTAATTAATTCTTTAGAAAAGTTTGTAATAAATAATTTATCAGTAGATGATTTAAAAATTCAATTAAAGAGAGTTATTAATAAACTAATTGATATTAATTTATTAATAACAGTTATTGAAAAATTAGTCTCTAGAGGGTTAAGTAGTTTCTTCTCTCAACCATTAAAATTATATTTTTCTAAATTACCTACAACTAATTCAGATAAGTTAGAAACAGGAATAGTGAATTTAATTGAATATGTAATGGAACATCATTTAGGTAAAGTATTATCTGATTTAGATTTTGAAGGAATGGTCAAAAGAAAGATTGATTCTTTTGATATCCTAGAAGTAGAAAGGTTATTATTAGATGTAATTGAAACAGAGTTAGAAGCTATTACTTGGTTTGGAGCAGTTCTAGGTTTTATAATGGGACTAATAACTCCAGTTATTTCTTTACTTACTGTATAAATAAAAATATGGAAATACTCTTTAGTTTTGTCTATTTTTCTGTTATAATATCTATAGAATAGTTGTGATTAAAATGAAGTGTATAATTGATATTTCTTTGGGTATCATATGTATATGTTGGTTGGAAGGAGTAGAAGAAATGGAGATTATTGTGGCTGAACATGGTGGATTCTGCTTCGGGGTTGATAGAGCAATGAACGTTGCTTTAAAAGCAGGTCAAGACAGTAGAGGGGCTGTTTGCACTTTAGGTCCTTTAATACATAATCCACAAGCAGTAAAAAAGTTAGAAGAAGCCAATGTTGGTGTAACAGAAAAAATAAATGATATAGATAATGGAACTGTTATTATTCGTTCCCATGGTGTAAGACCAGAAGTTATAAATGAGGCTCAAAGTAAGGAGTTAGAAATAATTAATGCTACCTGTCCTTTTGTTAAAAAAGTTCAGGATAAAGCTGAAAAATTATTAGAAGATGGTTATCAAGTTTTAATTAGTGGTGATAGCAATCATCCTGAGGTAGTTGGTATTTTAGGTCATACAGATGATGAAGCAGTAGTTATTGAAGATCTATCAGATTGTAGAGACTTAAAATTAAGTAGTAAAATTGGGGTTGTTTCTCAAACAACTCAGTCAATTAATAAATTTAGAGAATTAATTAACTATTTGGTACCTAAAGTAACTAATCTAAAAATACATAATACTATTTGTACTACTACAGAACAGCGCCAAAATGAAGCAGCTGATTTGAGTCAAGAAGTAGATTTAATGATAGTAATTGGTGGATATAATAGTGCCAATACCAATCACTTAGCTGAAATCTGTCGAGAGAATGATGTTACAACCTATCATATTGAAAAGGCAGATGAATTACAAGCTGATTGGTTTACTAATATTAAAAAAGTTGGTGTTACTGCAGGGGCTTCGACCCCTAATTGGATAATTAAGGAGGTTGTTAGTCGAATGACTGATATGGAAGAAGTTCAAGAACAAGCAGCATCTGAAGAACAAAATAATACTACGTTAACAACAGGTGATAGAGTAACTGGAAAGGTTGCTCAATTAGCTGAAGATGGTGCCTATGTAGATATAGGTGCTAAAGTTGAAGGGTTTATTCCAGCTAATGAGATCAGCTCGCGTCGTGTAGATCCTTCTGAAGAGCTTAGTGAAGGAGAAGAGTTAGAGGTTGAAATAGTAAATCCTGAAGGTGAAGAAGGACATGCTATTTTGTCTAAAAGAAAAGTAGATGAAGAAGCAGCTTGGGCCAAGGTAGAAGAAGCATATGATAATGATGAAATTATTACTGCTGAAATAAGTAGAGAAGTAAAAGGTGGATTAGTTGTTGATATTGGTCTAAGAGGATTCATTCCTGCTTCTCATGTAGCAGTTGACTATGTTGAGGATCTAAGTCAATTTGTAGGAGAAGAGTTAGAGCTTAAGGTTATTGAAGTTGAGAAAGAGAATAATAATGTAGTATTATCTCGTAAAGCAGTTTTAGAAGATGAACTTGCTAAGAAGAAAGAAGAAGTTTTAAATGATCTTTCTGAAGGAGATGTACTTGAAGGTACAGTTACTAAATTAGTCGATTTTGGTGCTTTTGTTGATATAGGTGGGGTTGAAGGTTTATTACACATTTCTGAGATTTCTTGGCAACGAATCGAACATCCATCTAAAGTATTGGAAGAGGGGCAAGAGATTAAAGTTAAGGTCTTAAGTGTTAATCCAGCTGAAGAAAGAATTGCTCTAGGATATAAACAGACTCAAACTGATCCTTGGGAAGAGTTTGACCAAGAATATAATGAAGGAGATATAGTTGAAGGTAGCATTACAAAGACAGTTGACTTTGGTGCTTTTATGGAAGTTAAGTCAGGTGTTGAAGGCTTAATTCACATCTCTCAATTATCTCGTGAGCATATAGCTAATGTAGAAGATGTAGTTACAGAAGGAGATGAAGTAGAAGCTAAGATTATTAATATTGATACAGATGAAAGAAGAGTAGGGTTAAGTATGAAGGAATTAGATAACGCACCTGCTACTCAGACTAAATCTCAACCTAAGCCTAAATCTAAGCCTAATAGAAATAGGGCTAATAAGTCAGCTAATAAAGCTAAGAAAGAAGCTAAGAAGAATGGAACTACTATTGGAGATTTAGTAGGCGACGATTTAGAAGATTTATTTAATTAATCTTATAGAGATGCCTTAAACCCTGACCTAGTGTCAGGGTTTTTTTCATATCCCCTTAGTAAGAGCATAAATTTAAGGTAGGGGGGATGATATGCTGAATAAAATTTGGTTATCAATGATTATTATTGGTGTGTTAGTAGGGGCACTTCAAGGACAGATGGAAGCAGTATCAACGGCTATTTTACAGTCAGCTGAAGATAGCGTAGAGATAGTAATTAAGCTAATTGGTCCTATGTCTTTATGGCTAGGTTTGATGAAAGTAGCAGAAGAAGCAGGACTGACAGAGTTATTGGCTAAGTTGTTTAGACCATTAGCTAAGATTTTATTTCCTAAAGTTCCTAAAGATCATCCTGCAATGGGAGCTATAATGATGAATCTAGCTGCTAACTTATTAGGTCTAGGCAACTCAGCAACTCCTTTAGGAATTAAAGCTATGAATAAGTTACAAGAGTTAAGTTCTAGACAAGAGACTGCATCAGATGCTATGTGTACCTTCTTAGTGATTAATACCTCAAGTGTTACTTTGATTCCTTCTACTATATTAGCTTTAAGAATAGGAGCAGGCTCTAGCTATCCAACAGAGATTATTGGAACCACTTTATTTGCTACTACTTGTTCTACGTTAGTTGGGTTGTTAGCTAATAAATTAATGATTAAATTAGGTGTTTAGTAAGATGGTTAATCTAATTAATCTTCTATCGCAGTGGGCTATTCCTGGTTTAATAGTCTTAATTTTAGGTTTGTCTTCATGGCGAGGAGTCAAGGTTTATGATGTATTTACTGAAGGTGCTTTAGAAGGAATTTCTATTGGAGTTAAGATTATTCCTTATTTAGTAGCAATGTTAATGGCAATTAGTATCTTTAGAGCTTCAGGAAGTTTAGAATTATTATTAAATGTTTTAGAGAAACCATTAAGGTTGCTTGGAGTACCTAAAGAAATTCTTCCTCTAGGACTGTTAAGGCCCTTATCAGGAACAGGTGCTTTAGCTTTAGTCAGTGATTTGATTAACCAATATGGTCCAGACTCTTTTATTGGTAGACTAGCTTCTACTTTACAAGGAAGTACAGAGACTACTTTTTATGTAGCTACAGTCTATTTTGGAGCAGTAGGAATTAGAAATCAGCGCCATGCTATTGTGGTAGGATTGATAGCTGATTTAGCAGGTTTTGTAGCAGCTATTTTTATTTGTCAGTTAGTTTTTAGTAGTTAATTTAGAGCTTAAAGCAGGAATTTGTATTAAAATATTGAATTAGTGATATAGCTAGAATAATGTAGGATTAAGTCCAAGTTTTAGTTTAAGTCTTAGTCTATACTAAAAATTGTAGCACAGATTACTAGAGATAGGAGATGAAATTATGTCTAATAAATATATTGATTTACACCTACACACTACAGCATCAGATGGTAGTTTTACTCCGACAGAATTAGTCAATAAAGCAAAGGAACATAGTCTTAGTGCTATTGCTATTACTGATCATGATACAGTAGATGGATTAGAAGAAGGTAAAAAAGCTGCTCAAGAAGTTGGAATTGAATTTGTACCAGGAATTGAACTGAATACTGATTATAAAGATGCAGAAATTCATATTTTAGGTTATTATATTGATTTAAAACGACAGAAATTACGGGATAAGTTAACTTCTTTAAAGCAAGCCCGTTTTAATAGAATTAGGAAGATGGTAAGTAAGTTAAATGAGTTAGGAATAGAGATTGAATTTACTGAAGTTCAAGAATTAGCAGAGGGAGCTGCCTTAGGTAGAGTCCATTTAGCTAAGATAATGCTTAATAAAGGCTATGTAGATGAATGGGAAGAGGCATTTGATCAGTATATTGGTCGTTCTGGCCCTGCTTATGTGAAACGAGAGAAATTAACTCCTTTTGAAGCAATTGAATTAGTTAAAGCAGCAGGAGGAGTACCAATTATTGCTCATCCAGGATTGGTAAGTGATCAAGGATTATTACCAGAATTAATAGATGCAGGAGCCCAAGGTTTAGAAGCTTATCATACTGACCATAATCAAGAGGAGACAGAACACTATATAGAGTTGGCTCAAGAACATGATTTATTAGTAACAGGTGGTTCTGACTGCCATGGGCCAACTAGAAAAGCAGGTATGCTACTAGGACAGATTAAAGCACCATACTCTTTACTAGAAGAATTAAAAGCAGCAAGATAGGAGGAAGAAAAATGTTACAGTTAATTAAACAAGGTGGGCTAACAATTAGTCCTTTAATTTTATGTTCTATTATTAGTTTAGCAGTTAGTTTAGAGAGGTTAATTTATTTAAAGCGAGCTAAGGCTAATAACTATAATTTAATTAAGCAGGTTAAACTAAAGTTGAAGAATAGTAAGATAAGTAAGGCAAAAGAGATAATTAAAGAGGAACGTGGGCCAATTGCTGGTATGTTATTAGAAGGACTAAAGTATCAAGGGCGAGGTAAGTATGAAATTAGAGATAATTTAGAATTAGCAGGACAGAATGAAGTTAAGAAATTAGAAAAACGGTTAAAAGTATTAGAGTTTATAGCTGCTGTTTCTCCTTTGTTAGGTCTGTTAGGAACAGTAATTGGAATTATTAATAGTTTCAATATTTTACAAGCGGCACAAGGACTTGCTTCTCCTCAAGCATTAAGTTCTGGAATTGCTGAAGCATTGATTAGTACAGCTACTGGTTTAATCGTAGCTATTCCAACTATGTTAATGTATTCTTACTTAACTAGCTTAGTAGAGCGAAGAACAATGGAGATGAATCGTTGGTTTATGGATGTAGTAGATTTATTAAGTAGGGATGGTAATAATGTTCGAGACTAATTTAAAGAAAAAGTTAGATGTAAAATTATTACCAATGATAGATGTTATGCTCTTTTTAGTGATCTTTTTTATGTTATTTACTACTTTTAAAGTTACTCCAGCAGGGATGAAGATCAATCTTCCTCAAGCTAGAACAGTAACTGAACAGAAACAAGATTCTAAAGTAAGAATCAATATTACAGCTGATGGACAGTTATCAATTGATAAGAATTTAATCAGTCTATCTAATCTTAAGTCTCAAGTAGTAGGTTTAGTAAAGGAAGATCAGGATACATTATTTATTATTAAAGCTGATAAGCAGGTTGAATATAGACAGATTGTTAAAGTGATGGATACAATTCGACAGGTAGGTGGCCATAGGTTAGCTTTGGCAGCAGATAAAGAAGAGATGAATTAGGTGATGGCTATGAAGAGAGACTATTTTAATAATGAAGATAATTTAGTTAAGTATTTAACAATTTCAGTTATTGTCCATGCCATAGTATTATATCTGCTAACCCAAACAGGTTGGGAAGCAGAAGAAACTTTTCAACAGCAAAAGAAGTATTATGGTGAAGTGAAAGTAGTAGAGCTTGAACAAGAAGAGTCTAAAGTTGTATCTAAAAAGGTCACAGAGGAAGAAAAGAAAGAAAAGGTTAAGAAGGAAAAAGAGAAACTTGAAAGTAGAGATAAAGCTAAAGAGGATAAGGATAAAGAGTTGAAGGAGAAGAAGGATTCTACTCAACAAAAGAGTAATCCTCAACCAAAACCAAATAATAATGAAAAGAAAGAGTCTAAATCTGAAACTAGCCCTTCAACCAAGCAGAATCAAGCAATAACTAATAAAAGTAAGGAAACTTCAGAAGAAAAAGAGAAGGTAGTAACTCAAGATAAATCTGAAACTAAGAATGAAGAGATAAAGACAGAAAAGAAAGATGTTGAAAAAGTATTGACTAGTGAAAATAGTACAGAAGAGCTAAAAGTGGCTAAAAATAATCAAGACTCAGTAGAACAGAAAGAAGAGGCTGAACCTAAACAGAAAAAGAGAGAAAAAGAAGAAAAGACTACTAAAGAGTCTCAGACATCAGATACTACAGAGCAAAAAGAAGAAGTAAAGGATACTTCAGAAGAAGATAATGAATCTGATAATAAAAGCCAGCCTAAGGAGAAGAAAGAGAAGATTACTCCGCCAACTCCACAGAGTCTGATTGCTACTAATATTACACCTAGTTATCCTAAAGATGCTTCTAATACTTCTGTAGAAGGTAATGTTAAATTAAGTGTTAAAGTTAGTGCTACAGGAAAAATAAAGAAAGTTAACCTTTTAGAATCGGCAGATAATAAGAGCTTTAATAATATAGCCTTGATGACAATTAAGCATGGTTGGGAATTTAAGAAGGCGGCTAATGATTATCAGATGACTTTATTAGTTCATTTTCGTAATACAGAAGATGGACAACAGGTTGATGTAGAATATATAGATTTAACATTGGAGCAGGAATGAGGTGTTAGTAGATGAAGAAAGTAATACAATTGATACTTATTCTCAGCTTGTTAATAGTTATTTTATCAGGAATAGCTGGAGCTCAAATAGATAAGCATGGGAATTTAAAGTTAAAAAATGATTATATTTCAATTATTGTCAATAAAGATCAATCTAATCAAGGGCGATTTGCTGTTGATATAACTGGAGGTGCTCCTTTAAGAGAAGGCGATAATGGTAAGCCATTAATTTATGGTCGTCCTAAACCGTGGACGTCTTATACTACTTTACGAGTAGATGGTACAAATTATGTTTTTGGAGGGCCAACTGATAAACGAGCTGGAAGAAAAGGAGAGTATGGCCAAGTACTGACGCCACCTCAAATAAAGAATGATCAGATTATAACTAAATATAAGTATGGAGAGTTAGTAGTTAGTCAAATTCTAAGTTTTGTTAAAAGTAGTACTACAGGACTGCCTGATACAGCGCAGATTAAGTACCAGGTTACCAATCAAGGAAAGAAAGTCCATCAAGTTGGTCTGCGGGTTATGCTTGATACAATGTTAGGAAAAAATGATGGAGCTCCTTTTCGGATCAAGAACCAAGCTATTACTGATGACCAATTGTATACCAAACAAGAGTCGCCATCTTTTTGGCAGGCTTTTGATTCTTTAAATAATCCTCAAGTAACAGCACAAGGGACGATTAAAGGGCCAAATATAACTGCTCCTGATCAGATATACTTTGCTGATTGGGGTAGTTTAGCTGATGGACTCTGGGATTTTGATTTTAATCCAGGACAGAAGTTTTTAAGAAAGGGAGAATTTGAATTAGATAGTGCCCTGTCTTTGTTATGGCAACCTGATTCTTTACAGCCAGGAGAGACACGAGAGTATGTAACTAATTATGGATTAGGTGGTATTACTATTGTACCAGGATTATTATCATTAGGAGTTACTTCACCAGCTAAAGTAATTATGGATCGACCAGATAAGAGCTTACAGGTTGTAGCTTATATCCAGAATACAGCTGAAATTGAAGTTGAAGATGTAGAAGTTAAATTAAAGTTACCTTCTGATTTAGAGTTATTGTCTAATTCTAAAGTAAAGAAGTTAGGTGATTTAAAACCTCAAGATACAGCTCAAGTCATGTGGAAGGTACGACCTGATAAATTAAAGACGCAAAAGTTAGATTATCAAGTAGAAGTTAGTGCCGAAAATACTGATGATAATCAAGTAGCTAGGAGTTTACAGGTAGTTGGCCCGCCTAAATTAAATTTAAAATTAGATACTCCAGCTCAGATTAAAGTGGAAAATAATCACTTATTAAAGGATACAGTTAAAGTCTACGGCAGAATTAGTAATAATGGTGACTCAACAGCTCATGGAGTGAATACTTATTTAGCTTTACCACCAGGTCTTGATTTAGCAGCTGGTGATAAAGCAGAAAAATATCTAGGATCTTTAGCGCCTGGTCAATCAGTAAAAGTACCTTGGCAGATTAAACCAGTAGGTTTAGTAGCTGGTAAGTTACCTTATTCTATAGGAGTAGATAGTAAAAATGCTGCTAATCAGGATCAAAATACTTTATTGCATATATCTAATCGTCAGCCTGAAGCTAAGGTTAAACTAGAAGATAAAGCGTCAAATTTACAAATAGGAGATTATCTAACAGCTCAAATCAAACTAGATAATATATCCAGTTTATATCGAGTAAATGGTGGATTAAGTTATAATTCTCAAGTCTTAGAACCAGTTTATATTTCTCGAGGAGATATATTTGTTAGAAATAATCAATTATTAAGCTGGAATTCACCTCAAATTAAGCAGAAAGGTCTAATCAAAGGAATTTCTGGAACTTTGGATACTCCTTTTGATATTAAAAAAGGGACTATAGTTAGTATTCACTTTAAAGTGAAGTCATCAGGACAGAGTAAGTTAAAACTTACTAATTTTAAAGTCTATAATGATAAAGAACAAGAATTGAAATTGAGTTTACAGCATAACCAATTAACTATTGGGGGTAATCAAGATGAAACAGAGAATAATTAGTTTTCTATTAATAGTTTTTTTACTATTTGGTAGTACTGTACCTGCATTAGCTGAAGATAAGATAAAAGATGTTTCTAAGAACCATTGGGCATATGAAAGTGTAGTAAAATTGGTAGATCATGGTTATTTATCTTTGTATGATGGTAGTAAATTTAAAGGGGAGACCTCAGTCAGTCGCTATCAATTGGCTAAGGCAGTATATAAGATATTAGAAGAAGTAGAAAAAGAGCAAATTTCTTTAAAAGAAAAGGACATTTTAACTCTAAAGAAGTTAGCTACAGAGTTTCGCTCAGAACTAGTTGAGGTAATGAGTCAGAGTAAAGAGGTACAGCAAGAAGTAGATAAGCTATCTAAAAAACAGACAATTAATCAAGAAGATATAATTAATACTAATGATAGGGTTAATAAGTTAACAACAGAGTTAAATAAGTTAGTCAATGAATTAAAGAAAGAAGCAGCCAAATTGACTAAATTAAAACAGAGAATTGATAAATTAGAAACTAGTAATCAAGAGTTGAGAGAAAGAGTTAATAATATAGAGTCTAATTTGTCTGATAAAGGTACTGAAAAGGAAGTACAGACTTTACAACGAAGATTTTATTGGTTAGGAGCCGGTTTAAGCATTGGTTTACTATTATTGGTCAATAATTAGGAGTGAATTAAGATGTTTAAAATAACAGAAGTAATTGCTTTAACTCTCTTATTCGTATTAGTGTTTCCAATTGTAACTACTCCCTTTGCTCCTAATTTTACTCAAGTTACTGCAGCAGAAGTTAGTAAGGATACAGCCTATAAAGGTCTGGCTTTGACTGGAATTCTTATTTTAACTGTGAATTGGTTGACAGATGATGCTGAATCCAAAAATAGAGAAGGACAGATAATAAGTGAAGATGATTATAATCAAGATAAAATTTATTGGTTAGCTAAAGCTGTTAATGGTGAAGCAAGAGGAGAACCTTATCGAGGCCAAGTGGCTGTAGCAGCTGTAATTCTCAATCGAGTAGTTAGTAGTGAATTTCCTAATACGATTTATAGTGTAATTCATCAAAAAAAGCAATTTAGTTCTGTACAAGATGGACAGATTAATCTTAAACCTACTGTTAGTGCCTACAAGGCTGCAAAAGAGGCGCTAAATGGTAAAGATCCTTCGCAAGGAGCTTTATACTTTTATAATCCTAAGACTGCTAAGTACATATCTTGGTTTCAAACAAAAGAAACTACAGTAAAAATAGGAGACCATGTTTTTGCTAAGTAATCCAATCCCTAGAGTTAATTCTAGGGATTTTTTTCTTATAATAATTTTTTATAGTAGGCAAACTAAAAGTAGACTCAATTGATATATTGTGTCACCATAGGTGACACAGTCGTCTGTCGTGTGCTGTGTGCTGTCAGCCAGTTCAAAAACTAAATTCTTACAATACCTGCGTTTCAAGGGTTTGATATATATTTATGATTTTGACTTTGATTTAGCTCACTACTCACAGCACATAGCTGATAGCTGTGGCACGAAAGTGCCACTTTATATCAATAATATTTCACTATTAAAGAATAAAATTGTCTAGAGATTGAATATATAATGGAGTAGGAGAAATTATAATTGACAGTACTAATAATATATGTTATATTCTAATAAATCACCACTTTAAAGCACTAAAGTATTAAAGGAGGAGTTAGAGTGACAGTAGATAAATTACAGAGACCAGAAGGAACAAAAGATTATTTGCCAGATTTGGCAGCTAAGAAGAAAGAGATAGAAGAAAGGTTAAATCAAACTTTTGCTAGTTGGGGCTACCAACAGATTGTTACTCCTACTATGGAGTATTATGAGCTTTTATCAGAAGCTACTGAAGGTTTACAGACTAAAATGTATAAATTTTTTAATCGTAAGGGGGAAATTATTGCTTTACGTCCTGAAATGACAGCTCCTATTGCTCGTTTAGTAGCAACAGAGCTTAAAGATGAACCGTTACCTTTGCGTTTATCTTATCAAAGTAATGTTTTCCGTTATGAAACGCCACGAGCAGGGCGCCAGAGAGAGTTTTATCAGGCTGGAATTGAATTATTTGGAGTAGAGACACCAGTTGGAGATGCTGAAGTAATTGCTATGGCTGCTCAAGCTTTAGAAGAATCAGGTTTGAAGAACTTTAAGATTGATATTGGTGATGTAGATTATTTTACTGGGATTATGGAAGAGGCAGATTTATCTGATTCTTTACAGACTAAGGTGCGTAAGGCATTATCTAATAGAAACTTTGTTAAATTAGAAGAATTATTAACTCAAGCTGATCTTACTTCTCAACAAGAGAAGGCTATATTAGAAGGGGCCAAGTTAAGAGGTGGTTTAGAAACTCTTACTGCAGCAGAGAAGTTAGTTGATAATCAAGCTTCAATACAGGCTCTAGAAAACTTAAAAGAGGTTTATAAAAACTTAGAATTATTTGATGTTGATTCATATATTTGTATTGATTTAGGTGTAGTCAGAAGTTTTGATTACTATACAGGAATTGTATTTGAAGGATATACACATGATTTAGGCTATACAATCTGTGGTGGTGGCCGTTATGATGGTCTAGTAGAGGAATTTGGCTATTCTGTACCAGCGACAGGATTTGCTATTGGTACTGATAGATTATTATTATCCTTAGAAAAACAAGGATATGAGTTTGATACTGATGAAGACAGAGTTTTATTGTTAGTAACTTCTGAAGAGAGAGAAGAAGGCTTTAGGTTAGCAACTCAGTTACGTAAGGAAGAGTATCAAGTAGAATTAGAAGTGGTAAATAGAGAGTTAACAGAAGTAATAGATTATGCAGTTAGTAAAGGAATAGATAGAATTTTAACTCTAGGTAAAGAAGAATTAAAGGTAGATTATATTACTAAGGAAGTAGCAGGATTAGAAGTAGCAGAGATTAAAGTAGGAGAGGGTGAGTTAGATGAGTAAATTACGAATTGCTTTACCTAAAGGAAGAATGTTTGCACCAGCAGTTGAAATCTTAAAAGAAGCTGGTTTAGTTAACCGTGAATTAGATGACGATTCAAGAAAATTAGTCTTGCCTGATCCTAGTGGTGAAGTAGAGTTTATCCTATCTAAGGCAGTAGATGTTCAGACCTATGTAGAGCATGGAGTAGCTGATTTAGGAGTTGCAGGTAAGGATATACTATTAGAATCAGGAGCAGATGTCTGTGAATTAGTAGATCTAAAATTTGGAGGATGCCGTTTGGTTGTAGCATTACCTGAAGAAGAGAATATTAAGAGTTTAGATGAGTTACCTTTAACAGGGAGGGTAGCTACTAAATATACTAATGTGGCTCGTAAATTCTTTACTGAACAAGGTTTTCAAATGGAACTAGTAAAGCTAAATGGATCTATTGAGTTGGCCCCATTAATTGGATTGGCTGATATGATTGTTGATATCTCATCAACAGGAACTACTCTACGTAAGAATAATTTAGTTGAGATTGCAGAGATAGCTAAATCATCAGCTAGGTTAATCGTCAATCGAGTCAGCTATAAGACAGAAAATAAAAAGATAAGTGAGACTGTTAAACAGGTGAAAGAGGTTGTAGAAAACAAAGGTTAAGTTTAGTAACTCAAACTTAGACTTAATCTTAAACTTAATAGTGGAGGGATTAAAATGATAGATATACTAAATACTAGTCAAGCAGGGATAACAGATAAGTTAGATGCTATTTTAAATCGCTCTTCCTTTGATCAGCCAGAACAGGTAGCGGCAGTTGAAGAGATTTGGGGTGAGGTTAAAGAAAGAGGATTGGAAGCAGTCTTAGATTATACAGCCCGCTTTGATAAGGTCCAATTATATAATTTAGAGGTTAGTCAAGAAGAAGTTGATGCTGCTTATAAGCAAGTTGATGATGAATTCTTAACTGCTATTCAAAAATCTATTGCTAATGTAAGAGAGTTTCATAAGCAGCAGTTACGAGAGGATTGGTTAGATATAAAGGAAGATGGAGTGATTTTAGGCCAGAAGTTTGAACCACTTAAACGAGTAGGTATCTATGTACCAGGTGGGAGAGCTGCTTATCCTTCTTCAGTAGTTATGAATGGTATTCCGGCCAAGGTAGCAGGAGTAGAGGAGATAGTAATGGTTTCTCCACCGGCAGAAGATGGTAGTCTAAATCCCTATACTTTAGTTGCAGCAGCTGAAGTAGGAGTTGATACTATCTATAAAGTAGGTGGTGCTCAGGCTATAGCAGCACTGAGTTTAGATTTAGATGAAGTCAAGAAGGTGGATAAGATTGTTGGCCCTGGTAATATATATGTAACTTTAGCTAAAAGAAAGGCTTATGGTTATGTTGATATTGATATGCTAGCTGGGCCAAGTGAAATTTTAGTCTTAGCTGATGAAGAAGCAAATCCGCGTTACGTAGCAGCCGATTTATTATCGCAGGCTGAACATGATCCTATGGCTTCAGCAGTCTTAGTAACTACTTCTCACCAATTGGCTCAAGAAGTAAGCGAAGAATTTAACAGAGCAATTACAAGAGTTATCTAGAGCTGAAATTGCTAGTGAATCCTTAGATAATTATGGAGCTTTAATTGTAGTAGAAGATCTAGAAGAAGGAATTGCTTTAACTAATCAGTTTGCTCCAGAACACTTAGAGGTCAAGGTGAATAGACCATTCTCTATCTTAGGTAAGTTAAAGAATGCAGGAGCTATCTTCTTAGGTGAATATGCAGCTGAACCAATTGGTGACTATGTAGCTGGGCCAAATCATGTGCTACCAACTGGGGGATCAGCTAAGTTTTATTCACCATTAAACCTTGATGATTTTGTTAAAAAGTCTAGTATTATTCATTACTCTAAAGAGGGATTAGATAAGGTTAAAGATGAAGCAGTAAAGATAGCTGAAGTAGAAGGTCTAGATGCTCATGCGAATAGTATCAGAGTAAGAACAGAAGACTAATTGATAATTAAGAATTAAAGTTAAATAGTAAAAATAAATTTAGTAATTAGTGACGAGTAACAAGTGATAGATATTTAATTAATTAATATAAAGTTTAAGTAGCCCTTAATCCCAGTTGTTTTAATGGTTCCTCCAGGTTTAACAACCACTTCGTGATAAATCTACTTAAACTCAAGCTCAGACTCAACGGTTAAACATATATCAATTAAGTTGCATTATATTAATTTTACATTGTCAATTATCAATTCATAAGCGGGGAGGAAAAAATGAGACAGGCAAAGTTAGAACGAAAGACTAGTGAAACAGAGATAGAGTTAGAGTTGAATCTAGATGGTAGTGGAGAGGCAAAGATTGATACACCAGTTCCTTTTCTTGATCATATGTTAGAATTATTTAGTCGACATGGCCTCTTTGATCTTAGGTTAAAAGCTAAAGGAGATGTAGAGATTGATGGACACCATACAGTAGAGGATATTGGCATTGTTCTAGGACAAGCGCTTAAAGAGGCTGTTGGTGATAAAGAAGGAATTCAGCGCTATGGTGACCAATTTGTACCTATGGATGAAGCACTGTTGCATACTGCTATTGATTTTAGTGGACGTTTTATCTTAACTTCTCTGTTACAGGTTTAAAGAGAAAGTAGGAGAGTTTGATACAGAACTAGTAGAGGAGTTTTTTAGAGCAGTAGCTTATAATGCAGGACTTAACCTACATATTAGACAGATTGAAGGAAGTAATACCCACCATATTATTGAAGGTGTCTTTAAGTCTTTTGCTCGAGCATTAGCCAAAACAGTAAAGATAGATGAGAGAATTGAGGGTGTTATGTCTACGAAAGGGAAACTTTAATAGTTTACAGTTAACAGTTGACAGTGTACAGTTAAAATCAAAGTTAAAAACAGAATTTATATATTAATATAATTTATTTGGAAATGGTTTTATTCTTTGAGTTTAATTGATATTAAGCTTAAGTTAATTTTGAGTCTA